>CAYUYJ010000018.1:0-55294 GCA_964449325.1 uncultured Lachnospiraceae bacterium | reverse complement strand
CGTCGCCTTGGTGGGCCGTTACCTCACCAACCAGCTAATCAGACGCGGGTCCATCATATACCACCGGAGTTTTTCACACTGTTTCATGCAAAACTGTGCGCTTATGCGGTATTAGCACCTATTTCTAAGTGTTATCCCCCTGTATATGGCAGGTTACCCACGCGTTACTCACCCGTCCGCCACTAAGTTATCCAAGTCTCTGCCGAAGCTTTGACAGAGGATAACTCCGTTCGACTTGCATGTGTTAAGCACGCCGCCAGCGTTCATCCTGAGCCAGGATCAAACTCTCATATTCAATCGTTTGACTTCTTATGTCGTCTGTCCCGCCAGTTTCTTCTGGCTTCCGTCCGAATCTTCCGATTCGAGAGCATTTTCTGCTCTTTACTGTTTTAGGTCGTATCTAATTGATACTTCGTTCTGAATTTTCTCTTGGTCTATCTTCCGATATCCCTCTTGGAATTTTCAGGGTTGCATTACTGTTTATTTGTCAAGGTTCTTCCCCGGTCTGTCTTCCTGACCGGTTCTTTGCTGCTGTCTTTCGTTTCAGACGCAACTCTGATATAATATCATGTACTCTTTCGTTTGTCAACAGCTTTTTTTATTTTTTGAAATCATTTTTTGGATTTTTCCGATTTCAGCACCGCTGTTTTTTGACGGTGGACTTTTATATTAGCATATCAAGCTCGTCCTGTCAACAGCTTTTTCTACTCTTTTCAACATTTTTTCGATAAAAAAGAACCTCTTAACTGCATGAGATTCCTTGAGCAAAATGCTTAATTGGAATAGAGCGGAGAAAGAGGGATTTGAACCCTCGCGCCGCGTGAACGACCTACACCCTTAGCAGGGGCGCCTCTTCAGCCTCTTGAGTATTTCTCCATAGTCTGAACTATATCCTCTACCAATATTAAATTGGGCATCCTTTTCGTGACGCAAGTGTTATTATACATAACCGGATTCCATTTGTCAATCTATTTTCTTACAAAGTACAAAACTTCTTTGCAGCTGATTCATAAAGGTCATTGCCGTCTGCATCAATTACTACAATAACAGGAAAATTTTCTACCTCCAGCTTTCGTATTGCTTCTGTCCCCAAATCATCATACGCAATCACTTCCGAGGATTTGATTGACTGTGCAAGAAGTGCTCCGGCACCTCCGACTGCTGCAAAATATACAGCACCATTTCTGACAATAGCATCCTTCACTTCCCGAGAACGTTTACCTTTTCCAATCATTCCCTTTAATCCTAAGTCTAGTAATGCAGGTGCATATTTATCCATACGACTTGCTGTTGTAGGCCCCGCCGAACCAATAGGTCTTCCTTCTCTCGCCGGTGATGGTCCCATGTAATAGATAATATTGTTTTCCATATTTAACGGAAGTTCTTCTCCCCGCTCCAGTGCTTCCTGCATTCTTTTATGTGCTGCATCTCTTGCAGTATATATTGTTCCGGTAATATAAACATAGTCTCCGGCATGAAGTTCTTTTGCCTCCCGGGCACTTAATGGTGCTTCCATATATTTTTCCATACTTATAGTTCCTTCCTAACTTTGCATAACAATTTTATATCACTCTGACGGAATGACGATTAACATGACAACAAATATTGACAGCAACAGGTAAACCGGCAATATGAGTCGGATAAGTATTAATATTAACTGCAAGTGCAGTAGTTGTTCCACCGAGTCCACCCGGTCCGATTCCGGTTCTGTTGATTTTATCCAATACTTCTGTTTCCATTTCAGCTACATAGGGTATTTCCGAATGCTGATTTACCGGCCTTGTTAGTGCCTTTTTTGCCATAATCGCACATTTTTCAAAAGTACCGCCGACACCGACACCGACTACCATAGGCGGGCAGGCATTGGGACCGGCATCCTTCACCGCTGTTAAAATAGCTTCTTTTACTCCTTCGATTCCATCCGCCGGTTTCAGCATGAAAACTCGACTCATATTTTCGCTCCCGAATCCCTTAGGAGCTACGGTAATAGTAACTTTATCACCACTCACAATCTGATAATGAATAACAGCCGGCGTATTGTCTTTTGTATTTTCACGAATAAGCGGATCTTTCACTACAGATTTACGCAAGTATCCTTCTACATAACCCTGACGCACTCCTTCATTAATTGCAGTTTCCAAATCGCCACCCTCAAAGTGTACCTCCTGCCCAATTTCCATGAAAATGACTGCCATACCTGTATCCTGACAAATTGGTATCATTTCTTCACCTGCAATTTTTAGATTATCTTGAAGTTGACATAAAATTTGTCTTCCCAGTTCCGCTTTTTCTGTTTCAACTGCATTTTTCATGGCAGCATCCATATCTTCTGTTAAGAAATGATTTGCTTCAATGCACATTTCCTTAATATTTCTTGTAATTTCCTCTACTTGAACCGTCCTCATTTTTCAGACCTTTCCCTTCACTCACTCTTGCATTTTTTAACTGTCTACCCAACAATCTGCTTTCTTACTTCTTCCAATTCTTCTTGACTTGGTTCATTCTTTTCCCAACCAATTTCCTGATTATCATCTTTATATCTGGGAATCAGATGCATATGGAAATGAAATACTGTCTGACCAGCGACTTCGCCATTATTTTGCATAATATTAAGTCCATCACTATGCAACTTGTCCACAAGCTGTGCTCCAAGCTTCTTTGCCACAACAAGAACTTCCTCTGCCACTTCTTCCGGTAATTCAAAAAGATTCTTATAATGATTTTTCGGCAAAATGAGGGTATGCCCCTTTGCGGCAGGTTCTAAATCCAATATTGCCCGAAAATTTTCATCCTCATATACTGTCTTTGAAGGGATTTCCCCATTTGCTATTTTACAAAAAATACAATTGTCGTCTCTCATATTAGCTCCTTTTCTTGTCTGTTTCATCAGACACTGATTTATTTTTAAATAACACTACTATACTAAAGTATTGGAGAATGAGAAAATCTGGTCTAATTCCCGAAGCACTTTAAAATCACCCTTCATCTTCATTTCACCGGACATAAATGCCCTTTGAAATGTCATTCTCGATGAAATAATATCCTGCATGGTTTCTTTTGTCAGCTGAAGCTCCACATCCGATTTTTCAGCCGTTCCGTAAAAACATTTCAATTCTCCACCATTCACTTGAAGAACAAGGGGTTTTTTCTTTCCTTCTATTATAAATTTGTAATTTGCGCGAAATCCGGATTGCGGCTGAAAATGACTTTCCATATCGGAAATAAATTCACCGTTATCATCTGCTTCCCTTGTCTCCATCATCCCTTTAAACATACTTGCCAGTTCCTGTATATCTTCTTTCTGACGTTTCACATATCTGTCATCCGCCGCATAATGGGACAACTGTTCTGATTCCTGTGGTGTTAAGTCCAAATTTTTTGTAATGGAAATTTTCTGTTTCACAGCCTGATTACTTGTCGGGAAATTAGGCAGCTTCTGATGAATGGTCCGATACATATTTTCTGCCTTTTTCTCAATAAGCTTTATGTAATCCTCGTTCATTTCTAATGTAACCGTATCTGCAATATAACCGCAAATGCCGCTGCACGGAAGCCCTCCCAGGATTTCCCATGCCGTGGCAAGATTCAATTTTCCTTCTCTTTCACCGTATGTAGTCGACATAACAACAGGGCACATATATAGCTTACTGATTTTCTCTTTATCTCCATATAACCAGCATGCATCCAAAAACTGTTGCATATATCCGCCTATTCCATACCACTCAATTGTAGTAGCAAGAATAAGACCATCTGCTTCTTTTAAAGTATGCGGCAGAGTTGTAATCATATTTTTTTGTTCATGAAGATTGTAACGTTCCACTGTCACATTTAATTCTTCCAAAACTTCTTGCATTTTATTAATTACATACAGCGTCGGGTCATCCAACAGCCCTCTTCCGCCATAATAAATATTTATCTTCAACTTTATGTTCCCGCTCCTTTCCATGTATGCGACTTTAATGCTTCCTTCCCAATTAGTACTATTATCGTAATCAAAATTCCTGTCAAGAGTCCACCGATATGTGCCGCATTATTAATATTGTCTGTCGTAAAACCGTTGTAAACAGACAATGCAATCATTAAAATAACACCCTGCCAGCGAATCTGTTCCAATCTGCCTTTATGAAACAGTACTAAAACAAGCAGTGCACCCGTCAATCCAAATACGGCACCACTGGCACCTACCGATACACTATATTGCTCCGACTTCATTTCCCAAAACCCCGAAACAAAATTACCGCAGATTCCGGCCAGAAGATAGAGAAAGAAATACGCTATATGCCCTACCTGCTTTTCCACAATTCTGCCAATAAAGAACAATAATATCATATTACTAAAAATATGATTGATATCATAGTGAAGAAAAACAGCACTGATGAATCGATAATATTCTTTGTCTGTTATTATGCTCCAAATATAAAAAGCACCTTTATTATATAACAAATTTCCTGTAAAAGTACATATTAGAAATAACACAATATTTAGAATAACGAATAAAACCGTAAAAAAATATGAATTTATTTCCTGAAACGCATTTTTATCATTCATCCTGTCTCTCTTTTCCTTTCCGAATGAATCAAGCGTAACATTAATAATTTCCCATGTCAACGATAGCAGAATCTTACTTTTCCAAAGATGATTTCATCTCCTTCTTCCAACAATATCTTTTCATTTGCAGGTATCCGGAAACCATTTTTATATGTACCGTTAGTTGAGTTTAAATCCACCAGATATATGGACTTATTTTCCCGGTAAAATCTGGCATGAAGTCTGCTTACGGAATTATCCTTCAAAACATAATCGGCTTCTTCCTTCAACTTACCAATGGAAAATGGAAAATGTTCCAATTTTACAGTAAGTTTCTCGAATTTTCCCAACCCACACAGTATATTTTCCGGCTCCGGTTCTAAGAATACAGTTTCACCGTAAGTATCTTCCTTTTCTGCCTGTATATCGTTCCATTCTTGTTCTTTCCCATACTTTTGTATATTTATATTTGCTTCTTCATATATTCTTTGTACCCTGTTACTCCCTTTGCAACTTTCCTCCGTTTCCCGCTTCTTTCTTCCTTTTTCCCATATCCGATAAACAAAATAGCTTACACAAAGCCCAATGTTTACAATCAGTCCCGCTATCCAAATCGTTTCCTCTCCATAAGACAGCTTAAAGGAAAGTTTTATACAAATCAACACGGTAAGCATGATACATAAAAAAGCGGGTATATAAATATCACTCCATTTTGCTTTTTTGATTTCCTGTTTTTCCTCCGAAATCATCCATTCCCACTCTTCCTGCTCCTCATCCGGTTGTTTCGTAGGTTTTTCTTCCTGTTTCCATTCTGTATCATATTCTGTCTTTTCGGTTTGAAAAACAATCTTTTCTTCCTCTTCAAACAGTTGTCTTATTTCCTGTATCATAATATGATCCTGTCTCGATAAATCATACAACCGGTAAGCTGCCTGTACTGCTTTTGCATCTTTATGATTTATTCTTTTTACAATATATTCCATAAATGATGCAAAATGATTTTCCTCCGGTTTCTCATCGGGCAGAAAAAGAAACACTGTTTCCCCTGTTTCAATATCCTGAAAGATATATTGTTCATCAAAGAATATATCATTAAAATCCAAAAAATATTTTTCCAGTTCGTCTCCCAACAGACATAAATGGAAAAAGATATTTTTTAAGGCATCATAATCCATTTCTTTGACTTCATACCGGTAAAATAAAGTTTGCCTGGACTGCACTTCATAATACAAATAGGTATTCCCGTTTACCACCCTTATCCGGCACGGAAGCAATCCCTTAATCGCATTTTCTGTTATCATTTTATATGAATAATTACTTTTTCTTTCTTCACCACAATTAATTCGCAAATAATTGTGGTTTCCATCACTGATATACTCTGCCTCTCTTTCCATACTTGTAACAGCCTCCTACCCCTTACATTTCTCTTTCTCTACCTAATCTAAAAGTTTTTCTGCCTTTCTGCACGCTCTTATAAATTTCACCGGTTCGGTTCTATCCAGTTTCTTTCTTTCATTCAGCTTCCATATACCGCTCATTTTCTCTTCTTCCCACGAAAAAAAAGCAAACGGAACCTTCATTTCACATCGAAGTTCAACGGAAAGTTCCCGCATTCCCACCTGAACCTTCTTATCCATTTGGGATACTCCATAATATTTAGACAGCATCGCTTTACTATGACTTAGTATATACGATACTGTTTCCGAATTACTCATTCCATCTGTTGTACTGCCCTCCACCCCTAAAATATAAGTATCCTGCAACAGCATACAGCGATTACACATAAAAAGCCCCATATAGCACAACAATGCCAAAACACAAATAACGATCGGTACGATAAAAACTGCCTCCACTGTAAAATATCCGCCAAATTTATTCTTTTTCATAAATACCTCAACACTTCATTTTACCCACACACCAAACCATTTTCCCACAACCTTTATTTCCCGAAAAAACAGCTTGTCAAAAAAGCTATTGCCAAAAACGGAACAAATGGTATTCTATGTCGTCTGTCCACCTTTTTGACAACCACAATTATCAATGAAAAAATACCTGCCATCGCCAGTGCTGCTGCCAAAATAAGCATACATTTCCCTGCTCCTGTCAAAAGTCCAAGTTCTGCCAGAATGATGCCGTCACCATACCCAATACTTTGCTCCGTTATTTTAGCCAGCACTATTAACAAAATCCCCGGTATCACGCCTGCCACCACCGTGAGCATCTCTCTGTTCTGTCCCCAAATGCAACCTGTCGCTGCAATAATACCAAGCAGTGCAAACAACCTCATGGAAAGCTCTTTCCTTTTTATGTCTGTTACCGCACATACTACCATCACCGCTGAAGCCAAACCATTTACAATTTCTACTGTCATTATTTTTCTCTCCTTCTTTATAGGGCGATTACAATACTACATAATTCCATTTCCGGCATCTTTCAGACTTCACTGCCCGCATTTACTACAAGGCGGACGTCCTTCCACTTCGGAAAGTTTTACCGCATAAATAGTTCTCTTTAAGCCACTGCACTCCAAAGAGGCATGGTATCTGTTTCCCTGTTCCGTAATATACACAACCGTTTTTCCCTTGTCTCCACAACGTTCACAGGCATAATATTTTTCCCCGCCGATATTTCTTTTTTCTTTTACAGTCTCATAATAAACCGCCTCCACGGAAGGATTAAGATAGGTACAATTGCGGTTTCTATGATATACCGTACCGCTTTGGGTAATAAATACATAAATTTCCTCTTCTCCTGCTGCCACTTGCTTTTCTACATTATAACCATTCCATATATGTCCATAAATTCGGTTATACATGGGAATACTTTTTAAACCCGGATATGAAAAGACACCGTTAACCTCATACAGCGCTACCAAATCTATGCAATCCTCCTCCATTATTTTAGATTGTCCATAAAAAATACCTGCTCTGCCGTTTTTAAGCACAGTATTATCTAAGTATTCTCTGCCGGCATACTGCTCCACATTTGCCTTTACATAAGAATAACTGAACAAAACCGAGGCCAACGGATATTCTTCCAACTGCAATCCGCTTTTTTCGTAAGCATACCCATAAACCATCATCTTTTTCCCAACCTGATGAAAAGCAGCTTCCATACTACTTTGTAGTCGGATAAACTCCAACGTGGAAAACAAATTTAAGATCGCTATCAAAAAGAGAGAAAAAATGAACGCCGCTTCTACGGTCATGCTCGCCCATATACCTGTCTTTGAGATTCGTTTTAAACGTTTTCGGGAGAATCCGGACAGTGACACCCTCTTTTGATACCAAAACGGAGGGTCCATATAGACGAATTTTTTGAGAGAAATAGGGTTCAAAAAGGCATTTTTATCTGCCCGGAGAGTCATTGGGGTTACTTTTTTATTTTTTTCGTTTAAGTTTTCTTTGTTACATAATGTCTTGCATTCAAAAGAGGGCATCACTGTCCGTTCCTCCTTTCTGCCATCAACCCACAGGTTCATAGCCGTATTTTCTTTGAATTGTAAAGGTATACCCATATTCACTTCTTATACCTGCATTCATTTCAAAACAATCCGTACAGGCATCCAGGCGAAAATTCTCATTTCCTGCAGTCTTCCTAATGTCCATTTCCACCACATCCATAAAACGCATGGTTATGACGTCTTCATTTGTCAGACACATAAATATCCGAAGATAATCTTCATAAGAAAGTCCCTCTCCGCCGGAAGAACCGCTTTCATGACGATTTGTAAACTGTGTCATCTGCAAAAGCCCCGTACCCCATGTGCTACTGCTTTTCACAAGTGGCACTCTGCCTTTATCAAACAAAATTCTTAAATCTCTTATACTTTCCGCATAAGCCCATGCGAACACAATCGAATACCTTACAAGCGGCTCTATTTCAGGAACCATGCATATCAGCGAGAGAGTCATGGAAAGCGTTTCAATTTCTGCCATTTTTCCACTGTCTGATAAAAGATACAGTACGTTTGCCGCCTCCCGCAAAAGCAACAGCCGATTCATAATTCCTTTTAAATTCTCTTCATCACTGTCTTTTCCGCAAATGATATATTCACTCTGATATTTCAAGAGGGACTTGTCGAAAATCTCCGTATATCTGCTGCATTTCTCCAAAATATATTCATGGAATATGATGTCATCCAACAACCCCTGCGGGTAATCCATTTCTTCCATTCTTCCGCTTCCGACATGAAGCTGTCTTCCTGTTACATAATTCGACGGTGTAATTTTCTGATAGGACAAGCTATTCATATCCTTTATGACAAGCGGCAACAGGGAAAGTCCCCGCGAAGCATTCACGATATCTGCCGGATTGTCTCTCGTAATTCGGGGTTTTATTTCTATTTCCTCCATACCGTTTTCCGTTTCAACCATTTTCTTTTCCGGTGGCAAGTCCTCTTCCTTCCGGTTAATCGCTTCATTTATTTGCTCATCTACATCCAGCCGTTGTTTTTCCAACTCTGCACTTTCCTGTTCGTATTCCGTAACTGTCCGAAGATTCTCCATCAACTCTTCCGCGAAAGCCAGACCTACTTTGTCCTTTTCATAGAGAATTGCCTGCCGTTTCAGACCAATCCCCTGCTCGTCCGTAGCTATCGTCGCTGCAAGAAGGGAAACGCGGTCCGTAGAAAGCTTCAAAATATCCCGGTATTTCTTAAATGTACTGACATCCTGAAGAGAATAATTATGCTCCATATAATTTCTTAAATGGGCTTCCGTATTGGCATATGCTGCATGATCGGTTCCGTAGCTTGTATCCACATAAAATAATTCGTATTGCTCTAAAAGCTGTCTGTGATACTCCGCAAGTACGGAATTACCTGCAATATCTGTGACACATTCTATCTGCATGCGACACCCGTTTATTCTTGCTCCTTCTGTCAGCGCTAAAATCAGGGATATAATAATTCCCAGTGAAAGCGATAAATACACGGTTAAATACGCTTTTTTCATTTCCGTTTGTCCCCCTTCTGCTTTGACAGTCTTTTCTCCGGCTGCGATTTATTTTTTAGACAGAACTGCTCTGACTCACAATCTTGTCAAAAATATCGTTTACTACCTTAGTAATCTGCTTTTTGAAAATGAGCACCAGCCCAATCAACACCACAATAATTAAAATCACTTCTACGGTTCCCATTCCGCTTTCGTCTTTCCATAAATCCTTTAATCCGTACATTCTTTTATCCTCACTTTCTGATTTTCTTTTCACATTCCGAAGGTGCCAAATGCGGGAATCATAATAAAAACCATCACCATTCCCAACAAAAGCATCATTGGCATAAGCAATTTCGTTCCTGCTTCTTCTCCCTTTTTCCTTGCCTGATTCATCCGCTCTGCAAAAGCAATTTCCGCTTCCTCCTTTAACTGCACCAGCATAGTACTGTTTCCCTTCTGCAAATTCTGTACGAGTAAGGTTGCAAGCTTCACATACTGCTGTAGTCCGCAACGTCTGCCGAAGCGTTCATAAGCTTCTCCTTCTGAGGTGCCGCTGTCCATTTCATAACAGGCAAACAGCATCTCCTGATAAATATAACCTTTTCTTTTTCCCGATTTCTTTTCTCTTTTTTGATCCAATGCAATTTTTCTCCACGCATTTCGGACCGTCATCCCTGCTCCGATATACAGCACAAGCCGGTTCACAATTTCAGGGTAGCAGAAAAACATTTCCTCCTGCTTTAACAAAACCTGTTTGTGCAGTTCGTAGTCTTTCATTCGATAAACAGCTACTGCCGTCAAACAGGTGAGCAGTAAAATGACTGCTGCACTGCTTTCCCTTGTTTCTTCCCATTCCACACTTTCTCCCGCAATACTGTCCGGCAAAACATAATTTTCTTCATAAACAGACTTGCTTTCATTCCGCTCCATACTTGCCGTTAGCGCCTTTCGCCGTAATTCTTCTCCGGAAAAGTCAGGAGGAAAAATATGTACCGGAAATACATATTCCCGCCTGAAATCATAATATTGGAAAATTGCGGTCAGATTTACTGTTTCCCCTTTATCAGGCAACTTTTCGTTATGAACCGCACCATCATAATCCACCAGTTCATAATTACTGCTTTCCCATTGAATTTCAAAAGGAAATCCTTCTAGCCCGCTCGGAAAAATTAATTTTTTACGAACTTCTTCCACACAGTCTCCTTCCGCACATATCTCCTTCGGCAGCTGTGCCATTGCCAACTCATACAATTCCTCCAGCTCCTCCTCTCGAAACCGTCTTTCTCCGATTTCCAAAGTAAACTCCTCCTTACTTCCATCCGCAAAGCCGGCGGTTACCTCTGCCTGCAAAACACCTTCTCCATAACTGTTCCTTACAATGTACTTTTCATCCACAATGGTTTGCTCCGTATAACTTTTTACCAAAGACAGCACGGAAAATAACAGTCCGATTACCAACACACACAGTACCGTTCCAATCTTTTTTATGTAATATTCTTTTAGTTTTTCTTCCGAACTTTTTCCCGGACAAAGATTTTTTATATCATATACAGCCTGCCTTTTTAAAACACTTCTTTTTCCCTTATTCCCAATCACACGATAGATTTTTTCCCCAAGCAAGTAGAACAGCTTCACTCTTTTTTCCTCTTTCCCTGTTTTTATCCCATACACAAATAGTTTTTCATGCTTTCTCTACAGCTGTATGTCCATGATTTTGTCCTCCATACAAAGGGCTGCTCCGTAGACTGCAATACCGATTGTCATAATAATTACTCCTGCTATGTTGTGATACAGCATATCAAAGAATCCTTTGGAGGTAATATTGACATAAAACAGAATCAGAAACGGAACCAGATTCATAATTTTCTGTTCCAGTTTTTTTGCACTGATTACTGTCTCTATTTCTCTGTCAACCTCCAGTTTTCTGCTGATGATATCCACAGTCTGCATAATAATCTGCCCTATGTTTCCACCATTTTTCTTGGAGATTTCAAAGATTTCCCCAAACTCTTTGATTTCCTCCACTCCACTACGGTTTCCGAATTCCTGAAGCAGTTTTTCAATCGGAATATTGTTGCTCATCCCGCCGAGTATATAAACAAGCTCTTTCCCAATCAGACTATCCCTGCCGAACATCCGAACCATATCTTTATAGCTTTCTTTGACTGCATTTTCCGCTGAATAACCGGCGCGCATTCCTGCACTGATACTTAATACCGCTTCCTTAAACTGCACCTTTAACAAATTCTGTTGTTTTTTTCCAAGCTCTTTTTTCTTTCTTTGCAAAAAGAAAATTCCAACCGGAATTAGCGGCACTGCCGCCACAATGGAGCGGTAAAAAAAGTATGCAAAAAACAGAACAATTCCTACAGCTTCCAACCCGTATAAAATCATTTCCTTCCTTCCAAACTGGTAATGCTCATAATCGATCAGCGTTTTCCCGTTATTGGCGTGACTATAAGGGAATACCTGCCATTTTAAGTTTTTCACCATGCAATAGCTCTCCTTTCTTTTCTAATGTTCCTGCTACTTTTTGTATTTCACTTCCCTTAACCTGCTCTCTTTCTTCAAACTTATACAAGGAATGTAACTGTATTTTTCCGTCTTCAAATTTATTTACCTCTGCAATTTCCAGTACTTTCCTTGTTTTATCCCGAAGCCGTCCAAGATGAATGATAATGTCAATTCCCGAAGCAATCTGCTGCTTAATTGCCATAAGGGGGAGCTCCATACCCATCAGTATCATGGTTTCCAGACGACTTAACATATCCTCTGTTCCGTTGGAATGCCCGGTGCTCATGGAACCGTCATGACCGCTGTTATAGGCCTGCATCATATCAATTGCCTCACCGCCCCGAACCTCCCCGACAATAAGTGCGGAGTTTTTTAGAAGGGGTTAGTAGTGATAGCACTGATAGAGTTAACCAGCGTATCTCGGTATAAGGTGTATAGGGTTAGTGATGGTTAGAGATGATACAGCCCTTTATTTACAAGGGTTTGAAGGTAATTTTTTGAGTGTATATTTGTCAACAAAATAAAAAACCTTGCAGTCATAACAACCACAAGGTTTTATCCTACTTATTATGAAATTACGTCATCCCAGTTATAATCAACAGGTGAAAGCCCCTGTAGCTCTATAAGACAACTTGTTTGTTTTGTATGATTCCATTGATTTAGTCCTGTATTAACTGTTAAGAATACATTTTGCTTTGCTCTTGTTATAGCAACATAGAACACACTAATCTCTTCTTTAAATGCTTTTTCCATTGAAGTTCCAAATAAGAATTTACAATAATCAAATCCATCATTACAACTATGAACCTCTCTACAAGGTCCACACATATGTCCAGTTGGAAATGCATAGGCATTCATTCTTGGAATAATAACATATTCCCACTCTAATCCTTTAGAAGCATGTATCGTGGTTAAAACTACTTTTTCCTCTATGTATTCCATCATATGCTTTAAACCTTTGCTACCTAAGATGAAATCAATATTTTCATATCTATCTTTTGATGTTCCTTCCCACTTCTTTGATTCTTCAAAAAGCACTTCCAGCAATTTGTACATTGCATCATATACAAATTTTCTTCTAGCACTAGAATATATTTCGTTTTGCCTTTGTCTAACTGCTTCCAGACAATTTAGTAAATCTTTTTGAACAGCTTTTCCAGAACTGCCTGTTGCATTATGAAATTCATCAATTGCTACTTCATAGAATTTAAGAAATTCAATGTCTGTATCCCTGAACAAAGCATTGAAATACTGTATTCCTTTTCTAGATAATTTCGCTGCTATTGGTTCACCTTGATTTCCTGCGCGTACCAATACGGCAACTTTATCATTTGAAGAATTTATTATTTTATCAATTCCCTCAACAATAAAATTATCTTCCTCTGTATCATTGGCAAGATACTTTAAATTAACAGACGCTTCAAATTCTGATGGAGCGTATGTATTACCATAAGACCTAATCAGCTTATCTAACGCTTTCATACATTCATTGGTTCTGAAGCGATAATTATTGCAGAACTTAATTTCTTTGATTGGATACTTCTCTTTATATTTTTCAAATATCCCATTTATAGCTCCTAAAAAGCCATAAATCTTTTGAATATCATCCCCTAAGAAAATAACAGTATTATCTCCGATCAATTTATTGACAAGCCAATATCCCAATATGTTTGTATCTTGGAATTCATCAATAATAACCATTCTGTAGTATTCTTTGTAAAAACTTGACACCTGCCTTTTTCTTAGTAGTTTTATTACGGAAACCAATAATCCATTGTAGGTAATAACATGATTAGGAATAAGTTTTGTATTTAGAACGTTCCAGTAATCATCTATTACATTTCTCATTTCTTCTTCATCAGAGGCTCTTAATGCATCATCCAAAGCATTTAATTTATCACTGTCAGAACTTGTAATATAATTATTGAGAACACGATTACTTTCATCTACTATTATAAAATCACTCAAATGAATAAATTCTGTATTCAAAGCATATCCATGTTTAAATAGCAATTTCATTGCAAAATTATGATAATTAGCGACATCGACTTTTGAGATATACTGTTCGCTATTTTCAACAAGTTCTGGCAACAACTCTTTCAGTGAATCTTTAATTTTCATAGCTGCATTGACACTAAATGTCATGGCAAGCACTTTTTTATTTGATGAAATTGTTCCTTTTCCCAATTCCCATGCAATCTTACTAACCATTGCCGTAGTTTTTCCACATCCAGCAGGTGCCGTTACAATTATTTTCTTTTCTTCTGAAAATATGAATTCCAAATGTTCATTATCACCAGAATGTTTTCTTCTAATAACCTCTTCCAGTCCCATTATTTCACCTCTTTTTTCAATTTCTTAATAACCTTTTGAAATGATTCAGGAACCGTTGTAACACATTCAGCCAATAATGATGCCTTAGATGCATTTTTCGTCTTTCTTAATTCAACTAATTCATTAGGCTTTATATCATGCATTATTTGTTGCTGCAATGTATCAGCAATTGTAAATCCATTTGGATCTGCTATATATGACGGAACATTTAATGTAACTCCATATGGTCGCAGGATTCTAACAAATGCACTTATTTGTCCTATGCAATTATTGTATTTCATATAATCTATAAGTGTAAAATTGTCGTAAACATCCTCTTCAAAATCATCTCCTTTTGTAAAAAGGACATCTGGTATATGATCATACTTATCTTTTTTGTCTTTATCAATTATGGCGATAGCTTTTATTTTGAATTCATTATAGAGCTTCATGCAGTTTTCAACGCTATCTGCTCCATCTAATTTTACTACACCAATACCTTTTTCATCGAAATCAAAATCCATTCTTTTGGCAAAGACAGGCATAGCACCATTTTCTGTATCTCCTTCAACAAAAACAATACACCTACTAAACATAGCTTCTTTTAAATATAAAAAACTACGTAATAAATGTTTATATAATGTATCATCAAGCGTCAAGTTGCTTCCAGATATAATTTCAATCTCTTTTCCCGTTGGATGATAAATTCTAATAAACTGCTTATAGTTATTTAGCAAAATGTTTGGTGAATGCGTCGCAATAAATATCTGTCCGATAAGACCATCCACATCAAACAATTCCTTTAATAAGTTTACAAACACTTGATTTTCATTTTTCATCAATGTATCAATTTTCTTAATAAGGCTTCTCTGTCTATATGGATGTTGGTGTATTTCTGGCTCATCTAATATTAGAAACAGCGGGAATAATTTCTTTCCATTCTTTTCTATAAGTCGTTCTGTAAAATCTTCTGGTTTCCTTGTCGTTTTCACATTATGTATAATTTCAATAATTTGCAATAAGATATTAAAAGCGTACTGAATGCCTTCTCCAAGTTCATTCAATTCTCTTCCATTTTCATCCCCAAGCCCTAACATCCTGCAAACGATTTTATCTACGTCTGTGTCAAGATATGCACTAACTTTATCTCCTGTAATGGAATTAAGACTTCCTATATGTTTGTTTACATCACTCACAATACCCTTTAATTTGGTTTTCTTTAAAATATCTTTCTCTTCTATTCTTGATGTTTCCAAACTATGCTGAATCAAATAATTAAGGACCTTTCCTGATCCACTTGTCTTTCTAAAATCAACTTCCTTCGAAGGCATACGTTGAGCATAGTAATATAGAATATTCATTTTTCTTATTACAGCAGAATTAATTCTTGTTTGAACAGGGGTATCGTGATAATAACTAATTCTTTCATCAACAGAATCCTGTTTTGCAATTAGTGTGATTGCATTACTATTGTCAACATCAAAATTATCCTCAAAAAATCCTATTTCATCAGCATCATATTCTATTGTTATTTTTACCTGAATAGGCTGTAATACATCATAAAAATCTGATTCTGAAAATTTTCCTGTACATAAAAAAATATTTAAGAGTTCCAGAATATTCGTTTTTCCAATATTATTCTCTCCAATAAGAAAATTCATTGCTTTATCAAACTTAATTGTTTGCCCTGATAAGTTCCTATAATTCTCAATCTCTTTGATTTCACTAATGTACATAATATATCCCCCTTCTATAGCATATAGGTATAATCTTCTTCGCTATAACTGATAAATCAACCCATAACAATATCTGTCTGGCGATAAACTATTAATCTTTTCAATCATTTCTAATTTAACCTTCTTGGCTTTTTTTGCCCTTTCGAGTGCTTCCTGATAATTAAAATCTTCTCCATCAGTTATTGTTAATGGCTGCATTATTTCAAACCATAAATTATTATCAAAGTCAAAAAGCATTGATATGCTGTCAGATACATAATCAGCCAATTCTTCTTTTTTACATACATCAACAGCATTTCCATTTTTATTTGTCAGCAACTTTTGAAAATCGTCACCACTTCCAAAAGAGATTGTTTTGTATTTTCCATCAGCAAGATTTTTTGTAGTAAATACTTTTCCTCTTTTTACAGAAAATCCATCCTGCATATTAAAATATTTCTCTATATCTCCGTGCAATAATGAATTATATTCCTCTAACCTTTTTCTGTACTTTTCGCTTTTGGTTTCTTCATACTTCTTTTTTGCCATGAGAACCATAAATTCAGGTGGTTTCGCTGCATTGAACATTTTTACAATATGCTCGTCAGTTAATTTTCCATATTCTTTTTCTGGAATTTCATAATCAAAACAATATTGCTGCATAATCTGTAGAACTTTTTCTTTTTTATACTTCTTATTACTTACAAACAACAAAGTTCCATACATGAAATTCCACCACCTTTTCATTCGATTATTTATTATTAATTTTACGGTGTAGACACTAAAATGTCTACTGATTTTTGTACCCTTGTGATATACTATCAATATCGAAACAGAGAGGATGATTCGTTATGGGTGATGGACGCATTAATCTTGATAGAATTGCAAAAGAAGCTGAAGAACAGAAATTGAGAGAAGCTTGGAGTAAAATGACCTATGAACAGCAGCAGGCGTACTTGGCAGAACTTGAAGAAGAACAGCAAGAATCAAATAGAATGTCTGGCATTGAGAAGGAAAATGAAAAATCCGCCGCTGATGCACTACTAAAAGCTCAATTAGGAATAGAATTCTTAAAATTAAATCACCTTCCTGTTAATCCGACAACACTCAGTCAACATGCAGGAATCAGCCGCAGTTACATATATAAAAATAAAAAAATCAAAAGAATGATTGATAAGTGCAAGGATTATAATGATGAATTAAAACGTTTGGAAACAGAATCCAAAAAAGCAGGATTATATTCTCCGACAGATCCTAAAGATAATTCTGCACTAAACTATCACCTACACGTAAAACTGATTGAAAGTTATGTCCATGAATATCAGACACTTAAAGCATTAAATAGATTTATGGAAGAAAAAATATCTGATGTGAAGAAACAAATTGAAGAAAAGAATAACAAGTAATTCGACAGACTGGCTTCTTGCTAGTCTGTTTTCATTTTCACTACTCTTTCTCCCTCACTTGTGTCATGTAGGGAGAAAGATAGATTTGCTTAGTGCTTGTCTTTTCAGCACTTAGGAAATCTTGATTGAGGGTAGATGCATAAGAAAAAGAAAATAGATATTTAGGTATTATTTATTTAATATCTAATGTTGCAAAATCCCACTATTTATGGTACTATTATTATAGAACAAATGTTTGTTTTTTAAGGGAGGTTGAGATTATGAGTATTTTTATTGAAGATGACCCAGATTTTTATAAACGGAAATCTATTTTTGAGGAAGATTGCCTTGATAACGAAGAATATGACGACGATGAGGAAATTGACCTTCTCTGGTGGAAAGAATCCGAGGAGGACGAAGACGAACGTCTAAGAGGCTATGAAGAACACAGACTTAAATCCGAACAGGAAGACGAAGAATATCGGGAATATTGTGAGACATTGAACCGTCTGGATGCTGTTTTCTATGGAGAAGAAGATTATATGTAATCTCGGTCTTGCTTTAATACATCACAGTATGAAACTGTCATAAATTTAGGACCAACGACACAAAATCGCTGGTCCTATTTTCATTAATTTAAAATCCAATACTCCCATCAAAAAATAATGGTATTAATTTCAATTTTACATCTTCATAATTCTCCATTTCTTTTTTTAAATGCAACATCTTCTCAAACAATGGAGTAATATGCTTTCTTAGTTTTACAAATTGCTCTTGATTATATGAAACCCAAAAATGTTTTACTGCTTCACTTGCATGTAAAATATTTGAACCTGTAGCATAGTTATTTATTGTTATTTGAATTTCATCTGAAGTAAAAATTGCATACAAAAGTGCATTATTGAAAACATTATTAT
The DNA here is from genome assembly GCA_964449325.1 of uncultured Lachnospiraceae bacterium. Lineage (GTDB taxonomy): Bacteria > Bacillota > Clostridia > Lachnospirales > Lachnospiraceae > RGIG3002. The sequence goes on along the minus strand of CAYUYJ010000018.1, from coordinate 36,986 downwards.
TACTAATCAATTTTCTTATTCCCGTAGAATATGCTCCCTGTAAGCCATATCCCACCTTACCAACAGTCCCATCTAAAGACAAAGACACATCCGTAAACTCCAAAAATTTATTCCCACATAATGACTTATCCGTATATACTTCACAAGTTTTATTCATATCACTTACCCTGTAAAACTTAACTAAATCAGGATTGTGTATATTCTTCTCTGTATAATTAGCCTTTCCTACTTCGACACCTCGCTCAAACTCAATAACTGTACTTAAATCCATACATTTCCAATCTTCAGGAATCCGCCTATTATACACTTTTTTTTCACTAAGTTTTTTATCACATTGTTCTCCGTATTGAATAATGAAAAAATTATATAATTGTTTAATCTCTTTGGATAACTCATTAATTAGCTTTCTACTATTATCTATTCTCTTATCTATTAGTGTTAAGATATGGGCAATCCTTTTTTGTTCCTCCTTTTCATGAGCCATAAACTTTAAATCATAAATATCATCCCTTGTAATACTTTTTGTTGTTGTTCCGTGTGCTAAAGATTTAATATATGATTCATAACATTTCATTAAATAGTACATATATATTTGGTCAACATCATTTTTATATTTTATTGCCATTTGATTCAAGCCTAAAGAAACAGGCTCATTTAAGACTGGCATTAGCCATAAGCTACCTGGACATCCTATTTTATTCATAATAATTTCATTGCCATATAATTTCGACTTAGAAAAAAAATCATATGCTTCTTTTGAAATATATTTCATATTGTTTTCAAAATCATTTGCATTAAAATTTACAGTACGAACCATTTTGGCATAACCAATTTCATCTGTCATGTTTAAATTTGCCGATATCTCTTCATCACTACCATTTGAACCTATATCTACAACACTTTCTATTACATCGCCTAACCTAATTGGACTCATTTTCCTCATAGATTATTTCCTCCAATTCTTTCATAATTGCTTCATCTAAGGTCTTATTTATTTCTATATGGTTTTGGTATTGCTTTTTAAAAACATTTAAATGCTCATCAAAATCTTCTTTAGATAATTTTTCATATGTAATTTTGACCTCAAAAAACTGACTTGCCGAAAATGTATATTTTTTATCTATTATAGACTGTTTATTTACCAATACAGAAAAATCATCTTCCGTAATTTTCTTTTTAACTACATTCGTGATTTTTTTACTATCATCAGATGATAACAATGTCTTTTGTCCTTCTTCTAAAGAAACTACAGTCCCAAGTTTTGTCGCATCTACTAAAACAACATCTTCGTCTGTTTTTGTTTTATCTAAGAAAATAATAGCTACATTAGTTCCCGTTGTAGCAAAAATATTGGATGGCATTTCTACTACAGCTTTTAGCCAATTATTATCAACAATTTTTTTTCTAATCCCAAATGCTATTTTAGAAGTTCTTGAGCCTGCAGTTAAAAATCCTGCTGGAACTACAACAGCCGCCTTTCCTTTCGCTGATAAGGAAGATAAAATATGTTGTAAAAAAGGTAAATATATAGCCATTTTCTTTTTATCCTTTAGTACATTAGGAATTCCAGCGAAAAATCTGTTATATATATCTGCCTCCATCGCAGGAATGTCAGCAGAAAAATCAACATTAAACGGAGGATTGGAAACAATGAAATCAAACTGCTGTAATTTATCTCCATCCAAATGAGCAGGATTCGTCATTGTATTTCCTTCGACGATATTTGACAATGAATGAGCTAAATTATTCAGAATCAAGTTAATTCTCAAAAACTGTGTAGACTTCTGTGAACGATCCTGACTATAAAGTGTACAGTTTTTTGTTCCTACAGCATTAGCCATTGATAATAATAAAGTACCTGATCCAGCCGCAGGGTCATAAATCGTCACTTTATCTACAGGAGTTTCATTATAAAGAATATCAGCCATAATTGCTCCTGCCGAAGCTGGGGTGTAATATTCTGCATACTTTCCAGAATCCTTATTATAGTCCTTTATTAAATATTCAAATATTGATGAAAAATAATCCCATCCCTTTGAATAAATATCCTTAAATGTATATTTGCAAAGTATATTGATTGCTCTTTTAGCCAATTCGTTTTCCTTGTCTGGATCCCGCAAATATACAGATAATGGCTCCATCAACGGCTTTTTCATACCTGTAGAAGTTTCGATAGAATATACATCCTTATTCATTTCACTAATTTCTTCCATTGCTTTATCGAAGATCTTATGGAACTTAGGATCATTCTGTTTCTGGAATAAGTTTGTTAATAAATACTCTTCCTTAATTCTTGCGGTGCTTGAATCTGCAAAATCAACAAAATCTTCAAAGCTTTCACTTTTGTCTTTCCTGTTTTCAAATTCAAAAACTAACTTGTCATTTAAGAACTTATATGTAAAAAGTTCTGATATGATTTTGTATTCGTCACCTGTGTTAGCGAGACCTAAATCCGCCGTCATAGCCTTTAAATCATCGATCATTTGCTTTACATTATCTAAATATTCTTCGTATCCCATTGTCTTTTCTCCATTTAATCGCTAAATTTGTCATCTATAAAAATATAGATAATATTTTCTACCTGACGTTTTGAAACATCTGTGAAGCCTTGTGCTCGCAATGCATCTCTTACAGGTCTAAGTAACTCTCTCATAACAACATTTTTAGAAGGCGTTGCCATGTGTCCTAATAAATCGTCAATAGCTTTTATAACATCGACCATTACTTTGTATGTTGTCATATCGTTTAGATTGTCAGAGTAATTTTCCATAATACGCTTATGAATTCTCATATACTCTTCGTCTCCATGATAACGATTTGCCAAGCTATTATTGTTTTCATTTAAGGAAATCATTTCTACAGTGAGAGCTTTTATTGTATCCATGAAAACTTTTACTTTTGATGTAGTATCTCCATCCTGTTTGAAATCCTTCAATGCCTGTTTATACCTGCCATAAATATCAAGGTACTTAGGGTCTTGCTTATCTGTATTGGACGACTTAGCATTATTAAATTTACCAATAAGCTCCATAATGTCGTTTTCTGTGGTGAACTCTAAATCCATTTCTCCATTATGGATAAAATCAACAATTAAATCCGTAAAATCAATATCATTGTCTTCATCATCACCATCTAACATTCTTTGCTGAACAAGAACCTTTATTCTGTTATTTGTTTCATGCTGTGCCTTAACAAGCCTATCAATAGGAATATTGCTTACATCTTCATGAGACATACGCAACTCGTTATAACATTCTCTGTATTCTGTAAGTGCATGATCTATTGCTCTAACCTGTTCCTCTGATAATGGCTCAATCTGTTTTCTAAAAGATTCCAGATTATTTTCGATATTACCCATGTAAATAAATAGTTGGTTTTCAAGGTCAGCAATTTTTTTACGTACTTCTACTACATCAACAAACATATCATCAATTACGGAACTTCCATCATCCTCGATGATATCGTTTCTCAATTCTTCCAGATAACGCCTATTAGTTTCTTCGTACTCCTCCGTGATATCAACAAAATCTACTACATATCCATAACGCATAGATTTGTAAGGTCTATTAACACGAGCCAAGGTCTGAAGTAAATTGTGCTCTCTAATCGTTCTAAGCAAATACAATCTCTTTAATCTTGGAGCATCGAATCCTGTCAAAAGCATATTAAATACTATTACGCCCTTGTATTTAATTTCCGTCTTTCCAGTCTCATTGTTCCGTTTACCTCTGAAATATTCCTGCTTTTCTTTGTTATCTTGTTCATCATAAAGCACCAGTGCTGTACTGATATCAGTTTTAGTTTCAAACCATTCCTGAATAGAACGTGCCTGATCTGATGAGGAAGCAACAACCATAAAGCCCATAGTATTATCATTCTGTACTTGCTCAAACGTAGCAAAATCATTGACGATGTACTGACAAAGCTGGTCTACATATTCCGCAGATTTAGTTACTTCTTCCCACTGTTTTGCAGGAATCTGCTTTCCTTCTGGAATACCCAACATAGCTCTTACATCATTTCTAAATTTAGTATCAATATTTTCTTTTTTAATTTTCAAAGTATATCCATCAGCAATACTCTTGTTATAGTAATATTTATGGATGTATTTGCAGAAAAGGTCTGTTGTCTTAAAATCTCTCTTCGGTTTTTTATGCTTATTTCCGTTTTCATCTGTTACCGTTTCAAGAATAGGTGTACCAGTTAATCCAATAAAGATACCGTTAGGATCTGAACCCAATAAATTACCTAAGAATGTTCCTTTGGGTTTATATCCTCGATGTACTTCATCCATAAAATAGATACGTTGAATTACTGTGTCGGCATCAGGAATAGCTGTTGAATCTTCAGAGAACTTTTGAATATTAACAACATTCATTGTCTCTTTATATTTTCCCTTTTGAGAACTATTGTCCATTACAACAGGCGACTGCATATTTTTTACAAAATCATCTTTACTATTAATTGCAGCAATAGTCATACCTCTTGCCGAAAATTCAGCATTTGCTTGTGTAAGCAAATCTAATCTATCGACAACAAAATAGAATTTTGTAATTACATCCTTCTTCTGGAAATAGTCTCGTAAAATATTTGTCGCAAAATAACTATATGCAGTCTTTCCAGAACCTTGAGTATGCCATAATACAGAACGTTTTACTCCCTTTTTTACATCTTCAAGCATTGCCTGCAATGCAAAATACTGTGGATATCGAATAATATGTTTGTGGAATCCATCTACAGGAGAATCAACGTACACAAGTCCATAACGAATGAAGAAAATCAAACGCTCTGGGCTAAATACAGATGTCAAGAATCTGTTCGCACAAGTATCAACTTTAAGATTTTCAATAAACTCTGCATCTGATTTAATTGACATAGCATTATTATCAGATAAAACAGTATTGATATCTTCGTCAGAAATATATTCACTTACAGGGATTTCCTGCTCTTCTCTAAAATGATTATATTTTGTATCTTTTGGACCATTTGGAGTTGTGTAATAGGAACCCAATCTTTTCGTTCTGGATTCATCATCATATTCCTGATTATTGGTAAATCCTAATACCTGTAACTGGTTAAAGAAATGAACCAGCTCTTCCTTATTCTGTCGTTCATTCCTCATACGCTTAAATTCAGCTTGTATACCATCTTGATTATTGGGCTTTTTTACTTCAACAAAAGCCATTGGAATTCCATTAATCAACAAAGTAATATCAGGTCTAAAATTCACATTTCTTTCACCTTTAAATGGTAATTCACTTACTACACGAAAATCATTCTTTTCTGGTTCCTCAAGATTAATAAGACGCATTTCACTATAGGCTCTCATTCTATCGAAAAAAGCCTGTCCTTTATCTCTGGCGTTATCTGTAAGAACTTCTATTTCCTTTATTGCATCATCCAACTGCTCATCGGAATAATCCTTACCATTAATATCTCTGATTGATTTCTTAAACACATCCACAAAGATATTATTATGTTGCTGGATATTCTGTCCCTTCTTGCTCTGGTATGTATAGCCAAGTCTTATACAATGAAGTAACCCTGGCAATTTCACTCTACTATCTTCATTAAAAGCCATAATTGTCCGCCCTTTCTTTAATCAAGTTTCTTTTCCAACTGTTCTATTCCTTTAATTATAGTTTCCGACCTGTCCGTTAAACTGTACTTACCCCTTGTCTCTTGCACAATAAGTCCTTCTTTTTGCAGTTCGACAAATAATGAGTTGGTCTTCATCTTAGAAAAACCCAATGCAGATGATAATTCCAGTTGTGTCAGCGGAACTACTTTCTTATTTAAAACTGTAGTCTGATTATCATACATGAGTTTTAATAATCTGTAGTTGTCATTCATAAATAGTTCCATCATATTTCCAGTTCCTCCGTGCTTTCTATAAGAAACGCTCTAATCAGAAAATATTATACCATTAATATTGGGAAATTCATATACTAAATATTATTTTTTTTATATTTAAGGCATTAAAAATACAGTCAGCAAATTGCTGACTGTATAAAATATTAAAATTATATCATTAGCATTCTTTCTCATAATCTTTTGAAATAATTTCATTAAAATGATGTGGATCATACCAATAACACCCAACACAAGTTTCAGTGTTCTCATCACCGAAAATATATCCTTCTTTATATCCAAGAACTTTTGCATTAAATCTGCTCTTAGAATCTTTACATTCTTTACAATGTTGCCTCTTGGCATCATTTGCAGCTTTAGATAAAGGTTGAAAATCCTCTAATTTTTGCATTTTTGTATCTTGATTTTCCCAATCCGTATATTTACCATTTTTATGATCAATCTCGACATCAGAAATATGTAAAATAGCACATTTTCTGTTTTTTAACACATCAACAATTCGCTTGCTTATATTTCGGTATTTTTCAATTTTATTTTTATTAATACCATCAAGTTTTACTCCTGATATAGACCCTTTATCATGGAATCGTTTTATTACATATTGCTTTCCAAGCCAACTTTGATTGCTTCTACACCAGTCTCCGCCATTTGTAGTATGAAAACTTTTATGTAGTTTTTCCAGTTCTTCCATTGAAACTAATCGAGTAAAACCTTCCTTATTTGGCGGAAAATATGCAAGAAAAATTCTACCTAAAATTCCACCTTCTAACTCAAAATTTTGATATTCCTTTAGTTTTAAGGATATAAGTTCTAAATCAGCATTATTATCAAGAAGGCTAATAAAATCATTTTTATCTTCTTTTGACAATTTAGCCATTTTCCTCGCCTCCCTTGTCAACAGGAGTGTTTGGAAATTCGCTCTGTAGTCTTACTATGCTCTTCTGATAATATGTATCACTTATTTCACAACCCAAAAAATTTCTATTATTTTTTATTGCAGCGATTGCTGTTGTTCCTGAACCAGAAAAACAATCTAAAACAGTATCTCCTACATTACTATGCTTTTTTATTAAATCACTAATAAGTTCTACAGGTTTTTGCGTTGGATGAAATCTATTTTTTTCATGACAAATAGGATATTTATATACTGCATTATCGTATTCACTATTAAATGTAGGTTTTCCTCCTTTTACCCCACTTATTGCAATTTCCCTTGCGTTTGTCAGATAATTTGTTTTACTATTAAGCGGTACTGGATTGGTTTTTATCCATTCTATAAAACGAATTTGTTTAAATTTAGCGTTGTCGAAGTATTCTTTTAATGTGGTTATTTTCCATAAGTCATAAAAGCAAATAAGCGTACCACCAGTTTTTAAGACTCTATAAATTTCTTTAATAATGTCTTCTAAACCTGTAAAATTATTATCCCAATCACCAAAATCCATAGACACACGAAATCTGTCTGTGTCATTTCCCTTCTTTTCTCCACTTTGAAAATTCGTTTCTCTACTTACTTCATATGGTGGGTCAATTAATACCAAATCAATTGAATTTGATTGCAGTTCCTTTAAATAGTTAAGAGCATCTTTTTTATAAAGTTGTATCTTTGTTTTTTTCATATCTTGTTTAAATCCCTTCGTTTTAGACTTAAACAAGCATTCAATTTTCCAATTTAATGTGAATTTTAGGCAGAATATGCCATTGAATTGTATTTATGATTACCCAAAGAATAGGATATTAATAGCACCCCAATACCTTATTTATCCTATATTTTATTATACCCAAAGAATTTTCTATTTACAACACTACAGCATGTTTTTTCAGTATTTATATATCAATATTTTAATATTTAAAAAAGCAGCCAGCAAATTGCCGACTGCCTATAATAATATAAAGGGGGTTTGTTTATTCAGAAAAAGCTGAATTCTTTTCAAGAGGTTCTTCAGCTTCAATAGTTTCAGAACTCTCTGTTTCTGTCTCTTCTGCCTCGGAAGATTCTTCCTGTATTTCAGAAGATTCTTCTTCCGTTGCAGTTTCTACATCTTCGGTAGATTCTTCTGATTCAGAAGTTTTCTCTTCGGATGTGTTTTCTGTCTCATTGATTTCTTCCTGTTCCTCAGACTCTATTTCTTCAGAAGTCTCTTCTTCTGTAGATTCCAAGGATTTAATAACTGGATAGAGAGTAAAATCTTTATCAGTTGTTATCACATCACCTGCTAAATATTGAGGGACTGTAGCTTCGCTGTCTTCGGACCAGCCGAGGAAGTTCTCAATGTCACAATCTTTTAGTGTCGCTTCGCTGTTCTCTGAATACTTTGTATCGTCTTCTACATCACAATCTTTGTATGTGATTGTATATGTAGTAGGTTCCACATATTCTGGAACTGTTACTTCATCACTAAACATTGATAACATCATAACCTGCATAGGAGATGTTGTTCTTAATGAATAATGGTTATTTAATATCATAGAATCGTCCATTCCGTTAAAGGAACCTGTATTCATAATTAATGTAATCGTTCCTGTCTGGTTTTTATTTGTTTCTGCGATAATTAGATACCATTTTCCATTTTCATTAACAACTGAAATTGAGCTTGTTGTCTGTAAATCTATGCCTTCTAATATGAATGTATTATCATTAGATTCTACAATTTCATATTTACCAGAAGGAATATTATTTATAGAAACGCCTGTTTCTGTAACAATAGTATTGTATTCCATTCCATTGTAATTGGAAGTATAAGAAACTGTTCCATTGTCCATTAACGTTTCCATTTGCTTTAAAGTTACAAATGCCTGCACATCGGATGAAGATTTTTCTATGTCGGACTGATTCTTTGCTTCTTCGTATAGTTTCCATTGATTTGTTGTAAAAACGTCATGAACATATGACATCAGATATTGGAATCTTTCAAAAAAATTCCGTTCTCTTATCATTTTGAACAGTGCTTCCAAGGCACCTGTCAGAAATGCGACACCCATAAACAGAATTGTCTGGGTCGGTGATAAAAAAATTGCTGCTGCCGCTAAAAGCTTTACGTCCCCTCCGCCCAATGTTCCGATACAAAAAAGCGGAAATAGCAGTACAACAGGAATACAAAAAGAAAACATTCCACTCCATATACCCGGTGGACCGGATTCAAAATACCGAAATAAAATTCCACCGACTATTCCAAGTAATATCTGCCAATTATAAATTCTTTCATAACGCAAGTCCGAATAAACGGCAGTCAATAAAAAAACAAACAAACTAACGATTCATACCACTCTCCTTCTCTTTAAGCTGAGTATTCCTGATTGTTTAAGGAAATCCATAAAAGCATATATCAAAATAAACCCGTTTCTTAAGCAACTTACTTCAAAATATTTCCGGAATAAATTGATACTGCATTCAGAAAAATAAATTGATTTAAAGATTCAGCAATAATTGCTGAAAGATTTTAAAGATTTATTATGGACTTGATTATATACATGATCTTCCATTTTGTCTATAGCCTTTTTCCATCTTTTTTATTTTTGTAAAAATCTCACAAAAGCTCCCCAAAAAATGTCTTTTAAACCCACGCAAGTCCTTGAAAACAAAGGAAATCTGTGTGTCAAAAACAGACCATCCAAAATCAATTCCGGCTACTTTTCCCCCACAACCTAATGAATTTCATTCTGAATATCTATGTGTAATCTTGACAAACCCTACTTCACTTCCTACAATAATAAGATATAAGCGAAGGGGGCAATATGTAGCTCATCTTCGCTTTTTTACTGCATAAAAATACGAAATTGTTTTAATTATATTTCTAAAAGGAGGAATAATATGTTGCCAGACAAATTACTACAGGAAGCTCAACAGTTAAAACAGGAAATGACTGAAAACCGCCATTATCTGCATAAACATCCGGAAACCGGATTTGAGCTTTCCGAAACTTTTTCCTATGTAAAGAAACAACTGACCGACATGGGATATGAGCCCATAGAATGCGGAAAAGCAGGATTAATCGCACTTGCAGGCGGTAAAAAACCCGGAAAGGTTTTTTTAATCCGGGCAGATATGGATGCACTTCCTATTCAGGAAGAATCCGGCGAACCTTTTTCATCCGACAACGGCAAAATGCATGCCTGCGGTCATGATATGCATACCACAATGCTGCTTGGAGCCGCAAAACTGCTAAAGTCTCATGAAGACGAAATTGAAGGTACCATAAAATTAATGTTCCAGCCTTCGGAAGAAACTTTTGAAGGTTCACATGACATGATTCAAAATGGTGTACTGAAAAATCCAGATGTAGATGCCGCACTCATGATTCATGTCATGGCAAACATGCCGATGAATCCCGGAACGGTTATTGTCTGTGACGGAGGTGTCAGTGCACCCGCCGCAGACTATTTTACCATCAAGGTAAAGGGCAAAGGCTGTCACGGTTCCATGCCAAACAACGGTATCGACCCGATTACCGCTTCTGCCCATATCATTACTGCATTACAGGAAATTCACGCAAGAGAGCTTTCCCTTTCTGATGAGGCAGTGTTAACTATCGGTACCATTCATGCCGGAAATGCAGGAAACGTGATTCCCGACACCGCAGAAATGGGTGGAACCATTCGTACCTATGATGAAGATATGCGTACAATGCTTAAGACAAGAATGACTGAGATTGCAACCGGCATTGCCGCTACCTTCCGCGCTACAGCAGAAGTAACCTTTGGAAGCGGCTGTCCCACTCTTTACAATAATGAGGCGCTTGCCGCAGACATCCCTGTCTATTTAAAGGAATTACTCGGTCCCACCAGTGCTTTCGCTGCCAGACAGCTTCAAAATATGTCCGGTTCCGAGAAAACACCAAAAACTGCCGGTTCTGAGGATTTTGCCTATGTTAGTCAGGAAGTTCCTTCTATCATGCTGGCACTTGCTGCCGGACAACCTGACAAAGGCTTCTGTTACCCACAGCACCATCCGAAGGTACGATTTGACGAAGAAGTTCTTCCCGTCGGAAGTGCTGTCTATGCATATACGGCAATGCGTTGGCTTGAAGAACACAAATAGCAGAGCTGCAAAACCTGTGTGGTCGGACTGATACTGCCGGCAACACAGGTTTTATCTTATTTGATAAAACTGGATTCCATAAAGCACTGCAACTCCCGGAATTCCAAGAAATCCGCTTATCAGAACGCTAATTGGATTAATTGCAACATAAACATCCATACCGTATTTTTTTATGGCTATATTGAAAAAATAAATAGCAATTGTTCCGAACACCATTCGTAAAATAAAATTAAGTATACACTCCGCTTTTTTACGCACTGCTCCTATGAAAATCACTATAAAAAGCATACCTATAATGATGATACTGCTCTCTGCCTGATTCATTCAAACTCCGCTCTCACATATGAAACGCGATATATTGATACTTGTTTTCATTTTATGCAAAGAACCTTTTTGATAGTCCATGAATATTATGTAAGAATCTGCCAATACTTATATATAAAAAGGAAAGGAGTTTCTTTGCTTATGAAATGGCACTTTAGTCAAAGTTCCTACGGGAAGAACCGCACATTAAGTTCTGTTGAAAGTACAAGTATACTGGATGATTTGGAACGTACAAGATTAGATTTGGAAATGGCATACAGCGGATTCGATAACGTAACGGACCCGGATTTGATTGATTGTTACATTTATGAAGTAAATGCTGTCCTGAAAAGATATAAGTACTTATTAGCACAGGCAGCAAAAATGAATTCGCTGCCTGATGATGTCTTATGCGCGAAAACCCCGGTCAATGTTCTGACCTGTCAGGCTTTCATTGAGTGAGTTCTTACCATAAGTCAGTCCTGCATAGACTGCCTGTGTATTTTCCATAATCGGTCTTGATGTGTCTGCTTCGCTTAATTTGCGGTAGGTTTCAAGCATTTCACTTATGATGCCGCAGACATTATCAAGTGCCGTTTTATTACCGGAAACAGCTGCTTTGGACAGCTCTCTGCGCAAAAATAAATAAATTTCAAAATAATTCATTCCCAGATTATTTTCCGTGTTTACAGAATTTTGTAATTCTCTGATACATGCTTTTGCCCGCTGTATTTCTTTTCTACAGTTCTCTAAATCCTGCCTCTCTAATGCTCTTTTTGCATCCTCCGTATAGGTCAGAACCATTTCATACAGAATCACAATCATTTCTGTTTTATTAGCATTTGATATTTTACGCGTAAACTGTTGCTTTTGTTCGTCTGTCATGAACGCCTCCACTCTGTCTGCATCCTGTGGCGCAGACTGCCTTGCTCAAAGCTTACTGTAAAAGCTGCAATACCTGTGACGGTCTTTCGTTTGCCTGTGCAAGTATTGAAGTTCCTGCCTGTGTCAATACCTGCAGATTGGAATATTGTGTCATTTCCTTTGCCATATCTACATCCATGATTCTGGAATATGCCGCTGTCATACTTTCATAAGTAACATCCAAAGAATCTACCGTAGATTCCAATCGATTCTGGTATGCACCAAGACGGCTTCTCACCTTGGAAAGATAAGAAATCGCTTCATCAATCTTCTGGATCGCTTCATCACAACCATCCTGCGTTGAATAATCTGCATCTTCTATGCCCATATTTTTCAAAGTAACAGCCGGAATACGCATATCCAAAGTCTGGCCTTCGTTTGCACCAACCTGAATACTCATATCACCAAAACCGGTAATATCGATGTTTAAAGGTTTTACTGCAGTAATTGCAATATCTTTTTGAATCGTCAGTTTCATTTCAAAACCGCTTTTATCGGAAATAGTCAAAACATTACCGTCGATATTGCTGACCTTGCAATCAGGCGGAAATTCACTTCCAAGCTGAATAGCCCGATTAATTGTATCTGCATTTTGGGTATCATCATTTATAATATTTCCGTCTGTATCTAAATTTACCGTTAACTTATCAATTGTGTATTTTTTGGCCGTTACATTGTCTGAATAGTAATCAACTTTTACATCAGTCATGTCTGTGTAACCTTTTAAGTCAAAGGAGCCATTCAATATCTTCTGACCGTTAAATTCCGTACAGTCTACAATCTGCTCTATTCCTTTCTGCAGCTGTGTAATTTCATCCTGAATTGTCTCACGATCAGCATCGGACCATGTTCCGTTCGCACCCTTTACAGCAAGTTCATTCATTCTCTGTAACATATCATGGATTTCTGACAGTGCCCCATCTGCTGTCTCGATTACGGAAACACCATCATTGGCATTATCACCTGCTACAGAAATACCTTCTAACTGGGCATTCATTCTCTTTGCAATAGCAAGCCCTGATGCATTATCCTTTGCACGGTTAATTTTAAATCCCGAGGACAATCTTTCAATGGACTTTGCCAATGCATTGTCATTTCTCCTTAAACAATTGTTTGATGTCATTGCGGAAACATTATAATTTATTCTCATTGTACTCACCTTTCTTACCGATTTACGGTTATCTTGTTTGTATGAACTCCTATTCGGATACTGCTTCCAAAAATGCTTTTGCCGTTTTATACAGCAGAGCTGAGGAAACTTTAGAGTTTTCCGCCGCCTCTTCCTTCATGAAAGACGCCGTATCCAGCTTTCTGCTCTGTACAAGGTGGAAAGAATTAATCTTCAAGTCTGTATTATCAAGTGCCTCTTTCATTCCTGCCTCTATTGAACTTAATTTCTCAGCTGCATCTTCCTTACTGAAAGCAATAAACCCTTCCAGTGTATTACCGGTTACTTTAAACTCCGCCTCGGCAAGACCATATTTTTCTGTTTCTATCGTAGCCTTTACCTTGCCGCTTTCTTCGCTGCCTCTGATTACGCGCAGCCTGACGGAAGCAATTTCTTCTCCGATTTGCACCGGAATCCGGTAATCTTCCTGCCTTGCAGCTGCTTTTGCAAGATGTATCTGCTTATGTAACATATGAATTTCTTTTATATCCAAGGAAGTTACATTTTCTGCTTCTACAGCCTGTTTCAATTCCTCTGCAGCCTCCGTACCGAAATCTTCATATCCCTGCTTTGCCGAACCCTCATCATCAAAATTCTCTATGAGCTGTTTTGCCATCTTTTCAAACCTTTTACTGTAACGGTTCATTTTCTCAAATGTATCACTCGGTTTTTTTAGCCATCTATCCGCTGCGAGAAGATGATTTACCGTAACCGCTTCTCCTGTATCCAGCAAAAATTTTAGCGTTTCATTATCCACGTTCTGGGCTGCCCTAAATTCCTTCAACTGTTCTTCCCGGAAAGCTTTTTCCAACACCTCATCCACGTTCGCCGTAGATAAGCGCGATGCAAATTCCTCCAGTGTCAAATCACCGGTCAATGTGATTTCCATTAATTTTTCCGGTGTCAAATCATCCGTAATCTCTCTTGCCACAGTCTGATAATATTTCTGTTCCCTCTGTCCGCTCTCTGTTTGTGACGAAGAGGAAAATCCTCTGGATATCTGCTCTGAAATGGAATCTCCACCGGAAATCAAATCAGCCAGCCCACCAAAGCTGTCATGCACCGTAACATCCATTCCTGTTTTCTTTCCGGAACGAATCGCTGTCAGAAGATTTTTAAAGGATAACTCCGCACCTGCGTTCACAACTGCACCGATTGCCGCTCCGTCATTTTTCTCCATTTGCCGGAAAAATCGGTAAATTCCGATGTAAGAACTTCTTTCCTCTTCTGTAATTGCATTGTTCTGCTCTAATTTATATAAATATTTGCTGTACTTCAATGCTTCCTCTTCGGCACTATCCTCTTTTTTATCAAAGTACTCATTCAATTCGGAAACAGTCATTTCCAATGGATTGGTTCCCTCCCGAATCATTTCCAGTGTAGTGGCAGGTGTCATCCTGTCCACTGCTCTCTTAATACTTAAATCGGCATCCTTAACCGCCAGTATATTTTCTGCGGTAATTTCCATGCTATTATAACCTAAAATGCGCACAGCCCTTCTATTCTGCTCTGAAAGCTCCATATCCATATATTTTAATATGTCATCTACATTGCGGAATGCTTTTTTGATAGAATCTCCCAAATCCGCTCTCGGAGCGGTCATCATCGTTTCATAGGACTCTCCCGCAATTTCATAAGCATTTCTTAATTCCACGCCCGCTGCATGAACAGAGTTCAGTGTAGTCTTCTCATCAAATACTGTCTTTCCGACCACTGCCGCAGGAAGATAAGGTATCTCGGAAAGCTTGCTTTGCGTTTCCTCATAAAGTGATGCCATAACTTCTGCATCCTGTTTCTGATTCGTTTGGAATAGTTGTTTGTTCAAGGCCTCTTCCACTGCCTTTAAATCCTCTACTAACTGTTCTAGCGGAGCGGTATCTATCTGATAACCACTTTGTAACAGTTTTAAATTCGCTTCCACGGTCATTTGCAAGCGTATTTCTTCCATTTTTCTTCTGGCAGAAACATTGAAATCTGCCATTACCGGTTCCCCGTTATCAATCCGTCTCTGTGCATCGGCAAGATTTTTCAGATTCAATTCCTTTTCTTCTGCCATTACACAATCCACCGCAGCCTCACTGATACCTGCTGCCGTTTCCACATAACGAACTGCTTTTTCCAAATCAGTTTCCGGTTCTGCAAGATTTGTCTGACCCGCAGACTTTCCGCTTCCTACCGCTCCTGCAATTGCCGAAAGCAACTTGTCCGCCTCCATGGGAAGCTCTAAATTTTCTAATATATTTAAATTCAAAAGATTATCGCCGGTCAGCGGAATACCCTTCTCAATAAGCCATTTCGCCTGTTCCAATGTTTTCTCATCAATGGAAAGTCCGGTTTCTTTGATAATTTTCTCTATTTGGGAATGCAACTGTTTCCAGTCATAGCCCTCCGCCTTCCTGGAATAGTAGCCTGCTGTTCCTTCCGCATAGTAGCCTCTTCCCTGCTTGTCAGGATTAGTATTGCCGGAAAATTGCGCTCTGTAAAGGTTTTCGATAGTCGGCTCCATACCGTTTTCCACCAGGTATTTGATAGCACCTTCCGTTAATTTCTCCAACATAGAGGCATTTTGATAGGCTTCTTCTACCTGTTCTATATTTTCATCCGTAACAGCCGCATCTGCCTGCTCAAGCTTTGCCGCAATCTGTTGTGCGGATGCCTGACTGCCTGCCACTTCCTCCATGGCAACCGATGACACATTATCCGTATAGCCTGCCACATCTACGCCGGCTTTCGCAAGCTCTGCTTTAATATGATCGGTAATTGTCACTGTCTCTTCCATCGCAACATCACCCGGATGATAACCCTTCTCCAGCAATTTCGCAAAATCTTCTGATGACATAGAATTAGACATAACTGTCATATAGTCTCTCTGCGTAGCAACGTCTGTGTTCTGCGCTTGTTGCATAATATCTTCTGTGGTTCTTCCCTGAACCCCATAAGCAGTGTTATCCATAACTGTGCCAGAAATGTCTAATGCATAACCCCTGTTAGCGGCCGCTTTGCAGCTCTCCGGGGAACTATATGTAGTTTTCGTCTTATCTACATTCTGTTTGTTCTCATAATTTTCAAAAGTAATTTTCATAAACAGTCTCCAAATGTAGAAGTAATCGAAAAAATAAAGTGCAAGTTTTGATAAACTCACACTTTATTTCGGCTTTTTATCATATTTTCTTAACCTTTAAAATTGAAATACCATAGCACCATAAGGCGGAAGGTTAAAGGTTATAGAATATTCTCTGTAATTACTTGGTTCGGCAACTGCCACAAGCTCCTTCGGAATTTCCATACCATTTCCGCCGAATCGTTTTTCGTCACTGTTTAACAACAATCTGTACTTTCCTTTTTTCGGTACTCCTACCGTGAAATTTTCCCGATACATGGGTGTCATATTCAGCACGAACATAAGGTTATTTTTCCCCGTGGAATTTTTTCTGAAAAAGCTATAGGTGCTCTGCTCTGCATCATCCGGATTCAGCCACTCAAAACCGTCCCAGTTGTTGTCAATTTCATATAAGCAGGAATACTTATTGTAGAGCTGCAAAAGTTCCTTCACATACTCGTGCATACCGTGATTTAAGTCTTCATCCAGCAAAAACCAGTCTAACTCACGTTCTTCACTCCATTCTCTTTCCTGCGCAAAATCCTGTCCCATAAAAAGCAGTTTTTTGCCGGAATGACCGAACATATATGTATAACCCACTCTTAAATTGGCATATTTGTCAACCTTATATCCCGGCATTTTATTTACCATAGAGCATTTCAGGTGGACAACCTCATCATGAGAAAGCGGAAGAATATAATTCTCACTGCTGTTATATGTCATGGCAAAGGTCATGGCATAGTGGTTATTTTTCCTGAACAAAGGATCCAGTTTCATATATTCACAGAAGTCATGCATCCAACCCATATTCCACTTAAAAGAAAATCCAAGTCCGCCTACTTCTACCGAATCCGTGACCTGAGGCCATGCAGTAGACTCCTCAGCAATGGTTAAAAATCCAGGTGCAGCACCATGTACAACGGAATTCATATGCTTAAAGAATTCAATCGCTCCCAGATTCTTATTCCCGCCATACTTATTCGGAACCCATTGTCCCTCACGCTTTCCGTAATCCAAGTAAAGCATGGATGCAACGGCATCCACACGAATACCGTCTACATGGAACTCCCGCATCCAAAAAAGAACATTGGCTATCAGAAAATTCTTTACCTCGGTTTTTCCGTAATTAAAGATTTTCGTTCCCCAGTCAGGATGCTCACCCAACCGTTTGTCAGGATGCTCAAAAATACAAGAACCGTCAAAACAACTGAGTCCGTGTGCATCTACCGCAAAATGTGCCGGAACCCAATCCAAAATCACACCGATTTTATTTCTATGCAAGGTATTAATTAGATACATAAAATCCTGCGGTGTACCATATCGCGAGGTAGGTGCATAGTAACCTGTGACCTGGTATCCCCATGAACCATCATAAGGATGCTCTGCAATACCCATCAGTTCAATATGGGTATATTTCATTTCTTTCAAGTATTCCACAATCCTATCCGCAAACTCGCGATAGTTGTAAAATCCTTCCTGTGTTCCATTGTTTGGATGCTTCATCCATGAACCGATATGACATTCATAAATTGCCATCGGCTCTTTATTCATATCTTTTTTATCACGTTTATCCATCCAGTCCCTGTCAGACCATATAAAATTGGATAAATCAGTAGTTATCGACGCTGTTTCGGGTCGAAGCTGCGCATAATTGGCAAACGGATCCGCTTTATAGAGTTTATTCCCATTCTGTGTAGTAATCAGAAATTTATACATCTCTCCGGCTCCGACTCCGGGGATAAAAAGTGCATATATTCCTCCATCGCCGAGACGTTTCATTTCATGAATATTTTCATCCCATCCATTGAAAGAACCGATTACATTTACCTTTCTTGCATTAGGTGCCCAAACTCCGAAAAACATACCTTCCACACCGTCTTCGCAAGATAAATGTGCTCCTAACTTTTTATAAATATCATAATGTGAACCCTGCGCAAACACATACTGATCCGCTTCGGAAATAAATACCCGTTCACGCTCTTTCTTTATTTGCTTCTTTGCAGCTTTCTTCATAGAGACACCCCCGGTTTAATTAAAATCTCTTTCCCTTAATATAATCATATCTTCCTCATCGTATCGTTTTGCAAACAGAATATCAAAGAAATGTCTTAAATTTTTCCTGTTGGCATGATGAATGGCATCATCTACTATTTCCTGTACCTCCGCTACATTTACAACATGAGTGCTTGTCTGCATATCCGAAATTCTGGTGTGAAGCGCCAGCATACCTAATTCATCGATGGAATACTCCATAAGTTCTGCGTATTTTCTACCATAAGCGGCAAGTGCATCATCATCCAGTGCTTCAATGTCAAAGCGGGATGTAAAGCAGTCTGTCAATGCTCCATTCTGCTTTAAGAACCGATTCATCTCCTTTCTTGTACCTTCCAAAACCACAATAATTCCCTTGTTTTCGTGGTCTAAATATTTATGAAGTTTTTCTGCGGTTTCTGTAGTCATTTTTGCTGCGCCTTCAATGATAACAGCTCCGTTCTCCATGCGCGAAAGAGTTGTTTCCACATCCTTTTTGTTCAATGCGGCACCTGATATCTTTGCCACTTTTCCGGAGAAATTATTGTCTGTCATCTGCACTTCACGCACAAGATTTTTGGCTAAAGTCATTGCATCATTTCTATCATCACCTGTTACGATAATGTTACCTGTATATGCTGCAAGACTAATGTTATCAATAGACTTAATAAACTGTTCCTTGGACTTTCTCGTATGAATAAAAGAACCAAACAGTTCTTTTTCTTCCTCGGTAAGCTGACGGAGTGCCATGCGTTCATCCACAATGTCTTCCATTTCAGCCTCACTGAGTTCCTGCTGCTTGTCTTTTGATGCAGTTTCAGTTTCTGCTTCCTTCTTGTCAACCTCATCAGATACAGTAGAAGCACCTGTATCTTCTTCTGCCGCTTCTTCCGGTCTGACTTCTTCACCGGCGTCTTCCTCTGTTTTCAAAACATCGGCTTCTTTCTCTTCTTCAGAAGCTTCAGCTTCCGGCATGGTTTCTTCCTCTTCTATCTCCTCCAATTCTTCTACGCCGTCATCCTCTGTAGCTTCCTCATCCAAATCTTCAAGCTCAACTTCTTCTACTTCAGGAATTTCCTCGGGAGGAAGTTCTTCCACTTCTTCGATTTCTTCAAGTTCTTCTGATTCTTCCGTTTCATCAGTAACATCATGAGGCGTAATTGGCGGTTTTTCAGCTTCTTTTTCCCTTGCATCCGCCTCCATTTCCTCTAATTGGGCAAGAATACCGCTCTTCGTAGACTCATCAAATTCTGCAAACAGGTTTCCGGTTTGTTCCTGCACACGGCGACGTACATCTTCTTTCCGCTTTTCCTCATTATCCTTCTTCATGCGTTCCCATTCAGCAAGAATATCCTCGATGCTCATCTGTCCGGTAATCTGTTTTTCAACCTTTTCTCCCTCCGGTACAACAAGACTGATTTGTCCGTCATATTCCTGTGAGAGCATACCTGCAAGGGGTGCCGGAACCTCCGGCAATATTTGGTATGTAGCAGTTCCTGCTGTGGAATTATTAACGGAAACCTCCGGCTGGGGCACGATTGCTTTTCCTTCTGCTTCTTCGCGCATCTGCTGCATAACGGAAGCCGCCCTGTCAGGTTCTTCGCTTTTCTTTATTTCTTCTGTATGTATCTCTACTATTTCATCTGCGGTAATCTTATCGTTTTCGGATTCCTCGTTTTCAAATTCCTCGATTTCGTCCTCTGATATTTCATCCGTTTCGTCTGTTCCAAAAATATACTCTTCAGGTGTCTCTTCTTCATCCACATCCGAAAGTTCTTCTACTTCCGGCATCTCTCCGGTTTCTTCGAAGAATACTTCTTCTTCAATCGGTTCCTCTTCTGCGGAATAATTTGCAACTTCCTGTGCTGCTGTCGTTATTTCCTCTGTATTTTCAAACATGGGGGCTAAAATGGATTTCGTAATGTGATCCGTCTCTTCATTCTCTAAAGACTCGTCCACCTCCGTTCCATCATCTAAAAGCTCTTTCATGCTTGCCGCCAGTTCTTTTTGCAGATTGATGGTATTATACTGCCCCATATCCAGTGTTTTTACATGAATATCATCTAACTCATCTGTGCCGATACGGGTTGTTGCCGCATTCAAAATGGCATCCTGTTCTTCCTGCTCCGGTGTGCTTTCTGTCTCTTCCTCTTCTTCTGCCTCTTCCTGTTCATACCGGTCATACATAGAAATACCGCGCATCTGCATTTCATAACGTTTTTCCTGCTCCGGTGTAAGCGGCTGATGAAGCATTTTTAATTCCATGGCTTTGATGACATATTTTCCCTCACCAAACCACAAAATCAATTCATCACATTCTTCTACACATTTGGTTGCCAACCCTATTCTATGATACAGGTATGCCAGTTCATACGCCCATTTTTCTCTGTAATCCCGTTTTTTCATTTCTTCCAGAACGGCAATTCTTTCTTCCAGACTTACGTCCTGTGCTTCGTACAATTTATACTGCAAAATATATCGTCCGCTGTCTCTCGGTGCTATCTGTACAAATTCTTTATAATATTCAATTGCCTGTACATATTCTTCCATTTTAATGGAAAGCTCACAAAGGGAGTAGACAATGGTACGTCCACCGGGATGGCGTTCATATGCCAACAGCAATAACTCTTTACTTTCTTCAAATCTGCGATTGATTTTATATAAGTCACTAATGGTACAAAGCATCATAACACTTTTTACACGGTGCCAGTCTATCGTATCTGCTATTTTCACTGCTTCTACGTATTCACCTTGTGCTATTAATGATTTAATTTCTTCTGCTCTTACTTTATATTCGTACTTATCCAAGGTACTCACCTCTACGTCCGGCTGCATGGCAGCTTTTATTTTTCTACATAATAACCCCATTTTTTACTTTCTAAGTTTAACATAGGAGAATAGCAATGTCAAAAAATAAAACCTCTCCTATTATTCAGCCGATTGCTCAACTCAGCAAACTGCTCCAAGGTCAATGCTTCGCCCCGAACGGTGGCGGTTAACTGCATTTCTTCCAAAACCGCTAAAATATCCTCTTTTGTAACTCCCGAATTTCCGGCATTCAGCAATCCGTTAATCAAGGTTTTCCGCCGTTGATTGAAGGAGGCCCGGATAAGAGAAAACATATATTTTTCATCCTCTACCTCCACCGGTGGTTTATCATATCGGGTCAACTTGATAACTGCGCTTCCCACATTCGGACGTGGCATGAAACAGTTTGGCGGCACATTTGCCACAATTTCCGGTTTTGCATAGTACTGGACAGCGAGAGAAAGTGCCCCGTAATCTTTTGTTCCCGGTCCGACCTGCATTCTGTCTGCCACTTCCTTCTGAACCATAATCGTAATGCTTTTTAGCGGAACATGACTTTCAAACAGCCCCATAATAATCGGTGTGGTTATATAATAAGGCAGATTCGCAACTACCTTGATAGGTTGTCCGTTATTTTTTTCTTCTACTATTTTGTTAATGTCCAATTTCAATATATCTTCATTAATGACTGTAACATTATCGTATTCGGAAAGTGTATCTTCCAAAATCGGAATCAATGCCTTATCAATTTCAACTGCTACCACTTCTCCGGCATTTTCAGCAAGATACTGTGTCATTGTTCCGATACCGGGTCCGATTTCCAGTATGCAGTCATCCTTTCCGACTTGTGCGGAAGTAATAATTTTATCCAATACATGAGTATCAATCAGAAAGTTCTGCCCGAATTTCTTTTGAAAATTAAAATGATATTTTTGTAGTATCTCTATTGTATTTGCAGGGATTCCCAAGGTTGCCATAACTTTTTCCTTCTTTCTTGCTTTTTAATGAATGCGGAACATTTCTTTTGCATTATTATTTGTAACAGAAATAACTTCTTTATATTCTATTTCTTTTATTCTCGCAATTTCTTCCGCAATCAACGGAATGTAAAGAGACGAATTTCTTTTTCCGCGATGCGGTGTCGGTGCCAGATAAGGACTGTCTGTTTCCAGTAAAATCCTGTCAAGCGGAGCATAGGCAACAACTTCTTTTATGGCCTTTGCATTCTGAAACGTCACCACTCCACCGATTCCGAGATAAAATCCCATCTCCAAAACTTCTCTCGCAATTTCCTTAGAATAAGAAAAGCAATGCACAACTCCTCCAATTTTTTCACATTCCATTTCTTTCATGATATCCAGCGTATCTTTCGCTGCTTCTCTGGAATGGATAATGACCGGCAATTTTTCCTCCGATGCCAGTGCCAATTGCCTCCTGAACCATTTTTTCTGTATATCCCGTTCCGGTTCGTCCCAATAATAATCCAGTCCGATTTCTCCTACCGCAACTACTTTTTGCAAAGCACACTGATTTTTCAGCCATGCAAAATTTTCCTCATTTAATTCTGCCGTATCACTTGGATGAACACCAACGGCACCATAAATAAACGGATATTTTTCCGTAAGTTCTATGGTTCTTTTTGTAGTCGCTAAATTGGCTCCTACATTAACAATATATTCAATACCGTTTTTCGGCATGGATGAAAGCAGGCTATCCCTGTCTTCATCAAATTTCTCATCATCATAATGGGCATGACTTTCAAAAATCATAACTACTTCCTCTATTCTTAAATATGTATTAAAATTTTTTTAAAAAACACTTGCAAACTGAAATATATTATACTATAATAACACTTGCGTTGTAAATAACAAGCACCGCTAGCTCAGTTGGTAGAGCACCTGACTCTTAATCAGGGTGTCCAGGGTTCGAGCCCCTGGCGGTGCACTTGAAACACTGGTTTTGTGAACGTAAGAGTCATGAGGTCGGTGTTTTTGTTTTGCTATGAGCCGTGCATAAAAAAGAACAAGTAGTCTGTGCAAGTTTACTTGCTAAAGACTGCTTGTTCTTTTTTATATAGGGCGACAACCCTCAAGCGAGATGTAGCTTGCGGAATTGAGCTTGCACGGCGGCGTAGTGGACTTCAACTCTCAAAAAGAGCTTTCTCTGCCAACTTCAAACACCCCATAATTCCCTGATTATCATGCAACACTGACGGCACAATAAAACTGTTTAAATCTTCCAACTCTTTTGTCTTCACATACCCGTTCAACATCTCTTTAAACTGCTCCCGAATCAGCGGAAATAACTGCTCCTGATGCATCACGCCGCCCCCCAGAACAATTCGTTTCGGTGATATTGTCAGTGTATAATTCACCAACGCCTGCGCAATATAAAATGCCTCCAAATCCCAGACATCTTCCCTGCCAACCAAAGTATCTGCCTTTGCCCCAAACCGTTCCTCTATTGCCGGACCTGATGCCAGACCTTCGAAGCATGTTCCATGAAACGGACATTTTCCTTTATAGGTATCTTTTGGATGCTTTGCCATAAGGATATGTCCGGCTTCCGGATGAAGCATACCATGCAGAAGCTGATTTTCCACAAAAATTCCTACTCCGATTCCTGTTCCGATAGTAATATACATACTACAGTCCAATCCCTTTGTTGCTCCAAAAGCTGCCTCTCCGAGAGCTGCCGCATTTGTATCCGTATCAAAGCCGATGGGACAGTTCAATTCCTTTGCAAAGCCGCCTACAAAATCAAAATTTGTCCACGGCTTTTTCGGTGTAGAAGTAATATATCCATAGGTAGGAGAATCTTTATGCAAATCAATAGGACCAAAACTTCCGATTCCCAGTGCCTCAATTTCATTGTCCTTGAAATATTGTATCATTTTCGGCATAGAATCCGCCGGTGTCTGCGTCGGAATAGATATCTTATCCAGAATATTCCCTTTTTCATCCCCGATTGCACACACCATTTTTGTTCCGCCCGCCTCTAACGCTCCAAGTCTCATAAATATCCCTCCGTTATCCCTATTGTATCATTTACCCCATATGCTGACATCCTTTTACAGCACAAACTTACTTTTCCGTTTCTTCCTTACATTTATTACAGTAGCCATATATTTCCAGCTTATGACTTGTAACCGTAAAATCCTCGTCCGATGTATCCAGTTTCACATGCTCAAAAGGACATTTTGCAAGAGGAACAAGTTTATGACATTTCAGACAGATAGCATAATGTTTGTGCTTTCCGTGCTGCCACTCGTAAACTGCTGTATCTTCTCCCATCAACGTGGATTTCTCCACAAGTCCGTTTTCCTCAAATACCGCAAGAGCACGGTATATGGTAGAAACTGCATAGTTTGTCTGCCCGGTCTCCCGAGTCTTTTTATCCCGTTGAATTCGATTATAAATCTCAATTGCACTGAGCGGTTTTTCCGCATGTATTAACACATGGAAAACATCCTCTCTCTGTTTTGTCTTTTTAATTCCCTCCGGCCAGTTATTATCTATATTTTCCATTTATTTTCATACCTTCTTCTATACCGTAAAACAGCACATCTGTTTACGGCAACTTTACTGCTGCCAAAGCAGCTAAATTTGAAATCCTATACATTCTAATATTATACCCGCAACTACACCGATTGTATATAAAAGGAAAACAATTTTTATATTTTCTTTGACATGAAGATTCTCCCGGAAAAGCACCAGAACACCAACCCCGGCTCCTACAAGAAGTCCGGAAAGCATCGCTCCCGTACTCAACATTCCCTCCAGATAAAGCTGGGTAATGACAACGGAAGCGGCGCAGTTCGGAATCAGTCCCACTATGCCGGAGAGCAACACACCGAGAATCGGACGATTCAAAACAATAGCCGAAAGAGTTTCTTCCCCAATGAAGGTCACGCCGGTATTCAATATAAAAGAAATAATAAAAATAAACAAAATAATCTGAAGTGTATGAATACATGCAGATTTTATAATTCCCTCTTCGCAATGACAATGGTCATGGTCACACATATGTCCGATATGTTCTTCTGCCTCTTCATTGTTTCCTTCTTTTCTATGCCCTCTTACAAAAGCATCCACAGCAAACCCTGCTATAATTGCAATCAATACTTTAACTGCAAGAATTTTCACAATAACTATCGGATTTACCTGCTCCGAAATCAGAATTGGCAGCATTTCATCCGAAGTGGATAAGAAAATTGCTAACAGCGTTCCCACTGTAATGACTTTTCCTGCATAAAGATTGGCTGCCGCTGCCGAAAAGCCGCACTGTGGAAAAATCCCCAATACACTACCAAGTAATGGACCGAATTTCCCTGATTTTTTCACTACTTTCTTCGTTTTTTCCCCCATTCTGTGCTCTATGTATTCCATTATCACATAGGTCAAAAACAGAAAGGGCAGAATTTTCAAAGAATCCATCAAAGTATCCATTAATACATCCAAAAACATATCCATCATATCCATATCCTCCATTATACTAATGCGCCATGCAGATTAAAAAGTAGTACATGACGCAAAAAACTTATCTAGTTGCAAATGAATTGCAATTGCATCTAGATAAGTTTATCATACTTTTTAAGGATGTCAATAATTTGTTGGACATTTTTTTCCTCAAACTTAATTCTAAATAATCATAAGGTAGAAACAGGCGCACCTTCCGTTTAAAATACAGGCATAAAGATGAGGAGGACAATTACTATGACTACACCCATTCATTTTGCATAGCAAAGGCTATTGCAAATAAAAAATACAAGTAATAGCCCTTTGCAATTTCCAACAAGAAACAAGGAGATGCAACATGAGCTATGTAAAAAAAATTGAATATCGAATAAAACCCACGAAATCCTACGAAATCCGTAGAAACTGTTCGGGTTGCGGATGTAAAACTATTTTTCACAATACAAACTGTTTCCGCGTAAATGCAAACGGAAATAAAATAGATGTATGGTTGATTTACCAGTGCAGCAAATGTAAACATACTTACAATCTGACAATCTACGAACGTCAGAAGCCTGATTGTATTCCTTCCCGGGAATTTTCGGATTTTCAGCATAATTCTCCCGAACTGGCTTTTCAGTATGGTACGGATGTCAGCTTATTCAATCGGAATAAGGCGGAAATTGCATGGGATGAAATAGATTATGAGTTGGAAGCCATTTCTTCAGAAGAGAAAAATCATCCGTTGCTTGCAGGAGACTGTATTGTGATACACAATGATTTCGGTATAAAAATAAGAACCGACAAAATAATCGCCGAACTCTTATCTTTATCAAGAAACAGGCTTAAGCAATATATGGATGATAATACTCTGATGGTAACAGAAAAAAAACAGGAAAAAGAAACAGAAATTTTAATTCTAAAGGACATAACATTGAAAAAAGATTGCTCTGAATCTTAAATTATCTAAGTAATTTTTTTGCGGTAATACTTGACATAAGGAATATCTTTTTTTACAATAAATGACAGATATGCAGATGTATCTGTCATTTTTTATGTGGTATAACAGCTACATATTCTGAAAGTAAATTTATTATACATTTCAATATTATTGATTTAGGCAGCTCTGCCAACACTTTCATCAAATTTCAGAAACGATTGAGAAAACAGAAAAAAATTGTTACTATGAAGGAGAAAGTATGGGAAATGAAACCTTACAGTGGCATCCTGCCTTTTACGCAGGGCTACAGATTGAACTACAGGAAGATAAGGATAACCTGATTTTTGAAAATGAACATCAGCTTGGCACAAAACCAAAGGAAATTGATGCACTGATTATCAAGAAGGAAAAAAACATTCCGGTAAAGAAAAATATCGGAAAAATATTCCGCAAATACAACATTGTAGAATACAAGAGTCCGACGGACTACCTGAGTATCGATGATTTTTATAAAGGATGTGCATATGCTTGTTTTTACAAAGCAGACACCGGTGAGCAGAATGCAATTCCCATTGAAGAACTTACGCTTACCTTTGTAAGTAAAAAATATCCGAAAAAACTCATTGAACACCTCAAAAAGGTATGCGGTTACCGTATCAATGAACGCTATAAAGGAATTTACTACATACAGAAGAAGCAAAAGCTTCTTCCCATGCAATTAATTATTACATCCAGAGTCGACGAAGAGGAAAATCTGTGGCTGTGGAGCATGACAAATAAACTTGAAAGCAAGGACGAAGTTCGTCGCCTTGTAGATGAATACCAAAAACACAGAAGCAATAAATTGTATGAGTCCGTAATGGATATCATTGTAAGAGCAAATTATCAAGAATTCGAGGAGGTCAGAGGAAGTATGTGCAAAGCATTGGAAGAATTAATGGCAGATGTGATTGAAGAAAGACAAAAAGAAGCAATAGACAAAGGGTTGAAGCAAGGGATGGCTCAAGGAATAGCTCAGGGGATGGCTCAGGGAATGGCTCAGGGAATGGCTCAGGGAATGGCTCAGGGAATGGCTCAGGGAAAAAAGGAGATGATAAAAAATATGCTCAAAAATGGAATTCCAACAGAGCAGGTTGCTCAAATTGCCAAAATGACAATAGAAGAAATTAACACTATCATTACTACATAACCTAAAAATATATAACAAAAATATCCGGCAGATCCGATAATTTCTCATCTCTCTTCTCTGCCGGATATCTACATATCAATTTTTTATGCAAACCGGTTTCCAAATCTAACAGTCATCCGGTATTAATATACTTTTTATTGTATTTCTATTGTCTCTTTCAACCGAATATCATCACAGGATGCACCTACCAGAATTTCAAACGCACCCGCTTCGACTGTAAAATCTCCTTGTTCAACATCATAAAAAGCAAAATCTCTTTCGGAAAGACTCACCGTCACCGTCCTGCTTTCGCCCGGTTGCAAAAATACCTTGTCAAAGCCTTTCAATTCTTTCAAAGGACGTTCTACAGAAGCTTCCTTATCAGACACATAAACCTGTATGACCTCTGCACCCGCCATGTTTCCAATGTTTTCTATTGTTAGCGTTACTTGTGCCGTTCTGCCCTCTACCGATACCTGCAAATCCTTGTAAGCAAATTCGCTATAAGACAAACCGTGTCCGAAGCAGAATGCAGGTTTGATATTCTTCTTATCGAAATAACGATAACCTACATAAATACCTTCTTTGTACTCTACCTTTCCCTCTTTTGCAAACTCACCGTTTTTCGCTGTCACACAGTCCTCATAATGCACCGGAAAAGTCTCTGCAAGCTTACCGGAAGGATTTACTTTCCCAAGCAGTACTTCGGCTAATGCATTACCACTCTCCATTCCTGCATAATAGCACCAGAGAATTGCCTTTGCCTTATCTGCGAAACGGCTCATATCCACCGGTGAACCTGCTACGAAGGTAAGTACCGTATTGGGGTTTGCTTCCAACAATGCCGCAATCAGTTCTTCCTGTCCGTAAGGAAGCTTCATATCCGGACGATCCAACCCTTCCACATCATAGTCATGATTCAGCCCTCCTACAAAAATAACCTCCTCGCAGGAAGAAGCCAACTTCACAGCTTCCTCTAAAAGCTCCTTGCTCTTTACTTTTCCTTCCTCTGCACGCTTCTTTTCTTTTTCTTCTTTGGCTTTCAGAGCTGCCTTATATTCCTCTGATTTCTGATCCTCCAAACTTGCTGCCTGCCAGTTTTCATCACTGCTATTCTCTTTTTCCGGAATATAATAACCCTTGGCGTAAGCTACTTCCACATTGCCACCCAGCTTTGATTTCAACCCCATCAGTGGTGAAATTTCATAAAGTGCTTTGATTTCCGCACTGCCGCCGCCGTTAGAATGAATCATTTCCGCATTACAGCCGATAACCGCAATTTTCTTTAATCCCTTTGTCTGAATGGGCAGACGATTATCTTCATTTTTCAGTAAAATAACAGACTCTCTTGCCACATCCATAATTGCCTGTCTGTGTTCCGGAGTATTATAGGTACCTGTTTTTCTTTCATCAGCCTTTTCCCCAATCATCTTCAACCGGAACATCATACGCAAAATGTTGCGTACTTTATCGTCAATACAACTCTCTTCAATTTCTCCCTTCTGTATTGCTTCTTTTAAGGGATTAGCCAAAACATAATCATCAAAATTATCAAATACGGACATTTCCACATCCAGCGTACATTCTGCTGCCTCTTTTGTTTTATGTACCGCACCCCAATCGCTGATTACTGTTCCGTCATAACCCCATTCTTCCCGTAAAAGCTTGTCCAGAAGTTCTTTATTCTCACAGCAATGGGCACCGTTCAAAAGATTGTATGCCCCCATCAAAGAATAGGTATCTGCCCTTTTTACTGCTGCTTCAAATCCCGGCAGATAAATCTCCCGCATGGTTCTCTCATCCACAATAGTATCTACCCACAGCCGGTCCGTTTCCTGAGAATTCGCGGCAAAATGCTTGACACAGGCTGCCACATCATTTTCCTGTATACCTTCAATGATTGGTACAGTAAGCTCTTCAATCAGCTTCGGATCCTCACTCATATATTCAAAATTTCTGCCGCACAGCGGACTTCTTTTAATGTTAATACCCGGTGCCAAAATCACATCCTTGCCTCTCCCTCTTGCTTCCTCACCAAGCACCTGACCTGCCTTTTTGGCAAGTTCTCTATTCCATGTGGAAGCAAGCGCACTGTTGCTGGGCAGATAGCTTACAAAATCATCCGTTGTTCCTACCGTAACCCAATGGGCATTATCAAATTCATTCCGCACCCCCATCGGTCCGTCAGAAGACTTTAAAGGTGGTATACCAAGCCTTTCTACTCCTTCGGTACGAAATAAACCGGCTCCGTGTATCATGCCTATTTTTTCATCCAGTGTAAACTGTCTTAATAAATCTTCAATCTGCTTTTCATAATCCTTTTTCATAGTAAAAACCCTACCCTTTCCGTAGCCTTCAGGCACTGTCTGCACAAATTCATATTGTATATTTCGGCTTCTGCAGACAGTCTTTTAACAGATACTATTATAGAAAAATATTACCAAAAAAACACTATCAAAAATATAGAAAAAATATGACATTTTTTAAGATAACATAGGGAAAACAAAATATGGAATCGACGCATGTTTTTTACGATTCCACGATATACAACTTTTGAATATCTCACACAGTGGGACTTGAGAACCATCGTTAATCACATCAACTCCACTCCCTGAAAAAGTTTGGGTGGTCGCACCCTTATGATGTTGCTCTTGAAAACTACGGCATTGGGATACTGAAAGCACTTCAGCTTAGGTCGATTCCACCCGATGAGGTCAATCTGACACCTAAGCTGATTCACTTTAACCGTTAACTTATCACAAAAATCTGCTGTCAGACCGGAGTTTAAAATTTCAAGTCAGCAGAAATTATTAAAATTTGATTAATGCTCGCATTCTTATGCCTTTTCTACCGGCACCCAAAGCTCGCAATAATCCTTCTGCGGGTCTTCCTGCGGTGGCGTGTACATTTCAAATACATAGTTGCCTGCCAGCTTGTATTCCTTACAATTCGGAATCCATTCCTTCCATATTCGGGTATTTGTGCTCTGCAGTGTATCCTTCAACGGTCCTCTGCAAGGGAACACTGCCCATGTACCTGCCGGAAATTCCTTCGACAGGCAGCCCCTCGGAATCTCCTTACACGGAATATACGTATCTGCAATCCAGTATTCAAATTCTTGACTGTCGTTGTTGACACTAATTCCGAATTCACCACAGATAGCACGATTCTCACCTGCACTCATATATTCCTCCCAAAACTTCGGAATATCCTGACCGCCTGTATCTGCGTTAAACATACGTGATACGCCAATTACGGTAAATGCTGCTTTTTCCTCAATCCTATACTCTAACATCTCTCCGCCCTCCAAGGTCAAAATAATTTTTAAGGGTGCATACAGCTTTAGCATTGCCCCTTTCTTCCTTGCCATCGAAGGTGAAATACCATGAAAGCGCTGAAATGCCCTTGCAAAGCTGTCCGGAGAATCATAGCCATACTTTACCGCCACATCAATGACCTTCTGCTCGGTCGTAGATAATTCCTGTGCCGCAAGAGAAAGACGTCTGTTTCTGATATACTCTCCTACGGTAACTCCCGACAAAGCAGCGAAAATCCGCTGAAAATAAAAACCGGACAAATAAGCCTGCGCTGCTATGTCCTGTACATCCATCGGCTCCGTCATGTGCTCCTCCATATAAGCTATTGCCTTCCTCATTCCGTCCATCCAATCACTCATCTGCATTCTCCTCTTTCCCGGGAATGTCCCAAACTTCAACTGCTGCTTCCGTCCGACACATTCACATTCACTTTCGATGTCAAGGATATCTTACCTTGTTTTATCAAAACATACCCGACATTTTCTGCACCATTATGTCGGATGTGTTTTTCTATCCCTTATTTCTTTACTACCGGGAATCCTCTCTTACATACTTATTAAGCGTGTAGATATAATTAGACCTCGTAGTCTCACGTAGATTATACTTGGTGCCCATATATCAGTCAAACACCATGTTAATTGCGTTTCCCTAAAATAATGTACTACCTGTCACTTCCTTCCGTTCCTGTGGTATACTATAAAGCAGTACTCGGACTTCAATATATTGACAGCCAAAAACAAAGAAAGGTTACATTCATGCTCAAATTAATCAAAATTGCTGCCGGAAGTGCTGTTTCCATTTTAATTTCCAATACTTTGGGTTTAAGCTACACTACCTCCGCAGGTATTATTACACTTTTAACGATTCAGGATACCTCAAAAGAAACCATTACTGTTTCTTTGAAAAGAATTGTCGCCTTTTTCATGGCAACTTTCTTTTCCTATATTATTTTCCACATTGCAGGCTACAATGCCATTGCATTTGGTATTTTTCTTTTTCTGTTCGCCGGCTGCTGTCAGCTCTTAAAGCTGAGAGATGCCATTGCCATGAATGCGGTACTCGTCACTCATTACCTTTTAGAAAGCAATATGGAAATTTCCCTTATTCTGAATGAGGCACTTCTCCTGTTTATCGGTGCCGGTATCGGAACACTGCTGAATCTATACATTCCGGGTAAGGTGAAGGAAATCCGGGCTGCCCAGCATACACTGGAAGAGGATTTGAAAACTGTTTTGCTTCGTATGTCAGAATACATTTTAAAAGAAGATAAATCCGATTATACCGGTTCCTGTTTTGATACACTTTTGATGGATATTTCCGAAGGAGAAAAACGAGCTTATGCCTATATGAACAACACCTATTTTCTGGAATCAAAATATTTTCTGGAATATATGCAAATGCGCAGACAACAATGTGCCGTATTGAAGGATATTTACAAAAAAATCATGAGTATTCAAAAGATTCCGCCCCAGGCTGAACATATTGCAGCATTTATCCATATAATCGGTGTCCGTTTCGGAGAATCCAATAATGCACAGGAATTGCTGAATGAACTGGACAGATTGCGGAAAGAAATGAAAGAGACTGCTCTTCCTGTCACAAGAGAAGAATTTGAAAACCGGGCAATTTTGTATTTGATTTTGATGGATTTTGAATATTTTCTTCAACTAAAGAAGGAATTCGTGGAATCCTTATCAGAGGAACAGATTCAAAGGTATTGGAATTTACACATAAATAAACAGGCTTGACAAAGTGACCGGGTGCTCACTATAATAAAACATGAGTGAGCATTCGGTCACTTAATCTTTGTAACAATAAACCATCAAAAGAAAGGTTGTGTTAAAATGGAACAGGTATTGATAAATCAAAAATCATTAAAACAGAAAAAAAATATAAAACAAATACAAAAAATCGCTTTTCGTAAATATGGACGGGGACATAGAGCAGTTGTAAAGGCCAAAATGGGAAAACTTGTAAGTCTGTTCAGACAGGAAACAACAAAATTAAATAATAAAAAAATAACAATTCCAACCTTGTCTCAGAAAGATTTACTGGACAAAATAAGGGATAACGAATTAACCGGAATGAGCGGCAATGATTTTCCAACCGCGCAGAAACTGGAAAACTTTTTACAAAGTGAAGGGAAAGAACGCATATTAATAGTCAATGGTGTAGAGTGTGAACCGGGTTTGTTGCATGATGAATGGCTGTTAGAACACTGCATAGATGAAATTATCGCCGGAATCCGGATTTTATCCAAAACATTACAAATCAATCATTCCGTATTGGCAACCAAAACAGACAAGAAACTTGAAGAGAACGAAATAGAAATACTTCGCGTGCCGGCAAGATATCCGATGGGAGAAGAACATATTTTACTCCGACAGCTTTTTGGAATTGATTTAGATAAAACAACACATCCGGCAGAAAATGGTTTTTTAGTTCTGAATGTGCAAACCGTATATCAGATATATCTTTTATGCAACGGCATGTATCAGAAAGGAAGATATGTAACTTTAGCAGATATAGATACCGGTGAAGCCAAGGTTATCTTTGTAAAGAATGGTGAAAATATCAGAAGCATTTTAGAAAACAATTTCGGAAAAGAAAAGAATAAAAAGTACTTTGCAGGCGGCGGTATTTTATCTGCACATCCTGTTAATGAAAATGAGTGCTTCAAAGGTAACATTTCTTTTGCATCTGTTGGAACACCGGCCGATATTTCCAATGAAAATCACTGTAAAAAGTGTGGTAAATGTTCCCGGAAGTGTCCCATGGGCGTAAACGTAAAAGAGATTGTTGCAAGACGTGAACAGAACACAGATGCAGATATTACAGGATTAGGCTTAGAAAAATGTATCCACTGCAACAGTTGTACTTATTTTTGCAGAGCCGGAAAGAACATAGCCGCTATGCTTGTTTAAAAGAAAGGAATATTTCTATGGGAAGAAAAAGAGGCGATACAAAGGAAAAAATCATGCAGGAGGCCCTAAAATTATTTTCCGTAAATGGTTTTGATGCAGTATCGATACGAACCATTGCCGATGCAGTAGGAATCGGAAACAGTGCATTGTATAAGCATTTTACCAGCAAGCAGGAAATTCTGCAGGCTATTGTGGATTATTCTAAATCCTATTTTCTCAAAGTAAGCTGTGAGCAGATGAGCGGAAAGAAAGACGTGGACGAATTAAAGGAATCATGCCTTAAGATGTTTAAATTCCAGACACAGGATGAATGGATTGTGATGTTTCGAAGGCTGCTTATGATTGAACAATTCAAGAATCCTGATATGGCGGAAATCTATCGTAATTTTTTCATTGAGTTGCCTGTACAATCACAGGAGCAGTTGTTTTTGCAGCTAATGAAAGCCGGTATTATGAAGAAAAAAAATGCACGTATGCTGGCAATGGAACTGTATGCACCGTTTTTTCTGTATCATACGGCTGCAGAAAGCAGAGAAGATATTGTAGAATTATTGCAATGCCATGTAGCAAATTTTTATGAGGAGAATATTTCTGTGTCCTGAATTGGTTATGGGACGGGCAGAAGCTCCGGCCCCATCGACAGACAAGGAGAGCCCTTGCGAAAAAATATCATTTTTATGAACTACATTTTATCTCTTTCTTTTATTTTTTCATTAATATATGCTACATCTTTTTGAGTCACAAACATCTCTAAAAAATATGCCACTATAAATATAATCGCAACATAGATAAATGCCATCCAGAAGTTACTTCTATAGAACCATCCTGCTATAAAACCAAACAATAGAACCAAACATGTAACAAGAATATACTTAATGAAATAACTGTATAAAATAGGAAGTGATGTTATGTTATCATAAACATTATTTACAACAGCAATCAAAAAGGATAATCCAAACAACTGAAATACCAATATTATTTCTCCTGTTATTCCCGACCAAATAATCGAAACTGTAAAAACCATCAAAATCATTAACGACGACAAATAACATGTATCGCGAAATATTTTTTTCATATCCGTTTCCTCCTGAATACATTTTTAATATCTTGTAAATACTTTCTGGAAACTATTATTTTTTCATCATTATCCATTACCGCTTCTAAATGACTGTTTTTAATCTGCTTTATTTCTTTCAAATGTTCCGTATTCATAATACATGTTCGAGAAACTCTGACAAGTTCTGTATTTGCCGTCATTTCATCAATATCAGCCATAGTACCATCCAATCGAAATACATCTCTTTTAGTATATAAAAATAGTTTCCTTTCCACATTTTCAAAATAATATACATCAGAAATATCTATTTTGGTCGACTTATCCTCTCGCTTTCCAACAAAACAAACATCCATATGCTTTACTTTTTCTATAATTCTTTCCGTCATTCTATCCATCTTTGGAT
Organism: uncultured Lachnospiraceae bacterium; assembly: GCA_964449325.1. Classification (GTDB taxonomy): domain Bacteria; phylum Bacillota; class Clostridia; order Lachnospirales; family Lachnospiraceae; genus RGIG3002. Next base: position 1,480 of record CAYUYJ010000018.1, on the reverse strand, counting down.
ACTCGACAATAACTGTTAATGGTTGATTATCCACTTTTCTTGTTATTATTCTCATTTTTCTTCCACATCCATATTTTTATAGTTAATGCAATTACATTCATCAACAAGACAATCATTCCACCCAGTACACTCCACGGTGCCCATATAAAAAGAATCGAGCTCCAGGAAGCTTGAAAAATAACCGGCATGATAACGATAATACTTACCAGAATTACCACTCCTACCACATCACTAACAATCATTGCTTTAATGTTCTTAATACGAGATATGATAAAAAACAGGATAATTCCTAAGATAGTAACTCCACTAAATACATTATCAAATACAGTCCATACATCACATACATACCCGGCGGGTTCTTTCCCTGTTGTTATTGCCAAAATGTCATTGCATAATCTGTCTGTTGAAGTAGCAACATTTACATTTGTGAGAACACATACCCCTACATTTTTCTCCGTAGAATAAACAATTCTTGAAGAATAGTTGGCCGTTCCACCGGAATGACCTATGACATCGTCCCCAAAAAACTCCCAGCCGGCATAATAATCATTTTCCTGCTTTATGTTATCTTTTGTTTTCTTAATTAGTTCTTTGTATTCCGGAGGAATATCCGCTCTGCCAAGCCAAATCTCTATCCACTTGCACATGTCATTTATATTTGAATAAAAATATCCTGCCGGTATCGCTCCTTCTTTCACAGGCATCTCAAAATCATGAACTCTCCCATATCCAAGTCGAGTGCCTCCAACAATACTCTTCTCATTTTGAGGAATACCAACGAAAGTATGCTCCAGTCCTAATGGAATCAAAATCTCCTGTTCCATATAGTCTTTATATGAAACACCGGATACAGCTTCTATAATCGCTCCCAATAAATTATAATTTACATTCGAATAGGAATATTGGTCTCCGGGTTTATACTTTAATTCTTTTCCTGATACTGATTCTACCCACTGAGATAATGTCATGTTCTCTTCTGCACTTGGATAATCTATTTCAGAATTTGTAAAACCACTTGTCTGCGAAAGTAAATCTCTCACAAGAATATCTGCTTTTTTGCCTTCATAATACGTTTCAAATTCCGGCAGATAATCTGATACTTTCTTATCCGGTATGATTTTGCCTTCCTGAATCAGTTTCATTATACCTAATCCGGTGAAGGCTTTGGTCATAGACCCTATCTGATATAAATCATCCTGCTCTTTATTACCAAAATAGGACTTCTTTCCGTCGTCATATATCACCACACTGACAGACTTACAATTTGTCTTATTTTGAAACTCTGCTATGTAACTTTCAACTGTATTTGTGTTTTTTGCCTCAGCATAAATGCCGTTACCCAAAATACAAATAACCAAAGAGATTATTACCGATAATGATTTTAGATATTTCATAATACCACATCCCTCCTATCAAAATCATCATATAGGAGCTTCCTGTATAATTCAAATATAGGGAATTCCAAGAAAGAAGGTTGAGA
>CAYUYJ010000017.1:0-59245 GCA_964449325.1 uncultured Lachnospiraceae bacterium | reverse complement strand
GAAATGAAAATTCCTTATTAATATCACAAAAAATTTACCCAACAAACTTTAATTTGGAGGTTAGATGTTATGAATGATTCACTGCGTGAGAGTTTTAGCTATTTTAGCTTATACAAAAAAATGTTTCGTGTACAGAAAAATATTATTCCTGAATCTGTTTCATTTGGAAACGAAAAAAATCAGTATTTTTTATATTATGAACCTGATAATATTCTGAGTGACAAGATTATAATATGGGTACATGGGGGCGGATGGAATGCTGGAACACCAAAGTATTTTGACTTTGTCGGTCAATGCATTGCAAATGAGGGTTATCGTTGCGTTTCAATCGGGTATAGACTGTCACCGAAGAACAAGTATCCATGTCAAATCGAGGATGTGTGCGGCGGATATAAGTCAGCAATCCGATACCTGAACGAAAAGAATATCAATACATCAAAAGTAATCGTTTCGGGACCATCGGCCGGAGCACATCTTTCATCTATCCTGTGCTACAGCAAGTCGGTGCAAGAGGCGTATGATACAGATGTGTCAAATATCATAGGTTTTATCGGAGTTGGCGGACCATATAGCTTTTCCGTTAAGACATCTCTATCTGTAAGGATACTGCTTGATCAGTTATTCTCTAAAGACTATGACAGAACAAATGGAGAACCGTGTTCACTTATGACTAAAAATAATATTCCCATGCTGCTGATTCAAAGCAGGCACGATGGATTGATTGATTTTTCGTGCGCAGAACGATTATATGAAAAGGCAAAGAGTGTTGGAAATGAATGTGAACTCTATGAAGTCGTTGATAAGAAGAATACACATTCATGGTATACGGCGGGAATGTTCCTTGAAACACGCAACGAAAACAAAGGATTGGATAAATTTTTTTCATGGATTGAAAAAGTATAAATTAACAGTAATACAGCTTTCAATTTATAGAATTGGTTTACTGATAAACGAAGAAAAAAGTCGCTAAATACCTTTATCTTAGCGATTTGTTAATTAATTTCTAATTTTAATTTCTAAAATAATATTAAAAATCGAGTGGGAGGATAAAAGTTTTGAATAAAGGAATAAATAAAGTAAAAAATGTGATGATAGTTGTAGCACTAATTTTGGGATTAACAGCATGTGCTTCAAACCCAATGGCAGATATTTATGACAACGATTCAGAAATAGCAAGTAATTCTAATAGTTACAATTTGATAAACTGTGAGCAACGTATAGAAGAACAAAATTATAATTGTAGTATTGAAAAATTCGAAGGAATTGATACAGTATGGTCTTATGATGCAACAGAGGATGTATCTGCAGAATTGTCATACTTTGTTTCTGTATATAATGGGAAAATGAAATTAGTCTTAATTGCACCTGATGATTCATTAACAACAATAGCTGGGATTACTCCTGAAACAAAGTTAGAAGATTCAAAAAATTATACTATTAATTTGAAGAAAGGAAAAAATAGAATAAAAGTAGTTGCTGGAAAAGATACAAAATTAGATATTGAATTATCTATTCCAATGGGAGAATTTGAAGAATTGGGTTATTAGGTGTAATGTTCTGGACGCCACTTTCTTTAACAAAAACCATGCAGAATTGTTTGCTTTCGTTGGTAGAAATACTGCCTCGTTCATGCTACCATGATGTTAAGAATAATAGCAAAGATGGTAAAAATATGAGATAAACTTACATTGACAACATCAGATGGTGCGTCTGCGGAATTGGAGGTGAAAGATAATGTTTGCGGATAATTTGATGGAGTTGAGAAAATATCACTCGCTGTCCAAAGAGGAACTGGCCGAGAAAATTGGCATTTCCTTTCATTTGTTTCATCTACCGCTTACGAATACGGCTTCATCATCGGTACTTCCCATTACGAAAGAATTTATGGCAAGTCCCCAAAAAGTCTGGGAAGGACTTGCCAAGCATATTGACTCAAAAAAATTTGTTATATGTCATTCTTTTAGTCAAGCTATGCAAATGAAGATTTGCTATCGCCACCCTCTGTTTATGGGTAAGATGATGTGGAAAATGACAACACGAGCGAATCAGAGCAATAAGAAATAATACAGATACTGGATGTCTTGACAGAAAGGATGCACTTGGTTGGATCAATTGGGTAATTGAACTGTATGGCGAAAATGTTGAAATTATCTTACGTATATTATTCGACGCACCTAATAATTTGGGGAATCCTTATTTACGGAAATATAGATTTAACAGTCTGAATGTGAAAAACTAAACAAGGTCACTAAAGACTGTTATAGAACGGGTAAAGAATAAACACAGTATAATCGGATATGAACAACCAATGGAAATGTTTTTTATAAAAGGCATAAAAACAACTAAGAATTTTACGGAGTGGTTATGAAAAAATTATTAGACTCTAACATGATAAAAATCATTGCGATTATTGCAATGTCTATAGACCATATCACCTGGATGATTTATCCTGGGTATCCAAAGGAAATTATCCCTATTATACTACATATTATCGGAAGAATAACCTGTCCTATTATGTGTTATTTTATAGCAGAAGGATACCACTATACAAAGGATATAAATAAATATACGAAGCGTTTGTTTGTGTTTGCATTTATATCGCATTTTGCTTATGTGTTTGCATCAATGGACTTTGTGGATTGGAAATCATTTATTCCGTTTTATTATGGGAGTGCTTTGAACCAAACAAGTGTTATGTGGTCACTTGCATGGGGATTGGTTATGCTACGAGTAGTTAATAGTAAAAAAATAGAAAGCAATATGATGAAAGTATTGCTCATTGTACTAATTTGTTTAATTAGTTTTCCCAGTGATTGGAGTTGTGTCGCAAGTTTGTGTATTTTAGCCTTTGGAACAAATAGAGGAAATCTAAAAAAACAAACGTTATGGATGATGTTTTATGTAGCAATATATGCAACGGTGTATTTCTTTGCAATTGATAAAATATATGGCTTATTACAAATGGCAGTAGTTTTATCTGTTCCGATTATTATGATGTACAATGGAAAAAGAGGCAATAATCGAAGAATAAATAGTATTATGAAATGGTTGTTTTATATATACTATCCATTGCATTTATTTATTATTGGATGGATACAGTTTATGGCTTGAAGTTAAGTACTTGAAAATTCCAGTTGTGGAGATGACGGCAAAATTGATTTTTATATTAAGTAAGCTACAAGCACCTGGCGGTCATTCGGTCACGGGTTGTCGAAAGGAAGAATACTAAATTTATGAGAATAGAAACAGAAAGATTGATTTTACGAACATTTGAGGAATCTGACTATGATGATCTCTATGAGTATCTTTCTCAACTGGAGAAGTTTGATGTCTGAATCAGAACAGTCATATAAGACAGCAAGCAATTCTTGTAGATTTTTATTTGGATTATCTGCTTCCGGATAAAAGATACTTTCAGTTGGAATCTTCAGGTATGTAGATAATTTTATTCGAATATATTCACCCAAAGACGGCCCTCAAAATAATTCCATGATTCGATGTGATTACATAATTGAGAGCAAATTAAAACATTCCAGTAAAGTTGTTTATATCTTCTTAAAGCATAGAAAAGGAGTGGAGTCACTCTGTTGTATTGCTTCATTTGGTGTTAAGAAAAATACTGCATATGGCGGACGGAATTTGTATTGGATGTTAAAAGATAAGATTGTTTCTGGGAATAGAATTACGATATATCAACATCCTAATTATTCTGATGAACAGAAAAAAGAAAATGAATCGGATATTTTTGAAGTATGATTTTAATCTGATAATAATCGAAATTGTCCGACAATCATTCTATACACGTGATATACAAACGACCTCAAAACCCCGGCAAATCTGCGGATACCCTAGAAGCTGCTATGACAGCTCAGTGTATTGTTTAGTAGCATAATTTAAGGATAAAGATAATATAAAGAAGTCCCGGAAATGTTGAATTTCCGGGATTTCTTTATTATAAAAACGGATAAACAGAATAATGTTCTGTTTATCCGTTGACAAACGTGGAAACATATATTATTATAATTAACAGAACGATATTCTGTTAATTATGGAGGGATAATAAGATGAGGAAATTACCGGTAGGTTATTTTGATTTCAGTAAGGATGAAGCATTGAATTTTCAGTTGAATCGTTTCTATTCTTCGGGAACGATTGAATATGCTGAGCTTATGGAAATCGGACAGAGAGTAAAAAGTTTTGAAGAATGGGTTGCGTATTTTACAGCCCTTGGTGATGATGCGCAAAGCAATGGTGAATTTCTAAAGGCAGCGCAATGTTACAGGGCAGCGCAGTTCTATACATTGGGTGAAAAGAAAGATAAAAATGGTATTCCCATGAAAAAAGTTTTATATGAGAAATGCAGGACCAATTATGATAGGGTGTATGATAAAGTGGATGGGCTTAACTATGAACGAATCCCTTATCAGAATTCATATCTGCCCGTTTATTATATGAAACAGAAAAGCAGCAGGAAAACCATAGTTATCCATGGCGGCTATGATTCCTTTGTGCAGGAATTCATGGTATTTATCTTTTTTTTCTATGAAAAAGGATATGATGTATTCTTTTTTGAAGGACCGGGGCAGGGTGAAGCTTTACTTCGAGGAAATTTGAAAATGACCTCCCGATGGGAGGAATGCACGTCGGCGGTTCTGGATTATTATAATCTAAATGACGTGACCTTGATTGGCATTTCTCTGGGCGGCTATCTGGCACTGCGGGCAGCAGCATACGAAAAAAGAATTACAGGATTGATTTTATATGACCTGATCTATGATTTCTACGGTTCAATAAAGGCGAGGATGGGAAAAGTAAAGGGGTGGATTTTTGACCAAATGACGAAGAATAAAAATCATCCTTTGTGGAAGATGGTCAATAAAAAGATGGATAATATCTACTTTACAAAATGGCTTTTACAACAGGGATATGAAATCTACGAGAATGTTCATACGCCCTTTGAGTATTTCAATCATATTAAGCAATATAGTACGCGTGATATTTCTTCCTTAATCACGCAGGATACGTTAGTTCTGGCAGGTGAGAAAGATATCTACACAATTTATTATCAAAATCAGCTGGATGCACTTGTTAATGCGAAAAGTGTTACCGGCAGAATTTTCACAGAAGCGGAAAGTGCTGATCATCATTGTCAGATTGGTAATCTTATGTTAGTATTAAAAACTATGGAGGATTGGCAAAAAAGCATAATGGAGAGTGATTGAATGGCAAGAAAAGCAGTTTTGCAAGGCGGAAAAAGGGATGAAATTATTAAAGTGGCGACAAAGCAGTTCTTTGAGAACGGTTATGAAGCGACTTCGGTAAGGTCGATATTGAATGATGTAGGTGGAGAGGTAGGGATGTTCTACCACTATTTCAAATCCAAAGATGAATTGTTTCAGGTTGTGGTGGAACGTTTCTTTGAACAGTATAGGGAACATTTTTATGAGATTGTTGAGGTGTGTACCGATAAAGAAGAATTTGTCGAGAAGATGCTCAAATTCTATTTATATTCAATGAATCAATTTGGTCACATCAGCGGTAATTTGCATTGGACAATCATGTATTCGCTTTCGGCAAGGACAATCGAGAGTTTGCTTCCGGCTATGGAAGAGAATATAAAAAAAGTCGGATATCATATTGATAGACCTATAGATATGGCTGCAAGTCAATTTCTGTATGCTCTTTCTGCGACTTTGCATTCCGAAAGCTTTGCCGGAATGTCCTTTGAAGAACAAAAAAAGGAATTACTTGCATTGGGTAACAGACTGTTCCCTGAGTAGGCTAAGTTTGGGGCATAGTCAGGAGCTACAATGCTCGCTCAGGGTGTGTGCTAATAGTAAAAGTGCGTAATGCCTAATGAATTTTATGATGTTTTGAAGTATAAAATTCCCGGGAAAATGCCCCGCATTATAAAATTCTGATGCAGAATAACCGAAGTTTATGATATACTTAGGAAAGTGTCTGACTGATTTCTTGATTAAAATGTGTAGGTTTTTATAAAATATTTGCAAAACGTGGGGTGGAACATGCAAGTAGGAGATATCATATCATTTGGAGATTTCATTTGGAAAGTATTGTGCGTACAAGATAACAGGGCTTTAATCATAACTGAATATATTATTGAACAACGTTCATACAATAGTGAATATGTAGGGATAACGTGGGAGAATTGTTCACTAAGAAAATATCTAAACGGGGAATTTTATGAAAAATTTAGTATGGCTGACAAGGCAAGGATAATTGAAGTGATTAATAAAAATTCTGGCAATCAGTGGTATGGCACGGATGGTGGGGGTGATACAAAGGACAAGATTTTTTTGTTAAGCATGGAGGAAGTGGTATGCCAATATTTTGGTGATAGTAGTTCTAAATTATTTAACCCGGGGAGAAATCAAAGATATTGGTTTGAAAGAAAAGATGAAAATAATTATAAGCGTATTGCAAAACTTGCTAATAATAAGGAGCAAGTATGGTGGTGGTGGACTCGTACTCCTGGTCGTGTCAGTGTAAAAGCAGTATATATTCACGGTGATGGAAATATAGGAATTCAAGGCAACAATATATTGAAAGGCAACATTGCAGATGGCAAATGTACAGGTGGTGTTCGACCTGCTTTATGGTTGAAGATATAAATCTTTAAAAATATTGATGAAAAATCGAAGGAGGAATTGAAGTGACTGAATTTGAAAAAGGACTGGAATTACTGGAAGAGATATTTGGAAATGGTAAGGACAACGTGATTTCTCTTGCAACTATTGCACGTGAGCCGAGCGAAAATGGAAATGTTCGTCCGGTTGTTCGTACTGTAGATGCATATTATGAAGATTGTGTTTTTTATGTTGTTACGAATGGAAAGTCAAATAAAATGTTGCAAATTGCCGAAAATTCAGAGGTTTCTGTAGCAGGGTGTTTAGAAATGTTTACTGCAAATGGAATAGGTGAAAATCTCGGTTGGGTACTTGATCCCAAAAATGAAGATATCAGGAAAAAACTGCGTACCGCTTTTTCTGACTGGTATGACATGGCAAATAATGAACAAGATGAAAATTGTTGTATCTTAGCAATACATCTAAAAAGAGGAACATTAAACATAAATCACTGGGAAAAATTATACCATATGGATTTTGTGAATAAGAACATTATGGAAAATGGTGGTATTTTTTAAAATAAGGCATAGTTTTGAAGCAATTCATCCTTTACATTATAGTATCTTAGGAATATGCGTATAATGTTAACCATAAATAACATTATACGCATATTCAGTAATAAGTATTATGTTTCAAAGTTTATTCGCTTTTGCAAGAAGTGGTAGTAAATCCTGTTATTTTTTATTCTGAATAAGGTAGCGCTCCACCTCATCTCGGTTCTCATATAACACACAGCCACCTACATGATCTTGCGTCAATGTTCCGCTGCTTTGTAATTTCATGAACAGTCCGGAATGTAATGCTTCCTGCAAAGATGTATCTCTCACATTTACATCTGAATAAGGCGAAAACGGACACGGTTCTGCACCACCATAGGAATTGATATGAAAGAATCCTCTGCCTGCTGCGATGCAGCCGCCGGATGATTGTTCATCTCCCGGAAAAGACAAAAAGATCATATCAGGATACTTATTTCTGATTTCTGCAAGACGCTGGTTCATATACTTTCGTTCCATATTTCCCGGTGCCAAATTTGCAAGTTCCGGTGACATCGGCACAAATTCCACAAAGAATAGAGCCTTGCAGTCCCGTTCTTCCAGTTTTTTGATAAAGGAATCCGAGGTTACCTCTTCCAGATTTTCCTTGGTAACCGTTACAGAAGAACCAAACAGCAGTTTTTCTTTCTGCATTTCTTCCATTGCAGAGAGAACCTTCTCATATACACCTTCGCCTCTTCGGGCATCTGTCTGTTTTTCTTTTCCTTCAATACTGAATATCGGAAGAAGATTTCTGGATTTCTTCAGGATTCTGATATATGTATCATCCATAAGTGTTCCGTTTGTAAAAATCGGGAACAGGATGTTCTGCCTATTTCCGGCCTTTTCAATAACATCCCGACGAATCATCGGTTCGCCGCCTGCCAGAAGAATAAAGCTGATTCCAAGCTCCTCTGCCTGTTCAAAAATATGATCCCATTCCTCCGCGGAAAGTTGCCCGGCAGGCGCCGTATCTGCACAGGAATGAACTGCCCTGGCGTAACAACCGGCACAATGCAGATTACAACTGCTTGTAATACTTGAAATCAGAAAAGCCGGAATATGTTCTCCTTCTTTTTCTGAGAGTAAACGTTTTTTAGATGCTGCTTTGGCTGCCATTGCAAGCCTGGTCATAAAAATACTTTGTGCCGGATTGGTCAAAGTGACTTTTACTGCATTTTTGATTATGTTTTCTACACCGGCTGTCATATATTCCTGTATATCCATTTTTTCTTCCATTTCTCGTTCCTCCGCTTCCTAATCTTTTTTTCGATAGATTCGAAAAAATTCATCTATTTGTCTGTCAAGTATTTCAAGTGCTTCCTCCTTACGTTCCGGCTGATTATTGTACATGGACAAAAGTAGAAAAATTGGAGCATAGAAACTAATCGCTGTTGCTTTTGCATCTCCCTGATAAAATATTCCCTGTTCCATCATCTCTGCAAACAGCTTTTCCTGATAAGAGATTGCATTTTCCATAAATATCTTCCTGAACATGGTATAAATCTGAGGATTTGCATATTGCTCCATGTGAGCAATACGCCAGAACTTGGAAATGTAGGGATCGGTAAGATAAAATACAAATACCTGTCTCGAAAGCTCTTTCAATCCTTCTAAATCCAGTTTTTCATAAAAGCCGGAAACTGACGTATACGGTTGGTCATACTGTGGAATTCCCAATGTTTCTGATAGATCAGATATATGAGTCGAAATCAATTCCACAATAGAATCAAAAATCTCCTGCTTGCTTTTGAAATGGTTATACAGAGAAGCATCCTTGATTCCAACTGCATCGGCAATAATCTTTACACTTGTTCCTTTATAGCCCTTTTCAGCAAAAAGAGTCAGTGCCTCTTCTGTAATCTTTTCCTTTGTTGTCATTTCTTGCCTCCTGTCTCATAATACAAAACAAAACCGCAGAAACTAGTGAGCGCTAGTTTTATTGAATTATAAACTAGTAGTTACTAGTTGTCAAGCGGTCGATACGGAAATTGATATAGAAATTCAGTGAAAATTATGAAAATGTAAATCATTTGTTGAAGATTATACCGACATAGCAGTACAATGTGATTACAAGGAGAGGTATGTTAATCTACGAAAGGAGGCGGCAGATGTGAATGAAAAAATAATGTTGGTTGATGATGAAAAAGGCGTTGTTGCTGTTATGAAAAACTACTTTGAAATGTCGGGCTATCAGGTAATCACAGCTTACAGCGGGCAGGAAGCCTTAAAGAAAATGTCCTGTCTGCCGGATATTATCTTACTTGATATTAATATGCCGGATATGGACGGTCTTACAGTCTGTCAGAATATCCGTGAATACATCACTTGCCCTATTCTGTTTTTGACAGCCCGTATTGAAACAATGGATAAAATCAAAGGTTTCTCTGCGGGTGCTGATGATTATATCGTAAAGCCTTTTGATCTCGATGAATTGGGTGCAAGAGTGGCGGCACATCTGCGCCGTGAGAACAGGAAACAGGAACAGTCTGCTTTGCGTTTTTTTAATGATATGGTTATCGACTATGCGAAACGGGAAATTACTATAAGCGGGACAAGTGTTTCATTATCAAAGAAAGAATTTGATATTGTGGAATTACTCTCAAGCAATGCAGGACAAGTCTTTGACCGCGAAAGAATTTATGATACGGTTTGGGGACTAGAGGGCGACGGTAGCAGCGACACGATTATGGAGCATATACGAAAGATACGGGCAAAGTTTTCTGCTCTGTCGCTCCACAATTATATAGAAACGGTTTGGGGGATGGGCTATAAATGGGTTGGATAAAAAACATGAGTCTGAAAAAAGCCTTTTTTGCAATTATTACAGCTTTCCTGATCGCAGCTATTGCATTAAGTATTCTGTTCGGTTGTTTGTGCAATGTTCTGATAGAACGCTTTAATCGATACGTTGCTGTTCCTGTCAGGGAAAGCAGCCTTGATAACGCGGAAGCTATTCTTCAGGATAATTCCGGGCTGGTAATCACAGGCGAGGGTGGAAAGCAAACAGCATACTACTATACTTACAAAGAGCCGTGGTATAGTATTCTTTCTTCATTGCAGATAGTCGTACCTGTTGTCCTTGTAATTGTGGCACTTGTTTATGCTGATATTATCTTTTATCGGTTAAAGCTGAAACGACCTATTGCTATCCTGCGTGATAGTGCAGAACGCATACAAAGGCAGAATTTGGATTTTGAAATAACAGGTTATGCGCCGGATGAATTAGGCGAACTTTGTTTGGCATTTGAAGTTATGCGTAAAACCTTACTTTCAAACAATCGGGAGCTGTGGCGGCAAGCGGAGGAACGCAAACGGCTAAACGCTGCCTTTTCTCATGATTTGCGAAATCCGGTTACCGTATTGAAAGGCTCTGCGAAGCTGCTCAAAAAGGGGGTAGAGAGCGGAAGTCTTAATGCGGAAAACGGAAAGGAGCCTGTAGAACTGATCTGTCAATATGCAGGGCGAATTGAGCACTATGTTGAGATTATGACGAGCGCACAGAAGTTAGAAGAATTGGAGTGCAAGCGTCTTATTTACGATAAAGAGAATATTCAATCGGAATTACAAAACAGCCTTACCATACTTGCAGAAGCGTCCGGCAAAGAAATTGAAATAACCCATTCCGGGACAGCTGAACAGGTGCATATTGATAAGCAGTTTGTTTATAACACAGCGGAAAATCTTATCAGTAACGCGCTGCGGTATGCTGAAAAACAAGTGATCGTTAAAATAACCTATCAAGAAAAGCAAATGATTTTAACCGTTTGTGATGACGGCAGCGGTTTTCCCGCCACCATATTAAGAAAAGGCATTACCCCTTTTTCACGTAATGAAATGTCAGATAGTGAACATTTTGGAATGGGGCTTTATATCTGCAAGCTGCTATGCGAAAAGCACGGTGGCAGCTTAACAATCGAAAATATGGAACATGGAGCAAAAGCAACAGCAGTTTTTTATTTTTGAAATCTTGAGAGATTTTTGAGATTTACTCTATATACTCTCCTTATCACACATGATTTGTCACGGGATAAGGAGAGTTTTTTTATGGACATTCAAGTACAGGATATTTCAAAAATCTATGGTGTAGGGGAAAGTCAAGTAACTGCGCTAAACCACGCCAACATGACGATTCATTCGGGGGACTTCATTTCCATTATCGGGCCGTCCGGCAGCGGAAAAAGTACACTGCTTCATATTGTCAGCGGATTAGATAAACCGACTTCCGGCGTTGTCTATTATGGCGATACGGATATTCACAGTGGCAGCGATAAAAAGCTTTCTGCATTTCGTCGCCGGAAGATAGGCTTTATCTTTCAGCAATTCAACCTTTTACCTGTCCTCACGGCAAGAGAAAACATTATCATGCCCCTGTTGTTGGACAAAAAACAGCCCGACGAAACATATTTGAAGCAACTTACCGAACTTTTGGGCTTGGAAGAACGCTTATCACATCTTCCCCATGAGTTATCCGGCGGTCAGCAACAGCGTGTAGCGATTGCCCGCGCTCTAATCGCACAGCCCGACATTATTTTTGCGGACGAGCCAACAGGAAACCTTGACAGCAAAAGCGGAAGCGAAGTTATGAAAATGCTCTGCGATATTCGGGAGAAGTTGGGAAAAACGCTTGCCATTATTACCCATGACAGCCGTATTGCAAAAATGGCAGACCGTCAGTTTTCTATCATAGACGGAGAGCTTACGGAGGTGACTGCAAAATGAAATCCTATTTATCCCTTGCATGGAAAGAACTAAAAGCACAAAAAGTTACTTCCATACTGATCTTGCTTGCCGTTATTTTATCTACGGTTATGACTACGGTAGTCGGTCAGTCAATCGGTATTTTACAGTCTATGCGTGTGGGTCAAGCGGCAAGCCTGAACGGAGATCGCTATGTAACCTTTCATCAGCTATCACAGGAACAGATGCAAGCCCTTTCCGAAGATACCGGACTTACAGGCGTAGGCAGCCTAATCAATGTAGGGTATATTGATCTGCAAAACAGCGGATTAACACTCTATCTTCGTGAGTATTTTGAGGATGCATTAGATGCGTATCCGGCAATTAATCAGGTAAAAGAAGGACATCTGCCGGAAAGAGAAAAGGAAATTGCTTTGCCGTATAATGCACTGCAATATCTGGAGTTTGATGGTAAAGTTGGCGATACAATCAGTATTCCACTTGTAGTTGCTTTGAAAAATGACATGGAAGCAGCGTATGAGTACACCGCAGATTTTACGCTCTGCGGCATATTGGAAAACAGTTATCTTGGTTACAGCAGCGGTATTGTCGAGGGTGTCGTCGGTGAGGGTACGGCAAAAGCCTTGTTACCCGAACGCTACCTGCTGTATTCTACGGATTTCAAAACCAAAAGTACGGAGCAATTTCAATCCGTTGTGAACGAACTCGCGGCAGAATTGTCTATTGACGAAGTAAATATTCAGTATAATGGCATACTGTTAGAAACGCTTGGCATCGCCTATGCCGAAGCCGGAACAGCAGATACAGAAAGTGCAGGGTTTTCCTTTATGACCATCGCGTGTGTTATGGTGGGTGTCCTTGTATTGCTTGCGGCAGGACTTGTCATTTACAACATTCTGAAAATTGCTGTATCGAAGCGCATCCGCGAATATGGAACAATACGTGCTATCGGTGGTGAAAAGAAACAGCTTTATCGTTTGGTTACGGTACAGCTTCTTTTGCTTTGTGGTGTTGGTATTCCGGTAGGTGTTATTTTAGGACTTCTGGCATCACAGGGCATATTGACAGCAGCAATGGGCTTCTTAAACCCCGATTTGTTTATGGCAAACACAACACAGGAATTGAGCGCAACAATTAACGCTTACGGCGGTAGCAAAGCGCTGCCTTTGGTGGCAAGTGTCGCTATTACGCTAATCTTTGCGAGTATCTCAGCTTTTCCCGCAGCTCGTTATGCGTCTTGTGTTTCGGTGACGGTGGCTATGTCCGGGCAATCTGTAAAGGTGAAACGTCGTTACCGCAAGGCAAAAAAGATTAAAAATTTTGAAGCATTTTATGCCCGTCTGAACCTGAAAAGAAATCGGGGACGTACCATTATTACCATTTTGTCTATGGTAATGAGTATTACAGTATTTGTTTCGTTGCAATCTTTCAGCGGCCTTATGGACGCAAGTGGGACAATCAAGGATAAGCATTTGGGTGATTATTCCGTTACGAATGAAACGCTCGGTATTGCTGCTGCGTCTGTAAATGAACTGCGCGAAAGTGAAATGGTAGCTACCATGTCCACAACAATGTTGAAGGTTTTTCAGTACGACGAAACGGGGACAATTCCCATAGATACCGATATTCCATTGCAGACGTGGGAAGCCCTGCATATTGTAGGATTTGATGAGGAACGCTTGAATACGGCAATTCCTTCATTAAGCGAAAGCGACAAAGTGGATTTGTTAAGCGGTGTGGCTTGCCTTGTGAAAAACCCTATTCCGCTTTCTGCCGCAGGACAAGAAATAGAGAATACAAAAATTTCTGTAAAGGATGAAATACAAGTTGGCAATCAGACTTTGCGCGTCGCAGGAATGATAGACGAACCTGTTGTGATAAATAACGAGGGATTTTTAAACGGCGTCCAGATTATTGTATGTGATGCTGCCTATACCGCTATCACCGGACAGGAGCAGTATGCGGAAGTATATCCTGTCTTGACCGAGGGAGCCGAAACCGAGCAGTTTGAAACATGGTTAGATGAATGGTGCGACCGGAACACAGGCAGTCATTGGTTGTCCTATCTGCAATCAGACGCGGAGCTTGTGGAAAGTTATGCACAGATTAATATGCTTTGCCGGGGACTGATTCTGTTTATCGGTTTTATTGGTGTGCTGAATATCATCAACACGGTTTATACAAATATTCACACCCGCGTTTCTGAAATCGGTATGCAACGTGCCATTGGTATGAGCAAGACAAGCCTTTACAAGACCTTTTTGTGGGAGGGCGCCTATTATGGGCTGATTGCTTCCGTCTTTGGAGGTTTGTTAGGCTATATATGCTCTGTCTTTATTGAAGCGGCGGTCAATGATACTCTGCAATTTGGAACAGTACCGATTATCTCCATTTTGGAAGCAGCGGTGGTTTCTGTCTTTGCTTGTTTAATCGCAACTGTTATCCCGCTGCATTCTATTGCCCAAACGGATATTGTAAAGTCAATTGTTATGATTGAGTAAACGGCAGGGGAGTATCAAGAGCTCTTTCTTGTTAAAGAGAAACTTTGTATTCACGAGGAGTCATACCCATCTTTTCTCGAAATAGTTTAGTAAAATAGCTTGCAGAGGAAAAACCGCAACTCATTGCTATATGTCCAATGGCATGGTCGGTACTTTGCAGCATTTCACAGGCTTTACTAATGCGAAGATTGAGCAGATATTCCATGGGAGTTGTACCGAGTTGCGTTTTAAAACAGCGGCTGCATTCTCTGGTACTAACTCCTGCGATATCTGCCATATCTGCTACCGTAATATCGAAACCATAATTATCCTGTAAATAGTTTAAAATGGTGTGTATTCTTTCTTCACTTGCGGTATGCTTAGGTTTTCTTAAGGAGGCTTTATCTGCTTCATCACGCAGCTGCATCCATACCTCTTCCATAGAGTGTCTTATATATAATTCATATCCATCCGGTTTGTTTATATATAAATCATAAACTTCATTCAAACATTTGGAAATGGTGCAGTTCCTTGGGTGATTGGCCGGAATAAGAATAATTTCAGGGCCTAAATTCACAAGTGGCACAACATATTTCTGAGCGATACTGCTTCCTACGGCTCCTCCTATCAGAATTGGCGAGAATATAAATTCCTTATGAATGCCGGGTAAATCTGCAACAGCATTTGTGCAATGCAGTACATTTGAAGTTATGAAAATGATATCGCCCGAATTCAGTGTGTAACTATTTCCTGATGTCTTGAATTCTATTTTATCCGAAACAATCATTAATATCTCTACATCATTATGCCAGTGCCAGGGAAACATCTTTCCGGGATAATCCTGTAAATTAGTGCAAGCGCTGCGAAATGGAAATGCATCTGTTACGTCCGGTGAGGTTTCTCTTAAGGTATTATCGTCTATATCTGTTCCATATATTCTCATAATCAGTCCTAATATTTATAAAAAATGTCTTAAATATAATATTATTATTACAAAAATGTCTGTATTATTATATTACATACTAAGAGTGATTACAACAATAAACAGGATGGACTTTTTTGAGAGGATGAAAAATGAGAAAGGAACAATTTGATACATTAAAGTTTATAAAAAGTGTTGCGCTAATTGCGGTGCCTGTTGCACTACAGAATCTGTTAACAACAACAGCAACCATGGTGGATACAATGATGCTTGCACCTTTGGGAGAGTTGACTGTTGGTGCAGTAGGACTATGCGCTCAGTTTGCAACATTTCTGTTTTCCTGCTATTGGGGCTTTGTTGGTGGGGGTATGCTATTCTTTGCTCAGTACTGGGGAGCCCGGGATGATGAAGGAATTGAGCGGTCTTATGGTATCACACTTACATGTATGATGACAGTTGCTACCATATTTACTGTATTGGCGCTATTTTTTCCTGAAATGATTATGCGCTTATACACAGACAAGGAAAGCTTGTATAGTGTAGGTATTAGTTACCTTAAGATTGACGGCTTTGCATATATTCCACAGGTATATGCTGTTATTATGAGCAGTTTATTACGTTCAACCGAACGGGTGAAAATACCGCTCTTTGGAGGAATTGCATCCGTATTTACCAATGTTTTGCTTAACTATTTGCTGATATATGGAAAGTTTGGACTTCCTCAGATGGGAGTACAGGGTGCGGCGGTTGCCTCAGTTTGTGCATCGATTGTAAATGTGGCAGTTATCTGGATTTTGGCAAAGAGAAGTGGCTATACATACATTTTCAGATTCAGAAGACATTTTAGATGGAGTAAAGAAAGCGTAAGAAACTATTTTGCAAAGAGTTTTCCTATAATTTTAAATGAGCTGTTCTTGGGAACGGCAACAATGATTATTAATGTGGTGCTTGGCAGACAACCGGAGTCAGCAATTGCAGCACTTGCGGTGTTTAGGACACTGGAAGGTTTTATCATAGGGTTCTTCTCAGGATTTTCAAATGCAGCATCTGTTTTGGTGGGGAAAAGTGTTGGGGAAGGTAATTTGGAACTTGCATATGAAAGGGCAAAAAGGTTGGTGCCAATGTGCGCTATAACTATTTTATCTGTAGGGCTGATTATTCTGGCAGTACATGAGCCTTTGCTTCATTCGATGAGTCTTTATGGAGAGTCCTATAAAACAGGAACAGGGTTACTCCTTATGTTTAGTATTATTGCTGTTATTAGAATGAGCAACTGGATTCAGAATGATACATATCGCTCGGCGGGAGATTCTGCTTATGGAACGATATTGGAAATAGCTTTTATGTATATTCTGGTATTGCCAACTGTATATATAGTTGGTATACGATTAAAGATGAATATATTTATCGTATTTGCCTGCTGTTACTGCGATGAACCTATCCGTCTTGTCCTTATGCAATTACATATGTATTCCGGTAAATGGATAAAACCTGTAACAGAACAAGGAAGGAAGGCACTAAGTACATTCAGAATGAAATTGACATGAGATTATAAAGATATAGAATTCTTATTTTTAATATTCCGTTAATATTAATCGTGTATTTATATAATCTTTCTTTTGTAAAATCGTTATATCATACAACGAGGAGAAAATGAGAATGAAAGCAGGAAAAATATGGAAAACACTTGTTATGTGCATGTCGGGAATCATCCTGTTTGGGAGTGTGGGGATTACATCCTACGCAGCACAGCAGAGTATGGAAGAGGGGATAACCCCATCCGGCATATCATACAGCAATATTCACGTGACGATTGAAAATTATGTGGAGGAACATCGTGAAACGATGGCGGGCATGAGTGTTGCGGTATATGATGAAAATGGTGTGATTTACAAAAATAACTTTGGATATGCGGAGAAAGAAAATGGCCGGCCGGTGGATGAAAACACAGTATTTGAGTGGGGGTCTGTCAGTAAGCTTTTTGTTTGGATTAGTGCAATGCAGCTTGCAGAACAGGAGAAGCTGGATTTAGAAGAAGATATATGTACCTTTTTACCGGAAAATTTTCTTAAGAACTTATCGTATGATAAGAAAATTACCATGCTTGACCTTATGAATCATCAGGCAGGATTTCAGGAAATGTATGCCGGAGTCCAGACTGCTTATGAGAATGAAGTAATCAGTCTGGAAGAAGCGTTAAGCAAACATCAGCCAAAACAAATATACGAGCCGGGAACCGTAACAGCATATTCCAACTGGGGTGCAGCGCTGGCTGCTTACATTATACAAAATATCAGTGGGATGGATTATGCGGATTATGTACATGAAAATATATTGGAGCCGCTTGCTATGGAGCATACTTCTATTGGTGCAACTCTTCAGGACAATATCTGGGTGAAACGGCAAAGAGAAAATCTGGTGTGTTATGACATCAACGGAGAAAAAATACCCGGAAAGGGAAGGTACTATCTTATTCTCTATCCTGCCGGCAGTGCAACGGGGACAATAGATGATTTTGTGACGTTTGCGCAGGCAATAACACCCAATAAAAAAGCACCTTGTCCGCTGTTTAAAAAACAGGAGACGTTAGAACTGATGTACACGGCAACCAGTTATTACGGTGAAAGTCAGGTTCCTAATAATTATCATGGTTTTTTTGCCAGTCAGCTTGGGGTGGAGACCTTAGGACATGGGGGCAATACATTCGGCTGTTCCAGTATGCTTCAGTTTGAGCCGGACAGCGGTATGGGAATGGTTGTTATGACCAATCAGGCACATGAACAAGCTTATAATTATGGTATGTATGAATTGATTTTCGGAAAGTTTACCGATTCCGGGCTGGCACATACAGAACGTAAGGTGCCGCAGGGATTTATCTCTTCTGCACGAACCGTGCAGGTTGGCCCGTTTTCTCTGATAGGTGGGATAAGTGCACTAGAATACTCTGAGGAAGACCTTGCCTCCTGGTGGTATCAGGACGGAGACTACATATTTGGCGGCTATGGGGATTATTTCATTACCACGGAAAAGACTACCCAAAATATGATATGTGCTCTATTATTTGTAGCAGCCGGAGGATATGGAATCATTACTTTGGTTGGAGGAGGATTGATTTTGTCACCCATGCAAAAGAAAATTCATAAAAACAAAGGAATAGAAAAGAAGCATCCTTATAGAAAATGGAACTATGCCATGGCGGGAATGATGGCACTTATTCTTGCCGATTTTGGGATTATGTTCATTCGGTTAAGTATGGGAACCGTTTCGGGAAATATAGGCTCTGTTACAAGTTATATGGTGCAGAGCGGAGTTATTGCAATGGCGGCAGCAGGATTATTGCTGTGGCTGTTAGCAGGAATCCTGTATTGGTGCAAAAAGGGTGTTGCCGATACCCGGGGAGAAAAGGTAAAATATGTGATGACAGCATTTTTAGCAATATGTATGTTAATCATTACAGTCCGGTTTGATATGTATCAGTTCTGGGCGATTTAGAAAGGTATGGGGACACCTATGGCAAAGATATTAATTGCGGATGATGAAAAGGAGATTGTCCGTTTATTGAAGATTTATATTGAGGCAAATGACTATCAGGTCTTTGAAGCAAATGATGGGGAAACTGCTTTACAGATATTAAAAAAAGAAGCGATAGACCTTGCCATTGTGGATATTATGATGCCGGAGAAAAACGGTTATGAATTGATAAAGGAAATTCGGAAAGGACGTTATATCCCCATCCTTGTCATATCCGCAAAAGTGGACTTATCGGACCGTGTGCTGGGGATAGATTTGGGAGCAGATGATTACATCACGAAACCTTTTGAACCGCTTGAGGTTGCTGCTAAGGTTCGTGCCCATTTACGCAGGGCGGGAGCACAGGAAGCGATGGAAAAGGAACAGCACCGGATTCAGGTCGGTTTTCTCATTTTGGATTGTGATGAATGTGTGGTTATTAAGGATGGTCAGACCTATGAACTTACCAAGGCGGAATACAAGGTGTTGGAGTTGTTTATGAAACAGCCAAGGAGAGTGTTTACAAAAGAGCAGATTTATGATTATGCATGGGGGAATGAATATGCCGTGGATGACAATACGATTCGCGTGATTATCAGTCGTCTGCGCGACAAAATCGGGAATGATACGATAAAAACCATTCGTGGATTGGGGTACAGATTGGAGATTTATGGATAAATTAAAAAGAAAAATAATCAAATATTTTATATTATGTGCATTCGGAATATCCGTGGCTGAGTCTATGTGGGACAGCACCTTTGATGAGGTGTTGTTTCCTTTTTGCAAGGACAATGTAACGGCCGGCATTATGTTAATGTCATTGTATTTTGTGCTGACAGCTGCAATCTTCGCAGCATTTGCGTTACTGTTTTATATGTTGATTAATAAAGCGGTAGAAGCAGAAAGTGAGCGGCAGGTGAAGGAGCGGAATTTGGTATATTCCGGTATTACGCATGACCTGAAAACCCCCATGACATCGGTGCAGGGGTTTGCTGCGGCACTTTTGGAGGACAGAATTAAGCCGGAGGAGCAAAAGGAAATATTGGATATCATCTATAAAAAAAGCTGTTATATGAATGAACTGGTGGAGAGTATGTTTACATACTCAAAAATGAGTGCGGATAATTATCATTTATCTTGCAGGGAGACGGATTTGGGAGCATTGGTGCGGGAAGTTGTAGCGCTCAATTATGATGAATTTGAAAAACGAGGGATGGATTTGCAGGTGGAAATACCGGAAGAACCACTCTTTTGCCTGTTGGACGGGAGGGAAATGAAACGTGCCATCCATAATCTGCTGGTAAATGCATATAAGCATAATGGAGCCGGGGGCAAAATTATGGTTCGGGTTTCGAAACAGGGAAAAGAGGTATTTGTGACAGTAGCGGACAATGGAAAAGAAATTACAAAGGAACAGGGAGAGAAGCTGTTTGAACCGTTTGTGTGCGGAGATGATGCCCGCACAGGCGGACAGGGAAACGGTCTTGGGCTTACCATTGCCCGCCTGATTGCGGAAAAGCATGGCGGGAAATTGTATGTGAGGAATAATATAAATGAATATACAAAAGGGTTTGTTATTCAGTTGCATTTATCTTAATAGGTGTATAAAAATTTTTATCATAAGTGAAACTTTTATAGTGAGCTGTAGTGTCTAATCGATAGAAAACAACAAAGGAGGTGCAAAATCCTATGTTTTTTCCGGAAAAAGACAAAAAGGAACAAAAGATAGAACAGATTTTGCTGGAGAATTATAACCGTTATTACCGTCTTGCATACAGCTATGTACACAACGAAGCAGATGCTGCCGATATTGTGCAGAATGGAGCCTATAAAGCGATTTTGCATAGCAACACGCTAAGGCATGAAGAATATGCATCGACATGGATTTACCGCATTATGCTAAATGAAATTTTCCGTTTCCTGAAAAAGGACAAGCCGGTTTCCCTCGATGAACTGGAGCTGGAGCAGGGTAGGGAGGAGACGTACGAAAATTTGGATTTAAGACGGGCACTGGATGCAATGTCTAAGGAAGACAAGGCTGTTATTGAATTAAAATATTTTGAGGATTTGAAGCTTATAGAGATTGCAGAAGTATTGGGCGAGAATCTTAATACAGTCAAAAGTCGTCTCTACCGGGGACTTAGAAAATTGAAGGTGGAATTGTCGGATACATGCCAATGAAAGCGAACTACAGAAATACCCGTAACGGATGTAGAACAGAGAAAACGGTGTATTTTGGATAGGAAGGATGGTAAAAGTAATGGAACAAAACGAAAAAGCTTATGAAAAATTAGAGCCTGTTAAGAAGGAATATGAAAGAATGCAAATGTCTGAGGAGCAACTGAATGGGATGAAACAGAGCATTGCGAAGGCAAGAAAGGAGAAGCGTATGAAGAAACACAGGAATGTAATAAAAAGTGTGGCAGCAGCGGCAGCAGTCATCGTATTGTTTGTGGTATTGCCGAATACATCGGCGGATGTGGCACACGCTATGAGTACGATTCCGGTAATCGGGAAATTGGTGGATGTTGTAACCTTCCGTGATTATCAATATGAGAGCGAAAGACATCATGCGGACATCACAGTGCCTGAGCTTGTGGCAAATGACATCGGTGCGACTGGGGAGACGGATGAAGTTTATGGGGAAACAGAAGCAGTTATGGCAGGAGAGGAGAACGAGGTCGACAATCAGGTACAGGAGAACTTAAAAAAGACAACAGAGGAAATCAATGCAGAAATTCAGAAAATTACCGATCAGATTGTGAACGAGTTTGAAGAAAACAAGAAGGATGAAGAAGGCTATCAGGATGTCCTTGTAAAAACGGAAATTTTAAACACTACAGAAGAATATTTTACCTTGAAATTAATTTGCTATCAGGGAGCAGGAAGCGGTGCGGAATGGGATTATTTTTACACCATTGACCTGAATACGGGGGAGAGACTTGCATTAGCAGATTTGTTTACGGAGGGAGCGGACTATATTACACCAATCAGTGAAAATATTAAGGAACAGATGCGTTCACAGATGGCGGAAGATGAGATGGTTTATTATTGGGTGGATGAGGAGGATGTTCCGGAATGGAATTTCAAGGCAATCACGGATGAGACTTCTTTCTATGTAAACGGGGACGGAAATATTGTAATCTGTTTTGACGAAGGAGATGTGGCACCCATGTATATGGGCTGTGTGGAGTTTGTAATTCCGGACGAAACTGTAGCAGAGATTCGGAGATAATAGAGGATTTGAAACTGTGCTTTCACAGAATAAACGGATAAGAGTCTGACAGAATAATAAAGGCTCCACGTTACCGCTATCGGTAATGTGGAGCCTTTGTGGCAGATGATGAAAAGCTATTTTATCAATGATAAGTACTCTAAAGTTCCCGCAGGTACTCCGGTACCTTTTTCTAAAAGTGAAATCAGTCCCTTCAAAGTCTCTTCTGTTTCTTCGGATGTGGAAGGAACAAGGGAATTGTCCAGTTTTACCGCAAGGACAATCAGCGCAATTTCAGCAAGGGCGGCGGGGTAATCAAAGTGAATTTCATCGCAGGCGATTCCTTGCGAGATGATTTCGGTCAAGGCCGGTTTTAGTTCAGAAATTAAATAATTCAAATATTTCTGGTGCAGGAAAGCAAGTTCCTGAGCACTGGAGGAGTTGGGCTTTTGCTTCAAAAATACAGCAGAAGAATTTCGGCATGCCTGAAAAAGCATTGCCATCCGTGTAAATGATGAAATATTGGTTTGTGCGGACAAAGCCTTTGCAGTCTGTAAAGGCTGCTCATAGCTTCGTTTGATTAATGCGTCAACGATAGCGTCTTTAGAAGGAAAGTAGTAGTAAATACTTCCTTTTCCGATGCCGGCTTTCACGGCAATTTCACTTACGGAGATGTTTTGAATATTTTTTTCCTCCAATAGTTGCTGCAAGGCATCCAGAATTTTTTGTGATTTTTTTGCATCCGGCATAGGGAGAGCCACCTTTCTCATTGTTGTCAAGTTTAAATTGTATCATATTCGTAAATGGTGAACAATAGAGAATAATGCTACAAAAGATGAAAATTATCTGCTTTTTTTTGAACAATGTCACTAATTGACCACGGGTCGAAGAACGTGCTAAAATCAAATAAAAAGAGTCGACCGACGGTCGGAAAACGTTTTTAGTGTTTAGGAGGAGAAAATGTCATACGCAGAGTTTTTTTATGAAATCAAAAATAAGTTTATGGGAGCGGATGTAAGTGATATTCATGAACATCTTGCGTATCAGTTTGCGATTGAGGATGAAGAAAGGGGCGGTATTTTTTATGTGGAAGTAAAAGACGGGCAGCTTTTCGTAGAGCCTTATGAATATTATGACAGAGATGCCATGTTCATTTCCGACCCGGATACTTTTATGAAAATCGCAGAAGGAAAAGTGGATCCGGTTGCGGCATTTACATTAGGAAAATTAAAAGTTGAGGGAAACATTGATAAAGCACTCAGATTGAAAGAAATTATTGAGATGAAACAAAAGAATGCCAAAAAAACTAAGAAGAAATAGGAGTCGTTATTGCAGACGATTCAAACCGGAGGAAGTATGGGAATTTTAAAAACAGGAATTGTATGTGCCGGAGCACTTGCGGCAGCAGGAGCAGCAGAGGTTGCATATTTTTACAGAAGAACGATGATAAGACAGAATGTGGATATGGAACGTACGATTAAGATGGCAGGTACGGACTGGTCACAGTATACGGACATTCTGACAGAAAGAAAAGAATTTATGCTGGCACAGCCTCACGAGGATGTATATGAGACGTCCTTTGACGGCTTAAAGCTTCATGCTGCATATTTTCCGGCAATTAAGGAAACATGCGGAAAGAAACGTATTGTCATCTGTTTCCACGGTTACACAAGTAAGGGGCTGGCTGATTTTACGGGATTGACGGATTATTATTTTCGGCATGGGTATGCCATGCTGCATCCGGATGCCAGAGCTCACGGAGACAGTGAGGGAGAATATATCGGCTTCGGATGTCTGGACAGAAGGGATGCACTCGGGTGGATTGACTGGGTGCTTCAAAAATGCGGAACGGATGTAGAAATTTTCCTTCACGGAATATCTATGGGAGGTTCGACCGTACTGATGGCAAGCGGTTTGGAACTGCCTCCTCAGGTAAAGGGCATCATTTCGGATTGTGGATTTACTTCCCCAAAAGAAGTTTTTACCCATGTATTGAAGAGCAGGTATCATCTTCCGTCTTTTCCGATTATGCAGGGAGCAGAAATCGTCAATAAAAAACTGGCAGGCTACGGCATGGATGAATGCAATGCAAAAAGAGAAGTAGCAAAGGCAAAAGTGCCGATTTTATTTATTCATGGTTCCAAAGATACTTTTGTTCCAACAAGAATGTGTCGGGAGATTTATGATTGCTGTGCATCACCTAAGAAAATACTGATTGTGGAGGATGCAGCACACGGAGAAAGTTACTATAAAGATATGGAAACCTATGAAAAGACATTAAATGAGTTTATAGATATGTGTGAAAAAGAGGGGGAGAAATAGGGTGAAAACAAGAAACGGTTATAAAACATATCCATTGACGGCGGCACAGAAATTTCATTTTTTTTATATGAATACATGCCCGAAAAAAGAGGTTGTGAATGTGGGGACAAGCCTTACCATTGAATATGAGCTGGATATCGATGTATTAAGACAGTCGATTTACAAGGCTTATGAGCGATGTGAAGCAATGCGTCTTCGTTTTGCGTATGACAAAAAAGAAAAGCAGTGGTATCAGTATGTGGTGGAAAAAGAGGAACGGGAAATTGAGTACGTTGATTTTTCCGGAAAAACCATGGAAGAAGCAGAGGCTGTCATGAAGAAGTGGACAGAGGTTCCTTTTGAGAGAGAGGATTCTCCGATGAATCGGTTGGTAATTATTAAAACACCGGATGGAAATCAGGGGGTTTATCTTTTGGGAGATCATCTTACTTTAGATGCCCAGTCATTGATTTGCTTTTTGAAGGATATTATTGAGATTTATTCCAGTACCATGTATGAAGGGGTGGAATATCCAAAAGAGATGCGTTCTTACATTGAGCAGCTCGAAAAGGATTTGGAATACGAAGCCGGAAGCAAGGCACAGCAAAGAGACAGAGAATATTTTTATAAGCTGATTGAACAGTCAGAGCCTATTTTTAACGGTATTGACGGTCCGAGGGCGCTGGAAGAGGAGAGAAAGAAAAATCCAAAGGCAAGAGCAGCATTGTGTTTTTCAAAGAATGTGGATTCCGCACTGGACATTTTTCATCTGGAGGAGGAGCCGACGGCACGCCTGATGAACTTCTGCGAGCAGCAGCATATTTCCCTGCAATGTCTGTTGATTATGGGAATCCGTACTTATTTCCAAAAAATGAATGGGAATGATGACGTATCCATCAACGTGGCCTATGCAAGAAGAGCAACCCTGTCGGAGAAAAAATCCGGCGGTACAAGAATTCATTCCTTCCCGTTTAGGACAATTATTTCAGAGGATACAACGTTTCTTGAGGGAATTCATATCATTCGTGACAGCCAGAATGAGACGTTTCGGCATACGAATTTCGATCCGGTAGAGTATTTCGCGTATCGAAGCAAGCTGTATCCGACAGACCCGGGAAAAACCTATGAACCGATGTCCTTAACCTATCAGCCGTTAACAAGGAAAGGTCAGGGATTAAATAAGCTGGGGGACATTAAGTATAAGACCAAGTGGTATCCGAACGGAGCGACTACACAGGCAATGTATTTAACGGTTATGCACAGACCGGAAGACAACGGACTGGACTTTAATTTTGAGCATCAGATAGAAGCGGTTTCAAGGGAGAAATTAGAATATTTCTATTACTATATGTGTAAGATTATGTTTAAGGGAATTGAGAAGCCAAGTCTTACAATCGGCGAAATTATCAAGCTTATTTAGTGTTGGGAATAAAAAACTATCGGTTAAAAAGAGAGGAAAGGGAGAACATTATGTTTGAAAAATTAGCAGATATTATTGTAAACTATGTAGAAGTAAACAGGGAGGATATTAAGCCGGAGTCCCGTTTTATGGAGGATTTGGGATTTACTTCCTTTGATTTCATGAGTATGTTAGGTGAAATTGAAGATGAACTGGATGTAGAAATCGTACAGGAAGAAGCAGCCGAAATCCGTACGGTGCAGGAAGCAGTTGACTATCTGGAAAAGCTTGCGAATTAGCAGAAAGGAGAGCGGTATGGATGTTTTAAGCAGTACCATTCGCGAATTGCTCGTAAAGTCCGAGAAAGCCTACGGTTCGTGGGATGCTTTCCGGTACAAGGTGAAACAAAAGGATACCGAGGGCAAAAAGGCGGTAGCGGTTGAAAAGAAAACCTATACGGATTTAAAAATGGATTCAGAATGCTTTTCCGCGGCGTTACAGTCGCTTGGTGAAGTGAAAAGTCATATTGCCATATTGGGAACAACTTCTTATGAGTGGGTTGTGTCCTATATGGGAATTGTAAACAGCGGAAGCGTAGCGGTTCCGTTGGATGCCCAGCTTTCCGCAGCGGAGTTATGTGATTTGTTAAACCGTGCAGAGGTTACAACCCTTGTTTATGATGAAAGCAAGGCACAGGCGGCAGAGGAAGCGAAAAAAGCATGTCCCGGATTAAAGTATGTGATTTCCATGAGCGGAGAGAGTGCGGTAGAAGGGGCTTTGCCCTTCCGGAAGCTGCTTGGGGAGCAGAAGCCGGGGTATGATTATGTACCCCGGCCGGAAGAACTGGCTACCATCATGTTTACCTCAGGAACAACAGGGAAGAGCAAGGGGGTTATGTTAACCCATCGTAATCTGGCTGAAAATGCCACCTGCCTTGATATGAAAATCGAGTCGGGAACGGTCATTATGTCCGTATTGCCGATTCATCATGCGTATTGTCTGAGCATGGATATTTTAAAAGCACTCTCTTTAGGAAGTGTTATCTGTATCAATGATTCGCTGCTTCGTGTGGCAAAGAACATTAAGCTGTTTGAGCCGAATATGATTTTGATGGTACCGCTTATGATTGAGACTCTTGCCAAGAAGCTGGAAGAGGCTGCATGGATGCCGGCAGCCCTTGTGAAAGCTAAGGTTTTCGGTAAGCAGTTCCACACCATCTGCAGCGGTGGTGCTTATTTGAATCCGGCTTATATTGCAACCTTCAAAAAGTATGGAATTACGATTTTGCAGGGCTACGGAATGACAGAATGTGCACCGGTTATCAGTACAAACTTAAGCTGGAATAATAAAGAAGGTTCGGTTGGTAAACTGATGCCAAACTGTGAAGCTAAGACCGTGAATGAGGAACTCTGGGTGAAAGGCTCCAGTGTTATGCAGGGCTATTATCACATGCCGGAAGAGACCGCAGAGGCTTTGGAGGACGGATGGCTGAAAACCGGAGATTTAGGATATGTGGACGAGGACGGCTTTGTATTCCTGACCGGAAGGAAGAAAAATCTGATTATCACACCAAACGGAGAAAACATATCTCCGGAAGAAATTGAGAATAAGCTTGGCGAAAACCGTCTGGTGCAGGAGGTTTTAGTCCGTGACAGTGACGGTGTGATAGAAGCCGAGATTTTCCCCGATTATGAATATGCAACGAAGAAGAAAATCAAGGACATGCAGGGGGCATTGCAGGAGATTATTGATGCGTACAATAAGAATGCACCGTTGTATAAGAGAGTTTTTAAACTGAAAATCCGTGAAGTAGAGTTTGAAAAAAATACTACGAAAAAGATTAAACGTTTTTAAACATATTACATAAGAGAAAGACCGCAGACAGTCTGAGAAGACTTCACTGCGGTCTTTTTCTATTGACAAATGAAAAGAAATATTATAGTATGTCAATACAAAACATGTCGAGACACGACATATCGAGAAACGCTATGTTTTGACTCGACAGTAAGAAGAGGAAAATAAAAGGAGACAGGAGAGAATGGAAAAAGAGTTACAAAAGGAGATAAGAAGACATTTTTCAAAATTGGGAGTGCGATATTTTTTGGGAGTTGTTATCATTTATGCAGTTCAGTTGCTGGCAGCTTCGGTAATCGAAACATTTTTACCGGGTATCAGTGCAAATTACAGTTATAGTTTTCTGTTAACCATGTTGGCATATTTTTTGATTGCAGTACCGATTATGATTCTGCTGATTCGGACCATGAAAACAGAAAGTACGGAAGAAAAGAAAAAAATGTCTGTAGGACAGTGGATTGTGGCTTTTTTCATATGCCTTGGAGGAATGTATGTCTGCAATTTTATCGGACTGGGTGTGACCACAGTGGTAGGAATGCTGAAACAAGGCAGTGTTACTAATGTTTTGGGAGAAGTGGCAGGCAGTGTCAGTCTGGAAGTAAATTTTTTGGTTATCGTGATCGGGGCACCCATTGTAGAGGAATTACTGTTCAGAAAACTGCTTGTTGACAGAGTTGTAAGGTTTGGAGAACCGATTGCAATTGTATTGTCGGGACTGATGTTCGGACTGTATCACGCAAATTTGAATCAGTTTGTGTACGCATTTTTTATGGGATGTGTTTTTGCTTTTATATATGTGAGAACCGGAAATATTGTCCATGTAATCTCCATACATATGGCAACAAATTTTGTGGGGACGTTTTTGAGTACTTTTCTTATGGAAGTGAGCAATTATCAGAAGCTGGTGGAGGCTACAGCGGCAGGGACAGATTTGTCCGCATTTTCAAATACGGAATTGGCGGGCATATTGGGACTTGCGGTATATGAGTTATTTTTGTTTGTTGGAATTATTGCAGGCATAATTTTACTGATTGTGAATCGCAAGAAATTTGTTTTGTGTCATGAAAATGATATAATCCCGAAAGGTAAGAAGTTTCAAACTATCATTCTGAATTGGGGAATGGGATTATATTGTCTGTTTTTCTTAGTGCAGATTATTGCGCAGTTAATTTGGGGATAGCACATAAAATGTGCTGTCCGACAATTGGGTGTTCATTGACAGAAAAAGTATTCGTCCGTATAATAAAATAAATTTACCGACATGCAGAAAGAAATCTCAAAAAAGGAAGGATGGTTGCGGGATGGACGAGGATAGAATGATTGAGGAAATTATGAAGCATCTGGATGGTGAAACGGAAAACAATGTAGTACGCATGAGTGTGATTATGGATCCAATCGGAACAGAAGAAAAGATAGTTTCCAAGAAGTGTTGCAATGTATACGGCAGAACCGGAGATGAGGTGATTAATCTGCTTGATATGTACACGGATTTAAATGCGGGAAAGCCGGATAATGAATAAAATAATGACAGAAATGCGTGAAAGGTTTCCTTTATACGGAGTATAAGGCGGGTCAAAAGCAGTTGCTTTTTTATGGAGAAGCAACTGCTTTTTTCATGATCTTTTTCCATGTTGGTGAAAACAAATAATAGCCTATCATGCAGAACATACCGAAGATGAATGAAATCGGAAAACTGAGCATGATAAATGTGCCGTCATAATATTTATTGATAAGATATGCGCTGGGAATGCGTATAGCCCAAAGCATTAGCAGATTTACAATGGTGGTGTAGCGTACTTGTCCGATACCGTTGACAATACATATTATGCCATTGAAAATGGCATAGATCCATTGAGAAAGCAGAAGAATTACTACATAACGGCTTGCATACATCAATACCAGCCGATCTGAAGCGAAAAAGCGCAGAATCGGCATACGTATACCAATAAATAAAAGTCCGAAGGTCAGGGTGAGAATGCCGGACATAACAGGTATGCGGATGTGTCCTTCTTTGAGCCGTTTGTAATTATGGGCACCATAATTTTGCCCTGAAAAAGTAGTTGCTGCTGAAGAAAGTGCTGTAATGGCTATATTCGTAAGTCCGGTAATTCTTCCGGCGACAGATATCCCTGCCATAAAGACAGAGCCCTGTGCATTTATCATAGTCTGTACCGCTACATGCCCAAAGGAATACAGGGAATTATTGAGTCCAATAGGAAGTCCGATACATAATATTTTTTTCATGTCAGACAGACTAAAATATTTTGGAAAAAATGAAAAATGAAGTTCAGGGAATTTTTTCTTTATATAGATGATACTGACAAGCCATGAAAGATACATGGCTATGCAGGTTGCAAGCGCAGCACCGCCTACATCCATTCTAAGTCCTGCCACAAATGCAAAATCGAGTACGATATTTGTAACACATGATATTACAAGAAACCACAAGGAAGCCATGCTATCACCCATACCGCGAAGGATACCGGCATTCATATTATATCCGATATTTCCTAATGTACCGATAAAGACAATTCTGGTGTAAGTGAGGGCAGCAGTAAAGGTGTCCGCAGGGACTCCCATAAAATTCAAGATATGTGGAGTACAGAACCAACCTATGATTCCGATAGGAATGCCGCACAGATATACGAAGGAAACGGCAGTACCGCAGGTATTTTTCATTTTTTCCCGATTAGCAGCTCCGGAATACTGTGATATAAGAATGGAAACCCCTGTACCGATTCCTAAGAAAATACACAGAAGCACTTCTACCGGCTGTGAGCTGGTTCCTACAGCAGCAAGGGAGATATAGCCGCAGTATTGACCTATGACAAGAGTATCTACAGTAGTATAGAGCTGTTGCAAAATATTTCCTAATATAATTGGAATTGCAAATAGCAGTACATTTTTCATAATCGATCCGGTAGTCATATCTATTTTATTCTTTGGCATAGTATTTTCTCCTTTTGGCTTTATTTCAAAAGACCTTTACTGTATAATAATAGTACATATAAACGCATTTTTCTTATCTATTCGTCATATTATGGACTGAAAAATTATGATTTCATGTCATTATGTAAAGGAGACTGTTATGGCGCTGCCACTACCACCGGGAAAACATATACAGATAACATATAAAAAGGTTTCGGGAGACTATGAGATGCCATCAATGGAAGCAGCCGCAGACCACTATTCACTGGGCTTTGTTATTCATGGGGATCGTCTTGTTATTACCCCTACGATGACGTATACTCTCCATCCCGGTTATGTGAGTGCGATGGCTCCTTTTATTTATCATAAGACTATGCCGGCTTCGACTGAATACTACGAAAAAATACTGATAAAATTCTCACCCGAATTTGTGCAGCCGCTGTCAGACAGACTGGGAGTTCAGATTATGGAACAGATTTATCAGTATCCACCCAAGTCCTTTACACCTGAAGTAAGGGATAAGGTCTTTAAATTAGCAGAGGATATGCTTGAAGTGTCGCAGAATACATTCTTTGATAAAGTATATATGGAGTTTAGGTTGCAAAGCATGCTTTTTCAACTTCTTCTTTTGATATATGAAAAGGGAGTGCTTGATGAACAGGCAAATATACACAATACTGTGTTGTCAAAACCAATCATGGAAGCTGTTTATTTTATAGAAAAAAATTATATGCGGGCAATAAAAATAGAAGAAGCGGCCGCTGTTTCGGGGTACTCAGTTTCTTATTTCTCAAAATTATTTCAGGTACATCTTGGAACACCTTTTTCCGAATATTTGTGTAATATTCGTTTAAAACATGTACAGGATGCGTTACTTACGACCCAAAAAACAATGATAGAGATAGCACTTGAAAATGGTTTCGCTTATCCCGGAAATATGACAAACTGTTTTAAGAGAAAATTCGGTATGACACCTTTTCAGTTCAGGAAGAAGCAGGGTGGATGAACGGACATCGGAAAATATTGCGAAAGAGCGGTACCATCTTTTGGAGATACCGGGACACCATTATGGCAGCAGAAGGAGAGTAGGATTATGGAATTTAATGAGAAACTGCAGGAATTGAGAAAGCAAAAAGGTATGACACAGGAGGAGCTTGCAGAAGCGTTGTATGTATCCCGTACTGCAATTTCAAAGTGGGAGTCCGGTAGAGGATACCCTAACATTGATTCATTAAAAGCAATCTCAAGATTTTTTTCAGTATCACTGGATGAGTTGCTGTCAAGTGATGAGGCGTTGAACCTTGCAGAAGAGGAACATAAACAGAAAGAAAAACGCACCCGTGACATGGTTTTTGGATTGCTGGATTGTAGTGTAGCGATGTTCCTTTTTCTCCCTTTTTTCGGACAAAGAGTGGATAATCAGATTCAAGAGGTTTCCTTACTGTCCTTGACGGAAAGTGAAATATATGTAAAAATCCCTTATCTGATAGTTGTATTCGGATTAGTGATATGGGGAGTGCTTATTCTTGCACTTCAAAATTGTACGGCAGCAATATGGCTAAGGTATAAAGAAAAAATTTCCGTTGGCTTAAGTGCGGTGGGGGCATTGTTTTTTATGATAAGCCTACAGCCTTACGCAGCAATGTTTACCTTTATTTTTTTAGTTATAAAGGCTCTGATGCTGATAAAATGGACATGACACGAAGCGTATCAGCAGAGTGACACAGCGTTTCTTTCCTTTTTTTCTCCGTTGGAATAATTTGTAGTCAGGCGAAAGCCAAATACAAACAAAAAAGGATGGAGAAAAATGAAAGAAAGAAATCGAAGAAATTTTTGTATCAGTGCAGGTCTGCTTGTAGCCTTTGTGTTATGGACAATAGCAATTAAGTTTATTGATGTACAAGCAATCGGTCCGGAGGGAACATCGGTAGGTTTTGCAGCCTTAAATGGACTTTTTCACGAACTTACAGGCGTACATATGCTGCTATATACCGTTACGGACTTGTTAGGGCTGGTACCATTGTGTATGGTATTGGGCTTTGCAGTACTTGGATTGATACAGCTGATTAAAAGAAAAAGTTTGTTAAAAGTCGATGGGGATATTTGGGTACTTGGTGGATTCTATGTTCTTGTAATGGCGGCATATGTACTGTTCGAAGTAGTTGCTATTAATTACAGACCTGTTTTAATTGAAGGTGTTTTAGAGGCATCTTATCCGTCATCTACAACATTACTTGTGATGTGTGTGATGCCAACGGCAATGATGCAGTTTAATAGTCGTATTAAGAATAAGAAACTTAAAAATGTTCTTACCTATGCTGTAATTACATTTACGGCATTTATGGTAATTGGCAGATTGATAGCGGGAGTTCATTGGCTTACAGATATCATTGGAGGTGCCTTGCTAAGCATGGGGCTGGTCATGTTGTATTATTCTGTTTGTAGTTGTCTAAGACAGAGCGGGGTGTAGAGTATCGAAAGGCATTGAGGTATTAGTTTTGAAAAAAATAATTACTGGTGACGAAAATTTATTGAATGTTTTTTTGTCAAGGAAGCAAGGGATATATGCAGGTACAGATATCGTTCATTTCAACAGAGGAAAGAAAATAACAGCAGACAGTGGAGGTTGAAATGAAAGTATTATTATTTTGTGCCAAAGGATTTGAAACAATGGAATTCAGCGTATTCATAGACGTATTTGGATGGGCAAGAAACGATTATGGATATGATATTCAGGTTGATACGGCTGGATTTTCTAAGAAAGTGGTTAGTACATTTCATGTTCCGATTATGGTGGACAAATTAATCGATGAAATCGTGATTGATGAGTATGATGCGTTGGCTATTCCGGGTGGATTTGAAGAATTCGGATTTTATGACGAAGCTTTCGATGAAAGATTATTGAAACTTATTCAAGATTTTAATCAACAGAATAAAATAATTGCAACAATTTGTGTTGGGGCATTGCCTTTAGGAAAAAGTGGAATCTTAAAGGGAAGAAAAGCTACAACATATCATTTAAAAGACGGATATCGACAAAAACAATTAGCAGAATTTGGGGCATCCGTTGTAAATGAAAGAATTGTTGTTGATGGAAACATTATTACTTCGTATTGCCCGGAGACAGCGCCTGATGTTGCTTTTGAATTACTTGAAAAACTTTGTGGTTTTGAAAAAATGATAGTTGTTAAGCGGGCTATGGGATATTAATAATTTAAAAACTCCCGTCTGTTTTCCTGTGAATATCCGGTAGACAGACGGGAGTTTTTTGCAAGCGTTAATGAAATAACAGTAGGAAAATGCGTTTATTTCGTACTGCAATGAAAAAACAAAATACTCGTAAATACCGCAAACAGAATCGCTAAAACAAGCAAAAATCCTACAAACAGTTTCCGGCAGAAGCCTTCTTTTACCGAAGCATTTTCAGGGGTTTCTCCCAAAGTTCTCTTCAGATACAGCCCCCAAAACACCGCATTAATAAGTAAAGTCGGATAAATATACCGAAAATCCTGAGAGCAGCAGTTTGGATATTTAAAGCAGAACATGGCAAAGCTGCCAACGCTGCTTGCATAAATCAGGCATAAGAAAAATTCTTTTATGTATGGATAGATGGATTTTTCCCTTATTGCGGCAAAAAGCAGGCGGAAAACTTCTATTATCATACAGACAAAGGAAATACCTATCAGCAACACATTCACAAGCTGTAGCGCCCATGCAAGACCAAGGTAAGGCGAATCTGCGGTAAGGAAAAATTTATCTCCGAAAAGGGAGGTTTTCAGTAAATACAAAATAATATTTCTGTCCACCGCAAGCCCGTTAGAAGGTGTCACATTGTAAACCACAAAGGGACTTGCAAGCTGTTCCTTATGAATCAGAAAAAGCCGTTCCAAAAGGTTGTTTCCGGTGTACATATATTCGCCCAAATTCAAAGTGAAGAAAGGATTTACATGCCACAAAATCAGATTGCGGATACTGAAAGAAAGGGCAAGGGGAATGCAGATAACCCCAAAAAGGATAAATTGCATAAACCACTTTTTCCATGCCGTCCGTTCCTTCCATAATTTTATCAGAAATAAAACGGCAATTGCCGGAGCCAGTAAAAGTCCCGATATTTTTGTAAGTACGGTGGCGGCAAGGGAAAGGGCAAGCACAATAATCCGTCTCCAATCCGGCTTTTCGTACCAAAGGATAGCAAGATAAGCAGTAGTAAACATCAGTAGAAGACAAAGACCGTCATTATTGATGCTGCCCGAAAGCATAATCAGCGAAGGGTGAAAAGCAAGTATCCCATAGGGCAGAAGCAAAGAAAGCCCTTTTAACTTAAATTTTTTTAACAGCTTATAAGAAATCAGTAAGGTTAAAGCACCGTAAAGTACCGTTAAAAACTGTACATTTTCCATTGCCTGTGCCATATCCGTACCAAAAAGAAGACTGATTTTTGCAACCACTGCCGCCAGATAATGATGCAGAGGCGGGTGATAAAACGACCAGACCGTAGTAGGATTTACATCCGGCAGATGCCAGTTATGCTCTACCAGATAACAGATATAGCCAATATGACCTGCCGAAAAATCGCCGGCATCATGTTGATTTACATAATATGGAATGCGGATGACATAGATGAGTCGAAGCAGCATTCCGCAAAATGTCAACAGCATGAAAATAAGATTCTCTTTGGAATTTCGTATTTTATCGTTCATTTGTAAAACTCCCTCAATCAGACTATCTCTATACTACAAAAATAGCACCTGAATGTCAAACCCCGAGACTTCCCTTTCTGTGAGAAATATGCTATAAATAAAGAGTAGCAAAAACAAGGGAGGTTCTATGACAGCATTAGAATATAAGAATTTATACGAATCAGAACAATTTAAAGAAACAAATCTGTGCGTCCGTGAGGATTTTGGGGCGGTATACAGTAAGGAAAAAACGGTGTTCCATGTATGGGCGCCTACGGCAGAAGAGGTGCAGCTTGCTTTATATACCACCGGAACCGATGAAGAAGCGGGGGCGGAGAAAAAAGGCTGCTATACCATGAACCGGATAGAGAACGGTGTCTGGGAAGTGGAAGTGAGCGGCGATTTGGATAAGGTTTACTATACTTATCTGGTTACGCATGAAGGTGTGACACAGGAATGCGTCGATATTTATGCTAAGGCATGCGGTGTAAACGGAAAAAGAGGCATGGTTGTGGATTTGGAAAAAACCAATCCGGAGGGCTTTGAACAGGACAGAAACTGGGTGCAGAAAAATAAAAATACGTTTTTGTATGAACTGCATGTGAAGGATTTTTCCTATGATTCAAACTCCGGAATCAAGGAAGAATACCGTGGAAAATATCTTGCCTTTACACAGGATAATACGGTGCTTGCAGGCAATCCTTGTGTAAAAACCGGAATTGCATATTTAAAAGAACTGGGCATTACCCATGTACATTTGCTGCCCGTGGAAGACTTTGCATCCGTCGATGAAACAGGAGACGGTGAGCAGTTTAACTGGGGGTATGATCCGGCAAATTACAATATTCCGGAGGGC
Source organism: uncultured Lachnospiraceae bacterium (assembly GCA_964449325.1). Taxonomy (GTDB): domain Bacteria; phylum Bacillota; class Clostridia; order Lachnospirales; family Lachnospiraceae; genus RGIG3002. The sequence goes on along the minus strand of CAYUYJ010000017.1, from coordinate 23,218 downwards.
TCCTATTCCACAGACCCTTATCATGGTGAGGTGCGTATCAAAGAGTTTAAGCAGATGGTAAAGGCATTGCATGATGCGGGAATCGGTGTGGTGATGGATGTGGTATACAATCATACTTATGCTTCCGATTCGGCATTTCAGAAGCTGGTACCTTACTATTATTACAGACAGAGGAAGGACGGAAGTCTGGCAGATGGTTCAGCATGCGGAAATGAAACGGCAAGTGAGCGGTTTATGTACAGACAATTTATGATTCAGTCGGTCTATTATTGGGCGAAAGAATATCATATTGACGGCTTCCGCTTTGATTTGATGGGGCTTCATGATACGGAAACCATGAATTTAATCCGCAAAAAACTGAATCAGCTTCCCAATGGTAAAGATATTCTGATGTACGGAGAACCTTGGGCAGCAGAGGAACCGGCCATGGAAGAGGGATTTTTGCCTGCGGTTAAGCGTAATTTGGCTTATTTGGATGAAGAAATTGCAGTCTTTAGTGATGATACCAGAGATACGATTAAGGGAAGCGTTTTTTATGGTGACAGACCGGGCTATATTAACGGAAAAAAAGGTTTAGAAAAAGCTATGCAGTCAGTCGTCTGCGCATGGTGCGATGGAGGGCATGAATTTGAACCGAAGTCTCCAAGACAGATTATTACCTATACGTCTGCCCATGATAACTTTACGTTGTGGGATAAACTGGCGATTACCATGCAGAAAGAGACGGACTATACAATAAAAGACAGCAGGGTATTACAGGCAAATAAGCTGGCAGCCGCCATTTTGTTTACGAGCAAGGGTATTCCGTTTATACAGGCAGGTGAGGAATTCGGCAGAACCAAGCACGGAGATGATAACAGTTATCAATCAGCTCCTTCCGTGAATATGCTGGACTGGAAAAGAAGAGAGGAATACGGCGAACTTGTGGAATATTACAAAGGATTGCAGGAACTTCGCCGGAATTTCAGTGCACTTTCCGATAATGCGATGGAGAGTGTTGCCGACATCCGTTTCTTTGAAGAGGAAGAAGACATTGTGGCATTTGAAATTGCCAATAAAAAGGAAAATGCGGATACATGGGATAAACTGTTTGTGGTCTATAACAGTAATGAGTCAAGCAGCATTGTAACGCTTCCGGCAGGAAAATGGGAATTACTTGTGGATGGAAATTCTTCTGTTTTGTGGAAAAATCCGTTACGGTTTGATAAAATAATAAAGAGAAGCGGTAAAGTGGAAATAGAAGGTTTATGTGCCCGGATATATGGCAGAAGGGCACGCAGTTTAGGAGGTGAAAGTATGGACTTTTTTGAAAAAGTGGGTGAAACCATTACTACCAAAGGAAAGGAAGTAACGGACAAGGCAAAAGATGTAGCTGAGATTGTGAATCTGAAAAATCAGATTAAAGTCTGCGAAGATGTCATTAAGAAAAATTACATGGAAATCGGTAAAAAGTATTATGAAGCTAATGCAGAAGCACAGGACGCAGAGTATGAAAGACAGTGTACAGCTATTCGAAATGCGGAAAACGGCATAAAAGAGCTGGAAGAAAAAATCCGTGAAATTAAAGGAATTTAATCGGTTTCTGCAAAAAAGTAACAGACAATTTTCAAATAATGGCTCATGTCACATTTTCGTGGCATGAGCCATTATTGGTGGTGTGAGAGGACGGGAGTTAATCACTCCCTCCTACTCGATTATGTGGTGGGGATGATATAAAATGAGTTGTATTAAATTAAGTTCATATGAAATTTTTCTTGTCATTGCCTTATGATGAATGTATCATTAGGGGAGCGTATATAGTTTCGCAGATGGGAGTATATAGAATGAAAAAAAGTCGTTATTTGTTAACTTTCGTAAGTCCGTTTATGATACTTTGTATTGCTTATGCTGTAGTGGGAATATATCCGTTTGGAGATAAAACATTATTTAATGGTGATTTGCAAGGACAGTATGTAGCTTTCTTTTCTTACCTTCATGAGATATTGCATGGTAATGCTGATGTGTTATACACATTTAGCAAAGTACTTGGCGGAACGACGATTGATATGATTAGCTATTATCTGAGTAGCCCCTTTAATATTCTTTTTTATTTCTTTGATGGAAGTTGTATGCCACTTGCATTTTTTGTAGTTTCGTCTCTCAAAATCTGTTGTGTGGCGTTGAGTATGTATTGGTTTTTACAGCACAGGAGTTCTTCTCTCTCCACAATAGTATTCTCCACGGCATACGCGCTATCAGGCTGGGTGGTCAGTTACCAATTTCAATTAATGTGGCTGGATGGACTTATTGTTTTACCAATACTGGTTTATTTCATAGAACATTTTGAAGAGAAAAATCCGTTTTATTACGCAGTCGTTTTAGGAATTGGGATTATTTCTAATTATTATATTGGATATATGCTATGTGGAATTTGTGTAATCTATTTTCTTGTTTATCGACTTTTTATTGCAGAAGAAAAGAATACGTGGAAAAAAGAATGCACTGTATGGATTCGGTTTGCATGGTACTCCGGTTTAGGGGGAATGCTGTCTGCTTTCATTCTGATTCCGACGCTTTTTTCGCTTCGTGGAGCGAAAGAGAGTAGTTTTTCCTTAAAAACAATATTAGATTTCAGAATGAGATTTGCGATATTCAAACTTCCTAAGCAAATGTTGCCTTTTTCTTTTTCTATGGAGCAGATGCAGGATGATGGATTGCCGTTAATCTATTGTGGTGTATTGACTGCTTTATGCTGCATAGGATTTTTTCTAAGTAGATATAAAATAAAAAAGAAGATTGGGTATATTCTGGTTTTTGGCATACTAATTACTTCGATGATTTTTCAAGGGCTTTATCAAGCGTGGCATGGATTTGCATTTCCATCAGGATTCCAAACAAGATTTTCTTTTATTTATATATTTTTTGTGGTGTATCTGGGGAGCATTTTTTGGACAGATGTCGTACTAACCCGGAAAATATGGCAAAAGAGAGTCGGAAAATATTTTCAAGCAGCTATCATAATTGTGGCGCTTGTTGAATGCTTAACGAATGTTATACATGAATATAGTATGTTCACATTTGAGAAGAAAGAAACATATGATTCGACTTACAATAGTAATTATGTACTGAAACAGGCTATGGATTTTTCGGAAGAAGGGATGTCAAGAGTGGCAGGCGAAGATTTAAACGGAGGATGGATGTTTAATTATCCTTCGATTTCCTCGTACACAAGCTGTGAAAAATTGGGAGTGCTTAATTTTATAAATCAATTAGGCTTAGAATCTAATGGATATTGGGCAAATTATTGTCGTCATAAAACTCCTGAATTATTGACGGCATTATTAGGTGTAAGGTATTTTATTCTTCCGGCTGATGAACATGTGAATGAGCATTATTCAAAGATAGCACAGTGTGATTCTAATATATTGTATGAATATGATGCGGTAATGCCGTTAGGCTTCTTTGTAAAAGAGGGAATTCTTGATGTGGACACAGGAGAGAAGAATCCGATGGTATATCTGGAGGCAATCTGGGATAACATTTTGGCAAAACAGGAAGAGGAAGTTGTCCGGGAACTTTCATTAGACAATCGAGTATCTTTTGAAAATAACCGATGTAGTATCAGGATACCTAATAAAGACCACATTGTACTTTATCTGGAATGTAATCGAGAGTGTTATATCTATTCGGGAGATGAGTTATACGCAGAGATAAACAGCCAAAATCCATTGGTGACATTTTCTGATAAGAATAGTGAATATGAGAAAGAATATGTTATTGAAAATATATCTATGTCAGATGTTTGTGAGATGAAGTTATATGAATGTGACATGGAGGAAGTTAAGAAGCGTATATTGTCTCAACAGGATAATTCGGAACCGGTTGCAAAGCTGTGTATGAATTCCTATAGTGATATTACCGTTAATCTTGTTAATACAACAGAAGACGAACAATATTATATGTTGACGATTCCACAGGAACAAAAAGCATGGAAGGTAAAAATCAATGGACAGAAAACAGAACCGATATACGGATTAGATAATTTGGTGTTATTAAAGCTTCCAAAGGGAGAATATCAAGTTAGTCTTCATTATATTCCCAGAGGATTGTATGCAGGAATTGCAATCTCCGTGATGGGCATAGTTTTGTTGGCCATATCATTATGGATAACAAAGAATCGTAATACAATTTAAGAAACCATATATTTTATGATATAAAAAACGCTGTAAGCACTATGCCCAATGGCATTATGCATACAGCGTTTTTTATATGAAATACGTTTGAAACCGAGTATATTATTGCTGGGGTTGTTGTTCCTGCTGTTGCTGTTGTTGCTGCTGTTCCCACTGTTGCTGTTGTGCCGCAATTCGTCTGTTTTCTATTTCGGCCCGTTGGGCATCAATAATAGAGTAAGCATTCTCCTGCATAAAGAACTCTGCATTATGCGGACACATATTGGTGGTGGCGGCAGGCGTCGTAGTAACCGTGCCGTCCGGATTAACAACTGTAGTAGAGGAGCCGCTTTGTAAAGAAACGTCTTCAACCGGAGTCAGTTCCAGAGTACCGCTAATCTTGAACGGACATTCTTCGCATGCCGGAAGCATAGTGTATTCACAAATATTACCCTGATAATGGACATCACAGCTTTCCGTAGGCACCGTGCCTTCGGCAAAGTATTCCGTTTTCAGCGTACCGTCACAAAGCCCGGCTATCGGAAGTTTTCCGGAACGGGAGCATACAGTCGCCTGCACGATTCCGGCAGGCATGGTAAAGGATTCATAAGGTAAATCTTCATGAATTCTGGACATGACTGCTTTCCAAAGTGTCTTTGCCAGATTTTTTTCTTCCTTGCTTTTCAGTTTTCCGTAGTTGTCAATACCTGCCCATGTGGTAGCCGTATAATAAGGGGTGAAACCGGAAAACCACACATCGTTATAATCAGAAGTAGTACCGGTTTTTCCGGCAATGGCCATATTTCCAAAGTTAACGGAAGCACCTGTTCCGCCCTGACCGACAATAACATCCACCATAGCATCCGTAAGCAAAAAGGCAGTTGTTTCTTTTAATACCCGTTTGGAGGCCGGTTCGGTGTTGTCTAAAATAACATTTCCGTTAGGATCTACCACCTTGGTATAAAGTTTGGGTTCAATATAAGTACCGCCGTTTGCAATCGTTGCGTAGGCTGCATTCAGTTCAATGTTTTTTACTCCGTTTGTAATACCGCCAAGAGCCAGTGGCTGCCCGATATCGGAAAAGACCTGATTGCCGATAACCTTACCTTCTTCAAGGGTAGTAAAACCGAAATTCAAAAGATAATCATAACCAAGCTGTGGAGTAATCTGTGTCAGTGTCTTTACGGCAACGATATTTAGGGATTCCCGGATACCGTCGCGCAGAGAGCAAAGCCCTTTGTATGACTCTCCGTACCAGTTACGAACCGGCTGTCCGGTATCATAGTTAAACGGTGCATCATTCATGACGGTTGCCAAAGTCAGTCCGGCACTGTCCAGAGCCGGAGCATAGGCTGCCAGAACTTTAAAGGTAGAACCGGGCTGTCTGGTTGCATCTGTAGCGCGGTTTAAGGTACGGCTGCCTTCCTTGGCACCTCGTCCGCCAATCATTGCTACCACATAGCCTGTACTCTGATCCTCTATTGTCAGAGAAACCTGAGGCTGCGGAACTAATGAAACAGTTTCGGCATAGATTTCATCGCCTTCACCGCATACAGCGTTTGCAAAGGTTTCCATATCTGAATAAGCATCTTCCTGATTGGTGTAGAGTGGCGCATAATTCGGGCGCTCGTGTTCTTTCCAGTAGTTCATGAACATTTCCGTACTGTAATTGACATATTCGCCGTCTTTATTCTGTATGGTGAGTTCATAGTTCAACAGCCATTTTGTATTTTCCGGATAGTTTTCCGGATTGGTGAACACATCATCACATATAGACTGGATAGCAGGATCCTGTGTGGAATAGATTTTTAATCCCCCGCTGTAAAGCAGAGTATATGCCTGACTTTCATTGTAGCCTGCTTTATTCACCAGATCGTCTAAAAGCTGTTCTGTTAATGCATCTACAAAATAGGAATTGGTAGTATCTTCACCAACCTCAGTGTTGACAGTCTGAATGCGGTCATATACATTATCTGCCATTGCTTCATCGTATTCAGCCTGGGAAATGTATCCCTGTTCCAACATATTGCCCAATACCTTTGTCCGTCTTTCCGCATTCTTTTCCGGATGTGTAATCGGGTTAAAACGGGAAGGGTTTTGAGTAATACAGGCGATGACTGCACATTCCGACAAATTCAGTTCAGTTACGGATTTGTTGAAATACCGTAAGGATGCAGCCTGCACACCTAATGTATTTTGGCCCAGATTAATCGTATTCATGTAGTTGCAAAGAATAGTATCTTTGTCCATGGTCTTTTCCAGTTCCAAAGCAAGGTATTGTTCCTGTACTTTACGTTTAATCCTGTCTAAAAAACTGTCTTCGTTGACCCAGTCCGTAAAAACGTTGTTTTTCAAAAGCTGTTGTGTAATGGTACTGGCACCTTCCGAAAAATGAAAACCATTTGTAATACCTTTGACCCCTGCACGGATAATACCTTTGATATCAATTCCGTTGTGGTCGTAAAAACGTTCATCCTCAATAGCAACGAAAGCATGAGCCAGATTCTCGGGAATCATGTCCATGGAAACCGGAATACGGTTGGAGTTGGTTGCAACCAGCTTTGCAGTCTGATTGCCCTCTATATCATAGACAAAGGTGGAAAATCCCGTAGGGGAAACATCCAGATTGGACGCATCCGGTGCGGTTGCAATAATACCACGGAATACACCGATTCCGGCACTGATACCGATTACCCCGACTGCAATAATAGATATTAATACTACCTTTAAAAAGAGCAGTATGAATTTTTTACCCCACTTCACAGATTTAGAATTCAGTGCCTTTTGTTTTTCCCTGACACCTTTTTTTCCATAATTCATGTTTTAATAACCATGCCTTTCTCATAGCCTTGTCGGCTGTTTCTATAAATAACAGGATGCTTTTAGGCAATCCTCATATGATTATACCAAATGAAATCAGGTAAATAAAGGTTTTTCTTCTATATTAAGAATTGTTCACATTTTCTTTCTCTTTTATTCCATATATGTTAAGATGTAACAGAAGAGTGCCGGAAGTGGAAAAAAAGAGATTTTATGGCAGAAAAGCGGGCACTTTTATCGAGAATAAGTTAGAAAGAAACAGGAATATTTATGGATAAAGAAAAGACGGTTTTGGAAGAGTATAAAATATTGGAAGAGGGCGGACAAGGAGAAATTGAAGAAAAAAAATCCCGCTTTATTGCAACCCTTCGTCCGGTGGAGACGGAAGAAGAGGCAGCCGCCTTTATTGAGGAAATGAAAAAGAAATACTGGGATGCCAGACATAATTGTTCTGCGTTTGTTATCGGAAAGAAAGCAGAGCTTACCCGTTGCAGCGATGACGGAGAACCGTCGGGAACGGCGGGAAGACCGATGTTAGAGGTGCTTTTGGGTGAAGAGGTGCGGAATGCGGCGGTGGTGGTGACCAGATATTTCGGAGGCACCCTGCTTGGAACCGGCGGGCTTGTCAGAGCTTATACACAGGCTGTCAAAGAAGGCATAAAAAACAGTAAAACCGCATGGATGCGTTATGGAACAAAATTGGATTTATATACGGATTATAATGGTGTGGGAAAGATTTTATATCTTCTTGAAAAACGGGGAATCCGTGTGGAGGATTCCGAGTACGGGGCAGCAGTAAGACTGACAGTGACAGTGCCTTTCCGGATAAAGGAGGGGTTGCAGAAAGAGATTACGCAGGCAACCGCAGGAAAATGCAGAATAGAAGAAAAAGAAAATTGTTATTTTATTGACAACGGCAAAAACAATTAGTATATTTGAAAAGGAAAGATTCTTCTTGAAAGGTGGTGGTTTTTATGGAGCATAGTTCAGGTAGTCGGTCACACAGTTACAGTAGCGATGTCCCTCTTCCCGGGCGATATCACATAAAAATCACAATTGAACAAGGAGAAAAGCGATGGACGAAATTTTAGAGTTATTGGAAACAAAGCAGTACACCAATTTGCGGCAACGTCTCGCTGAGATGAACCACGCAGATATCGCGGTTATTATGGAAGAGCTACCGGAAGAGGAATTGTTAAAGGTATTTCGGATTCTGCCGAAGGACATGGCAGCGGATGTTTTTTCTTATTTAGAAGTGGAGAGTCAGCAATTTATTATTACATCCCTGTCAGATAAAGAAGCAGCGAACATTATTGATAACCTGATGGCGGATGATGCAACGGACTTTTTAGAGGAAATGCCCGCTAATGTGGTAAAGAAGCTGCTTGCCAATGCCAATCCCGAAACGAGAAGGGATATTAATCACCTGCTCAGGTATCCGGAGGACAGTGCCGGAAGCATTATGACGGTGGAGTACGTGGATTTAAAAGAAAATCTGACGGTGGCAGAGGCAATTGAACGGATTCGGAATGTGGGACTGGACAGTGAGACCATTAATATCTGTTATGTGTTGGATGGTCAGAGGACATTGGTCGGAACGGTAGCACTCCGTTATCTGTTATTAAGTCAGCCTGATGAACGAATCGGGGATATTATGCATGAGCATGTGATTTCCCTGCATACGCTGATGGATCAGGAAGAGGTTGCCAGACAGTTCCAGAAGTACGATTTTATTGCGATGCCCGTTGTCGATAATGAAAACCGGCTTGTGGGTATTATTACGGTCGATGACGTTGTGGATATTATGGAAGAAGAAGCAACGGAAGATATCGAGAAGATGGCAGCTATCGTGCCGTCTGACAAGCCTTACATGAAGACCGGCGTATGGGAGACTTATAAAAAGAGAATTCCGTGGCTGTTGCTGCTTATGATTTCGGCAACCTTTACGGGAAAGATTATTTCTTCCTTTGAGGATGCCTTAAGTGCCTGCGTGATTCTGACCGCTTATATTCCGATGTTAATGGATACGGGCGGAAATGCGGGAGGACAGGCGAGTGTTACGATTATTCGTGGACTTTCACTAAATGAAATAGAATTTAAAGATATGTTCCGTGTCATATGGAAGGAAGTGCGGGTTGCGGTTGTATGCGGTATTACGCTGGGAATCGCAAATTTTGCCAAGTTGCTTTTGATGGATCATTTGTCTGTTATGGTGGCAATGGTGATTTGTCTGACCTTGATTGCAGCAGTTTTCATTGCAAAGGTGGTAGGCTGTACTTTGCCTATGTTTGCCAAAAAAATCGGCTGGGACCCGGCAGTCATGGCAAGTCCGTTTATTACAACCATTGTGGATGCATTGTCTTTGATGATTTATTTCCAGATTGCCACAAGAATTTTGGGAATTGGATAGAATAAAAAAAGAGGTTCAAAATATCTTCGGATGATTTTGAACCTCTTTTTGCACGTGCGCCTAGCGGCGCACGTTTTTATTTCATATTGGCACGTTTTCTTAAAGTCGGGTCTAAAATTTTCTTACGGATTCTGAGAGCCTTCGGTGTTACTTCTAAAAGCTCGTCTGTGTCAATAAATTCCAATGCCTGCTCTAAGCTTAAGATTTTGGGCGGTGTCAGTCGGAGGGCTTCATCGGCACTGGAGGAACGGGTATTGGTAAGCTGCTTTTTCTTGCAGACATTCAGTTCGATATCCTCCGCCTTTCCGTTCTGACCCACAACCATACCGGAATATACTTTTTCGCCCGGGCCGATAAAGAGTGTACCACGTTCCTGTGCATTGTACAGACCGTAGGTAATGGCCTCTCCGGCTTCAAAAGCAATCAGGGAGCCCTGTTTACGATACTGGATATCTCCCTTGTATGGGCCGTAGCCGTCAAAAATTGTATTGATAATACCGTTTCCCTTTGTATCAGTCATAAACTCGCCACGATAGCCGATAAGACCACGGGAAGGAATAGAAAATTCCAATCTGGTATAGCCGCCGGAAGCAGCGCCCATGCTTCTGAGTTCGCCCTTACGCTGACTTAATTTTTCAATGACCGTACCGGAAAATTCTTCGGGTACGTCAATATAAGCAAGTTCCATGGGTTCGGTCTTTTTGCCGTTTTCATCAGTGTGGTATAATACCTCTGCCTTGCTTACGGCAAATTCATAGCCTTCTCTTCGCATATTTTCGATTAATACCGACAAATGCAACTCGCCACGGCCGGAAACCTTGAAGCTTTCGGTGGTTTCTGTTTCCTCTACCCGTAAGGAAACGTCTGTATTTAATTCACGGAACAGACGGTCACGCAGATGGCGGCTTGTGACATATTTTCCTTCCTGTCCGGCGAGAGGAGAGTCATTTACTAAAAAGTGCATGGCAATCGTCGGCTCGGAAATTTTCTGGAACGGAATCGGTACAGGATTTTCGGGCGAGCAGAGAGTATCACCGATATGAATATCGGAAATACCGGAAATAGCAACAATCGAGCCGATACCTGCCTCCTTTACCTCGACTTTATTCAAGCCGTCAAACTCATAGAGCTTGGAAACTTTTACTTTCTTCTGCTTGTCCGGTTCATGGTGGTTTACAATCACCACTTCCTGATTGACCTTCACGGAGCCGTTATCCACTTTACCGACACCGATACGTCCTACATATTCGTTGTAATCAATGGTGCTGATTAACACCTGAGTACCTGCCTCCGGGTCACCTGTGGGGGCCGGAATGTAATTCATAATCGTTTCAAATAAAGGTTCCATGTTTGTACCCGGCTCGTCAAGAGACAGCGAAGCAACACCGGATTTGGCGGAAGCATAGACAAAAGGACAGTCTAACTGGTCGTCAGTGGCATCCAAATCCAGAAAGAGTTCTAAAACTTCATCGATAACCTCTGCGGGACGTGCTTCGGGACGGTCAATTTTGTTGATGCAGACAATGACGGGAAGTTTTAATTCCAGCGCCTTTCTAAGCACAAATTTTGTCTGGGGCATAGCTCCTTCAAAGGCATCCACTACAAGGATGACACCATTAACCATTTTCAAAACACGTTCTACCTCACCGCCGAAATCCGCATGTCCGGGTGTGTCAATAATATTGATTTTGGTATTTTTGTACATAACGGCGGTATTTTTGGAAAGAATGGTAATTCCACGCTCTCTTTCAATATCGTTGGAGTCCATGACACGTTCTGCCACCTCCTGATTTTCCCTGAAAACACCGCTCTGCTTTAATAATTCATCCACCAGGGTTGTTTTACCGTGGTCAACATGGGCGATAATTGCTACATTTCTTACATCTTCTCTTGCCTGTTTCACAATACTCCTCCGTTCTTTCCAAGCTACATAAAACTTTAATAAATTCTTTATTTAATATGTCTTGCATTCTAAAACTGATATAGTATATCATCATATGATAAAAGTTGCAATTCACAAAAAAGTAAAAATGCGCGATATTTTAACGTTCTAAAATAGTAAAAATGTGGTATATATATTAATACATCACAGGAAAAAATCTTAAGGTGTAAGAAGGGAGAACAAAATGATAGATAAAGTCATTGAAAACAATCAGGTAACGATTATGGGAACAATCGTGAGCGGCTACCAGTTCAGTCATGAAATTTTCGGAGAAAACTTCTATATGGTAGATGTACAGGTACCACGGCTCAGTGACTCGGCGGATATTATTCCCATAATGATTTCTGAGAGAATCGTGGATGTGGAGGCAAATGCTGTCGGTATGAATGTGATTGTCAACGGACAGTTTCGTTCCTACAATCGTCATGAGGCGAAGAAAAACAGACTGTTGCTATCCGTATTTGCCAGAGACATTGAGTTTGTGGATGAGGTGATGGAAAACGAAAAAACGAATCAGATTTATTTGGACGGCTACATATGCAAACCGCCTGTGTACAGAAAAACTCCCCTGGGAAGGGAGATTACCGATTTGCTTTTAGCTTCCAACCGGCCTTACGGAAAATCCGACTATATTCCATGTATCTGTTGGGGAAGAAATGCCCGCTATGCCAGCAGCTTTGAAGTCGGTATGCGTTGCATGATCTGGGGAAGAATCCAGAGCAGGGAATATATGAAAAAAATCAGTGAGGAAGAGCTGGAAAAGAGAATTGCTTATGAGGTTTCCGTAAGCAAACTGGAGTTGTTTGAGGAATAATACCGAATAAGGCAAAGATTCTGTTTAGCCCCGGACCTTAAATTTGTTGTAAATAACAGAAAGATATGCTATGATAAGGAACAGTTGAAACTTTATTGGCACATGCCCAAATATGCAGTTTAGGAAAGTTGAAGGGTTATTATGGATAAAGGAATGATACAGATTTATACAGGTGACGGGCACGGAAAATCACCTGCGGCCCTCGGAAGGGCGGTACAGGCTGCCGTGAAGGGGGACAATGTTGTTATTATACAATTTTTAAAAGGAAAAGGGCTGGAGGAATCAGACTTTTTAAAAAGACTGGAACCTGAAATAAAGCTGTTCCGCTTTGAAAAATCAGATGAAAATTTTTCAGAGCTGTCTGATGAGCGTAAAGCGGAAGAGATACAGAATATCAAGAATGGCATGAATTTTGCCAAAAAGGTATTAACTACAGGAGAATGCAGTCTTCTTATTCTGGATGAGGTATTAGGGTTAATCGAAAAAGAGATTATTACGGTAGAAGAGCTGAAAAATGTTTTGGAATGCCGTTCGGAGAATACGGATGTAATTCTTACGGGTATTACTTTGAATGATGACATCTGCGTGCTTGCGGATGAAGTATCCAAAATTGAAACGATGAAATTTAAGTGCTGGTAAGACAGCAAACGAACAATTGCATAGAGAAAGAATAAAATAATCATAGCAGATACGCGTTGACAGTAGGAAACAGTAGTGCTATGATTGTTTTATTAGATAGAGGTTGCACGATTCAAGAGTAGCTTTTTTGATGTGACAGGCGCAGAAGAGAAAAAGCAAAAGGGGAAAGTGCCGAAAGAAAAGGTGTCCTGCAAGCCGATTCTTGGGGATACAGTGAAGAACTGTATAACTGTCATCTGAAATAGATGGGGCGCTATCACGAATGGAGAATTTCTTTGGTCGGCGCGCATTTTGTGAGCCGATTTTTTGCGCGTGCGGATGTGTCCGCACATTGCCTTTGAAACGTCCGTTGAAAAGCCCAAAACCTAATTTTAAGGAGGAAGTATATGGCTATTTTTACAGGAGCAGGTGTTGCCATTGTAACACCCTTTCATGAAAACGGAGAGGTAAATTATGAGAAATTTGCCGCTCTTTTGGAGTATCAGATTGCAAACGGAACCGATGCGATTATCGTTTGCGGAACAACCGGAGAAGCATCTACGCTGACCCATGAGGAGCATTTGGATGTGATTAAGTATTGTGTGGAGAAGGTAGCGGGAAGAGTACCTGTTATTGCAGGAACCGGTTCAAACTGCACAGAAACCGCAATCTACTTATCAAAAGAAGCAGAAAAATACGGAGTAGACGGTATTCTGGTAGTAACTCCCTATTATAATAAAGCAACTCAGAACGGTTTATATGAACATTTTAAAATGATAGCCGAGAGTGTAAAGGTTCCGATGATTCTTTACAATGTACCAAGCAGAACAGGATGTAACATTGCCCCTGCCACTGTGGTACGTCTTTGTAAGGAGGTAGAAAATATCGTAGGGGTAAAGGAAGCAAGCGGCAATATTTCGCAGGTTGCCAAGCTGATGGCAATGGCTGACGGTTGTGTAGATTTGTATTCCGGAAATGATGACCAGATTGTACCGATTCTTTCTTTGGGTGGAAAAGGCGTTATTTCCGTACTTTCCAATGTGGCACCGAAGCAGACACATGATATTTGTGCTAAATTTTTTGCAGGTGATGTGGAAGGAAGTTGTAAAGAACAGCTTCGCGCGTTGGAACTTTACGATGCATTATTCTGTGAAGTAAGTCCCATTCCGGTAAAAAAGGCATTGAACCTTATGGGAATGGAGGCAGGATCGCTTAGAAGACCGCTTAGTGAAATGGAACCGGAGAATGCTGCAAAACTGGAAAAGGCAATGAAAAACTACGGTATTTTATAGAAAGCAGGAGAATACAGAACATGATAAAAGCGATTATGCACGGCTGCAACGGAAAGATGGGGCGGATGATTGCAGGTCTGATTGCAGCAGATGAGGAAATTGAGCTGACAGCGGGTGTGGATGCTTATCAGGGAATAAACAATCCGTTTCCGGTGTTTGAAAGTATTGAGAATTGTGATGTGGAAGCAGATGTAGTCATTGATTTTTCCAATGCAAAGGCAGTGGACGGATTGCTGGAGTGGTGTGTGGAAAGAAAGATGCCCTGTGTACTCTGCACCACCGGTTTATCTGAGGAACAACTGAAAAAGGTAAAAGAAGCTTCGGAAAAAACGGCGATTTTGAAATCAGCAAACATGTCTCTCGGTATCAATATGCTTTTGAAGCTTTTGAAGGAAGCAGCGCGTACTCTTGTTCCGGCTGGTTTTGATATGGAAATCGTGGAAAAACATCATAATCTTAAAGTGGACGCACCGAGTGGTACGGCACTGGCTTTGGCGGATACTCTTAACGAAGAGTTTGGGAACAGCTATGAGTACGTCTATGACAGAAGTACGAAAAGAGAAAAGCGCAGCCAAAAGGAAATCGGTATTTCGGCAGTGCGCGGAGGAACTATAGTAGGTGACCATGATGTGATTTTTGCAGGTACGGATGAAGTGGTTACGTTTTCACATACTGCTTATTCCAAAGCAGTATTCGGAAAGGGTGCTGTGCAGGCAGCGAAATTTCTTGCAGGAAAACCGGCGGGAATGTATGATATGAGCAACGTTATTAACGGATAGAGAAAGGCATGAAAAAGAACTGCCGTTTTGGCAGTTCTTTTGTATCATGTTTTGTATCTTTGTTTAGCGGTTGTTGGTATTGCCGTTTGTAGTATTGTTCGTGTTGTTATTTGTACCGTTACCAATCAGGTCATCGGTAACATCGGATACACCATTGGCAACATCATCTACAGCGTCACTTACGGCATTTCCGGCATCATCTAAGAGAGAACCGTTACCGTCGGTTTGATTGTTTGTATTGTTGTCAGTACCGTTTACGGTATTGTTTGTATCGTTTACCGTGTTGTTGCCGGTAGCATTGTTTTCGGTAGCAGCATTTTCGGTAACGGCACCGTTTTGACCGGCAGTATTTCCGTTTGTTGTACCGTTTGTGGTACCGGTAGTATTGTTAGTGGTGCCGGTAGTATTATTATTACCGGCCATATCATTTGTGTTTCCCTTTTTGTTGTCGGTCCCGCAGGCTGTCAGCATACATACCATAAGTAACATAAGGAACACGGACAATGCTTTTTTACTTCTTTTCATAATGTTCTCCTTTCCTGCATATCGAAAACCGCATTTGCATGGGTTTCCAAACTTTTCCGAACCTGTCTTTATCTATTCGGAAAGGTTTCTAAAGATAGTATGGACATTCTCTTTCTTTATATACATTTTTATAAAAATAAAAACATGAGAGGAAAAAATCATGAAATTCAGACCCTGTATTGATATTCATAACGGAAAAGTAAAACAAATTGTAGGCGGAAGTCTTTTGGATGAAAGAAATCAGGCCAAAGAAAATTTTGTATCCAATAAGGATGCGGCGTGGTTCGCAAAAATGTATGCGGAAAAAGGAATTTCGGGCGGGCATATTATCTTGCTAAATCCGGTTTCCAGTGAATTTTATGAGGAAACAAAGAGACAGGCTGTTGCCGCATTGAAGGCGTATCCGAAAGGAATGCAGATAGGCGGCGGAATAACGGCGGAAAATGCGGCAGAATATTTGGATGCAGGGGCAAGCCATATTATTGTGACGTCTTATGTGTTTAAGGACGGAAAAATTAATTATGAAAATTTGGAAAAACTAAAAAAAGAAATAGGAAGAGAGCGAATTGTACTTGATTTAAGCTGTCGGAAAAACGATGGAGATTACTATATTGTTACCGATAGGTGGCAGAAGTATACAGAAACGAAGCTGAACAAGGAAACCTTGGAATTTTTTTCCGAATTTTGTGATGAATTTCTGGTACATGCAGTAGACGTGGAGGGAAAGGCTGACGGAATCGAAGAAGGCGTGGCCGCACTTTTAGGCAACTTCGGGAAGCTTCCGATGACTTATGCAGGCGGTGTACACAGCTTTGAAGATTTGGATAAACTAAAAAGACTCGGAAAGAGCAGCGTTGATGTGACAATCGGAAGTGCCTTGGATATTTTCGGAGGAAACATGAAATTTGAAGAGGTACTGGATTATTTAAAACAGTAAAAAAATCCCCAATCAAATCAAAGGAAATGATTGGGGATTTTTCTAATCCGTTATAACAATACTGCAAATTCATAAATAAACTTATTATCATTTATATTAAGAAAAGGCACATGTTGATACTGATTATTGGGTGTTATAAGGTGGTTTTTCTTATAACTTTGTTACATTAACAGCCTGAGGTCCTTTTTCTCCGTTGATTACTTCGAATTCAACACTTGCGCCTTCTTCCAAAGACTTGAAACCTTCCATGTTTAATCCAGAGTAATGTACGAATACATCGTTTCCGGTTTCGTCAGAGATGAAACCATAACCCTTTTGGTTGTTAAACCACTTTACTGTACCTTTGTTCATTGTAGATACCTCCAAAAAATATATATCGCTGTAATATGTACAGCAAGTTTAGAATAGCACAAGAACGGGGAAAAGTAAAGCAAGATAGGAGGATTTTGGTAAAAAAGTTGTAATGTACAGGCTATATATGGTAAAATAATAAAAGTTTACTGGAGGTGACTTGTAATGGAACCTAAGAAGCGCAGACGAAGAAAAAAGTATACACTGATGATATTTACGGATTCTATGGAAGAAGGGGTAAAACAGATATACCTTGGTTCAAAGAGAGTAAAAGTGCTAAAGGTAGTACTTAGTCTGCTCTTGATTGCGGTTATATGCTTTTGTGTATATAATCCGATTCTGTTATCAGGGGTCAGGCGCATTAATCAATCCCAGAACTCACAGATTAAACAGCTGATGGCGGAAAAAGAGTCGCTGGAGGCGGAAAACAAGGCGTTGTCCGACAAAGTGAGTATTTTAAGCGAAACGATTAATCAGAAGGTAAAAACAGAGGAAGCACAGGAGGCAGAACTGGCAGAGTTGAGTCTTCCAACCGGATTCCCTTTAACCGGAGCGGCAGCCATACTGGATGCAGAGACACAAGAGGAGGAAGAGGCCGGAGAGGCGGCTGAAAACGCGGAAGAAGATTATGCACAACAGGAACAGGCTGAGCCCATTCTCGTGTTTAAAGGTACTGCGGGAAATATGGTTGTTGCGGCAGGAAACGGAATCGTAACAGCAATAGAGCCGGATACGGAATATGGCAACAAGGTAGTTATCGACCATGGGAACGGGTATTGCTCGATTTACCGAAATGAAGGGGAGACGAGAGTCAAAGTTGGAGATGAGGTAGTAAGGGGTGCCACACTCTTTGTTATCGGAGAGGATAACACCAAGCTGGGGTATCAGATTATGCAGGAAGAAACATATATTAATCCGGAGGATATGGTAGAAATAAACGGTTAGGAGGAAAGGTTGAGATTCAACCGACAGAAAAAATGAAAAAGAATGTAACATTAGAAAAAAGCAATATGAAGGTAAATACGATTATTGGTGAAGGTGCGGTATTTACGGGAAATCTGCAAGTAAAGGATACGATTAGAATTGATGGTGAGGTATACGGTGACGTGAAGACGGACGGGGTACTGATACTTGGCAGCACCGGGAAAATTGAAGGAAACGTAGAAGCAGATACTGTTTTTGCAGGAGGCAGCATCACAGGAGATTTGAAGGTCGGATATAAAGTAGAGGCTTCCTCCACGGCAAAAATTTTGGGAGATATTAGTACCAAAATCATTGTCATAGATGAAAATGCTGTTTTTCAGGGAAAGTGCGATATGAGTCAGCAGAAGCAGGAAAAGCAGGAAGAAAAATAAGAAGAAACAGAAAAAGCACATCAGGTGTTTCCTACGGAAGCCTCATGTGCTTTTCATTTTAGTTTTTTAGTGGTTCAATTCGTTCAAAGACCAGTTCATAACCATCATTGCCATAATTTAAGGAACGGTTGACACGGCTGATTGTTGCGGTAGAAGCGCCCGTTTTCTCAGCAATTTCCAAATAGGTTTTGTGATTCCGTAACATTGCGGCAACTTCAAATCTCTGGGAGAGAGAAAGCAGTTCATTTACAGTACATAAATCTTCAAAAAAACTGTAGCATTCGTCTTTGTCTCTCAGACTCAGGATGGCATCAAAAAGATAATCAACAGCCTCTGTTTTAATTTTCTTATTCATGCTTGCCTCCAATTTTTCTTTCACGACTGTATGTAATCCAGTCCGTTAACCTATTAGCATTTTATCATACTAAAGTTTTAAAGTAAAGAAGAATGTTGAGGGCAAAATCTATTGACTTTTGGAAATAAAAGTATAATAATTGAAAAAAATGTATCGAGAGGAGCAATGGAATACGATGGAAAAGAAGAATATTGATTGGAGCAATCTTGGCTTTGGCTATATCCAAACCGAAAAACGTTATGTTTCTAATTATAAAGACGGAGCATGGGACGACGGTGTGTTGACAGAGGATGCGAACGTTGTCATCAGCGAATGTGCAGGAGTGCTTCAGTATGCACAGACGATTTTTGAAGGTTTGAAAGCATACACTACAGAGGATGGACATATCGTAACGTTCCGTCCGGACTTAAATGCAGAGCGTATGGAATCCTCTGCGAAGAGACTGGAAATGCCGGTATTCCCGAAAGAAAAGTTTTTGGATGCCATTGATAAGGTAGTAGCAGCGAACGAAGCGTATGTACCTCCGTATGGTTCCGGTGCAACACTTTATCTACGTCCGTATATGTTCGGAAGTAATCCGGTTATCGGTGTAAAGCCTGCAACCGAATATCAGTTCCGTGTATTCGGCACTCCGGTAGGACCTTATTTTAAGGGTGGTGTAAAGCCACTTACGATTCGTGTCAGTGATTTTGACCGTGCGGCACCACACGGAACCGGAAACATTAAAGCCGGCTTAAACTATGCCATGAGTTTGCATGCCATTGTTTCTGCTCATGCAGAAGGCTATGATGAAAATATGTATCTGGATCCGGGTACAAGAACAAAGGTAGAAGAGACAGGAGGAGCGAACTTCCTGTTCGTTACAAAAGACGGTAAGGTTGTAACACCGAAGTCTGACAGTATTTTACCTTCTATTACACGTCGTTCTCTGGTATATGTTGCAAAAGAATACTTAGGACTGGAAGTAGAGGAAAGAGAAGTTCTTTTAGAGGAAGTTAAGGATATGGCAGAGTGCGGTTTGTGCGGAACTGCAGCCGTAATTTCTCCGGTAGGAAAGATTGTTGACCACGGCAAGGAAATCTGTATGCCGAGTGGAATGACAGAAATGGGACCGGTTACCAAGAAGTTGTATGATACTCTGACCGGAATCCAAATGGGCCGTTTGGAAGCACCGGAAGGTTGGATTCGGGTAATTAAATAATTTTAATGGAATGCATACAAAAATGCTGTTCGGCGTCATATACCGGACAGCATTTTTTGCTGTGCGCCTTGCGTCGCACGTTGGTATGCCCGGCAAAGCCAGATCACACTTACAGAGGAAACCGGTTGGAAAGGCAGATGCGGAGAAAAATCAGCCCGGTTCCGCAATCCGGCTGACACCCACATAAATGTTGGAAATTTCATACCAAGTGGGATAATCTACGACTCCGGTAGGAGGAATATTAAAAATATTTTGGAAAGCGCGTACGGCATTTGCTGTCAAGGGACCATAAATACCATCTGCAGCAATTTGTGGGATAGCAGGATAATTTTCGGCAATTCGGTTTAACTGTTGCTGAATTTGTCGTACTTTTTCACCGCTGGAGCCGATTGTCAGATTATAGCCGGGCCAGGAAGAAGGAACACCGGAAATCTGTGTGGCAGTATTGATGTACATATCATTGCCAAAATAGTAGCGGATGATTTCGATAGCGGTATAGCCCTCGTCACCAAGATATTTGGAGCCCCACTGGCTTAATCCGTCACAGGTTACCCGTTTGCCGTCACAGTAGGCAGCAAGAATAGGCTGGCGTACACCGGGGCGGGAAAGGAAGTTAGCAAATACAGAATCTACAAGATAGTCAATATTGGTAAAAATATTGCGACCGTAAATCCATTTTTGGTCGTAGGCTGTGGAACTGGTGATGGTGAAGTTGTAGCCTTTGTTCCGGTACAGCGAGACGAATAGTTTCGAGTAAAGCCCTTGATAGGAAAAAGAGGTATTTCTGTAGGGAATTGGTGGTAAAAATGGGGAACAGGAAGATTAGAACAGACGGACAGGCTTATAGGGTGGTAGGCTGGTAGGATAAGGAAAGGTGCTGGATCAAGCATATACAACTTTAGGCTATATTAATAAAATTTTTATACTTTATTTATTGTTATTGCATATGTCACATGATAAAATGCAAACAAACATTCGAAAACATACGTTCTAAAGAAGAGGAGATTACATTATGAGCTTTTGGAAAAAGAAAGGGGCAGCACTCGAAGATTTTGTAGCATATGTGTATCAATCATTATTAGATATTAATGATTGTCCTAGTATTGTGAGCAAGCGCGTAAAGGTACGAGGATTAGATGGAACAGAAGGAGAGATTGACGTTTACTATGAGTTTGAACATCTTGATATGACTTATAGAGTAGCTATAGAGTGTAAAGATTGGAAAACACCGGTAACAGTAAATCAGGTTAGGGATTTTTATGCAAAGATTGAAAGAATAAGTAATATTTCGGGAGTTATGATTGCGACGAATGGATATCAGTCTGGTGCTAAGGAATTTGCGGATAAAAGAGGAATTCTTTTATTAAATGAAAGCGACTTACCAACATTTAATAGATTACTGGCGAAAAAGATAGGACACATTTTTTTGCCAGATGAAAAATCAGTAGGTGAGCCATTTTGGACATTGATGGGCTTACGAGATGGAAAAGTAGATGGTACATATATTAATTTATTTGGCGAAAATAGGATACCTTTATTTGTTTCGAGGAAAATGGCTGAAAAATTGTTATCTACATTGCCAGATAAAGATAAATGGTGTGTAAGAGGTTTATCACGTAGACAGTTCAAGGCACTTTTAGACATGGCGGATTTAAATAAATGGGAATTTGGCTATTCACCTATTCCTATTGAGAATGGACAAATACAGTTTGTGTATATTGGAAGAGATGTATTGCGAGAGCATTACGTTTAACAAATTACATTGGATGTAAAGCAGATTACCAAATCCGAAGCAATAGAGAGGTTAGTAAATACGCTTATGTAACAGGCACAGAGAAAAGGATATGGTTCCTTTGTATTAGATATTGTAAATACATATGCTTATGAAATGCTGGATAATGGTGTGGCATGTAGATTTGTAACAGTAGATGCAGATATAGAGTATTATCCGGATACTCCTGATTTTTATTACAAAAATGGTTTTGTAGTAAACCAGTCAAGAAAAAGAAAAGCTACAGACAAAACAGTAAGTATGCGAAGAGATATATTTTCTTAAGACCTTTTGCATAGTCAGAGGTCTTTTTTTGTTGTAGCACTCTCACTAAAATTCAATTTGTATCCGTGGCTGTTTCACCTACAGAGGAGACAAATGGTTTTAAGGAAAGTTTTTGAAGGGAAAAAGAGAGTATAATGACTTTTAGAGTAATACATGCTATAATTAATTTGTGTTTGGAGACGAGTGTATATTGTCAGTCGTACACTTTTCCTATCAGAAGGGAGTGAAACAAATGGTATACCCTTACATGACTTTAGCAGACGGTACAGAAATAGTGCATACACAGGTATTTGAAGAAGATGGAGTACAGAAGGTTGAAGTTCATTTTGAAAGACCTACCGCAAATGGCTTCGATACAGCAAGATGCCAGCTGCCTACTTATGCATGGCTGATTAGAGAAGGCTTTTCAGACGAAGAAATGGAAAAGTTTGACAAGTTTATGTATAGCAACGCCCATTTATTCTATAAATACGGAGCAAGTGGAGGTGTGCAGATTGCCTAGTTTATTCACGATTGGAAGTTATAAGAACTGTTGGAGATTGTTCAGACACAGTATTTTATGATATGTGCAGAGTGGAAAAAGCACTTTAGAGTTGAAGAAATTACATTTTATTGTTAAGATTAACCCTTTGTCAAATTTATATGGCAAAGGGTATTTTATTTGTTCTACAATTTCTCTAAAAATCAAAATAATCTTTGGCTATTCCCCCTACAGCCAAGTTAGGTATATCAGCGTTAGTATATAAATGTAGCAAGGGAAAGAAAATTCCCAGGTAGAAACAAACATTATGGAGGAAAACAAAATGTGTAGAAAATTAATCGTAACGAACAAATTAAGTCTTGGAAACAGAGAGTTAGGATGGGAAACCTATTCACTTCCTAAGGGAGAACTGGTAGAGTTTACCAGCAAGCAGTTAAAGGACATTATCAGAAATGGTGGATCAGATGAAGTCTATGGATTAAAAATCAGTGAAGAAACAGGAGAGTTAGTATTTGACGAAGCATTTTTCACAACCAACATGATGAATAAATTACACATCAATACTTTGGTTCCGATAGTAGAGGATGATTGTCTGGCAAACCTCTTTTACATTGTCATCGGCACTCACAAAGTAAAGCAGGAAACTATGTATGATGTGATTTCATCGAGATATGAAAGAGCATCCTTCAATGCAGAGAAGGTAAAAACATTGTTGGAAATGAAAATCATCAGCGGTGGAGCCAAATTAGAAAATGGGGAAATCGTGGTAGCACCACTTGAAAAACCCAAGCTTGAGGAACAGAAAATCAGAATCAATGGTGAGGAAGTATAACATTGACAAAGGGCACTCTGTAAAGGGTGCCCGAGCTATTATTAGAGAGGGATATCATGGATGATGTGGCAATTGTTTTTATATTAACAATGGTAACAGTGAATACCTGCGGTATAATCTATATAGGGAAATCACTTATAAAACTAATCTGCAAAGTAGTTCACTACATAAATGTAATTGATGAAGTAGAATAGCAATAAATAAATTATCCAATACCGGTTATCAGAAATGATACCCGTAGATGGTTAGTGTATAATTTTAGTTGGCAAAAATATTGGGAAGAAGTAAAATACCTCTTC
>CAYUYJ010000016.1:0-74010 GCA_964449325.1 uncultured Lachnospiraceae bacterium | reverse complement strand
AGAATGAACATCCTCAAAATGGCAGGCTAGAAAATCAATTTACCTTTTGGTGCTGAAAAAATGCTTGCACATTTGTTTCCTACATGTTATTTTGAATATATGGAAGAACTATTCAGGACTTCCGAAAATGTCTAAGTTCCGGCTTTTCGCCAACTAATTCATTCAAAGAAAACCAATATGATGCAGGCAGGCGAAAAGGCAATTCTCCTGTGACTGCAAAGAAACAGGAGGACAAAATATGAATGGTAATGTTAACCTTGTTGAAGAAAGATACCCCGGAGTATATAGTCGATGTCATTGCCTCTGTCATGAAGGCTTTGTGTGTGAAAATAGATGCCGGCGAGGAAGAGACAGACCGGTGCATTCAAAAAGTAAAGGAGCGCAAAATGGGCTATTTATTTGAAAATATGGAAAAGATGAGCATACGGGAAGAGCGCAGGTTGAGAGCAGAGGCAGAACAGCGGGCGGATGAAGCGGAACAGCGAGTGGAACAACTAGCAGAACAACTGGCACAGCAGCGTGTAAAGGAAGCAGTGAAAGAAGCAGTGAAAGAAGCGGAGAAACGTGCGGAAGAGGCGGAACAGCATGCAAAAGAGGCGCAAGAAGAACTGGCAAGAGAACGGGAGCAAATAAGGAAAGAAAGGGAACGGAATAATATTAATAAATTAAGTTAATATTGGCATAAAGAGGTAGTGGATTTTTGGTAGTTTCACTGCCTCTTTGTCTTTATGTAGCAATATGTACATATTTATTAATCAAGAACTAAAGTGCAAAACAACATAACCGGTCGCGCCTTTTAGGCATCAACTGATTGATATATACTAACTTTACACACGAAAGAACAAAAAGAGTTGCAATGTTTATAACATTTTTTTGTGCATTATTAATTGGTACAAGTGGTATAGAAACGGACAAGGAGAAAAAAATGGATTATAGCATACTTGAAGCAGAATTAAAACAATATGGATTGATTGCAGAAGGGGATAAGGTAGAAAAGAAAGGTCAGCTATATTCTGTTCTGTTTGTCAAAGAGAAGAAGACGACAGAGGAGTGGCAGGCAGCAGGAAATTTCATTGTAAACCATATGCCGGATTCGGAGTTTATGAGCATTTTACTGATAGAGTATTATATGGAAAAAATTTATAAAGCAGTGAATAGTGCCGGAAAAGTAATGAATTTTCTGTGGGAACTCATTCGATATTATGCTAGGAAGCTTCGTTGGGAGTTTTTTGATTATGAACATATCGTAGCATTTGCGTTTCGCTTTTGTGAATCCCTGACAGCAGACGATTTACAACAGCAAGACTGGATGCAGGGAGAGAATTCCGGTCTTAAAGAGGAAAAATATGATTATTTATCCTGCGTAAACATCGGTTTAAGCTACGCAGGAGAAAGCAGCGATATTGGGAAGGCTTTTCACGGTGGTGAAATGATAAGAAAGTATACGCCCTATCTGGATGCATCCATTGTGGAAAAATTGTTTGAAAATGCAGAAAGAATCAATGGAATCAGTCTGATTGACCTGCGCTACCGTTTTCAAATGATAGAATTATGTAAGGTGAAAGAAGAGAACGAGCGGAGATATATGCAGTTTCGGTACATATATGATCCCTATATCAAGGAATCACTGGGGCATTTCTTCGATGGATATTTTGCAGGTATCGGAAATGATATTTATATCAATACAGATGATGAGCAGGAAAATAAATACGAGGAGGTATTATGCTATAAAGGAAACGATTCCGGACAAAAATGTTTGTTTGCAGTAGAAAAGAGAGAACCGGACGGTATGACTTTCTTCATAAGCCGTAATAATATCGAGACGAATTTTCAGATTTATCTTTCTGATGAAAGAAAACTGGAGTATTGCTGTGAGGATGATACACGAAAATATGATGAAGTATGGCATAAAACTACTGAGAATAAGGCCGATAGAGCAAAGATTGAGGATGCTGCGCTGAATAAGGAATTTTTTAAAATTGTCGAAGAAGTAACAGATGATTTGGGGAAAAATTTAAAGATAGGTTTACAAAAGATACAAATTATTGTCTGGAAATGCTTTTTGTTTATGTAAAGAGTATCTATGGAAGAGATTTTGTTAAGTCATTGCCATTTTCGGATGAGTATTCCTATCAAATCGAAGAAGGAGAAAAAATACAACTGCATCTGACACCACAGAAAACATATAGTGAAAACCGGGATTTCTTTTCGGTTACACTGTTTTCGGAAAACGGAGAAGAGAGAAAAGGGCATATTACCAATATGAATGCTCTAATCGGGAAAAACGGAAGCGGAAAGACCTCTATTACAAAATTACTAATGGAGAGTGAAATCTTCGGAGATATTTTTTCGACTAAAGAGAAAATGGAGGCTGAATACTGTATTGTATACCGGGTTGGAGAAAATTTGTACTATTCCTGTACAGAATATGAGAAGAACTGGATTACGGTCTCTTGCGAGGGGAAAGAGGTTCATTCCTATCAAAACACGGTAAATGACAGGAATATTTACAGAAATATGTTTAACACTACGGTGGTTTTATATCATAATATTATTAATCCTCTGGATGTGGACTCTTTGGCAGTGGCAAAACGTCCGTTGCAAAGTTCGATGAGAAGGGACTTATCTACAACTCACATTTTGTCACAGGAATTTGTGGCACCGGAGTTTACGGATATCGTGTATGTGATGAACTTTATGGAGGATGTGGAGCAGGTAGAAAAGGAGAAGGCCACAGACTTTTTTGAAAAGTTTGAGATAAAAGCGATTCAGAAAATTAAAGTGACGAATAAGCAGGAAGAAATGTTGGTGGATAGGGAAGAATTCCTGCAAAAATATGATGCTTTTTTACGCGAAGCGCAAGAGAAACAGCGGGACATCAGGTTTTCGATTGCGGATGTTTCTACGGGTGAGAGTGCACGATTACTGCTCTTTGCACGGCTGCATTCGGTTTTTCATGTGAATGGCAAATACCGTTTCTTTTTATTTTCCGGTGAAGAAACGGCTGCTGTTAACAGTGCTAAAAGAGGAAATTATCTGCTGCTGTTGGATGAAATAGAGGCTTTTTTTCACCCAACATGGCAGAGAACCATTGTCTACGATTTAATTGCTTTTTTGGAGTGGGAAGAGAAGAAATTCAGTGCATATGACAATGTTCACGTTATTTTATCCTCCAATTCTCCCTTCTTCTTATCGGACCTTCCGAAAACAAAGCTGATTCGTTTGGATGAAGATAATGATTGGGAATATCGGAAACAGACCTTTGGAGAAAACATCCATACCATTTTAAAGGATTCCTTTTTGAAAGAGGATGGTCTTATGGGAAAGTTTGCACAGAGGAAAATAGAGAAGGCCTTTGCTTTTTTGCGTGAAGGGGAAATGAATGATGAAAAATGGGAATATGTGAACGAAGTCAAAAGTCTGGTAGAAGAACCGATTATCAAGTATGCGCTGCAGGAATTATATGATGCTGTACTGGAAAAAACAAACGATAATCAAAGAAAACTGACAGAGTATGAGAAGCAGATAGAGGCATTACAAAAGAAAATGGAAGAATTGCAAGGAGAACAATAAATGTTTTGGCTGCCAAAAAATGAAGAGCTTGTGAAGCAATATGTAGCGGGAATCGGGGAAAAAGTTAAGGAACAAATTGATTGTGAACGAATGTGTAATCATGGAAAGGTATGTCGTGATATTTTAAAAGAAATGCTGGATAAAGCTTCGGATTTCTTTTATGAAAAGATTTTAAGTATGAAACCCGATTATATGATGGATTTTTACAGAACATGGAGCAGAAAATTTCCCATTACACAAAATGGTGTGAGCATATATGAAATCGACGGTAAGCCGGGATTGCGCTCAAATACCGAATTATCATGCATGTTGAAACGAATCTTTGATTACGATAACTTTTCCGATAAAGGTTGTACATGGGAGTGGAATGCATATAAATTTGCGAAAGAATTAGGGGTGGAGGTATGCCCTTATTGCGGAAGGCAGTTTATCAGTACGGTTATTGCAGAGGAGAATGGAAGCTCCAAAGCAGATAAAGACTTGAAGATTATTCGCTCCGAGCTGGATCATTATATTCCAAAAGCAAAATTCCCTATGTTTGCCCTTTCTTTTTATAACCTGATTCCTTCGTGCCATTTTTGTAATGCATCCATCAAGCATGTGAAGGAATTATCGGTTGATAAGCATATTCATCCTTACATAGAAAGTGACGCCGATTTTAGCTTTGTATATAAAATGTCAGAGGGAAAAATTGATTTAAGTTTTCAGAATGATGCGGACAAAAAAGTTGAGAATACATGTGAGTTTTTCCGTTTGAAAGAGATTTACCAAAGTCATGTGGATATTGCGGAAAGATATTATAAAGAGGCGGGGGAGTTTTCCAAGAGTTTACTGAACGAGTATCAAAGCTTTTTGGAGGACAATCTGGGACGGAATGTTACGAAGAAAGAAATTTTTCTTCGTAAATTTAGAATCTCAGAGGAGACGGAAAATGAAATGATTGGGAAATTCCGGCATAATATTGTGGATGGGATTGTGGAGAAGTATAAATGATTCTTGAATAGGCTATATTCTACAATTATGCATCTGCAGGCAACCTTACTCGGGTTGCCTTTGGAATCTCCCTATATCCTAAAGTTCCGCCGTGGATGCTTTGTCGTAAGAATATCTCTTTGCTTTGACATGGCAACATGAGTGTAAATCTCAGTAATATTAATGGAACTGTGTCCCAACATTTCCTGAATATAGCGAATATCAACATCAGCCTCCAAAAGACTGGTAGCAAAAGTATGACGGAACATGTGTGGAGTGATATGAAGTTCAATTGCGGCAAGAGAGGAATATTTGTTAAGCATTCTGCGAACCGACTGATCTGTCAATGCTCTGCCTGCCTGATTTACAAAAAATCGATTACAGTTCTGCATTTGAGGAAGAAATTCTGTCTTATACTCATCTAAAATCTTTGTAACATCATCATTCCCAATCTGTACCCGGCGTTCCTTAGAGCCTTTTCCATATATTAAAACGGTTCTGTCGACTAAGTTGATATCATGGATACACAAAGAACATAACTCAGAAATCCTCATACCTGTAGCAAAAAGAAGCTCCACAACAGCAGCATCCCGTAGAGCGTTTTTCTTCCGGTAATCTGTTTTGGCGGTAGTGTACTGCTTATATATTGTCATTAGAAAAAGTTCCAATGTATGAAGCGGAATGGTTTTTGGCAAAATAACAGGTTCTCGAAACTTTACTTGTATTTTGTTAAATGGATTCTTGTCAATAATATCTTTGTACTCAAGGTAGTGGAAGAAAGCCTTCAAAGATGCAATCTTTCTTTTCACTGTTTTAGGTTTGTATTTCCGATGAAGTTGGGCAATAAAATCTTCCAATACATTTGATGTAATATCCAAAACATCAGATTCTGTTATTTGCTCTGAAAATTGTTTTAAATCGATCCGGTATGCCTTTAGAGTTTTGGTATCTAATACTTTTTGATACCGACAGTAATCCAAGTAGCTGTTTAGGTGTGTTTGTAAACTGGTCATAATAAAATCTCCTTTGTATGTTTATTCGCTGATAAATATATATTGTATTTGTTTACTTGGTCAATCGGAAGAATGAACAATTGAACCATTTTTGGGGGTCTGAGAAGTGTTAAACTATGGGAGAATATTTTAAATAATTCAGTGAAATAGTCAAAAATAGGTATAATATAGGAATAGTATTCTTGCGTACAATCAAACTATATTAACAAAAGCGATTGCAAGGAAGATTAACGGAATGCAGTATAGTTTGATTTTACAAAGATTAGAAGCCTATAGAAAAAAATATCATATACCGCAGACTGAACTTGCAAAGGAGTTGAACATTACTCAAAGTCAGTACAGCAAAATAGAACTTGGAAAAATCAAGATGTCTTACGAAATATTGAGTAAGCTATATGAACAGGGGTGTGACATTGATATATTGATTACAGGCGAGAGTAGCCAACCGGTTCTTCCAAGTCTGGAAAAGGCATTTTCTGATAGTAATATCAAACAGTATATCAGTGGCATGAAGTTGTGCGAGTGGGCGATAGAGCAATGGGCACAGAATGAGAAGTCGGAAGAAAAAATAGGAAACAAATTATTAAAGACATTTCTTCAGTCAGAGGAAAAAGAGACACCGCTTCAGAAACTGCGAAAGGCATTTGGAGTATCTCAAATGAAGATGGCAGAGCTTGTAGGGGTGAATATAAAGAAATATCGTGCTTTGGAAAAAGGCGAGTTGGAACCGGATGCGGAACTGATGGCAAATATTTATGAAGTAACGAAATGTAAACCTATCTATTTTATGGATGAAAGGGCATTTTACTTATCGTATGTCAGTGAGGAATGCCAATATGGGGAGAATCGTGAAAAACAGTTGGGGGATTTGCTTTCCATAAAGGAAAAGTTTGATTAAGATATCTATGAGAAAGAATATATTAATTATAGAAGATAATAAAGCTTGTATGAATGCACTGGTGGAGATGGTGAAAGAATGCGATTCTACCAGTGCTATTTATTGTGCAGATAACAGTGCTACGGCTTATAAATATGCTATGGAAGAAAGAATTGACTTGTTTCTTGTTGATATTATGTTAGATAAAACGGTGCGAAATGATGTATCGGGAATTATTTTTGCGGATAAAGTGCGAAAGATTGACCGATATCAGTTTGTGCCACTGATTTTTATCACCTCTTTAGAAGACTATAGAATGAGTGCATATCAGAATCTTCATTGTTATGGGTACATCGAAAAACCATTTGACTTTAAAAGGGTGAAGGAGACGATTAGGGAGGCATTGAAGTATCCGGTAAAAGATGAACGGTGTAATAGGTTTATCTATTACAGAAAAGACGGAATATTGTATTCCATTGATACAGAACGGATTATTTATATGAAGTCAATCAGCCGTAGTTTATTTGTGTACTTAGTGGATGAAGAGATTGAATTGCCTTATAAAACCTGTAGTGGTATATTGCGTGAGTTGAATGCGGACATTTTCTTACAGTGTAATAGGAGTGTAATTGTGAACAGAGAATTTATTTCTTCAGTGGATGGAATAAACAGATATATTAAGCTGAAAGATGGAACCATGTTGGAAATTGGACGAATTTATAAAAAGAATTTTTTAAAAGAGTTGAAGTATGGTAATTAGAACGATGGAAATGCTGTTTGAGTATATATGCTTGGTTTTATGTATTCATAAAATAGCAGGAAAAAAGGTGCAAATTAATTTGTGGGTGATTCTGCCGTTCCTTATGGAGTGGATTTTGGCGGTACTGAGTAGTATTTTCAAAATATCACTGGGGTATAAGTTTATTGTAGTTGCCGGAATACTTTTATACATTAAAGTAAAGGTCGTGGGTACATGGAAGAAGGCAGTTAATGTTTGCGGAACAATGCTTATTATTATATTATCCCTTCAAGTATTGCAATACTATTTGTTTAAATTTTTGACACTTGAGACTGTTTTTGTAGAATATGAAGGAATAATTGTTAATATTAACATTTGCTTGCTTCTGCTTTTATGGAAGGAAAAGTATGGTAATATAGTTATTTCTAAAATAAACAAGATAAAAGGAATTGTTATTTCCCTACTGATTCTTATTAGAATTCTGTATATTGTCAGTCGAAATGCATATGCTGATGTTGAAAATGTAGTGCAATTTTTATTTGAGACAATTGGTCTGAGCATAGTTTGTATTTTATGGATTAGTGCGGAAAAAGAAAAAAATCACAAAGCAAGAGAAGTACAAATGTATGAATTATATAATAAGGCATTTGAAGAAGCAATTATGACGATACGTACCCGTCAGCATGAGTTTGAAAATCATATTAATGCAATTTGTTGTTTGCAGTACACAATAGCAGACCATGATGAATTATTGTTGGCACAGGAGCAGTATTGTGAAAAGGTTCTGCAGGAAAATAAGTTAAACAGGCTGTTAAAATTAAATATGGAGCCTGTCTTGATGGGGTTTCTGTATTCTAAGATTACTTCGGCAGAAGAAAAGGGAATTGTAACAAAATATGAAATACAATCAACTAATATAAAAGAAAAGATTGCGATTTATGAATTTATAGAGTTGGTTGGAATATTGTTTGATAATGCAGTCGAGGCTTTGAACGAAAAGAGTGGAAAAATAATTATTTTAAGGATGTTGATAGAAGATGGAAAATCTTTTTCACTGGAAGTTGCAAATTCCAGTCCGGTCTATTCTAATAATGAAATTGAAAAATTTTGCTCTTATGGGTACAGTACAAAAGGAGAAAAGAGAGGGATTGGACTATCAAGAGTGAAGGAAATTGCTAAAAAATATAATGCTATATTTCAGATACAAAATTGTATATATGATGGAGAAAATTACTTAAGCTTTAAATTGAGTTTTACTTAGGCGTGAAGTTGTGTTGCTTCACGCCTAAAATATTGGAGAATGTAGTAACAAATCATTTTTAGTCTTCGTTCGGATAATCTGGTTCCCCAAAAAGTAACAGACTGTTACTGGACTTGATTACATCCCAAAAAGTAACGCAACCGGCAATAGCTAAAGCCGATGTCACCAAAGTATTTTTAAATCGTTTGAACATTTTGAACATGAAGTTCACCTCTTTTCTTTCGGAAATTTGCTATTATTAATTGCAAAGTATGCAATACAATAGTCCAAAAACCAACCGTGGAGATTGCTGTATCAAAAAATAAGATGGTTAATATCATCTCATAGCAGGTCGCTATGAAAATATTCAGTTTCCCTTTTCTAATTACTTCAACTTTTAATTGTGGCCGTGAATCTGATGTGATTGGTCCAATTTTACAGTTTGTTATGGCGCATACAGATAATATGATAATAGAAATGCCGAATGGTAATTTGAACGGAATCAATACAATATTTACCAGGTAAAAATACATAAATGAAAAAAGCAGACATGATAAGTAATGCTTAAAGTGCAGCCCCCCTGAAATAATTCTTAATGGCAATAGGATAATTAAAGAATAAAAAAAACCATCTAATTTGTGAATACAGCCAAAAAAAAGGAAGAAAAGAAGCAGTTTACTTCCTTCATAGATTATGCAGGAGATAACATAATTCAACCGCGCTTTTTCTGTCGCACTCAAATTCGGAATTGCATTAATATAATCAGACATCATGTGCATAATCTTTTACCTCCACGTTTCCCAGTGTAGAATAAAAAGTCGAAATACTTAGAAAAATGTCGCGAAATGTATTATTTTGTGTGTCAACACTAAAGAATAGTCATAGATGACGGTCAGTACATAAAAACAGACATATTCGGGTAAAAAAAGGAAAATGGCGCAAGTGGTCAGATATACTATATAAAAAAAGAAAAGTCGAGTTGCAAATATGAACACAGAGCTGTACGGAGCGGTTGGGAAACGCATCAAAGAAACACGGATTTTTCAAGGCTATTCCAGAAGTAAGCTTGCAGAAAAAGCAGGAATATCAGACAAGTTCTTATATGAAATCGAAATGGGAAAAAAGGGGTTTTCTTCCGATGTTTTATATCGTATTTCTGATGTATTGGGAGTAAGCTGTGATTATATTCTTAAGGGAAGTCAGAGAAAGGAAAATGATAATTCTGAGCTCATGGCAGTTATTGAGTGTTTTGATAAAAGGGATATTCAAAAGTTGGGGGCATTGGTAAAAATGATTTATGAGTACAAAAGTGAAAATTGATACTGAAAAGGGCGCTATTTCAACAATAGCGCCTCGTGTTTTTATAAGAAGACTTCTTTTTCGTGCTTTTTTAACTGGAAGAGTATTTTTAATGCTTCCGTAACAGACTTAAATTTCAGACTGGAAGAACCGCCGATATAGTGAATTGGTACTTCAATAGTATGGAAATTGCGGCAGTAATAGCGCATTTCGGTTTGATACATATGTCCGGTGGATAAAAAGTTATCCAAATTCATGCTTTCTAAAATCTCTCTGCGGAAGGCTTCAAAACCGCTTGTCATGTCGGCAAGTTTTGTTCCGAGAACAAGATTTGCCAGAATGGTGCCTCCGGAGCTTAAAATTCTGCGGTACAGAGGAAGGTTGCTGACGTTGCCGTTTTTCATGAAACGGGAACCCCAGACACAGTCATAGCCTTCTTCCAATTTCTCAATAAATTGAGGAAGTTCCTTGGGCAAATGACTTCCGCCACCGTCCATTTCTATAACAAATTCCGCACCATCCTTCAATGCCTGTCGGAAACCTTCCAAATAGCAGCTGATTACACCATTGGATTTCTCGTGGAAAATTAATTTTACTTTTTCATTTTTGGAAGCTGCAGTTCGGATAATCTCTTCCGTTCGATCTTTGGAAAAGCTGTCGATAACGGGGTAAATATATAAATTATCATAAGGCAGTTCCAGAATTTCATCCAGTATGCCCTGCATGGTTTCTTCTTCATTTGCCACAGGCATGACAATAATTGTTTTTTTCACTCTGTTTTTCCTTTTCTGCTTATCATCTTAATTTTCTGATTGTACTCTTATACTATAAAGGTCATGGGGTGCGATGTCAAGAAAAGGGGGAAAATTGCGTCTTTTGCGGATAGGATATCCGGCAAAATGAATTTACAGAAAGAAAAATTGATGGTATGATAAACAATGGTTATACAAAAGTGGTATAGTATACCAAAATGTAGATAAAGTGAGAAAATACGGAGAGGATATCTATTTATGAATATTATTTTGTTATCAGGAGGCTCGGGAAAGAGACTGTGGCCCCTTTCCAATGAAGTACGCTCCAAGCAATTTTTACAGTTATTAACAGACGAGGAAGAACAGCATGAATCCATGGTTCAGCGTGTATACAGACAAATCTGCGGGGCAGGAATTGATGCCAATATTGTAGTGGCAACCAGTGCATCCCAGCGGGATTCCATTAAGAACCAGCTTCATAAAAAGGTAGATATTGTGGTAGAGCCGGAGAGGAGAAATACGTTCCCGGCTATTGTGCTGGCTGCTTCTTATCTTACCTCAGAAAAGAAAGTAAGCCCGGATGAAACAGTCATTGTGCTTCCGGTTGACCCGTATGTGGATTTGGAATATTTTCAGACCTTCAAAAAGATGGATGAAGCAGTACAGGCAGGGAAAGCAGACATGGTTCTGATGGGCATAGCCCCATCTTATCCTTCGGAAAAATACGGTTACATTTTGTGTGAAGGCGATGCAGCGGACAGAAAAGTTACCGGCTTTAAAGAAAAACCGGTAAAGGAAGTGGCAGAGCAGTTGATTGCCAAGGGGGCACTGTGGAATGCCGGAGTCTTTGCTTTTAAATTAAGCTATTTACAGAACATTACAAAGCAGTATGTAAATGCCATTGATTTTGAAACCGTTTTAAGAGATTATACAAAGCTGAAAAAAGACAGCTTTGATTATGAGGTCGTGGAAAAGGCAAACTCCCTTGGTGTCGTAACCTACGACGGACAGTGGAAGGATATCGGAACTTGGAACACTCTGACGGAAGTTATGGACGAAACAAGTATCGGCGATGTGATTACCGGTGAAGGCTGTGTGAATACCCATGTCATAAATGAATTATCCATTCCGGTAGTTGCAATCGGAACAGAGAATTTAGTGATTGCGGCAAGCCCGGACGGAATTTTAGTTTCTGACAAGGCAAAGAGCTCTTACATTAAGCCTTATGTAGAGGATTTGGATAACCGTCCTATGTATGAGGAGAGTATTTGGGGAGATTATCGGGTATTTGATTACAGCCAGTATCCGGATGAAAGAAAATCGCTGACAAAACAGGTCATGGTAAAAGCGGGCAGGTATCTGGATTATGTCTGTCACCATTATCGTGACGAGGTATGGGCAATCGTGGACGGAAAGGGGTTCCTTGTGATGGATGGAACAACAACCATTGCAAGAAGCGGAGACGTTTTCCATTTCCGTGCCGGTGACAAGCATGGTTTGAAGGCAATTACGGACATGCACCTTGTAGAAGTGCAGATGGGAACCGAGCTTGTAGAGGAAGATTTTGAAAAATTTGACTGGCCGGAATAAAATTACACAGAGAAGGGGACAAAAACGTAAATAAGGGCGGCCCTTCAAACAGGAGGCAAGTATTATGAAGAAAAAATTTATGTGTGGAATGGCAGCAGTTCTTACGGCTGCTACACTTTGCGGCTGCGGTGCATTCAGTGATTATCAGGAATATCGTGCCGATTATGAAGAATTTCAGGAATACAAAAAGTATAAGGCAGCATTAGCACAGGCAGAAGAAACTACAGTTCCGGCTTTGGAAACGGAACAGACAGCCGTACCGGAGACACAGCCGGCAGAAAGTCAGACAGATCCGGAAACGCAGTCTCAGCAACCTGAGACCCAGACGGTATCCGAACCGGAAAGTAAGGAGCCGGAGAAAAAAGAACTGACAGCGGAAGAAATTGCAGTCAGAAAGCAGTTGCAGGAAGTTTATGTGAATGAGCGGAACGAGGTATATACATGGCCTGACTCTTACGAGAAAACCTGTAAGATTTTTGAGCTGGATTTAAAAATTCTGGAAAACGCCTATTATTCCTTTGAAGACATGGAGGTTGTATTTATCGGAGACAGTATTACCGAGGGAGTAGGAGGCAATCTGGATGCGGAAGGCGAAAAGGTAAGTTATGTCAATTATGTAGATGAGGCGCTGGATTTTAAAAGTGTACTAAATCATGGGGAAGCCGGAAGAACAGTGGCAAATTACGGAGATAAAGAGCTTTCCATGGATGCCAATATTGATAATCTGATAAATTTGGATGCGGATACGGTTGTTATTTTAATCGGTGTCAATGATTATCTGTTTTACAGTCAGGAAAAACGATTCGGTGCTTTGGATAACGGCAGTACGGCAGGCTATTGCGGAGGACTGCAGTCTTTTGTAGATGCCGTGAAACGTAATTATGCAGACAAAGAATACTTCTTTGTGACAACCTATCAGCTGTTGTCAACGGATGGTTCTACCTATACGGATTACAACGGAACACCGACCTTTAATGATTATATGCAGATACAGAGAACGCTTGCGGAGCGCAACGGCTACCATATGATTGATATTTTTAACAGCGGCTTTATGAGTACGAAGGATGCCGTAACAACGGCAAATCTGATACCGGACGGAATTCATCCCAATGATGCCGGCTATAAGATGCTCGGAACGCACATTGCCGCGGAACTTCTGCTTTATTATGAGAGCACAATAGAGCAGTAAAACATCGAATGGAAGGATTACGAAGGAATGGATAAAATAGCAGTATTAATCCCCTGTTATAATGAAAGTAAAACTATCGAAAAGGTTGTGTCTGACTATAAAAAGGCACTGCCGGAAGCGGTGATTTATGTCTATGACAACAATTCCACAGACGGCACTGATGAAATAGCAAAGCGCGCCGGTGCCGTTGTGCGATATGAGTACCAGCAGGGGAAAGGAAATGTGATTCGGACCATGTTCCGGGAAATTGATGCGGAGTGCTATCTGATGGTGGACGGGGATGATACCTATCCGGCGGAATGTGCAGAAGCTCTGGTGGATAAAGTGTTGAATCACGGAGCAGACATGGTAGTAGGGGACAGGCTTTCTTCTACCTATTTTACGGAAAATAAAAGACCCTTCCATAATTTTGGAAACTCCATCGTAAGAAAGAGTATTAATGTACTTTTTAAGAGTGACATTAAGGATATTATGACAGGGTACCGGGCATTCAGTTATCAGTTTGCCAAAAGCTTTCCGGTACTTTCCAAAGGTTTTGAAATTGAAACGGAAATGACGATTCATGCTATTGACAAGAACATGCAGATAGAAAATGTGATTATCGAATACCGGGACAGGCCGGAGGGAAGTGTGTCCAAATTGAACACCTATTCGGATGGCTTTAAGGTGCTTCGAACCATTATGCGGCTGTTTCGCAATTACAAGCCGCTGGCATTTTTCGGAAGCCTTGCCGCGGTTTTAATGGTAATTGCCATAGCATTTTTCATTCCTATTTTTAAGGAATACCTGCAGACAGGGCTCGTACCCAAATATCCGACGCTGTTTGTCTGCTGTTTTGTGGCATTGGCGGCGATACAGTCCTTCTTCTCGGGAATGATTTTGTCTTCTATTGTACAGAAAAACAGACAGGATTTTGAATATCAGTTACAAAATATTGAATTTCAACGAAAAAAGTTGCAAAAAGAAGAGAAAGTTTCTGAATAGAAACCGAGTAGTGAGGCACGAAAAATATGAGCGCAGGCTTTTACAAGATTTTCATGAAGGGGATGAAAATTAAATATAAGAAGGGGCTTTTGCTGAAAGGAATTCCGGTTATCTTTAATAAAAAAGGTGCTGTCATGGAATTCGGGGAAAATGTGGTAGTGAAAAGTTCTTTTCTTTCCAATCTGGTTGGACTTTACCAGCGGACGATTATTGTAACGAGAACGCCGGAGGCAGTCATTCGAATCGGTGACAATGTAGGTATCAGCGGTGCTACGATTTATGCCAGAAGCCGGATTGAAATCGGGGATAATACCTGTATCGGCGGAAATACGAAGCTGTTGGATAATGACTTTCATCCCCTGGAGATAGAAGCAAGAAATGCGGATATCAAAGAAAAAATTGGCTACAAACCAATAAAAATCGGCAAAAACTGTTTTATCGGATGTAATGCTTTGATTTTAAAAGGAACCGAGCTGGGAGACGGCTGCGTGGTAGGAGCCGGAGCTGTTGTTTCGGGAAAATTTGAAGCAGGAAGCATTTTGGCAGGAAATCCGGCAAAAGTCATCCGCAAGGTAGCGATAGAAGAGAAGAGGTAGCATGTCTGATAGGATAAGACAGAAAACGAGGATGATATGGAAAAAGTTACGGTAACAGTAATGTTGACCTGTTTTAACAGAATAAAATATACGGTGCCTTGTGTAAAAGCGTTGGCAGAAGGAAATCCGGAGATTTCGTTTCGATTCATCATTACGGACGATAACAGTAGTGACGGAACCGGAGAGGCATTAAAGAAGCTTCCATATGCCTTGACACTGCTTTCGGGAGACGGAGCGCTTTTCTGGAACGGAGGCATGGAAAAGTCGTTGGATTATGCCTTACATACAGCAGAGAAGACTGATTATTATCTGCTTGTGAATGATGATGTGGCGTTTTTTGCGGGTGCTGTGGAGAAGCTGATAGAGAGGCAAAAAGCCTTGTGTTCCGGCGAAGAAAAGACAAAACAAGCTGCTGTAATCGTAGGGGCTACGAAGGACAGGACGGGAAAGACAAGCTATGGAGGTGTGAAGCTGCTTTCTAAGCATTTTGCCAAATTTGGAATAATAGAACCATCACCGGAATACAAGGAATGTGACACCTTTAACGGAAACTGTGTATTGCTTCCGCAGGAAGTCTTTTTCCGCGTGGGCAATGTGGATTCTGTTTATTGCCACAGTATGAGTGACTATGATTATGGGATGCATATCCGAAGGCTGGGCTTTCCGATTTACAATTCGGCAGAGCATGTGGGAATCTGTGATGACAATGATGTTTCCGGTTCCTGGCGGGATGTTTCCCTTCCAAGAAAAGTAAGACTACAGAAAAAGGAATCTCCCAAAGGACTTCCGCGAAAGGACTGGTATCAC
This sequence comes from uncultured Lachnospiraceae bacterium, assembly GCA_964449325.1. Taxonomy (GTDB): domain Bacteria; phylum Bacillota; class Clostridia; order Lachnospirales; family Lachnospiraceae; genus RGIG3002. The sequence goes on along the minus strand of CAYUYJ010000016.1, from coordinate 58,379 downwards.
TTTATTCGGAAAAATTACGGCTTTTTCCCCGCAGTTTATCATAGCGTGACACCGTACTTGCGTATACTTCTGAAAAGGTGACGGTATGCTGTTTAATTCGTTTAATTTTTTACTGTTTTTTCCCGCAGTGGTGCTTGTGTATTTTCTGATTCCGCAGAAGGTACGCTATTTATGGCTGCTGGGAGCAAGCTATTATTTTTATATGTGCTGGAACCCGAAATATGTGTTGTTACTTTTGTTTTCCACGGCAGTAACCTTTTGGGGAGGGCTTGCCATAGAACGGTTTCAGGCAAAGAAATTATTTCTGACGTTGACGGTCGTTACGAATCTGACCGTCTTATTTGCGTTTAAATATTTTGAGTTTGCCCTTTCCAATCTGAATCTGCTGCTGGAGCGGTTTCATATCAAAGCGGTAGAACCGGGCTTTTCCCTCTTACTTCCGGTGGGAATTTCGTTTTATACATTTCAGGCACTGGGTTATACGATAGATGTTTACCGGAAAGAAATTTTTGCGGAAAAGAATTTCTTCCGGTATGCATTGTTTGTATCGTTCTTTCCACAGCTTGTGGCTGGGCCGATTGAACGTTCCAAAAACCTCTTAAAACAAATGGAAGAACCCCATTCCTTTGATTATCTGCGGATGCGGAAAGGGTTGCTTATCATGCTCTGGGGGTATTTTTTGAAGCTGGTGATTGCGGATAGGGCGGCAATTTTTGTGAATGCGGTTTATGGGGATTATCATACCTATGGTGGTCTTTATATTGTTGTGGCGACCCTGTTGTTTGCCGTTCAGATTTACTGTGATTTTGCCGGCTATTCCACGATTGCAAGGGGAGCAGCACTGGTCATGGGGTTCCGGCTTATGGAAAATTTTGAAGCACCCTATTTTTCAAAAAGTGTGGCGGAATTCTGGCGGCGATGGCATATTTCTTTGTCGGGCTGGTTTAAGGATTATTTGTACATACCTCTTGGCGGCAATCGGAAAGGAACCTTGAGGAAACAGATAAATTTATTCATTGTCTTTCTTGTCAGCGGCTTGTGGCATGGGGCAGCATGGAATTTTGTAATCTGGGGCGGATTAAACGGTGTCTATCAGGTGCTTGGCATGTGGAAGGAGAAGGCAAAACAGAAGCTGGAGGGACGAAGAAGCAAGGCGGATTTCATCTTCACCTTTATTTTGATTGATTTTGCATGGCTCTTTTTCCGCGCAGACAGTATCGGGGATGCTTTTGCCATGCTGCAAAGTATATGTAATGTCAGAAATTTTGCGGTACTGACGGACGGCAGTCTGTTTACGTTAGGACTTAACGAATATCATTTCCTGTTTTTGTTTCTCTGTATTGTCCTTTTGTGGATAACGGATTATTTCAAATACAGAAATGTGGATTTATTTACATGGACGGAAAAGCAGGGTGTGGCAGTACGGTATGGTATATATTTCTGCCTGTTTTGTGTAGTAGTTTTGTTGGGCATTTATGGAGTGGATTATGAAGCAAGTCAGTTTATTTACTTCCAGTTCTAAGGAAGCGGCGGAAAAAGGAAAGCAGGAAAAATCGAAGGGCAGAATTTATGCGGGAAGGATAATCGGTGCCCTTGTTTTTCTATGTCTTTTTTTCGGGGTGGAAAAAGGATTGGAGTTCGGGCTTATAAATGATACCAATGAGTGGTCCAGAGCGATGTTTCATGATTTTTATACGAGGGAAGAAAACATTGATACACTGTTTTTAGGCTCTTCTCACGTGTATTGCGGGATCAATCCTGAGATTGTTTCGGAAGGAACAGGAAAAAATTCCTTTAATATGTCGACTCCGGCACAACCTTTGAACGGTTCTTTTTATCTATTAAAAGAGGCGGATAAATATCATGAACTGTCTCATGTGTATCTGGAGTTGTATTTTGGGCAGTCCGTGGGAGAAGAAGGGCATTTTAAGGAAGCGGGGCAGCTCCCGAGAAACTGGCGCAACACCAACTATATGAAGCCCTCACTTAATAAGCTGTCTTATATGCTTACGATGAGCGAACCTTCCCTTGCCTATATGACTTTTTTTCCGGCACGGCGGTATTGGACGGATCTTTTTGAACCGGAAAAAATCATAAAAACCATCCGGCAGAAACGGACAGCCGCATATGCGGATTATTATGTGGAAAACGAGTTAAACGGTGTGAAGGAAACTTATGCGGATGGCGGCTTTTATTATTCGGAGCACAGGGCAGCCGGGGGCGTGTTCTACGATATTATAAAGCCGGAACAGTTTACGGAAAATTCCATGACACCGGAAGCGGAAGAATATTTACGGAAAATCATTGTCTATTGTGAAAAAAATCATATTGAACTAACGTTGTATTCCGCGCCGATGACGGATTATCAGGCTTGCCTGTACGGGGATTATGACCTGTATGTAAATCAGATAAGTGATATTGCGGAGGAATATGGGCTTACTTATTATGATTTCAATTTATGCAGGGAAGAAATTCTGGATTTGACGGATGACGGACTGTTCCGTGATCAGGGACATCTGAATGTGTATGGAGCAAAGATTTTTTCTGAAGTCTTTTCGGACTTTTTTATCGGACTTGAGGAAAAAACGGTAAGCTATGAAGACTATTTTTATCCTTCCTATCAGGAAAAACTGGCAAACGACAGAGAACGGATTTTAGGGCTTTTGGTAGAAAGAGAAGAAGGAAAAGACCAAAAGCTGTGCTATGTTGTGACTCCCGTTCATAATTTAAAGGATAAGTGTGTGGAATATTACCTATACACGGTGAATGAAGCAGGAGAAAAAACGGTAATCTGTGATTGGACACGGATGGAATATGATGGTACAACAGACAGTTTTGAAGTACAGGTAGCAAAGGAATTTGGCACTCTGTTCATCGAAGCAAGACCGGAAGGCGCTTCGGATACTACAAATTTTGTGCAAATAAATGAGTAGTATGTTATAATAAGAAAATACTGCAAGAAAGGCGTGGTACGGATATGATATATTTTAATGTGCCCCCACATGTGGGACGGGAAATGGATTATATAAAGGAAGCGGTGGAAAAGCATAAAATCTGCGGAGACGGAGAGTTTACGAAAAGATGTAATGCATGGTTTGAAGAAAAGACAGGGACAAAGAAGTGTCTGCTTACGACCTCTTGTACTCATGCCACAGAACTGGCAGCACTGCTTGCCAATATACAGCCCGGTGATGAGGTAATTATGCCCGCCTATACCTTTGTTTCCACGGCGGACGCCTTTGTGCTTCGGGGGGCTGTACCGGTATTTGTGGATATTCGTCCTGACACAATGAATTTGGATGAAAATCTGATAGAATCGGCAATTACGGAAAAAACGAAAGCAATCGTACCGGTGCATTATGCGGGAGTTGCCTGCGAAATGGATAAAATTATGGCACTTGCACAGAAATATAATCTGCTGGTGATTGAGGATGCGGCGCAGGGTGTCATGGCATCCTATAAAGGAAAGGCACTTGGAACGATTGGTGATTTTGGCTGCTACAGCTTCCATGAGACGAAAAATTACAGTATGGGAGAAGGCGGTGCACTTTTAATTCGGGATGAAAAGTATGTGGAAGAGGCAGAAATCATCCGGGAAAAGGGAACGAACCGCAGTAAATTCTATAGAGGGCAGATAGATAAATACACCTGGGTAAATTATGGTTCTTCTTATCTGCCGAGTGAACTGAATGCGGCATATCTGGCAGCACAGCTGGATGTAGCCACAGAGGTAAATGAGGATAGATTAAAGAGTTGGAAAACCTATTACGAGCTTTTGACCCCGCTTAGAGAAGCGGGAAAAACAGAACTGCCGTATGTGCCGGAGGGTTGTAAGCACAATGCCCATATGTTTTATATCAAAGCAAAGGATATAGAAGAGAGGACAGCGCTGATTGATAATTTGAAAGAGCATGGCATTATGGCGGTATTTCATTATATTCCTCTTCATACTTCTCCGGCCGGACAGAAATTCGGCAGATTTCACGGAGAGGACCGGTATACGACGAAGGAAAGTGAGCGGCTTTTGCGCCTTCCCATGTACTATGGATTAAAAGAAGAGGATATTGTATATATTGCAGATACAATAAAAGCATTTTACGGAATGTAAATTCTGACAGGATAAAAGGAAAATATGAAAGAAATAAACCTTTTGATTTTAGGTGTGGGCGGCAATGTCAGTCAGGGCATTATCAAAGCACTGAAAAATTCAGATTTTGGAGAAACAAAATTAAATATTGCCGGTGCCTGTATCAGTCCGCAGTCTCTTGGGCTTTATATGTGTGATAAAGCAGCAGTGTCCCCTTATGCGAAGGAAGAAACCTTTCTTCCGTGGCTGATTGATACCTGCAACCGGGAGCGGATTCATATGGTGCTTACCGGGGTGGAGGAAAACATTCTTGCAATCAGCGAAAATTTAGAACGGTTTCAGAAGGAAACGCAGGCAATTTTTATTGCCTCGGATTTGGAAAAGCTGAAAATCGGGCAGGATAAATATCTGACCTGTGAATGGCTCTCCCAAAAAGGGCTGCATTTTCCGAAATATTGTCTGTTGGATAAGAGGGAGGATGTGGAGAAGCTTGTGCGGGAATGTGGTTTTCCGCTGATTGCGAAGCCACGCATCGGAAAAGGGTCAAATGGTGTGGTAAAGGTGGACACAGAAGCCGAATTGGAACATGTTCCCCGGAAAGCGGATTATGTTTTGCAGGAGTGTGTGGGTGATGAAACCAAAGAATATACCGTAGGCTGTTATGTGGATAAAGAGGGAAAATTGAGAGAAACTATTGTCATGCACAGAAAATTGGAGCATGGGTCCACGGCAGTGGCGCAGGTCGTGCAGGATGAAGCGGTACGCCGGGAAGCGGAGGCAATCTGCAAAGCGTTTGCACCGACAGGTCCCCTCAATATACAGATGCGTAAAAACGCAGAGGGTGAAGCGGTGTGTTTTGAGTTAAATGTACGCTTTTCCGGGACAACACCAATGCGTACTCATTTCGGATTTAAGGATGTGGAGGCTATGGTGAAGGAATATCTGCTTGAGCAGCCGATAGAGGACTGTTTTCAGGTAAAAGAGGGCATAGCCTGCCGTTATACCAATGAATTTTATGTAACAGGTAATCCGATGGAGAAAATGGAGTTGGAAGGCAGTGTGGAATCCATGACGCCTTTCCTGTTTGAAACGGAAAAATTTGGGCAGTAGAACGTAAGGTAAAAGAATGGAAGCGAAAGATGCAGATTTGTTTTTTTTCGGATATTCACGGAAACGGCTATGCGTTTGATGCGTTTCTGGGAAAACTACAGGAGCGAAAGCCGGATAAAATTATTTTTGGAGGCGACTTTGCCGGATATTACTATGATGCCGACCGTATTATCTCAAAAGTGAGAGAATTAGGATTTTCTTGTGTTTTGGGAAATCATGATGAAATGCTGTTAAAGCTTTTGGACGGACAGGAAGACCTTACAAAGCTGACGGCACGTTACGGTAGCTCTTATCAAAGGTTGGCAGCGGAAATGCAGAAGGAAAATGAGCAGTTTTTACGTGGACTTCCTTTGTTTTATGAGTGGGAGGCAGATGGGCTGAAACTTGGTTTTTTTCATGGCTCACCAAGAGATTTTTTGAATGACAGAATTTATCCGGACACGGAAATTACAGATAAGAGTGAAATTGCTCTTTTTGAACAATACGATTATGTATTTTGCGGACATACGCACCACAAGCTTGTGAAAAAGATTGGGAAAACATGGCTCATTAATCCCGGCAGTGCAGGACAGCAAAGGGACGGAAAAGGAACCTCCTATGTGCTGTTTGATACAAAAACGAAAGAATATGAAATCTGTTCTTTTGCTTATGAGGTGGAACGTCTGGAACGGGATGTGGACAAGTATGACGGTGAGAATGAAGAACGAAAAAGCAGGCTGAAAGAGGTCTTACGGAGGAATTAGACAGAGATGCGGAAAATTTCATTTGTCATTCCGTGCTATGGTTCGGAACATACGATAGAACATGTAGTAGGCGGAATAGAAAAGATTGTGCGTCCGGAGGATGATTACGAGGTGATTCTCGTTAATGACTGTTCCCCGGATATGGTGTGGGAAAAAATAAAAGGTCTTTGTGCACGGAATCCGAAGGTAAAAGGAATCTGCCTTTCTAAAAATTTCGGGCAGCATGGCGCACTGCTTGCCGGCTACAGACAGTGTGACGGTGATCTGGTTGTTTCGCTGGACGATGACGGACAGACGCCGGTGGATGAGGTGTATCGATTGATTGATGCAGCTGCGGAAGGAGCAGATGTGGCAATGGCGTATTACCCCAATAAGATGCATAACAAATTCCGTAATATCGGCAGCAAAATCAATCAAATGATGGCAGTGCAGCTGGTAGGTATGCCAAAGGACATTATCAATACAAGCTATTTCTGCATGCATCGGTTTGTGGTGGAGGAAATGCTGCGTTATACCAATGCCTATCCGTATATTCCGGGACTTTTGTGCCGGACCACGAAGAATATTAAAAATGTGGCAATCGACCATAGGGAGCGGGAGTACGGACATTCGGGCTATACGTTGAAGAAACTTTTGGGACTTTGGTTTAACGGATTTACGGCGTTTTCCATCAAACCCTTGCGTATTGCTACAGCGACAGGGTGTGTTTGTGCGCTTGCCGGTTTTCTGTTCGGTTTTGTGACGATTATCCGTAAATTTGTTAACCCGAATATGATGCTTGGCTGGAGTTCGCTGGTATCCCTGCTTGTGTTTATCGGGGGAATGATTATGCTGATGCTGGGGCTCATTGGGGAGTATATCGGGCGGATTTATATTTGCATCAACAACAGTCCCCAGTATGTGATTAAGGAGAAAATCAATGCAGAAAACGGACAGACTAAAGACCATTGTTAAGTTACAGGCAGTGGTAATTATTTATACACTGGCAAGTATTTTTGCAAAGCTGGCATCGGGAGAGCCCATTTTCAGTATGAAGTTTCTTCTGTTTACGGGTATGGAACTGGTAGTACTTTTTGTTTATGCCCTGCTTTGGCAGCAGGTCATTAAGCGGACACAGCTTTCGGTGGCTTATGCCAATCGGGAAATGTATCTGCTATGGTCTCTGCTTTGGGCGGTGATTTTTTTCCATAATAAGATTACGGCAGCAAATGTAATCGGCTGTTTGCTGGTGATTGCAGGTACAATGGTTATCACGGAGGAGGAAAGGCCAAAGGATGGAGTTTAACGTTTATTTTCTGCTTTATGTCTGTTCTGTTACGCTTGCCGCTGTTTCCCAGATTTTGTTGAAGAAAAGTGCATTAAAGGAGCATGACGGATTTTTAAAGGAATATGTGAATCCTTATGTCATCGGTGGGTATGGACTTACCGGAATTTCCATGCTTTTGACCATTCTGGCATTCCGGGGTATGGAATATAAGAATGGACCGATTATCGAGTCACTGGGTTATATTCTGGTAATGCTTTTTGGAATTTTCATTTTCCGGGAAAAGCTGACAAAAAGAAAGTGTATCGGAACCGCCTTGATACTGGCAGGAATTTTTGTGTATTATTTATAGGAGAACACATGAAACAAAAATCTTTATCAGAACAAAAATTTCAAGGGCTTCTGCTTTTTGGCTGTATTTTATTTTATGGCTTTTTTACATGGCTGGATGGTGCCGTAATTTGTGTGGATTCCCCCAGCTATATCAATATGAACATAGATAGAGAACCGGTATATCCTCTGTTTTTATGTTTTTTCCGTTTCCTTTTCGGAGAGGGAGAAACGTACTTAACTGCGGCAGTATTTGTACAGGGCATGCTTTGTGCCGTTGCAGCATGGGAGCTTGCACGGTTTCTGACCAGAGAATTTGAAAGGTCACGGCCGGATAATCTGGTGTTACTGTCTTTGCCGCTTTTAGTGTCTCTGCTTTGCAGATTCGGGGCAAAACGTGCAGCTATGTATTCCAACAGTATTTTGTCGGAAGGAATTTGTATTCCGCTTTTCTTACTTTTTGCAAGATGGATGTTAGAGTACTGTTTCCATAAGGGAAGAAGGGCATTACTTATGGCTGTGGTACTGTCGGTGATTTCCGTTTCCACAAGGAAACAGATGTTAATTACGGTAATTTTGCTTGCAGCAGGTATTGTTTTTACGGAAGTGAACAGGAAAAATCTGTTTCGGGTGTTAGGAAAGGCTGTTTTATGCACTGTGGGGGTACTTCTTCTGGTGTCAGGGATTGACCGGGGCTATAATTTGGTCTTAAGAGGCGAAGGAGTAAGACATTCCAGTGATGACCGGTTTCTTCTGACCGTTGCATTTTATGAAGCGGAACGGGAGAATGCAGAGAAAATTGATGATGAGCAGATTCGGGAACTGTTTCTTAAAATTTACGACAGCTGTGAGGCAAAGGGATATTTGGGGCACAGCGCGGGAAAAGGATGGTTTAACCGGGTGGCACATTTTACCGATAATTATGACCACATCCAGATTGATACGATGTGGCCGATGATAAGAAAATATGTCAGTGAGAACGGGAACGGCAGCGAAGTGGAACAGGAAGCAGAAACGGACAGAATCATGTCTGTGATTACAGGTAAGCTTTTACCGGTGGAAGCAGGCGGCATTTTCAGGGTTTTTGTGGATAATGTGCTGGCAGGGCTTGTTACTACCGTGGCAAAGCTAAGAAAGTTTCTTGTAATTTATGCCATAATTGCTTATAGTAGTATGGTAGTGCTATGGGGAATTAACTGGAAAAAACGCGGATCCGGAAGCCGGGAAAATATTTTGGCGGTGTATACAGCCGTGTCGGTTCTGCTGAATGTGGGTGCGGTAGCAGCAGTTATTTTCTGCCAGACCCGGTATGTCATATATAATATGCCGTTGTTTTATATGTGCGGATATCTGTTGCTTCGTTCAGCGTTGGAGGAGATAAGAACAAAAGAAAAGACGGCGGCCGTATCAGGCGATAGAAAGGATTTAACATGAAGAAATTAATAAACCAGATTATGAAATTCGGAATAGTGGGAGGGCTTGCGTTTGTTATAGACTATGGCGTGTTTGTTCTGCTTGCAAACGGACTGCATGTTCATTATCTGATTGCCAATATTTTCGGCTTTACGCTTTCACTTATTTTTAATTATCTGATGAGCATGAAATTTGTATTTGAGCGTAAAGAAAATGCGGACAAGCGGAAGGAGTTTGTAACCTTTGCGATTCTCAGTTTAATCGGACTTGGCATTAATGAACTGATTATTTTAGGCTGTGTGGACGGTGTTTATTTAAACAGTGCCTTTTTACAGGATAAATTTGATATCGGAATTGCCAAGCAGGCGGGTAAAATCATTGCTACAGGTATTGTGATGGTATATAATTTTGTTTCAAGAAAGATATTCATTGAAGGTACCGGCACGAAAACGAAGAAGGAGACGAAATAGGATGAAGATTACAGTTGCAGGAACAGGGTATGTAGGACTGGTTACGGGAGTATGCCTGGCGGAAATAGGGCATGATGTAACCTGTGTGGATGTAGATGAAAAGAAAGTAAAATTGATGGAAAGTGGTGTTTCTCCGATTTATGAGGAGGGACTGGAAGAACTGATGCAGAAAAATTTTGCAGCAGGAAGGATTCATTATACAACGGATTATCAAAATGCGTATAAAGATTCGGAAGCTATTTTTATTGGCGTGGGTACACCGGAGATGCCGGACGGAAGTGCCAATTTATCCTATATTGCAACGGTCTCCAGACAGATTGCGGAGTCGGTGGAGAGGGATTGTCTTGTGGTAGTAAAATCTACTGTTCCGGTAGGTACCAACGATAAAGTGGAACAGTTTATCAAAGATTTTCTTGTGCATGACGTAAAAGTAGAGGTGGCTTCCAATCCGGAATTTCTTGCCCAGGGAACGGCAGTTCATGATACTCTTCATGCGGCACGTTTTATTATCGGAACGGAAAGTAAGGAAGCAGAGGCAAAGCTGATGGAGATTTATAAACCTTTCGGCATTCCGATTGTGTCCGTAAATCGTCGGTCTGCGGAAATGATTAAATATGCCTGCAACGATTTCCTTGCCTTAAAGATATCTTATATGAACGATATTGCCAATTTATGTGAACTTGTAGGTGCGGATATTCAGGATGTGGCAAAGGGAATGAGCTACGATGCAAGAATCGGAGCAAACTTCTTAAATGCCGGTATCGGTTATGGCGGAAGCTGTTTCCCAAAAGATACCAAAGCACTCAAGTATCTTGCAAGCAAAAACGGGTATACTCTTCGTACGGTGGAAGCTGCGGTAGAGGTGAATACGAGACAGAAAACCCGCTTATATGAAAAAGCCAGCGAAAGAATGATTACGTTTACGGGGTTAAAGGTTGCCGTTTTGGGGCTGGCATTCAAACCGGGAACGGATGATTTAAGAGAAGCACCGTCTATTGATAATATCGGACTTTTGCTGGAGCAGGGGGCAGAGATTGTGGCGTTTGATCCTGTTGCCACGCCGAATTTTAAAAAGAAATTCCCGGAAGGAACTATCGGAAAGGGAAGGATTTCTTACGTGGACAGTGCGAAAGAAGCCCTGCAGGATGCAAATATCTGCTTTGTATTTACGGAGTGGAAAGAAATCCGGGAGTTAAAGCCTGCTTTATTTAAGGAAAAAATGAAGACACCGCTTGTATATGACGGACGAAATGTGTACAGCGTGGCAGAAATGAAGGATGCCGGTGTAGAATATTACAGTATCGGACGCTAATGGGAGGCATTGGAGGAAGAATGTCGCTGGAGTTAATTTTGGAATTTTTACATCTTCTTTTATGGTTTATCATAGTACCTTTTGCAATCGGGTGTATTCCTTGTGCCTTTGTGCAAAAAAGAATAAGAACCTGCGGGCTGATTATGGCGGCAGGTTATCTTGTCATGTTTTCTGTTTTTGAGATTGTTGTGATGCCTATGGTGCTTGCAAAGGCGAAATTCAGTACGGCGGTGAAATGGGCTTCTCTTGTGCTGATATTGACGGCGGCAGTAGGAATAGGGTTTGCGGTAAAAGCGGCATTTGAGAAGAAAAAATTCCTTCCTGCCCTGACGGAAGGGCTTGGTATCCGTTTGCCGGAGGGGAAACCGGATATCCAAAGCATTCTTTTATGGATACTGTTTTTGGCGGTTGTCGGCTTTCAATTGTATCAGGCATGTAAGCTTGCCGTTTTTGATGGGGATGATGCTTATTATGTGGCGCAGTCGGTCACGGCTGTGCAGCGGGATTCCATGTATGGATATATTCCCTATAACGGATTCGGTACGTCATTGGATATCCGCCATGCCATGGCTGTGCTTCCTTTGTGGATTGCTTATGTTGCCAAACTGAGCGGGATTCATCCGACGATTCTTTCACATCTGATTCTGCCTTTTATCTTTGTTCCGCTTACTTATCTGAGTTATTATCTGGTGGCGAAACGTCTTTGCACAGAGAAAAAGCGGCTGATTCCGGCCTTTTTGTTTGTGATTGCCTTGCTGCAGATATACGGAAACGTATCTATTTATACAAAGGAAACCTTCTTTGTGATGCGGACATGGCAGGGAAAGAGTTTTTTTGCCAATTTCGTGCTGACGATGGCACTTGCAGTAATACTTTGGCTGTTTCCCGAACAGAAGGAGGAAACGGAAAAGAAGAATCCGGGACTTTGGGTGTTGCTTTTTTGTACCAATATTACGGCAGCATTTTCTACGACTATGGGCGTTTTTTTGATGGCAATTCTTTTGGGAGTAACCGGCTGTTGTCTGGCGGTAAGAAATAAAAGTGCCAGAATTTTATGGAAATTTGTAGTGTCCTGTATCCCTTGTATCGTGTTTACGATTCTTTATCTTGGAATGAAATAAGAAGAGGTTATATATGGAACTTTTTATGAATACGTGGAACAACATTCTGCAATTTTATATCAATTATATCGGAAACGGATTCAGCTTTTATTTGTATGGAGCTGCTTTGGTTTTTCTGGTAATCACGGAAAAGAAGAAACAGACAAAGAGCATTCTTGTGTTTTCGCCATTGGTAATTGTGGTGCTATTTACGTTTCCGCCCTTCAAAATGCTATTTGATGTGATTGGACTTGACAGTGAAACCTATTATCGTATTTTATGGCTGCTTCCGATGGGGATTACTATTGCCTATGCGGCAGTTAAGCTGTTTGAAAAGTATATATGGGCCGGTATGGCAGTGATGTGTGTGCTGGTGATTTTCACAGGGAGCTTCGTGTATAAAAATCCCAATTTTACAAAAGCGGAAAATGGTTATCATATTCCGCAGATGGTGGTGAATGTCTGTGATGTGATTTTGCCGGAGGAGGGCAGCGACAAAGACAGAGTGTGGGCTGTGTTCCCTTCGGAATTTATTCATTTTGTACGGCAGTATTCCGATGTAATCTGTATGCCTTACGGAAGAGAGGCATTAGTAGACCGGTGGGAATTTTATTATCCGTTAGAGGAACTGATGGAGGCGGAAACCATACAGACGGAGGAGCTTGCAAAAGAAGTGAGAAATAATTGGTGTGAATTTGTAATTTTGTCAGAAAATAAAAGGTTTACAGAGCCTATGGAGAACTACGGGTTTGAAACGGTAGACACAGTGAACGGCTATCGTATCTACAAAGATGTGGAAACAGAGTAAAAAAGGGAGTGCGTATGAAGCAGTTTGACAAACAAAAGAAATATATGATAACCGGAGGTGCCGGATTTATCGGCTTTCATCTTTCTCTTGACCTACTAAAAAGGGGGGCTTTTGTAGTCGGCTTTGATAATATGAATGATTATTATGATGTCCGTTTAAAGGAAGCCAGAATAAAGATATTGAAAGAGCAGAAGAACTATTCTTTTGAAAAAGCGGATTTGGCGGAGAAAGAACAGATTTTTTCGCTGTTTGAGCGTTATAAACCGGATATTGTTATTCATCTGGGAGCACAGGCGGGGGTAAGATACAGTATTGATAATCCGGATGCTTATATACAATCCAATATAGTAGGTTTTTTTAATGTGTTGGAGGCGTGTCGTCACTTCTCGGTGGAACATCTTGTTTTTGCTTCCTCCAGTTCGGTTTACGGCGGAAATAAAAAGGTTCCTTTTTCCACGGAGGATATGGTAGACGGACCGGTAAGTCTTTACGCGGCAACGAAGAAATCGGATGAACTGATGGCGCATGCGTATAGTAAGCTTTATGATATTCCGTCAACAGGCTTGCGTTTCTTTACGGTTTATGGCCCTTTCGGAAGACCGGATATGGCATATTTTAAATTTGCCCTGAAAATTAAAAATGGGGAAAAAATTCAAATTTATAATAATGGGGACATGTACCGTGACTTTACCTATATTGATGATGTGATAAAAGGCATTGTAAATATTTTATGTAACCCTCCAAAAGAGAATGAGGACGGGGTGCGATATAAAATATATAATATCGGAAATAACAAACCGGAGAAACTGATGGATTTCATTTCCGTGTTGGAAAGACAGCTTGGAAAGGAAGCGCAGAAGGAATATCTTCCGATGCAGCCCGGTGATGTATATCAAACCTATGCGGATGTTTCCGAATTGATGAGAGACTTTGGTTTTAAGCCGGATACTTCAATCGAAGAGGGGCTTGGAAGGTTTGCGGAATGGTTTAAGGAGTATTATAAAGATTAAGAAAAGGACGTATCTTCGTAAGGGGATACGTCCTTTTTCGGGTACGCCTAGCGGCGCATGTCTTCTTTCGGGATTCCGATAGTCTCTGCCAGACGGTCAGCGATGGCTTCGCGTCCTTTATCGTTTAGATGAATGTTGTCGGTCAGATATTCGGAAGCGGTATCTTCAATAATCGTTCCGTAATAATTGTCAATTACCGTAAACATGCATTCATTTCCGACATCAATGGAGAACAGCAGATAGTTCGGAATTGTGCCGCAACCAAGGTTGGTTGTGTCTCCGCTTAAATAAGAGCCGTCCTCGGCAACCACACTTGCAAAGTATGGTGTCATGAAAATAATCCGTATGTGAGGATATTTTTCTTTAATCTGTGTTGCGGAAGCACGAAGTGCTCCGGTATAGGTTCCTACGTTCAATGGATTGTTTTCATCATAAAGATTACGCGTTTGCAGATAATCACTGGCATCGTACAGAAAAACAAGCACGTCCAGTTTAGAGTAATCAGTATTTTTTAACACTTCTAAAGAAGAAGCAAAATCTGCGTTTACATTGCCGGCAGAAAGAACTGCCTCCTGCATGGAGTAATCGCTGTCACACATTGCCTTTGTCAGATAAGACAGGCTGAATGCATCCATCGGATAGTCTTCGGCATAAATGCTGTTTTTGGCAGCAACACAGGTGCCTGCAAAACCGGCATCCGATACGTTTGCCTGCGTTTTTCCGGCAACCAGAGAAGCGATACTTCCTTCACCGGTTTTATCGGTAATCGGGTCATTTCCCAAAAGGAGTACGTTTGTAATTCCATCATCTACATAACCTTCGATTTTGGAAGTGTTGACCTTGTAAATGGTATCCAAGGCTTCCGTAGTGAATTCATCCGTAATGTTGTTAGGGTCATAATCGGATTTTGTACCGATGTTCCAAATGATAATTTTTACAATACTGACAATCAGCAGAATACCGATAATCACCCAGATGACAAGATGAGGATTTATTTTCATATCTTTTAGATTTTTCATGTTTCAGCCTCCATATTACACAAACATATATGGGTTATTGTACTAAAATTAAGAAAAAAAATCCACTGGTTCATTATTTTTTAAGAATTGAAAGATTCTATTTCCTCGTTATGTTCTTTCTTTAAAGATTCTTTATACCATTTGCTGTATTTAAACATACGGTAGGTAGTACTTAATTCTGCAAGCTGTCTTTCATCTGCGCACCGTTCTTTGAAAGCTTCCCGTTCTTCCATATCCATACTGACATAATCCATATAGGAAATGCGCAGTTCTGTCAGCGGCTCGTTGCATTTCGGACAGAACTGCTTATGTCCGTTCAACAGATGAGTTCTGTGGCAAACCCTGCAATAGTGCATATACATCATATAAATTTCCCCTTTTTATTTACACATTTTATGTAACCTATGTTTATAAATTGTTGCATTTATAGCGAAAAAAGTCAATACATCTGCGGGTTAAGTGTTCGACAAAACTTGACAGGAGACGGGCGGTAGAAAAGTGAAAAATGCAACAGGAAAAGTATGGGAATGGGGAAATATTCTTGAACGCGGGGGGGATTGATGATATAATGTTACAAAAATGTTAAGTATTAGAAAGGTCAACATAAGTAATGGGAAGATTTTTTGGCAGGAGTAAAGACGAGCAGGCTGAATATACAGAAGATGACTTCGAGGTTATGAATCTTGATGAAGAATATGAGGAAATGGATGAAGTGTCGGAGGATGACGATGCGGACGAAGAAATAGAATTTTATGAAATTGAGGATTCGGAAGAAGAGGCGGATTACGAGGAAGAGGAAATAGAAGAAAGTGAAAATGATATAGAATATTACGAACTGGAAGAGGACGAGGAATACTACGAAGCAGCAGAAGCAGGGAATGACGAGGAGTATTACGGGGCAGAAGAAACAGAGGATGATGCGGGATATTACGAATTGGAGGAAACAGAGTATTACGAAGCAGAAGAAGGCGTGGAATATTACGAACAGGATGAAATGGAGGATGAAGAATACTACGAGACAGAAGAGGAATCCGAAGATGAAACTTATTACGAAATGGATGAGTATGGTGACGAGTATTACGAGGACGAATACTACGAGGATGCTTATGATGAGGACGAAAAGTCTCGCGGAGTAGGAAATGTGATCGGCAGAGTAATCGCTTTTTTGAGTAATATGAGCAGTATGGACAGGCTGATTGCTTCTACCGGTGCGCTGGTACTTATTTTTGCTATTGTGGCAGGCAGTATGTTTGCAAGTGCTAAGGCAGGGGAACGTCAGGTGGCGGCTTTTGCCAATCTTGGAACGGAACTGGATGATATTGGTGTGATTGGCGAGAGTGGGCTGTTAGCAGTATCGGATGCGAAGCTGGCAAAACAGGAGGCGGCCATGCTTGCAGAAGAAGAGATGAAAGAAACGGAGGAGGAAACGGAAGAAACTAAGGTCGGAGAAATACAGGTTTCCATGAATCTTTCTTCCATTCAACAGGATTTAAAAATCAAATTTATTAATAAGAAATCAGGCAAGCTGATTGCCAGTGTGCCCTTTGAGGTAGAAGTGGTGGATGCGGATAAGAAGACGTATACTCTGATTGATGAAGATATGGACGGTATTATTTATCAGAAGGGTCTTAAAGCCGGAAAATTTCAGGTTGCCATGGTGAAACTGGAAGGGTATGAGGAATATGATATTTCTACGGAAGCACAGAATGTGACGGTAAAGGATAAAATCGAATATAAAAAAGTAGACGTAGCGGATGAAATCAAAACAGAAGCGGAAGTAAATGCTGCGGCAGAAGATACAAAGGTACAGGAGACCGTCGTGGAATCTACAGTTCAGGATACGGTAGCTTTTGTGGAAAGCACAAAGACGGAAATAGCGGATGGAAACAGTTATAAAGAGATTAATAAATCTACAATCACAGACCCTTCTACGGTTGCGAGTGCTCCAAGGTTAAGTTCTTTCCTGCGTTTGTCTGCACCACAAGAATCTCAGGCAACGGTAGCACCGACGATTTGTCTGAATACATCAGCTGTATCAATTATGGTAGGGCAGACGGTACAATTATATGCAACTGTCAGTGACGGAACCGTGACATGGATGAGCTCTGATCCGAGTGTGGCATCTGTAGACGGAAATGGTTTTGTGAGCGGGTTAAGTGCAGGAACGGTAACCGTTACTGCAATTGTGAATGGGGAAGGAGGCATGTCATCCGTGACGTGTGCGGTAACGGTAACAGCAATACCGACAACAATCACGATGAATACCGGCGATGCCTCTATTTATCCCGGAGAGACAGTACAAATGAGTGCATCGACCAATGATGGTTCCACGATAACATGGACAAGCTCGGATTCCTCTGTAGCGAACGTGGACGGAAATGGTTTGGTAACCGGGTTAAAGAGCGGAACCGTAACGATAACTGCCTCTGCAAACGGCACTACGGCAACGTGTACTGTAAATATTTCTTCCGTAGGAACAACTATTTCGCCTTCTTCTTTGTCTTTAAAAGTAGGAGAGAAAGCTACGCTCACCGCGTCAGTAACAGGAGCGAATTCATCCGTGACATGGACAAGCTCGGATTCATCCGTTGCCGGTGTAGACGGCAGTGGTGTAGTAGCTGCCAAAAAGGCAGGGACGGCAACCATTACGGCAACGGCGAACGGAGTCAGCGCAACCTGCTCCGTAACCGTGACAGCGGAAGCAGTCAATGATGCTAAAAATGATACCAAGACTGCTTTAAAGGATAATAACGGGAATCAGGTATACATTAAAAATGCAGCAGGAGAATATGTTGCGGCAGTTTATGCAGATTACTATAAATATGACAAATTTTATATTAAATCTGCTGCATACAAATATACGGGTTGGCAGACCATAGAAGGTAGTGTATACTATTATGATGCAAACGGAAATGTGGTAAAGGGTACGCAGATAATTCAGGGAGCTACCTACAATTTTGATAAGGATACAGGAGCACTGATAGCAAGTTCCGGCGTACTGGGCATTGATGTTTCCAAGTGGAATGGAGATATTGACTGGAATGCCGTGAAAAATTCCGGTGTGAATTATGTGATTATCCGTTGCGGATATCGTGGTTCTTCCACGGGGGCACTGATTGAGGATCCAAAATTCAGGGCAAATATTAAGGGTGCCAGTGCAGCCGGATTGAAGGTAGGAATATATTTCTTTACACAGGCGGTCAATGAAGTGGAAGCGGTGGAAGAAGCCTCTATGGTTCTGAGTTTAATCAGCGGTTACAAGATTTCTTATCCGGTATTTTTGGATGTAGAAGCAAGCGGAGGTCGGGCAGATTCCATTAGCGCAGAGGTGCGGACAGCGGTCTGCAATGCCTTCTGTCAGACTATTGCGAATTCCGGTTATGCAACAGGAATTTATGCAAACAAAACATGGCTGAACAGCAAGATTAATACGGGAAGTCTTGGTTCTTCCTATAAGATTTGGCTGGCGCAGTATGCAGCACAGCCCAGTTACGGTGGAAAATACCATATGTGGCAGTATACATCCAAAGGCAGTGTGAACGGTATTAAAGGTAATGTAGATATGAATCTTAGTTATCTTGGGTACTAATAATTAGGAAATGGGGAAAAATATGAGAACTTACTTAGTTACAGGCGGTGCCGGATTTATCGGCTCCAATTACATCCATTATATGTTTAAGAAATATGGAGATGAAATTCGCATCATCAATGTGGATGCACTTACTTATGCCGGAAACCTTGAAAATTTAAAGGATGTGGAAGGCAGAAGCAATTATACTTTTGTAAAAGCAAACATTTGCGATAAAGAAGCTATCAGCAGGATTTTTGCAGAAAATGATATTGACAGAGTGGTACATTTTGCAGCCGAGAGTCATGTAGACAGAAGCATCCGTAATCCGGAGGTGTTTGTACAGACCAATGTACTTGGAACGGCGGTTATGTTAAACTGCGCAAAAGCAGCATGGGAATTACCGGATGGCAGTTTTAAAGAAGGGAAAAAATTCCTTCATGTTTCCACGGACGAGGTGTATGGTTCTTTGGAAAATGACGGAGAATATTTTTATGAGACAACACCTTATGCGCCTCACAGCCCCTATTCGGCAAGTAAAGCGAGCTCTGATATGTTGGTAAAATCCTATATGGATACGTACAAATTTCCGGCAAATATTACGAACTGCTCCAACAATTACGGACCATTCCAGTTTCCGGAAAAGCTGATTCCGCTTATTATCAACAATGCATTGCAGGGAAAGAAGCTTCCGGTTTACGGAGACGGAAAAAATGTGCGCGACTGGCTGTATGTGGAAGACCATGCCAAAGCAATCGATATGGTTCAGGAAAAGGGACGACTTTTTGAAACCTATAATATCGGAGGGCACAACGAGAAACAAAATATTGAGATTATCAATATTATTATAGATACATTACAGGAGATGCTGCCGGAGGGAGACCCGAGAAAGGCGTTGGTAAGCAAGGATTTGATTACTTACGTGGAAGACAGAAAGGGGCACGACAGAAGGTATGCCATTGCTCCTGACAAGATAAAGGCGGAAATCGGATGGGAGCCGGAGACAATGTTTAAAGACGGAATTAAGCTTACCATTAAATGGTTTTTTGAAAACGAAGAGTGGATGAAAAATGTGACAAGCGGAGATTATCAGAAATATTACGCTGAGATGTATAAGTAAGTGAAATGGGGACGGTTTTTTAAACCGTTCCCATTCGGTGCGTTTAAAAGATGGAAAATAAAGGAGGTTCTTTCATGAAAGGAATTATTTTAGCAGGAGGTTCGGGTACGAGACTGTATCCGCTAACGAAAGCAATTTCAAAACAGATTATGCCGGTTTACGACAAACCGATGATATATTATCCGTTGTCTACACTGATGTTGGCGGGAATCAGGGAGATTTTGATTATTTCCACACCAAGAGATTTACCGGTGTTTGAAGAATTGTTCGGCACAGGGGAGCAGCTTGGGCTTACTTTTCAGTATGCAGTGCAGGAGAGTCCGAGAGGCTTGGCAGATGCCTTTATTATTGGTGCGGATTTTATCGGAGATGACAGCGTTGCACTGGTTCTGGGCGATAATATTTTTTACGGACAAAGCTTTTCCAAGGTATTGAAAAATGCGGCGGCAAGAGAGCAAGGTGCTACTATTTTCGGATATTATGTTAGAGATCCGAGAGAGTACGGTGTAGTAGAATTTGACGAGAACGGAAAAGCACTTTCCATTGAGGAAAAGCCGGAACATCCAAAGAGTAACTATGCGGTGCCGGGACTTTATTTTTATGACAATGATGTAGTGGAAATTGCGAAGAACGTAAAACCTTCTGCCAGAGGAGAGATTGAAATTACGAGTATAAATAATGAGTATTTAAAAAGGGGCACACTGCAGGTAGAAACTTTGGGAAGAGGCTTTGCCTGGCTGGATACGGGAAATCATGATTCCCTTTTGGATGCTGCGGATTTTGTGGCAGCTTTCCAAAAAAGACAAGGGCTTTACATTTCCTGTATTGAGGAAATTGCTTATAAGAGAGGCTTTATTACAAGAGAGCAGCTTTTGAAGCTGGCAGAACCGCTGATGAAAACGAATTATGGAAAATACTTAGTTGAGGTTGCAAATGGACTCTAAGTTAAAGCATACGGCTGTCTTTATTATGACGATGATGGTATTGATGATATTCGGCATTGTCATTTACGCCAATTGGGATGTGGTGGAGCGACGTTTCCTGAATGGAAAAACAGAACAGGAAGTAGTGACGAAGGCAGAAAGCGCACCGGAGGAAAAGACGATTAACCGGGCAACGGGACAGATTGGAGACGATTTGTCCGCATTTATGCAGGATGAAACCTTTTTTAACTCGGAATCTTTGTTGGATAAATATCGCCCTACCGGAGAAACAAACAAACTGTCAATGGTGGTGACCAGTATTGAACAGGATTTGCGGGTGCAGATTGTGGATTATGAAGGAAAACCGGTATCGGGCGAAAGCTTTTTTGTGAATCTGACAGGCGCCGGAGAAGAGAAGGAAGCCGGAGCCGGAGAATATAAAGATTTAGACCAGGACGGTGTGATATATATTGCCGATTTAAAACCCGGAGATTATTATGTTTCCTTAAACCGAATCAGTGGATATAAAGTACCGGAAAACCCCACCAGGGTAAAGGTAAAAGAACGCGTGGAATATGTGGCAATTGATGATATTTCTCTGCTCATTAAGACGGAGGATGAAATCGATGCGGCTTTGGAGGATACGGCAATAAACGGTGCCGATGACGATGCGGACGAAACGGAAAATACGAAAATCCGCCGGGACGGAGATGCCAGATTTGGTATTGATGTTTCCAAATGGAATAAAGAAATCGATTGGGATAAGGTGAAGGAAGCCGGTGTGCAGTATGCCATTATCCGTGTTGGCTATCGGGGATCCTCTACGGGGGCGCTTGTGGAAGACCCTTACTTTGAAAAGAATATAAGAGGGGCAATTGCTTCAGACATTCCGGTCGGAGTGTATTTCTTTACGCAGGCAGTCAACGAGGTAGAAGCTGTGGAAGAGGCAAGTATGGTAATTAAGCTCTGTGATAAGTACAAGCTTTCCTATCCCGTCTTTATTGATACGGAAGGTGCAGGCGGAGAGGGGAGAGCGGACAAGCTGGATGCAGAGACAAGAACACTTGTCTGCGAAGCATTCTGTTCGACAATTAAAAATGCGGGGTTGGATGCCGGCGTATATGCAAGCCGTAACTGGCTGAATGAAAATCTCGTTTCCGACAGGCTGGAAAAGAATGTGATATGGCTTGCAGAGTATCGGGATACACCGTTGTATCAAGGCTATTATCAGATGTGGCAATACAGTTCAAACGGAAAAATCGACGGAATTGAGGGAAGAGTGGACATGAACCTCAGTTATCTGGAGGAGTAAAAAGCAATAAAAGGAGAAATAAGAAATGGGAAAAATAACAGTAGAAACCTGTGAAATAGAAGGATTGAAGGTCATTACCCCTACCGTTTTCGGAGATGAAAGAGGATATTTTATGGAAACCTATAATTATAATGATTATAAGGCGGCAGGCATCGACCAGATTTTTGTGCAGGATAACCAGTCCGCATCCAAAAAGGGAGTACTCAGAGGATTGCATTTTCAGATAAACTATCCGCAGGACAAACTGGTCAGAGTACTTCGCGGTGAAGTATATGATGTTGCGGTAGATTTAAGAAAAGGTTCTAAAACATTCGGGCAATGGTACGGAGTTTTGTTATCCGAAGAAAACAAAAAACAGTTTTTTATTCCGAAAAATTTTGCCCATGGTTTCCTTGTATTGTCGGACTATGCAGAATTTGCTTATAAATGCACAGATTTTTATCATCCGAATGATGAGGGAGGTCTGTACTATGCGGACCCTGATATCGGTGTAAAATGGCCCATTCCCGATGGAATGGAACTGACATTGTCGGAAAAAGATACAAAGTGGGGCGGTATTAAGGAGTACCTTAAGAATGAGTAAAAAACACATAAGTAAACGGAACGGGATTTTTTTGTTCTGCCTTGCGGGATTGATTATGGCGGCTGTAATTGTGTTCCACCATAATCCTCTTGCCGATAAACAGGAGGAACTTGTAAAAAAAATTATAGCATGTCTGATTATTGTAGCTTCCTGCGGTGTTTTTGCAGGCTTTTACGATAAAATAACCGTACTTCCGGTGGAACTTTTTCAAAACAGAAGATTGATATGGAAGCTGGCAAAGAATGACTTCAAAAAGCGGTATGCCGGCTCCTATATGGGAATAGTATGGGCGATGGCACAGCCTGTTGTTACGGTGGTGATGTACTGGCTCGTATTTGAGAAGATATTCGGTAACAGAAGCGAATTATTAGCGGGAAATCTGGAAGTGCCCTATGTTCTCTATCTGACAGCAGGATTAGTACCCTGGTTTTTCTTTTCGGAAGGTATCGCTAACGGTACATCGGCACTTTTGGAATACAACTATCTGGTAAAGAAGGTAGTGTTTAAAATCAGCATTCTTCCGATTATCAAGGTGATTGCTGCTGTTTTTATTCATGCGTTCTTTTTAGGAGTTATGTTGATTCTGGCAGCCACATATGGGTATTTTCCGACGATATATACAATTCAGCTGTTGTATTACAGTTTTTGTACCTTTGTGTTTGTACTTGCTATAAGCTATACAACCTGTGCAGTAGTGGTTTTTTTCAGAGATTTACAGCAGATTATCAGCATTGCTTTGCAGATTGGTATGTGGGCAACACCGATTATGTGGAATATCAGTAAGGCGGGAGAATATCAGGTGTTGTTTAAACTGAATCCCATGACCTATATTGTAAACGGTTACCGGAGCGCTGTGTTTGAAAAACAGTGGTTTTTTGAGGATTTTTATTCCACAGCCTATTTTTGGATTGTGACGGTGCTTTTATTCGGAATCGGAGCGATTATTTTCAAGCGGTTAAAAGTACATTTTGCAGATGTTTTATAGAAGGAGACTGGAATGGAAGAAAGACAGATTGCCATCCGGGTGAAAGACGTTAAAAAAGTATATAAGTTATATGATAAACCATCGGATCGGATGAAAGAGGCACTTGGACTTTCAAGGAACAAGAAGAAGTACAAAGAGCATTACGCGTTAAACGGGGTAGATCTGACCGTGTTTCAGGGAGAATCCGTGGGTATCATCGGAACAAACGGTTCGGGAAAATCCACAATATTAAAAATAATAACAGGTGTTGTCAATCCTACTGCAGGAGAAGTGGAGGTCAACGGACGTATTTCGGCACTTCTAGAGTTGGGTGCCGGATTCAACATGGAATACAACGGAATCGAGAATATTTATCTGAATGGAACTATGATTGGTTTTACAGAAAAGGAAATTGATGAAAAACTACAGGATATTCTGGATTTTGCGGATATCGGAGATTATGTAAACCAGCCTGTAAAAACCTATTCCAGTGGTATGTTCGTTCGGCTTGCCTTTGCGGTTGCCATTAATATTGAG
Organism: uncultured Lachnospiraceae bacterium; assembly: GCA_964449325.1. Lineage (GTDB taxonomy): Bacteria > Bacillota > Clostridia > Lachnospirales > Lachnospiraceae > RGIG3002. The sequence goes on along the minus strand of CAYUYJ010000016.1, from coordinate 34,706 downwards.
CCGGAAATTCTGATTGTGGATGAAGCTTTGTCAGTGGGTGATGTTTTTTTTCAGGCAAAGTGTTATCATAAGTTTGAAGAGTTTAAGAAGCAGGGGAAAACCATTGTTTTTGTCAGCCATGATTTGAGCAGTATCAGCAAATACTGTGACCGTGTTATCCTTTTGAATCAGGGCAATAAACTGGGCGAAGGAGAACCGAAGGAAATGATTGATGCCTATAAGCGAGTACTTGTGGGGCAGTATGAGGTTCCGGAAAGTGAGGAAAATAACCTGCTAAACGACGAACAACTGCAAAAGGCGGCACAGGAAAAAGCAGGGATAAAGCAGGGGCAGAACCCTCAGACATTGGAATACGGGAATAAAAAGGCAGAAATTACGGAAATTTACATGTGTGACGAAAAAGGACTCAGAACCACTGCAGTGATGAAGGGCGGAAGTTTCAGCATACACATGAAGGTAAAATTTTTAGAAGATTTGCCTGCGCCGATTTTTGCGTTCACCATCAAGAATATTAAGGGAGTGGAGATTACAGGAACCAATTCCATGGTGGAAAAGGCATTTTTGGAACCTGTGAAAGCAGGAGAAGAGAAGGATATTTCTTTTACCCAGAAGATGGAACTGCAGGGTGGAGAGTATCTGGTATCTTTCGGGCTGACGGGGTATGAAGGCGATGAATTTACGGTTTATCACAGATTGTATGATGCATTGAATATTACTGTAATTTCAGATAAGGATACGGTAGGCTATTTTGATATGAATTCCAAGGTTGAGGTCAAAAGCCTTTAGAGACACAGAGCAAGTGAGGAGAGGAAGCAGGATGACGGAAAAAATCGGGAATATAACATTGGATTATGAATTTTATCCGGGAGAGGATTTGTACAGCGACGGAGATGTGGAAGAGGAAATGCTGGAAATTGTCAAAAATTATCCGGAAAAAGAATTTCCACGAATTATAGAAGAACGGGGAAGCTGGCCGATTCTTTATCATTTGTCCCCTCTTCGGGAAAATATTGTGGAATGGATACCGATGAATAAAGAAATGAAGGTATTGGAGGTAGGCAGCGGCTGCGGTGCCATTACAGGGGCACTGGCAAGAAAAGCAGGAAGCGTTACCTGCATTGATTTATCCAAAAGACGCAGTCAGATTAATGCTTATCGTCATAAGGAATATGATAACATTACGATTCAAGTGGGGAATTTTCAGGATATTGAAAAAAATCTGGATACGGATTTTGACTTCATTTTCTTAATCGGCGTGTTTGAATATGCAAAAGGGTATATCGGTACGGAGGCTCCATATGAACGCTTTATGGAGATTCTGCGTAAGCATCTGAAAGGGAACGGACTGGAAGGTCGTCTGGTGATTGCCATTGAAAACAAATTCGGACTGAAATACTGGGCAGGCTGTAAAGAGGATCATCAGGGGCTGTATTTTTCCGGTTTGGAGGATTATCCGCAGGATACCGGAGTGCGGACGTTTACAAGGAGAGGTCTGGAAAAAATTTGTGAAGCAAATCGTGTGAAGGAATATAGCTTTTATTATCCTTATCCTGATTATAAGTTTATGACAAGCATTTATTCGGACGAATATCTGCCACATCAGGGAGAACTTTGTACCAATATACGGAATTTTGACAGAAGTCGTCTGCTTCTGTTTGATGAAAAAAAAGTATTTGATACCATTATTAAGGAAGAACTTTTTCCGCTTTATTCCAATTCCTATTTCCTTGTAGTGGGTAAAGAACTTCCGATAAAATACTCCAAGTATTCCAACGACCGGGCAGAGGAATATGCCATTTGTACAGACATTCGCAGACCGGAAAGCGGTATGGAGCGTGCGGGCATTTTAAACAGCAGTGAAAAAGAAGTAAAGCTTGTAGTGGAAAAGAGAGGTGTCAGGTCTCAGGCAACAGATCATGTACTTGCCATGAAGGAGGCTTACGAGAAGCTGAAGGCACGTTATGAGGGAGGAAAGCTTGCCATTAACCGTTGTATTTTAAATCCCAAGGGAACCCTTTCCTTTGAATATGTGGAAGGAAGAAGTCTGGAAGAAATGTTCGATGAATTGCTGGACAGACAGGATTTTGACGGATTTGAAGCATTGTTTCGGGAATATGTGGAGCGTATCGGTTACAACGCCGGAATTGCCTTTACGGATTATGATTTGATTTTTGCCAATATTTTAGTGGATGGAGATACTTGGACGGCTATCGACTATGAATGGACTTTTTCGGATGATATTCCTGCAAAGGAAGTAGCCTACCGTGCTCTTTACTGCTATCAGAAGGGCTCTGCCGGACGGGAAGCGGTGGTAGAGCGGATGCTTACAAATGTCCTTCAATTAAATGAAGGAGAGCGGAAGTGGGTTGAAGAACAGGAGAAGGAAATTCAGAAAAAGATTGCCGGAAAACGTATGAGTATCGGACTGATCCGGAATGTAATTGATAATTCGATTTATAATCCTCTTGGCTTAGAAGTAGAAAAGGTAACGGGAACGGACTCCAATCTGGTGCAGATTTACACTGATAACGGCAACGGTTTTTCGGAAGAACAGTCCTTTATGCTGAGTGAAAGAAAGGGTGCACAGCGCAAAGAGCCGGGAGCGGGAAAAGAAAATATCAGCTTTACCCTGCATTTCGGAGCAGACACAAAGGCAATACGGATTGATCCGGATTATGAACCTTGTATGGTTACCATAGAGAAAGCACTTTGGAATGGGAAAAAGCTTTCTTTGATTCCTCTTGTGAAAAATCTGGGAGGGTTTGCAACGAACGGAAAGAGTATCAAAAACGGTGTAATTGCGTTTGCAAAGGAAGATCCTAATTTTACCTTTTATTTAAAAAATACTCCGATGTTGGAGGATAATGTATTGGAAATTTCCATGAATGTCATGAAACTTCCGGCAAGTATTGCCGGGCGGCTTGTACATTAGGCAACTGTCAAAGTGAGACAGAAGCAGAAAAGGAAAATGATGAAAACCGGGAAAGGCGGGATAATTTGACAAAGTACGATTTTACGAATTACTATAAAAAAGCATATTTACAGGAAAAACGTAAAAATATGCAGCTTGTGACAGATGCGGCGGCGAAGGAGCAGGAGGTTATCTGTCTGCGGCAAAAATATGAGCGTATAGTCAATAATCCCGTGATGAAAGTTTTTCTGAGGGGAAAGAAGGAACCGGAAAAACTGAAAGAAAGTAGGGATGCCCGGATTCAGGATATGGTATGCAGGGAAGATTCCGTCAGCGTAAAGCAGTACAAAAAAGAATTACAGTTTCAGAAAAATCCTTATGCCTTTTGGATTAGTGAACAGGAATGCAGTATACAACAGGACGGCGAAAAGCGGGGAAAACTGGTAGAAACGGTTTGGCTGGAAGACTGTGGGGAAGACTTTCAGCTCCGGAAGGTCAAAAAGCCGTATATTCTGTTTGTATCGAAAAAAGGAATATGCGACCTGCAGGCGGCGGCTGTGATAGAAGAATATTTTGAAACGCATAAGGATACGGATATTGTTTATGCCGGGGAGGATACTTCGGAAAAGGGAAAAAAAGGAGAAGAGAACAGAAAAAAACCGTGGTTTAAGCCTGCGTACTCACCGGAAACCTTATTGTCCTTTTTTTACTTTGGTAATATATTTGCGGTACGTGTGGAAAGCTTTAAAGGTCTGCCGTGGAGAAAATCGGACAGCTGGAAAGAAAACATTTATGATTTTGCATTGAAAGCAGAAGAAAGCCTTTGGAAAAACAAGACGGAAAGTATTGTTTCTTTGGACAGGATTTTGTTTCATAGAACGGAAGAAACAGATGAAGATAAAGAAACGGTCGTTATTGATGAAAACGGAATTTCAGGACTGTGGGGATATGAAAAGGAGTATACCGGGATTAAACTGGCTGCTTTAAAGAGACGCGGATTAACCGGATATGCGGAAGAAACCAATGTTCCGGGAATTTATAGTATATGCGTGGATACGGATGAAAAAGTATCGATTGTTATTTTATCTAAGGATAATCCGGTGGTGCTGGAACAGTGCATTCGGTCTATTCGGGAAAAAACAGATTATAATAATTATGAAATCATTGTGGTAGATAACGGAAGCTATGAGGACAACCGGCTGAAAGTGGAAGCGTTAAGCCGTACATATCATTTTCTCTACTTGTGTGAGCCGATGGAGTTTAATTTTTCTGCAATGTGCAATCTGGGAGCAAGACAGGCAACAGGAAAATATCTGCTGTTATTAAATGATGATATAGAAATTATTGAAGGAGGATATTTGAAACGGCTTGCCGGTCAGGCAGCCGTGCCGGGAGTAGGAGCTGTTGGAGCGAAACTATGGTATCCTGACAGTATCAGAATCCAGCATGCAGGCATTACAAATCTTTCCATTGGACCGGCACATAAACTGGTGTCCTTTGAAGATGACAGGATGTATTATGACGGAAGAAATTATTTCAATTTTAATTATCTGGCGGTAACCGGTGCCTGTCTGATGGTGCGGAAAGAGTTGTATGAGGAAATGGGCGGATTGGATGAGACGATGCCGATTGCTTATAATGATGTGGAATTTTGTTTTCGCCTCCGCAAAGCAGGATACCGGAATGTTCTTCGGAATGATTGTATTCTTCTTCATCATGAATCTTTGAGCAGAGGATTGGATGAAGAAAGTGAGTTGAAGACGCTGCGTCTTAGGGAGGAAAGAAAACGGCTCTATCAAAAGTATCCTTCCTTTGCAGGAGTTGACGAATACTATAGTTCATGGCTTACACAAAACTCACCGGAATATGTTTTTGGAAGAAAAGAACAGGAATCGGAAACAAGCAAAACAGTGACAGAGTACTCCGGGGGAAACAGAGGAAAACTGCTAACAGAAGCAGTGCTTCGCGCCAATCCGGAGCAGGTGCGGGTGGCAGACGGAAAAGCGCAGATCAGAGGATGGTCGATACTTGTCGGTGCAGACAACTGTCATTATAAAAGAAGTCTGTTACTGGAAGGAACCGAGAACAAACGGATTTACAGCAGTGAACTTTCATCCTGTTACAGGGAAGATGTAGAGGCAGTTTTTCCGGGGGAACTTCGGATTGGATTGGCGGGATTTTGTGCATCCTTTCCGGTTAAGATTATGGAGAGCGGTACATACAAACTGGGAATTATGTATGAGGATATGCTTTCGGAAAAACGATATTACAGGATGCTTGAGACTTATGTGGAAATATAGCCGGATATTTAGGAAAGGCAGAGAGCGGATCAGTCAGGAAGAAAAGGAAAAGGAAACATGGGCGAACAGGAGAATCAGAACTTGGAATATTATAAAGCAGCTTATGAGGCGGAAAAGAAAAAGAGTCAGGAATTGGCAGGACGGCTGGCAGCCTCTTTAGAGGAGGAAAAACGGCTTCAGGAACAGCTTGACAGGATTAAAGGGGGAACTCTGTGGAAACTTTCCAAGCCTGCAAGAGTTGGTATCCATTTTATCATAAGAACAAGGGACAGGGTGCGGCGTTACGGAAGTCCGCGCGGAATAGCCAGAAAATTAAAGAGTAAAAGTATTGAAAGAAAAGCAAGACTGCAACACGGAAGTGCAAGTTTTCCAAATGCAGAGAGGAGAAAGCAGGAAGAGGAAGCAAAATTTCCGAAGAACATAAAGTTCAGTATTTTAGTACCACTTTATAATACGCCGGAGAAGTATCTGAGGGATGTAATTGAGTCGGTACAGCAGCAGACGTATAGGAATTGGGAACTGTGCCTTGCCGACGGTTCGGATGCGGAGCATACTTATGTGGAAAAGGTTTGTCGTTCCTATCAGGAAAAGGATAAACGCATCTGTTATAAGAAACTGGAGAAGAATGAAGGTATAGCAGGTAATACAAACAGATGTTATGAAATGGCAACCGGGGACTATATCGGGTTGTTTGACCATGATGATATTATGCATCCCAGTGTGTTGTACGAATATATGAAGGTAATTTGCGAGCAGGATGCGGATTATATTTATTGTGATGAGGCTACTTTCCAAGGGGAATCCATCGATAATATGATTACCCTTCATTTTAAGCCGGATTTTTCCATTGATAATTTGCGGGCGAACAACTATATTTGTCATTTCAGTGTTTTTGACAGAAGACTCTTAGAGGGCATGGAATTATTCCGTACCCGGTTTGACGGAAGTCAGGACCACGATATGATTTTACGTCTGACAGCAAAGGCGAAGCATGTGGTACATGTGCCAAAGCTTTTGTATTACTGGCGTTCTCATAAGGGCAGTGTGGCAGCTGATATCAGTGCCAAAAGCTATGCCATTGATGCGGCAAAGGGTGCTATTGGGGAGCATTTAAGAAGCTGTGGTCTTGAGAATTTTGAAATTACAAGTACCAGAGCATGTGAAACAATTTTTCGAATTAAATATCAATTGTTATCCCAACCCAAAATATCGATTCTGATTCCGAATAAGGATCATGTCTCGGATTTGAAACGTTGTATTTCGTCGATTCTGGAGAAATCAACTTATGATAATTATGAGATAATTGTGGTGGAAAACAACAGTACGGAGCCGGAACTGTTTGCATACTATGAAGAATTGAAAAAGCAGAAAAATGTGAAGATAGCAGTATACGAAGGAGAGTTTAACTATTCTAAAATCAATAACGTTGGTGCCACCTTTGCAACAGGAGAATATCTACTGTTATTAAATAACGATACCGAGGTAATCACCATTAACTGGATGGAAGAACTTCTGATGTATGCGCAAAGAGAAGATGTGGGGGCGGTCGGTGCCAAGCTTTATTATGAAAACAATACCATACAGCATGCGGGAATTGTTATCGGATTGGGAGCACACCGTACGGCAGGACATACTCATTATATGGTAGACAGCAGTAATTTCGGATATATGGGACGTCTTTGCTATGCACAGGATGTTTCGGCAGTAACCGGAGCCTGCCTTCTTGTGAAAAAAAGTCTGTATGATGAAGTCGGCGGTCTTTCTGAGGAATTTGCGGTGGCACTCAATGATGTGGATTTCTGTCTCCGCCTGAGAAAAAAAGGCTTGCTGAATGTGTTTACTCCTTTTGCGGAGTTGTACCATTATGAGTCTGCTTCCAGAGGCTCTGACAGGAAAGGGCAGAATGCACTGCGGTACGATGAGGAAGCCGAGAGATTCCGCCGAAAGTGGAACGAAGAATTGACGAAGGGTGACCCGTATTATAATCCTAATTTTTCTTTGGATCATAGCGATTATACCTTGCGTGTGTAGTGGGGACAATCAGTTGCTGAAAAGTGGAAGTTGCAAGAATGAACGATAAGGCTTTGCTTGTACCCTGTTATAAAATATGATAAAATAATTGAAATGCAATGCTTAAAGTGACTAAATGGAGGTAGAGAAAATGAGTTTCATGGATCAGTATCATTTCTGGTTGGAGGATTCCTACTTTGACCAGAGCACAAAGGACGAACTTCTCGCAATTCGTGACAATGAAAGCGAAATCGAAGAACGCTTTTATAAAGAGTTAGAATTCGGTACCGGTGGTCTTCGCGGTATTATCGGTGCAGGAACAAACCGTATGAATGTGTATACCGTGCGTAAGGCTTCTCAGGGGCTGGCAAATTACATCATCAAGCAGGGTGGTGCGGATAAAGGGGTTGCTATTGCATACGATTCCAGAAATATGTCACCGGAATTTGCAGATGAGGCTGCTTTGTGTATGGCGGCAAACGGAATTAAAGCGTATGTGTTTGAGTCTTTACGACCTACACCGGAATTATCTTTTGCACTCAGAACCCTGGGCTGTATCGCAGGTATCGTGGTGACAGCAAGCCATAACCCGCCGGAATACAACGGATATAAGGTATACTGGGAAGACGGTGCGCAGATTACCGCGCCCAAGGATAAAGAAATCATTACAGAGGTTCAGAATGTAACCGATTACCATACCGTAAAGAGCATGGACAAAAAGGCAGCTATGGAAGCTGGACTTTACAATGTGATCGGTAAAGAAATTGATGACAAATACATGGAAGAACTGAAAAAGCAGATTATTCATCCTGAAATCATCAAAGAAGTGGCAAATGACATTAAGATTGTATACACACCCCTTCATGGAACCGGAAATCTGCCGGTAAGACGGATTCTTTCCGAACTGGGCTTTAAAAATGTTTTTGTTGTACCGGAGCAGGAGCTTCCTGACCCGAAATTTACGACCTTGGAATATCCGAACCCGGAAGATCCGAAGGCCTTTACGCTTGCACTGAAGCTGGCGAAAGAAAAGGATGCGGATATTGTACTTGCAACGGACCCGGATGCAGACCGTCTCGGTGTTTATGCCAAGGATACAAAAACCGGGGAATATGTTTCCTTTACCGGAAATATGTCCGGTATGCTTATTGCAGAGTATATTTTAAGAGAAAGAACAGCAACGGGAACCATGCCTGTAAATCCGGCATTGGTAACGACTATCGTTACAACCAATATGACTCAGCCGATTACCAAAGATTATGGAGTACGTCTGATTGAAGTACTGACAGGCTTTAAATTCATCGGTGAGCAGATTAAGCTGTTCGAGCAGACAGGCTCCAACAATTATGTATTTGGTCTGGAAGAAAGCTATGGATGTCTTGCGGGAACTCATGCCCGTGACAAGGATGCAGTAGTTGCGGTTATGATGTTATGTGAAGTTGCTTCCTGGTGTAAGAAAAACGGCATTACTCTTTGGGATCAGATGATTAATATTTATGAGAAATACGGATATTATAAAGAAGATTTGTACACCATTACCTTAAAGGGAATCGATGGCTCTAAGCAGATTACGGCAATTATGGATAAATTGAGAAGCAATCCGCCGAAAAACTTCGGTGATCTTCAGGTTGTTTCCATGCGTGATTATGAAAGCGGAGAAGTGACGAATTTGTCAACCGGTGAAAAATCCTCTACCGGACTTCCGAAATCCAACGTATTGTATTTTGACCTTACCAATGATTCCTGGTGTTGTGCCCGTCCTTCCGGTACGGAACCGAAGATTAAGTTTTACATGGGCGTAAAGGGAACCAGTCTGGAGGATGCAAAGGCAAAGGTGGAAAAACTGACAGCAGATTTGAAGGCTGTACTTTAATCCTCACGGCATAAGAAAATATTAGAAAGGCTGCCGCCTGTGCGACAGCCTTTTGATGTGACAGGAGAAAGAAGCGGTGCGTTTTTTGAAGATAGAAAACATCAAAAAAACCATATACTATTTAAAGAGAAACGGTATAGTAAATACCATAAAAGAGGTGGAGGAACGTTGTCTGGCACCAAAAGAAAAATATGATTATGTAAACTTAACGGAAGCCGCTTTGAAGAAACAGAGAAAAACGGAATTTACCTATCCTTGTAAGTTTAGTATTGTCGTTCCGGCATATGAGACAAAGGAAGTTTATCTTCGGGAATTAATCGACTCTGTGTTAAACCAGACTTATACGGATTTTGAACTTGTGATAGCGGATGCAGGCAGCACAAGGAATGTAGAACAGATTGTGAAAACTTATGCGGATGAGCGGATTGTTTATAAAAGATTAGAGAAAAACGCCGGAATTTCCGAGAACACCAATGCAGCATTGGAAGCGGTAACCGGTGATTATATCGGGCTTTTGGATCATGATGACGTATTAACGGCGGATGCGTTGTTTGAAATGGCAAAAGCCATTGAAACAGGGAAAAAAACGGGGAAAGAGTATTGGATGCTCTATTCCGATGAAGATAAATGTGACAGCAGCGGCAGGAATTTTTTTACACCGCACTTTAAGACCGGATTTAATTTGGATTTGCTGTTGTCAAATAATTATATCTGTCATTTTATGGTAATAAAAACAGATGTTATGAAAAAACTGTGTTTCCGGAAGGAATATGACGGTGCACAGGATTACGATTTTGTTTTGAGACTTATAGCAAAAGCCTTAAAGGAAGAGGGGTACGAAAAAACGGTGCAGGAGAGGCTATGCCATATTCCTGCAATCTTGTACCACTGGCGCTGTCATGAGGCGTCTACTGCCGCAAACCCGAAAAGTAAAGAATATGCATACGAGGCGGGAAGAAAAGCGGTGCAGAACTTTCTGGACTGTATGGGATGGCATGCAGAAGCGGTTCATACTTGTCATTTGGGCTTTTATGACTTGAAATTGTCAAATGTCTTTGAAAATATTGGCGCGGTTGGAGCAATTGGCGGCAGAATCATTGACAGGAAGAATAAAGTAATCGGCGGTATGCGGCAGGAGGGCAGAGTTTGCTTTGTGGGTTTAAAAGTATATTTTGAAGGCTACATGCACAGAGCGGGCTTAAGGCAGACCGCAGAAGTTCTGGATTTGCGGTGTATTCGTGTTCATCCGAAGTTGTATGGACTGTTTGAAGAAATTACCGGTATGAAATATGAAGAAAACCCGAAAGACAATCTGTTTTTCAGGGAAAAATATAAAAAAAGCAAAGCAGAATGGGAAAGCTTAAGTGAAGCGTTCTGTCGGGCTGTAAAGATTCGGGGCTATCGGCTTGTCTATTCTCCGAAGCTTGTATATAAAATCACAGAAAAGCAGACCGGATACGGAAAAGAGGAAATATGAAAAGAACAACAGTTGTTATTCCAAACTGGAATGGAAAAGCATACTTGAAGGATTGTCTGGATTCTCTTTTGATTCAAAAGGATACTGCAGCGGAGATTATTGTTGTAGACAATGGTTCTTCCGATGGAAGCGTGTCCTTTTTAGAGGAACATTATAAGGCAGTGAAGGTGATACAATTTCATGAAAATACCGGCTTTTGTAAAGCGGTGAATGCCGGAATCCGGGCAGCGGAAACGGAATATGTGATTCTCCTAAACAACGATACAAGGGCAGACGAATATTTTATAAAGCGGCTGGAAGATCGAATCGGACAGTCAGAGAAGCTTTTTTCGGTTTCTGCCAAGCTGGTTTCCATGCAGAATCCGGAGATTGTGGATGATGCAGGGGACTACTACTGCGCTCTTGGTTGGGCATTTGCAGAAGGAAAAGGAAAACAGGATTCTCCTGCTTACTCCCGCCCGAAAAAAATTTTTGCTGCCTGCGGAGGCGCAGCAATTTACCGCAGAAAAATTTTTGAGGAAATCGGACTCTTTGATGAAAATCATTTTGCCTATCTGGAAGATATTGATATCGGCTACAGAGCCCGTATTTACGGCTATTTTAATATGTATGAACCGGAGGCTGTGGTGTATCATGCGGGCAGTGCTACAAGCGGTTCAAAATATAATGAATTTAAAGTAAACTTTTCGTCACGCAACAGTGTCTATATAGTAAGAAAGAACATGCCGCTTTTGCAGCGCATCATCAATCTGCCGCTTCTGATGGCAGGATTTATGATAAAAACGTTGTTCTTTGCGAAAAAGGGCTATGGCGGAATTTATGTAAAAGGACTTTTTCAGGGGGTAGCCTTAAGCTGTTCGGCGAAAGGATGTGAAAAGAAGGTTAAATTTAAAGGGGCACATTTAAAAAATTATTTTCTTATTCAATGGGAACTCTGGGTGAATATTTTCAGACGGTTTGTAAGCGGTAAGTAAGACTTAAGAGAAAATTAAGTTGTACTTTTTAGCAGAGTATTGTAGAATATCCTCGGATATGGAGAAGCGAAATGATTAAGGATAATCAGAAAATTTTTAATAGAATACATGTATTGATAGATGCCGTCATTGTTGCGTGCTCCTATATGCTTGCGTGGTATGTACAGTTTGCGAGTGTTTTTTCGCAGTTTCTGTTAGAACCCGGAGCCGGTTTTTTGGAAATGGACCGCTATTTTCAGGCGCTGTGGCTGCTTGTGCCGGGCTATCTGATATTGTACTATGCTTTTAATATGTACAAGCCGAAGCGTGCTACCGGCAGACAATTTGAAGTTGTCAACATTTTAAAAGCGAATACGGTTGGATTTATCTGCTTTATCGGAACGCTGTATATGTTAAAGGAAAAAGATTTTTCCCGTTCCATGATTATTATGTTTTATGTGATAAATACTTTTCTCACGATTTTTGCGAGACTGTTTATCAGAAAACTATTGCGTTTGTTCCGTAAAAAAGGGTATAATGTTAAGCATATTTTGCTTGTGGGCTATTCCAGAGCTGCAGAGGAATATATCAATCGTATTGTCAGTAATCCGCAGTGGGGGTATCATATCTGTGGCGTACTGGATGATAAAGTGCCGGCGGGTACTCTGTATAAGGGAGTAAAGGTGCTTGGCAGGATTGATAATCTGGAAGTGATTCTTCCGGAAAATAAGCTGGACGAAATTGCGATTACCTTGGCACTTGCGGATTATGACCGTCTGGAAGAACTGGTGGCAATGTGTGAGAAATCCGGTGTGCATACAAAGTTTATTCCCGATTACAACAGTCTGATACCAAGCAGACCTTATACGGAAGATTTGAACGGACTGCCGGTTATTAATATCCGATATGTACCGCTTACGAATACGATAAATATTATGGTAAAGCGTCTGACGGATATCGTCTGTTCCTTAATCGGAATTATTGTATTTTCGCCGATTATGATTGTGTCAGCGGTATTGATTAAATGTTCCGGTCCGGGGCCGGTTATTTTCAAGCAGGAGAGAGTGGGACTTCATAATAAGACCTTTCAAATGTACAAATTCCGTACCATGATGCAGCAGGCACCATCGGAAGAAGAAAAAGCATGGACGGTAAAGGATGATCCCCGTGTTACCAAGGTGGGGAAATTCTTACGAAGAACCAGTCTGGATGAACTGCCACAATTGTTTAATATTTTGATAGGAAATATGAGCCTTGTAGGGCCAAGGCCCGAAAGACCGCTTTTTGTAGAACGGTTTAAAGAAGAAATTCCAAGGTATATGGTGAAACATCAGGTGCGTCCGGGACTGACCGGATGGGCACAGGTAAACGGATACAGAGGAGACACTTCTATCCGTAAGCGCATTGAATATGATATATATTATATTGAAAATTGGACAATGTCGCTGGACATAAAAATTATGTTCTTAACAATCTTTAAAGGATTTATAAATAAAAATGCGTATTAATCTGCGTGTAAGATAAGGAGAAGTGAAATGGCAACAGAAACAAGAGGAAAGAAGAGCACCGGCAGGAACGGGGCAAATAGAAACGGAAACGGTAATCCGAGAGTGAGTGCGAAGCAGCGTGCCAAGAAAAAACGTACAAAGATTTTCATCTTTGCGGCAGAAATTATCGTACTGCTTGTAGCGCTGGTAGTTTTATGGGGTGTTCTGCAGGGAGAAAATGTAGGCAGGGTCAATATTAAAGAAGAAGACCTGATTATGAACATGAATGAAACCGTAAAAGATAATGAAACCCTGAAGGGGTATCGTAATATTGCGTTATTCGGTGTAGATACAACTACCGGCGGAACCTCACAGAATGAGCTCGCAAAGAAAACAAGAAGTGATACAATCATGATTGCTTCTGTCAATATGGATACAGGAGAAGTAAAACTGGTGTCCGTATATCGTGATACTTACTTAAACTTAAGTAATGATACTTATACAAAATGTAATTCCGCTTATGCCAAGGGCGGTGCGGAAATGGCAATTAACATGCTGAATATGAACCTTGACTTGAACATTACGGATTTCGTAACGGTTGGTTTTGCGGGACTTAAAGATACCATTGATGCTTTGGGCGGTGTTTATATTGACGTAGACGAAGCAGAGTTAGAGCATATTAACAATTATCAATATTGTATGGCTGAGGATATGAAAATTCCTTATACCGAAGTAAAGGAAACCGGTTATCAGCTTTTGGACGGTCTGCAGGCAACCGCATATTGCCGTATCCGTTATACAGCAGGAAATGACTTTAAGCGTGCGGAACGTCAGAGAGAGGTTTTACAGGCAGTTGCAGAAAAAGCGAAAAAAGCAGATATCGGAACGCTGACAACGATTGCAACCGATGTATCCAAGGAAGTGTATACATCCCTTGATTTGCAGGAAATCATCGAACTGCTTGGCGGCATTACCAATTATTCCATCGTAGCGGATGAAGGATTCCCGAGAGAGGATTTGCGTGCAACCGGTTCTATCGGTTCTTCGGGAAGCTGCGTTGTGCCGGTATCCTTGTCAGATAACGTAAAATGGCTGCATGAATTCCTGTTTAATGATACGGATTATGAAGTATCTTCAGAATTACAGACATACAGCGATAAGATTAATAGTGATACGGCATCTTATTTAAAATAGAATGCAACAATAGACAAAGGGGCCTGATATAAGGTCCCTTTGTTTGAATCGGGTGATATGACATGGCAAGAATAGACGTAGTAATTCCGACCTATAAGCCGGATAAGAAATTTTTAATGCTGCTGGAACGGTTACAGACACAAAATGTGAAGCCGGAGCGCATCATTGTTATGAATACGGAGCAGAAATACTTTGAACGACTGGTGTATGGTACCCGTTTCCAGGATGAATACAAAAATGTAGAGATATATCACATTTCCAAGAGAGAATTTGATCATGGGAGAACCAGACATCTTGGAATGAAAAAAGCAGACGGTGAATATGTTCTTTTTATGACACAGGATGCGGTACCTGCGGATGATAAATTAATAGAACAGCTTTTGCTTGCTTTTATGGATAAGGATGTAGCGGTAGCCTATGCAAGACAGCTTCCGGGGAAAGACAGCGGGGTGATTGAAAGCTATACAAGAGAGTTTAATTATCCCGCCCAAAGTATGGTGAAAAGCGAGCAGGATTTGGAAAAACTTGGAATCAAAACCTTCTTTTGCTCCAATGTATGCGCCATGTATAAAAAGAGTATTTATGAAGAACTGGGCGGCTTTGTCCGGCATACTATTTTTAATGAAGATATGATTTTTGCGGCAGAAGCGATTAAGGCAGGCTACAAAATAGCATACATGGCACAGGCACAGGTGATACATTCCCATAATTATACAAATAAGGAACAACTGAAAAGAAATTTCGATTTGGGGGTATCCCAGGCGGATCATCCGGAAATCTTTGCGGGAGTTTCTTCCGGGCAGGAAGGGAAAAAATTAGTGAAGCAGACTGCCGTTTATTTGCGAAAAAGCGGAAACAGCAGATATCTTTTCCGTCTGTTTATGCAAAGCGGGTGTAAATATCTGGGCTATCTGTTAGGAAAAAATTATAAAAAGCTTCCCCGAAAAGTGGTGCAAGGCTTGACAACCAATAAGACATTTTGGGATAATGACAGACATATATAGGAGGGAGAAAGGCATATGTGTGGAATCGTTGGATATATAGGAAAAAAGCAGGCGGCACCGATTATTTTGGACGGTCTTGCAAAACTGGAGTACAGAGGATATGACTCTGCCGGAATGGCAGTTTTTGACGGAGAAAAAATAAATATAAAAAAATCGGTAGGAAGGCTGAATGTATTGGAAAATTTAACCCATGGCGGCGAAACGATGCCGGGCAGACTGGGAATCGGTCATACCCGCTGGGCAACCCATGGTGCTCCCAGTGACGAAAATTCCCATCCGCATTTCAATAAGGATGAAACGATTGCGGTAGTACACAACGGAATCATCGAAAATTACCTTCCGTTAAAGAAAAAAATGATGGATAAAGGCTATGAATTCCGTTCCGAAACCGATACGGAGGTTCTGGCTCATCTGTTGGATTATTATTATAAGGGAAATCCGTTAGAGGCAATTACAAAGGTGCTTCACAGAGTAGAAGGTTCCTATGCACTGGGGATTATGTTTGCAGAGCACCCGGATGAAATTTTTGCGGTACGAAAAGATAGTCCGTTAATCGTAGGACAGAATGAGGACGGTTGTTTTATTGCTTCCGATGTTCCGGCAGTTTTGAAATATACGAGAACGGTTACTTATGTGGAAAATCAGGAAATTGTCAGACTGCGGGAAGACCATATGCACTTTTACACCGTGGACGAAGAGGAAATTCAGAAGACACCGGTTACTATCGAATGGGATGCCAATGCTGCGGAAAAAGGCGGCTACGAGCATTTCATGTTGAAGGAAATGTATGAACAGCCTAAAACGGTCAGCGATACCATTTCTCCGAGGATAAAGAACAACGATATTGTGATTGAAGAACTGAATATGACGGATGATGAAATCCGTGCTATTCGGAAAATCCATATTGTAGCCTGCGGTTCTGCTTATCATACGGGAGTAACGGCAAAATATGTAATGGAAGGCTTGACCCGTATTCCGGTAGAGGTAGATGTGGCATCGGAATTCCGCTACCGTAATCCGATTTTGGAAGAAGGGGCACTGGTTATTGTAATCAGCCAGTCCGGTGAGACCGCAGATACACTGGCAGCTCTCCGGGAATCCAAAGCAAGAGGATTTAAGGTACTCGGCATCGTAAACGTAGTGGGAAGTTCTATTGCGAGAGAAGCTGACAATGTGATGTATACTTGGGCAGGACCGGAAATTGCGGTTGCCACCACTAAGGCATACAGTGCACAGCTGGTAGCCTTGTATCTACTTGCCATGAAATTTGGCAAGGTAAGAGAAAAAATAGAGGAAACACAGTTTCAGGAGATGCTAGGAGATTTAAAACGCCTGCCTGATCAGATTGAACTGTTGTTGAACAATAAAGAGAAAATCCAACGTTTTGCAAACCGATATATCGGAGCAAAGGATGTGTTCTTTATCGGCAGGGGGATTGATTATGCGATTTCCATGGAAGGTTCTTTGAAGTTGAAAGAAATTTCTTATATTCATTCGGAGGCTTATGCTGCCGGCGAACTGAAACACGGAACCATTTCACTGATTGAAGAGGGAACTTTGGTAGCAGCGGTGTCCACACAGCCCCAGTTGTATCAGAAGACAATCAGTAATATGGTGGAAGTAAAAGCAAGAGGCGCTTTTGTGCTGGCTGTTACCTGTGAAGGGAATAAAGAAATTGAAAAAGCAGCGGATTATGTCATTTATATTCCGGAAACCAATCCCTATTTTGCCAATTCTCTTGCCATCATTCCGTTGCAGCTTTTTGGATATTATGTTGCGGTCGGCAAGGGCTGTGATGTGGATAAACCGAGAAATCTGGCGAAGTCTGTTACGGTAGAATAACATTTCTTTCACTCTT
The DNA here is from genome assembly GCA_964449325.1 of uncultured Lachnospiraceae bacterium. Lineage (GTDB taxonomy): Bacteria > Bacillota > Clostridia > Lachnospirales > Lachnospiraceae > RGIG3002. The sequence continues at coordinate 17,639 of CAYUYJ010000016.1, read as the reverse complement.
TTGTCACAAAATGAACACAAATGACGGCTATACTTAGCTCATAAACATAGCAAAGGAAAACCATACGGGAATTAGCCGTCATGTGTTCAGGATAGAAAAGAGGTAAAGGAATATGTATGATGAGTATAATAATCAAAACAATTCAAACAGCTTAAATTATTCAAACAGTCAAAACAATCCAAATAATCAAGAAACTGCTGCAAACGGTGGTTACACGCAGGGCTATGGTGCCGGGGGAAGTGTAAACACAACAGGAAACACTGCCAATACCGGTGCAGGTGGTGGTGTGTACTCGGGAAGTTCGCCTTATGGAGCTCAGAATAACCGGACATATAGTTACAGTAGCCGTTATCCTAATAATTTTACCTCGGCAACAGATAATGGATATAACTATAAAAATACAGCAGGCGGTACACAGAATTACGGACAGACTTCCAATGGACAGTCCGGAACAACGAAAAAGAAAAAAGGCGGGTTTAAGAAGGTGCTTGCCTGTGCAGGCCTGGGAATCTGCTTTGGTGTATGTGCAGGACTCAGTTTTTATGTGGTAGATGTGGCAACCGGTAAATTGAGTGATGATACAAAGCTTACAGCGTCTGCAGATGCAGCGGTGGCGGAAGCGGAAACAGAGGCAGAAAAACAGGTGGAGAAGGTGCAGTTATCGACCGGTTCCGGAGCGGTAACAACCGTGGCATCCGATGTCAGCGAGGTAGTAAATAAAGCAATGCCTGCAATGGTTTCCATTGTCAACACATATACGGAAAGCTTCTCTTATTTCGGACAGGATTTCAGTCAGGAGGAAAATGCCAGCGGTTCCGGCATTATTGTAGGAAAAAATGACTCTGAACTGCTTATTGTAACGAATTATCATGTGGTATCGGGGGCAGAAAAACTGGCGGTATCTTTTGTGGATGATTCTGTTGCTACGGCGCAGATAAAAGGTACGGATTCCGGTATGGATTTGGCAGTGATTGCGATTCCGCTTGAGGAATTGACAGAAGAAACTTTAGGAAATATTGCGATTGCCGAGCTGGGTGATTCCGACAGCTTAAAACTGGGGGAACCTGCCATTGCCATCGGAAATGCTTTGGGCTACGGGCAGTCGGTTACAACCGGTGTTATCAGCGCGCTGGACAGAGAAATTGCGGTTTCTGATTCCAGTAGCGGAACCTTTATCCAGACGAATGCAGCAATTAATCCGGGTAACTCCGGTGGTGCTCTTTTGAACATCAAAGGAGAGGTAATCGGTATTAACTCCAATAAAATTGGCGGAAGCGTTGTGGAAGGTATGGGGTATGCCATTCCGATTTCTTCTGCAAAGCCGATTATAGAGGAATTGATGAACCGTGAGACAAAGACAAAGGTTGAGGCAGAAAACAAGGGATATCTGGGTATTACCGGCGTAACTGTGACAGATGATGTGGCAAGTGTTTATGGTATGCCGGAGGGCGTCTATGTAACGCAGGTTTATAGGGGTACCGGTGCGGAGCAGGCCGGTATTACTAAGGGCTGCATCATTACAAAGCTGGACGGTATTACGATTTCCGGTATGGATGATTTGATAGAAGGTCTGGAGTACTATGCCGTTGGTGATACGGTTGAGGTTACTATGATGCAAGGTGCGGCAGGAGGATACGAAGAGAAGACCGTATCGGTTACTCTTGGAGCGAAAGTAGAATAAATACAGGTGTTGTTAATTATTAATAATATGCAGAAAAAAGACACTTCCCTCTTGAAAACAGAGGAAAGTGTTTTTTGTTTAGAAACAGTTTAGAAATCTTTGAAAAACTTAACTTGTATACATACGGTATCATGCCGTATAATGAGAAAAGGGAACAAGCCATCATTTATAGTGGCTGGAAATGAGGAGAACGATGTCAGATAAAGAAAAGAACGAATTTGAAGAGAATGAATATGAAGATGTCTGCTTTATTTGCAGAAGGCCGGAAAGCAAGGCGGGAAAAATGTTTCATCTTCCGCAAAATATATGTGTGTGCAATGATTGTATGCATAAAACCATGGATACGGTAAGTCAGCTGGATTCTAATGGAATGCTCAATGACCCTGCCATGGTACAGGAATGGATGCGCATGACGAATATGAGCGATAAGGAAAGGACAAAGGTGCCGGAGGATACGGAAGAAAAGGAGGCACCGGACGAGGAGGAACAGGAGCAGAAAGAGAACAGAGTTTATCCTTTTATGGGAGGATTTCCGAATATCAGCTTTGTAAATCTGTCCGACTTACAGGGAGACGGAACCGTTCCGAACAGGCAGCGTCTGAAAAAGAAAAAGAAGAGCAAAGATAAACCGGCACTTGATATTAAAAATATACCGGCACCCCATAAGATTAAAGCCCAACTGGACGAGTATATCGTAGGTCAGGAGCATGCAAAAAAAGTAATTTCCGTTGCTGTATATAATCACTATAAAAGAGTAGCCACAGGAACCATGGATGAAATCGAAATCGAGAAGTCCAATATGTTGATGATTGGCCCCACAGGCTGTGGAAAGACCTACCTTGTCAAGACCCTTGCAAGGCTTTTGGATGTGCCCCTTGCTATTACCGATGCCACTACTTTGACAGAAGCAGGATATATCGGTGATGATATCGAAAGTGTGGTGTCTAAGCTGTTGGCGGCAGCCGACAATGATGTGGAGCGTGCTGAACAGGGTATCATTTTCATTGATGAGATTGATAAAATTGCCAAGAAGAAAAATACCACCTCCCGTGATGTGAGCGGCGAATCTGTACAACAAGGGATGTTAAAGCTGCTGGAGGGTGCGGAAATTGAAGTACCGGTTGGTTCTAACAGTAAAAATGCCATGGTGCCTTTGACAACCGTGAATACAAAAAACATTTTGTTTATATGCGGTGGTGCATTTCCTGATTTGGAGGACATTATCAAACAGCGTTTGAGCAAGCAGACATCCATTGGCTTTAGCGCGGATTTAAAGGATAAATTCGACAAAGAAAAAAATATTCTCAGCAAGGTTACCGTAGAGGACATTAAAAAGTTCGGTATGATTCCGGAATTTATCGGGCGACTCCCGATTATTTATACATTGGATGGACTTTCCAAGGATATGATGGTAAAGATTTTGAACGAGCCGAAAAATGCTATTTTGAAGCAGTATCAGAAATTACTGGAGTTGGATGAGGTCAAACTGGAATTTGATGATGGCGCACTGGAAGCCATTGCAGAGAAAGCAATGAAGAAGGATACCGGGGCAAGGGCACTGCGTGCTATTATTGAAGAATTCATGTTGGATATTATGTATGAAATTCCGAAGGATGACAATATTGGCAGAGTGACGATTACGAGAGAGTATATTGAAGGGACTGGCGGGCCGATTATTGATATAAGGAATAACAGTCTGCCTTCGCTGGAAATGTATGATGAAGCCGGAGAAGGAAACAGAATTGAAGCACCAACGGAAGCGACAGGCATAGACTAAAACAAAGAACCTGTATGGAGTAGAAAATGCCCGTAACCTGTGAAGACAGAATACAATCCAATGACTATATGGATTTAATTGTAGATTATGTGCTTCCGGAAGGACTGGAAGAACAGGAGAACCTGAATGCCTGTGTGGTTCCGGTAAATGAGCAGTATCGAATGTGGTATACAAAACGGAGCAGGATTCCGCCTTTGAGTATATCCAACTATGTGTATCAGTATATTCCCAAGTTGTACGGCTTAATGCAGGAGCCGTTTGATTCGGTAAATCTGGAAGAAAGCGGTATTTTAAGAGTACAGCGCCCACCCTTAAGTCTTACCGGAAGCGGGGTGATTCTGGCAGTGATTGATACCGGCATTGATTATACAAATCCGGTATTTCAAAATCCTGACGGGTCTACCCGAATTTTGTCTATCTGGGATCAGACGCTGACAAGCACGGATTATCCGGAAGGTAATGCCCCGGAGGGAATTCCTTACGGAATAGAGTTTACAAGAGAGCAGATTAATCGTGCACTCCGGGGAGAAAGTGAACCGCTTCCTACAAGAGATGAAAACGGGCATGGTACGGCGATGGCAAGTGTAGCCGCCGGGAGCAGTCTGAGGGGGGGATTGGAATTTTTGGGAGCAGCCCCCGGATGTGATATTGTGGTGGTGAAACTGAAGGAAGCGAAGCAGTATTTAAGGGAATACTATTTGATTCGAGAGGATGCGACAGCATTTCAGGAAAATGATATTATGCTGGCGGTTAAGTATGCCTTTTCCTTCAGCCTGCCCTTTTTTAGTCCGGTAGTAATCTGTCTCGGCGTCGGTACCAATATGGGGGACCATGCCGGTAATTCTGCACTGGATGTGTACCTAAACGGGATTGCCGCGAAACGGAGTATGGCAGTGGTAGTATGCGGCGGAAATGAAGGAAATGCAGCACATCATTTCAGTAAACTGCTTTCCCAAAGCACATATGTGGAAGAGACTCCCTATGAAGATGTGGAAATCCGTGTGGGGGAAGGGGAGAAAGGCTTTGTTCTGGAAATGTGGGGCAGTATTCCTTCTTTGTTTGATGCAAGTATCCGCTCGCCGGGAGGTGAAACGATTCCCCCTTTTCGTTTGGGTCTGGGGCAAAGTTTGACCTATACGTTTATTTATGAACGAACCAGAATTACAATTGACAGTGTTATTGTAGAACAGGGGTCGGGGGACGAACTGATTACCTTTCGGTTTCAGGGACCTACACCCGGAGTATGGAATATTCGGGTTTCGGTTGTGGGAAGACCACACAATGCAGTTTTTCATATGTGGCTTCCCATAACCGAGTTTCTCACAAGTGACACGTACTTCTTAAACTCTTCTCCCTATACCACTTTGACGGAGCCATCACTTACGCAAAATGTGCTTACCACATCTACCTATGATGCAAATAACGGAAGTTTTTATGTAAACTCAGGAAGAGGTTATGCCAGAGACAATCGTTTGAAGCCCGATGTGGCAGCGCCCGGCGTGCAGGTTCCTACAATACGGGGGACACGCACCGGTTCCAGTATGGGGGCGGCACTGACGGCAGGAGCAGTGGCACAATTTATGGAATGGGCAGTGGTACAGGGAAACCACAGGCTGGCAGAGGGAAAAGAAGTGAAAAACTTTTTTATCCGGGGAGCTGTGAGAGAGGAATATCTGACCTACCCAAACCGAGAGTGGGGGTACGGAAAAATGAACATTAACGAGACTTTTGGTCGGCTTGCGGGTATATAGAGAAGAAAGGGAGAGCATGATATACGTAACAATTGTAGTTGGGATTGTTGTTCTTGAGTGCCTGTTAAAAGGGTACATTGAGAAAAATATGAACGAAGGAGCCATCGAAAAAAAATGCGATGGATTTTTGTGGATAAGAAAATATCATAACAGAGGAGCCTTTCTGAATATTTTAGAAAAGAACAGAGTGCTTATCCGAGTGATTTCCATCCTGTTTTCCCTGCTCATCACCGCTTTTTTTGTGGTGACCTTAGGAAAAAAGGGGAATGTTCTGTTAAAGACCGGGCTGGCGCTTTTGCTGGGAGGGGCTTTCAGTAATACCTATGACAGGCTGCACAGAGAATATGTAGTGGATTATTTCAGCATTCATATACCGAAAGGACCGCTTGAAAAGCTGTCAAAGGTTGTGTTTAATATAGCGGATTTCTGCATTATGATTGGAGCTATGCTTACGGTAATTGCCTTAAAGGATTAAAGAAATAAAAAAAGTGCCGCCGCCGGGCGGCACTTTTTATGCCGTAATAACGGTACCTGTCTTTCCTTTGATGGCATCCTTTACGTCTTGTAAGGAAGTAATCAGTACAGTGCCGTTTGGAACTGCTTTTAAATAGGTGATGGCAGCTTCGATTTTCGGAAGCATGGTTCCTTCTCCGAACTGCTTGTCGGAAATATATTTTTCCGCTTCGCTGACGGTCATGGAAGAAAGCGGCTGTTCGTTTTCCATACCGTAATTTAAACATACCTGACTGACGCTTGTTAAAATAATAAGCTGGTCGGATTTTAAATCGGCAGCAAGTTTCCCGGCAACGCTGTCCTTTTCGATAACAGCGGAAGCGCCTTTTAAGGTATGCTGCTGTTCAATCACCGGAATACCGCCGCCACCGCAGGCAATCACAACCTGATCCGCATCAGCAAGGGTTTTGATAGCTTCGATTTCCACAATGTCAATAGGCTTCGGAGTTGCTACTACACGAAGGTAGCCTTTGCCCGGTTCTTCTACGACGTAATTGCCTTTTTTTAATTCAATTTCGGCATCTTCCTTAGACATATATCTGCCGATAACCTTGGTAGGCTCATAAAATGCCACGTCATAAGGATCTACTGTAACCTGGGTCAGAATGGTGCTTACCGGTTTGGAAATACCACGGCTTAAAAGCTCGCTGCGGAGCGCATTCTGAATATCATAGCCTACATAACCCTGGCTCATGGCATTACATACACACATCGGTGCCGGGGTGTAATCAATATAAACACGACGCAGCTCTGTCATGGCTTTATGTATCATGCTGACCTGCGGACCGTTACTGTGGGTGATGGTTAACTGCCAATCTTCTTCCACTAAGTCCGCCAATGCTTTGGCGGTTACCCTTACGGCATCCCATTGTTCGGAGGTCGTATAGCCCAGTGCTTCATGTCCCAAAGACACAACTACTTTCTTCTTGCTCATAATTTATACCTCTTTACATTATTTTCAAAAAAGATACTAAAAGTATATCAAAAGAAACGAAGTTTGTACATAAAAGAATTTGATGCAAAACATTTTCGTAAAATTATCTAAAAAAATAGGGGTATTTTTCTATAAAAAGGTAGGTAGATTTTTTATTTTATAAATATTATGATGAGGATAATATGGGAAAGGAGAAAAACTAATTTCATGTTATACATAGGTATTGATTTAGGAACATCGGCAGTGAAACTGCTTTTAATGGATGAAAACGGAAAGATAAAGAATATCGTTTCCAAAGAATATCCGTTGTATTTCCCGAAGCCCGGCTGGTCAGAGCAGAATCCGGAGGACTGGTATGAGCAGTCAAAAGCCGGTATAGAGGAACTGTTAGAGGGCTTTGATAAGAGTGAACTTGCAGGAATCAGCTTCGGCGGACAGATGCACGGACTGGTGATTCTGGATAAGGAGGATCAGGTGATTCGTCCGGCAATTCTTTGGAATGACGGCAGGACTGCAGAGGAATGCAAATATTTGAATGAGACCATCGGCAAGGACAAATTATCCGATTATACCGCTAACATTGCTTTCACCGGATTTACGGCACCAAAGCTTTTGTGGGTAAAGAAGAATGAGCCGGATAACTTTAATAAAATCGAAAAAATCATGCTGCCGAAGGATTATATTGCCTATAAACTGACGGGTGTACATTGCACAGACGTATCGGATGCTTCCGGTATGCTTCTTTTTGATGTGAAGAACCGGAAATGGTCAAAAGAAATGTGTGAAATATGCGGTATAAAAGAAGAACAGCTTGCCAAAGTATTTGAAAGCTATGAAGCCGTAGGAACGGTAAAACCGGAAATTGCAAGGGAACTGGGCATACCCGAAACCGTAAAGGTTGCAGCAGGAGCCGGAGACAATGCGGCAGCTGCGGTAGGAACCGGAACGGTAGGTGACGGAAGCTGTAATATTTCGCTGGGAACAAGCGGAACTATTTTTATTTCCTCCGACAGTTTTGGAGTGGATAAAAACAATGCGCTTCATTCCTTTGCCCATGCCAACGGACATTTCCATCTGATGGGGTGCATGCTAAGCGCGGCATCCTGCAATAAATGGTGGATGGAAGAAATTATCGGCACGGAAGATTTTGCAGGAGAACAGAAGGCGATTACGAAGCTGGGTGAAAACCATGTTTACTTCCTGCCTTATCTGATGGGAGAGCGTTCTCCTCATAATGATCCCGATGCCCGCGGAACCTTTATCGGCATGACCATGGATACCACAAGAGCCGATATGACACAGGCAGTGTTAGAGGGCGTTGCCTTTGCCTTAAGAGATTCTTTTGAGGTGGCAAAATCGTTAGGAATTAAGATTGAAAGAACAAAAATCTGCGGTGGTGGTGCGAAGAGCCCGCTTTGGAAAAAAATGATTGCCAACATCCTCAATATCAAGGTGGATGTGATTGAAAGCGAAGAAGGGCCGGCTTTAGGCGGCGCTATGCTGGCAGCAGTGTCGGACGGTACCTTCGCAAGCGTGGAAGCAGCAGCCGAGAAAATCGTGAAGGTGGTGGAAACCATCGAGCCGGAGCCTGCGCTTGTAGAGAAATACGAAGCCAGGTACAAACAATTCAAGGAGATTTACCCTGCATGCAGGGAGCTTTATAAAAAAATCATATAAGCTAAAGCAAAATGGAGGATAATAATGATGAATAACTTACCGAAAGTAAAAATTGGAATTGTGGCTGTAAGCCGTGACTGTTTCCCGGAATCTTTGTCCGTAAACAGAAGAAAAGCTTTAGTAGAAGCTTATAAGAAAAAATATGATGAAACAGACATTTATGAATGTCCGGTATGTATCGTGGAAAGCGAAATACATATGGTACAGGCATTGGAAGATATCAAACGTGCAGGCTGTAATGCACTTTGCGTTTACCTTGGAAACTTCGGACCTGAAATTTCCGAAACTTTACTTGCAAAGCATTTTGACGGTCCGGCAATGTTTGTTGCGGCAGCTGAAGAAACCCAGAATGATTTGGTAGGCGGACGAGGCGATGCTTACTGTGGTATGTTAAATGCAAGCTATAATTTAAAGCTTCGTAACGTAAAGGCATATATTCCGGAATATCCGGTGGGCGATGCGGAAGACTGCGCAGATATGATTAATGAATTTGTGCCCATTGCCCGTGCAATTATCGGACTTTCCGATTTGAAGATTATCAGCTTCGGACCGAGACCGTTAAACTTCCTTGCCTGCAACGCGCCAATTAAACAACTTTACAATTTAGGTGTGGAAATCGAAGAAAACTCGGAACTGGATTTGTTTGAAGCATTCAAGAAGCATGAAGGAGATTCGAGAATTCCCGCAAAAGTAAAAGAAATGGAGGAGGAGCTTGGCGCCGGCAATCACAAACCGGAGATTTTACCGAAACTGGCACAGTATGAACTGACCTTATTAGATTGGGTGGAACAGCATAAAGGTTATCGTAAATATGTGGCAATTGCCGGAAAATGCTGGCCTGCATTCCAGACACAGTTTGGCTTTGTTCCTTGTTATGTAAACAGCCGTCTTACCGGAATGGGTATTCCTGTTTCCTGTGAAGTGGATATTTACGGCTGCTTAAGTGAATTTATCGGTACGGCAGTGAGCAATGATGTGGTTACTCTACTTGATATTAACAACTCCGTTCCGAAGGATATGTATGAGGAATCCATTAAAGGCAAATTCAACTATACACATAAAGATACATTCATGGGCTTCCATTGTGGAAATACCTGCTCCAAGAAGCTTGCCTTCTGTGATATGAAATATCAGATGATTATGGCAAGAGCACTCCCGGAGGAGGTAACACAGGGTACTTTGGAAGGAGATATTGTTCCGGGTGACATTACCTTTTATCGTCTGCAGTCTACCGCGGATAACAAGCTGCGCGGTTATATCGCACAGGGTGAAGTGCTTCCGGTAGCAACAAAATCTTTCGGTGGTATCGGTGTATTCGCTATTCCGGAAATGGGAAGATTTTACCGTCATGTGCTGATTGAAGGCAATTACCCGCACCATGGAGCGGTTGCTTTCGGACATTTTGGAAAAGCAATCTATGAGGTATTCAAATATATCGGTGTCGATGTAGAGGAAATCGGCTTCAACCAACCGAAGGAAATGCGTTATAAAACAGAAAATCCTTTTGCATAAGGGATAGAAACGTAATAAGAGAATAGAAAAAAGGATAAATAAGAGAAACAGCTCTTATTTATCCTTTTTATGTGATAGGAAAGTGCTCATATGTAGTGAGAAGCCATGGAAGTTGTCGCTGCAGAGCGATACTTTTTATAGAAAATATTAAAGGAAAAGTAAAATATTATACAAAAATATAAAATAATAATGGACGATGGTAATAGAATGATGCTATAATACAAGCAACAGGATTTTGAGATTACAAAAGGGATACAGAAGAAACAAACTAAGTACAAAGAGAGGATTGTGAAATGAAAAGTTTAAAAACAAAAGTAATTATTCCTTTGCTGCTGATTGCTCTTATCGGTATTTGCTCTTCCTTTCTGGGACTGACCTTTTTGAAGCAACTGGGGGCGGCGGGAGATGAGATCGCAGCGCAGAGAGTGCCGGCGATTATTACTCTGGACGCCATTTCCTCAAATGTAGAGCAGTTACAGCAGCTTTTGCTTACACACAGTGTGATGGACACAAAGGAGGATAAAAAAGAGGTAGAAGGGGAAATCAGTGTTTCCATAGCAACCTTGAAAGCCTATCTGGATAAATACGGCGAGCTTGCGGGAGATGGGGCAGAGTATCGGAAATTGATGAATGTCTATGAAGAGTACATGAAAAATTACAACGATACTCTGAGTCTCAGTGCGACGAACAATTCAAGAGAGGTAACTGCAAAAGTAAACGGTATTCTTTCCGAAATTTTCAAGACCTTAAATGAAAATGTGCAGAATCTGATTAAGCAGGAACAAACCAATATCGGTCTTGCCAAAGGAAAGCAGGACAATATTTATGAAAATGCGGTTGCGGTTGCCTATGGTATGCTTGCGATTATGGTAATTATATTTGTAGCAAGTGTTTACGTGGCGATTAAGACTATTGTTGTACCGACTGTCGGATACGAGAAGAAGCTACGTGAAATTACAGGAAAAATAAATGCCAAGAATGGCGATTTGACACAGAGAATCACGGTTCGGACCGGAGATGAAATCGGAAAACTGGTACAGGGGGTTAATCTGTTTATTGTGACATTGCAGAATATTATGGGAGAAATCGTATCTTCTTCCAATGATTTGGGACAAAGCTTTCAGAATGTAAATAACAGTATTGCACAGGCAAATCAGGATTCCGGTGATATTTCCGCCTCTATGGAGGAAGTGGCGGCAACGATGGATACGGTAGCGAACACGATTTTAAAAGTTAATGAAAATGCAGCAGCTGTCGGACAGGCGGTTACCAACATGTCGGAAGTAACCCATGATATTTTCGGACACACCATAGAAATGAAAAAACGTGCAGAAGAACTGGAGAATACCGCGGTTTCTAATAAAGATGGCACAAACCGGATGATGGATACCATCTTGGAAAAACTGAATCAGGCAATTGAAAACAGTAAGAGCGTGGCGCGGGTAGATGAGCTTACGAATGAAATTTTAAGTATTTCCGGTCAGACAAATCTTCTTGCTTTGAATGCATCTATAGAAGCAGCACGTGCCGGAGAAGTGGGAAAAGGCTTTGCGGTTGTGGCGGATGAAATCAGGCAGCTTGCGGATAACAGCAGAGAAACAGCCAATAAGATTCAGAATATTAATGGACTTGTTATCAGCTCGGTAAATGAACTGAGTACAAATGCCAACGAGATTATTCAGTACATATCTTCCACAATCCTGCCGGATTATGATAATTATGCAGTTTCCGGGAAACAGTACAGAGAGGATGCAGAGGAAGTCAGTGCGGCAATGGATGATTGCATTCGGAAGATGGATTCTCTGACACAAACAATGGGAACGCTGGCAGAACAGATGGAGGAAATTGCAAGGGCAGTGGGTGAATGCAGTCAGGGAATCAACATTTCCGCAGACAGTACCTCCAATCTGGTGGGTGAAATTAATGAAGTATACCAGAATGTGGAAGTAAGTGAGCAGGTTGTACATAATCTCAAACTACAGTCCGATGCCTTTACGAATTTGTAGACCGGAAACAGAAAAGCAGATGGAGGAAAAGAGCGCTATGAAGAAGAAAGTTTTGGCATGTATTCTTGCAGGAATGCTTGCTTGTGTAAATACAGTTCCCGTTTTTGCTTCACAGGCTGACAATGTGACAGCCGCAGAAGGAGAGGAAGCGGAGACAGAAGAGAGTGCAGGTATCGTCATTCCTCGGGGCAATATGGTGGAAGTGGAATCTATTGACCTGTCCCTGCACTCTGAGACAATGGGAGAGTTTAGCGCAGTATATGCGTATGAAAACCCATTTAAAGGAAAAGATACTTCACAGGGAGTTATTTTGGAGTTTTATGCGGAACCTACGTGGGAGGTTCATGAGTTGGGAGCAATCTTCGCATTTAACGGTACCGGAGAGTATGACGGAAAACTATATTTTTCTCCGGGCTCCTATCTGGGCTATAACAGTGCCGGTTTTGGCGGTTATTATGATGCCAACTTGTTTAATTATACGATTGTAACTGACTATATTAAGGATGGAGCACTGATGCGTATTGAACTGACACCGGACGGTTTTGCCGTTTATGCGAATGATACACTCTGCTATGATCAAAATATTTTGGCAGATCCGAATGCAGGCGCGGGAGATTTTAATCCGGCCTCTGATTTTTCATCGGTACTTACTTGGCTTTCCGGCGCAGATGTGTTATATTTTGGATATGGTTCTTGGTGGAATGCAGTAGGAACAAACGAAGCAAATATCAATCTGTCTCAAGTGAATTTCCGTTTGAAGGACGGTACGGTTGTGATGGATAAACTGACGGCGGACAAAGATTTGGTAGAATCTCTTGGTGGCAGTGTAACTGCAGGAGAGGAAGCAACGGAGATAGTGGAATTGGAAACCGTAGAGGTAGAGTTATTTGATATTAATTCGGTGGAATATGAAGGTAGTTCTCTGATTCCTGTTATGGTTGCAGCGGTTGTTATTGCAGCGGTACTTGCTGTTATTGTTGTGATTGTAGTGACGAAGAAAAGAACCTACAGCGATACCTGATGTAAGGAGAGAAATGAATGAGTACATTGCCGGAACAGGATGAAGAAGAGCGCAGACGGCGTCGGGCTATGCGGCGTGAAGAAATGCGGCGCAGGAAGGAAATGCAGCTGCGAAGGCGTAGGTTTATAAAGAAGGCTGCCCCCGTGGCGTGTGGCGTAATAATTGTTCTGATAGTTTGTTTGATAGTCGGCAATAGAAAGGATACAAGAACTCCGGACGATAAGAAAGATACGGAAAAAGCGGGAGTAATGCTGTACGTCGGAATGAATAGCATAAGGGAAGCTGTTACGGAAATGACAGCGACGGGTACACAGAGCCAAGAAAGCGAAATAACAGTGTCGGCAGAAAGCAACGGCGGAGAACAGGGCGGAAACGTAACGTTTTTTTCTGCGGAAACCACAGACGATACGAAGCAGCTTGGTGAAGAAATTGTAAGCAATAATGCTGTTCTGATTGATTTATCCTCGGATACCATTGTCGCCCAGAAGGCAGCAAAAAACAGAATCATTCCGGCTTCCATGACGAAGGTGCTGACGGTGCTGGTGGCAGCGGAGCATATTCAGGATTGGAATGATACTTTTACGATGACCATTGATATTACCGATTATAGCTTTGTCAATGATTGCAGTAATGTTGGCTTTGAAGTGGGCGAAGTCATTCCTGTGAAAGATTTATTTTACGGAACGATATTGCCGTCCGGTGCGGATGCAGCGGTAGGACTGGCTACTTATGTGGCAGGCTCACAGGAGGCTTTTGTGGAAATGATGAATGAAAAACTTCGGGAATTGGGGCTGTCGGAGACCGCACACTTTACCAACTGTGTAGGACTTTATGATGAAAATCATTATTGTACCGCCTATGATATGGCAGTTATCATGAAAGCAGCAATGGATAATGAACGATGCCGGGAAGTGTTGTCGGCACATACATATACCACCACCCCTACAAAGGAGCATCCGGAGGGAATGACGATTTCCAACTGGTTTTTACGAAGAATTGAGGACAAGGATACTGGCGGTGAGGTTATCGGTGCCAAGACAGGATATGTGGTGCAATCCGGAAACTGCGCGGCAAGCTATGCCCGAAGCAGTAGCGGAAAAGAGTATATTTGCGTGACTGCGGATGCTACCAGTGGATGGAAATGTATTTATGACCATGCGGCATTGTATAAAGAATATATGAAAAAATAAAAAAAGTCTGCTTGTGATGAAAACATCTTGCAAGCAGGCTTTTGCTATGCTATAATACAAAATAGTTTGAAAGTCAAACTATTAAAAAGTCAAATAATTAAACTATCAAATAATAAATAAACTGTGCAGGTGCGGCACACAGTTTAGGGAAAGAGGATGCTGCGCAGAAATGAGGAAATTATGACTTGGGAAGATGCCATTAAGGATTTGGAAGAAAGAAGAAAAAAAGCGTCTTTAGGCGGTGGTCCGGCAAGAATCAATAAACAGCATGAATCCGGCAAAATGACCGCAAGAGAAAGAATTGAAGTGCTTTTAGATGAAGGCAGCTTTGTAGAGGTGGACGGATTTATCGAATCCCGTATTGATGATTTTGACCTGGATAAAAGAAGGGTACCCGGAGACGGTGTAGTAACCGGATACGGAGAAATTGACGGAAGATTAGTTTTTGTGGCCAGTGAAGACTTTACCGTAATCGGCGGTACATTGGGAGAATATCATTCCTTCAAAATCTGCCGGATACAGGATATGGCAATGCAGATGAAGGCACCGCTTATTTGCATCAATGACAGCGGCGGGGCCAGAATCGAAGAAGGTATTTCTTCCTTGAGCGGTTACAGTGGAATGTTTCTTCGTCATACGAAGGCTTCCGGTATGATTCCACAGATTGCGGTTATTTTGGGTCCCTGCTCCGGTGGCGCATGTTATGCACCGGCAATCTGTGACTTTATTTTCATGGTTCGGGACATTTCCAAAATGTTTATTACAGGACCGAATGTGGTAAAGACTGTTATTAACGAAGAAGTATCCGTAGAAGAATTAGGCGGTGCGGATGTACATGCGAAAAAGAGCGGTGTTTCCCATTTTACTTATGATACCGAGGGAGAATGCCTGATGGGAGTACGCAAGCTTCTTACTTATCTTCCCGGCAGTTACGAAGAAAAAACACCTGTTATTTTATCTTCGCAGGGAAAACAGGTACTCAGCTCCGGAAAAGGTACGGGAAAAGTGCTTCATAAGGTAGGACAGCTTCGCAGAAGTGTATTCTCAAAAGAGGATGACCAACGATGCAAGGCACTCTGCGACATTGTGCCGGATAATTCCAGAAAAGCCTACAATGTAAAAGAAGTGATTGAGTGCGTAACGGATGAAAACAGCTTCTTTGAGGTACATGCTGAATTTGCGCAGAATGTAGTAGTCGGCTTTGCCAGAATGGCAGGGGAAGTTGTGGGAGTGGTAGCAAACCAGCCTGCAGTGATGGGTGGTTCTTTGGACGTTCATGCGTCTGACAAAATGGCGCGTTTCATTCGTTTCTGTGACTGTTACAACATACCGCTTATTACCTTGGTGGATGTACCGGCATTCTTACCGGGAACGGCACAGGAGCACAGCGGTATTATCCGTCACGGAGCCAAGGTTTTGTATGCCTATTCCGAGGCTACGGTTCCGAAGATTACAGTTATTATGCGTAAGGCATACGGCGGTGCTTACATTGCCATGAACTCCAAGGAAATGGGAGCGGATATCGTCTATGCGTGGCCGATAGCGGAAATCGCTGTTATGGGTGCGGAAGGTGCCGTAAATATTGCCTTTAAGAGAAAGATTAAGGCGGCAGAAAATCCGGAGGAAATGAGGGAGCAGTGTAAGAAAGAATACGAAGAGCGTTTCCTGAATCCTTATGTGGCAGCCTCCAGAGGTTATGTAAACGAGGTTATTAAGCCTGAGGAAACAAGAGCAGCATTATTAAAGGCTTTACGTGGATTACGCAGTAAAAAAGTGGAAAGTCCCGCAAAGAAGCATGGAAACATTCCACTATAAAAAAGTGCCGCCCGGCGGCACTTCCAAGAGAATGCTTCGCATTCTCCCTAATTTCCACCACTTGGTTCGTGCAATTTTCTATTACATAAAAACAGAAAGCTACTGTCGGTGGTGACAGTAGCTTTCTGGTGTATTGTATTGAGAAAGGATTAACAATAACTGTTAAAGAACATCCCGCTATATGCACTGGTGATATACGCCTGTGCAAAATTTTTGCCGGGATTTTTGTAGGCAACAATTTTGCTGGAAGCATAATGCATCGGGTCTAGCGTAATCTGCTTTGTTTTACGTACTAAAGAATTGGCAAGATCTCTCACCGAATGGAAGGTTTCTTTAGCATTGTCTTCTAAAGCAGACTGGCAAAGAGCATCTTTATCAATCTGAATTTTTCCATCTTCGCCAAGAGAAAGTCCTACCGCATCCAAATCGTTCTTATATAAGGAAACCACACCCTTCATTTCTGAAACAAGACGGCTGCTTTTGGGCTGTCTTCCTAAATAAGAAGAAGCATCCTCCATAAAAGAATTATAGGCATCTACTAAAGCGGTAACATTGTCAGTTAAGGATTCGGTATCGGTTTTTAAACCGATGGTAGCTGCCTCTCCGGCCACAGAGCGGATTCCGTTTAGAGTAATCTCATAAGTCTTTTCTACTGTAAATTTATTGGAACCGGCATTTCGTTGGTCTCCGTTTAACAGAAAAGAAGCATTGGAAGCATTTCGTGCTATGTAATGAATACCAAAATAAGAAACGGCACCTGCTCGCTTGCTTGTGCGGGAATCGGTGATGGTAAACAGGCAGCTTTTTTCTTCCGGCAGTCCGGTTGCCACAGAAGTAACACGCAGGGCGCTGTTGCCTTCTGCATCTGTAAGGACATCGGAAGTAATCCCTACATCTGCATTATTAATCAGACGGGATAAACGGTTCTGAATTTCTTTGTTGGATTCACCCTCATGAACCGCAAATTGAAATTCATAATTTAAATCCCCGATATTCAAATCAAAAGAATAGGTATCGGCAGGAAGTCCGCTCGGTTCGTCCGGCAGATAGTCACCGATATTTACCTGAGGTGATGCAAGGGACTGCACTTCAATGGTAAAAGAAGGTACCTCCATCCCTTCCTGATAAGTACCGATATATTCTGCACTTACAAAATTTTCATTGCTGGAATAGGCAATCTTTTTATTTAACAGCATGGCTTCGTCCATGCCCCCTAAGGAAGCAATGGTATTGCATAAGGAACGTGCATTTTCTTTAATGTCGATTGCAAATTCACGGGTATCCTTTGTTGTATCAAAAATAGAAAGGGGAGACTCGCGGTTCAGCTTTACAATGGAATTATAGATGCTGCGAAGCTCACTGCTTTTGTGCGTATCAAATTGTGAAGAACCCTTTGACGGTTTGACATAGGTCGATAAATAATAATTATATACTGTATTAAGCGCAGCAGCATATGCCATGTAAATGCCTCCTTTCTATAATTCTTCCTTTTGTTTGATGCCATTTTAGCACTAAATACAGGATGTAACAAGCACTAAGCATACATTTAAATAAGAAAAGGCTTTTTATAAAACAAAGTATATGTTATAGTGTATATCGGACAGAAGATAAAATCGGATAAGAGTTTTTTTACAAAAATAACGAAGACATAATGATTTTGGGGCGTGGGTATGTGAAAAAAGTGTTGACGTAGCCTTGCGACTATGGTATATTCCCGTTTTCGACAGTTAAAGAAAAGCAAAGTGGCGCGAACCCTTGATTT
>CAYUYJ010000015.1:0-81146 GCA_964449325.1 uncultured Lachnospiraceae bacterium | reverse complement strand
TCGTTTCAGACGCAACTCTGATATAATATCATGTGCTCTTTCGTTTGTCAACAGCCTTTTTTTATTTTTTTGAAATCATTTTTAGGATTTTTCCTGATTTCAGCACCGCTGTTTTTGACGGTGGACTTTTATATTATCATGCCACCTTTTGTCTGTCAACAGCTTTTTTTATATTTCTGTATTTCTGTATCTTGTTTCTGTATCTTATCTTTATATCATTCCATGTACGGAAGCACTTATCTGTTCAAATATTCTTTCCAAAAGATTATTATTGTATAAATACATCAGTAATTTACTATCATTTATGTAAGCTGCCATCATTCTGGCAAATATTCCTCCCGTAAAAATGCTGACAACAAGAAAGAATGCCCACAGCATAACAACTACTTCTGCCGCCCCTATTACAATCCCAAGTATTTTATCCGCAAAATGAATGACCGGAAGCTTTGCAATTGTTTTGGCAGAAAAAAAGACAAGCTTCAAAAGCTTAAAACAAATTCCCAAAATAATCAAAAGCAAAACAGCGATAATTAAATTCACTGTTTCGGAATGTAAATATGAACTGATTGCTTTACATATCAAAACAATAGATGCTGAGGAAAAAAGAAAGGAAAAGAATCCCTGCAATTCCTTTACCATTCCCTTCTGATACCCCGTCACCATACGACAAATGAAGATAAGAATAATAATTATCAATAAAACATTCATTTTTCTTTCCTATACTGCTTATTTTAATTCAATGGTTTCCAACGCATCCTGCGTGACCACTACGTATCGCGCTTCATTTTGGGTAGGAATCAGTGCATAAACCGTATTATTAAAGCTTCCGCTGAATTTTTCCACACCCTTCATATTGCATACCAACCATTCTGCATCATTATATACAACAAAATAATCGCCACGAAAAAGAATATCTTTATAATCAATATTAAATTCTTTGGAGAGTATTTTGTTTCCACTTGTATTATATACATCCATGCGATATTGATTCTCACCATCCGTATTTAAATATACAAGCCCCACATAATTACTGTTGTAATACACACTTTGAATTTCTTCGTCAAAAAGCTGGTCGGCGGCGCTGGTTGGTATCTGTCCACCGGAATAAAACATAATCCGGTCATCTGCCACCGCAAACGCTGTAGACGAATTCATAAACGCACCAAAGGGCACTATGGTATCAGGATAGTCATAACCACTCACAAAGTTGTCACTTTCGTTTTTGCCGACTTGTCCGAAATTATAAAATGCTACTTTAGATTTAATTTCTCCACTGTCTACATAAAGATAAGAAACCAGCACTAACTGCCCGTTTTCCGATAAGGCAACATGAAGAGGATAACCGCTGTTTTTCATTCTGGTCTTGAAATACCCAAGCTCATTTCCCTCGGAATCGTACAAATAAATCCATGTAACCGAAGAATCATCCAAAACTGCTGCGACTACACCGTTTGCCGACACTACTACATTTCGGATAGGCAGATTGGTTGTGATTTCACCAAGGAAGCTTTGATTATTCATAACATAAATATTTCTTCCGTTATAATCTGCAATTGCTGCCGACTTTCCTTGCGTGGCAACAATCGGATTCTGCATTTCAAAGGTCTGATTCCACAGAACATTTCCTTTTGTGTCAGAGCAGTTGACACCGTCCTTACTATACGTCAGAATAGAACCATCGAGATTCAATACACTGGTTCCATTAATCATTTCCCTTGAAACAGAACTCTTTACTTCGTAATCAGTATAAATACGGTTTTTCATCTGTATGTAAAAAACAGTACCTGCCACAGCAACGATAAGTACAACAGAAAAACAGGCGAGGAAATATCTCATACGGTGCTCCCGTATTTTTGTCCGGTAGTCTTTTTCTGCCTTTTTTTTGCTTTCCTTCTGCTCCTGCTTTTCTCTCTGTTGCTTATACTTCATGTAACTTCTTATATCAGACATTCTTACCTCTTATTCAAAACGATAAATCGTTGTTGATTCATACGGTTTTTCCGGGCCGAACACAGCACTCGGAAATGCCGGCTCATTTGCCGTATTAGGGAAATACTGCGTCTCAAGGCACAAACCGCTTCTCTCTGTATAAACATGACCGTTTTTACCCTTTTCTCCCTTTACAAAATTTCCTGCATAAAACTGGAAACCGGGCAAGTCTGTATATGCGAACATCTTTCTTCCGCTTGCTTCATCCTCCACAATTGCAAAAAGCTGCAAAGTTTTATTCCAGTTATCAATCACCCAGTTATGGTCATAGCCGCCTGTCAGCGCAATCTGTTCAAAATCAGCATTGATTTCTTTACCGACTGTTTTAAACTCCCTGAAGTCCATAGGAGTTCCTGCTACATCTGCAATTTCTCCGGTAGGAATCGCACCTGCCACTACCGGAGTATATTTCGATGCGTACATTTTCAGCTTATGGTTCAGAATGTCTCCGCTGCCTTCACCGGAAAGATTGAAATAGGTATGATTGGTCGGATTCAAAATAGTCTTCTTATCCGTAGTAATCGTGTAATGAATTTTTAATTCATTATCTGCCGTTAAAGTATAGGTTACTGTGTTTCTTTTATTTCCCGGAAAGCCCAGTTTGCCATCTTCCATTTCCATAATGAAGATAACACTGTCATCTGTCGTTTCCACATCCCATACTTGTTTATGATATCCTTCGTTTTCATCACTATGCAGATTATTTTCTCCATCATTTACTTTTAACGGATACTTCACTCCATCCAAAGTAAATGCTGCATTTGCAATACGATTACCGTTTGGCCCGATGGTCGCACCGAAAAAACAGCCGTTTTCGTAGTAGTCTTCCAGCTTGTCAAAACCAAGCACTACATCCGCAAGCTTACCATCTTTATCCGGCACAAGAAGCTTGACCAAATTTGCACCATAATTCATGACTACTGCCTGCATCCCGTTTCTGTTTTCCAAGGTGTAAAGATAAATTTCCTTACCCTCCTTTGTTGTTCCGAATAATTTTTTCTCACTTATCATATTTTCCTCTTTTCCGCGTATTTCCACGCTTTCCCTCTTACCGCATTCTTGTTCACATCTCGGTACGTCCTTCTAAAGCCCGAAGCAGCGTTACTTCATCAATGTATTCCAAATCACCGCCTACCGGCACGCCGCTGGCAATCCTTGTCACCCTCACTCCTGTAGGCTTAATCAGCTTGCTGATGTACATTGCGGTTGTCTCACCCTCCAGGCTGGAATTGGTAGCAATAATTACCTCCTCCACATCATCCTTCAACCGCAACATCAGTTCTTTTAATTTAATATCATTCGGTCCGATTCCGAGCATTGGTGAAATTGCCCCGTGCAGTACATGATAAACTCCTTCGTACTTTCCGGTTTTTTCATATGCCGTCATATCTCTTGTGTTTTCCACTACCATAATCAAATGATGGTTCCGTTTCTGATTGGCACAAATCGGACAGACTTCATTGTCGGTCAATGTAAAGCATTCTTTGCAATACTTTACGTTCGCCTTTGCCTCTATCATCGTATTCGCCAAACGGTTTACTCTGTCCTGAGGCATATTAATCAAATGAAAAGCAAGCCGCTGGGCAGACTTGGAACCAATCCCCGGCAGTGCCGCCAGTTCTTCAATCAAACGGTTTATATGTCCACTGTAAAGTTCCATTAGAACGGGAACCCTCCTCCTAAGCCCAAGCCACCGGTCATTTTATTCATGATTTCTGTGCTTGCCTCCTCTGCCATACGCAAAGCTTCGTTGGTAGCAGCCATTACAAGATCCTCTAACATTTCAATATCGTCCGGATCTACTACTTCTTCGGAAAGCTTTACTTTGGTCACTTCCTTCTTGCCCGTAACGGTTACCTCTACCGCACCGCCACCGGATTTCGCCGTAAATTCCTTCTGTTCCATTTCCTTCTGGCTTTCTTCCATCTGACGCTGCATTCTTTGCGCCTGTTTCATAAGATTATTCATATTTCCCGGCATTCCTCCACCCGGAAATCCTCCACGTTTTGCCATTCTTTCATCCTCCTGTTTTAATCTTCTTCCTCTATATCCATATGAATTATCTGTGTTAAATCCACATAGTTTTCTTCAAATTCTCTTGCGCCGCCTACACTTTGTACATTGACTTCCACTTCTTTTCCAACAGATTCGGAAATTACCTGTTCCAGAAGCTGCTTATTTTCTGTCTGTTTTAAATAATCGGTTGCAATTCCGTCCTCTAAGACAAGCATCAACTTATTGTCGCCGCCAAGACTCAGTTTAGCGGGCTTGATATATGTCTTTAAGGGCTGTGGGCATTCCGCTACGATACCGCTCCATCGTTCCACTATCTGCTGCACCTCATCCGGGATTGCTTTCGGAAGTGCCGGTCTTTCTTTTTTGAGTACCACCGACTGCGTAGAAAATTCTGCTGCCGGAGCCGCAGTCACAATGCCTTTTTCCAGTTTCTCTTCAATTTCCCGCACACGGTCTAAAAGGGAATCCTGTGTGGTTTCCATCTCCGGTTTACATAACTTTATCAGTGCCATTTCCGTCAAAATCCGTTTGTTAGCGGAGTACTTCAACTGTCCTGAAAGTTCCGAAAAAATACGGATATATCGCATGATAATTTCCATATCTGCCATCTGCGCTTCTTCTTTCAGTCTGACAAGATTATCACTGGACATATCAATCACATCTTCTATATTATCCGAAGTCTTTACCAAAAGCAAGTTACGCAGATACCATGTAAAATCCGTCACAAACTGTGTCAGTTCACGTCCCTGCATAATCATTTCTTCCAAAAGTTCAATGCAGCCTAAAACATTGCGTTCCAAAACATTCCGCAAAAGCCGGCTGAAAACGCCGACATCCACAGCGCCAAGTACATCCAGTACCTTGTCATAAGTCAGTTCCTGCCCAAAATGAAAAGCTATACACTGATCTAAAAGACTTAAGGCATCACGTAAAGAACCATCCGCCGCTTTTGCCACATAGCGGATGGCTTTCTCTTCCACGGAAACTTTCTCTGCTTCCATCAGTTCTTTCAAACGGTCTGCTATGGTATCCACGGTAATACGTTTGAAATCATAGCGCTGACATCGGGATAAAATCGTAATCGGAATTTTATGTGTCTCCGTCGTCGCCAAAATAAAAATGACATAGGACGGAGGTTCCTCCAGCGTTTTTAAAAGCGCATTAAACGCTCCTATAGAAAGCATATGAACTTCATCGATAATATAAACCTTAAATTTACCTTCTGCCGGAGAATAGGACACCTCCTCCACAATTTCGCGAATATTATCCACACTATTATTGGATGCCGCATCAATCTCAATAACATTCATGCTGGCCCCCGCCGCAATTGCCTTACAGGTAGGGCATTCCCCGCAGGGACTGCCCTCCTTTGGATTTTCACAATTTACTGCTTTCGCAAAAATTTTAGCTATCGTTGTTTTTCCGGTACCTCTTGTACCGCAAAAAAGGTAAGCATGTCCGATACGATCCGCCTTTATTTGATTCTTTAATGTCGTAACAATGTGGTCCTGACCCTTCACATCCTCGAAATTATCGGGACGGAATTTCCGGTAAAGGGCTGTATAAGACATTTTTCTCTCTCCTTTTTATGATTTCCTTTAATCCCCAAAGCTGATTCCCAGCATCTTTGCCTCCTGAATAATCGGCGCATCGGGGGAAACCATTTTCAATTTGCCTGCTACTTCCTCCAAGGGCACTTTTACGATTTCACGATTACGATACCCTACCATGAAGCCGTATTCACCTTTCAAAATCAGCTTACCTGCCTCAGCACCGAGACGGCTTGCAAATACACGATCATAGGGACACGGACTTCCGCCCCGCTGGGTATGCCCCGGTACAGTAACACGAACTTCCTGTCCGGTTCTTTCCTGAATCTGTGCTGCTACTTCATACGAAACAGAAGGATACGGGCTCTTCTTCAATTTTTCTTTATACTCTTTCTTGGAAAGCTTTGCATCCTCTTTGGAAATCGCCCCTTCAGCAACCGCAAGAATTGTGAAACGGCTTCCTCTTTTGTGCCGTGCTTCAATTGCTTCCACGACCTTATCAATATCATACGGAATTTCCGGAAGAAGGATAATATCCGCTCCGCCCGCCATACCGGCATTTAACGTAAGCCAGCCTACTTTATGTCCCATTACTTCTACGATAAATACTCTTCCGTGAGAAGCAGCTGTTGTGTGGATACAGTCAATGGCATCCGTAGCAATATCCACAGCACTTTGGAAACCAAAGGTCATATCGGTTCCCCAAAGGTCATTATCAATGGTCTTCGGAAGAGTTACTACATTCAAGCCTTCCTGCCGAAGCAGATTTGCAGTTTTGTGGGTTCCGTTACCGCCGAGAATTACAATACAATCCAATTTCAATTTATGGTACGTCTGCTTCATTTCCTCTACTTTATCCAGTCCGTTTTCGTCCGGCTCTCTGATGAGTTTGAACGGTGTTCTGCTCGTTCCGAGTATCGTCCCGCCCTTTGTCAGAATACCGGAAAAATCAGCTCCGGTAAGCATACGGAAATTACCGTAAATTAATCCTCTATAGCCGTCTAAAAATCCATAAATCTCTACTTCTTCATTGCTGTAGGAAAGGCATTTTACAACCCCTCTCATTGCTGCGTTTAACGCCTGACAATCACCACCGCTTGTAAGCATACCAATTCTCTTCATTTGATTTCCTCCTAATGATTTTATCGTAAGCTAGTCTTTCCAAATCATATCAAATAAATTATAGTATAAATTTAATATTATCACAAGATTTTGTTGACTGAAATCATTTCAGACATTATAATAATTTTTCGTAATGAATAATTTTGGAGTCGTATCGAAGTGGTCATAACGGGGCGCACTCGAAATGCGTTTGCCCTCCGGGGCACGAGGGTTCGAATCCCTCCGACTCCGCTCGGAATCCAAAATGGGACAGTCTTGTGACTGTCCCATTGTTGTGCTTATTCTTCCTGTTTTGCTACCGTCTTTACCCTATGTTGCTTTGCCTCATAAAGCCGTTCATCCGCCAGTGCAAGAACTTCTTTCAAACTTATCGTCTCCGCCGCCTTCACTACATAGGTTCCTACGGAAACTGTAATATTATACGGCTTATCGCTTCCTGCGTTAAAACAAAGAAATTTTTTCTGTATTTCATCTAACAATTGTTTTCCTTCATCCTCTGCTTCATATTCCATAATACAGGCAAACTCGTCACCACCGATTCTTCCTGCAATTCCATTTTTCCCCACAACGTCCACCAGCATATCACCGATAACCTTCAGAGAAAAATCTCCGTCTTCATGACCATATCTGTCATTGATAATTTTCAGATTGTTCATATCAACATACGCAACCAGTGTTTTTTGCACTGTCTGTCTGTTCTTATTCAAAAATTCTTCCGCGGCGTCCTGAAAACCACGCCTATTCAAAATACCGGTGAGACTGTCTGATTTTGACAAATTATCTAACGCAATATTATTCTCCCGCAAGGTAACAAGGCTCTCTTCCAGCTTCTGCTGAATTTTTCCGTTTGCTCTTAAAAGCTGAATCATTTTTACTGCGGAGCCCATCTGGTTTACCAGAAATTCACCATTGTCAAACATCTTTTCCGTTAAGTCACACAGTATCACTCCATAAAGGAATTCATTGGAAAACAATGGCAGTAACACCAAGGAATATCTTTCCGAAACAATATCTGCATTATGATAAATATCGGAAATTCTTTTTCGCTGGCGTGTTACCGGAATTCCACGAACTTTTCCATCCTCCAAAACCGCTTTCAAATACATATGCTTCGGCAAAGAAAATGGCTCCTTATGTAAATGCATCATGGGTTTTTCAAAAAGATATACATACCCATTCTTTATATCCAGCCAGTTTAAGTGTTCCAGCAACACCATGTAACTCTGGTCACTTCCCTTTTCAAACTGCATAATGTCACGGACAAAAAGTTTCATAGAGTAGTGATTTGACTCTTCTTCCTCTTTCATCACTCCGAAACGGTAATCCATCGCATTTACAATTTTCCTATAAATGGAATTATACATCTTCCGCAGGCACTGCCTGTCTTCCTGACTGAGTGTTTTTTCCTCCATTGTCTGTCTCATCCATTCGATATGAAGCATGAACCGGTCGATATCCGCATACTCCAACGCTCCCCTGCTCAGGAACTCATCCATCAGGTTTAATACATCCTCTACCAGCGTTTTTTCAGTTTCATATCTTTCATATAACAGAAACACTTTTTCCATCATGCTATGATAGGAAGAACGGAGCATCATCAGTTCTTCTGCAGAACTTTCATACTTACACCGATAAAATATATCCTCAAAATACTCAGCTATGTGGCTTAGCTCCGGTTTTTCAGTACCATTATCTCTTTTTTCACTCTCTCCGAAGGAATCCCGTCTTATGAATTTTGTCGGCAGAACCGTACTTATAGCTCTTTCTCCGGACAGCATCCGCAGTACGATTTCAAATGCTTTTTTCCCAAGTTCTGCTGCATCTGCCCTAACGGATGATAACGAAGGTTTTGATTTTTCTGCAAGAAGCGTATCATCATATCCAAAAACATAGATATCCTTACCGGGTACAAGCTTCCGTACCTTCATCTCATCGCAAAAACCCAGTGCAGTATCATCATTTACGCAGAAAACCGCTTCGGCATCCGGATTATTATCCAGAAATTCTTGAAAAACACTTGTCCGATATCTTGATAAATTTCCTTCTACATAATTTTTTTCTTCCGCAATAATTCCGTTTTCGTTCAGCACTTCCATAAATGCCTGTTTTCGTTCAAAAGCATCGGAATTATCATCCGGCCCGCCAATCATACCAATTTTTTTGCAGCCAAGTCTCTGTATCAGATATTCCAAGCCTTCTTTAATTCCTGCATAATTATCATAATTAACACTGACATAACCGTCTATTTTAGATGCAATCAGCACACTCGGAATCCCCTGATACTGCTCCAGCACTTCTTGAATTCTCTCCCTGCTTGTATAACACCCGATACTGTCAGCCGATATAAGCAGTGCATCCAAATTGTCCTTACGTGCATAGGCAAATAACGTATTGTACTGGTATTCATACATAATTTCCTTCTTTTCCGTCAAATCCCTATCCAGATATTTACATGGCAGAACCACCAAATTCACATCTGCTTTTTTGGCCGCCTGCATCACGCCCTTGCAGACGGATTCCGTATACTTATCCATGATACCGCTTACCAAAAGCCCTACCGTAATTCTTTTCCCACTTTGTTCCATTCTATTACCCCATTACGATATATAATATCTTTCATTGTCTTACCCGAATTTGTATTTATCTCGTAACATTTTATCATAATTGGAGCAGGAGGAATAGCTTTTATACTAAATTTTTCTTCTATAATACGTTGTTCCGTTTCTTTCCATAATCCCCTCAGAAATCATATCCCTGCGAATTGTACAGTAATCATCAAAAACTTCTTCGATGATTGCATTAACCTCTTTTTCATCATAAGCTTTATCAACTTCAAATGATTTTGCAATCTCTTCCAGACAGATGCGCTCCTTTTTACGCTGGGAGGGAATGGATTTCAATTTTCCATACTCAAAAAAATTAGTAAGTACTTTCTTCCTATACTCTTCCTCCCGTCTCGTCTGTTCCTGTGCTTCATCCGACTCTTCTCTGATAATATCAATAATATTGGTCATAAAAACTTCCTGTCGGATAGAATACATCGTATAATACTGTTCCTTGTAAGAGGTAACCGCCTTTGCCTCCTCCAGTTTTTTCATGTGAAAAGATATGGTTGCAGGCGTCAGTCCCAACCGCTCGGCAAGACGCTCTACATACATATCCTCCTGTATCAATGATTTTAAAATCTGTAGTCTGGATTTATCTGCCAGACACTTAAATAATTTAATCGCATCAGCTTCAACCATAGCTGCTCCTCCCTAATTAAAAAAATGTTTTTTCACTTCTTCCAAAGTTTCTAATTTAATTTCTTCAATGACTGCTTTTTTTGTGTCATCATGTTTCCTCGCCTTTTCAAGAGATATTTTCCACTGCTCGGCAAGACGATCCAGTCTTTGAAAATATATAGTTTGCAATTCCTTCCCCTCCTGCTTCTTACTTTCCGTTTCATAATAAATCTTACAAATGCCATATACATTAATTCGAATTTTTACAAGATTGGCTTCATCCTTTCTGTCGGACTCGGCAAGCTTTTTTTCTTCCTGTGATAATTTTTCTATGCATTCGTCAATATAAGTAATGAGTGTTTCCATAATATTCACACTGTCCTTTCCCGGATATACCGTATGATTTTGTTTTGATATTTATCTAATTAGATAGGTAGACTATATCATCTCAGCAATTACATGTCAATATCCATTTTGATATTCATCTAAATATTTTACAAAAAGACAGTTGAATATTTCATTTTCCATTGCTATAATTTTATATTGCAAAGAAAAATACAGGCTTTTGCCCTGCGGAAGTGAGGAACCTATGACAAAAAAAGATATATTGGAGTTAAAAAGACGGTTCACCAAAAACGAGTGTACCTTTACAAAAATGTGTGGCTGTTACGTCAATGCCCACAAAGAAATCGTTGTTACCTTTGATGAAACATTCTTAAATCTGGCCGATGAAGAATTTTATAAATATCTGGAAATTGCCAAGAAAACGCTGTCCGGCACATTGGGAAACAATCTGTTAGAATTGGAATTTCCCCTTGCAGAGGAAAATACAGGCGGCAGACAACAATTTTTAATGGGACTAAAAAGCAGCGAATTAAAAAACGAAGAGCTTCTAAACAGTTTTTATCAGTTAATTATCGACAGCTATGACTATGTTGGAAATTTCTTGATTCTGCTGTTCCATGACGCTTATGATGTTATTACAAAAACAAGCGACAATGCCAAGTTGGACGAATCCGAAGAGGTTTATGATTATCTGCTCTGTTCCATTTGTCCTGTAGCCCTGTCTAAGCCCGGGCTCGGTTATCGGGAGGACGAAAACCGCATCGGAGCACGCATCCGTGACTGGGTTGTGGGTGTACCGGAAAACGGCTTTCTTTTCCCCGCTTTTTCAGACCGGAGTTCGGATATCCACTCGGTTTTATATTATACCCGCAATGCCAAGGACTCTCATCCCGAACTGATGGAAAGCGGGCTGGGATGCGGTTCTAAACAGACTGCTACAGAAAAGAAGGAAACCTTCCGTGCCATTGTACATAATGCCGTCGGCGATGAGGAAAAAAGCGAAGATATTTTCATGGAAATTCAAGAAGGGCTGAATACCATGCTTGAAACGCAGGAGGAAGTAAACGGAAAGAGTGCAGCCCCGATTTTGCTAAAGAAAGAAAATATACAGGAACTTATGAATACGATTGAAATTCCGGAAGAAGTAACGGCAAAAATCGAACAGTCCTTTGAAGAAAATTTCGGAGATGTACCCCCGGAGGCTGAATTTTTATTGGATACCAAGGCACTTGCTGCCAACACAGAAAAAAAAGAAAAACAAACACTTCAAAAAGAAGTGGCAAGCTTAAAGCAAAAACTGGAGGAACAAACAATTTTGGCGGGCTTCCCCGATATGGATACCGGCAATGATACCGAAGTTGAAAACAGTGATGAAGAATTACCACCCGTAAAAACTTACGATGTTATTTTACGGGTAAAACCTCAGAAGGTGGAGCAGATTAAATCACAGATTATCGACGGGAAGAAATGTCTCGTAATTCCAATGGAAGAAGACGAACATGCAAACGTAAACGGAGTAAATACAATCGTATAGGCTTACGCGATATCTGCTAGCGGCATCTTTCTATTCCACACCTCGTAAAGCTACATATTCTATATGATTTTCCAAGAGCTTCTTATACAAAAGAAGCTCTTCTTTTGTACAGGCATGAAAACCGGGGCAAATCACATTTTCATTTTCCTCATAGGATTGTAAAAAATAAGAACGGCAACCCGCAATCCATTCTCCGATTTCTTTTATTTCCTGTTCTGTATGCAGTTCTTTAACAATGGTTGTTCGAAATTCATAGGGGATGGTTCCCTGCATAAGGAATGAAACCGATTCTTCTATTTTTTCTATTATAAATGCCTTATCCGCCAAAATATTATGATTTAATCCAACTGCCTCCGCGTATCGCTTTTTCGATGATTTCACATCCATCGCTACATAATCCACGAGCGCACTCTGTACTAAATCTTTTAAAACTTCGGGGCGATAACCGTTTGTATCCAATTTTATGTTTATCCCGATTTCTTTTATTTTCATAAGAAACTGCTTTAAATCGGGCTGCAAGGTCGGCTCACCACCGGTAATGCATACACCGGTAATAATACCCTTTCTTTTCTTTAGGAAATTGAAAATCTCACGCTCTTCCATCATCGGCTGCCCGGCAGGATTCAATACCAAATCTTTGTTATGACAGAACGGACAGCGGAAATTACAGCCTCCGGTAAAAACAGTTGCCGCCACATGCTCCGGATAATCCAATAAAGTAGTTTTATTTAAGCCATGTATTTGCATAGAAAGCCT
This sequence comes from uncultured Lachnospiraceae bacterium, assembly GCA_964449325.1. GTDB lineage: Bacteria > Bacillota > Clostridia > Lachnospirales > Lachnospiraceae > RGIG3002. The sequence continues at coordinate 68,610 of CAYUYJ010000015.1, read as the reverse complement.
CCTTGACGTTATTTTCATTTTACATCATAATAGAATGAAATCAAATAGTTATAAACGGCTTTGGAGGACAATACATGAATCCGGATGAAAAGTATATGAAAGAGGCAATCCGACAGGCAAAAAAAGCATACGCTCTGGGTGAAGTACCTATCGGCTGCGTTATCGTATATCAGGACAAAATTATCGGTCGAGGCTATAACCGCCGAAACACAGACAAGAATACTCTTGCCCACGCAGAAATTACCGCTATCAATAAGGCAAGTAAAAAAATCGGTGACTGGCGTTTGGAGGATTGTACTCTTTATGTTACTCTGGAACCATGCCAGATGTGTGCAGGGGCCATTGTTCAGGCACGGATTACCCGTGTGGTCATGGGAAGTATGAACCCGAAGGCAGGCTGTGGCGGCTCGATTTTGAACATTTTGGAAATGCCGGAATTTAATCATCAGGTCGAAGTCACAAGAGGCGTCATGGAAGAAGAATGTTCCCATATGCTGACTTCTTTTTTTAAAGAGCTCCGCATCCGTAACAAGCAGGAAAAAGCAGAGCGAAGTTTACACAACAATTAGTAGATAACACGTAATTTGTGGATAACTGCTCATTGACAAACCGTCATAAAAACAGTATACTCAAAATACCGTGCAGCCGGGGCGTTAGCGGTGCCCTGTACCCACAATCCGCTCTAGTGGGGGTGATGTTCGACTGAGGGCTTTTGCTTGTATAGCTGCCCTTTATAAGTGGCGTTGAAGTTTGGGTCTTACGCAATGGGAATCTATGAACCGTGTCAGGTTGGGAACAAAGCAGCACTAAGTAGAACCTCCCATGTGCCGTAAGGGTGCCTGGCGGAGTTAACTGTAAAGGTAACGTGTATGAGTTTTGTTCGAGGAAGAATGCACGGTCTTTGTATATCCAAAAGAAGCCTTTGCCTGCATTTTCACTTTTTAAGAAAGGCATGATACTTTTATGAACTATGATTTTTCTGAGTGTACGTTATGTCCCCGTTCCTGCCACGCCGACAGGACAGATATAAATAAATCCACCGGTTTCTGCGGTGCCGGTATTCGTCCAATCGTTGCAAGAGCTGCTCTCCATATGTGGGAAGAACCTTGTATTTCGGGCAAAGAGGGTTCCGGCACAGTCTTTTTTTCCGGTTGCAGTTTAGGCTGCATTTTCTGCCAAAATTATGATATTGCGCACGAAGGAAACGGGAAAGAAATTTCCATAGAAAGACTTTCCGAAATTTTTCTGGAGCTTCAGGATAAAAAGGCAAACAATATCAATCTGGTAACTCCCACACATTTTGTTCCACAAATAATAGAGGCTCTTATCCTCGCCAAAAACAATGGTTTAGAGATTCCGATTGTGTACAATACAAGCGGCTATGAAAACGTGGATACAATTCATATGCTGGATGGGCTGATTGATGTTTATCTTCCCGATTTTAAATATTTCAGCTCCGATTTAAGCCGCAAATACTCTCGAGTTGACGATTATTTTGAAAAGGCTTCACTTGCAGTCAAAGAAATGGTGCGTCAGACAGGGGAGCCTCTTTTTCGGTCCAAGAACGGCAGTCTGCTTTCGGCAGACGAATATGATGATGAAGCGCTTATTTATAAGGGAACCATTGTCCGTCATCTTCTGCTGCCGGGATGTCTTGCCGATTCCAAGGAAGTACTGCACTATTTATTTGACACCTTTGGGAACCGGATTTTTATCAGTATTATGAACCAGTACACCCCCTTAAAGCAGGTTTCCGGTATTCCGGAATTAAACCGTAAGGTTACCGCTACAGAATATGATGCACTTATCGATTATGCACTTTCCATAGGCATTGAAAACGGCTTTATTCAAGAGGGGGATGTAGCTGCCGAAAGTTTCATACCTAATTTTAACGGCGAAGGGCTTTAGAACCTATAGTTCCACCCTTCGCATATAATAACCGAACCCTCCGTTATTCGCCTTTTTATTTCCGCATTCAAAGCCTTCAAATCCAAACATGATTGCCACCATCTTTTCACGTTCATAATAAACGCCCGGCACACCTAAATAATATACATTTTTCCCCCCTTCTTCTTTCTTTCCCAAAATAATATGCTGGTAATTGTAATAGCCGTGCAGAAGAAAACTGTTATTTACCAGATTCTGATATTTTTCCGGAAAAATAATAAAATCTTTAGGTGCAATAGATATGTATTCTTCTCTGTTTCCAAAGGGATGTACCACATCATATTTTTTGCAAAGCTCTTTCCATTTATCTTCATAAACCTCTGCCGGCACGGAAAAAGTACGTAGTTCTTCCGTTTCCCACAATTTTTCTGCTCCAATCTTCCATTCTGTTCCGGCTTTCTTTTTTGCCCACTTTTCCTCTTCTCCTGACACAGCTTCAACGACTTCCCGTTCCTCACTTTCCTGCTGTACAACCTTGTGGCTTTTTTCTGCCGCTTCTACCGCCTTTATTCCGGTGTCTTGTTTTCCGTTCTGCCAAATCGCTTCCAAATATTCCTTATCATTAATTTCAATTCTGATTCCATAAGGCAACTCTTCTTTTCCACTCTTGTCCACATCCAAACGCCTTTTATACACAGCCTGTCCTCTTTCCATGTGTATTTTGTCCGCAAAACTGCTTTCACCAAGAGCTTTCAACGGATAATATCCACCCGGAAGCTGCTGCATGTCCCGCACAAAAATTTCCATGGACATGGAACCTCCGCGAAGCATTATTTTAACATGTCCCGCATTTCCCATTAATTCATTATTTTTCATGTAATGCAAATATGCTATTTTTTTATCATACATAAACAACCCCTATCCCTTTCAACAGTCTTCTATAAAACTATTGTATTCAGGGATAGGGGCTCTCATTCCTTTAATATTCCAAGGTATTAATATTCTATGGAATCCAGATATTTCATATAGTTTACTACCATAAGCGCTATTTTAAATGTCAATGCATCATCAAATACGCGGATATCAAGGCCGGTACTCTTCTGCAATTTTTCAATCCGATAGACTAACGTATTACGATGTACAAAAAGCTGCCTTGATGTTTCTGATACATTTAGATTATTCTCAAAAAATTTATTAATCGTTGTCAATGTTTCCTCATCAAAATCTTCCGGTCCTTCGTCTCCGAAAATCTCACGAATAAAAATCTGGCAAAGATTTACAGGAAGCTGATAAATCAGTCGTCCGATTCCAAGCGTATTATAGGCACTCACATTTCTTTCTGCATAAAATATCTTTCCTACATCCAACGCCATTTTGGCTTCTTTGTAGGACTTTGATACATCCTTAAGTTCCTGCACGATGGTTCCGTATGCGACCTTTACGTTGAGCATTACTTCTGTATTCATCATATCAACAATCGTATCCGCAATATGATTACACTCCTCATAACTGTCCTCATTTTCCAGAGACTTAATCAGAATTACATTTTTCTCGTCAACCGCCGTCGTATAATCTCCACGCTGGTCGGAATACATACTCTTTAAGAGTTCCATAACCGTACTGTCTTTTTCTGATTTGGTTTCAATGATAAATACCGTTCTCGGAGCAACCGGTTCAATATGAAGTTTTTTCGCCCGATTGTAAATATCTACCAAAAGCAGGTTGTCCAAAATCAGATTCTGAAAGAAATTATTTCTGTCAAACCGTTCCTTATATGCGACAACTAAATGCTGAATCTGGCTGACAGCAATTTTCCCAATCATATAAGCGTCATCACTGATACCTCTTGCCACCAAAATGTATAACAATTCTCCTTCATCAAGAATCTTCAGCAGATGATACACTCCTATTACCTGACTGTCTGCAGGTGATGTAGAAAAACTGGTTATCATCTCTTTGGAAACCTCTTCTGTAGCAAAGGTCGCCGCTACTTCCTGTCCTTCCAAGTCAAATACACATAAATCTACTTTGGTAATCGCCCGGAGTTCATCTATACTTGTTTGTATTACTTGGCTTGAAATCATTTTTGCTCCCATCTGCCTGCTTTTGCAGGCGCTTAATTCAAGGTGGTTGAATTTTTCAACCTTTTACCTCTTTCTGCTTATTGTGTTTAAATCACTATAACTCTATAGAAATATGATAAAACATTTTAAAATAAGGTGCAAGCAAAAAAGTGTCGCTCTACAGCGACAACTTCCATGGCTTCTCACTATATATGAGCATTTTTCTATTACCCAAAACAAAGGAGGCGTCCTAAGACACCTCCTTAAAATAAAGACTAGTTTGTAATAATCTTTTCTGTTTCTTTGTCGAATACATGAATCTTTTCAACATCGATAGCAAATTTAACTTTGTCACCCGGTCTGGCAGTTGTACGGGAATCTACTCTTGCTGTCATCGGGAACTCTTCTAAGTCGAAGTATAAGTAAACTTCAGCACCAAGTAATTCGTATACTTTGATAGTAGATTCGAATACACTCTGAGGAGATGTTTCAATAAACATTTCTGAATCATAAACATCTTCCGGACGAATACCAAATGTAACAGTCTTGCCGTCATAACCGCCATCAATTAATTTCTTGGATTTAGCCGGAGGAAGCGGGATGGAATGTCCTGCAATCTTAAGATTTGCAATATCACCCTTAACTTCAACTACTGCATCTAAGAAGTTCATCTGCGGAGATCCCATGAATCCTGCAACGAACAAGTTCTGCGGTTTCTCATATAAGTTCTGAGGTGTATCAACCTGCTGAATAACACCATCTTTCATAACTACGATTCTGGTACCAAGTGTCATAGCTTCTGTCTGGTCATGTGTAACGTAGATGATGGTTGTACCTAATCTCTGATGTAATTTAGCGATCTCGATACGCATCTGTACACGAAGTTTAGCATCCAAGTTGGACAGCGGCTCATCCATAAGGAATACCTTAGGATTACGAACGATAGCACGACCCATAGCAACACGCTGTCTCTGACCACCGGACAAAGCCTTCGGTTTACGATCAAGAAGCTGTGTTAAGTCAAGGATTTTAGCTGCTTCCTTAACCATTTTATCAATTTCATCCTTCGGTACTTTTCTTAACTTAAGACCGAAAGCCATGTTATCATATACAGACATATGAGGATACAAAGCATAGTTCTGGAATACCATTGCGATATCTCTATCCTTCGGTTCAACGTCATTTACAACTCTGTCACCGATTTTTAATTCTCCGGAGGAGATGTCTTCCAGACCTGCAATCATACGAAGGGTAGTAGATTTACCACAACCTGAAGGTCCTACGAAAATAATAAATTCCTGATCCTGAATTTCAAGATTGAAATCCTTTACTGCTTCAAATCCGTTCGGATATACTTTGCAGACATTTTTTAAAGATAAACTTGCCATTTTTATGGGCTCCTTTCTGTCTTTGGAGTTCATCCTCCAATTATAGTTTCGTAAAATACAGTGCCTAGCACTAAGTCTATAATTAGTATAACGGAAACCTCGGGTTTCCGCTATGCCACTATTCCACAAATATTTACGTTTACATTGTAAGAATTGCTTATAGGAAAAATGCTTTTTCCTTTTCTTTGTCAAATTGAACAAATAAACCAAACTTTCATAGGCAGATTGTACAAGATACTATTTGTCATCCCCATAAAATGCTAACTGGTTCTTTCCTCTTTCCTTGGCTTTATAAAGTGCTTTATCTGCTGCTTTATATAAACTTTCAAAGTCCTTTGCATCTTTCGGAAATACCGCTGCACCAATACTTGCTGTCGCGGAATATTTCACATACTCCCCTGCCTGAAAATTGCTGAAGAATCTGGCAACACGATCGGCTTCCTGTTTTAGTAAGGTATCGTCTTTGATATTCTTTAGGAAAATCATAAACTCATCACCACCTGTACGGCCAATAATATCAGATACTCTGAATTCTCCCCGTATCTGGTGTCCCAAAGTTCTCAGAACCTCATCCCCGAAAGCATGTCCCATCGTATCATTAATTTTCTTGAAATTGTCAATATCCAGAACAAATAATAACGCCTGTTCATTCGGATGTTCCTTCATATATTCTTTGATTTTACGTTCAGTCGCCAGCTTATTATTTAAATCTGTAAGCAAATCGGTATCCGCCTTGTCTGCCAGATCTTTATTCGTTCTATTGCTTTTCATTCTTCCCAAAATATTTAAAACAATAATAATGATTAAAAATAGACAAATGCATGCAATCAGTTTAATAAACATGTTTCTTGTACTATTCCATGTTTTATTCTGCACGAAATTCACATAATCCTGCTTGATACCAAGCATAACGTACCAGTCATTGATTCCTACCGGTGCATATACCAGCCGATAGTTAATATCGCCGTCTACCGCGTCAGAAATACCGCTGTTCTGATTCTGCATCCTGCGTCTGATAATTTGCCTTGTGGTATTATCTTTTACTGTTTCCCATATATTTCCGCTGTTCAGAACGGTTCCGTCACCTTCTATATGTTCCATAATCAGACCCGTTCCGTCTGTTATGCAGTAAAAAACATTTCCTTCAAATTCACCTTTTTTCACAAAGGTATCAAACTCTTCTATGGGATAGTACAAAAGAAGCATCCCTGCCACAGTTTCCCTTCCTTGGCTCGTTTCTTTACAAATAGGAAGCACGCATAAAATCGCCTTTTTCTGATTCACTCCGTCATTTTCCAGATAAAGAAACTGTTCTTTGCCATCCTTTATCTGCTCATAATAATCTACCCCTGTAATGTTCACCCAGTCATTATCCTGATTGACCCCTTTGCCTTCCATGTTGGACATAATAACCATATAGGCATCGGTTTGGTTATGCAATGCCTCTATCGTCTCCGCAGCCATTCCAATCTCACTCATGGAATGCTTTTCCATAATCGCTGCTACAACCTTTCCTGATTTCTGGATGGATGTCAGTCTCTCATTCACCATGGCAGCATATCCTTCCGCCACAGATAAGAAATTCTTTTCCACCTGCGTCTGTGCCGATTCACTGCTTGTCACATAAAAATCAATAAACATTGTAATAATTGCCACAAGCAATACAGCTGTCGGAATCATCCATTGTATTATTACTGACTTTGTCTGCTTATCCTTCATATTCCCTCTCCATTTTATCAGTCTTCTGTTACCGACTGAGTTTCTGTTCCCTCTTCTGTTATATCTTCTGCTATATCCTCTGTTGTTCCCTCTTCCGGTTCGAACTTTTTGAACACCCCATTATAAAGCATTGCACATAAATAAGCTGTCCCGGAACAGCCAAACAATGCTGCAACGGGCACCAGTCGAAATGACACGAAAAATATTGCCACAGGCAATGCATATATCACTATCATCAGCAATGTCCTCGGGAAACTGATGAGTGCTATTTTAAAAGAGTTGATAATTGTATTCTTAACCGTATTATCAAACTTGGAAAGTACCGGAAACACATAGACTCCGACCATTGCCACAATAATTGCCAACGCACAGACAATAATCATCATGAACTTAGGGAAATTCATATTCGAATATAAGAGTATATAAATATCCAACGCAAACATTACAATAAATGCAAAGAAAATCAACCAGATACAGGTTGCCTGCCTAAAATTCAATTTAAAGGATTTGAAGAAGGAACGGGTAATATACCCCTCTTCATCACGAACCATCTTCAAAACCACATAATGCTGCGCTGTCAAAGCTGCTCCCACAGTAATAATCGGTATACAGCATACAACTGTAAGAATATTCAGCCACACTATATCAGCCATTTTACTTAACCCTCTCATAATAGGGCTGTCTAAATTAAATAATTTGTCCATTTTTTCCCATGCCTTTCCAATACTGCCGTAAATTACACTATTTCGAAAACTGTACGCTGATGCGCTCAAAATCGTCATTCAGCTTTTTGTACATCGCCATCACTTCATCTACCTTGTTTTTTGCCGTTCCCATAATCGTATCATAAAATGTTATCATCGTATTCGTAACCTGTGGATTCAGTTTTTTTCGCTCTGCCTTCAGGCTAATCTGGTCTATCAACTCCTGCTTCGTTTTTGCCGCCCGGAAGTTCCAATCCAAAGAAAGTGCCGAAACTTTGTCAGCTACCTGTAAAATACGCTGTAGTCGATTCTGTTGCGAATCCGTAATATGCCTCGGATACCCCGTTCCGTCACCACGTTCATGATGAGTAATAGCAAGATTCACAATCTCATCCTTCATCCGCCCTCGCAACAACTCTTCGGTTTGATTCACATGAGTACGTAAAACCTTCATTTCTTCTTCATTCAATCTTCGTGGCGCATTAATTAATTCCTTCGGAAGCGTCAGCATTCCGATATCATGTAGCAGAGAAGCATAATACAAAACCTCCTGTTCATGTTCGGAAAGCATATATTTTTTCCCAAGTTCCCCACTAACATAAGCACAAACATAGGAACATACTGCATAGGTTTCACTGGTAAAGCCGATACAGTACATCAACATTTGTAAGTATTTGCGCTTATCCTCATTAGGGAATATCAAATTTTCAAATAATTCATTTAATTCTTCTTTATATGTACCATCAGTCAATTTGTCCAGTATGTTATATTTTTTAACAGCCTGATAAAACAGGAACAATCCTTGCCTTGACAGTTTATTTCCACCATATTTATCAAACATCATGAAATCGAATTTACTTCCCATGGCGTTGTGATAAATATCCATTTTCTCAGCTATATTAATATACGAAGCATAATCCCGTATCATTTCATCCTGCTCCAACAGAGCAAGTTTGGAATAATCTGTGTGATGATATAAAAGTATTTTACTCTCTTTTTCCAAAGGTGACAAATATTTTAAAAACAAATAACCATAAATAGAATGCGGCATATTTTCTTTTGCTTCATACCGCAACATATCACCCGGATCATCCGTTTTATAAACTCCAATATCATGCAACGTTGTAAGCATAGCTAAATCAGCCATCTCGAAATCCTCAAGACCGCCTTTACACTGTACCATTTTATATACAATATAAGCGACTCTGGAGCCATGCTCCATAACACGGGCATCCACCAATCGTAATGTATCTCTTATAAGAAAAAAAATATTCTTACTGCTGATGTAATCCATGCTTCCTCCTACACAACCTTTAAACTTCATTCAACAGTCGTTTCATCGGTGTATATCGAATTCCATCCTTTTCTACTTCCGGTCCCAAATCCAAAAAACCAAGTCGGTGATAAAATCCAATCCCATAAGGTGAAGAATTTACCGTAACAACTTCCTTCCCCAATTCCGTTTTGATAAAATCCCACATTGTTTTCATCAAACAGCTTCCCACCCCCTGTTTATGATATGCTTCGTCCACAAACAAAAGGGATATATGTGTATCGTTGCGCAGAGTAATCATCCCGATGATTTTCCCTCCGTCCACCGCTACAAACATATGATAAGATCCCATTAAGAACATCCTGTACAAAACAGAATCCGTAATAAAATCAAAGAAACTGCGAATTCCCTCTTTTGTATAGTCTTCGGCCTCAAACTTCATAAAAGTCTTCCATGTCATGGACATGGCTTCATCCCAATCCTCTTTCTTTGCTTTTCGAATGAAATAAGGAAATCTCTCTTTTAGCATACTGCAGTCTTCTTTCCAAACGGTGATATAGAAATTATAGCCGAATATTCATTTTTTTACAAGGAAATATACAAATATTCTGTGAACTCACTGGTAAATATTTCCTATATTGTGTCAATTCAGTGCCTCTCTCCCTACCTGATTCACCAAAGGAAGCCCATTTTCCAGTGCATAGGCATTTTCCAGTGTTTCAATAGCAATTGCCTGCATAGCTTCCTGTGTAAAGAATCCCATGTGGGATGTCACAAGTACATTGGGAAATGTCATAAGTCTTGCCAGATTATCATCTGTTATAATGTCATTAGAACGGTCTTCAAAAAATACCCCTTCCTCCTCCTCATAAACATCCAGACCAACACCACCAAATTTACCTTCCAAAAGTCCCTCAATAACTGCTTCCGTATCAATCAAGCGTCCTCTGGAGGTATTAATCAGGTAAACACCTTGTTTCATATGGGCAATGGTTTCTTTGTTAATAAGGCGATCCGTCTCCGAAGTAAGCGGACAATGCAGACTGATGACATCCGCTTTTTTCATTAGCTCTTTTACAGATACATAATTAACGTCCAGATTTTTATTGGGATACGGGTCATAAGCAAGAATTTGCATTCCGAAGCCTTTGCAGATGCGAATCATTGCCTGTCCGATTTTGCCTGTTCCGACAATACCGGCAACCTTTCCTTTCAAATCCGTTCCCATCAGTCCGTTCAGGCTCATATTAAAATCCCTTGTACGGTTATATGCTTTGTGGGTAAAACGGTTTATCGTCAAAAGCAATGCAACGGCAAATTCAGCAACCGCTTCCGGAGAGTAACTGGGCACCCGGAGTATTACAATTTTATCCTCCGCCGCTTTGATATCCACATTATTAAAGCCCGCACTTCGCAAAAGAATTGCCTTTACCTTCATATCATATAATTTTTCAATCATTTCTGCATTTACATAATCATTTACAAAAATACAAATGGCATCATATCCGTCTGCAAGAGAAATGGTATCCTCATTGCAGGGAAGTTCAATAAAATGAATATCAAATCCATAATCCTTTCCCATGGGTTCAAACCAGATTTTATCATAGGGTTTCGTTCCATAAAAAGCTATTTTCATATGTTTTCCCAAACCTTTCTTTCATTCTAGAAAACAGTATATGAATTTTTCCGCTTTTTATCCCCAAAAGCTAAACAGTTTTTCCACTCCCTCTTTAAAGAAACCCGCGACTTCTTTTCCGACATTCACAAAAAAATCCCCGACACCTTCAAAAAAACCTTTTACGCCGTCCTTGGCTGCAGATTTCACTACCTGCTCAGGATTTTCCAATAGTTCTGTACCATACTCTTCATACAAATCTTTTGCTTTTTTTGCCAGTTCGTCCGCATCAAATTCCCACGAATTAACCGTATTTACGATATGAACAATATTACTCTTTTCCTCCTCCGTAAGGGTAATCTGAAATTTTTCCTCCCCTTCGGAAATTGCTCCCCATACTGCTTCCTCTGAATCCAACGCCCCCGAAGATATTTTTTCAATGATGAAGCATATAATCCGGTCTGCCTGCTCCTTTGTAAGTGCTTCTTCCATCGTATCAGTCTGAGCAGAAGTCTGCTGCTGTGCCTGCACTGTCAATGGCGCTCCTGTTATCAAAACCTGCACCGCCAACACAAAAGTTGCGGACAACCGACTCCATTTCCTTACCATTTCCGCTCTGCTTCTATCTTTCATTTCGTCTCACTTTCATTCTGTCTCACTTGTTTTTCGAGCAGCCTCAATAACGTCAAGCTTCTCTGAAAGCCATCCGTATATATCCTCCGTTATCTTCTCACGTTCCGGTTCATTTAAAAGCTCATGCCTTCCGGTCTCACATTTTTTCACGGTAACATCCTGCATGCCTGCCTCTTTAAAAGAATCCACTGCCTTCTGAACACCTTTAAAATAACCGCCCACCGGGTCATCCGTACCCGAAATGAACAAAACCGGAAGCATTTTGGGCATATTGGAAAGATTTTCTTTTTTATAAAGCCTCCAAATTAACTCAAGCAAAGTCTGAAAACCGTTAATGGTAAATGTAAATCCGCAAAGAGGATCTTCAACATATGCCGCAACCCTTTTTTCATCCTTAGAAAGCCAGTCTGCCTGAGTTTTCGGATTCACAATCCGTTTATTATATTGTCCGAATGCACCCCGATCAAGCAGTTTACTCACATACTTTGGTCCAAAGAAAGATTTTAAAACCGCCGTTGTAAATTTAGAAAAACAAAGCATGGCTTTCGGTTGCATACCGGTTCCCATGATGACCGCACCATCAATTCCGGTTCCATATTTACAGAGATAATTCCTTGTGATAAAAGAACCCATACTGTGTCCCATAATGAAATAGGGTAATCCCGGATAAACTTTCTGGGTCAGCTTTTTCAAACGATGCACATCCCGGACCACTACAGTTGCCGGGTCATTTTCACAAAAATAACCATAAACCCCACCCTCCGGCACGGACTTTCCGTGCCCCAGATGGTCATCACCAACAACAAGAAATCCCCGTTCCGCCATTTTTACCGCAAATTCATCATAACGTTCTATATATTCTGCCATACCGTGCACAATCTGTAAGACAGCACGGGGCTGTTCCTCCGGTATCCACCGTACTGCATGAAGTTTCGTAATCCCATCCCTTGAATCAAAATATAGTTCTTCCCTTTTTATCATGTGTACCTCCGACTTAACAAATTTCAGCGCCTGCAGGCATTTCCTTTTCCGGTGCTAAAAGCGCCAGATTCCCCTCTGCATCCTCTGCACAAAGAAGCATTCCTTCCGACACTACTCCGGCAAGAGTTGCAGACTTTAAGTTCACTAATACCATTACTTTTTTACCAACCATTTCTTCTGCACTATAGTGCTGTTTAATACCGGAAACGATCTGCTTTACCTCACTGCCGATGCGAACCTGTGAGCAGAGCAGTTTTTTGGATTTCTTTACTTCTTCACAGGCAATAATTTCTCCGACCTGAAACTGTAATTTAGCAAAATCATCATATGTGATTTCCGGTTTCTTTTCGATATCAATTACATCTTCGGGCTCTTCTTCTACCGCCCCTTCTGCCGCTTTTCTTCTCTCTTCAAACATAGCCTCTGCTTTTTCTGTCACTTCTTTCACGTCCAGACGCGCAAACAAAATTTCCGGTTTATCCGTTACTTTATTACCCGAAGGATATAAGCCAAACTGCATTGTCTCCTCAAAGGAACGAAGGGTAATATTCAACTGGGCAGCGATATTTTCTGCGGTTTTCGGCATATACGGCTCTAACAGCGAGGCACCGACGGAAATACTTTCCACCAAATTATAGAGCACGGTAGCAAGACGGTCTTTTTTAGCCTCATCCTTTGCCAATACCCAAGGCTCTGTCTCATCAATATATTTGTTGCAACGCTTAAAGAGGGTGAAAATCTCACTAATCGCATCTGCCACACGCAGTTCATCCATCTTTTTGCTTACCTTGTCATAGGTTCCGGTTACTACGGCTTTCAAATCCGCATCCATGGAATCTTCCACGCCTTTGTCAACAACAACTCCGTCAAAATATTTATTGCTCATGGAAATCGTCCGGTTTACAAGATTTCCGAGCGTATTGGCTAAATCGGAATTCATTCTTTCCACCATCAATTCCCAAGTAATTACACCGTCGTTTTCAAACGGCATTTCGTGTAGTACAAAATAACGTACCGCATCCACACCAAAGAAATCTACCAAATCATCCGCGTAAATAACATTTCCCTTGGATTTACTCATCTTACCGTCTCCCTGCAGCAACCACGGATGCCCGAAAACCTGCTTGGGCAATGGCTCTCCCAGCGCCATCAAGAAAATCGGCCAGTAAATTGTATGGAAACGGATAATATCTTTTCCAATCAAATGTAAATCTGCAGGCCAGTATTTGTGATACTGTTCCGTGTTTTCTCCGTCTGCATCATAGCCGATTCCGGTAATATAGTTTGTCAGTGCATCCAGCCATACATAAACTACATGCTTATCATCAAAATCCACCGGAATTCCCCATTTAAAAGAGGTTCTGGATACACACAAGTCCTGAAGTCCCGGAAGCAGGAAATTATTCATCATTTCATTTTTACGTGATACCGGCTGTATGAATTCCGGATGGGTATTAATATGCTCAATCAATTTATCAGCATATTTGCTCATTTTAAAGAAATAGGCCTCTTCTTTCGCCGGTTTTACCTCTCTGCCGCAATCCGGACATTTACCGTCCACAAGCTGGGATTCCGTCCAAAAAGACTCGCATGGTGTACAATATAAGCCTTCGTATGCTCCTTTATAAATGTCTCCCTGGTCATATAATTTTTTGAAAATTTTCTGTACCTGTTTTTCATGATAGTCGTCTGTGGTACGGATAAATTTATCATAAGAGGTTCCCATTAAATCCCAGATTTCTTTAATGGAGCCGGACACCTTGTCTACATATTCTTTCGGCGTTATGCCTGCTTCCTGTGCCTTGATTTCTATTTTCTGTCCGTGTTCATCGGTTCCCGTCTGAAAAAATACATCATAGCCGTCTTTTCTTTTAAATCTGGCAATACTGTCTGCCAGAACCGCTTCGTACGTATTTCCGATATGGGGTTTGCCTGATGTATAGGCGATTGCTGTTGTAATATAATACTTTCCTTTATTCATTTCTTTCCTCCAAAAATAAAAATAATAAAAAACGTCTTTCTGCATCCATATTCATGCAGGAAGACGTCTAAAAACGTGTTACCACTTCCGTTTACTTATTCCTCACGGAATAAACCTCAACAAGTACAAAATACTTTTATACTCTGTCCGCTATAACAGGCGAAACCTGTCGCAGCCTTACCATATTCGGTTCGGTGCGCTGCTCAGAAGCCATGTTCCGTATGCTTTCCCTTCTTCCCTCTCAGCATCCGCGTTGTGCCTGCTACACTGTTTTGGGCTCCCGGCCCTCTCTCTGTATCTGCACCACAAGTTGGGAAGTTCTCTGTAAAGCTGACGCATACGTACTCTCTTCTTCAATGCTTTTTTCTAATCTCTATATTCTCTAGCCTAGCATAGATTTCATTTTTTGTAAACGTCTTACACTAATTTTTTCCGACTCCACTGTCCCGTCAGATAACGAAGTCCGGAAATAATATAGTTTACAGTCCAACCGATAGGCACCGCACACCAGACTGCCTGTACGCCGATAACCGGTGCCGTTAGGAATGCAAAAGAAACCCGAATAGCCAAATTTACCAGATTAGCTGCTGTAAAGACAAACACGTCACCCGCCCCTCGGAGCACACCGTCGGTAGATGCTTTCAATCCGATAAACACAAAGAAATAAGCAATAAAGGAGAGGTACGCTACACCGGTTTCAAATGCCTCACCGCCCTTCTCCCCTTCCAAAAACATTTGAATTAACGGATACTTAAATACTAACAATACCACGCAAATAATCACAGCAAAAACACTCACAATGCCGTAGCTCACCCGATACCCTTTTCGTACCCGTTCTGTCTGACCTGCTCCGATATTCTGCGCCGTAAATGTGGACACTGCATTTCCCATGGAAATCATTGGTACAATACAGATAGATTCCAACCGCATGCCCGCTGTATAGCCTGCAAGTACCGAAGAACCGAAGCCATTCACCACAGATTGCACTAATAACATTCCCACTGACACAATAGATTGCTGAATAATAGACGGAATTGCTACCTTCACCATTTTTTTCAGAATTTTAATATCAAAATAACACTGTGCACCTTGATATGCCTTTAACCTTTTCAGCAAAATAGAAAAAGACAGCACTGCTGCAATGCCCTGTGCTACAACCGTAGCAACCGCTACTCCTGCCACTCCCATATTGAATAGTCTTACTGCAAATAAATCCAGAAAAATATTTAAAACAGAGGAAAAAATCAGTAAATATAAAGAGGTTTTGGAGTCACCGAGAGAATTAAAAATTGCCGACAATATATTATACATAAATAAAAAGGGTAATCCGGTAAAGTATATTCTCAAATAAAGTGCTGCATCTCCCAACACATTTTCCGGCGTTCCAAGAATACTCAGAATCATTCTGTTTGTCACAATGCCGAATATTCCGAGTATCATACTTGTGCCAAGAAAGGTTATCATCGCGGTAGAAACAGCCGTCTTCATTTTACCGTTTTCTTTTGCCCCCAAATACTGAGAAATAACAACGGAAGCACCTGTTCCGCCGCCAATGGCTATCATCACAAAAACCGTCGTTAATGCATAGGATGCACCTACTGCTGCAAGTGCATCCTCTCCCACGTATTTTCCCACGATAATAGTATCTACCATATTATAAAACTGCTGAAACAAATTTCCGAGAATCATAGGCAGAGCAAATAAAAGCAGTCCTTTTCCCGGCGAGCCTTTGGTCAAATCTATTCCTTTAGGTTTCATTATTTCTCTTGCCTTATTCCTTTCCGGCTTCAAAAAGTTCCTTTATATTCTGTGTAATATTTCCCTTAAATACAGCGGAACCTGCCACAATCACATTTGCACCGGCCTGCGTTACCTCACCGATATTGCCTGCATGAATGCCACCATCTACTTCCACATCTACGGAAAGCTTCTTATCCTTTATCATTTCCCTGACTGCCTTAATTTTATCCATCGTTTCAGGAATAAATTTCTGCCCGCCAAATCCCGGTTCCACAGTCATAATCAAAATCATTTCTACCATAGAAAGAAGTGGCTTTACTTCTTCCACAGGTGTATTCGGCTTGATGGTGATACCTGCTTTTTTTCCGAATGAATGAATCATTTCAATCGTCTCCTGCGGCTTCTTTGTAGCTTCTAAGTGAAAAGTAATAATGTCTGCCCCACATTTTGCAAATTCTTCAATGTAACGTTCCGGCTCCATAATCATCAGATGCACATCAAATACCTTGTCCGTTGTTTTACGGATAGATGAAATCACAGGCATTCCAAAGGAAATAGACGGTACAAAAATACCGTCCATTACATCAATGTGTATATACTGTGCTCCGGCCATGTCCGCCTCTTTTATCTGGCTGCCGAGTACACTGAAATCTGCCGCTAAAATAGATGGAGATAAAATCATGTTTTGCCTCATTTCTGCATCAGCGCTCTTCCTGTTCGCTGAAACTCTTTGCTTGTTGTATTTTGTAATGTAAGATTTACGGTTAATATATTACAAGATTTTGGGGCGGTTTACAATCCTTTTCCAAACTATCCTCTCTGATATTTTGCATCTGTTTAGCAAATACTTTTTCCATCATGATTGCTTTCGATATTTTTTCTCAATGACTGTTACATAAATTGCAATGATAACAATAGTTGCAAAAACAGTACCCAATATCGTAACTACAATCCATGCCGAATTTTGTCCGCATAACAGAGGGATTCCCAGCAAGATAAAAACAATCCCATATCCTATCCAAAGTTTTCCCAGTGCTTTATTGTAACCTTTCACATCCGTAACCAAAGGCAGTTTGGCATTTGCCCAAAATCTGAAAGGAATTTCTTTCTTAGAACACATATCATAAATTCCAAGCACGATAAATATAAATCCAATCAATACCCACATAACAAAGGCAAGAATAGACTCTGTCATTAAACTCTCCTCTTTTCATTCTCGTCAAAATTTTCCTTAAGTATCTTCTCCATATCTTTCCAAGGAGCCTGTGTGCAAAATCCCATATGCTGTACCGCTTATTTCATATACAATCCCATCAACAGCAAATCTTCATCCAACGTAATCGTATAGGTTATGCTTACATTCTCATAGGAAACATTCACCTGTGTCACAATACAGGTTGTCCCCATCTGTTTTATCTCTGCCTGATACATCGTTCCGAAAGACAGCCGTTTTCCCCAATTGCTGTTAATAGTATTTTTTGTCTGCTCGATAGCCTCTTTCACAGAATCGGTCTTCATTTTTTCAATAGAATACTTTTCCAGTTGTTCATAATCACCGTCATCCACTAAATCAATAACGAGCTCTACTCTTTCCTTTACCTTTTCTTCATCAAAATTATTAATCTCCGTACTTCCCTTTGGAAGCCGCCAATAAACCGCTGCCACAATAAACACTAAAATAAGCAGCACCAGAATCGCTAGTTTAATCCTCTTTGCTTTTACTGCCGCTTTTTGCTCCTCGGACGAAAAATTTTCATTGAATTCTTTGGCAACACTATCCGGAGTGCCCATTCTGGCAATAATACTTTCCAGAGTTACTCCACCTGAAATTTCTGCCATAATCTCCGCTTCCAGTTGTTTGGCTATTTCCTTCTTTTTGGCATTTGTACACTTTAATCCTTTTTTGATTTTTTTTACATATGTTTCCTTTGTCACGACTTTTCCCCCGCTTCCATAATGGCAGATACATTTGCAGAAAATCCTGCCCACAGAGTCTTTAACTCTTCCAGTACATTTCTGCCCTTTTCTGTAATTTCATAATACTTTCTGGATACTTCCTTTCCTTTTGGCTCACTCCAACGACTTTCCACAAGTTCTTCATCTTCCAGCCGATATAATATCGGATAAAGTGTTCCTTCCTTCAGCAGAAACATCCCGTTACTATATTCCTTCAATTCACTGATAAGTTGGTAGCCGTATTTATCATGCTCCGATAACAGCTTTAAAACAAGCATTTCCAGAACTCCTTTTTTCATTTGCTGTTCATATTTTGAATTCACTGATTCACCTCAATATTATTTAGTATTGCTAAATAAATCTTATTACTATGCTCTATCCATGTCAAGCACTTATTCTATTTATCACACTCTGAATTATATATCATTTAAACAGTTCTTATGGCAAAATGCACAATACCATATCTAGCTTTCTCTATTTTTCTTCCACTTGTTTTTATACAATATCTTGTTAAAAATAAAACATACACTTTTCTCTCTGTGCTTATTTTTTCTACACCTATAAAAGTCAAAAACTGTTGTATCCCGTCAGAAAGTATGCTATAAAAAATTTGTGAACAGCGTAACCGTGTATCTTCATTACGCATTCTATTTAATATCTTTAATTAGACTTATCATATAAAGGTATTTGGTCAAGTATATGCAATTTCACTTTGACTACACGCTCCTGCCGTTTTCGGCATATGCATCCTATTTTTATTTTATAATTGGAATTCATTTTCCAGCATCACATATCAATCAATACTCAAATCACAGAAAGGACAAATCTATGAATAATCAAACTACTACAACCATTTCTTCCGCGTATGCCACAACAGGACCGTTACCCTACACTTTGACCAATGATTACCTGTTCCGTGCTCTTCTACAGCGAAATAATCATGTCTTAAAGGGACTTATCTGTGCAGTACTGCATCTGTCCGAGGAAGAGGTCGTCTCCGTCACTATTGAAAATCCTATCGAACTGGGAAAAGCTATTGATACTAAAACCTGTATTTTAGATGTAAAGGTGCTTTTAAACAGTAATACCTATATTAATTTGGAAATGCAGGTGCTTAACTATAATAACTGGACGGAACGGTCTCTGACCTATCTTTGTCGATGTTTCGATCATTTAGAAACGGGAAATGATTATTCTGATGTCAAACCCGCTTTTCAGATTAGTTTTTTGAACTATTCTTTGTTTCCTGAATATCCGGAATTTTTCGCCACCTATAAATTTCTTAATGTAAAAAATCACACCGCATATAGTGACAAGCTACAACTCTCTGTGGTAGACTTAACCCATATAGAACTTGCAACCGAAGAGGATAAAAAGTATCACATCGATATGTGGGCTTCCCTCTTCAAATCCACCACATGGGAGGAGATTAAAATGCTTGCAGAAAACAACGATTATATGAATGAGGCTTATGAAAGCTTGTATCTGGTCAGCAAGGAGGACGATATCCGCCTGCAATGTGAAGCGAGAGAAGAATATTACCGCGTCCAACGGACCGGAGAGCGAATAAGAGAGCTTTTAGAAACGAAGCTTTCAGAAAAAGTAGCGCAGTTAAATGAAACAAGCCTACAACTGGAAGAAAAAGACGCGAAGTTGAAAGAAACGACTTCTCAGCTGGAAGAAACAACTTCTCAACTGAAAGAAAAGTCTTCTCAACTGAAAGAAAAGTCTTCTCAACTGGAAGAAAAGTCTTCTCAACTGGAAGAAACAACTTCTCAATTGGAAGAAAAGTCTTCTCAACTGGAAGAAACAACTTCTCAATTGGAAGAAACAACTTCTCAATTGGAAGAAAAGTCTTCTCAACTGGAAGAAACAACTTCTCAATTGGAAGAAACAACTTCTCAATTGGAAGAAAAAATCTACCGGTTAGAGGAAACTGAGGCTCAAATAAAAGAGAAAGATTTACAGATTCAACAGCTTCTTACTCAGATTGAAGAACTCAAAAAGCAATAATCACTTCCGTTTACCTTTCAAAAAAGCCCCTTCTCACGTTCATGAGAATGGGCTTTTCCTAATATCTTATAAAAATTCTTTCACATTCTTATATACACCTTCTGCATCCAAACCATATTTCTGAATCAATGCAGCTGCGGAGCCGGATTCACCAAATATATCCTGCATACCGATTTTCTTAACCGGTGTAGGAGCGAGCTCTGCAAGTGCATCGCAAACAGCACTTCCAAGTCCGCCGATTACGGAATGTTCTTCCACGGTAACCACTTTTCCGGTTTTCTTTGCGGAAGCTGCAACCAGTTCTTTGTCTAACGGTTTAATGGTATGAATATTAATAACCTCTGCATGAATTCCCTCTGCTGCAAGTTTCTCCGCTGCACAGAGAGCACTGTCCACACAGATTCCTGTTGCTATAATAGTCACATCGGTTCCTTCTTTTAAGAGAACTCCCTTTCCAATCTCAAATTTGTAATCCGGTCTGTCATTAATAACCGGCATTGCCGCACGTCCGAAACGAAGGTATACAGGTCCCTGATATTCTACTGCTGCACGTACGGCTGCTTTTGCTTCCACATCATCAGCCGGATTAATCACAACCATACCCGGAATACTTCTCATCAAAGCGATATCTTCATTACACTGATGGGTTGCACCGTCTTCACCAACACTGATACCGGCATGGGTTGCACCGATTTTTACATTTAAATGCGGATATCCTACGGAATTACGAACCTGTTCAAATGCACGTCCTGCTGCAAACATGGCAAAAGAACTTACGAAAGGAATTTTCCCTACTGTAGAAAGTCCTGCCGCAATACCAACCATGTTACATTCTGCAATACCACAATCAATATGACGGTCGGGATATGCCTTTTTAAAGATACCGGTTTTGGTTGCTGCTGCAAGGTCAGCATCTAAAACAACTAAATTCGGATATTCTGCTCCAAGCTCTACAAGAGCATTACCATAGCTTTCTCTTGTTGCAATTTTCTTTACTTCTGACATAATTCTGCCCCCACTTTCTCCAGATCTGCCATTGCCACTGCATATTCTTCATCATTCGGTGCTTTACCATGCCAATCTGCATTTCCTTCCATGAAGGAAACACCCTTTCCTTTTAAGCTGTGTGCAATGATTGCTGTCGGCATACCTTTTGTTTCTCTTGCTTCTTTGAATGCAGCTCTTAAAGCATCAAAATCATGTGCATCTACATTAATTACGTGGAAATTAAATGCTTCAAATTTTTTATCAATCGGATACGGAGAACAAACATCTTCCACTTTACCGTCAATCTGTAAGCCATTGTTGTCTACGATAACACAAAGATTATCCAGTTTTCTGTGTCCGGCAAACATTGCTGCCTCCCAGACCTGTCCTTCCTGAATTTCGCCATCACCAAGCAGAGTGTATACACGGAAATCCTTCTTATCTAATTTTGCTCCCAATGCCATACCTGCTGCCGCAGAGATTCCCTGTCCCAAAGAACCGCTGGACATATCTACACCCGGAATGTGTTTCATATCCGGATGTCCCTGCAGATAGGAACCTAATTTACGAAGAGTTGTTAAATCCTCTACCGGGAAAAATCCTCTGTTTGCCAAAGTAGAATAAAGTCCCGGTGCAGTATGACCTTTAGACAATACAAAACGGTCTCTGTCCTCCATCTTCGGATTCTTCGGATCAATATTCATTTCTTCAAAATAAAGAAAAGTAAAGATATCAGCGGCTGAAAGGGAACCGCCCGGATGTCCGGCCTTTGCACTATGTACACCGGTCACGATACCTTTTCGAACTTCGTTTGCCATTTTAGCAAGTTCTAAGTTATTCATATTTAACCTCCATTTGACCATAACAATGAAACTTAAATTTTCCAAGTCCGTATTTCATATCTTAGAAAATCTCTCATTCTTTCATGCTTTACTTTATCATAGATAAACGTTTCCGTCCATATCGCTATACAGGACAAATTATAGAATTTTACCGATTCTTTTTAGTTATTTCCGTTTTTCTGCTAAATTTTCCTGTAAAAAATCTTATTTTCCCTGTCCGTAATAGGCATTTGCTCCATGCTTTCTATAGTAGTGCTTGTCCTGCAATTCCTGCGGAGCCGGTTTTACCTGTGGGTTAATCTGCTCACAACGGGCAGCCATTTTAGCCACCTCTTCCAAAACCACTGCATTGTGTACCGCTTCATGAGCATCTTTGCCCCATGCAAATGGTCCGTGATTTTTACATAACACAGCCGGAACTGCCAATACTTCTCTATTTTTAAAGTAATCCACAATTAAAAGCCCGGTATTTTTCTCATAAGCGCCATCGATTTCTTCTTTCGTAAGACACCTTACGCAGGGAACTTCTCCGTAAATATAGTCTGCATGTGTTGTTCCGTAACAGGGAATGCTTCTTCCTGCCTGTGCCCAGCTTGTTGCCCAGGAAGAATGAGTATGTACAATACCGCCGATTTCCGGAAAAGCTTTATACAATTCCAGATGAGTTGCTGTATCGGAGGAAGGATTATATTTTCCTTCCACCCTATTTCCCTCTAAATCCATTACAACCATATCTTCCGGCGAAAGCTTATCATATTCTACTCCGGAGGGTTTAATAACAAATAAGCCCTTTTCTCTGTCAATCCCGCTTACGTTCCCCCATGTAAAGGTAACAAGTCCATATTTCGGAAGGTCCATATTTGCTTCATATACATGTTTTTTCAGTTCCTCCAACATTGAACGCTTACTCCTTTCTTTCTATTCCCGTACAGACTCAACCGCTGCATGCTCAATCGGGAATCCTTTTTTATATCGTTCGATAAATACATCAAATCCATCCACATCCGCTTTATCCGGCTGCATTTCTTCTCCGGTTTCTCCTGCGAATACTTTATTAAGAAGATAATCATCCAGCGTTTCTCCCGCTTCTTTGTTTACCATATAAGAGGCAAGAAGCGCAATTCCCCATGCACCGCCTTCACCGGCAGTCTCCATAACGGAAACCGGAGCGTCCATTGCCGCTGCCATAATCTTCTGTCCTACACCCTTCGTTTTAAATAGACCACCGTGTCCAAAAATACGATCTACCTGCACACCTTCTTCTTTCAACATAATATCCAGTCCAACCTTTAAGGTTGCTGCCGAAGAAAACAGGTTTGCACGCATGAAGTTTGCAAGATTAAATTTACTGTCCGGTGTACGCACAAAAAGCGGTCTTCCCTCGTCAAAGCCTGTAACCGGTTCTCCGGAGAAATAATTATAAGCAAGCAGTCCGCCGCAGTCTGCATCCCCTTCTAATGCCTTTCTGTAAAGGGTTCCGAATAAATCGTTCATATCCACTTTCATGCCGAAGCTTTCTGCAAACTCTTTAAAAAGATTTACCCATGCATTCAAATCCGAGGTACAGTTGTTGCAGTGCACCATACCAACCAGATTTCCGGTGGGTGTAGTTACAAGGTCAATTTCCGGATATACCTTTGTCAGTTCTTTTTCCAAAACAATCATGGCAAAGATACTTGTTCCTGCAGATACATTTCCGGTACGTTTTGCAATGCTGTTTGTAGCCGCCATTCCGGTACCTGCATCACCTTCCGGTGGGCAAAGCAAAATACCGGCTCTCAGATTACCGCTTACATCCAACAGCCTGCTTCCCTCTTCTGTTAAGGTTCCTGCATTTTGTCCTGCCACAAGTACCTTCGGCAAAATTTCGGAAAGCTTCCACGGATACTTTTTGTCTGCTGTCAACTTATCAAACTGCGCAATCATATTTTGATTGTAATTTTTTGTTTCCACATCAATCGGGAACATACCGGAGGCTTCGCCTATACCAAGCACTTTTTCTCCGGTCATTTTCCAGTGAATGTATCCCGCAAGTGTGGTAAAGAAAGTAATGTCCTTTACATGTTCTTCCTCATTTAAAATTGCCTGATACAAATGAGCAATACTCCATCTCTGCGGAATATTGTAATTAAACTCTTTTGTCAGTTTTTCTGCTGCGTCTCCGGTAATGGTGTTACGCCATGTGCGGAACGGTACAAGCAGTTCATCGTTTTTATCAAATGCCATATAACCGTGCATCATACCACTGAAACCGATGACGCCAATCGTTGTCAAGGTCACACCGTACTGCTTCTTTGCATCGGCTGCCATCTGTGCATATGCATCCTGCAAACCACTCCAAATATCATCCAGACTATAAGTCCAAATATTATTTTCCAGACGGTTTTCCCATTCATGACTGCCTGCCGCTACCGGAACGTTATCATTTGTTACAAGCACCGCTTTAATTCTTGTAGAACCGAATTCAATTCCAAGGGCGCTTTTTCCTTCTTCCAAAGCTTTTTTGATTTCTTCGTTATTCATTCCAAAACCTTACCTTTCTTATAATCTCATGAAAATTTAAGAGCAAAACTTTTCTATCTGAATACAACGGAATTCCATCTTAATGTGTTCTTAAATTCACGGATGGTTGTGTTATTGTCAATGATAACACTTTCAATTCCCATAGCCGCTGCCCAGTCCTCCATCTGTTCTACCGTTAAATCATAAGAGAATGCTGTATGGTGAGCACCTCCTGCTAAAATCCACGCTTCGGCACCAATCTCCAAAGACGGCTGCGGTGTCCAGAATGCAGTTGCTACCGGAAGTTTCGGCATCGGTTTTTCACATTTCTTGCAGTCTACTGCATTGATAATCAAACGGAAACGATTTCCTAAATCTACTAAGGAGGTTGCTACCGCTGTACCTGTCTTACTGGTAAATACCAGACGAGCCGGATCTTCTCTGTCACCCATGGAAAGCGGCTGGCATTTAATGGAAATCGGTCCGTCTGCAATGGTCGGACATACCTCTAACATATGTGCCTGCAGAATACCTTCCTTGCCAGGAACAAGGTTGTAGGTATAATCTTCCATGAAGGAAGTTCCCTTGGCATTCGGTGTATTGGCTGCCATGATTTTCATAAGACGTACCATAGCCGCTGTTTTCCAGTCACCTTCTGCACCGAAACCGTAGCCCTTTTCCATCAGTCTCTGCATGGCAAGACCCGGAAGCTGTTTTAGTCCGCCTAAGTCACCAAAATGTGTTACAACGGCATGATAGTTTTTCTCGGTCAGGAATTTTTCAAAGCCAAGCTCAATACCTGCCTGTACGGCAACATGCTGTTTAAACTCAGCTGCATCCCTGCCCTCTAACAATATGTCATATTTACTGTAGTATTCTTCTACTAATGCATCAATATCTCCCTTGGAAACAGCATTTACATATTCCACTATCTCGTTAACCGGATATGCATCGATTTCCCATCCGAATTTTACCTGCGCTTCTACTTTATCACCTTCGGTTACGGCAACATTACGCATATTGTCGGCAACACGAACAACACGGATATGGGAAGATTCCATAACACCGATTGCAGTACGCATCCAGCTTGTCAGTCTTTCCTGTACTTTTTCGCTTGCCCAGTGTCCTACAATAATTTTTCTCTCGATACCCATGCGGCTTACAATATGTCCGTATTCTCTGTCACCATGCGCGGACTGGTTTTCATTCATAAAATCCATATCAATAGTGTCATAAGGAATCTCCTCGTTAAACTGTGTATGTAAATGACAGAGTGGTTTTTTGTACTCCTGCAAACCAATAATCCACATTTTTGCCGGTGAAAAGGTATGCATCCATGTAATGACGCCTGCACACTCTTCATCATTATTTGCTTCATTGAAGGTTCTTCTGATAGAAGCCTGGTCAATCAAAGTCGGTTTCCATACTACTTCAAAGGGTAATTTCCCGGAAGCATTGAAAGCCTCCACAATTTTTTTAGAATGTTCTGCTACGTTCTTTAGGCATTCCTCTCCATATAAATCCTGTGAACCTGTACAAAACCAAAACTTGTAATTTTTTGTTGCCTGCATGTTTAAATCCTCCTTAAAATGGTAAAATAGCGCGAAATCCAGCCACGGATTCCCGCAAAATCACTTCTTCCTCAAACTCATAGTTTCCGTCAAATTTAGAATCCTTCATCATCTGCAACAGATTCAATGCAGCTTTTGCCCCCAATCTGTCGAGAGGGTGCGGAATCGAAGAAAGCTTGACATCGCCTAATTTGGCAAGATCGGAATCGTCCACGCTGACTACCGACATCTGTTCCGGCACTGAAATTCCTTCCTTTTGCAGTAATGCGATTAGATTAAATGCCACCTGATCGTTATAACAGAATATTCCGCTACAGCCGGACAACCTCCGAAGCAGTTTCTCCCGATATAATTCGGGGTGAAACACATCCTCGGTGTCAATCCAGATAACATTTTCATCCTTGGTGGGAAGTCCCGCTGCTTTCATTGCTTCCATATAACCACTGTAACGCCGGTGTCCCTGCCCATCATCCATTTTCAGAATAGCCGCAATATTTTTATGTCCTGCCAGAATCAGCGCCTCCACTGCTTTCATCGCCGCGTTTTTGTCATTCATGGAAACATGGGGAATGTCAAGATTAGGATAATAACTGTTAATAAAAATCATAGGAAGTTTTTTTTCCAAAAGTTTCTGGTATAAATCCTCATTCGGATTGGGAAGACCACTCTTGGTCGGTTCAATAATCATACCTGCTACGTCATCTTTTCCAATGATATTTTCCAGAATTTCTTTTTCCCGTTCTACCGTATTGTTGGTAAAAGCAAGCTCCATGGAATAGCCCTGTTCTGTTAATATCTGTTCAATTCCCTGAATGGTTTTCGGGAAAATGTAGCTGTCTACGTAGGTAGTCACCACGGCAATCCGAGTACGCTTCTCCAAATCGGTGTAACAGTTATCACTGACATAAGTACCGCTCCCCTGCATTCTGGTGAGAATTCCTTCTTCCTCCAAAACACTGATAGCATGGCGTATAGTCTGTCTGCTTAGGCCAAACTGCTCACTTAACTCATTTTCGGAAGGAATTTTTTCATTCGGTTTGAATTCTTTTGCCGCAATCCGATCCTTTAACCAATTGACTACTTGCAAATATTTAGCCTTTACGTTCAATAATGGTCTCTCCTTCCGATGACTTATTATAGATGTATTTTCCTCTATGATGTTATTATAATACAATTTGTTGAAAAATTCATTATTTATATATACCAATTTTATGTAGTTGTATATGTACAAGTTGAACAACATACTTTTCCTTAGGCATAAACTTTGCTTTCACTCATAAACTGTAAAAAGATAACGGGGAACTCCCCTCCTGACATAGAGGAATGCCATGAATTTTTTTCACTCCCTAAAAAAACCAACCGGAAAACAACTTCTTTTCCTATTACCTGTTCCGCTTTTATGTGTCGCACTTTTTCTCGGCTTTACGAAAACCTCCCGCAACTTCCGCAGCTTCACACAAAATCTGTTCTGCTCCGAACTTTCGGAAAATACCCTGTCACTCCATTACACAGTTGCTAATCCGGAAGATTTCGGACTAAAAAATGTAGAGGCAAAGCTGCCCGTCTTTACATCGGAAAATAAAAATAAGCAGGAAGTTTTATTGGAAGAAACACTTACTTTCCTACGAACCGTCAAGGAAAATCGTTTAAATAAAGAAGAGGCTTATACATTGGGATTACTCCGCTCTTATTTTGAAAACGAAGAAGCCGCCAAAAATTATTTCTATTACGATGAGCCTCTTTCCCCCTCTTCCGGTATGCAGACCCAGTTTCCCGTCCTGCTTGCCGACTATACCTTTCGTTCCAAAAAGGATGTAGAGGATTACCTGAAGCTTTTAGAACAATCCGAAGACTATTTTCACGGGCTTCTTGTTTATGAACAAGAGAAATCCAAGGCCGGACTGTTTATGTCCGACAGCACTGCCAAAAAAGTCATTTCACAGTGTGATGCCCTTATGGATACTACTCTGTTGAAGAACGGAACTCATTTTTTGCAGACCACTTTTTCCGAGCGACTTTTACAATTAAAAGAAAAGGGGCTTGTCACTGATAAAGAAATAAAGGCTTACGAATCCGAAAACAACCGCCTTTTAACAACCGTCATGGCTCCTGCCTATACCGCCCTTGGTGACGGACTATTTTTACTTTCCGGCAGTGGAAAAAATACTGCCGGCCTTGCCGGTTTTGAACACGGAAAAAACTATTACCTTTATCTTATCAAAAGAGAGGTTGGCTCTTATCGTGATATAAACGCAATTAAAGCTTTACTTTGTGAAGACTTTGATAAAAATCTGGAAGCTCTGGTAAATGCCACAACAAAAAGTCCCGAATTACTTGCTCATGCGGCAGACAATCATTTTACTGACGTTCTTCCTTTTGAAAATGCAGAAGCAATGCTTTCCTATCTGCAGAAAAGAATGAGTAAGGATTTTCCTTCCCTTCCGGAACCTGCTCCTTTTGTGGTCAAAAACATTTCGGACTCTCTGGCTGCTTACAGCAGCCCTGCATTTTATCTGACGCCGCCTTTGGATGATTGCAAGAACAATGTGATTTATTTAAACCCAAACAATCATTATGGAAGGCTGGAACTTTTCACCACACTTGCGCATGAAGGCTATCCCGGACATCTGTTCCAGTGTGTTTACTACAACAGTAAGCCTGTGGCAAAAAAAATGCCCATTCGAAGCCTGCTTGGATATACCGGGTATGCAGAGGGATATGCACTCTATGTAGAATTGATTTCTTATGATTATGCCACGGAGCTTGCTCTCGGTGCCGGAGAAAAAGAAGCCGCTGCCTATTATCAGCTTTTAAAAAATGACCGTAAAGTACAACTTGGACTATATTCTTTGCTGGATGTTGCCATTCATTACGACGGTGCAGATTACGCAAAAGTAAAAAAATTTCTGTCTTCTATGGGCATAACAAAGGAAGAGTCCTGCCGGGCAGTTTATGAATATATTGTGGAGGAACCGACGAATTATTTGAAGTATTATCTGGGTTATTTAGAGATACTGGATTTAAAAGAAAAGGCTGCCGAAGAATGGGGCAATGACTATTCAGATTATGAATTTCATAAGTTTTTACTGGATGCAGGTCCATCAGATTTTCAGGCGTTGGAAAATAAAGTGGCGGAAAAGTAAAACCCTTTTCCGTCATCACTGTCTTAAGTTTTTCTGAAAATAATCGGACAGATTACTTAGTGCCTTTGCCAGCACATCCTTTTCCTCCTCTGTCAGACTTTCCACTATCGCATCCACCATTTTCTTGTGGAATTTCTGATGATGCTCATAGGCTGCCTTTCCGCTCTCGGAAAGTGAAACCAGTACAACCCGTCTGTCCTCTTCGCTCCGTACACGCTCTACCAGTCCCTTTTTTACAAGACTGTTTACGGAAATAGTCAGTGTACCGGTAGTGACGGCAAGGTTTTTGGCAACCGCAGTCATATTTTTCGGTTCCCCCATACCGATTGCCTCCATAACATGCATATCATTTACTGTTATATTTTTAAATTTACCTTTTTTTAAAGCATTCTCTTCTATTGTACTGATATTCCGAAAAAGTTTCACTAAAATTTCATTTAATACTGTATTTATATCCACAACTATTCCTCCATCATACTTTCCAGATAACCTCTGTCCCAAAGCAGAATTTTCAATTTTTTCGCCGCCTCAACTGCCGGAGAAGTAAAATACTGATTCGTAAGTACCGCTCCCACCATCCGGTCATAATAATCCCGTCCTGAATACGCTTCCTGAACGGCTTTCACTCCGACCGGTTCCGAATAGCATTTACACTGAATGGCATATGTTACTCCATCCTTTTCGGCAAGAATATCTATCCCGTAATCTCCGCTTCCCTTTGTGACTTCAACCTCCAAAAAACCGTGCTTTTCCAGAATTTCTGCACAAAAATATTCAAATTCATGTCCTTCCATTTCATCCAGCGCGCTCTGCTTTCTGCTTCTCATTCCTCGCAAAATCAAAGTAACAAAAGCAGTAATCAAACTAACGGCTATTATAATTCCTATTACAATCACTATTACAAAAACTATATTTATCTGCATTTACTTTCCCCAAACAAAGTATACCGTATACCGTTTCTATTCAAACTATTTGAATCTCAAACTTCTTTTTCAGTATACCATGAAACTTCTCACATGAGTATGAAAATTTGACATAAATTTAAATCGGCTTTATACTCGATTCAGTATGTATTTTCATATAATATAAATATTGATAAAAAAGAAGGCTTCCCTTTATGGAAAATTTAATTTTCAGCTTAAACGCTACTATCCCTATCTTTCTTGTTATGGTCATTGGCTATATCATTAAAAATCTGAAAATTGTGGATGACAGCTTCGTAAAAACTTTAAACTCTTTCAACTATAAAATCACTCTGCCGGTACTACTGTTTAAAGACATCGCCGAAGCAGATTTCTACGCGGTATGGGACACAAAATATGTTCTATTCTGTTTTTTGGTAACTTTATTCTGCATTTGTACCATCTGGTTTATTTCAGGAATCTTTTATAAAGATAAGTCATTAATCGGAGAATTCGTACAGGCCTCCTACCGGGGAAGTGCAGCAGTTCTGGGAGTTGCTTTTATACAGAATATTTATGGTACTTCCGGCATGGCTCCTCTCATGATTGTGGGAACAGTTCCTCTCTATAACGTTGCCGCAGTACTGGTTCTGTCCTTTACAGGACCGGAAAGCCACGGTATGGATAAAGCCGCTGTAAAGAAATCTATCAAGGGCATTATAACCAACCCGATTATCCTTGGTATTCTCTTTGGTATGATTGCTTCCCTCTGCCGGATTTCTTTTCCGGTTATTGTTTCCAAAACCATCGGAAACATTTCCGTCCTTGCCACACCCCTTGCCCTTCTTGGCTTAGGAGCGGGCTTTGAGGGAAAAAAAGCACTTGCCAAACTAAAGCCTACCTTTGTATGCTCCTTCATCAAACTGCTTTTACAGCCCGCCCTGTTTCTTCCGCTTGCTGCCTATATGGGCTTTCGGGATGAAAAAATGGTTGCAATTCTGATTATGCTCGGAGCACCTACAACGGTAAGCTGTTATATTATGGCTAAAAATATGAGACACGAAGGCATACTGACCTCCAGTGTTGTGGTTACCACTACTTTTTTAAGTTCTGTCAGTATTACTTTCTGGCTGTATCTGTTAAAGATGTTTGCCCTAATCTGATTGTATTTTGCCACAACGCCACTCGCAAAGCTACTAACCGGTGTTGTAGCTTTCCCACTAATTACTCAATGGTCTAACTGCTCCATGATAGACTTGGCAAATGCCTGTACCTCCGGATATTGACCAATCTCCCAAAGA
Organism: uncultured Lachnospiraceae bacterium; assembly: GCA_964449325.1. Taxonomy (GTDB): domain Bacteria; phylum Bacillota; class Clostridia; order Lachnospirales; family Lachnospiraceae; genus RGIG3002. The sequence goes on along the minus strand of CAYUYJ010000015.1, from coordinate 37,409 downwards.
CGTGAGGTACATACCAATACATCCCCTTGATAATAAAGCATCCCCAACTTATGGCAACGTTCCACATTATCAATCGGTTGTACAACGGGACGTACCTCTTTTTCCTTATCCAGCACCTTACAGTGACTGTGCATCACCAACTGATACCATTGTGGTGTGGAATAATTCTCACACGGAAATCCTTGTAACAATGCATTTTCTTTACAAATATACAACCCTAAGGTTCCTACCGGCACCTTTCTACCCATGCTTTCGGATATAGACCGGAACATAGGATAATTCCAAAAATCAGTACAATAGGTTCCTTCCACATCCTCTTCGGTCGGTTCCGGCACATAAATAAATGCGGTTTCTTCCGCCTGATACCTATCCACCTCATCCCTTGTCCGGGCAATGCGTACCGTCTTATCTTTGTAGCAAATGGCTGTTTCCAATATCGTAAGCTCCAGTTCCGGATACGCCCAGAGAACATACTCATTTGCATATTCCGTATCCGCAATCTGTAACTCTATCTGCACCTTTTCCGGTTTATCAAGAGCAGGAATAGTAAATTCCACGACTCCTATTTCTTGCAAACGCTCATTTCCCTTTGTTATGGGAAGCTGTCCCTTTGCAAGCACCTGCTCTCCAAAGATAATTCGATATTGCAGCCGGGTTCCGCCAAATGTCTCCCAATTACACACCGAAAGTTTCACAGGCATATGAATCGTCTGGTGTTCTTTTACAACAAAGCTTTCCAGTTCTGCCAGAATAACCGTATCATTACAGAACTTTCTCCATTCCGAAGGTGTAATCAGACCCTTCGATTCCATCCATGCATTTAAAACTCCTACTAATGCCACACGCTGTCCCGGGAAATCCTGCAAATCCAACAGTTGAAAACCACTTAACTCCTTAGTACGCAGTGCCGTTTCAATTTCCCTTCGATAACAGTCAATGGCGAACTTTCCGGTTGCTTCATAAAAATCCTTCCACTGTGCAAAAGTACCTCTCTTCTCCATACCTTCCCGGTAAAGCTTCAAATATAGCGGCTGCTGAGAACCGGTATAGCGCCCCAGTTCCGTAAAATCAGGGAAGAAATCATACTGCCCTATCTCATGGGAAAGCACCGGCACCTTCGGAATGAATGCCTGCTCCCCACTAACTGCCTTTACCTTCTTCGTTCCCGTACCATACTGTATCTCAATATAACCATCGCCCGCTTCGCTTTTGTTTACTTCCATCGGAGCAATAATATCATCATAATTATGGCAGGAATCAGGAGGTGCTGTCTGAATATGTCCCTGCGGCGCATCACACATCGCATACGACCCCCGAAACAATCGATCACTCGAAAGCCTGACCCCACAAAACACATCTTCATCCTCCAGTACAGCAGGACAGAACTGGAAATTATTAGACCCCTGTGTATACAAATGTCGTCCGTCCGTCTTCTTGTAATTATGCAGAAAACTGTTAATTCGCGGCATACTGCCCCAAAGCTCATTTCCCATGGAAAGCATTACAAAAGAGGGATGGTTGCCAAAATCCTTCAGGATACGATAACCTTCCTCAACCAGATATTTCTGCTCTTCTTCGTTAAAATATTCTTCTCCGGGTGCTGCTATCGTTCCCCAAAAGGGCAACTCCGGCTCCATATAAATTCCCATCTCATCCGCAGCCGCAAAAGCTGCATCCGGTGGACAACAGGTATGAAAACGATAATGATTAATCCCGTAATCCTTCGCCGTAGAGAAGACCTTTTTCCATTCCTCCACTGTCATTGGTGCATATCCGGTACGAGGAAATACAAGCCCATCATGCTTACCGCGCCAAAACACCTGCTTCTCATTTACCAGTAGGCGCCGCTCATCTGAGGACAATTTACGAATTCCAAAGAAAGCGGAAATACTTTCACTTCCTACCGTCACCTCCGCCCGCAATAAATTAGGATGATATTCATCCCAGATCAAATCCTCTCCTTCCAGTGCAAATACAGCCTGTAAGTGACTGTTATCAAACAAATAATTATTCTGATATAATACTTCGCCGTTTTTCCTGCGAATTATCACACATGCGCTTCCGTCAGTTTCTCCGCATATGTCTGCACTTACCTTTACCTGCTCCGGTGTTTCTGCTGCCACCTGAAGATTTCTCGGATAGTATTGTTCCCGAATTTGTAACTCCATACGCCCCAAAATACCATTCCAATTAGTCTGTGTATCAGGAGAAGTCATGTGTCCCCCACGGGTCGGATAATCCGTATTATTCACCCGGATTGTAAGTCTATGCTCTCCTGCGGTCAGCCTTCCTGTCAAATCATGCTCATGATATCCGCACAAACTGCTTTCCGTATTGATTTCCACACCATCCACATACACCGTAGAAATTCTGGTACGTTCCAAAAACAAGGTAAGCTTCTTATTCATCCAGCTCTTCTCCACGAAAATGTTTCTGGAATACCATGCATATCCTTCAAAATAATACCGGTCCGTCATATAGCCCGTATTGGGTTCCGAATTCTCTGTTCCCTTCTGCGCGTGAGCAGTGCTGTCCGGCAGACAAATAGAGTCATCACCCTTGGGCGGCTCTGTATATTGTTTCTCTGCATCAAGGCATAACTCCCATGTTCCCTGTAAATCCATAATTATCATAGTTTTTATCCTCCTAAAGCTTTACTTTCCCTTCCCTATCAATTACTGGATGACCTTCTTCTTTTTATATTTTAATGCTCTTACAGCCGTCCCTTAAAATCCCCATATCCGAACTGCCTTATCATTTCCACTTTTCCCTTCCTGTCTACCGCCGCAATTGCCGGCAGCGGCATCCCGTTAAAAGTATTATTCTTCACCATAGAATAAATTGCCATATCACAAAACACAACCTTATCCCCCACCTTTAACGGTTCCTCAAAGGAATACGTGCCGATGATATCCCCCGCCAGACAGGTAGGACCGCCAAAGGTATATGTATACGGCTTTTCCCCCGCTTCTCCGCTTCCGATAACAAAAGGCCTGTACGGCATTTCCAACACATCCGGCATATGACAGGCAGCAGAAGTATCCAATATGGCAATGTTTCCCTCATTCTCAATCAGCTCCAGAACCTCCGATATCAAAAATCCCGTATCCAAAGCAACCGCCTCTCCCGGCTCCAGATAAACCTCCACCTGATACTTCTCTTTAAACTCTTTAATAATCCGAATCAACTTATCCACATCATAGTCCGGTTTTGTAATATGATGTCCACCACCAAAATTCACCCACTTCATTTTCGGCAGCCATTGTCCGAATTTTTCCTCCACTGCCTTCAAAGTAATTTCCAGCGCATCCACTCCCTGTTCACAAAGCGTATGAAAATGTAATCCTGCCAAGCCATCCAACAGCTTCGGCTTAAAATTCGCAAGCGTAACCCCCAGTCTGGAACCCTTGCTGCAAGGGTCATAGATTCCATGCTCCTGCGTAGAACACTCCGGATTTATACGAATTCCACACTCCCGCCCTGCTGCCAGTGCTTTCCCTTTGAACTTCTCCCACTGTCCGAAAGAATTAAAAATAATATGGTCACAAAGAGACAAAATCTCATCAAAATCCTCCTCCCTGTAAGCCGGAGAAAACACATGATTTTCCTTTCCCATCTCCTCCGCTCCCAGCCTTGCTTCATACAACCCGCTTGCCGTAGCCCCCGAAATATACTGCCCAATCAACGGATAAAAATGATACATCGAAAACGCCTTCTGTGCCAACAAAACATGACACCCCGCCTCTTCTTCCACTCTCCTTAATATCTCAAGATTTTTGATAAGAAGCTTTTCTTCCACCACATAACAAGGAGTCTGTAAACTTCCCCATTCCTTCTTCATCTCCATATCCTGTCTCCTAACTTTTACTTCCATAAATCTCACAAAGGCAGGAATGTTTCGCCGCATTCCTGCCCTTAGATTCAACTCAAAGTTCTAACTCACCTTTACTCTACCAACACCGGCTCAAAACTCTCCCGCCAAGGCAACCCCCACTTATTCAACGCCTCCATATACGGATCCGAATCAAACTCCTCCACCGTATACACACCCGGCTTATTCCATTTTCCGGTCAGCAGCATCATCGCCCCAATCATAGCCGGCACACCGGTAGTATAAGAAATCGCCTGAGAACCAACCTCTTTATAACATTCCTGATGATCGCAAACATTATAAAGATAATAAGTCTTCTCCTTCCCATCCTTCTTTCCGGTAAAAATGCAACCGATATTCGTCTTCCCCTTCGTACGAGGTCCAAGACTTGCCGGATCGGGCAACAGTGCTTTCAAAAACTGAATCGGTACAATTTCTTTTCCTTCGTAATTAATCGGCGTAGTAGAAAGCATCCCCACATCCTCTAAGCATCTCATATGGTCAAGGTAGCTCTGTCCGAAGGTCATAAAGAAACGGATCCTTTTTACACCCGGAATATTTTTGGCCAGAGATTCAATCTCTTCATGATGCAGCAGATACATATCCTTCTTTCCCACCTCATCAAAATCATATTCCCTTTTGATGCTCATAGCAGGAATCTCCACCCACTTACCATTTTCCCAATAGCTTCCCGGTGCGGAAACCTCACGCAGATTAATTTCCGGATTAAAGTTTGTTGCAAACGCATAACCATGGTCACCACCATTGCAGTCCAAAATATCAATCGTATCAATCTCATCAAATTCATGCTTCAACGCATAAGCACAAAATGCCTGCGTTACACCCGGATCAAAACCGGATCCGAGAAGTGCCGTAAGACCCGCCTCCTCAAATTTTTTCTTATATGCCCACTGCCAGGAATAATCAAAGTATGCGGAAAATCCTTCTTCCTTACAACGCTTTTCATAAACAGCCCGCCACTCGGGTTCTTCAATATCCTCCGGCTCATAATTTGCCGTATCCATATAATTTACCCCACAGGCAAGACAGGCATCCATAATCGTCAAATCCTGATAAGGCAATGCAATATTCATAACCAAATCGGGCTGAAACTTCTTAATCAGCGCAATCACTTCATCCACATTATCTGCATTTACCTGCGCAGTCTGAATTTTTGTCTTTCCACCGGAAAGCTTCTCTGCCAACGCATCACATTTGCTTTTCGTTCTGCTTGCAATACAAATTTCTTCAAATACTTCACTGTTCTGACAGCATTTATGAATTGCCACACCGGCAACACCACCACATCCGATAATTAACGCTCTTCCCATTTTCTCTGTTCTCCTTTTCTTATACTCTTATATACTTCTCTTCCAGCTTTAACAGCAGTTCTCGTAACACCTTCAGCGCTACTGCCGTGGAAGCCCCACTCGTATCCAAGGGGGGAGACAGTTCATTAATATCACAGCCTACCAAATTCAAATCTCCTACCTTTAATACCGCTTCCAAAAGCTGTAAAAAAGTAACACCGCCTGCCTCCGGTGTTCCTGTTCCGGGGAATACGGAAGGATCAAGCACATCCAAATCCAAAGTAAAATATACCGGCTTTCCCTTTAACTTTTCTATCACGTCTTCCAGTCCGACAAAATCAAATTTCCGTGTTGTTACATGGTCTTTTCCCCATAGGAACTCCGCGCGTTCTCCGCTACGAATGCCAAACTGGAAAATCTTTCCGTCTCCTACCAAATCCCAAACCCTATGAAGCACCGTAGCATGGGAAAGTGTCGTACCTAAATATTCTTCACGCAAATCCGCATGAGCATCAAAATGAATAATATGTAAATCCGGATATTTCTCAAAAACCGCACGAACAGCGCCAAGAGTCACCAGATGCTCCCCTCCAATCATCACCGGAAGCTTGCCGTCTGTTACAATCTGTCTTGTGCATTCCGTGATATCCTTCAAAGCAAGTGATGTATCTCCGAAACAAAGCTCCAAATCTCCGCCGTCAAACACCTTGCAGTCCTCTAAGTCCAAATCCTGATAAGGACTGTAGGTTTCCAGTCCATAGGATTCGGCACGCATCGTCTTGCTGGCAAACCGTGTTCCCGGACGGTAGGACGTGGTGGAATCAAAAGGGGCACCAAATAAAACAATTCTTGCTTCCTCATAATCCGCATCACACCCTAAAAAGGTTTCTACGTTTTTATTCCACATCCTCCAACATCTCCTCTACATAATTTGGCAGGGCAAACGCTCCTGCATGAAGCTCTGTATTATAATATTTCGTCTTTAACCCAAGTACATTCCATTTTACAAAATTGGCATCCTTAATCGGATGATATTTCTTTGATGCAAAACCAAAGAGCCAGTGACCTGACGGATAGGTTGGAATGTGCGCCTGATAAACCTTACTTACGGGGAAGGATTCCACAATCCTTTTATGAGCCCGCTGCATTGCCTGCCTGTCCTCCGGATAGAAAGGGCTCTCATGCTGATTCACCATAATACCGTCTTCCTTTAATGCTTTATAGCAGTTACCGTAAAATTCTTTGGTGAAAAGACCTTCACCCGGCCCAAATGGATCTGTAGAATCCACAATAATCAAATCATACTCATCTTCCCTATGACGAATATAGGCGAGCCCGTCCTCATACCGGATGTGTACTTTCTCATCACTAAGCTGACCTGCCGTCTGCGGAAGATACTTCTTACATACCTCTACAACCAACTCATCAATCTCTACCAGATCTATCCACTCCACACTCGGATATCTTAAAAGCTCTCTGACCGCACCGCCGTCACCACCACCGATAACAAGCACTTTTTTTGCATTAGGATGGACCGCCATAGGTACATGAACAATCATTTCATGGTAAATAAATTCATCCTTTTCGGTCAGCATCATATAACCGTCCAACGTCAAAAACCTGCCGAATTCTTTGGATTCAAAAATATCAATCCGCTGAAACTCACTGTTTCCCGAATATAGCTGTCTGTCAACCTTTATAGACATCTTTACATTTGGTGTATGCTTTTCCGAAAACCATAATTCCATAATGATTTACCTCCTCACCTTGGTGCTACTTACCTAATGACATTTAATCTTTCTATGTTCATATCCTCCGGTCCCGTCATGGAACAACCTTTTTCCTTGGCATACCGGATATAGTCCAGAATCTCCCCGGTAATCAGTTCTCCCGGAGCCAGAATCGGAATACCCGGCGGATAACACATTACAAATTCCGCGCACACCCTGCCGTTCGTTTCCGCAATCGAAAGGGATTCTTTTTCCCCGTAAAAAGCATCCTGTGGCGGTGCCGCCACAATCGGGTTAATATATTCCGCCTCCAACATACCGCTTGTATCCTTCTTATACCTTCTGCGAATTTCGGAAAGTGCACTGACAAGTCTTTCAATATCCCGTGGTCTGTCTCCTACGGACACATAAGCAAGCAGATTTCCGATGTCCCCGAATTCTGTCTGAATATCGTAATCATCTCTCAGAATATCATAAACTTCAATTCCGGCAAGACCGATGTTTCTCGTATGTACAGACAGTTTCGTTATGTCAAAATCATAAACGGAATCCCCGTTTTTAAGTTCCGTGGAATAAGCATAATAATCGCCGATTTCATTAATTTCATCCCGAGCATACTGAACCAAATTAATAATATTGTCAAATACCTTTTCTCCGTTCAAGGCAAGATTTCGTCTGGAAATGTCAAGGCTTGACAAAAACAAATAGGAACCGCTTGTGGTCTGTGTCAGATTTACAATCTGACGGACATATCCCGCATTCACACCCGGTCCCATCAGCAAAAAAGAGCTTTGTGTAAGAGACCCACCCGATTTGTGCATACTTACAGAAGCCATATCGGCACCTGCCTCCATTGCCGACATGGGTAGATTTTTGTGAAAGTAAAAGTGGGTTCCGTGTGCTTCATCCGCAAGCACCATCATCCCATGTGCATGGGCAAGTTCTACAATCGCTTTGATATTGGAACAGATTCCGTAGTATGTAGGATTATTGACCAAAATTGCTTTTGCATCCGGATTTTCCCGTATCGCTTTTTCCACTTCGGATACCTTCATACCAAGAGAAATACCCAGTTCATGATTTGTCTCAGGGTTTACATAAACCGGAACCGCTCCGCACAAAATCATGGCGTTAATTGCACTTCTATGTACATTTCTCGGCAGAATAATTTTGTCTCCCCGCTTACATGCAGTCAACACCATTGCCTGTACCGCACTGGTTGTTCCACCCACCATAAAAAAGGCATGTGCAGCACCAAATGCCTCTGCCGCCAGCTCCTCCGCTTCTTTAATAACAGAAACCGGATGACACAGATTATCCAAAGGCTTCATGGAATTTACATCCAGTTCCATACACTTCTCACCTAAAAAATAGGTCAGTTCTTTATTTCCTTTTCCTCTTTTATGCCCCGGTACATCAAAGGGCACAATCCGCATCGTTTTTAGCTGCTGAAGCGCTTCCATAATCGGCGCTCTGTCCTGATTTAAACCTGCCATGACATCACCCGTTACTTTCTATTTCTATCTTATTCTAAGCTTTATTCAAAAATATTCGTTCCGCTGAAAATCTCAATCATTTCCTGCCTGAGATTATTGCTGATTTGCAGTCTTGTTTTCGGAGGTATTTCATAAATATCCGTATTGAACAGATAATTCTGTAAATCCATTTCCTTCACCAGCATCTTTGTATGGAATAAATTTGCCTGATACATATTAATATCAATCGCATCATACTTCTGCATTGTTTCCGGTGCGATATAATCCTGAATGGAAGTGATTTTATGATCCATAAAAAGCTTTTTCCCTTCCATGTTTCTTGTAAATCCGCGCACTCTGTAATCCATGGTAATGATGTCCGAATCAAAGCTGCCGATTAAATAATCCAAGGTACTGAGCGGTGTAATCTCTCCACAGGTTGCCACATCAATATCCACCCGAAATGTAGCAATACAGGTATCAGGATGATATTCGGGATAAGTATGAACCGTTACATGACTTTTATCCAGATGTCCCACAACCGTATCATGAAGCTTTATTGATGCTTCCTCTAACGTCTCATAACCGGAAGGCAGCATATTTCCTTCTGCAATTAAAAAGGTTACACTTGCCCCCTGCGGCTCATAATCCTGCTTTGACACATTAAGCACATGAGCACCAATCATTTCCGTCAGGTGGAACAAAATCTTCGTCAGACGATCCGAGTTATACTGCTCGTCAATATATGCTATGTACTCCTTCTGTTCTCTTGCCGTTTTCGCATAACATACATCATATATATTAAAGCTCAAAGATTTTGTCAGATTGTTAAATCCATATAATTTCATTTTGTTCATGACAACACCTCATTCTTCCACCGAATCAAAAAATAAAAAAAGGTAATACACTGTTCTCACTGTGTATCACCTATGTTCCAAATCACACACTATTTCAAATACATCTCGACAAAATAATACTATTTCATCCTCTGTATGCTGCCAGAAATATTGTTCCAGAGTCTATATAGCAAGAACTTACTTTTACTACTCTTATTGATTGTCTCACAAATGTGATATACAGTTCCGTTCCTTGTCCGTTCCGAACAATTAAGAACATTAAACTTTAAAAACGAGTTTTCACTCAATCAATAAGGCAACGAAAGTTGCCAACTTCGGCATTTGACCCCGGCTGTCCGTATGCCACTGATTTTCTCTGAATGCTTCAAAGAAAAAGGTCAAAATCATTCCCTGCTCTCTGGCCTTTTACGCCTAACAACATTGTGCTTATTATATAAAGTTTTATCTGATTTTGCAAGCGGTTTTTCGCTTTTTACAAATTCTTTTGCAATCTTTTACAAAATGTCACTGTTTAACCCGGAATTCATACGTTCCGGCTTCCAGTTCCATATTCTCATATCCTGCTCCCGGCAATGTCACGGTGGCAGAAGTATTAGCCGGTATGGTAAAACGGAATAGCGTTTCTTCTTCTTCTATCTCCCAGCTGCTTTCAATCATTCCGTACATACTTTCATAACTTCCGGAAGCAGAAGTAATACCGCCACCCGGCTTCGGCTCCAGAATAAAATGTTTAAATGCCGGTGCTGCTTCATCCTTTTTGATTCCTAAAATACCCGTATAAAACCATTCTCCTACCGAACCCAATGCATAATGGTTTAAAGAACCGTTTATATGATAGCTTCCGTCTTCGGCTTCGGAATAGGTGTTCCACCCTTCCGTTATCGTTGTCCCGCCATGAGAAAACATATAATTCCAGGAAGGAAAGGAATCCTGCAGCAGTAACTGATATGCCGCATCCGTGTAACCGTATTTACACAACACAGGAAGAAGAAATGGTGTCGAAATATAACCGGTATTCATGTGGAAACCACATGCTTCTACCGCAATATTCAGCTTCTCTGCTCCTGCCGCCTCCAGTTCTTCAGGATACAGTCCGTAAGCAAGTCCAAGCACATAATCCGCGGGAAGCCATTCCCCGATAGAGCCGTCTTCATTCAGATAATTTTCCTGCCATGCCTGCCGATAACCTTCATATATTTCCTCATACTTTGCACCGGCTTCCTCTTCTCCGATAATTCGGCACATTTTTGCAAGAAGTTTGGCCGCATACGCACACTGCGCCGTGTTGTTTATGGCATCTCCGGAACATGACATGGCATTGTGGTCCGCAAAGCCCTCATCATTTCTTATGTAATCTTCACTGGTTGCCACCAGATAATCCATATAGGCGCACATAGCACTATAATTTTCTACTATAATATTGCTATTTCCATACTGCTGATACAACGTCCACGGAATCGTAATGATTGCATCTCCCCAGCCGTTGTTTCCGCCTGACGTATCATCCCAAAAACCCACATCCTGAACAGATCCGTCCGCATTCTGTCCGGCACGCAAAGCATCCAGATATTTTTCCATAAATGTATAAATGTTGGCATTGTAGCTTCCGGTAGGCGCGAAGGTCTGTGCATCCCCCGCCCAGGCAAGTCGCTCATCCCTCTGCGGACAGTCTGTAGGAATATCCACATAATTGCTAATCTGTGACCAATATATATTGTTATACAGCCGGTTCACTTTTTCCTCGGAACATTGAAAACTGCCTGTCCGCTCATTTTCGGAAGATAACACAATGGCAGTAATATCCCCTTCTGACAATACCTCATCCAGTCCCGTAATCTGTACATAACGGAAACCCCGACACACAAATTGAGGTGAAAATGTCTCCTTTTCTTCTCCCTTCAAAACATAATAGTCGGTATTTTGAGCGGTATACAGGTTCTGTGTCCAAATTTTCCCAACTGTATCATCCTTACAGGACATTGCTTCCTCATTTAACGTTTCCGCAAAACGAATTGTTACAATCTGTCCCTTCTCTCCCTGTACCGAAATACGACAGATTCCATTGAAATTCTGTCCGAAATCATACACAAAACAACCCTCCTCGGGTTCCGTAACGGTTACAGGGGGCAACTCTTCGATTGCCACAACAGGTACATTTTCTGCCGCTTTCTTGGGCAACTGTGCCTTTTCTTCTGTATACAAAGCGGCATTCTGCCAGCCTTCTTCCGCACATCCCGGAAGATTCCAATTTTCTATTTCATAATTTGCATCATAATATTCGCCCCAGAATAAATCATCACGGCGCACAGGCCCATCTCCGTATACCAGCCAGCTATCGTCCGAAACTATCGTCTGCTCACTGCCGTCCTCATACCGGATAACCAGTTTTTCACAAAGAGCAAGCTCTTCGCCCCAATCCGCTTTCGCCCGGTCAAATCTGCCGTGCCCCAAAACCGTGCCGAGGGCATTTTCTCCCTCCTGTATATATTCCGTCACATCATAGGTACGATAATAAATTTCTTTCTCATAATAGGATGCTCCCGGTGCGAAATATTCCTCGGAAACTTCCACGCCATTAACATAAGCCTCATAAATTCCCATTGTCGATACATATAGTCGTGCAGCTGCAATCTTCTTCCCCTGTTCTGTCTGAAAGCTTTTCCGAAACATAGGTGCCGGTTCCTCTCCACCCGGAACTATCAAAATTCCGGAGGAAGCCTCCAGCCAGCCATCCACCACTTTTGTATAGAAGGGTGAAAAAATATTCTCTTCGGGATTTTCAAAATCCTCTCTGTAAAGTTCTTCCCCCGCCTCATTCACTACCAGAAGATTATCATAGAAAGCATAAAATGCCCCCCTGTCTACCCAAAGTCCCAATAGTCCCATTTCCTTTGCGGCAGATACCTCTTCCTCTGCAATTAACAGTGTGTCCAAATAAGTCTTCACATGGGTACCGTTTACTTCCATCGTAACGGCATGCTCCTTCTGCGCAAACGTATCCTTGGAAAAACCAAACTCTTCCAAAGAGCGACGGTTTTCTGTCAAAGTTTCTTCTTTCCGCTTTTCGGAAGTAATCAGTTCTACACACTCTCCACTTGTATCAAAAGCCCATAGATAATAGTTTCCATAGCTGTTCGTATCCGCGCCCCAAATCAGCCCTGACACAGAATTATCCAGTTTAAAATCAAAAGAGATTGTATATGATGTATCCTTCGGTACTTCATTTGTCTGCTCCTTTGTTTTCCGGTTCAGATAAATCCACCGGGCACCATCCCAGTCATCATCCATAATCCCTGTTTCAAAATAAGCCTCTTCTGTGGATTCCAGTGCTTTTCCGTCCTTATCTTTCACATAAACCTTCCAAAAATAACGGGTTTCCGGCTGCAGTTCGTCCCCTTCATAGGGAATCGCTACGGAAAGCTCCGAGGTCCTCTCTCCCGAGTCCCATACATACTGCTTTTGCTCTAAAGCAGTTTTGGATTCCGCCACGACAATACGATATGCCGTCTGCTTCTGCCCCTTTTCCTCGTCCTTCATTTTCCAGCTAAAAACCGGCTCCGTCTCTGTCCCAATGGGATTCTTCCGGTAATTTACCGTTAAGTCTTCCAACGTACCGACATCTTCTTTTTTCCCGCACCCTAACAAAACTCCTATTATAATAGCAGTCAGTAAAATTACTTTCTTTCTCATTTTTCTCTCCACGTCTACTGCAAATCTTGTACTTTTTAACACTTTATCTTCCGCATTTATAGTTTTTCAATAAAATCAACGCCATCCATATTACTGATTACCGAAAGCATTTCTTCTTGTGTCCGCTTCGTCCGGCTCTCCAATGTAAGCACCACACTCATTTCGCTCTCTTTCATGTGCTTATTTTTGTTCATCTGTATATTGGATACCTCAAACTCATTATTCCTCGCATATGTCAGAAAATTACTGAACATTTTCTTCCCGTCAAATTCCAGATACACATCCATAATCTGCGAATGATTTCTGATGACCCCCTCCATTCTCTCCAAAAACTCCATAATGAGAAAAACAACAATTCCCCCTGCTATTGCTCCTTCATAAAATCCAATGCCGATAGCAAGTCCGCAACAGGCAGATGTCCACATTCCTGCTGCCGTCATAATACCCTTTATCTGCTGTCTGCCGGTTACAATAATTGTCCCGGCACCCAAAAAACCAATACCGCTGATAACCTGCGCTCCCATCCTCGTTAAATCCGAAGAACCGAACCGCTGGTAAACATACTGATTTGTCATCATGACAAGAGTTGAACCAAGACAGACAAGCATGTAAGTCCGAAAACCGGTAGGACGGTTTTTCCGCACCCTCTCCATTCCCAATATTCCGCCTATTATCAGGGACAGGACAATCCTTACACATATGGATGCCATGTTGATTTCCCTTAAATATTCCAGATAACCCAACATATTCTTTCTCCGTTCCTTCCATTTTTCTGCCTTTATTATAGCAAAATATGCGGGAATTATATAGCTTCTTTTTCACTTTCCGTATTCGTTCATCCTTACATCATTTTACCTAAAAAAATACTTGCTATCACCCCCGTGAAGGTACTAATCAACGCTCCCCCCAATGTCCATCTTGTTTTTGTCACCTTTGCTGCCATATAATACACAGACATGGTATAAAACACGGTCTCGGTACAGCTCATCATAATAGAGGTAATCATTCCGGTTACGGAGTCCGGTCCGTAAGTTTTGAAAATATCCAGTACCAGTCCGGTTGCCGCAGAGGAGGAGAACATTTTTATAATAATAATCGGCACTAAGTCCGGGCATAGTCCGATTTTCTCTGTAATTCCCGCAAGAAGTCTTCCCAGAAAATCCAAAAAACCGGAAGCTCGAAGCACCCCTACTCCTACCATCAATCCGACTAAAGTCGGCATAATCTGAAATACCGTCATGAAGCCTTCCTTGGCTCCCTTTACAAAATTATCATAAACCTCTGTTTTAGCAGCAATGCCGTATGCCACAATATAAAAAATAACCAGTGGAATAATGATGTTGGAAATATTCGATAATACATTTACCATAGAAATCTACCTGCTCTTTTCTTTCAGCTTGCAATACACGACTGCTACCAGAGTGCTGAAAAAAGTCGCTATCAGTGCAGGAGCAATCACCGCTGCAGGATTGACACTTCCGTACTGACTCCGATAAGCAATCATATTAACAGGAATAAGTTGTAGAGACGAAATATTCAGTACCAGAAACGTACACATCTCATCACTCGCATCCCGTAGCCTTCCGTTTTCCATATATTGCGGATTCCCCCGCTCCTGCTCCAGCTTCGCCAATGCCTCCATCGCTTTCAATCCTGCCGGTGTACATGCCCAACCAAGTCCCAGTACATTAGCAATCAAATTGGTGGAAATATATTCTCTTGCCTCATGCTCCTTTGGAATTTTAGGAAACATAAAGGAAATAAAAGGTTGAATCCCTTTTGTCATTTTTGCAATCAGTCCGGATTTCCGGGCAATTTCCATTAATCCCATCCAAAGTGCCATCACTCCAAGCATGGTAATACACAAAGAAACCGCTTCTCCTGCCGAATTCATCGCTGCATTAGTGAGTGCTTCCATATTTCCGGTTATTGTACCGTATATGATTCCCAATAGTATCATAAATGCCCATATATAATTCAACATTGTTTCTTTCTGCCGTTCTATGTTCTTCATAACTATATATATGGGTATTTTTTTCATTTATACTATCTGCTTTCCAAACCTTTCCCGGCAAATTTGAATCTTATTATCAACCACGCGACTCTTAATACCTTTGTATTGCATTGTTAACCAAAATAAAATATCTAGGTTGACAATTGATTTTTTGTATACTACACTGAAAAAGAAGAAAACGAATAAACGTCGACAGTTTATTATCCTTGTCGACAGAATGGAGCTTATTATGAAAAATACCAAAACTGTAACTCTGACACTGATTGCTTTAATGGCAGCCGTAACTTGTATTTTAGGACCTTTATCCATTGCTATTCCGATTTCACCGGTTCCGATTTCCTTTACGAATCTTGCCATTTATCTTACCGTCATGATTTTAGGCTGGAAAAATGGTACTGTCAGCTATCTTATCTATCTGCTTATCGGACTGGTAGGCGTTCCGGTTTTCTCCGCGTTTACTTCCGGTCCCGCAAAGTTACTTGGTCCTACAGGCGGTTATTTAATCGGATTTATTTTCTTAAGCCTAATCAGCGGAATCTTTGTTGAAAAATTTAACGGCAAAATTTATATGTACATTCTTGGCATGGTGCTTGGTACTCTTGTGTGCTACGCGTTTGGTACCGTTTGGCTTGCTTATCAGGCAAATATGGATTTCGTGAAAGCATTGTGGGCGGGAGTAATCCCTTATCTTCCGGGCGATGCCGTAAAAATCTTAATCGGTGCCTTTGTAGGAAATGAAATCCGCAAACGCCTGATTAAAGCAAATCTGATTGCCACACAGCCTGCTGCCTAACAGCGGAAGGCTGCTGCTTCAAAGAATATAGAGAGGATATATATTATGGAAACTAAAGTAGATGTATTAAAATTAGCAGACGAAATTATAGCCGGAAAACGACTGACAAGAGATGCTGATTTAAGTTTTTTTGCCGCTGCGGATTTGGAAACTCTGTGTACCGGAGCCAATCGTATCCGGGAGACATTGTGCGGCAATCATATTGACCTTTGTGCCATTATCAACGGCAGAAGCGGCAGATGCAGCGAAAACTGCAAATTCTGTGCCCAGAGTGCACATCACCATACCGGTGTAGAGGAATATGGATTTTTAGACAAAGAAACACTTGTAAACGACTGCAAAAAGCATGCCGAAAAAGGGGTACACCGTTATTCCATTGTAACGGCAGGACGTACTTTACAAGGAGAAGATTTACAAAAAGCCTGTGAGGCCTACAAAGAAATGTCCGAAAGCTGTGATATCAAATTGTGTGCCTCCCACGGTCTGCTTACCAAAGAAGCCTTTCAGGCTTTAAAGGAAAGCGGTGTGGAAATGTACCATGAAAATATCGAAACCTCAAAAAGAAATTTCCCTAATATTTGTACTACTCACCGTTATGAGGATAAAATCGAAGGCATCCGTCTTGCTCATGAAGTGGGCTTGACCGTCTGCTCAGGCGGTATTATCGGTATGGGAGAAACCTTTGAAGATCGTTTGGATATGGCATTAAGTCTGTCGGAGCTTTCTGTAGAATCCATTCCGTTAAATGCCTTGATTCCAATCAAAGGAACCGCATTTGAGGGACTCCCCAAACTCAGCGAAGCAGAAATACTGCGCACCATTGCCATGTTCCGCTATATTAATCCTACTGCCTACATCCGCCTTGCAGCAGGAAGAAATCTAATGGAGGATTCCGGCAAAAAGGCATTCCTTTCCGGTGCTAATGCAACAATTACCGGAGATATGCTGACAACCTCCGGTAATAATATTAATCAGGATAAAGAAATGCTTTCATCCATGGGATTTGACCTTGCGTAGTTACCATTCTACTACGCAGGTTCCCCATGTAAGTCCGCCGCCGAACCCGGACATTACAATCTTATCCCCCTTCTGCAACATTCCTTTTTTATTTACTTCATCTAACAAAATCGGCACACTCGCCGCTGAAATATTTCCGCAATGGTCAAGACTGATCGGAAATCTTTCCATGGGCACATGAAGCCTCTTGGATACCGACTGAATGATGCGGATGTTTGCCTGATGCAAAAGGAAATATTTTATATCATCTACTTGCAAATCCGCTTTCTCCAACACGTTCTGAATCGAAACCGGAACGGTTGTTACCGCGAATTTGTATACTTCCTGTCCGTCCATATGTACATAATCCAGTTCTTTAGAATTTTCAACAAAGGGATTGTTATTCTTCCTGTCAGCACAGGCAAGCACCATACCCCTTGCACCGTCAGATCCTTGTTCAAATCCAAGCACTCCGCCTTTTTCCTCCGATACACCAAGCACTGCGGCTCCTGCACCGTCTCCAAACAAGACACAGGTACTTCTGTCATTCCAATCCATGATTTTTGATAAAGTTTCCGCACCGATAACCAACGCTTTTTTCGCCATTTTGCACTGCATATAAGCGTAAGCCGTATTCATACCGAAAATGAAGCCGGAACATGCTGCATTAATGTCAAATGCCACTGCACCTGATGCACCGATAGCCGCCTGAACCTCACATGCCGTAGACGGTGTGATATGATCGCCGCTCAGAGTTCCCACGATAATCAAATCCAGTTCTTCCGCATTTACTCCCGCATCCTCGAGAGCACGCTTTGCAGCCTCCGCTGACATGGAAGCTGTCGTTTCAGTTTTTGCAAGCCGTCTTTCCTTAATACCGGTACGACTACTGATCCATTCGTCAGAAGTATCCATAATTGTTGACAAAAAATCATTGGTCGCTACGTTTTCAGGAAGGAAGCTTCCGGTTCCCAATATTTTAATAGACATATTATCCTCTTTCTTCCGTATTGCAAATGAATGTACAATACTTCTGTTTCTTTTCATCTCAGTTCGCAAATTCCTGCATAATCTCTTTTACTGATTCCATTTTATTGGAACGCCATGCATTTTCTCCGCAGAAAATCAGCCCTTCATCCACATTTCCTTTTACTGCATTCACAAGTGCATCTGTAATACAATATGGTGTTTCATCCGGCTTGCAGGTCTGCACACACAGATGGCATCTTCCATGCGGAATCTGCCCTTGTGCCGCTTTCTTCATGAAAGCATTGTTGATTGCACGTCCCGGCATTCCCACCGGACTTTTTACAATAACAATGTCCTCTTTTTTGGCATCTAAATATGCCTGTTTATATTCCATGGAAGCGTCGCATTCGTAGGTTGTCACAAAACGGGTTGCCACCTGCACTCCTTTCGCTCCAAGAGAAAGTGCATGTTCCATGTCCTCTTTGGAATAGATACCGCCGGCTACCACAACCGGAACATCTTTTCCCTGTGTATTTCCAAAGTTATTTACTTCTTCAATAATGTTACGAATTTCCGTATCATAGTCCAACTCTTCCATATGCTCCAACTGCTCTTTGGAAAAGCCAAGATGACCTCCCGCCTTGGGTCCTTCAATCACTACCATATCCGGCAGACGGCTGTATTTTTTCAGCCAGTATTTGCAAATAACCTGTGCCGATTTTACACTGGAAACAATAGGTGCAATTTTGGTTTTGGCACCCTTCACCAACTCAGGAAGCGTCATCGGAAGTCCTGCACCCGAAATAATCAAATCCACACCTGCTTCCACCGCCGCTTTTACATAATCCTCATAACGTCTTGTGGCAACCATGATATTTACGCCGATAATGCCGCCTTTTGCCTTCTCTTTCGCTTTTGCAATTTCATCCCCGATTGCCTTTAAATTTGCTTCAATGGGATGTAAATCAAACTCCGGCAGCCGATAACCAATCTGCGCTGTAGAAATCACACCGATACCACCCTCTAATGCAACGGCTCCTGCAAGGTTAGATAAACTGACTCCGACTCCCATTCCACCCTGAATAACCGGAACTTTTGCAATTAAGTCTCCTATTACTAACGGTTTTATTTTCATGCACCTTCTCCAATGGCAAAAGTAAGCTCTGCCTGCGCTACTAATTTATCTCCTACATAGGCTTTGGCACTGCCAACACCGATAGGTCCCTTTACTTTTACAATTTCGGTTTCCAGGCGGAGTACATCCCCGGGAACAACCTTCCCTTTGAATTTTGCCGAATTTATTGCACCAAAATATGCGGTTTTTCCCTTAAACTCCGGCTGACTCAAAATGGCTACCGCACCTACCTGTGCCAATGCTTCAATAATGAGTACCCCCGGCATAACCGGTTCCTTCGGAAAATGACCTGCAAAAAACGGTTCATTATAGGTTACGCATTTTTTTCCTACCGCTCTTTTTCCGGTTTCCAATTCCTCAATGGAATCAATTAACAGAAACGGCTGTCTGTGCGGAATAATCTCCATAATTTGTTTAATATCATAAACTGCCATAGCATTTCCTTCCTAATCTTCTTTGTATTTTTTTACCAACAGACATGCATTATGTCCGCCAAAGCCAAGGGAATTGGACAACGCATATTCAAACTCACCTGTTACCGCTTCCTTACAATAATCCAAATCACATTCTTCATCCGGTACTTTGTAACCGACTGTAGGATGAATGTAGCCTTCCTCCAGTTCCTTCACACAAGTAATAAATTCCACCGCACCTGCTGCACCGAGAAGATGTCCGATCATGGATTTGGTTGAATTGATTTTAATGTCCTTTGCATGTTCACCAAAGGTCAACTTAATAGCTCTTGTCTCAAACAAATCGTTGTGATGTGTACTTGTTCCGTGAGCATTAATGTAAGTAATCTGCTCCGGTGATACTTTTGCATCCTCTAACGCATATTCCATTGCTTTTGCTGCACCGGAACCGTCCTCTGCCGGAGAAGTGATATGATATGCATCGGAAGTACAGCCATAACCTACTACTTCTGCATAAATTTTAGCACCACGTTTTTTAGCGTGCTCTAATTCTTCCAAAACAACAACACCTGCACCTTCACCCATAACGAAGCCGCTTCTTTCTTTGTCAAAAGGAATGGAACATCTTTCCGGGTCATCCGATGAGGTAAGCGCTGTAAGTGCACCAAAACCTGCAATACCGATAGGTGTAACACTGCCCTCAGAACCGCCTGCAAACATCACGTCTGCCTCGCCGTACTGAATGGAACGAAATGCTTCACCGATGGAGTTTGTACCGGTTGCACATGCCGTTACTACATTAATACTTTTTCCTTTTAACCCAAACTGGATGGATACATTTCCGGCTGCCATATTACAAATGACCAAAGGAACAAAAAGCGGATTGACCTTTCCGGGTCCTTTCTCTACCAGCTTTGTATGTTCTCTCTCCATTGCCTGTAAGGAGCCTACACCGGAGCCGATGGAAACACCCACTCTGAAAGCATCTTCCTTTTCCATATCAAGCTTGGAATCCTCCATTGCTTCTTTTGCTGCTGCAACCGCATACTGACAGAAAAGCTCCATTCTCTTTGCTGCCTTGAAATCCATATAATTTTTGCCTTCAAAGCCTTTTACTTCTGCTGCCAGATGACATTTGTATTCGGAAGCATCAAATTTAGTAATTTCACCAAATCCGGTTTTTCCTTCCTTTACACCATTCCAAAATTCTTCTACACTTAATCCAATCGGGGTAATCGCACCCATTCCGGTTACTACTACTCTTCTGCTCATTCTACTCAACCATATCCTTTCTTTTCACTTAGATAGCCATACCGCCATCTACGGAAATTACCTGTCCTGTAATATATGCTGCCTTGTCACTTGCCAGAAATGCTACTGTTTCCGCAATGTCTCTCGGTTGTCCAACACGTTTTAGCGGAATCTGATTCAAAGTTGCTTCTTTTGCACTTTCAGACATTGCTTTTGTCATATCGGTATCGATAAAACCGGGGGCTACTGCATTCACGGTTACATTTCTGCTCGCAAGCTCCCTTGCCACACTCTTGGTAAGTCCGATAATGCCTGCCTTGGAAGCGGAATAATTCGCCTGTCCCGCATTACCGAGTACCCCGGACACAGACGACAGATTGATAATTCTTCCACCCTTCTGCTTTAAGAACGCACGATACATTGCTTTAATGGTATGGAACGTTCCTTTCAGATTCGTATCGATAACCGCATCAAAATCTTCTTCACTGATTTTCATGACAAGATTATCTTTGGTAATTCCTGCATTGTTTACCAGTATATCTATATGTCCGTATTTCTTTAACATTTCATCTATCATGGTTTTGCAGGCTGTTTCATCTGCTACGGAGCACTGACAGCTTTCGGCAGTTCCGCCGTTTTTCCTGATTTCCTCTACAACCTCCTCTGCTTTTTCTTTGGAGCCGTTGTAGTTTACAATCACTGCTGCACCATACTCAGCAAGAACAAGTGCAATTTCTCTTCCGATTCCACGGCTTGCTCCCGTAACAAGTGCTACTTTTCCACTTAACATTCCGCTTTCCTCCTGTCTTTCCTACCGATTAATTTCCGCAAATTCCGTTTTACTTTTTTCATCATTTAAACAATTATTTTAAAACACTCAGTTTCTCTAAATCTTCTAATTTCTCTATGTTAATTACGGTTACGTCCTTATTGATTTTACGCATGAAACCTGCCAGTGTCTTTCCCGGTCCGATTTCAATAAAAGTTGTTACACCATCTGCAATCATTTTTTCCACACTCTGCTGCCAACGTACGGAGGAAGCTACCTGTTTTGCCAGAAGCTCTTTCACCTGTGAAATATCCGTTACATAATCTCCGGTCACATTGGCAAGATAAGGAATCTGCATATCATGTACTGTTACATTTTGAAGTTCAGCCTGTAATTTGTCTCCCGCACCGGATAAAAGCGGAGAATGGAAAGGTCCGCTTACCTTTAAGGAAACACATCTCTTTGCACCTGCTTCCGTAAGCTTTTCTACTGCTCTTGCCACTGCATTTTCCTCACCTGTGATAACAGTCTGTCCGGGACAATTATAATTAGCAACGCTTACCTGACCTTCCGTTTCCTCACAGATTTTTTCAATCGTCTCGGTATCCAGTCCCAGCACCGCACTCATGGCGCCGCCCTGCGGATATGCTTCCTGCATGTAAATTCCGCGCTTTCTTACTAAACGCAACACATCTGCAGTATCCATCACGCCTGCTGCCAACAAAGCACCATACTCACCAAGACTTAATCCGGCTGTCACATCCGCTTTGATTCCTTTCTGTTCCACAGCCTTTAACATGGCCGCTTCCGCTGCCAGCATAGCAATTTGTGTATATTCCGTAATGTTAATGTTCTCATTTTCTTCAAAGAGAAGCGCTTCCATATCCAGTCCGCTGACTTCTCCCGCTAACCTAATAATCTCTTTACATTCCGGAATGGAATCATAAAAATCCTTTGCCATTCCAACATACTGTGCTCCCTGCCCCGGAAAGATAAATGCTGTTTTTCCCATAATAAGCTTTGCTCCTTTTCCCAATTCAATTTATTTGATATTCAAACTATTTTTATAAAAATTTGCTGCTGCATTTCCCTGATGCAGCAGCTTTTTCTCGTTTATTTATTTTTACTTATGTAAAAGCTCCCCAGCCTCACACATAATTTCCTGTATTATTTCCGCACAAGTCTGCTCTTTCTTAACAAGTCCTGCTATCTGTCCTGCCATCAGTGTCCCGTTTACGGTATCACCCTCTACAACCGCTTTTCGTAATGCACCCAATGTGAGATGCTCTAATTCTTCAAACGGAGCACCCTCTTTTTCCAGTTTCAGATATTCTCTTGTCATATTGTTCCGAAGCTGGCGAACCGGATGTCCATGGCTCATTCCCGTTACTTCTGAATCAATATCTTTTGCAGCAATTACTTTTTTCTTGTAATTTTCATGTACGATAGACTCTTTTGCCACAACGAAGCGGGTACCCAGCTGTACCGCTTCCGCTCCAAGCATAAATGCTGCTGCAAAACCTCTGCCGTCTGCAATTCCTCCGGCTGCAATAACCGGAATATTCACTGCATCTACAACCTGTGGAACCAGTGTCATGGTTGTCGCTGAACCAATATGTCCGCCGGACTCCATTCCTTCTGCTACTACCGCATCTGCACCGGCACGTTCCATCATTTTCGCCATAGCAACGCTTGCTACTACGGGTATGAATTTCACACCGGCTTCTTTCCACAATGCCGTATATTTACCCGGATTACCGGCACCGGTCGTTACTACCTTTACGCCTTCTTCTACGACTACCTTGGCAATCGCATCCGCTTCGGGGTTCATCAGCATAATATTTACACCGATTGGCTTATCCGTCACTTCTTTGACTTTCCGAATCTGCTCTCTGACAAATTCAGCCGGAGCTCCACCTGCACCGATGATTCCCAGACCACCAGCTTCGGACACGGCGGCTGCCAGATTATGCTCTGCCACCCATGCCATACCGCCTTGGATAATGGGATATTCAATTCCGAGTAATTCGGTTATTCTTGTTTTCATCTTAAGCTTCAACACCTTTATTTTTCATGTATTCAATAACAGCACCTACTGTAGTAATCTGCTCTAAGTCTTCGGAAGGAATTTCAATTCCGTATTCTTCTTCAAAAGCCATAACTAATTCAAACAAGTCAAGAGAGTCAGCTCCTAAGTCATCTTTAAAAGAAGATGCCTCTGTAATTTCTACTCCGTCTAAGTTTAACTGTTCCTGAATGATTTCTTTTACTCTTTCTAACATGATAGTCTCCTTATTTCTTAATCTTTAAAATTATTTTGATATTCAAAGTATATTTGGTAATGAGAGATTTGTCAACAGGAATGTTGCAAGTTTTGGGAACAAGTTTCATCTCTCCACCAAATACTGATAAATCTCCCTCTTTGACACCCCTCTGTCCTTCGCAACCTGCTTCATTGCCTCTTTTCTATCCATACCCTGTTCTTCATAAACCGCCATATGCTCTTCTATACTCATTTCCTGAAAGCCTGCTTCCTTTTCCTTCTTTTTCTCTGCAAGGCTCTTTCCTTCCAACACAAGCACATATTCTCCACGCGGCTCTTCTTCCTCATAAAACCGCAGTGCCCCCTCCAGAGTTGTAGGCATAATCGTTTCAAATTTTTTGGTTAATTCCCGACAAAGGGTAATCCGTCGCTCGCCTACTGTTTCATACAGTTCCTTCAAGGTCTGCTTTAAATGATGAGGCGCTTCATACAAAATAATGGTACGGCTCTCCTCTTTCAATTCTTCCAAAACCGCTTTCCGCTCCTTTTTATCCGCAGATAAAAAGCCCTCAAAGCAAAACCGTCTGGTACTCAATCCCGAAAGTGTCAGTGCCGTTATACATGCCGCCGGTCCCGGTAGGGAAGTCACCACAATTCCCGCATCCTGACACATCTGCACAAGCACCTCTCCGGGATCCGAAATAGCAGGGGTTCCCGCATCGGTAATGAGTGCTACATTTTTTCCCTCCTGCATTTGTGCAATCAAGGTTTTTGCCTTATCCACCTTATTATATTCATGATAACTTGTCATCGGCGTACTGATTCCGAAATGATTCAACAGCTTAATACTGTTACGTGTATCCTCTGCAGCTATCACATCCGCTTCCTGCAGCGTTTCAATGACGCGTGGTGTCATATCCTTTAAATTTCCTATCGGCGTTGCACAAAGAAATAATTTTCCTGCCATAATTCCTCCTACTCATTCCCGCTGACCGTAGTCGCCTGCGCTGCTTTCTCATTTTCCCACAGTGCTCTCTCGACTTCGGCTTCTTCGTCAGTCAATAGCGAATCCCGTTGATACCTCACGGATGCATTCCACAAAATCCACTCTTCATACCCGGCATCATATGCACCTTTTATCTGTGCCCGTATTGCCTCCCGTCCATAGCTGATATGTCCCGGTACCCAGCTTGCAGTAAAGCCCTGCAGCCATACTCTTACTTTTGCACGTTTTTCTTCCGGTAACACACTCAACACTTCTCCGGAAGAGTTTGCAGCCGCATAAATCGTTCGATAAGGGTCTGCATCCGGCACGTTAATCCCATACGCTCCATTTACATAATGAGAGGGATAGACCATTGGGCAAATATAGTCCAGATGCTCCGCCATCTTTGCATAATCCTGTCCTACAATTTTCTGGTCGGTTTCATTGTCAATCACCGTACCGAATACATCCGCTGCCACAAATACACCGAGTGGTGTTAAGGTTTCATAAGCATATTCGGTAAACTGTGTAATGATTTCTATCTTGTCTGTCCCTTCCGCCTCGGATCCGAAATCCATTTCTACCGCCCTTAAATCTGTAGAAAAACGGACATAATCAAACTGGATTTCATCAAAGCCCGCTTCTGCCGCCCCTTCTGCAATTTCCATCAGATAATCCCATACTTCTTTTTTATACGGATTGACCCATGCAAGCCCGTTTTTATCCTGAAAAATTTCTCCGCTCTTTGTCCTGACGGCAAGCTCCGGTTTCTGCTTAGCAAGAAATGGATCACGAAAGGCTACAATCCTGGCAAT
This sequence comes from uncultured Lachnospiraceae bacterium, assembly GCA_964449325.1. Classification (GTDB taxonomy): domain Bacteria; phylum Bacillota; class Clostridia; order Lachnospirales; family Lachnospiraceae; genus RGIG3002. Next base: position 12,073 of record CAYUYJ010000015.1, on the reverse strand, counting down.
CAGATAAATATTTTTCTCTTTGCACTTTTTTACTAATTCGTCAATATCCTTAATATAGTTAATCCCGGCTCCGATTTCCAGTACGGTATCTGTCTGCATTTTGTAGGTAACTCTTCCATCATCGTTTTTAATATCGATAACCATCGCATTCAATTCCGTTTCATCCACAAGTGCAATCAAATCATCCATTTTAGCATGCCCTGCAATCGGCCCGCTGACATAAATCCCTTTTACCCTAACAGCTTCTCGCTCCGGTACAATTGCGGTTTCTTCACTCTCTGCTTCGATTTCATTTCCGCTTATCTGTTCCCCTTCCACAACAATTTTCCCATCCGAACCGGCTTTATTCCAAGCTGTATCTTCACCGGTTTCCGATACACTGTTCTGCGAAAATGTCTCCTCCGTTCCCGCGCCACAGCCTGACAGTATTCCAAACAGCACACACAAGCTAAGTATACTATACAAAATTCTGATTCTTTTCATAACCACTTAATACCCATATACCTCATAAATCTCGTCTGTATAAACTCCGGGCTCTTTGTATACAATCAACGGTTTTTCTACCGTCATTCTGGACTTTCCGCCCCGGTTTGCCTCTATCAAAACCATATTTGGTTCCTTATCCGCAAAGGGATAAACAAGCCGCATCCTCTTCGGCTCCAACCGATACTTCACAAGCTGTACCATAATTTCAGATAATCGGAAGGGTCTGTGCACCATATAAAAATTCCCGCCCGGCTTTAACACCTTCGCCGCCTGACTGATAACATCCTCCAGCGTACATAAAATTTCATGCCTCGCTATCGCCTTCGGTGCCTCCGGGTTTGTCAGTCCATGCTGCCCAATCATATAAGGAGGATTGCAGGTTACAACGTCAAAAGAGGCACCGCCAAACAGCCCGCCTGCCTCTTTAATGTCTCCCTGCACAATATCTATTTTCCTTTCCAGTCCGTTTAAGGCAACACTTCTTCTTGCCATATCGGCACTCTCTTCCTGAATTTCCAATCCGGTAAGATGGGATGCTTCTGTTTTTGCCGCCATCAGAATCGGTATGATTCCTGTTCCCGTCCCCATATCCAGTACATGACTTCCCTTTTTTGCCCGCGCAAAACCGGAAAGAAGTACCGCATCCATGCCAAAACAAAATTTCTCCGGGTTTTGGATAATGCGGTAACCATTCCTTTGCAGTTCATCCAGTCTTTCATGTTCTTTCAGAAGAAAACTTTCCTGTTTGGAAATCGTTTCTGCTTTAGTTGTCATCTAACTTGGATTTTCCTTCCTGCTTCTCTAATTTTTCCAATTCCTTCAGCTCCGCATCCGCTACATCAACCTTATTGTTTTTATGCCTCCGTTTGAAACGAAGCTGTTCTACTCTGTATTCGTGAATTTCCTTTTCGTCATTCACTTCCACAAGAACCTTCACAAGCTGACGAAGTACATTCACACTCTGTACCTCTCCCTTTAAACCATCATCCGCTGTCACAAAATCACCTACATCCGGCAGTTTCCGGTTCAACTCCTCGTAAGTTTCTTCCTCATGTTTTAAACAACACATCAGTCTGCCGCATACACCGGAAATCTTCGTCGGATTTAAAGAAAGATTCTGCTCCTTTGCCATTTTGATGGACACCGGAACAAACTCAGACAAATGGGTATGACAGCAAAGAGGTCTGCCGCAAATGCCGATTCCTCCGAGAATTTTCGTCTCATCTCTTACCCCAATCTGTCGAAGCTCGATTCGGGTCTTAAAAACTGCTGCCAAATCTTTAACCAACTCTCTGAAATCAATTCGCCCGTCCGCTGTAAAATAGAACAATACTTTATTATTATCAAACGTGTACTCCGCATCAATCAACTTCATTTCCAGCTTGTGCTTTCTGATTTTTTCGAGGCAAATTTTAAATGCCTCCTTTTCCTTTACCTTATTGGCTGCCTCCTGCTCCTTATCTTTTTCGGTTGCAATACGAAGCACCGGCTTTAAAGGCTGAATAACCTTATCATCTTCCACTTCTCTCGGTGCACCTACCACTGTACCGAATTCGATGCCCCGTGCCGTTTCCACGATGACATTGTCACCCTTTTTTATCTCAAACTTCAGAGGATCAAAAAAATAAATTTTGCCCGCTGTACGAAATCTTACTCCAATTACTTTTACCATCTATAAACCTCCATACTGCTTTTCCATTTTTCTTATGAATTTTCTTTAATCGTAAGCAGCAACAGCTCCATCGTCAAATCAAAATTAACATTTGCATTCAGACGATTTTTAGCTTTATCAAGTGCCTGAATAATCTGTTCGATTCCTTCATAAGCACATTTATCTGCCACTTTTCTAATATACTGTATTTCTCCTTTGAAAATCAAGTGATTCGCATCATTTGTTGCCTTAAACAGCAAAACATCCCGATACCAAATGGAAAGAATATCCAGATAATCATTTACATCAAATTTATAATCACTGATTTTCTTGATTGCCGCAACAATCTCACTGATTTCCATATCATTAATATATTTTAAAAGCGTAATCGCTTCCTCTTTGATGTTGTCAAATTCCTCACTGGAAGCAAGAAGCTTGGCTTTTCCCACATTTCCTCTGGCAAATGCCACACAGATATCTGCCTTATAATCGGGAATCTGCACTGTCTCCATCAGATACTTCTTCACCAGTTCATCCCTGACAGGCTTCATATTCAGCACCACACAACGGCTGAGAATTGTAGGCAGAAGTGCATTTACGTTCGTGGTAAGTATAAGAATGACCGCATATTCCGGCGGCTCCTCCAGGGTTTTAAGAAGCGCATTCTGCGCCTGTACCGTCATTTTTTCGCCCTCATTCATAATATAAATTTTCCGTGGGCTGCTGTACGGCTTAATCGCAATGTCACCGTTTATCTGCATACGAATATCCTCTACACCGATTGTATTCGGTTTTTCATGAGTCACGCGAATAATGTCCGGTTGGTTATTCGTTAATGCCTGCTTACAGGAATGACATTCATGACAGGGTTCTTTCCCCTGCTTTTCACACTGTAACGCCATAGCAAACACATGGGCAATAAATTCCTTTCCCGCGCATCGCTCTCCGTTAATAATATAAGCATGAGAAACCTTTCCTGTCTCAATTGCATTCTGTAAATGCTCTTTAATCTGCTCCTGCCCGATAATATCTGAAAATCTTGCCATAAAGTCCGCCCCCGTTTCTATAAATTCTATGTGAAAATGTCTAACAGCAGTCCCCGTATTTCACCGATTTTATTTAAAATAGCGATGCTGTCCTGCTCGTCCTTGATAAGCTCCTGCGCCAGTTCATCCAGATTTTCGTCAATCAGCCGTATAATACCGTATACCCGATGACGCCCCTTCCTATCCAAAAAATTCTCTCGCGAAAACGAATGGGAACGATTTACTACTTCATTGAGAAAATCCTTAATCAGCCCTCTGTACTTCTTCATATCCTTGATATCGCGTTTTTTGGTAATCTTCTCCCCCTGCATGGCGATTTCCTCCATGAGAGATGTAAGTCTTGCCTGCAATTCCTGCTCTTCAATATGGCTCACCAATGTAAATTTAAAGGTTCCATCCGTAGGCGCTGCCTGCTTCGGCTGCTCTACCGGAGTAGGCTGCTGTATCTGATTCACCTTAATATCCATCATTGCTCCTATCTGTCTGCGGGGCAGACACACATTATCCTATAACACAAGAAAACTGCTCTTACAGATTCCCTCTTAAATATATCATAATATCATGCAGGCACTGCTGTAAATCCTTGTTAATAAATCTTTTTGAAATTCCGGCTTCTTTTATTTTTTCTTCGGAAAAATCTTCCGCATCTGCTAAAAATCGACGGCACATTTCCTGATACTTTGGCTGTTCCTGCTTTTTTTCCCTATTCAATGCCCGCTGCAGACGTATTCCGTCATCCAACTCTATCATCACCGGCAACAACTTCTCCGCTCCGAAAAAGTCCTTTGTCTGATTGTAGGACTCCAATGTCCCAATCATAATATAATTTTTATGCTCCAAATCCAACTGCTCATCATTTACCGTGAAATACCGCCACAGTCCAAGACAGGTATCATATGCCCTATCCTCAATCAGCTTCCCTGCCTCCTTCAACCTTTGAAAACCGGTCTCATCCGTAAAAATATACTCCACACCCTCGGTTTCCCCTGCCCGAATCGGTCTTGTTGTATAGGGGACAATTGTATGTAATTTTATCTCGTCATTTTCCAAAAGCTTTTTAAATATGGTGTCTTTTCCTGTCGAACTTTTGCCCATCAGATATACAATCTTACCCAATTACTCTTCCTCTTCAGTATAGCAGATCGCACAGCGTACTGCACGTCTCCACCCCTTTACTTTCTCTGTCTTTTTTTCTTTACTCATAAGCGGTACAAATGTATTGGAGAGTGCCCAGTTCTCCCGCACTTCTTCTTTATCCTTCCAAAATCCTGTTGCAATTCCCGCAAGATATGCAGCACCTAATGCCGTTGTCTCTATACAGTCCGGTCGAAGCACCTTCTCCTGCAAAATATCTGCCTGAAACTGCATCAGAAAATCATTGGCACTGGCACCGCCGTCCACCTTCAAGCTCTTTAATGCAATACCCGCATCTTTTTCCATCGCCTCGAGTACATCTATGGTCTGGAACGCAAGTGACTCCAAAGTAGCACGAATTACATGCTCCTTTTTCGTACCTCTTGTCAGTCCCACCATCATACCTCTTGCATATGGATTCCAATAAGGCGCTCCCAGCCCGGTAAATGCCGGAACCACATAAACACCGTCAGTATCGTCCACTGCCTTTGCATAGGTTTCCGACTGCGCCGAATTTTTCAGCATATCCATTTCATCCCGAAGCCATTGGATTGCCGCACCTGCCACGAAAACACTTCCCTCTAACGCATAGCAGACCTCATCCCCTGTACTTGCCGCAATCGTGGTAAGCAGTCCGTTCTTCGATGTAATTGCCTTATTCCCCGTATTCATCAGCAGGAAACAACCTGTTCCATATGTATTTTTGGCTTCCCCCTCTTCAAAGCAGCACTGTCCGAACAACGCTGCCTGCTGGTCACCGGCTGCTCCGGAAATGGGAATTCTCCCACCGATTACCGTCTCGTCTGTTTCCCCGTAAAAACAACTGGATGGTTTTACTTCCGGCAGCATACATTTCGGAATACCAAACTCATTTAATATTTCGTCATCCCACTGCCTTTTGTGAATATCAAAAAGCATAGTTCTTGAGGCATTTGTATAATCCGTCACAAAAACCCTGCCCTTAGTCAGATTCCAGATAAGCCATGTATCAATGGTGCCAAACAAAAGCTCCCCTGCTTCTGCCTTTTCCTTCGCACCCTCCACATTTTCCAGAATCCATTTCACCTTTGTCCCACTGAAATAGGCATCGGGAATCAGTCCGGTCTTTTCCCTGATTACTTTATCAAATCCACTTTTTGTCAGTTCCTTTACCATTTCTGCAGTTCGTCTGCACTGCCACACAATGGCGTTGTAAACCGGTTTTCCCGTATGCTTATCCCACACTATTGTTGTTTCCCTCTGGTTTGTGATGCCGATAGTAGCAATTTCGGAAGCATCCACTCCGATTTTTCCCATCGCCTCCACCGCAACACTTAACTGGGAAGACCATATTTCCAAAGGATTATGCTCTACCCAGCCCGGTTTCGGATAAATCTGCGTAAACTCCTTCTGTGCCAGCGAGCAGATTTTCCCCGCTCTGTCAAAAAGAATACATCTTGAACTTGTAGTTCCCTGATCCAATGCCATTACATATTTTTTCATAGAATACCTTCTTTTTTGTGTTTATTCTACATCAATCACCCGAATCATGTTCGTTCTTCCCGATACACCAAGAGGCACTCCCGCGGTCAGTACCACACGGTCACCCTTTTGAATGTATCCTGCTTTTTTACAAACCCGGATAGCTTCCTCAAACAATTCTTCCTCGGTTTCCTCTCTCTGCATCAGAAGTGGGGTGATACCCCAGCATAAATTCAACTGTCTGCACACTCTCGGATTCACACTACAGCCCAACACCGGACAATCTGTTTTATAGCGAGACACCATTTCCCCCGTAAATCCCGACATAGTGACACTGATAATTGCCTTCGCCTTTAATTCCATTGCTGTAGAGCATGCCGCATAAGAAATCGCCGTTGTGGTATCTACGCCTTCCGGCAACTCTCTCTTCTTCAAACGTCCCTTATAATCAATATCCTTTTCGGTACGTTCCGCAATTCTTGCCATGGTTTTTACCGCCTCTACCGGATAAGCACCTGCTGCACTTTCTCCGGAAAGCATAATCGCGGTGGTACCGTCATAAATCGCATTGGCAATATCCGTAGCCTCTGCTCTGGTGGGTCTCGGATTCTTAATCATGGACTCCAGCATCTGCGTTGCCGTAATAACATGCTTTCCCTGTGCCTCTGCCATTTTAATCATTCGCTTCTGCAAAATCGGCACATCCTCAAGAGGAATTTCCACCCCCATATCTCCCCGTGCTACCATAATACCGTCAGAAACGCTTAGGATTTCCTCCAAATTTTCAATGCCCTGCATATTTTCAATCTTGGCAATAATTTTCATTTTGCTGTTATGCTCATCCAGAATTTCTCTTACCTGTAAAATATCTGCTTTTGTTCTTGCAAAGGAACAGGCAATAAAATCAAAGCCCATTTCGATACCGAATAAAATATCGCTTCTGTCCACTTCACTGATATAGGGCATGGAAAGCACTGCCCCCGGCACATTGACACCCTTATGGTTGGAAATCGGTCCGCCATTGATAACGGTACACACAATTTCAGTGCCTTCAATTTTATCCGCCTGCATTTCAATCAGACCATCATCAATCAGAATATGAGTGCCTTCTGTAATATCATTTACCAGATTTTTATAGGTAATGGAGACTCTCTCATTGTTTCCCATGATTTCTTCTGTAGTTAGGGTAAATTTCTGTCCTGCTGTCAGTTCTGTTTTTCCGCCTTCGATATCACGCAAACGGATTTCCGGTCCTTTTGTGTCTAAAAGTGTTGCTATCGGAAGATGCAATTCTCCGCTTACCTTCAACACGTTGGCAAACTTTGCCTTCTGCTCCTCATGAGTTCCGTGAGAGAAATTAAATCTCGCTACATTCATGCCTGCCAGCATAAGCTCTCTCAACTTTTCTTCACTCTGACTGGACGGTCCGAGTGTACAAATAATTTTTGTTTTACGCATTTTTCATATTCTCCTCTCGCTCTGCAATCACAGGTACTTCCATTTCGGAATTGATTCCCTGTACCGATAGTTTTTTCTTACACCAGTTCTTTATATTCGAAATTGCTTCTTCACTGTAAACTTCTCCCGGTACTACAGCCGGAATTCCGGGGGGATACAAATTGATAAAGCCTGCAGCCGTTCTGCCTTCGCAAATACTTACAGGAAGCCACTCTTTTTCCGCATCCAGCGCCTCTGCGATTCGGCAGCCTGTTTTTAGCCGGAATGTACCTGTGACAGTTTGTTCCGAAATCTCCTTCCCACTTTTTATATGTCCGTTTTCTATCCGGGAAAGTTTCTCTTCCGGAATCCGCTTATCCAGTTCCGACAGCGCCTCCGTTAACCGTTTGAAGCCCTCCTCTGTATCCATAAGCGTAAACATGGCAAGCACATACGTATCCGCCGACATCTCAAGCTGCAGATGATATTTTTGTAAAAGTTCCTCATACAGCTTTTTTCCGCTCCAATTCGTCCCTACGGTGGATATTACCAGTTTTCCCACATCAAAAGCTTTCATACCTGCCGAAAGGACATCCTCTTCGTGAAGAATCTTAAGCGCCTTACATCCACACAGCCGCTTTTGCATTTCATTCCAATTGTAAAGCATTCTTGCAAAAAGTCCTTTTCCTTCTTTTTCCACAATGTCCAGACACAACTCTATGCCTGCCATAAGCGGATAGGAAGGACTACTGCTTTGATAAATACCCAGAAACCGCTTCAACCGTTCTCTGTCCACCCGGTTTCCCGTCACATGCAAAAGCGCTGTCTGTGTAGGTGACGGAAGTGTTTTATGAAGACTGTGAATTACCAAATCCGCTCCTGCGCGAACGGCATTTTCGGGAAAACCCTTCGAAAAGCCCAAATGTGCCCCGTGAGCCTCGTCCACAATAAGAGGTATCCCATACTGATGCACAATTTTTGCAATTCCCTCTATATCGGAAATCACCCCTTCATAGGTAGGACTTGTAACAACTACCGCCGAAATGCCACTATCCTTAGCAAGCTTTTCCTCCACCTTCCCCGGCTCCAGTCCAAATGCAATTCCAAATTGCTCAGAACTTTCGGGATATACATACTGAATTTCAAGATTTCTAAGATATGCTGCGTGATAAACGGACTTATGGCAGTTCCTCGCAATTAATATTTTCCCGCCGTGTCTTGTTGTAGCAGAAATTGCACTTAAAATTCCACAAGTACTGCCATTAACCAAAAGAAACGTTTCATCCGCCCCATACATCCGATTGGCTCTTTTTTCTACCTCAAACAAAATTTCTTCCGGTTGATGAAGATTATCAAAACCATCTATTTCCGTAATATCCAAACCGTAAAATTCTTCAAACGGTCTGCCCGTCATATTCCGTTTATGTCCCGGCATATGGTATGCATAAAAATCTGATTTTTCATATTCTGTAAGTTTATCATACAGCCTGCCCACTTACCTGCTCCTTCTGTTCTGTCGCCTACTGTGCCCTCTATGAAGCCTTATCGTTTCCATAAAAGAACAATATTTGTCTGCCGCCGTTACGATCCATGCTTCCCGACATCTTGGCGGTATCGGTGTTAAGGGCCACATATGCCTCTGTATAATGTCCCTTTGCCTTTCTGTCAACCTATATTCCGACTCCGCATTTTTTAATGCAATACCGGGATGAAAGAATCCATGCAACCGTTTATAGTTTTCCCGTTGCTTGTCATGCCAGTCATAAAGAAAATAATCATGCAAAAGAGCGCCACGCACCAAGTCTCTCTGACTACAGACAATTCCCAGCTTTTTGCTTAGGGCAATACTGTATTTTGCCACATTCAGGCTATGACGATTTACAGACATGGTTCCATGTTGTATGAAATCATTACTTTTTTTGAAATTTTCAGAATGCAGAATATCACTACCGTTTTCTCTTATCAGTCTATGTATTTCCCGTTGTTTATCGAAGAATTTTTTATATTTTTCTGCTCTTTTATTCCTGTTCACTTCGGCTCCTCTATGCGCACATTGCGCAAACTAAATCAGAGGGAAGTAAAAGCCGTTTCTTTTACTCCCTGTTCCTCAAAATTATAGTATCATAAAAGTAGGCTGATATAAAACAGAAAAATATCGAAAATATACAATTCTCCACCTAACAGTATGGGATTTCTCTATCAAAACCTCAAATAAAGATGTCGTTAAAATTATGAAAAATCTCTTCTTCTGAAAAACCTGGCACAAATACTGCTAATCTTTACAGAAAGTCTCCCGTGAATTCATCCCGCAATATATCCATATAGACTTCATCCCAAAATCTTCCCTTGGCAAAATATGCTTCCCGCCTTCTTCCGATTTCCTTAAATCCCACCCTTTCATAAGTGTGAATAGCGCGTTCATTAAAAGAAAAAACCTGTAACATCACATTATGCAGATTTAATGTATCAAAACAAAACTTCAAAAGCAGGGACAGGACTTCCTTTCCATATCCCTTTCCGCGGTCTGTCTCTTCACCAATAAAAATACCCAATTCTGCACGCTGAAAAGTATGACTAACCTGATGAATACCACAATTTCCTATAAGCCTGTCACTTTCCCTCTCAACAATAGCAAACTGATACTCGCCCGAATTATCCTCTATCCAACTCCGCTCTGCATCCTCTGAAAAAACCATTGTAGAACTTCCCAAATTATCCGTAATCTCTTTGTCATTCATCCATTTAGCATAAGTGCCTGCATCTTCTTCATTCATGGGAGATAAATAAATATGTCTCCCCGGTATTTTCTCATAATATTTCATACTTCATTTCATTCCTTTCACAATGTTACCTTTTTCCAGATTTAATAAATACTCCTTCACATCCAGACCACAACCAAATCCCACCAATTCCCCGTTCGCTCCGACAACACGATGACAGGGAATCAAAATAATAATATGGTTTTTATTGTTGGCACCGCCCACGGCTCTTGCCGCCTTCGGACTTCCAATCTGTCTTGCAATTTCCCCATAACTTCGGGTTTCACCATATGGTATTGTCTGCAAAGCTTTCCAGACTTTTTTCTGAAATTCCGTTCCGTCAAGCCGAACCGGAAGAGTAAATTCCCTTCTTTCACCGTCAAAGTATTCCCGTAACTGCTGTCTTGCCAACTTTAGCAGTGGTGTTTCCGACGATGAATCCTTCCCCATATCCTCTTCCGGATATAAACCCACAATATAATTTTCTTCTTCTACCAAACATAACGTTCCTATAGGGGATTCAAAATAGCATTTCTGTCTCATCTTTCTCCTTTTATCAAAAGACCTTGAAAGTCGATACTTTCAAGGTCTTCCATATTATTTCTATTTACTCAGAACTTTCTCAATTGACGCAATCAGACGATCCTCTTCAAAGGGTTTTACTATAAAATCCTTCGCCCCATACTGTATTGCCTGCGCAACCCGCATCTGTTGTCCGACTGCGGAGCAAATAATAACCTTTGCACCCGGATCTATTTCCCTTATCTGCTTGAGAGCTTCTATACCGTCCATCTCGGGCATCGTAATATCAAGCAAAACTACATCCGGTTTAACAGCCTTATATCTTTCCACAGCCTCTATTCCGTTTTGTGCTTCACCCGCCATAGAATGTCCATGAGCTTCCAACATTTTTCTTATTGTCATTCGCAAAAAAGCAGCATCATCTACTATAAATACACGTGCCATAATTAACTACCATCTTTCACATCAGTCTATCGTTATCAGTTACCTATCATTTTTTTGATTCATTGTCAAACACGAATACTAATATATATGCTATCACACTTTTTGCTTTTGGGGAATATATTATTAGAAATTTTATTATATTTGCTCTATTTTTTCTGTTTCCTTTTTCTTTTCTGTCACTATCCGCTATCATCCACTCCTCCGTAAATTAGGCAGTGTATATGTCTAATTACGAAAGGTATCATTCATCCATTGATTAGTTCTCTGCTGTCTCCGGAGATGTCATTTCATCATACTTACCCATCACAAAGTAAACAGGTATATTGATTTCTGTTACTATGTCAGTAATAGGATTATCCAATGCTTCCATGATTAACTTGTCCTGATATTTCATTGTAACTGCATAGAGCCGAATTGCGTCAAGTAAATTATATTCTGTTCCAACCAAAAAGCCTTTTAAATAATCACCATTATCATCTATTTTCCTTGCTGCAAAACCATATTTTCTCACATAACTTCGTGGTGTAATACTCTCGCCATCCGATATAACTTTTTCTAAACTTTTTAGATACTCAACATCCTTTTCATTTCCAACATTTTCAGCTGCTGTAATGCATTTTTGCAAGCTACTCCATTCACTTTCAATTGTATTTGACATCTGCCCAATTCCTATGTATGCTTGATACAAATCCGGTCTCTGTGCCGCAGCCATTGTGGCAATATATGTTCCATAAGAATGTACTATAAGAATCACTTGTTTCTTCCCCAAGTATCCTGTCATGTATTCTGTCAGTGCAATTAAATCATTGGTATGAGTAGTGGCAGTAACCGTTGAATAATCTCCTCCGAACTCATATGATTTTCCGCTTCCACGCTGATCATAATGTACTATGGTAAAATTCGTTTCTAAATTTCCCTGATACTTTCTTACATATGGAATTTCAGAACAACAAGGTCCGCCATGAACAAATATCAGAACCGGATTGTTCCTATCATTTCCCCGTATCATTATCTCCAGTTCAATTCCGTCTATCTCAGCTTTCGTTAATTCACTAATGCTACCTAAACAAAACAGCCATATTGCTCTGCAATATGACTGTTTTATTAATGAGACATCGGGGATTCGAACCCCG
>CAYUYJ010000014.1:0-84648 GCA_964449325.1 uncultured Lachnospiraceae bacterium | reverse complement strand
ATCTGACCTTTGTATGCTAATTCACGGAAGCAAATTCTGCAAATTCCGTATTTTCTCAAATAAGCATGTGGACGTCCACAAATTTTGCAACGTGTATATTCTCTTGTGGAGAATTTCGGTTTACGCTGCTGTTTTACTTTCATTGAAGTCTTAGCCATGAACTTACCTCCTTCTATTTCTCGAACGGCATGTTGAATAATGTCAACAATTCGCGTGCTTCTTCGTCTGTCTTTGCAGTTGTTACGAAAATGATATCCATACCTCTTACTTTATCAACCTTATCATATTCGATTTCCGGGAAGATAATCTGTTCTTTAATACCAAGAGCATAATTTCCTCTACCATCGAACGCGTTCGGGTTTACACCTCTAAAGTCACGTACACGAGGTAATGCAAGGTTTACTAAACGATCAAGAAACTCATACATTTTCTCACCACGAAGAGTTGTTTTACATCCAATCGGCATACCCTCTCTGATTTTGAAGTTAGCAACGGAATTCTTTGCTCTGGTAAGAACTGCTTTCTGTCCTGTAATAGTTTCCATATCCTTTACAGCAGATTCTAAAACTTTTGCATTATCTTTTGCTTCGCCAACGCCCATGTTGATAACGATTTTATCAAGCTTCGGCACTTCCATGATATTTTTATATCCAAACTTCTTTGTCATTGCATCTACGATTTCGTCTTTATACAAATCTTTCAGTCTACTCACGTTCCAGACCTCCTTCCTTCGAATTAATCAATCACTTCGCCTGTGGATTTTGCGAAACGAACTTTTTTGTCTCCATCCATTTTGAAGCCTACTCTTGTAGCCTTTCCTTTATGAACATACATAACATTGGAAATAGCAATCGGAGCTTCTTTCTGGATTATTCCACCATTTGCATTAGCTGCTGACGGTTTTGCATGTTTTGTAATCATATTTACGCCTTCAACTAAAACTTTGCCATTCTTACCATCTACGGAAAGAACTTTGCCTTCTTTATCTTTGTCTTTGCCGGCAATAACTTTAACAGTATCACCTTTTTTAATCTTCATAGTTGACATACGGCATCCTCCTTATAATACTTCCGGAGCCAAGGAAACAATTTTCATGAACTGTTTCTCACGAAGCTCTCTTGCTACCGGTCCAAAAATACGGGTTCCTCTCGGAGTTTTATCATCCTTGATGATAACAGCAGCATTTTCGTCGAATTTAATATAAGAACCGTCTTTACGACGAGCGCCTTTTACGGAACGAACAACTACAGCTTTTACTACGTCACCCTTCTTTACAACACCGCCGGGTGTTGCATCTTTAACCGAAGCAACGATTACATCACCAATATTTGCATATCTTCTTGTAGAGCCGCCCATAACTCTGATGCAAAGTAACTCTTTGGCACCTGTGTTATCAGCAACCTTAAGTCTGCTTTCCTGTTGAATCATGCTAATTCTCCTTCCAGTTCGTCTTATGACAAAACTATTTAACTCTTTCTACGATTTCTACAAGTCTCCATCTCTTGTCTTTGGATAAAGGTCTTGTTTCCATTACTCTAACGGTATCTCCGATGTTACATTCATTGTTCTCATCGTGAGCTTTTAATTTATAAGTTCTCTTTACGATTTTCTTGTAAAGAGGATGTTTAACATGGTCTTCTACAGCAACAACGATTGTCTTATCCATTTTGTTGCTTGTTACTTTACCAACACGTGTTTTTCTTAAATTTCTTTCCACGGTTTTAATCTCCTTTCTTTGAAACTCCATCTACTAAGCTCTTGCTTTTTCTGTAATAACAGTCTGAATTCTAGCAATATTTTTTCTTACTTCTTTGATTCTTGCTGTATTGTCTAACTGGTTTGTTGCGTTCTGGAATCTCAAATTGAAAAGTTCTTTTTTAGCAGCTACTAATTCCTGTGCTAATTCTGCATCTGATTTTGTCTTTAAATCTTCTACATACTTATTAGTTTTCATTTGATACACCGCCTTCCAAATCTGCTTTAGAAACGATTTTACATTTGCATGGAAGCTTATGTGTTGCAAGACGCAATGCTTCTTTCGCAACTTCCTCAGGAACACCTGCGATTTCGAACATTACACGTCCCGGTTTCACAACAGCTACCCAGTATTCCAAAGTACCTTTACCGGAACCCATACGCGTTTCTGCTGGTTTTGCTGTTACTGGTTTATCAGGGAAAATCTTAATCCAAACTTTACCACCACGCTTGATGTAACGTGTCATCGCGATACGGGCTGCTTCAATCTGGTTAGATTTAATCCAACATGGCTCTAATGCTACGATACCGTATTCACCGTAAGAAATGGTGTTACCACGCATTGCCTTACCTGCCATAGAACCACGGAACTGTTTACGACGTTTTACTCTTTTAGGCATTAACATTATTTATCGCTCCCTTCTTCGCTGCCGGCTTTTGTAGGAAGTACTTCACCCTTGTAAATCCATACTTTAACACCAACTTTACCGTAAGTTGTGTCAGCTTCTGCAAATCCATAGTCAATATCTGCTCTTAATGTCTGAAGCGGAATAGTTCCTTCGCTGTAGAACTCTGTACGAGCCATATCAGCACCGCCAAGACGTCCTGAACAAGAAGTTTTGATACCAAGTGCTCCGGCTTTCATGGTTCTTCCCATGCAGGATTTCATAGCACGTCTGAAGGAAACACGGTTCTCTAACTGAAGTGCAATATTTTCTGCTACTAACTGGGCATCTCTGTCCGGTCTCTTAATCTCTTTGATATCTACCAAAACTTTCTTGTCTGTTAATTTGGAAAGTTCTTTCTTTGTTACTTCGATTTCTGCGCCGCCTTTACCGATAACAACACCGGGTTTTGCAGTATAAATGATAACTTTTACTCTGTCAGATGCTCTCTCGATTTCGATTTTTGCAACGCCAGCACTGTATAATTTCTTTTTAAGGTATTTTCTGATATTGTAATCTTCCACTAAGAAATCAGAGAATTCAGCATCAGCATACCATTTAGAATCCCAATCTTTAATAACGCCGACTCTAAGGCCGTGAGGATTAACTTTCTGTCCCATGTTTTATTTGGCTCCTTTCTCCTATCTTTCATCAAGCACGATTGTAATGTGGCTCATTCTCTTTTCGATTCTGTAAGCTCTACCCTGTGCTCTAGGTCTTACTCTCTTCATTGTAGGTCCTTTGTTTGCATAACATTCTGCAATGTAAAGATTCTCTGCATTCATGCCATTGTTATTTTCCGCATTTGCAATTGCAGACTGTAATAACTTCTTGATGATGCTGGAAGCGTATCTTGGATTGTACTCTAAAATTGCCAAAGCTGTTGTTACATCCTTACCTCTGATGGCATCCAATACAAAACAAGCTTTCTGAACAGACACTCTAGCATAAGATAATTTTGCTGAAGGTCTTGTGTCTTTATTTGCGTTTCTCTCTCTTTTTATTTGGGATCTATGTCCTTTAGCCATAGATATGTCCTCCTTTCAATCTCCTCCCGGAGAATTCACTGTTTGCTCCCGCCTACCGGCGTTCATCGCATAAGCGCCAGCCCTTTCGGGCTGTTGCTCTGTTTTTATTAGCGAACTTTAGATTTCTTTTCGTCTTTTCCATGTCCTCTGTATGTTCTTGTTGCAACAAACTCACCAAGCTTGTGTCCAACCATATCTTCTGTTACATATACAGGTACATGTTTTCTTCCATCATGAACAGCGATTGTATGTCCAACGAAGGAAGGAAAAATTGTAGAACGACGTGACCATGTTTTAATAACGTTTTTCTGTCCTGCAGCGTTCATTGCATCTACTTTTTTCAGTAAGCTTGCATCTGCAAACGGTCCTTTTTTCAGTGATCTAGCCATGATTCTTTCCTCCTTAATTATTTGATAGCTTTACCGTCTCTTCTTCTTACGATTAACTTGTTAGAAGCTTTTTTCTTCTTACGAGTCTTAAGACCAAGAGCAGGTTTACCCCAAGGTGTACACGGACCCGGACGACCAATACCGGTCTTTCCTTCACCACCACCGTGCGGATGGTCATTCGGGTTCATAACGGAACCACGAACTGTAGGTCTGATACCCATATGACGTTTACGTCCTGCTTTACCGATATTAACAAGGTTGTGGTCTGCATTTCCGACTACACCTACAGTTGCACGGCAAACAATCGGAACCATTCTCATTTCGCCGGAGGGAAGTCTCAATGTTGCGTACTTTCCTTCTTTAGCCATCAACTGAGCGCTGTTACCTGCGGAACGAACTAACTGTCCGCCTTTACCCGGATATAATTCGATGTTATGAAGCTGTGTACCTACAGGAATTTCAGATAAAGGTAAGCAGTTACCTACTCTCACTTCTGCTTCCGGTCCGTTCATAACTTTCATTCCGTCTGTTAATCCTTCAGGAGCAAGGATGTAAGCTTTCTCGCCGTCTGCGTAGCAGATTAATGCAATGTTAGCTGTTCTGTTCGGATCATATTCGATACCGATTACAGTTGCCGGAATACCGTCTTTATATCTCTTGAAATCGATAACTCTGTATTTTCTTCTGGAACCGCCTCCGCGGTGTCTTACTGTGATTTTACCCTGATTGTTACGGCCTGCATTCTTTTTCAAAGAAACACAAAGAGACTTCTCAGGAGCTGTCTTTGTGATTTCAGCGAAATCAGAACCGGTCATATTACGTCTGGAAGGTGTATATGGGTTATATGTCTTGATTCCCATTTTTTTCTCTCCTTTACTGTTTGATATCACGCTTGTTCTGCGTATAGATTAATAAATTCTAGAGTCCTGCAAAAATCTCGATGTCTTTACTTTCTTCTGTCAACTGTACGATAGCTTTCTTTGTTTTTGCAGTCTTTCCGAAGGTCATGCCACGTCTCTTTGTTTTGCCGTCGCAGTTCATGGTGTTTACCTTGGCAACCTTTGTGCCTTCGAACATTTTTTCAACAGCTTCTTTAATCTGAGACTTTGTAGCTTCCGGATGAACTAAAAATGTGTATTTCTTTTCGCCCATGCCAGCCATACTCTTTTCTGTGATGACCGGTTTGAGGATTACATCATAATATTTAACATCTGCCATTATGCGTACACCTCCTCGATTTTAGCGACAGCATCCTTTGTAAGAACTACTGTGCCGGCTTTCATAATATCATATACATTAATTGTGTTTGTCAGTGCTGTCTGAATGCTCGGAATATTTCTTGCGCTCATAACAACTTTTTCATCATTGTCAGCAAGAACAACAAGTGCTTTTGATACATTCAAGTTGTTCATTACTGTTTTGAAATTCTTTGTTTTGATTTCATCAAATTTGAGTTCATCAACAACGATTAATTTGTTTTCCTGTACTCTGCTTGTTAATGCAGATTTTAATGCGATTCTCTTTTCCTTTTTATTTAACTTGAAAGAGTAATCTCTCGGAACCGGAGCGAATACCATACCGCCTCCTGTCCACTGCGGAGCTCTTGTTGAACCCTGTCTTGCATGACCGGTTCCTTTCTGTCTCCAAGGTTTTCTACCGCCACCGGAAACTTCAGAACGTGTCTTTGCTTTCTGTGTTCCCTGACGATTATTTGCAAGCTGCTGTACAACTGCCATGTGTACTAAGTGCTCATTTACTTCAACACCAAATACCGCATCGTTTAAGTCGATTGTACCAACTTCTTTGCCTTCCATATTATAAACAGATACGTTTGCCATCTGAATGGTCCTCCTTTCATCCTAAAAATTAGGCTTCAGCCTTTACTGTTTCTTTAATTGTTACTAAAGCTTTTTTAGGTCCCGGTACTGCACCTTTTACTAAAAGTAAATTCTTTTCTGCGTCTACTCTTACTACTTCAAGATTCTGAACTGTAACTTTTACACATCCCATATGTCCCGGCATTCCTTTTCCTTTGAATACACGGCTCGGTGAAGAACAAGCACCGTTGGAACCCTGATGACGATGGAATTTAGAACCATGCGCCATAGGTCCTCTGTGCTGACCGTGTCTCTTGATAGCACCCTGGAATCCTTTACCTTTGGAAATTGCAGAGGCATCAACTTTATCTCCAGCTGCGAAGATATCAGCTTTGATTTCATTTCCTAATGCATACTCTTCTGCATTTTCAAACTTAAATTCTCTCACATATCTCTTGCAGGATACTCCGGCTTTGTCGAAGTGACCTTTCTGAGCTTTGTTTACGCCATGAGCATGAATAACTTCTTTTTTCCCGCTCTTATCTTTGTTGACGATTTTTTCTTTCTTGTCTACAAAACCAACCTGTACTGCACTGTAACCATCATTTTCAACTGTTTTAATCTGAGTTACAACACAAGGTCCTGCCTGAAGTACGGTAACCGGAATCAGGGAACCGTCTTCGTTGAAGATTTGAGTCATTCCGACTTTAGTAGCTAAGATAGCTTTTTTCATTACTTTACCTCCTGTTTGTTCTACAGCGGAACCTTTCGGTTCATACTAGTAGGGGCTTATTTGTTTTTCATTTTAATATTGATATACACACCTGCCGGCATTTCCAGTCTCTGTAATGCATCAACTGTTTTAGCGGTTGGTGTCATAATATCGATCAGTCTCTTATGAGTTCTCTGCTCAAACTGTTCTCTGGAATCTTTATATTTGTGTACCGCTCTAAGAATTGTTACAACTTCCTTTTTAGTAGGAAGCGGAACCGGTCCACTCACCTGAGATCCGTTTTTCTTAACTGTTTCGATAATTTTTTTGGCAGACGCATCTACTAACTGATGGTCATAAGCTTTTAATGTAATTCTCATTACCTGCTGATTTGCC
The DNA here is from genome assembly GCA_964449325.1 of uncultured Lachnospiraceae bacterium. Lineage (GTDB taxonomy): Bacteria > Bacillota > Clostridia > Lachnospirales > Lachnospiraceae > RGIG3002. The sequence goes on along the minus strand of CAYUYJ010000014.1, from coordinate 77,886 downwards.
ATAAAAAAAGTCGCCTCCTTTTCGCACTTTTAAATTCTTAAGTACGACAAGCGGTGACTGTACACTCTCCCGTGTGTGTCCTAAACTTTCACGTCGCTACACTCGACTTCGTTAGAACCTCACGTCGTTTCTGCTCTTTGCAGACATTTACGTTTGTACAGTGACTTGTCGTCAGTTTCCTAACTTGACATTCGCTCCACGGAAAACCTGCCATAATCGGCAGCAACCTCGCGCTTCATCGCTATCAATGTCACAGCACTAACTAATATACATGACTTTTCCTAATATTTCAAGTACTTTTTTTTATTTTTTCATAATTTTTCGTTTCTATTTAGCCGTGCATCGAAAAAAATACAATGTTCGTGCAAGTTTACTTGCTAAGAACATTGTACTTTTTTCGATATAGGGCGTTTAGCCCGAGCGGGATGGAGCTTGCGGAATCCCGCTGCACGTCACACGGCGCACGCGATGCGAGTGCACACGGCGCACGCGATGCGAGTGCACACGGCGCACGCGATGCGAGTGCACACGACGCACGCAATGCGAGTGGGTACGACGCACGCAACATGCGAGTGTGCGCATGCGCACACGGGCTTGCACGTTGCATTATAATATGTTATCATTTGCAGACAGATAACTAAACTACATTATATATAGAAGAAACTCGTTTCATGCAGTCGAAAAAAGGAGAAATATTTATGTGGATAGCTGACAACTGGAAAGACTACGAAGTCCTCGATACGTCTTCCGGAGAGAAACTGGAACGTTGGGGCGATTACCTTTTAGTACGCCCTGACCCGCAGGTCATTTGGAATACGGAAAAGAAAAATCCCTGCTGGAGAAAGAAAAACGGTCATTATCACCGCAGTAGCAAGGGCGGCGGCGAATGGGAATTTTTCAATCTGCCCAATGAATGGTGCATACATTATAACAAGCTGACCTTTCATCTGAAGCCTTTCAGTTTTAAGCATACGGGACTTTTCCCGGAACAGGCTGCTAACTGGGACTGGTTTGGGAAATTAATCAAAGAAGCCGGCAGACCTGTGAAGGTCTTAAATTTATTCGCCTATACCGGGGGAGCCACTCTGGCGGCGGCGGCAAGCGGTGCTGCAGTTACCCATGTTGATGCTTCCAAAGGAATGGTTACATGGGCAAAAGAGAATGCCGTCTCGTCCGGTCTTGGTAATGCACCTATCCGCTGGCTCGTGGATGACTGTGTCAAATTTGTGGAACGGGAAATCCGTCGCGGTAATAAGTACGATGCCATCATTATGGATCCGCCTTCCTATGGCAGAGGTCCCAAGGGAGAAATCTGGAAAATTGAAGAGAGCATTTTCCCTTTTATCGAACTGACAACACAGATTCTTTCCGATAACCCCTTATTCTTCCTTGTGAATTCTTATACGACCGGCTTACAGCCTGCTGTACTTACTTATATGATTCACACCGCTCTTGTTCCGAAATTCGGCGGTTCTGTAACATCTGACGAAATCGGACTTCCTGTAAAAGAGAACGGTCTGGTGCTTCCCTGCGGAGCCTCCGGCCGTTGGACAAAATAAGGCTCCGGGATTTTATCATCCCGAAGCCTTTTCCTTTCAATACGATTTAATATCCACTAAGAAGAGCTACAAGCACTCCGCCATAAATAAACATAAGTACTAAAGCCAATGCCAATTTAATCAAGCAGACAACCAAATATGCTTTACAGAAATTTACCTTGCTCTTCTTTTCTGTTTTACTGAATGCCCATACAATTGCCAAAATCAGACCAACACAGGGAATAAAAGTCGCTAAACATAACAGAAGCATCCATTCCCCCATTTTTACCGGTTCTTCCAATTCCGGCTCATAGCCCTGATAACCGCTGTTTGGATTGTTCTGCATATTATTATAATTCGGTGCATAGTAGTTTGGCGCACCGGAATTCTGATTTCCATTATTATAGGTATTGTTTCCGTAATTATTATTGTTGTATGAAGCGTTATTCCCATATCCGGCATTGTTGTTTCCGTATGCCGCATCATTTCCATAGGACGAACTATTTCCGTAAGCGGTACCGCTTCCATAAGATATACCATTTCCGTAAGACGAACCATTTCCATAGGATGCACCATTTCCGTAAGACGAACCGTTTCCATAGGTACTATTGTTTCCATAGGAAATCCCCTGATTAATCTGGCTTTCGTAAGCATACTGACCACTTTGATTATTCTCACCCTGCACTCCTGCAGACGAAGATGAATATACCCCTTCATAAGGCGAAGCATATGGATTTGGCGTGTTCTGCTGCTCTGTCTGTGTCTCGCTTCCGTATGTATAATCCGGTTGTGTTTCCGTCACAGTACTGTCTTTTTCTACACTGTATTCACCTGTATTGTTTTCTCCTGTGGTGTTTTCTCCGTTTTCCCCAAACATATTATTATTGTCCATCTGTAAATCCTCCTAATTAATTATTTTTCTGACGATTCTGCCATAGCCGGGCAGCATCCTTTCAAACAGGCTGTTCCCGGTAAAGGTCATTGGCGGTCTGTCCGGGAAATAGCGGTACATCCGGTATATGTATACCAATATCATCACTACCGCAAGTATTCCTATCATTACTTTCCAACCCTTTGCCTTCCTGCCAAGCAGGTACCGCTGTACTCCTACATAAAGTGCAAGAAAAATCCACCCGTAAATTGCCGGATTAATATTCCATGCTCTGGCAAACTGTCCGGTAAGTACAAACAGCAATGCTCTTGTCATGCCACATCCCGGACACGGAAATCCGGTAATAATAACAAGCGGACAAAATGCAGAAAAGATTGCTTCCATAAGAAGATAATAGACAAGCAAAACAAGTCCGAGTTCTTTATAATCCAGAATATCCTTCCACAATCTCCCCACTGCCAGTTTTAACTTTGCTTTCATCTCAATGTCCTTTTTACCTCTATATACAAAAGGCATATACGTTATACAATTTAGTATAGCCTATATGCCTGCTTATTGGCAACCGAAAATTACTTCTTATATCCGAAATCGGGAATGTTTTTCCATCGTTCCCTAAAATAATGTGCTGCCATTTTGGGTTTCCGGTCTCTTGTGAAAATACCTTTTCTGTTTCCTCCCACTCTTAATAAACTCTGACTTGTTGCAAAATCGGCAAAGTTCCACACCTGTTCCCCTACCACAAAATCCAGCTTATCAAATACCTCATGGTTCATTTCATAGTACGCTACCTGATACTCCTCCGTATACATTACAGGAACGGTAGCATGGAAACCTGCTACGGTATCCGCACCATACTCCGTAAACATAACAGGCTTATTCACTTTTTCCCACATCTGCATTTCCCTCGCAAGTGCCTTTTTTGCGGTTTCCAGTTCTCCACCGTACACATACCAGCCATAGTAACGGTTCAGACAGATTACATCACTTAACTTTGCCGAAACATCCTCCTCCGGATGAGGCATCTGCACACTGACAAGGGTACAGGGGCGTTTTTGAGGGTCTTCCTTTTTGGCCAGTTCGTACAGAGGTGCAAAATATTCGTATGCCCCTTCCGCAGCCGAATCCGGTTCATTGGCAATACTCCACATAACCACACAGGCATGGTTTTTATCCCGCTGAATCAGTTCCCTTATCACTTGTTCATGATGTTCCTTTGTCTTCACACCATGCTCGTTATCAAAGGTCTTTATTTTTTCTCCGCCGAAATTTGCACCTCCGCCAAAGGTCAGGTTGACACCCACTGCCGTAGTTTCATCAATTACTACAATGCCCTCTTCATCACAAAGCCGCATCATTTCTTCGCTATAAGGATAATGGCTTGTACGGAAGCTGTTTGCCCCCTGCCATTTCATCAGGGACATATCCTTTGCATTCATAGGAAGGTTCAATCCTCTTCCCGCCGGAAAGGTATCCTCATGCTTTCCGTAACCTTTAAAATAAAAAGGCTTCTCATTGATTAGAAATCGTGTTCCGTCTATCCGTACCGTTCGTATTCCATAAGGAAGGGTATATTCATCCTCTCCGAAGCTTACTTTGATTTGATACAAATAAGGATTTAATGGCTCCCATAATCTGGCCTGCTCCACTGTAAGTGTCCCCTTTGCTCCGTCACAGTTTCCCCGTGTTTTACCCCCTTCGTCCAAAATTTCCACATGCACCTTCCCGTTTCCTACCGCATGGATTTCATAGGAAAGGATTGCACTTTTTTCCTTTATTTCCGGAACTACGGTAATATCTTCAATATAATCCTTTGGTGTTGTATAAAGCTTCACCGGACGGGTCAGACCACAATAATTAAAAAAATCGAAATTGGGATGATTTTTTGGCTTTTTTTCTTCCTCTTCACCAAGGGCAAGCATGCCACCCAGCATATCTTTTGTCCCCCCGACAGGCAGCGTGGAATAATCAATCCGGTTATCTACCGCAATGGTGAGCAGATTCCCCATTTCCGAAAGGAAGGAAGTAATTTCTATTTCAAAGGGCAGAAAGCCGCCTTTATGTTCTCCGATTAAGGTACCGTTCCAATATACCTTTGCATAGTGGGTCGCTGCCCCGATTCGTAAAATGACCCGCTGTCCCTCCACACTTTTTTTCGGGAGTTCCACTTCCTTCTGATAGAATACCCAGCCGTAATGCTCCTTAAATTCAGGGTTTTCCTCCAAATCGTTATAGGAAGACGGAACCGGCATTGGCATGGCCTTTTGCAACGGTCTTTCCTGCCACTTCTCTTCAAAACCATTTCCATTGTCCAACCGGAAGTTCCAAATTCCGCTTAAGTCCATTAAAAGTCTTGATTTCGTCATAATTGGATATAACATGTTCTTTTCCCTCTTTTCTTTATTTTTGCTTTTCTCCTGCCAGCTTTTCCCCGATTTCCCGCATACTTTCATCATCGAGACTGTAGAAACGCATGGCAACCAAAGATATAATCCACCCCAGAATCGGCAGTCCGATAAATGCCAGCATCACATAAATAAATACCATTTGACTATATGGATCTCCTGCCTGTGGCGTTGTATTCACATACCCGAGCCCCGCCAGGAAAAAACCCGCTACAGTATTTCCAAATGCCGAAACCGCCTTATCCACGAAAGAAAAAAGGGTCCCGAGCATCCCCGGTACATATCTGCCTGTTTTATAAGTTTCATAATCCGAACAGTCTGCAATCATCGGAATAACAATGTTGGTAACAATCGATTTTACCCCATTATGAACGCAGTATGCCAACAAAAAAATCCCGGTTACAAGAAAGCTTCCGCCTCTGCCAAAGCGAATCTGCATCGGATCCGTAAACAAGAATACGAAGAAAAGCAAAATCGCAGACAGAATAGAATACCATGTATATCGAACCAATGCCTTTTTGGAACCATGCTTTCCGGCAAGCTTCGTCCCTGCCCAGATAATCAGAACCGTAGGCAGAATACTGATTAAACTCAAATGCCCACTAACCTTGTAATCCCCTATAATGACACCAAAAAGAAGCATTGTAATTCCCGCATTGGTAGAACAGGTTGCCGCCAGCTTATCAGTAGATGCCGCCAGTACCAGCATCTGAAGCGGGCGATTTTTCCTAAACACCGACACATAATCTCTGAACCGTATCTTCTCCTGTGTTCCGATTCCCCAGTTTTCTTCCACATCCTTCTGCCAAAGTGCAGCAACGGCAAAAACGGTAAACACTGCAGCAATTGCCAGAAACGTCAGACAGAATTCCTGCATTGCCGGTACATTTATGGCTCCGTACTTGGGCTGAAGATAGCCGGAAATATACAGGCTTCCGAGAGAAAACAGCAGCAGACTGTAAATCGCATCATAGCGTGTAAACATAGGTCGTTGTACGGGGTCATTTGTAATGCAGGTCTGTCCCGCTTTTGTACATGCGGTCTGAAGTGTATAACCGATAACATAAAAGAAGTAAGACACTACGAAAACCGGCAGCCGCAGTCCTTCCCTGACTCCCACTGCCAGAAAATACATACATCCCAAACTGACTGCCATAATCAGATATCCCGCCACAATGACAGGACGGAATTTTCCATACTTTGTTTTCATCCGGTCAATCACTACCCCGATTACCGGATCCGTCACCGCATCAAATATCCGCATCCATGTCATCATAGATGAAATAAAAATCATACCTGCCCCAATCCCTCCTACCGCCAGATAGGTCACATAGGACATCAGAAACATAAAACAGTTCGTTGCTGTATTATTCAGGGGAAAGCATGCCACCTGCCATCCTGCCGCCCGATTATACTTTTCCCTTCTCTCTATTTCCGCCATACTTCTTCCTTCCCTGCCTTTTCCATATTCTATATAAGCATCACTTTCAGTATGGACAAAACCATCATTTTTATTCCAAGCAAAAAGTGCCGCTTCGCAGCGACACTTCCACAATCTTTTTCACCTCTGTTTTCCACATCTATATTTAAAACCGATTCGCTAAAATAAACTCCTTCCAAACATCCAGATATTTCACCTTCAAATGCACTCCGTCAAAAGAATAAGCACTCATAAGACACCCTGTTTCCTCATCATCCGTTGCCGGATTGACATCCAGCCATTCTACTCCTGCATTCTCTGCCATTTGTTTTATTTGGGCATTTCTTGCATTAATTTCCTCATTATTAATATAGGTTTTCTCCGCATCCTTTTCTGCCGTTACATGCATAATTGCCTCTACCACAATCACCGCATCGGGCTGAAGTTTCTTTATCCGCTCCACCACCTTGCCGTACTGCTCTGCAAAGGTTTCCGGTGTTCCGCGCCCCAGTTCGTTAATGCCCAGCATAATATATATTTTACCGAATTTTTCTTTCTGCAACGCTTCCTCTACCGAAATTTTTTCTCCGTCATATTCTGCAATTTTCTCATCCAACACATCCCATATGGTAAGACCGTATTTTACATAAAAATGCGCCGTATCCCAACCCGCATATTCTTTTAAAGAGGCCGTTCTGGAATCTCCGATAAAAAGCGTATCTGCCAGATATTCCTCCGGGCTTTCCGTTTTTCTCACGGAATCAGTTTCATTTCCCGATACCGAACTGTCCTGTTGCGTATTCTCCGGCATATCGTTACCTGAAATACTGATTTCCTCTTTCCCTTGCCTGTCGCCCTGTTCGATTCCCTTATCCCCGGAAATACTTTCTGCTATTTCCCCACTCGAATCCGAATCTGCCTCTGCATTTCCCTTTTCAAAGCTTCCTTTCGGAAATGCAATAAAACCGTTTATTTTCATCTGATATAATAATATAAAAAGGATGGAGGTCACTACCAGCAATATAAAATACGGGCATTGTATTTTTGCCTTTTTCATCTTCCACTCTCCATCCTTTCTTTTCACTTTTTGTTCCCTAAAATCTGAAATACATAAAAGGATTTAACTCCGTATATAAAATTTGGTACACTGACGCCCAGAAAAGACAGAGTAAAATCACAATACACATTTTGTCCCTTTTATGCTTTTTATACCATGCCGCCGGAAACGGCAGGAGCATCAGAAAGCATACAATCCATTGTATTCCGCAGGATTTTATCGCTGCCATCAGTTCATAAGTCAGAATACTCCCTGACAAAGCAACTTTTCCGAAACCAAACATCCTTCCAAGATACATCACAAGTTCCTGCAAATCGGTAATGGCAAAAATCATCCAGCTTATCGGAATCAGAATTGCCATATAAATCCTTGAAATGACCCTGCTTTTTTCAAGCCTCTTCAAATAAAATGTTTTTTCCAGAAACAGCACTACAAACAAAAATAATCCCCACAGCAAAAAATTCCATTCCGCACCGTGCCAGATACCGGTCAAGATCCAAACAACAAATAAATTTCTTACCCACTTGATTTTACCGTTCCTGTTTCCGCCAAGCGGAATATAAATATATTCCCGAAACCAGTTTCCGAGTGAAATGTGCCACCGCCTCCAAAACTCCGTCAAAGACTTGGACAAATATGGTCTGTTAAAATTCGGCTTAATGGTAAAGCCAAGCATGCGGCACAGTCCCATTGCCATCAAAGAATAACCATTGAAGTCAAAATAAATCTGAAAGGTATAAGAAATCGCACCTAACCACGCAAACGGCATGGAAATACTTTCAAACCCAATGACCTGCACTTTATTCCAAAAAGCCCCCATGGGATTCGCCAGAAGCATCTTGGAAGCAAGTCCAAGTGTAAAAAGCTTTGCACCCTCTTCTAAGTTTCCTGCACAAAATCTTCTTCTTCCCAATTGCTTCGCCATATCCGCATATTTTACAATGGGTCCGGCTATCAGCTGAGGAAACATGCAGAGGTATGTACCGAAACGTATCAGGTTTTTCTCCGCGCTGACCTTCCCCCAATATACATCTATAATATAGGAAGCAAGTTGAAATGTGTAAAAGCTGATTCCCAACGGCAATACCAGCCCAAGAGGACTAAGTTGCTGCCCGCTTCCTCCTTTTTGCAATAATATATTGATATTTTCTATCACAAAATCGTAATATTTAAAAAGAAACAGCGGTGCAAAATCAAACAGAAGGGTTCCTGCCAAAAGAAGGCGTTTTCCATTTTTGCTCTGCACCTTCTCAATTCCCAGTGCAAGCAAATAATTTGCACCGATAGATAGAAGCAAAACATAAACATATTGCTTCTCTCCGTTTATATAAAACACCAGACTTGCCAAAAGCAATAGGAGATTCCGAAGTCTTGCCGGGGTTTCATAATATAAAAGCAGTACAATCGGCAGAAATATAAAGATAAATTCAATACTGCAAAATAACATAACTACCGCATGACTCCTTTCTGTTCTCCTTTTTCGACAAAGTTCTGTCCGCATATAACTCTAGCATTATTAGGTTAGCACTTCAACTGATTTTTATAATTACTTTCTTAATTTTTTATTTATGCCTTTCCCTTCTTCTCTGTATTATATACAAAATTCTCCTTGGCTTCTCACTACACAAAAGCACTTTCTCATCATCAAAAAAGCCACCGCATGTTAAGCGGCAGCTTCTGTTTGACCTTCACCTATAATTTCTTAAATACTTCTGTCTCCTGCTTTAAGGCAGCTGCAATTGCCTGGTTATTATCCATATGATGGGTAATGTTTTCCATATCGCTTACCAATACCTGCGTACTGTCGGCCGCACTGCTTACTCCGTTTACCCCTTCCTCAATGGCATTTGCTATGGTATTAATGGAGCCTGCAATTTCTTCCATAGTTCTCTGCAAGGTATCGGTCTTTTGCTTAAATTCATTCATAACCTCTTCGATATAGGTTGCTTTTTTCTTATATTCGCTTCCCGAATCCACAAAGGCTTCAAACTCCGGTAAAATAGAATCATTCATGTATTTTACCAGACCGTTTGCATTGTCCGCAAGGTTATGTACTGCGGAAGTAACCACACTGTTAATCTGCTGAATACGGTTAGCAGCTTCCTGACTTGCTGTTGCAAGCTGACTGATTTCCGTTGCCACTACCGCAAAGCCCTTCCCTGCTTCACCGGCTCTGGCTGCCTCAATGGAGGCATTTAATGCAAGTAGGTTTGTCTGGCTGGCAATACTTAAAATATCATCCGTCAGGCTGTTTACCTGGCTTACACTGTCACTGTCTTCAATCGCTTTGCCCAGTACGGAGAGAATTTCATTTACCTTCTTACCGGTAGATTCCATGTTGGAACGGGCTGTATTTTCCATACCGTCCGCATGTTCCTTCATTTCCTTTGTATAGCTGTTAATTTCATTTGTTCTTTCCGCAATCGCATTAACTTCTTCCTTCACTGCCTCTGCGTTGGAATTAATTAAAGAAGCATTTGCCGACATTTCCTGCATGGTTGCTGCCAGTTCCTCTGTCAGAGCGGACAAATCGGATACACTGTTATTGGATGTCATAACGCTGTCCATAACCTCGTTGACAACCTGCTCCATCTCCTGAGAATTGCTTGTAATCATCTTGAAAATGTCCTGCAGCTTACTCATGAATACATTAATACCATTACCAAGTGCCGCAACCTCCGTATTGGACGGAATACTGACACGTTTTGTCAGGTCACCCTCACGTCTGTCTATATCTGCAATAATGCCATTGATTTCCTTCTGTGTTTTGGTCAGCGGGCGAACCACCAGAATAAATACTCCAAGCAATGCGCCAAGCAATGCAAGAATACTGATGGTAATGGTGATTGTATTGGCAATCAGACTCTTTTGGTATACCGACGCAAGCTGCTCTTTTGCTGCTTCCGCATTCGCCTCGATATTCGCTGTCATTGTCTCTACCGCACTCTGCATCGCAGAAGAATACTCCGCAATTGCACCATTCGCCAACGTATAGGCAGCTTCATTTTTTCCGCCTGCACTGTATGCCATCAGATTGGCATTTTCATATTTCAGCCCTTCAAAATTCGTAAGCAGACTTTCATAGCTTGCCCGATTTTCCTCATCAATATATTTCTCAAAGTCGGCAAGATAACCGTCCAAAAGTTCCTGCTCCGCACGGATACTTGCAACCAGTTCAATCATCGTGTCTAAATCTGTAGCAACAATATGAGAAAGTCCCAGCCTGTGAATCTTTTGTGTCTCCTTCTGAATATCGCTTAATTCAGAAATGCATGTCATGTATCCGTTTGCAATCCGGGTTGCATTTGCATTTACACTGCGAATATTGGAAATTGCTTCCACATTTGAAAAAATAGAAACAATGCCCAAAATAAACACCGGAATCAGAACAAGTAATTTTGTACTGATACTTCTTTTTTTCTTCATCTGCGTCTCCTCCCGTTACTGTGCTACCGATTTCGTAATGCCATTTACCAGATTGTCCATGATTTCCTGCAAATCCGTACCTGTCGGATTTCCTGCTGCCATAATGGCACCGAAATCACTGCAGGGGGTCCAAAAGTTGTTACCGACACGTTGTAAATTTCCAAATTCCGACTGCGCAATCACCGCCTGAATTGCCGGAACCTTCTTCACTTCTTCGGAAGCTGCTGCATTCTTATTGGATGGTCCCTGATTCCTTTCCACAAAACGAAGCGTCTGGTTTTCTTCGTTAGTCAACCAGTCTGCAAGCTTTAACGCCCACTCTTTATGAGCAGAATAAGCATTAACACCCATATATTTATATCCGGTAAAGGATGCCATCTGTACCTGCTGTCCTGCTACTGTATAAGTAGGCAGTTTTACCGCGCCATAATTCTCACCCCATGCGTTTTTCACATCCATGGCATTCCATGCACCGCTGACACCGGCAACTACCGTTCCGTCCTGCACTCCTGCAAGGAATTCCGTATCTGTTGCATTACGGAAAGCCGGGCTTGCGGCAATCGCAAGAAGCGCCTGTGCAATATCGGTTCCCTTAACAGAACCTTCCGTTGTATTCCAGTTACAATAGTTTGTTACTCCATCATCATTAATTCCGAATTCCAGTCCGGTATTGCCAAAGAATGCATATAAATACCAGCCCGAACTCCAGTCCATAGTAACCTGTTTTCCGGTTGCTTCTGCCGCAGCAAGAAGTCCGTCCATCGTCGCCACATCCGCTTCTGTCAGGTAATTTTTATCATAATATAAGAAATAACCGTTATCCGCAGTCATCGGATAAGCGTATAAAACATCATTTATCGTAGCTGCCTCTACGGAATCCGCCAAATTAGCATTTTTTATTTCCTCTGCATTAGGCACGGGCTCCAAGGCACCTGCCGCTGCCATCGCTGCTATCTGGTCATCTGCAAAAGAAAAAACATCGGCTCCGTTATGAACATCTCCCAAGAGCGTATCTTTTGTAGAAGAATCTGCTCCTGTTTCCAAAACGATATCAAATTCCGCCTGTCCCGCATATTTCTGCTTAAAGCTTTCAATCATCTTTGTCAGCATCGGCCAGTTTGTTTCCTCTGCCCACACTCTTAATGTAACAACACCATTGTCCACAGATGGATTTTCTGCCTGCTCCGCTTCCTGTGTGTTTTCTTCTTCTGCTGCACTTCCTGCCGTACTTTGACCACACCCCGCTAAACTCATACAAAGTACCGTCATTGTAAGTAATCCTGCCAGTATTTTCTTCTTCACATTCTGCTCCTTTTCCCGGTGTCTTTTCTTGCACCGTTTTCTTCCCACTCTCTGTTAGCTCATGACAAATTCCATGACCTTATTTAGTACTATCATACCATATTTTACATAATTTTACATTGTTTTTTTCATTTTTTATATATAGGAAAAGGGTATCGATATTCATCCCCGGATGATACCGATACCCTTTTCCTAAAATACTATATATCAATGCAGTTTTCTCGATGTGCTCTTCACCGCAATAAACAGCAAAATTCCGGCTACTGCTCCAAGTAGGAGGTAGGATTGCAGCATTGGTATAAAATTATAGCTTTCTCCCGTCCAAACCGTATAAAAATCCCGATTGATATAAGTAATCGGCAGTAGTTTTGCAACCTGCTGCATACCTGTCGGCATATTTTCATAGGTAATTCCCATCATGCCTCCAAAAATCATAAATACAAAATACAATAGCATAGTGACACAATACGTCTGTCCGAATTTTTTCAAAAGCGAAGAAATTGCATAGGCAAGACAAAACAGTATCAAACTCAATACAAGTATACAGACCATATAAAGGATGGCACCTGATATATGAGGTGCCTGTATATCCATAAAAAGATATCCCACCACAAAATAAACGGCAAATGCCATCAGCATGAAAATTCCTTCCGAAATCACCCTGTTGCATAAAGAAATCTTTGCTGTAATGCCAAACAACTCCATTCTTTGAGGGATTCCTTTTTCCAGCTCCTGTGCATGGGATACTCCATAGCCCATGAGAATCGTTGCCAAAGGAATCAGTGCACCGATGCCCAAAAACAAAGAGGTCACTACGGAGGAAAAGATGGCTGCATCGGTAATCTCCGAAGTAACTGCACGGGAAATCACCACCATCATTAAAATCGGCATTCCCACACCAAAAATGTGAACATACGGATTCCCTGTTGTATTACGAAATTCAAAAAGCAACATCTGCAATGAAACTAATTTTCTCTTTTTCTCCATTTTACTTTCCTCCCCGTTTTTCAAAGCTTTCTTTTGCATTAATGTAAATCATCTCGATATCACTGTTGCTTCTCTTATAATTGATATTGTTAACCAAAAGCAGGTCTGTAAGAGCCTTCTCTTTTTCCTCACTGTCACAGGAAAAGGCAAGTAAATGTGCCGGAGCAGCCAGTCTTTCATAGCCTGCTAAAAGCTTTTCGTTTTCCTCGGAATAATCCGTGATAATTACTGCCCTGCCACAGTATTTTTGAAACAGTTCTTCTTTTCTTCCGTAATCAATTACCTGCCCTTTATCCAAAATCAGCAGTTTATTGGCAAGCTGTTCCAATTCCTCATAATAATGGGATACAACCAGCAAACTTGCTTCTTTATTCTTGTACCAATCCACCAGTTTTTCCACTAATTTCTGTCTCGTTTCAAAGTCCAGTCCCGACGTCACTTCATCATAAAACGTCAATGCCGCCTCCTGCATCATCACCAGAATGATGGTAAAACGCTGCTTTTGCCCACCGGAAAGCTTGGTATATTTTTTTCGCAGACAGTCTTCAAACTCAAAATAAGAAATCAGCTCCTGCAGTTTTTTATTTTGGTCAATTTTTGTTTCCAGAATTGCCTCCATTATGTACTTTACAGGCATCGTATCCGTATACTCATTAAACTGCATATGCGTTGCCATCTGCTCCGGTTTCAAGTTTGTCCGGATAGTTCCCTGATAGTTGACAAGTCCCAAAATGCTTTTTATCAGCGTACTCTTTCCTGCTCCGTTTGAGCCGATGACACCGACTCTGTCCCCTTCTTCGATAGTAAGCGGCTCATTGACGGAAAGCACCGTGTCCGCTCCGTAACGCACCGTTACATTTTGAATTGATAATAACATCCTCTTCGTCTCCTCATGATTATTAACTTACTGTCATCTTAGCAGACCCTTATGAATTTCGTATGAAGCAGGGATGAAACTTTCAAGTGGATTCGGTGAAGGTTTTTCCAAAGCAAAGAGTGGTAATCACACTGTTTTCTCCGTTTTGTACTGTAATCGCTGCCCCCAGCTTTTTGGCATAATAAGAGGAAATATATAGTCCAAGACCATGACTGTGCATTCCGGTTATCTTGGCATCATGATTGCCGCTGACAAAGGGGTCAAAAATATGAGGCAGCAAATCCTCCGGTACCTTTACACCGAAATTTTCAATCTGTATCTTGCAGCCCGCCTGATCTCCACTGCCTTCCTCCATCCCTGATTTCAAATCACTCATAACAATCTCTATCCGCTCTTTTTCCGGTGTATACTTCACCGCATTGGACAAAAGATTATCTAAAATCTGCGTAATCATACTTTCATCAGTACTTACTTCCATTTCTGTATTCCCTGAAACCTCTACGGTAAGCCGCTTATCTGAAATCACAACCTGATAGGCATGCAGTTTTTCCTGCAGCAGCTTCCCCACCGCGATATTTCTAAACCGGATATTTTCCGCACAATGATTTAAATAAAGGATATCTTCTACCATCTTCCGCATGGAAAGAAGCTGTTCCTTGACTCCCGGCAGATATACCTTGGTGTCCTTATACTTTCCGATTTCATTTATCATACCATCCACCAAAAGAAGCGCAGCGGCAATCGGAGTTTTCAACTGATGAGAAGAAGCCCGCAGAAAAATTTCCTGTCTCCGGTTTTCTTCCTCTAATTCTTTGTTCTTTTCCTCCAGTTTCCGATAGCTTTCTTTTATCTGTAAGTAAAAATCATCTAACGTATCTGCCAATTGTCCCACTTCATCTTCTCTTTTTGACCATTTTTCGGAAAGGGGAGGTACGGAAAAATCCGTTGTAACCTTCATTTGTTCGGCATGCTGTACCAACTCCACAATGGGCGATACAATTCCTTTGGAGTAAGCCTGAGAAAACAACAACACCAACAGCAGAATGACCGCTCCAAGCATAGGAAGACTCTGCAACACAATCGGACGTATTTCATTCATTTCCGGTGTCACAACAGGCAGAAAGGAAAGAATCAGGCTGTCCTGTGTCTGTTCCATGGCAATATAATTTGTATATTTATTGCCTCCACTCTCGACACCTGTCTCTATAATCATCATGTGTTCGGAATAAGGATGTATTTTTATCGTCCCTGCACCAAAATCTTCTTCGATATCCTGTACATACAAAAAACGAATATCTACCGGAAGAACTACTTTCTCTTCCAGAATTTCTTTTAACTTGTCTACAACTTCTTCCACTTCCGAATCCGGGACTATGTTTTCTTCTGTTTCCCCCTTCCTCTCCCTGCTGTATTGCAGCATACTCCTTCCTTGTTCAAACAATTGTTTAAGCTGCTCATCTCTGACAACGATTTCTGCGGAAAAAGCCTTGCCGGTAATGAAAAAATGATTTCCCTCCTTGGGTAACTTTACGGAAAAACAGTACACTGCATTTTTAACCGATACCTCTTCATAGGTTCCCTGCTCTACATATGTCTCATGTTGTTTGCGTATGGCTTGCAAATTCTGTTCCATCGTATAGTCTACATACAAAGAAGGCAGCATGCACATAAAATATCCTACCAGAAACAGCAGCATAATCCCTGCCAGTACCATACTATATACCAGATTTCTTTGTCCGAGTTTCAGTTTCATGCTATTTTTTCTCCGTCTTCTTTGCTTCTTCCAATGCTGTATTATCAAACTGGTATCCTACTCCGATAACCGTCTTAATACAGAGCACCGGCAATTTTTTTCTAAGGTTTTTTACATGAGCATCTATAATTCTGTCATTGCCGATATAATCTTCATTGAAAATACTTAAAATCAACTGTTCTCTTGTAAATACCCTGCCGGACTCTTTATAAAGCTTTTGCAAAAGCAGATATTCACTCAAAGTCAGCGGAAGCTGTTTTCCCTGATAGAAGGCACAATATGCCTCTTCCTTCAGTACCAGACCTTCTTCCGTTTCCTTTGTTTCCTGTGAAGAACTTCCGGCAGTTCTTCGTAAAATTGTTTCCATACGTTTTAACAGAATAATGGGCGAAACCGGCTTAATCACATAGTCATCCGCATAGAGATTAAACGCCTTGACCTGAGTCTGCTCATCCTCTAATGCAGTCAGCATAATCGCCGCTGTATTTTTCCGGTTTTCCTGTATATATTTTAATACCTCAAAACCATCCACACCGGGCACACAAATATCCAGAACTGCCAGTTCAAATTCCTGTTCCTTCAATAAATCTATTGCCGTATCCCCCCTGTCTGCCGTTACCACTTCATAGCCTGATATGTTCATGTACTCCGTCAATACCTCACGGATAGTAGGTTCATCCTCCAAAAATAATACCTTGTATTTTCCCTCACTCATGCTTCTTCCCTAATTCCTTTCCCATCAAAAAAACAGTCACTGCAACCGTTTCTTTTTCGTTTTCGGTTTCAGTGACTTAATTATAGCATGTCCTTATGAATTTCATATGAAGATTATTGGTTTTCTTCTCTCTCTAATACCCCTTTAAGAATTTCACACATATTTTCAAAAATCTGTACGGCTACTTTGGGGAATATACAGATTTTCTTACATTCATCAGCCATAATGGCTCCTTTGATGTTCCCCTTACTGTCACGAAGCAGATATTGCATGCTGCTGCACACATTGGCCTCTTTTAAACACTCATAAAGCGTCGGAATACGATACTCCAGATTATTCACGTTGGAAATAATATAAAGATTTTCCTTAAAATTCTCCAGATATTTCTTATCCATTACGATTTTAGCATCCACAACCGCTTCCTCCTGCCCGGTTCGGAAAACAGCTATCGGTTTTATCTCTTCTTTTTTGTAAAAAACCGTTATCCTGTCTACCAGAAGGGTATGTGCCGCCTGCTCCAAAAGAGCCGGGATTACACTGCTTCCATATGCAGCCACCTCTCCCAGAAGCCGGTTTACTTCTCTGATATCCGCATCGGAATAATAGCTTTTGCGAATATCCAGCATGTCATAATTCGTATCCCCCACCGCTAAATGACCATGAAGTTCTTTTTTATATATGATATACCGGTTCTTTCCTTTTTGCTTGGCAATATACAGCGCCTTATCCGCAGTTTTAAACAAATCCTTGAACTCTCCGCCATCTACATCACTGCGGGATACCCCAATGGAACAGGAAAGTCCGTTACTTCCCATTTTATCCTGAAACAAAGCCTCTACATTCACGCGGATGCTTCGCAGGTAATTGCGCAGATTCACCTCATCCTCATAATCTTCCAATACGAGCATAAATTCGTCGCCACCGATACGTCCTGCCATACCTTTGTTTCCGATAACCTTTTTGATTACATCCGCAACCGCTTTAATAACCTGATCACCGAAAAGATGTCCATAAGTATCATTGACGTTCTTAAAGTTATCCACATCCATCACAACAATTGCCAGCTGTTTCTCTCTTCCCTCTACTGCACGCTGTGCATATTCCGTAATGGTCTTTTTGTTCAGCAGTCTGGTAAGCGCATCCACATAAGCATCTTCCACATAACTGTCATACTCTTTTGCAGCCGACTCATTGATAACCGACCACATACCGAGTACAACCTCATCACCATCATAGTTCCTCTGCAAAAGCTTAATTCGGTATGTTTCCAAATGCTCTCCGTTTGAAAGCATACTGCTGCTAAACGTATAGGTCTGAATATCCTCTGTCTTTTTCATGGCTTCACAAAAGGATGTAAAAATAATTTTATCTTCCTCTTTAATCCATCCTTTCTGAAGCATGCATTTTTTCCATTCTGAAAGACTCATTTGGTACATTTCCACCGTCTGCTCATGATTCAGCCAGAACACCCTGAAGAAATCATCTGCCGGATGGTATTCCGACAGTATGTCCCCGTTTAATGTCAGGTAGTCCCTTGCCAAAGTCATCTTTCGGCTTGTCTCTTCTATCCGTTTCCGGTCTTCCGACATATTAAACAGTTCGATATAAAAGCAGTCCATATCGGGACATTTTCTGATACTGATAATATACTCCTCATATTCGCCTTCTTCCTTTTGAATATGAATCAGTTCATCCACAAAATGCTCTGCTGTTTTGCTACACTTTTTTACCGCCTTCTCCAGTTTTGCCATATCCTCTTCCCGAACCATTTTATAAAGAGAAAAATGGACATAAACTCCCATTAACTCATAAAGATAATTGTTTCCCTCTATCACATTCAGAGCCTTATCTACTCTTCCCGCCGGAACTGCTGCACCGATTCCAGTTACTTTCACCGCTATGCCTCCATACATGTTTGCCACTCATTTATTGTTGTATGTAGTATAACAGAATCTTTCATGGGAAACAAGAATAAACACAATTCCTGCCGTAGCGCTTTCAGCAACTTACCCTTTTAAAATGTAACTTATCCGCTCCCTTATTTCCATGTTCCCCAAAAAGTGATATTCTTCATACATCCAATCAAACAAATATACAAAGGAGCGTATCTATGATAACACAAATTTTACTGGGAATACTTTTAGTTGTAGAATTATTTTTTCTTGTATGGAATCTGAAGGAGCGGGTTCGCCATGAAAAAATACGTCTTTTTGTAAGGCTCGGCCTTGCCGGCATTTTGCTTCTCGGTTTACTGACAGGCTTTTTGCAGGGATTCGACCGCTATGGGATGCTTTTGCTCATTCTGCTGCTTCAGGCAGGTGTTGCCTTTCTCTTTCTGTCCAAAAGAGAAGCCCGACCTCTGAAAGTCGGGAAGGCGCTGGGACGCTTTTTCGGTAACCTATACTTATACATGATGGCACTTTTTTCCGCAATTCTGTTTCCCCAATACACGGAACCGGAAGTAACCGGACCTTATCAGGTTTTAGAGGAGCAATATACGTGGACCGATGAAAGCCGCACGGAAACCTTTTCCGACACCGGAGAAAAACGCTCGGTAACTGTCAAAATCTGGTATCCGGAAGAGGAAGGAACTTATCCTCTTGTTATTTTCTCCCATGGTGCCTTCGGTGTCCTTGAGAGTAATTACTCCACCTGCAAAAACCTTGCTTCCAACGGCTATATCGCCGTTTCTATTGCACACCCCTATCATTCCATGTATGTGGAAGATACAAACGGGAAAACCACAATCATCGATTTCGGATTTTTGCAGGAAGTTCTGTCAGACAACGGAGCCGACACACCGGAGCACAACGAGGATGTATATCACCTGACCCAAAACTGGATGGCAGTCCGCACCGGTGATATGAATTTTGTCATCGACACCCTTTTGGCAAAGCAGCAGTCCGAGACTGACGGTCCGTTTTGCAAAATAGATTCCGAAAAAATTGGCTTGTTCGGACATTCCCTTGGTGGTGCCACTGCAGTTGCGCTGGGCAGACAGCGTACGGATATCGATGCCGTAATTGACTTGGAAGGAACCATGCTTTGCGAATATACAGACTGTCAAAACGGTATTTATACCTACAATCCGTCCCCTTACCCTGTTCCTTTGCTGGATGTTAACTCCCGTGATATTTATGAACAGGCAAGCGCTGATACTCTCAGTCAGGAATATGTTAATTTCTATGTAGGACGCAACGCGGTGGATTTTCACGAAGTTATCTTTGAGGATGCAGGACACTTAAATTTCACGGATTTGCCGCTTGTCTCTCCTCCCCTTTCCAAAATGCTGGGAACCGGAAAGGTAAATGCAAAAACCTGTATTGAAAACATGAACGAAATGATTTTGAATTATTTTGACTATTATTTAAAAGATTCCGGCAACTGGCTGTTACAGGAGGTGTACTAAAAGCGGAAAAAATGGTATAGTAAGTACATAAAACTTTGAAAGAGGATTCTTACATGAGGATAACAATCAAAAAAATTGCTGAGAAGGAAAAAGAACAGGTTGTAATTGAATGTGTTGCCATTACACCGGAAATTGATGATATCCGTTCTTATGTACTTACCAAAGGAACCGAGCTTTGCGGCACCACCGATTCCCAGAAGCTGGAACGTTTCCGTTTAGAGGATGTTTATTATTTTGAAGCACTGGATGAAAAACTGTTCGCCTATACCTTAGACCGTGTATATGAGGTAAAAGCGAGGCTGTATGAGGTAGCTGCAGCCTATGAGAAATACCATTTTGTCCGGTGCTCCAAATCCATCGTTCTGAATCTGATGCTGCTTGACAGTATCAGTCCTGCACTGAACGGCCGCTTCTTTGCTCATATGAAGAACGGTGAAAGGCTGATTATTTCCAGACAGTACGCACCGGTACTACGGGAAATTCTTGTAAAAAACTAAACAGAAGGAGACAGAAAGAACATGAAAAATCAGACCACATTATCAAGTTTTCTTGTCGTTTTTTTAGTGATTACCGCATGTATTACCATTCTCTACGGTGTCCTTGGAGTTCTTTTCCTGCCGGATATGCGTTTTGGATATGAAGCCTTCTTTTCCCCACCGCTCTTTGGCCTCCTGTCCACTCTTACGGAATTTGTCAGAAAATCCAAAAAAGAACTGAGTGTAAAACAGACCTTGTTTCGGAATTTCCTACAACTTCTGCTGATAGAGGTTATCGTCTTCGGCTTGAACTTTCTGTGTGGTAACAGCTTTACTCCTGTACTGGGCATTGCACTGGCAGCAGGAATCGCTGTTATATACATACTTGTGTGTGTCATTCTGTGGCTGAATGACCGTAAAATTGCACAATCCTTCAATATAGCCTTGAAGAACTTTCAGGCATCACAGGGAAACTGATACAAACAGCCCCGTAACGAAAACGGGGCTGTTTTACATCAGTTTATTCGCTCTGCTCGAAAGAATACACCTTCATGGTAAAGAAGCAGTGTATTATCATCTACCACATAAAAATACTGTCCCAGGTAACCGCCTTCCGGGGAAACTGTAACGGAAAGAATCTCTTCTGCTGTAATTCCCAGATTTTCCGGATTCACTTTAAAATCGGTCGGAAAGTTGACTGTCTGATACATTTCCTCATCGTATCCTGTCACTTCCTGCCTTTCCCCTTCCCATGTACTGCAATACATGGAGTCTGCCTGATAGTTCAAGGTAATTCCAAGCAGGCCGTTCACCTCTTCCTCGGAAAGTGCGGAAACACTTGCATATCCGGCACATTCCGTAATTTTCCAGTCGCCAAAATATGCTTTTTCTTCTACTGAAGCTGCTGTCGTTTCCTCTTGCACCGATGGCTGTTCTTCTATGGGTTCCGCAATTGTGCTCTGTTGTGTCTGCACTTCCCCGCTCTGCTTTCCGCTCTCTTTTGCTCCGCAGGCTGTAAGCCCTATACAAAGAAGCAATACCATTCCTAAAATTTTTCTTTTCATTTTTCATTCTCCTTTTACTTTTTATTTAATGCTCAAATCCTTTCGGATAAGGACCTGCCACATATCACCGTCTCCTGCCGTATCCCTCAATTCTTCGCATAGAGTATCTCCTTATACCTACATCCGGTCCAGCATTGCCTTTAATTCCTCGATTTCGTCCTTCGACATTTTCTGTCCCTTTACTGCATTACTGACCATCAAAAAAAGATTTCCTTTGTAAACCCTTTCCATAATAGAATGTGTTTCTCTCCGAATCGTTTCTTCTTTACTCCACACTGCAGAATATTGCCGCATTTTTCCGCTCTCATCCACGCAAACCGCTCCTTTTTCCAGCATACGCTTTAGGAAAGAGGATACCGCATGCTTACTCCACCCCTTGGTTTCTTTCAGTGCTTCACAAATGTTCCGAAGCGTTGCGGGTGACTGCTCCCAAAGCTCCTGCATGATGTACCATTCGTTTTCCGACAGACCGGTATTATAATTCATAAGCTTTCTCCTTTGTATGTTAATCATTTGATTTACATTTATAACGATAACCTGATCGGGATAATTTGGCAAGGAAAATGTTAACCATTTTGTTAATATCTTGTTATGATTTTACATTCTTTACTATGTCAAAAAAGGAATCCCCCCTAAGCTATGCTTGTATTCTTCAAGCAAAAGAAATATAATGAAATACATTAGAGGAGTGGGAAATGCGTATGAACAGAATATTACTTCTTGAAGATGACCTTAGCTTAATCAACGGACTCTCCTTTGCTTTCAGGAAGCAAGGGTTTGAATTAGATATTGCCAGAACAATTGCAGACGCCAATAGACTGTGGACAGATGGAAAATACGATTTACTGGTTCTGGATGTATCTCTTCCGGACGGTTCCGGCTTTGATTTTTGCCAAACAGTACGGCAAATTTCCAAAGTACCCATTATTTTCTTAACCGCTTCCGATGAAGAAACAAGTATTATCATGGGACTGGACATTGGCGGGGATGATTACATTACCAAGCCGTTCAAGCTGGGGGTATTGGTGTCAAGAATCAACGCCCTGCTTCGTCGGGCAAAGGATTTCAATGCCGCAGAGACAGAATTGCAATCCAACGGAATCAAAGTGCTTTTGTTGCAAGGGCTGGCATACAAAAATGACACTCTGTTGGATTTGACCGCAGCAGAATATAAGCTGTTGTGTCTGTTTATGTCCAATCCCAATACCGTACTTTCCAAAGAACAGATTTTAGATAAGCTTTGGGACTGTGAGGGGAACTATATAGATAACAACACCCTTACCGTATATATACGCAGATTGCGGGTAAAGGTTGAAGATAATCCCGGTGAACCGCAAATGCTTCTAACTGTCCGTCGCATGGGATACAAATGGAATGTAATATGTTGAGGTGAACTATGAAACTGTTTGTAAACAAAGATATCAAACATTTTCTTCTTTCCATAGCTACTGTTATGACAGCATTTTTTTTGCTGTCGGAATTTTTCTTTTGGGTGAACACTAAAAAGTTTTCGTTTCCTCTGCTGTTCTTTTTTCTCTTAATGGGAGCAGCCATATTTGCAGTATGTTCTTTCTATTTCAAAAAGCAAAACCAAATGCTGGAAGATGCCATAACACAAATTCATGCCTTTCTTGACGGCAACACCGACGCCCGCATCGCCTGTGATGAAGAAGGTAAATTGTACCTTTTGTTTCATGCCGTTAATACCATGGCATCGGTACTGAATGCTCATGCGGCAAATGAACTGAAGGAAAAAGAGTTTTTAAAAAACACTATTTCTGATATTTCCCATCAGCTTAAAACGCCGCTTGCCGCATTGAATATTTACAATGGTCTGATACAGGGTGAGTCTGAAAATCTTCCAACCATCAAAGAATTTAGTGAATTGTCGGAACAGGAACTTGACCGGATTGAAGCATTGGTACAAAACCTACTGAAAATTGCAAAACTTGATGCCGGTTCCATTGTGTTTCAAAAGAATGTGGAAAATATCGCGGACATGATGAAAGACATAGAACTGCATTTTGCTTTCCGTGCCAAAGAAGAAGAAAAAGAACTGATTCTGTCCGGTTCGGATACGATTTTTCTCCTTTGTGACAGAGACTGGCTGATGGAAGCCATAGATAACATTGTAAAAAACGCTCTTGACCATACACAAAAAGGGGACTCTGTCCATATTGAATGGAGACAACTGGCGTCTATTGTTCAAATTACGATAAAGGACACCGGAAGCGGCATCCACCCGGAAGATTTGCATCATATTTTTAAGAGATTTTATCGCAGCAGGTTTTCACAGGACACGCAGGGAATTGGGCTTGGTCTGCCGCTTGCAAAAACAATTATTGAAGCCCACAATGGCACGATTGAAGTAAACAGCGAACCCCAAAAGGGAACTTCCTTTTTGATGAACTTCTTAATTCCTACAAAATTGTAGTCTTACAGTAATATTGCTGTAAGGTAGAGATGGTAATCTTCCAATAGATTCAAAAACAGAAAGAGGTGCTTACACTATGGATTTATTAGAAGTTAAATCAATTTCTAAAACTTATGGCAGTGGTGACACAGCAGTTCATGCCTTAAAAAATGTCAACTTTTCTGTCCCCAAGGGGGAATTCGTAACCATCGTTGGTGAATCAGGTTCCGGTAAAAGTACACTTCTTAATATTTTGGGAGCATTGGATACCCCAACCTCCGGAAAAGTATTGATTGACGGTAAGGATACGTTTTCCATGAAAGAAAAAAATCTTACTGTTTTTCGCCGCCGGAATATTGGCTTTATCTTTCAGGCATTTAATCTGATTCCCGAGCTGACTGTCGAGCAAAACATCATCTTTCCTATGCTGCTTGATTATCAGAAACCGGATAAAAAGGCACTGGAAGAACTGTTGTCAGTACTTAATTTAAAGGAACGCCGACACCATTTGCCCAGTCAGTTGTCCGGCGGTCAACAGCAGAGGGTAGCAATCGGACGGGCGCTTATCACACGCCCGGCTCTGATTCTTGCTGACGAACCGACCGGAAATCTGGATACGCAAAATACCAGTGAAGTTATTGCACTGTTAAAAGAGGCATCCGGAAAATATGAGCAGACAATCATCATGATTACTCACAATCGGAGTATCGCACAGGCTGCTGACCGGGTATTGCAGGTGTCAGATGGTGTTTTAACTGACTTGGGGAGGTGCCGGGAATGAAAAGCTATCTTAGTCTTATCCCAATTTCTGCAAGGGTGCGCAGACGACAGAACTGCATGACACTTTTGTGTATTATCATTGCCGTGTTTTTGGTAACAACTGTTTTCAGTATGGCAGAAATGGGTGTCCGAATGGAGAAAACAAGATTGCAGGAAAAGCACGGTTTTTTGTCCTTGCAGGATATAATTGGCAGCGAAATGGGACAATCTCTGATCGTAATTGCCATACTATTGTTTCTACTGATTCTGATCGCGGGAGTGCTAATGATTTCCGGAAGTATCAATAGCAATGTGGCGCAACGTACTCAGTTTTTCGGGATGATGCGTTGTATCGGTATGAGCAGCC
Organism: uncultured Lachnospiraceae bacterium; assembly: GCA_964449325.1. Classification (GTDB taxonomy): domain Bacteria; phylum Bacillota; class Clostridia; order Lachnospirales; family Lachnospiraceae; genus RGIG3002. The sequence continues at coordinate 53,029 of CAYUYJ010000014.1, read as the reverse complement.
AACAGATTATACATTTTGTAAGGCTGGAAGCACTTAACTGGTGCAAAACCGCCATTCCGATTGGTGTTATGCTTGGAGTTATTGTTACATGGGGATTATGTGCTGTCCTGCGTTTTGCTGTTGGCGAAGAATTTTCAAATATTCCTCTTTTTGGAATCAGCATAATCGGCATAATCACCGGAGCTTTGATGGGTATTATCACGGTGCTGATTGCTGCAAGCGCTCCGGCTAAACGGGCTGCAAAAGTATCTCCGATTTCGGCCGTTTCCGGTAATGTGGAAAGCCAAAAAAGGATTCGCCATGCAGTAAACACGCATATTTTCAAAATTGAAACTGCCATGGGCATTGACCATGCAATATCAAAAAAGAAAAATTTGGTGCTTATGACAGGTTCCTTTGCTCTCAGCATTATTCTTTTTTGTGTTTTTCCGTTTTGACTGATTTGGTGGGATACCTTATGCCACAGTCATATGGAACTGCGGACATTGAAATTTGGAGTAATGACGGTTCCAATTCCATCAATGAAGGACTGGTTAACACTATAAACGATATGGACGGTGTCAAGCGTGTTTTTGGACGTAGAAGTTCTTTTGGCATTTCCGCTAAAGTGAACAACGAAAAGGTGTCTTCAAATACAATTGATATGATTTCTTATGATGATTTTGATTTGGACTGCCTTGTCAAAGATGATGTGCTGAAAAAAGGCAGCGATATTGCCAAAGTATATGGAGACAGCGATTATGTTCTGGCAACATGGGACAAAGACAGCCCGTTAGAAATTGGTGATACCATACAAATTGGTACACAAAAGCTGGAGATTGCAGGCTTACTAAAATATGACCCGTTCAACAGTGACGGCACCACAAACGGGAAAATAACAATCATTACCTCCGGGCAAACCTTTACCCGTCTGACCGGAATGTCCGACTACACTTTGATTATGATACAGACTACCAAAACCGCGACAGATGCGAATGTGCAGGCAATCCGCACCCTTATTACGGACACAGGCACGGTAAATGATAAGCGGGATGAACGCACCACGGGTACCTATATTGCGTTTATGTTTTTTGTATATGGATTTTTGGTAATTATTACGCTGGTTACCTTGCTCAACATCATAAACAGCATCTCTATGAGTGTTTCTGCAAAAATAAAGCAGTATGGCACCATGCGCGCAGTCGGAATGTCTGAAAAGCAGATCACAAAAATGATTGCCGCCGAAGCGTTCACTTATGCTTTCGTCGGCTGTATTGTCGGATGTACAGTCGGGGGGCTGCTTTCCAAATTACTATATGATATTCTCATTACTTCCCATTTCAGCTATGCTGTTTGGAATTTGCCTGTCAGACCTATGATGATTATACTTATCTTTGTCCTACTGTCAGTGATTGCCTCTACTTATGCACCGGCAAAACGAATACGAAACATGGCAGTAACCGAAACATTAAATGAATTGTAATACAGACGGTGGCTTTGGTCTTCAAAGCCACCGTCAACTCAATTCTCTTCCCCCGACAGTTCCCCGGCCCATTCAAATCCTTTTTTCGCAACAATAACCGCAATGATTTCATTCAAAACAGCTGCTGCCGCAATCGTTCCCTGAATAATTTCCGCGCACTCCGGTGCCGGTGCTGCCAAAACAGAAACGGCTATCCCGGTAAACACCAAAGAAACTCCGGAATGCGGTAACAGTGTAAACCCAAGATATTTTTGTACAGGCAACGGCATTTTCGTTACTTTTGCCCCCGCACGCGCTCCGAAATATTTTCCGGCCGCCCGCACAACAATGTAAACCACCGTATAAACACCGGCACCCAAAATAGCATGATAATCAAGCGGTGCTCCCAGATTTAGTATCACGATAATCATGGCAACTCCAAGAAAGGGATTAAAATCAGCAATAATTTTCTGCAAACGTTCTTCCGTAACCATATTGGCAAAGGTGGCAGAAAAGGCCATTCCCATCAGCATAAAATTCAAAAGAGGAGACGGCATTAAATACGTGTTACACAAATATCCAATCAGCGTCGTTACCATAATCATTCCAAGCAATATACCCATAGTCTGTGCTGTATTTCTCTCTTTTTTCAATAACTTTCCTGCCGGAAATCCTGTAAGAAATCCTATTGCCAAGGGCAGAAGAATCATGACCGGAATCATATATAAAGGCATTCCGCCTCCCGATATGTGTCCGGCAACTACTGCTACGGTAGTAAAAAATACCGCCACCCCTACCATATCATCCAACGCTGCCATCGGAATAAGCGTTTTGGTTACCGGTCCCTTTGTCTTAAACTCCTGTACAATCGACAACGCCGGTGCAGGCGCAGTAGCAAGTGCAATACCTCCAAACAAAAAAGCCAGATACCCCGGAACATCCCGCAGCAGAAAGATAAGATAAAAGACACCGGATACAAGCAGAAAAGTCCCCAAGGATTGCGCCAAAGTAGTAACAATCAATGCCCGTCCATATTCCTTTAACCGTTTCCAGACAAGCTCTGTACCAATCATAAAACCTACCGCACATTCCAGTACATGTATGATACTTTGATACAGAGCCGTATCCATCAACCTGTCCGGTATCAAATTAAGCGCATACGGTCCAAGTATCATTCCGGTAATTAGCCAGCCAAGAATTGCCGGCAATTTTAATTTAGAAACACATTTTCCAATACAAAATGCAATTGCAACAGCAGTGCTCCAACGTAACAGAAGAACTATCATTCCTTCTCCCTCCTTGCGATGCCATAAAGCATGAAATCTAATATTTTCGGTAAATCTCTTTCGTGAATTTCCATCTTATCAGTCAAGGAAACTTTTTGACAATTCTGACTGCTAAACGAATTGTTGAACATATTCTGCATCATTGCAAAATATGTCATTGCCTCCATATTATTCGGTTTAATTAGTCCATATTGGTTCTATATACTCTTTTATCAGGTCAATTCTATCCTCAACTCTTGGTTTAAAATAGGAGGCAATGATAATCACCAAATCCTGCTTCGGATTAACATAAATTGCATTTCCGCCATCTCCCAATGCTGCAAAAGAATGCTCTTCCTTGTCAATAATCCACCATAAAAGACCATATATTAATTTATTCCACCGGCTTTTCTCCGTAGTGCTTTCCCATACCCATTCCGCCGATACAAGCTGCTGTCCGTTCCGGTTGCCTTCATTCAAATAAAGCTGACCTATCTTGACCATATCCTTCGGAGTCAGGATCAGCCCCCAGCCACCCGTATGCACTCCTTGGGGATCAGAAACCCAGCCCCTTGCCGTTTTACTCTTATAAAATTCCATCTGCTCCTGTTTATTCTGAAAGACAATACTACCCGGAACTTCAATTTCCAGCGGCCCAAACAGATTTTGATTGGCAAACTCCAATACCGACATTCCCGTTGCGTTCACCAGTATTCCCGAAAAAATATCCGGTCCTATTAACGGTGCATAGCGAAACTCCCCAATCTTTCCCTTTCCACCAAGCAAATCCAAGGCTGCCTTCACCCAATCCTCACTGGAAAAGTATTTTGTATACGGCGCAAACTTATACTTATATGGTGCTGTCATAGTCAGCATATCCCGAAGCGTAATCTGCTGAATTGTCTTTTCCCGTTTCTTTACCGTATAATTCGGGAAAAAATCCAAAACCGGCTGATCAATGCTTTTGATATATCCCTTATCCAGCGCAATGCCCAATAGAACCGACACAACACTCTTTGTCACGGAAAACACATGAAAAGGGCTATTATCGTCACAATCGTTGAGATAATACTCATACACCCTTTCTCCGCCTTTTTGTACGATAACAGCACCCATATTTCCACATTTTTCTCTAAGAATCTGTTCCAATTTTTCTGTTTTACTCATAACAATTTCCTCCATTTTCTTCAAATGGGTTCAACCGGCATGTAGATTTCTACTTTAATTAAGTGATTCTTTTCCTCCTTAGGATTATTCAGGTATACCTCAAAAGGACATGCATCTCTCGGAACATAGCCACTTGTCATCAGCCACTGTTGATACATAAAATCCCATGCATCTTCAAATTGTTCCTGCATAATTTCAAAATGTCCTATGGCATACAGCCCACCTTCCATAGTCATCACACCAACTTTTCCGTCTTCCTTCGCTATCCCCCGGGCAGGGCATGTCAGACACAGGCTCGTCCGAAACTGTTCCTCCTTTCCAAACTCAGGATTATCATGATACATGGCAAGTACCTGATTCTCTCCCTGTTCCAACAGCCCCTGCTTTGCCGCAGCCTGAAAAAGTTTGCGGATTAATCCGTCAAACTCTCCGGCAAGGGTTCGATAGTTACCCGTGTGACGCACATAAATAACCTGACATTCCTCTATGGTTTCAAGTCGAACCACTCCGGTCGCGGAAAACGGATTTGTCACCCATTTTTTCTCTTTGTCGGGTCTATTGTATGTTGATAATAAAATGTTTTCTTTGCATTCCGTGCTATATTGTTTTCGGAATGCCCTTGGGCTTATTCCATAATAATTCCGAAATGCCCTTGAAAAGACCGCAGAATCACTAAAACCAAGTTCATAGGCAATGTCTGTTATGTTCTTGTCACTTCTGTGAGCTAACAGGAACAGTGCATGTTCCATCTTAATTCGGTTCACATAATACGCCAATGGTTCCTGCAACACACTCTTAAAAATACGGCTAAAATGATATTTTGAAAAACCGGCTGCTTCTGCCAGTTCATCTACCGAGATATTTTTTCCATAGTTTTCTTCAATATAGTCCTGAACCTTGTGGATTCGGGCAACATACTCGCTCTGATAATTGTCTGTCATTTTTATTCCTCAATCAATACCATTTTACTTCTGTAATGCCCGAAACCCGATTCCCCATACTGTTTCAATATAGTTATCTTCTGTATATTTTTTCATTTTGTTTCGGATATTGCTGATGTGAACATTAATTGTTTTATCTTCTCCGATATAATATTCATCCCATGCCTGCTCAAATAACTCCTGTTTTGTAAATACTTTATTGGGATTTGCAAATAGCAATTTGATAATATTATATTCTAACCTTGTCAGTCCAATATCATTTCCTGCAATAAAGACTGCTTTTCTTTCATCATCAATCCATAATTTATCTGTTCCTTTATTTTCTTTACCGGTATCCCGCCGGCTTTTCTTTAATTGAAGCCGGATTCTTGCAAGCACTTCACGCACATCAAAGGGTTTGACAATATAATCATCTGCTCCGTTTACTAACAAATCAACCTTTTGCCCCATTTCACTTTTAGCCGATATAATAATAACCGGAACCTCTGATTTTTCTCTGATTCCGGCAAGCACCTCTTCCCCGCTTCTTCCCGGCAGCATCAAATCAAGCAAAATCAAATCAATTTCTTCATATTCAAAGCGCATCAATCCTTCTGTTCCGGAAAATGCTGCAATCGGTTGATAATTTGCAGCAGTCAGCATTTCGCACAACAAGTCATTAATCTCATTATTATCTTCCACTACAAGTATTTTTTGCATACAGCTACCTCTTTCTTTTTAGCTTCAAACCAATTCCAAAATACTCACCTTCCGTAAATGCCCATATTGTACCGCCCGCATCTTCTACAAGTTCTTTCGCAATGGAGAGTCCCAACCCTGTCGAGCCATTATTCCGTGACTTATCCCCACTGTAGAATCTCTCAAAGACATTGTCTAAATCTTTCGGAACAGCTTCATATGTTTTATTTTTGAAAATAAAACGGACATATTCTTTTTCCTGCTCCATTTGTACCATTAATTTTTCCACTCCGTGTACAAGCGCATTCTTTATTACATTGAAAAAAATACGGCGCACATTCTCTTCATTTGCTATTATTTCAACCCGTTCCTCCGCTATATCAAATTCAGGCTCTATCCCTTGCTTTTTCATATCATCATAAAACAGAAATAACGTCTCATACAAAATTTGCCGGACATCGCAGACCTCCATGTCGCCGGACATCTGCCCACTCTTAATCTTGAAATAGGTAAAGAATTCTTCCAGCATATCCGCCAATGCTTTCAGACGGCCTTCTATGACCGTCTGATATCTTTTTCTATTCTCTTCATGATCGGATTCACAATACATTTGGAAATATCCGCTGATGGAAGTAAGCGGTGTGCGTATATCATGGGACACGTTGGTTATCATATCCATAATCCGTTTTTCCTCTGCCAGCATTCTCGCTCTTTGCAATCTTTTTCCTTCTAATAATTCATTCAGTTCCTCCTGCATCAGAATCCATTCTTTTCCCCTAAGTTGTACGGAAATCTTATGGTTTGACTCTTCCTGCCGATGAAATTGAAGCTGACGGCTGATATCCCGAATCTGCCTGCGATACAAGCAGACATACACTGCTAAAAAAAGAACTGCAACTCCCAGCATGCCCTCTATCACGTAATGAATCATACAAATCTCCTATACATTAACCGGACCCTATAAATCTCTTTTTGAAAAAATAACACTTCCCATAATTCCATATAAAATTATACCAAATACAGCAGTTAATGTACACGGAAAAAGTGTGGATGACAAATTGCACGATACTGTTTTTACGGCAGATACTATCATATTCTTTCCGAACAAGATTGCCACAGGAACTCCCATTCCGTTGAGCACCCCTTCCAGCAGGCTGACCAACAACACATGAATTCCCATACTGCCGAAAATAGCAATCACTAAACCAATTGCCTGATTTCTAAATACTTCCATATATGCGAGAGCAAATACTCCAAAGGAGATATGTAACAAAAGTTGAACAAAAAGTGTGGGGAGAAATCCTATTATCGAACCAATCCCTAAAAATCCGGCAACCACAATAATTGCGACCCCGAAACAAAGTAAGGAAAACATACTAACCGGTATTATTTTTGCCAAAAACAAATACATCCTTTTTCGTTTAGGCAATACAATATTTTTTAAAAATCCGCTGTTTTTCTCACCGCTTGCAAAAATCACAGCATAAACTGAAATCACCACTAACAGCAACCCGCTATGAAAGATTTCTTCCATAACATTGACAAAATCAGGTTCCGCTATGTAGGATACAACAATACCAAAGGAATCTTCTCCCTCATCCATGCCTGCTTCTTCCATAATTTTGCGGTCCTGTGCACTTTCCTCCGGATCTGTCATTCCAAACGTAAATATCGCAGTGCAGACTGCCACAATCAATAATCCGATTACAAATTTACTTTTCCAAAATCTATACATATTCATTCTAATTAAACTTAACATTACGCAATTCCCCCTTGTGTCAACTTTATAAAAAATTCTTCCAGTGTTTCATTGTCTACCCGAAGTTCCGATACTGCCACATTATTCATAACTAAGATTTTGTTAATTGCGGTAATTTTATCTGTTGCCTGATAAATATGAACTGTGGTTTCGTCTATCACCTTTAAATCCGTGAAGCCGTTCTCCTCCAATGCAAATACGGCACCCTTTACATCCTCCGTTATCAGTTCTACCTTTCTGGCACATTTCCGGTTCAGTTCTTCAGCCGAAATCTCCATCAAAAGCTGTCCCTTCTCAATAATTCCGTAATCGGTAACAAGCTTTGAAAGTTCCTCCAAAATATGACTGGAAATCATAATGGTTATATTCCACTCTCTGTTCAATTTACGAATCAGTTCCCTTATTTCAATAATCCCCTGCGGGTCTAAGCCATTAATCGGTTCATCTAAAATCAGCAGATCCGGTGTTCCAATGATTGCAAGTCCGATTCCCAGCCTCTGCTTCATCCCTAACGAAAAATTCTTTACTTTTTTCTTCCCTGTGTCCTGTAATCCTACCAAATTCAAAATTTCTTCCAGCATTTTCTTTTGATAAATTCCCATTCCGATTGCTTTCAATTTTAAATTTTCAAACGCGGTCATATTTCCATAGATACCGGGATTTTCTATAAGCACACCAATTCTTCCGATATTCAAATTGCCTTCCTCTAATTCTTTATTAAAAAGAGAAATCTCTCCGGCTGACGGATTTGCCATTCCCGATATCAGCTTCATCATCGTTGTTTTTCCGGCACCGTTCTTCCCTATCAAACCATAGATGGCTCCTTTCTTCACATGTATTGATACATCCGATACTGCGCGTTGCTTTCCGTATTCTTTGGTTAATCCGTTTGTACTTAATATGTATTCGTTCATATTCTTCCTCCTGTTCTATACCGGCAGTATAAGCAGAAATAGTTTATTAATCGCAAAGAAAAGGTTAAGAAATCGTAAAGTTACACATTTCCTCTTCAAAAACTCTACGGAGCGTTTATTGTATTTGCGTTTTAACTTTACTATAATAATGCCATAAAAGGAGCGAATGCAAATGGATAATACAAAAATCGGAAAATTAATTTACCAATTACGAAAAGAAAAGAACCTGACACAATTACAATTGGCCCGGCAAATGAACATCAGTGATAAGACCATAAGTAAATGGGAACGGGGATTAGGCTGCCCGGAAATGTCCCTTCTTCCCGAATTATCTAAAATTTTTGATGTTGATTTGGAAGCATTACTTTCAGGCGAATTGGATACCCATGAAATTTTAGGAGGAAATATGAAAAAAATGCATTTTTACATCTGCCCAAACTGCCAGAATCTGCTTACCGCAATGACAGCTACCGGCATATCCTGCTGCGGAAAAAAGCTAAAACCTTTGCAGCCGGCAAAAGCATCTGAAAACGAACAGCTTATTGTAGAAAAAGTTGAAAATGATTTCTATATTACTACCAATCACCCCATGGAACGGGAACACTATATTCCTTTCGTTGCCCTGCTGTCAGGAGATAGCATTATGCTCAAAAAGCTATATCCCGAATGGGGACTGCAAGTGCGCATTCCTGTTTTTGCACACGGCAGACTGCTTTGGTATTGTACAAAACACGGCTTATTTTATCAGGAGGTTTAATGATGAACGAAAAAATGAACTTTACCCCTATCGACTTGCAAACATGGAAGCGTGGACCCATGTTTTACTATTTTTCCAAAATGGCACCGACAGGATATTCCCTTACTGTAGAACTGGATATCACACGAATGCTAAAAACCTTGAAAGCAGCAAATCTGAAATTCTTTCCCGCGTACTTATGGCTCGTTACAACCACACTGAATTTACAGACAGAGTTTAAGGTCGCCGAAAAAGACGGACAGCTTGGCTATTATGACACCTTAACTCCTCTCTATGCAGCTTTCCATGATGATGATAAAACATTTTCTTTGATGTGGACAGAATATGACCGTGATTTCCAAGTGTTTTATCATTCCTATTTGGAAAATCAAAAACACTTTGGACACAATCATGGAGTACTGTCCCAGCCGGAAACACCTCCCCCGGAAAATGCCTATACCGTATCCTGTCTTCCATGGATTTCGTTTCAGCATTTTTCCGTCCACTCTTACGAAAATAAACCGTATTACTTTCCGTCAGTGGAAGCCGGAAAATTTTACGAAAAAGAAGAGAAAACTCTTTTGCCCTTATCCATAACCTGCCATCACGCCACTACTGACGGCTACCATGTAAAATGTTTTTTAGACACTTTGCAGGCAGAGGCAAATGACTTTGAAAAGTACATTTCCCCTTATCTTACCTTATAAATTTTTATAGAATCAATCTCCAGATACATCCCTTTCGTATTATCTACCGCATACATCATCACCCGGCAGGATGCAGCATTTCCTGCCACGTATGTTGTAACACACGTACTGAATTTGTCCGACATAGGAACACAGGGATACCAGCCTGTCTGACTGGTCTTCATTCCCCATTGTCCGCTTCCCTTGACAACATATTCAAACCGGTAAACAGCCCCCGGCTCCAACGTGGAAAGCGTTCCCCCTGTCAATTCACTTAAGCTTAAGGAAACCCCTGTCTCCTTTGTCCCCGTTGACTGACGTTTCAGACATAAGGCTTTTCCTGAAGGACTATCACTGTCATTTATCACGCCCACAAACATGCTGTTTCCACTATCCGTTCCGAAATATCCATATGTGTACGGGCCTTTATCCGCACTGAAAGAAGCAATCAATAAATCTTCCGTCTTTCCTCCATCGTTAATCCTTGTTCCGTCTACCATGGAAACACCTATTCTGGCATACATTTTGGCATTAATCGCGGAATTGGAAAGGGTTACATTCGTTCCGGCATAATTGATGAAGTTCCCGTTTAGTGTACACCCGGAAATCATAATGTCATTTGCTGCTGTAATGATTCCTATGCTCGCCTGTGCATTCCCGCTAAAAATCGAATCGGAAATGGTAATACGCTCACAGGGATTACTCAAAACGTTGGTTTCTATATCAATTCCATATCCCGGCGCAGTACCATTAGCATCCTTAAAGGTACAATGATCCACCGTGACATCATCCGCTGCTACAATAGACAAATTATTTCTTCTGTTGTTATACACATTACAGTTTGTAATCGTTATCCTGTCGCACCCGGATTTTCCCAAATTGGCTCCAAGATAAATACCATCTCCCCAACACTCCGAAATACTGAGATTTTCTATCGTGATATTGCTACTGTCATAAACTGCAATACCCATTCCCCACTCTCCGGATTTACCTTCATGAGCATATCGTTCTCCTCGGATTTGTCCGCCGGAAATAGTTACCCCATCGGCATTATTCACATAAATAATATTGTAATCTGTATTGGAATTCTTAATCGCCTGTAATATGGCATCCGGCGACATAACAAGCTTTACATTATTTTTGTTATTAAATCGAATACCCAATTCTGCATCTATTTTATAAACTCCTGCCGGAACATATACCGTCTTCCCACTGCTGACAGCACTCTTTATAGCATCGTTAAATGCCTTCGTATCATCCTCTTCGTTGCAGGTTCTAAACATTTGCGGTGTAATATAACTGTCATCCGTATCAGTCTCTTCTTCACCGGCAACAAATACCAAACATTTTCTGACAAACCTGCCATTATCAGCATACGCTTTTATAACCGCCATCCCTGCCTTATGCAGAGAAACCAATCCCTTGTCATCTACGGAAGCAACCTCCGGATTGGTACTTTCCCATTGAATCGTATCATAGGTTGCTTCAACGGGCTGTAGTTCTGTAGCCACTAACTGATACTCGGTTCCTTCATATTGCTTAATCTCTGTTGTATTTAAAGAAAAAGACGTTACCGGTATCCTTACTATTTCTACCCTGCATGATGCCTTTTTTCCCGTGTCCTGAGAAGTTGCTCTGATGGTTACCTTTCCCGTTTTTTTGGCTGTAATAGTGCCATCCTGACTAACGGTTGCTATCTTGCTATTTGACGTGGTCCATAACACGGTTTTGTTTTCGGCATCTTCCGGGGCTATAGTGGCGGTAAGCTTTCTGCTGTATCCTAACCCAATTTCCATCGTAGTCTCATCCAGCGTTACTTCTGTAACCCGAGTGGTCTTATATTCCTTCTTCGTAATTTTAAAAGAATAGGTACGGGTTTCTCCATAATCTCCCATTCCACGCAACATTACCTTAGCCATACCGGCTTTTATATTATTGCTATAGCCTACAATCTCATAACAGGGCTCCGCAATTTCTTTTCCCTGCTTCGCATCTTCCTTCGTGGCATACACATGAATATCATCCGCAGACAATTCTACCTCTTCTCCGGTATATTCCTGCGAATCGATTAAAATAGTCAGTTTACTTAGGTTTATGCTATATATATGATAGCTTCCGGTAATCGAAGAGCCCTCATAATTATTGATTCCCAGTGCAGTTACATGCACAACCGTACCCGCCTGTGGAAACAATCCTTCCTCCATTCCTTCATAGCTGTAAACCAGTTGCTTATCATAATCCGTTCCTGCTTTTAATTTTCTTCCATTGACATCCGTTATCGTTACCGCAGATTTCCACGCATCCTGCCTCTCACTGTACTGCTTATCCCCAACTACCATTGTCCCCTGACCGATATCGGCAAAAATAACCTCCATCTCGGTCGTGCTTTTATAACCGGCGTAATTGCCTTTTCCGATAATTTCACAAGTCATCATACCGATTTTTTCATTATTCTTTAATTTGACAGTATAATCCTTATTACTGTCCAAAGCGTAGAAATTTTCGCTATCAGAAGCCTCCAGTAAATCAAATTGAGGTATTGCACCACCTTTTACATAGGGCACCACCGGTATTTCATTCTCCTGCGTATCATGCCATTTGATATTCAGTTCTGTATTGGGCATAATCCTATATGCCTTTTTGAAAGACCCTTGATATCTGCCTATACCGGTAAAAGTAACCGTTGCTTTCCCTACATTTTTATAATTGGTGTATTTAACGGTATAATCTACACCTTCCGTAAGAGGTTCCGGGTTGTCCCCTTCCATAAAGATGAGCACACCTGTCTTTTCCTGACAAATTCCACCGTTTTTCTCTAATTTCCTCTTTGAAAATATAATTTCATCCTGCCAGTTCAGTCCTGTTTCAACATCCGCCAGTTTCCGGTCTCCAACCACCTTAATGTCCAGCTTCTTCATTCCCCGGTAACCTTCGCTTCTGCCCTCCTCCGTGGGATAAACCTCAATATAACCGTTTCCCGTACCTTCCGCATAAACTTTATATCCAAAAAGACCGGCATCCAAACTGTTTTTGCCCAGCTTTACAGAAGTAATCCCCACATCTGATACAGTTAGTGCTTCCCCGTGATATTCATACTGCTTTTTATCAAGTGTAACAACAGCGTTTTTAAAATCCAGATTTTTATCTCTAACGACCACCATCGTCATCGTAAAGGAGCCTGTAAAGTTGCCTGTTCCGTTCACAGTATACTCATACGACACCCCTTCTTCATAAGAATCACCCATTGTAAAATTTTCGGGTAAACTGCTGTAATCACAAACGAAGTCCTTTTTCAAAGCAAGCTTTTTATTGCCGAAATATATCGTGGGCGCAGAAATATTCAGTTTTTTATTATACTGAATGACCTGTTCATAACCCGCTGAAGCATTCTCATCAATATTTCGCGGTGCAATGGTAAAATACATTGTCCGGCTGCCTGTATACTGTCCCTTCATGGTAATCGTTACGGAAGGTGCCTTGCTTCCATTATAAGCTGCTGCATTTATGTTATTTTTATAAGTCAGCACATAGTCTTCCTTCTCCTTCAGAAGGGTACCTTTATGATAAATACGAAGATTCTGGGTAATCTTATCACCGGTATATGTTAAAGCTTCGCTTTCTCTCTCAAATCCCGCAACCCATACTTCATCGGAAATTGCTAAGATATTCTCCTCAATACCTGCTGATTTTCCGTCGCATTCTGCAATAATTTCGGCACTGCCTTCTGCCGGTGCCGTAATGTTTCCTTCTTCATCAACATTTGCCGCCGATTCCTTGGAAGCGGACTCTGTAGTCGTTTCTTCGGTTACATTTTCTTCATCTGCCGAAATTGTTACCACCGTAATCGGCACCGTAGTGATTGCGATGCATTCCGTTTGTTCCTTCCTATATTGGAAGGTTGCCCGGATATAATAATCATAATTGTCCGTAGTTTCCGTATTATTGGCAGTCATCGTCAGCGTCTTATAAAAATTGCTATCCTCATCCTCGTCTTCCTCCATTGTAAACAAAGGAGAAGAAGTCACTGTTTCAAAGTCCGTCCAGTCATCTTCGCTATTTACAAGATTGGTAGTACCGGGTAGCATTCCCGCATTTCCGCGAAGAACGCTCCATATAAGGCTGCCTTCATACGGTTCTTTTAAAGTAGTGGCAAATATACGGACTTTTGAAGACGCTGTAAGAACTATCGGCATATCATATATACAACCGGTATTATTAGAATAAGCGACATCGTCTATATCGACAGTCTGACCAATATGTATCAATTCAGATACAGGACAGGCCTCCTGTGTTTCAGACAAGCTGCCCGTCGTGGCAGCTACTGTCCCGCCGGCTATACTGTTTTCTGTCGTTTCCTCTTGCTCTTCTTCCGCCTGTTCTTCCTGCGACTGCTCTTCTTTTGTCTGCTCTTCCTCGAAATTATAATCTATAAGAATGTTATTTCCCGATATCGTCTCTTTGCTGTTTCCAAGATTTACTTCCCTCTCAGCCGCCTGCACAATACAGCCGGGAAATTGTAATGCATTTCCAATCAATGCTGCAGCCAGTGCAACGATAAGCGTTCTTCTTCCTATGTTCTTTCTCACGAAAATCCATCTCCTTCATTGCCTGACCTCAATATATTATAAATTTCTATGTTGAAAAATAATGCGAGTCAGCAAGTGCTCTTTATCATTGCATTCACACTAAAATTATACCTTACGCATATCATTTTCTCAATCCCGAAAACACAACAGATGACAAATGCAGCACAAAACTCTTTTATTTTTGTATCCTTTTCAGCGTTTACATTTTCATTTCTTTGCCCAATCCTTTATTCGTTCTTTTGCTTCCTTGCACCATTCCAAATACGTCTCATAGGTTTTAATGCCAAATCGGACAGTCAAATAATAGTACTTATGCGTATCATCGTCCAAATACTGTGCCAGATTATCTGCTAACATATTTAAGATTACCAATTCTCCTTTACACTTTTCCTCAAATCTTTCAATATGTTCCTTAGCTCCGTCAAAACCGGTTTCATTTCCGAAAAAAAGCTTTAACAACGTTTCATATCGAAGTTCATCTTTTTCAACCGGTTTTTGTAACCACTCTTTCAGACTTTCTTTCCCCTTCTCTGTAATTGAATAGGATATTTTTTCCCGTCCGTTGGAACTCGCATCTTCTTTTGTAACTTTCCCTTCTTTCTCAAGCTGGTTTAAAGTCGGATATATGCTTCCAAAACTGCCACCCCAGAAGAAACGCAGAGAGGAATCAAGTCTTTTTTTCATTTCATAGCCGGTCATTGGTTCGTGACTAAGCAAACCTAACAAAACATAATCCATCTTCTTTGTATTTGCCACCTTTTCTATTTGCTCCTTTTAAATCTGTAAGATAAAACATTTTTCGGACAACAATCTACACAAGTACCACACTGAATACATTCCGTACCGAAATCACAATTATCTTTTACTAATTCTGCCACATTCAATCCCATTGGACAACTCTGATTACATTTTTTACAGGAAATACACTTCTTATTTTCAGATGCAATGTGAATTCCCGGTAAATGTAACCAATGCCTGATTTTTGTCCCAATCGCCATAAATGGCGCCATCCAGCAAAAATAATGGCAAAATACTCTTTTACCAAAAAGCACTGCCGGTATTAGCACCAGAAATATTACACCATAGTAAATTACATAATTAAATATCTCCGCAACGGAAATTCCATGATCTGTCATATAAAAGAAATCTATTGTGATTTCTTTTTTTCTGAATACAAAACACAGGATTACCGCAACAATCCACACTGTCCAAATAGCATACTTTATGCCGTTCTTCCAACCTTGTTTGGGAACCTTTTCATTTACAGAAAATAAACACTCCTGTAATCCCCCCATCGGACATATCCAGCCACAGAATAATCTGCCGAACATAACCGACCCAACCAACATGGAAACAAAAACAATAAAACTTCCGGACACAATGCCCCCCATAGCTCCTTGAATAATTAAATACGGTGACATATACCATATCGTAATCGGAAATAAAAGCATCGAAATAATCAATATTAATTTTCTTACGTTCTGCCGTCTCATCTTTATCCCCCATATATCATTCTGATATATTGTATAATATATTGGTTTGATATATATGTCAAGAACTAATTACAGGATTCATATACACGCCGGTTGCTCCCCTATTTCGTTGCTTATTGATAGGAGCCTATCTTATATACGGTGTATCATACATTTTTTCTGCAATCTCACCTTCCTTTCCGGAATCGGCATCGCGCTTGGTTTTGGAATGAATGCATTCTGCATTCTGATTGCATCATTGAACAAGGATATCTGTCTTTATTTTGATTCCTTCCAACCGGTTTCCTTCCTCATTCTTTTTCTCATGGTATTCATCCAGTCGTCAGCAGAAGAACTTGTGTGCAGAGGCTATTTATACCAGAAGCTGATTAAAAGTTATAAGAACCCGCTTGTTGCCATCATCGGAAATGCTCTGTTTTTCGGATTGCTACACCTACTGAATCCCGGCATCACCATCTGGTCCTTTATCAATATTATGTTGGTCGGAATTCTTTTCTCCATAGTTGTTTATTACAGAAACAGCTTGTGGTGTGCATTTGCAATACATGCTGCATGGAATTTTACCCAGAACATCCTTTTTGGCCTGCCCTCTCACATTATCGAGTGGGCAGGGGATAAAACCTATCAGAATTTCTCCCCTATCTCTTTTTGCAAAATTTCCACAGATAATGAAAATTTTTTCTTCCTATCAGGCATATACTATACAAAAGTGAAATGCCTTATAAATCTCGTTTTGATTTTCATTCAAGTAACAGGCAGAAGGAGTTCACAATATGAACAGACTAAAAATCGGTACCATCCTTGGAATACTACTTGTTATCATCGCAGGTACTCTTTTCCACTTTGTTTTTGAATGGTCCGGAAATAATCCACTTGTCGGATTATTTTTCCCGGTAAACGAATCCACCTGGGAACACATGAAGCTTAGCTTTTTCCCAATGCTTCTTTATTCCTTCTTTATGAATCAAAAGCTAAAAGAAGAATACCCGTGCATTACTCCGTCCCTGCTTATTGGAACACTGCTTGCAACCTTCCTTATTCCTGTCCTTTTTTATACATACACAGGCATTTTAGAAGGTAATTTTTTTGTACTTGATATTGCCACCTACATCTTAAGCATCGTAATCGCCTTCCTTGCGGTCTACAAATTAACGCTAACATGTAACACTTACTTTTCTGTTTCTTTCCTGATACTTATGGTTATTATCATTGCTGTTTGTTTTCTGGTTTTTACTTATTTTCCCCCAAAGCTTGGTCTGTTTGCTGATCCGATTTTCTTGTCTTTTGTTGCGTAAATAATTGTAACCGTCAAGGCACATAAAATAAGAATATGTAAAATAGTATGATATACATCCGGTATGTATCTGCTATCAATTTGCAACCATTGTATTGTTCCCGAAAAATACTCAATCTTTCCTTCTAATGTACCCATAAATCCATCATTAAAGATAGTGTACCACTCGTGACATAAAAATTGAATCACAAACCACATTGTCATCCATCCAATCACAAACCACATTCCAATTTTTTCTTTTATGATAAACATAAACAGTGCAACTAAGTAAACCAAAAAAAATATTCCATCCTCTTTATATGACTTTGTAACAAGGCACTTGTTTCCTAAATTTAATCCGATCATATCAAGAAAGAACCATAATAACAAAATCATCTGTGCAATAATACAATATATCTTTTTCATCTTTATACTCCCCGCCAAATTTCAAATATTTTACTTTTCTATTGTACCATGTGAAATCCTATACTCATAGGTTGTAGTCACCCCTAAATAATGCATTCCTGCTCCAGCTTTATGTTTTCCTCCAGCATAAATCCAATTACCTCGCAAAATTCTTTCTCTTCTCTTATTTTCTCCAATCGCTTTCGATCCGACTCTGTCAACCCCTTTGCATATTGCCTATATTTCTTCAGCGTGTCCAGATCCATATGGTAACTCATAAATGGAATACCCGTCTTTTTCCGCAAATCCAACAAAATGGAAAATCCTCCCGCATCAATATCTCCAAAATGATAATACTTAGCATCCGGGATTGTCTCATAGACCATTTTCAATAAGGCTCTTCGAATCCTGTTATGATATCCGCCAAGATATATGAAAAGACTATCCTCCTCCCCATATCTAAAAAAAGAAGTGAGATTTTCTATGGTGATTACTTTCTTTATCCTGCCAAGATCAGAAAACCGAATACTTGAAAGATCTTCTCCTGAAATACCTATCCCCTGCTTTAACAGGGATAAATCTACTACCTCTTCACCGATTGAAATTCTGGCATCCCCCTTAAAATACACATAATTGGGAGTTCTGTAAATTCCAAACTCTGCCAGCAGTTCCAATGTTTCCATTTCCGCGTATTCCCCTGAAAATTGCCGGAATACTTTAGCGATACGACTTTCTATCTGCTCAAAATACTTAGAATCCCGGAAATGCATGATAGAAAATTCCCTAATATAGCATGGCTTCCTATTTTGCTCTACAAGTACACATGCCCGGAGAAACTTCTCTGTTTCCTTCAGATTCTCTAGCGTAATATATTCTTTGACTGACTGGTGATTTTGTAACCGTTCCAGAAGATATCTGACAAAGTTCACTGTAATGGGGGCTTCCTCATCCATATATTTCTGAAGCAAATTTATATTTTCTTCTTCCAATCCCCGTTTTGGCTTACGCCCAACATATCGATATGCCTCTTCTATGTGATCTGTCATCAGTCTGATTTTGCGAATCAGATAATCCTGCTTATTATCCTTCCAAAGGATACAGATTAGCTTTTTGCTCTCCAAAAGCTTCATCAAAACATGAATGCTTTCATATTCATCTGAACTCTCATCAAAATAGGACGGAATCGATGTTTTTGTAAAACGGAACTCTATCTGTATCGTCCGCTTATTCTCCCCTGTGGATAATAAACTATTCTCATATGTATCCAACAGGTGATTTAATACTATCCGATCATACTGCACCATTGATATACCTCTCTACAAAGCTTACCTTTTCGTCCGTCATTACCAATAACGTTTCTTCAACGAATGGACTGATATACTGTATTTTATCAGGGGGAGCTGCAATCAGAATCTGTAATGGCAGTCTTCTTAGGAATTCCAAAACGCCACCAATCCTTTCGTCATCCATGTTGTTAAAGGCCTCATCAAAAAGCACAAGACCTATTGCTTCTCCACCGATATTATTTTTATAAAGCTGAACAAAAGATGCAGCTACCGTCACATAAAATGGTGTCTGCGTCTCGCCACCGCTCTTTTCCTCGCAAACTTTGGAATATAGAGAATAATTTCCATCACTATGAATGATGCGGATATCATAATCCATATAGGTTCGATAATCCGTAAATTCATCTAAAACCTTAGCATTATTATCATTATCCAGCGCCAATCGTTCAAACAATTCTTCGATTACTGCCTTGTGATTTTCATGAAACAACCCACTAAAAATGGATTCTCCCTGCATGGCATTAAAATCGTCCATAATCATTTCATAATACTGCCTATATCTTTTACTTGGCATATATAGAAATTCGTACTTTTCATTGCTAAACATAATATCGTCAAGTGCTTTATTCAGTTCTTTGAACTCAGCCTGCGCCATCTTCATGTTTTCCTGCAATTTGGACAGGAACTGCTCTCTGAACTCTTCTTCTGCTGCCTGTCTGGCAGCATCTACTTTCCCTTCATACTGCAGAAGTTCTGAATTCTTAAGCTTCAGATATTCTGCTTCAAAATCCGGATAACCTTCCATTGTTGCCGGTGCTCCGAAATCATGTGCTGTTTTGTATTCGCCCATCAATTCCTTCATGGCATCCATTGCCTTATCCACCAGTGTCTGATTCGCCTTTCTCCGTCTCAGATAATTATCCCTAAACTGTGAGAAGGTCTTATTCTCCGTCTGCTTCTCATATTCCTGTTTCCAAATCGGCAAAGCATCTCCTGCTTTAGCTCCCAATTCCTCGTAAATAACTGCTTTTTCGGCATGTTTTATCTGCTCATTTGCCACCTGCTCTTTTGTCAGGCTGATTCTTTCTTCCGTTTTGCCGGCAGCCCTGTTTAAAGAATCCAGCTTAACTGTCAGCTCTCCCAATATTTCCTCCAATGTTGACAACTGTATCTGTTTCATAATCATATTGGAGTTCTTCTCCAAGGTAGCAATATTTTCTTTGCATTTATTGATTTCCAGGTCAACATGACGCAAATCACCAATGATATCCAGCCGGTACTTGATATCTGTATCATGCTCCGTTTCCAAAGGTTTCAGAACAAATTCTAACTGTTCCAGTCTGTCATGAAGCTGTACCAACTGTTTCTGAATCCCTTCCCGCTTTTCTCCGGCCTGTTCTAACTGCACCTTCAGTGCGTTCTGACCAATATACGGGGTTTCAAAAATAGCCGGCTTTATCGCACTGGCCACATTGTTCTGATACTTCATACACTCCTTCGTAATAGAGGTTTTATAGTTTTTCAAATCCCGGTAATGGGCACACATGTGCACCTTTCCCAAAATCATATTGATATAGCGTTTTGCATATTTATTTTTTGAGGTGACAACTGTAGCCAGCGAACCTTCCGGTGCTGTATCATACTGATCCAGATTCTGGGTATTGATGAGGCCGACCCCATATGCCTTTTTCTCTTTTCGAAGTCTGTCATAAATCCCAAGTGCGATATCAAAATTTTCCGGTTCCACTAAAATATAGAATCTCTGTGTATGCAAATAACCCTCTACTGCGTTTCTCCAAGAATCATCTGTAATTTCTAACATCTCACATAAAATACGCGGCTCCGGTGTTCTGCCAATGCGCTGAAATTCTTCTTTTATAGCCGTTCTGACACGTTCAACATCTTCTGCATAGGATAACTTTTTCTTCATTAATTGTTCTATTCTTCTGTCCAGCTCCTGCTTTTCGCTACTGACCCTTGCTTCTTCAGCTAATGCTTCAGCTCTCTTTTTGAATATCTTATCACGCATTTCATTTTTATATGCAATCACATGCAAAAGTATGTCCTTCATATCTGCGAGATTGATGTCTCTATCTGTCTTGCAAAGATATTCATAATAAAGTTTTACAGAATTATCTACATCTTTGACCTCTAACAGTTTCTTCAACTGCCCCTTCGCTGCATCTATGCTTTTCTGCAGTATTTCACGTTCTCCCAGCATTTCTTCCTTTTTGCTTTCCAATAAATGCAGCTTTTTTTCCTGTTCATCCTTTGCTAAAAAATCCTTATCCGTTGCAAGTTCAGCCCGCAAATCATCCCTGATCTGTTGTTTCTCAGACTGCTCTGTTCTCGCAAGAGTAATCTGTCTGTTCTGCTCCTCCAGTCTAAAGGTATCGGATTGTATTTCCGATTGCATCCTATTGATACCTTCACTAATCAAGTCAGACTCCACCCTGGCAAGGTAATATTCATACTGTCTGTCCTTTTGCAAACCATCCACTGTCTGATCATGCATTGCATTGATTTTTTCCAATCTGCCAATACGAAGCTTCACATTCTCTAATGTGCGTTGCAAATCCTGATACGTACGTACATTTTCACGCAACACATCAATATTCACTTCTTTTTCATCTAAAACATACGAATAAACAAAATCTTTGATATCGTCGATTGGTCTGAAAGCCAGAGCCTTAGGAATCAGTCTGAAAAACTTATCCTCGATTCGTCCAAATCTATTTTTAATCATAGACCGGGCCTCTTTGTCCGTCGTACACCATTGCTTAATCTTTTTAGCATTTGTTGTTCTGAACTGATTGATTGACTTCGGCGTTTTTCCTTGAAAAAAAAGAGAATCCTCAAGACGGACACCATCCATCAGATACCTTGCCGTTTTTTCCTGTCCTTCAGAAGCCGAATCTACCACTGCACCTACCACAAAGTACTTATCCTTTTTTTCTTCGTAAAATTCCAACGCAATATGTGCACTGATTTCACCGGTACGTTCATACGGTTTGTTTTCCCGTCCTGTTTTGCATCGAATATACCCTGTTAGTTTTCTCTTCCCATTTTCGTGTGCCGCTTTATTGAAATAATTCGTAGAACAAATCACCACAAACTGGATTGCATCTAAAAGAGTAGACTTCCCGGCACCATTTTCACCGGAAATTAAAGTGGATTTTTCAAATTCAATCGTCGTATTTGTAAAACGATGCCAGTTAATCAGCTTCACTCTCATCAGCTTCTTCACTGTCTTTTCCTCCCTTTCTGTAAATCTCCAATTTCTCATAGGCAGCCTTGATATCTTCCACCCGAACAGCCATCAGAATTGCATCGAAGATAATGATGCGTGCTTCTTCGTCTGTCAGATTGGTATCGAGGGTTTCAATAATCTGAAATCTTTTCAATGTGCTGATTGCATTACGAAAAGTTGTTTTATCAATCATCTTATCCCGGATTTTCAGGCTTAAAAATTTTTCATGAATATCTCCCACATTTACAATCACTTCATCCGAAACAGAAAGCTCTCTTCTTTTTTCGTCATAAAGAATCCGAAGAATCAGCAAGAGAATGGATTCGAACAGCTTCATATTGTAGCGATTATAATTCTGCGGATTTGTCAGCTGGATAACACCATATTCCTCATTGATTTCCAGACGATATCCCAATAAAGCAAAACATTCCGAAAATTTTTCTTTGTATTTCATCACAAAATAGTAATCTGACTTATTTGTTTCATTTCTCTTACAAAGAAAGCAAGAGCTTAGCAATCGATTGCAGATTCTCGAGAAATCATCCTTATCTCGTTGTAGCATTCCTTCCAGAATATCCATTCCTGTCAATGCTCCTTCCTATGTATCGTAAAATCAGTAAAACGATAGCCATCTTTATTTATCATCTCTTTTACGGCAATCGTATACCTCATATTTTTTCTCTGTCCATAAAGTCTGATATAGATCATCTTGACAAAATCATCTGTATTTTCCAGAGGAAGCTCTGATGCCAACATTTCCTGTCTGTCACCAAGCTGTTTTTCCACATAATGATTTACCTTTTCCGGATTCAATACTCTCGCCAGTTTTTCCAGCATCCGTCGCATCTTTTCGTTGCGAAATTCCTGATCCGGTTCCTCCTCCAGAAGGGTTTCCGGTTCAAATGCCTTTTTCCCTTCAATCGGCGTATAAAGAGATTTTTCATCTAATACGGCAGAACTGTAAATCCGGATTAATTCATCCATGAATTCAATTCGATAAATTCCGTTCAAATCCTTATTATCCCGGTTGATTTCTTCGTTCATCCCCGATAGGATTTCCTTGATTTGCCCTCTAACATCTTCCCCGCCTATCAGATAAAACTTTGCCCGATTGATTGCTGCTCTTTGATACTGCGTATTCTTACGATTAATCTCCGACAAAATCTCATCCATATTCTGAAAGGCGTCTATCACCTGATGAATGTAGTGATAAACCAGTTCCTCCGCCTCAGCCTTCGATATTTCCCGAATACTCGCCAGTTCTTCACTGGCTTTATCCACATAAGACTTACTTCTGCTTTTACTTTCCAATCTCTCTATAATCTCCGGTCGGAATTTGGAGACATTGTCCGATGTAAGCAACCGGTGATAAGCCTTGTCCACGATATTGTCGATATAATCATTGAAAAGCACATTCATAATCTCAGCAGGAGTTTTATATTTGGTCAAGTCGTCTATGTAATGTTTGATGCTGGAACTTAAGTTTTTCAAACCGGTGACCAGCATATCTGTATTTTCTACGATTGACAAAAGGACAATGCCGGGATTATCCGTCGCACTTCGCACCAGACTGTATATAGTATAGATATACCCCTGATATTCAATCTGTTTTCCCTCTGCAATTTCAAGGAGTGTCCTTATTACCTTGACTGCATATTCCTTAAAATTAACTCTTTGCACATAGCTTTTATCCGTTTCAATATCAATCCATCCATAATTCTCCAGTTTTCGAAGCATCCAGTTTGCCTTGTCTCTTGCAGATTTCCCTTCTACATCCTCTCCTTCAATCTCCGCTGCCTGTGATGCTTCAAAATAGTATTGTAATTCCTCTACCAGAACATCTCTTTCCACGCCGAATGAAAGCTGGTGATCCATGACTGAAAACAGTTTACAGATACATTCCCAATATACCACCTTATTCGGAGATGCCAATGGCACAAAAAAATGTTCATCTATAATATGAAACACATTCGTCTCCTTTCATCAAAATTATCTTTGCATGCTATATTTGAATTCTTCCAATCCCTGCAATCTTTTTACTCTGCGAAGCTTAATTCCACAAACACTACATATCTGCTCAAGTCCGGCTTCCACAATTACATTCGACACCCTTATTTCCTTCGGTGCTCCAAATTGAAAAATAAATCCTATCAGAATTTCCGCCAGCATTACAATCGCATCATCCTCCGGTTCCAGCATTTCAAACTTAATGACAGCCCCCGTATTTGCATCTCCTAATAACGACAATGCCGGATTTGCAGGACGATCATACTTTTTATCCGTAACAGATGCTCCTAGCACAGATACATCCGCCTCTAAAACAGCATTGCATTTTGGGGCTTTTCCTAGGTCTGAGAGCAAATCCTCATCTGTAATCAGTAAATTACCAAATTGAAAGGCTGTAAAAGGAAGTGGTTCTTCACCAAAATCCCATGTTTTCTTATCTCTTCCAAAAGAAAACAGAAACATATTTCCCGATTCAAAATCAACCTGCATGTCTGCTTCATCATAGTAATGCAGAGCCAGTTCCAAATCCTGTAAATACTCGCTCATACGCAATACTTCTTCCTCATCCATATTATATGGATAATAGCCCGGCTCAAAAGACAGGAAATACAGCCACTGATTTTTCCCACGATATGTATATCCTAATTCCTTAATAATCTTTCTTTGCTTCTCAGATAGTTCATCACGATTACCCCAATAGCAGGTAAGATTTCTTTGGTTAAACATCGCATATTCCGGGGCCAGATTCATACTCTGTTGCATGGTAAGCATGAGAAAGCTATTCAGTCCCTCATATCCTTCATAGACAGCTATTCCATAACAATCACCGCCTCGCCCCAGTATACTGAAGAAAATAGTTTCCTCTTCAGCACCATATCTGATGCCGATTAAATCCATATCCCAAAACTTTTCCCATGGTTTCAGTTCCTTAATGCGTGTTCCTGCCCCATATAATGTTTTCCATTGTTCTATAGATGCCTCTTTTCTCATATGTTCTCCTATCTCCTCCTGAATCCGTATTCTTTCTTCAAACGTTCAAAGATTTCAAAAGCAACCGGGCAAATGGAAATGGTATCTAGCATCCCCAGCAAACTACACAATCTTTCCGGCTGGTCTGAATAAAGATATTTCTTACAACTATCCGGTTTGCAATTTCCTAACTTGCAGTTACCATCTTCCTGTAAAAAATCGCACGGCTTATGTTTCGTATGATACTCGATTCCGAATTCCTCTTTTTCCAAAAAGAAATCAATAAACTGCTCTACTGTAATTCCCAAATATGCCGCATCAATAATTGGCAATGGCGCATTTATCGTTTTACATTCTGCCTTGATTTTCAAAAACCCTCTGCCCCAGGACTCAACATCCCCAGAACGGAATGAAATAATAATACTGCAGCTCTGGTTAAATATTCACCATCAAATATCTTCAGATTTCTTAACAGCAATTCATCAGAAACATTTACTCCACTTTCTGTCATCCTATTGCTTTTAACCGCTTTAACTCTGAATGCTTCCAAGGCTTCCTTACTCAAATCCGATACTTTCACTTCCGGTATCGGAACAGCATCCCAGGTTTTCTCCACACGCTCCAACAAAAAGTTCTGCAATTCAAATCCATTTAGTTCCTGCAAAGTTGAGCCCCAACGTTTATAATACTTCCCATCACAAGAAACAGCAAACGGGTACTTTATAATGCCAATAGAAATATACCCTCTGATCCCATCTTCTGTTTCCCAAATCTTATTATCTCTTTCTATTTCTGCAAGCGATTTATAACCTTTATCGGAACTGTCTAACATTCCGGTATTAATCAGTCCACATGCATATTTATTAATGAGCTTGCTCGAAATATCTTCAGGCACAGAATCACAAGACGCCTATTTAAATGCAACAAATTATTGTAATTGTGAAACGTCAAAAAAATCAATAATCGTCTGCATTACATTTTTATCATGTTCCATATAAAGTTCTTTATCAACATCTACTTTTGGACTGCTTTTCTGATATTCCACTGCCTCATCAGTAAGGAAATAATCATAGTGCCCATTATGATTTTCTTCGTCCATAAGTATAAATGTACAATTGGGATTAGTTATCTCATCTCTTTTGTCATAAATCGGACTGAAACCACCATAAAAAGAATCGTCCTCAGCACTTATAACCATAACCGGAATACTGACATTATTAATTCCTTCCACAGCAGATAAAGACTTATCAGTACCATATTTTAAACTAATAAATAAGCTATTGAACGGTTTGATTATTGAATAAAAGACCCCTGTATATTTCTTGACCGAATACTGCCACTGTTCTTCTGGAGTGTCAAATCCTGAAGCCACAACCACTGCTTTCACATTGTGCTCCATTCCAAGCACAGCTGCCACAGCATATCCTCCCATACTATGACCAAACAAATATATTAGTTTATCTTTAAATTCTTCGTTGTTTTCTACATAATTCAGCAATGCATCGAGATCATAAACAGCTTGCGTGTATCCACCGAACGAATCACCTTCACTTGTATAACACCCCGTATAATCAAAGCATATAACAGAATATCCCGCATCAACAAAATATCTTATTTCATACAGTTTAATATCATTCGAATCTGAATGTCCCGGGGCTACAACAATAATGCCTTTTTCATTACTTTCCCCATACAAATATGCAGACAAAGTATTTTTACCAGATTCAAAGAGTATTGTTTTCCTTGGATACTCATTCTTAACATCATCATAAACCAAATAATAATCAGCATCATATCTGTCGTAATCATATTTCCCCATAACTATACCATGTATAATAGTCATAACAATTGGGCATATTACGCAGAAACTCAAGCATACGCAAATGATTTTAATTATAATTTTTTCTATTTTCCTTTTCATTTTGTATTCTAAAACCTCTGCACAATTTCATCGAATTAATACTGCAACTCACAATAGAAATTATATCATAACATCAATTATTTTGCATTAGGCTATCAATCTTCCAGTCACTTCGTTTCTGCTTTGCATTATAACACTCTAATGCATCATCAAACAATTCATGGTATACCTTTTTTATATCAGTATGGCAAGCATCTGCTTAAATATGTATTGCCTATATCTTTTGTCATCATTATTGTTTTGCTATTATCTACAAGTCCAATAAAACAGACTTGTATCTTAATAATATTTAAAATAAATTTTTACATTCAAAAAGCGGTACAATCCTTGTAAGTACAAGAACTATACCGCTTTCTGTTAACGTAAAACTATATCAAATTTTACAATTACTCAATAATTGTAGCAACACGGCCTGAACCTACTGTTCTACCACCTTCACGGTCTGATTTGGCTGTGTTTAGAAACTTATTTGTTACGGATTTTGCCGTTTTGTGACTCATTTTATGGGTATTTTACCTATTATTTTTACTTTTTCCGGGGGAAATGTTGCAGATTCGTATCACGGATTCGGGGAAACACCTTGTGTATCACGCCCCTTTTGTCCGCATCCGAACGACACCGTTTTCGTCCACCTGAGGATATTGTAGCATGGACGAACTGGAATGTAAAATGATTCTTTTCGAAATTCATTCTTTTCGAAATTCGTTCGACCTTCGCTGATTAGTGACAGGGTGGGCGAACGGAATTATGTTTTGCGGATGTATCACACCTCGAATGAGCTTAGGATGGGCGAACAAAAATGACGGAATACAAGGTGTGATACACATTAAAGTATAAGTACACACAAGTTGCTCTCGTGTGTATCTTTACATAAACATAAAAAAAGGAAGCCGGACGCATCCAACTCCCTTAGGCATAGTCCGCAGACGTCCGCCGCAATTCCAAATATATTATGAAAAATTGATGGGGAACCTCCCCATCTGCTGATGGACCCAGATCTTTCGACCAGCCCAAACTATAACATAATATTTTCTTTAATGTTCATCTCTTCTATAGTTCAAAACCATAAGGTTAATGGAGACCTTTGTATGAATAATAATATGCCATTCAGACTGCTATGTCAATTACATATTCTACTCCATTTTACATCTTTTGGAATAGAAAAACATATCAGGCAAATATCTTCTCCGCCAATTCCCTATAATGCCTCTTCAACATCTCATACTCTAAAGAATCTGAAATCAATTTGAGAGTGGTCTCCCGATAATCTTCTTTGTAAAAATCTTCATCACATACTTTCCGGGCTAACTCTAAAATATCAACGTCCAGAGGTGCTGCCGGAGCAATTTCTCTTCCCATATCAATTCTATGTGCACGTACTTCTTTTACAAGCTTCAAGAAATTATCGTCAATCTCCACATTCTCTGTCAGCTTATAAATATCATACAAATGTCTTGCATTTCTGTGAGCCTTGCCCTGTAGGTAATAATCGCATACAGCAAAAACTTTATCAATCAGGGTACGGTTCAATGACTGAACACGCATAGGGAATGTCCTCAAATCATATGTTGTAATAAGCTCTTCTTCTTCAGTTCCGAGGGCATCCAATATATAATTCCCCAGCTCCTTTTCTTCTGTAGGAAATGCATAGGACATCAAGGATGTTTCCAACTTAACATAAGGCGGAATGGCATTGATAACTCTATCCCCTACCACTGACTCATAATAAAAATCATAATGATTCAGATTTTTATCACTTTCAATTGAATCAAAGTTACGAATCACAAGCCCTAACTCATCCGCAATAGGCTTCAATATGTTATATTTCAGTTTCTTTCTTCTAGCTTCACCCAGATGCTCTGTAAATGTAATGTCGATATCCTCAGAGAACCGGTCAATTACATGAAAGGCTTTGGAAAGAGATGTACCGCCCTTAAATACAACCGGATATTCAATCGTAGAAAGCTTCTTCAAAATCAAAGTGACATAATAATCTTTCTCCACGATATCTTCACTGACCTCCAGTTTCTGTGAAGCCAGCAAAATTGCATCGCGAAATAATTCTCTATTTTCTTTATGCAAGTACATGATTTAACTCCAATTCATAATAGTATTTAAACGTAGACATCGGATACTTTCTGATATACAAATCCACATCACTTCTTGTGATTCCATGAATGGATATATACTCTGCGAATTTCTCCCGTGCCTCCACATAGGAATAATCTAAATACGCATCAAGATTTTTCAGCAGCTCCAGCATCTGTAACACATACACATTCTCTTTTGTTATTTGTACGATTGGTTTTCTCACATAAAATCTTCTATTACCAATCCGAACCTCTCTGTCTGACGAGTTGGTATTATTACTTACAATCTCAACCACTCGCGGAACCTGTGTAGTAATCCCTATCTGGTTAGCAAAGGAATTGCCCCCATAGAAACCATCGATATTATCCCCTTTAGAGATAAATCGATATCTTGCCACCATATCCGCATTAGGACCAATGGTAGAATTTAGTAGTGTCTTCTTTGGAATAAAATATACCCCAGTATCATATTTCTGCAGAAGACCTTTTTCACAGAGTTTTTTCAACTGCTGATTTAATGCAGACTTCGTAATATCCTCTCTCTCCAAATCCGAAAAGAAAATCGGCTCTGCTTCTTTGTAATGTTCTTTTATATAATTGTACAGCATCGTCTTTTCTCCTTTCTTAATGTTTTAGACTTTATAATTCTATTTTATTAAGTCTATTATATTCTCTGACGCAAACTATGTCAATTATATTCTTCCGTAAATTATTTGTAATATGCAAGCATCATATGTGTAATATGAAACCCTACATAAACTCCCCTTCCGTCCAATCAAACAAATACTCCGGATCGCTCCAATACTTTTCTTCTCCATACCTTCGTTCGTATACACAGAATTTAGACCTTGCTTTGTTCAACGTTTCTTCATACTCCATATGATTAAATGGTACATAAAGCTCTGCTTCGTCTTCACAGCAACTAACGGTGTGCAGGCTAGGTTCTTTGCTCGAAAACATAGGATCTACTTCATATACCCACTTCACAGGTTCGGTGCTGCGTCGGCTATGTTCGTAAACTGTTTCAAAATACTCTTCCCAAGAATACTTTTTCCCGTATTCATCATAAATCTCCAAATCGGCCTGATGTTCCCAATAAAATTCCTCCAGCTTTCGGAAACTATCAAAAGCTTTATGTTTCTGAAACAACGGTCGCCATCCATAGCTTAGTTTATTCAGGTGGCACCGGTATCCAAGAAAAGGCTCATCTACAATGGAATACTCCTCTTCAAGTACACCGCATTCAGTTTTCCCGGCAAAACAAGTCTGCATCAACTCTTTATTCTTGCTCATAAAATAGTAATTAGTCCCCATGACCATTCTCCTCCGCTTCTTTTATCCGTAACATTATTACTCTCACCTCATTCTTCTGCATTATTGTCACTACCATTTTTTAAGCTATATTCTTTCATTAGGTAATCATACAACTTCTCCGGTGTACTGAAATCAATATTACCGCTTTGGTCAGAAATGCAACCTTCCTGATACGTTTTTCCGTAATCTAATTCATAGATAAAATACGAGATGTTCCCGGCATTATCCCGCATCAATCTTTCCAGGAGTTTTACTACAATTCCTTCATGAGATATCTGTAATCCGGCACCATTGCAAAAATCACATTCCAGGTTCTCCCTGCTGTCACGAAACAACGCCTCCACCTTGTCCACCAATTCTGTTGCTTCCCGGAGCCTGTTAAGAATATCTACAAACTCCTGCTTCGTCAGCGACACTTCATAAACACACTTATTTTTCTGCATAAAAAATCCTCCTATCGTCACCTGTCACTCAGGCTTAATAAGAGGATAATTTATACTATTTAATTTGTCATTGGACAGATAGTCCAATAGGCTTATGCCACCTTCTGAAGATATTTTGCATAGGTCAGCAGTCGCTTTGTAGTAGTGTCATTGGACAAGTCAATCATGCTGTAGATAACAGATTCTCCCTGCAACACCAGCAAGTCTTCCATATGTACATTCAGCAATTTACTCAACGCACATAAATGTTCCACCGAAGGAAGCACCTTGCCCTTAAACCATCGGTATATGGATTGCGGACAGGACAGATGGAGATACTCCTGAATGTACTTCACATCGTAACCTGCTGCCTTCAGTAGCATTTTCAGTTTTATACCGGTTTTGACTTGATCGATGGGCTGATACATTTCTACAATCCCCTTTCTTAAAATTGGCGACATGTCGCCACAATTTTTGTTCGCACAATTACTTTTTATTCATAATCACACGCGCAAAACTTCATACCATAATCATTATTATCTTCTATATACTGCAATAGTCCTTTATCTATTTTAGGAAAATTCTTTTCCATATACTCAACTATGCATGGCGCCACCCAATACTGAGAACCTTCTATCAGTTTCTCATCAAATTCTAATGCATCTAAGTAATCTGTAGAACGCATTTGAGTTGCATCTACCATCGCTAAGGCACTCAAAAAAATGGATGTGATATTTTTCATAATTTCAATCAGTTCATTATGTATTGTACTTGATTCTATATTTCTGACATAATTTACAGAAATATAATTCACACCATTTCCATGCACATAATTATTTAATTTTCTATCAACAGTTCGCCATATATTTTCAAAATATGAACTCATAATATGTTTCAATTTATCATTTGAATTTTCAAGATGGCGCTTGTACTTAGATGTGTCAAAATAGTCTTTTCTATCCTTTGAATGCGTATCCATTTCCAATTCCTTGTAAAACCACGCTTCAACCGCCTTTTGTTCTTTATTCTTTGTTTCTCCGGATGCTAAAAGAGTTATTTCCGTTTCAATCATCTTCATAAATGATTGCACATCTGTTATATCATATTTATTTAACTCCTCATCTGAAAGACCACGAATCCTAGAAACAACATTTAATAGATACACATATTGCATTAGATCATCTCTATACTTTCTTGCCAATGTAAATGCATCCGAAAAATGTTCTCTATCGGCGCAGAAATCAATGGAAACCAATGTATTCATTACGGACATAACATTTTCACATGATAAAAAATATGTTCCTTTTTCCCCTATTGAACTTCTGGGAGATGTAAACATTGAATCTGACAATACATACATTATATACCATAATTCTTCTAAATCATGGTCTTTAAATTTATACTGTGTCTCTATCTTTTCTGCCAATAAATCATCTCCCTAATATAGTATCTCTTGTTATCCAAATTTTCTCTACTCCGCATCCTCTTTCGCCACCGGAATATATACCATCTTCAACGGAATCATTTTGCGGTACTTTTCGCTCAATTTGTCATAATATTTCAAAATCAGTTCTACCAGCTCGGTACCATTGATACCACGGATAATCGGTGTACTTTCAAGATATTTCTGGGCATTCTTTGTATAGTTAGAAAGCGTAACAAACAAGCCATAATCACCCTCACGCATTGCACCTTTTAAGGATTGAATAGTAGATTCCTTAATATCACTATCCTGACTCTTTACCTGTACCATAATACGCGGTGGAAGCTCATCCTTGTATGCAACGATATCTATACCACTATCTCCACCATGCGCAGAAATAGTTGTGCGATACCCCATTGCCTGTAAAAGATCTGAGATAAAATCTTCCAACTCATATCCTTTCAGATTTTTGCTCAATTCTTTTAAAATAAAATCTTTAGTACTTTCAATAATTTCATCCGCAGTTGCCGCTACAGTTTCATCTTCCTCCACGGATTCTTTTACAAAATTCTTATCAATTGCAGCCAAGAATTCATCTGCATAATTTTTCACCACGAAAAATGATAATGCCGAACCGACCTCATATAATGCGCCTTGTGAAAAGACTGTTCGTGGTAAATGCTTGAGCCATTTTACCTTTCTCTGTTGTACATATTCATCGGATGAAGACACATACTCATACTCCCCTTCTATAATTCCAATATTAATCTTTCGGTCAGTTTTAGAAGGAAATACAACATAATCTCCGATTTGCACTTCATGGATAAAACGAAATAACATACCCGCACTAGTTGGAATACTTCCCTTCTTTGCATCTGGATAACTTATCTCATAATGTGCCTTAAAAGCATCACGAGTTGCATCCAATACCGAAAGATCGCCAAATGCTTTCCAGCCGATAGCTATAACATTATTATTCAAAAACAAACTGTCATTCATTGTATGTATGCCCCATACTGTATTTGCCATAATAAATCCTCCGTTCTATATCTAAATTCAATGATATATTCTATTTCAACAATACACATATATGATATAATATAGTTTCCACTCCATTTCTATTATGTAATGTCTTCATCACCTTTATATCGGAATATGAAACTTTACCTATGTCAACATTTTCCTCCACCGAAAGAATTTTAAATGGATATTTATACCCTTTTATATGTTCGATGTATTTATTACAAAAACCCACAAAATCGCCGACGGTAACATACGAAAGAATTATGTTAAATGCATTACCTGCCGTATCGTAACCATATATTTTATCTATATGATTATCCAGATAGCTTGTATTTAAGCTTGTCAAGTTTAATGCCTCGATTATTGTCACTGGAAAATTTTTCTTCTTTATCAAAATATCAACTTCTCCAGCTGACTTTCCACTTGGAGACAAACCTCTTCTTGTCTGATCTTTCACATCGTATCCGGCTGTTTCAAGAATATCTCTAATATAATCGTTTCTTTGGTCTTCACTTGCACCATGATAGATTGCATTAGCTTGCAACTTGACACAAGCAGACAATAATTCTCTCATTATTTCATCCATTAACGACTTGTCTATATCTGCACCAGATAATGTTCTAGGGCAAGTTTTAACTTTTATAATATATATGCTTTTCCCATTAACCGGACATGTATCATATGAGATTGATGTATCTATCTGCACTTGCTTTATTGCTGTTTCCAGAATTTTACTCATATTTATATGTCTGTCAATCCCATCAAACGAATAATCTCCCCCTGAGTTTGATACACCGATTACAATGTATCCATACTCATATTCTTCATGTACTATTTCTTTTATATCTGCCGTAATTTGATTTGGGAAAATGCAAAATTGTTTACAAATCAAATTTCCATTGGATGTATCTATTAATCTTTTTACTTCCCCGTATGTCACTATTCCTTAACCTTTCTTAATGGTATTCGATTGATTCCTGTCAGCTTTAACACTTTACCAAATGTAATTTGTTGTGGTTTTTCCCTTCCATCTTCAACCCATAATTCATATTCTTTTTCATAATCAAGAATATCTCGTTCCGCACCATAATATAAAATTACTTGACCATAATCTGATGGACGTATAATCAAGACAATTTCTTTATCGTGTTTTTTGATAATAAATATGGTGTTTGATACTTCGATTGGTGAAGAAACATCATATTCAGATAACGATGCGAGATGTTTGAATACTGCCTTTCTTGCTCTTTCTAAAATATTTTTAACATATTCAAATTTTCCCCGATCACTCTCCGAAACATGGACGAAATTCTCTTTAAAAACATCTAATTCTTTTGCTTTTTCAAACTCTTCAATACTCCCAATTCCATATTGAACCATAAGTTCTTCCGAAATTTCAATGTCTTCTATATCACCCATCTTTTCGCCCGAATACGCTATTAGAGCTTTTTCTAGCACACTCTGATCATATATATTATATTTTTTCATCAGCGCATCATATCGCTCTGCCTTTTTCATGTTTTGAGCTATTTCCTCATCATTATATAACCAATGTTTATTCTCAACAATTTCTCTGAAAAAGTTATATGCTTTTTCTGGGTTATCATTTATCCAGCAAAACAATCTGTTAAAATATCTTTTCACATTATCATCTTGTTTCTTACTTAATCCTTGGTTACTCTTTACATAGTCTGTCACAACTTGAACTACATCCTTCAGCCCCTTTACCCTGCTTTCAGGCAGTTCAAAATAAATATCTATTGGCAACAGAATACTACGGATGTCTTCATGCTCTTCACACATAATATCTTTGAATACATCATCTATCTCTCCAGAATCCAAGAATAGAGATTCCATAGTTATAAATTCTCCATTTTGATTCGGCAAAATAGGTTTTGTCTTTCGTTCGAACAAATTCTTATACTTATATTTATTAAGATACTCTATAAATTGTCTCAGCCAAAACCAAACGTCCTCTCCATCGTTCAGTTTTAATTCTTTTTCTAAAACACTGACATAGCCAAAACCACTTACAGCATCTGCCATTTCTGTACACCAATATCTTCTAGCTTTTTCACTTATATCCTCATTAACACTCTTAACTTCACAATCTTCCGGAATTTGTTCTGCAAATAATCCATTTAATAAGTTTAATAATTCAATCTGCTCTATATCTCTTTTGCTTTGTTTGTCATATAATACTATTATCTGTGCCATTGCTTCTCTTTTAGAAAAAGCATCACCATCTAAAGCCTCAAGAATTTCTTCAAAAAGCTGTTTGTAATCAAATATTTTACATTGTATATCATCTGGTAAATCTATGCGTTTTTCTAACAAATAACTTCTACATCGAACATCTAACAGCTCTAAAATCCGCTTATATATTTCATCAATTCCATCATCAATAAACAATTCGTTCAAACCGCAAAATTGCCCATACTGATTAGGAAATATTATAGCATTATTAAATACACTCACATTTTTTGTCTGTATCAACACTGCGTATAATCTATTCAACCAGTCAATAGCATCACACCTATCACCCAGCCTTAATTCTAGATTCTTTAAATTTTCAAACTTTTCGAGCCGATTAATTAATTCTTGAATATTAAAATTCCTACATTCTTTCCACAAGGAATTATACCATTCATGAATTTCAGAATTATTAACCATACGTTCTGGGTAAATTAAACTTGCCAATTCCCAAACATATTCTCGAGTCGTCTCATCACGGTCTCCAATAATATATACATATTGGTCATCCAAGAAATCAAACAGAGCCTTTTTCTCTCCACTTGCAGTATTAATTATTTCAAGTGATTTTATATGTTGACGGCACTCCTCTACGATTTTGTCAAACCACTCTTTAGATAACCAATCCTTAGCTTGCTGTTTTGGCACACGAACAATATTATAAAGATAGTTCCATTTTTTCTCAGAAACATAATCCAGCAGTCCCTTGTATGCCCTTAACGCTTGCTTTATTAGATTTTTATTTTCATCAACTATTTTATTATCTTTATCAGTCAAAAATATTCCACTTCGTGGTTCATCCGGATTAAATTGTGCACTATTGATAATCACTGGGAATGAAAAATCTTCTGTTCCGATAAGAGGAAAATCACAAAATAATTTAGGCATATTTTCTGGGTATCGAACAATAAACACTTCTTTATCTCTTACCTCTACCGGTATTGCTAACTGTATATTCTCTTCTCTATATAAAACAATTTTTACCGTTTTCCTGCAACCTTTTTCTGTAACATGTAGGCTATGCGCTTCCATATTACCAGACACTTTTTTCTCCCCTCTTTCAACATAGAAAGAATCATTCACTTTAATAGAATTTATCTTTTCAACAAAAGCAAACACATATGGTATTGAAACATATAAGCTCTCCAAACCATTTTTAGCTATTTCTATTCCAGCATTTTGTAATTCATACAAAAAACATGTATTAAATCCTTTACTATTCTCAATGGATAAATCATCTGCTTCTTGGCTCTCTTTTAATTGTCTAAAACTTTCGTTTACAGCTGCAATTACTTCCTCTTTTGTCTCACCACTTCTATCCAAGAGAATACTAATTTTCTTTAAAGGCTCGTCGTTATCCTGTAAACACGCATCCACCAAAACTTTCTCTGATAACAAATGTGTAGTCAAAAAGCCTGTACCAAATTTTCCAGTCACATTATTTTCTGAAGACTTTTTTCTTTCTTTAGATGAAACCTGCGATATTAAAGAAACTATATTATCTGTCGTAAAGCTTTTACCATCATGTTTGAACGCTAAATATTTGTCCCTTTCATTAAAATCAATTTCAATATTGACAGTCTCATCCTTCCCTACAACATCTTTCGCATTTTGAATTAACTCCCATATCCAGCGACAAGCAGTTTTATCATCATTTTTCAGTTTTAAATTCCGCATCATATCAATTATCTTATTTGCAATTGCTGTATCATGTGCATTGTTAACAGCCACTTGTACTACATCTGAATACGACATTAAATTTACTCCTTCTGTTATTTATAACCTTCTACTCACAAAAATTGTCTGTTGTTTGTGCTTCATAATAATCAAGTCTACAATCATTCAACTCTTTACGTATCGCTCGCCAGTCCTTCATATATTGGTCCATATATGCCACAAATACCGAATTATGCGTCCTCTCAATGAAGTGAATTAGTTCATGTAAAATTACATACTCTAAACAATGTATAGGTTTTTGAACTAGTTGAAGATTTATCCAAATCTTTTTCTTCTCTATATTACACGTCCCCCATCTTGTCGTCATATATTTAGTTTGCCATGAATCACAATAAAGCCCCGTAATCTTCTCCCACTTGGGAAGAATTAACTCTATCTCCTTTTTTAATATCAATCGATATTGTTCACGAACATAGGCTTCTCTTTGTTTAACTGTACTATTCTCTCTCATTGAAAGAATTACTTTATTCCCCTGTATATCAAAACTATTTCTTTGAGAACTTGGAATAAAATTTAAAAAATATTGTCTCCCCCATATATATATTGTTTCACCACTAACATATTGACGCTTGTCTTCTCGAGGTTGCTGCTGATATTTTTCAATCTGCTTTTTTATCCAGCTGAGATTGGTTCGAGCATACATCTCAATAGCCTTATCGTCCATGGAATACGGAGTCGAAATAACAACATGACCATCCGGCGGTTTAACCTGAAGGTGCATATTTTTAATATTCTTTTTTTGAATATCAATCGGTATGCCCGAAATCACAATTCTCATATATCAGTATTCCTCCTGTTTCTCAATGACTTTAAACAGACGCTCTACTGTAGCATCATCATTAAGAATTGCAAATAATGCCCTTTTGATTCTATTTTCTTTTATGGAATCCCCACGAAATCCACTCATCTTACTGTTCATAACAGCCTCATGCACTTTGAGAGCTAATCCTTCATCCTCACCCAAGTTATCATACAGAGCCTGCATTGCTTTGCTCTTTCTGATACATTCCGGGTAATCTTCATTCCGCTCCGGATACTCGACATTTTTTGCTAACTTAATGTATTCCTCAAGAAGTTCCTTATATGATAAAACGCCCTGTTGTCTATCCTGTATTAATTTCTCCAAAATAGCAGACAACTTCTCGTAATACTTTGGATTCACCGTAACTTTTTCAACCATCTTACGACGAATATTGTTTTCAATAGCTTCTGCGGCACCTTCTTTTTGACCTGATGAACTATCCTCATCCGTCATTGTTTCTCCTTGATCTGAAACAAAATCAAGAAGAGTCAAATCATCAAATTCTCCTATTTTAATACTATCGGAAGCTACAATATAATTATCTATAAGTTTTCGCATATCAGGCTCATATGCTTTAAAGTCTAAGAAGTCGCCACTCTTATTTCCAATTGTTTGCTTCAACTCAATATAAAAATGAACCTTATCTTCATATCCCTTAAGTTCCGTTGTGCTACATATATCTGCCATATATTGCTTTGCCTCTGCAAAGGCTCTAACCAAACTACTTACAAGTTTATAAAGCTTTTCGCGCAAGCGAGCATATATTTCATCCATATCTTCGCTCATTCCGGAAACACCACAGAAATAATGTAAATACTGTAAATCTTCCCTCGGAGCCTCAACACCCTCACAAAGTTCTTCCAATTCTTCATAAACTTCTTTAAAGTGCTTAATAGCCTCCTCGCTTCTATCCTTAATCAGCCCATCTACATCTTCCGGATCGTAATTTTCAAATGCACCGGATGTATACTTATCCATAGCATTCTTCAAATTCCCAAAAAGCTGTTTATAGTCAACAATGTATCCAAATTCCTTCGTATCTCCATCCAACCTGTTTACACGACAAATTGCTTGGAATAATCCATGGTCCTGCATACCTTTATCAATGTACAAATAAGTGCATGGAGGTGCATCAAATCCTGTTAAGAGTTTGTCAACAACAATAAGCAACTTCATATTTGCAGGCTGATTAATGAATCTATCTTTTACTTCTGTCTCAAAATCTTCTACTCTCTTTTGAATAGAAACTTTTTCCGGAAGATTCTCTGGGTCAAGACCTAACATACGAAGATAGATTTCGTATTTCTCAAAAGTTTCTGTTTCATCTTCAGCACTCACAGTATCAGTTCTTAAATCTCCCGCCTGTGGAGTATATGAAGAAATAATCGCACATTTTTTAAATCCTCGCTGCTGAAAGATTTCATAATACTTGCAAGCAGTATAAATAGAATCTGCTACAAGAATAGCATTTCCATTTCCATCCATGAGACGAGGTTTCAAATCAAAGTCCTGAATGATATCCCAAGCTACACGTTCCAATCTCGAACGCGAACTATAAATTTTCTGCATACTGGCCCATTTTTCTTTCAGTTTTGCTTTTGCCCTATCAGAAAGAGTACGAGTCTTCACATCAAACCACTGATCAATTCTATCGTGTGCAGAAATATCCTGCGGGATGTCACGATATTCATATCTCAAATCAAGTACAACGCCATCTCTAACAGCTTCGTTATACTTATAGCTGTGAATATATGTACCAAATACTTCAATACTTGTTTTCTTGTCTTTTTTCAAAAGCGGAGTCCCTGTGAAACCGATAAATATAGCGTCGGGCATAATTGCCTGCATAGCCGCATGCAACTTACCGGATTGGGTTCTATGGCATTCATCTACAAAAACATAGATTTTACCTTTCGCTTTAAAATCTGCCGGCAACGCTTTTTTTAACTCATCGATATATTTATCATAGTCTAATTCTGTTGCTTCACCACCACGTCTACCAAATTTGTGAACCAATGAACACAATAACGAATTATCATATGAATTCAACTTGTGAAGAAGATCATCACAACTCTTCGTTCTTGCGATTTCTACATTAACACCAATGTAAGTCTTTTCAATCTGCTCATCCAATTCATCGCGGTCAGTAACAATAAGAACACGAGCATTCTCACCCTCACCATTTGCAAGAATCCACTTTGACAGCCATACCATCGTGAGCGTTTTTCCACTACCTTGTGTATGCCATATAATACCTCCACGCTGTTTCGCGAGTCTGTTTTGGGCTCGCTTGATTCCATAATATTGATTATAGCGACATACTTTTTTGATGCCTTTATCGAACACAACAAAATTTTCTACAAGGTCAATAAAACGCTTCTTATCAAACATCTGATAAATTTGCTGTAATAACAAATTATCAAGACACTCACAATATGCCATTATACGAGCATCCTCCGGGTCACGCTCATCCTCGTTTTCATGAAAACCATCTGGCTTCCACTCCATATAATATTTTTCGCCTGTCAGAATGGTTCCATAACGCAAGCCTTCTGTTTCATTACCAGCCATACAAAACTGCATGGTAGTGAAAAACGGTGCAATAAAACCATCCTTCTGGTTCGTTAGATTCTGACGGATACCATTGGAAACAGAAACACTACTTTTCTTCAACTCAATAACAGCCATTGCAATACCATTCACATAGATTACAAGGTCTGGTCTCTTCTCCTGACGGTCAACAACCGTAACTTCCTCTGCAATAGCAAAATCATTATTTGTAGGTGCATTAACATCCATAAAATAAACTGTCTTTGGAGCACTCTCTGGAGTTTCCTTAACTTTAGCACCATACTTTAAAAGCGTATACACTTCATGATTAGCATCGTACAAACCATGTGTCATATCATCCGCCGCTTTTACCAACTGTGCAACCGCTCCGTCAATCAGTTTCTTACTATAACCACTAAGGCGCAAGTACGCACGAAGACGGTCTTCACGGATGTTCTTATTTGCGACATCTTTCAAGTTGCCTAAATATTCATAATCAAGGATATTACTATCCTTAAAAAAGCTAACCACACGGTCTTGGGTCGCTCTTTCGTTTTCTCCTATACTCATGCGTACATTTCTCCTTTAAACTAATCGTATTTTTCCTGTAAGCAATTCGCTCATCATTCCTGCTTTAATCATTTTTTGTTTTTCTAACTTATCTTGCAAAAATCCAATATCATCATCAACATCATGCAATATAGTTATTATCTTCCTCTGTTCCTCTATATCACTAGGAAACGCTACTTTATATTGTTCAAAATCTCCGACATTCAAATTATTTCTACCTCCACTTGCTTGAAGGTTTTCTACCTCTTTTCTACCAAACGGTGAATTCAGGTGATAAGCAAGATATTCTGGTAAAAGAACATTCATCTTTACCGACGTTATTAGGGTTGTAAATGTCATTGCACCATCGTATTTTCCCGGCACAACACAAGAAGTCCCTACATAACCTGTATGAACCGTCAACACATCTCCTGTATGAATAACCTTATTTGGATTCTTCATCGCAAAAGACTCATCAAGAAATAACAAATCTCCGTCGTCCAAGTAATTTTCTTTTATATTTAAATTACGAAAAATCGGCACTCCTGTTTCTCGATAATGTTCTGTAACAGACGTTGCTAATCCGACTCCTATTTTTACAGTAACATCATCTAACTTCTCACATACCCATTCCTTTTTAGCATTATTATCTGCATCATAAGGCGACAATAGCGTTTGTAATAATCCATATTTAATATTTTTCTTCTTTGTAATTTCTTTGTGCAATGAATTAATTAACTCATCTATTGATGATAATGCTGCAGCAATGGCTTCCTGTTCTTCCTTCGGCGGAATAAAAATTAATGTT
Source organism: uncultured Lachnospiraceae bacterium (assembly GCA_964449325.1). Taxonomy (GTDB): domain Bacteria; phylum Bacillota; class Clostridia; order Lachnospirales; family Lachnospiraceae; genus RGIG3002. Next base: position 11,281 of record CAYUYJ010000014.1, on the reverse strand, counting down.
CCCGCTATCGCACTTTTGGATATAGAAGAAACCTTAATCCCAGTAATATAAGGTATTATTTGGTCGTGATATATATGGGAATTCATATAATATCCCAACCATCTGGGTGCAAAATTTCCTTTTTTTACTCGACAAGGAATCGTATGAAGACCTGCCACCAATTTTGCGTCGCCAAGACCTTGAACTTCCGTCGCTTTACCTACCGTTTCATCTTCCGCTGTATCGGCAATGATTAAATCTCCGTCTTGCAATAATTGTGTTGACGATGATAGCAGTGACAAATCATTTATATACGAGATTTCCTCCTCATTACATTTCAACACTTCTGAAAATTGCGTAAGAACATCTCCATAATGAATGTTTCTTACTGCTCCACCACGATTATTCAAATTTTCTCGTGATAATGTGTTATTGGAAAGTATCTTAAAAGTTTCTTCAAATGTTTGAACTTCCCAATCAACAGGTATATCGCCAACTTCAGTATGTTTTAAATCTCTTACCATTTGAAGCCCATCCTTTCCAGATGTTTCTTCACCTTAGCCTCATAATCTGCTGTCTGCTTCATTAACTCTGGGAGCGTATCCTCATATCGTTTAGAAAGCTCAATAATTCGGTCTGCCAACTGATGAGAAATTGCTGTATAAAGCTCATTTATGCCTGTACCAATAGCGTAATACCATTTTTTATTTACGAGCAAATCCATAATTTCGTCATTTGTTAATGTAGCATATCGTCCTTGCGCCTTTTCATCCAAATCCTTATCCATTTCCTTAATAAGTTTTGTAGTTTCTTCTGATTTTCTGGCAAGTTCATATGCTTCTTTTAATTCTGCATAATCATCGACATATACTTCAGGTACTGGTGCTTCAGCACGTGCCATTGCAAGCGCATATGCAACAGACGCTTTTGTCACAGTGTCTTTATCAGTATAAGCAACTTCCAACATAGTGTGGTCATTGATATATACCGTATAGTCCTTCTTTTTCATTGATGGAAGCAGTTTCTGTAATTCCAGCAAGCCATCAATAAGCGGGGTATGAACATTGCACATAATTGCATCCATCTTTTCCTGTACATCCTTACTCTTAACCTTACCGCCCTCTGCTACTTCAGACAGTGTAGAGTCTACGGCTGATTCTTCAATCAAAGACATAAGGCGTGAATCCGTTTCCGCGACGAATTCGACAAGGTCATCAATAGCTTTCTTTTCTTCCGGAAATAATTCAGAAAGGATTATCTCCTTCGGAATTAATTTCCCTTCCCAGCCAACCACTTTATATTCTGTATTTCCGTCTGCATCAGTTTTCTTTGTTTCCTTCTTAATATCTTCAATTTCTCTAGCCACACCATATCCCATATCTTCTGAGATAATCAACGATACATCATCACCAAGAATTTGGTTCCAGTAGGCAAGCAATACCTGATACACATCATATTTATTAATAAGCGTAAGATCTTCAAATTCTTTCAAGATAACCTGTGCAAGTTCAACTATAAGCTCTTTTGCGGATACGTCAGCACTTAAAGTTTTGAGCTTAGTATCAGCATAATTTCTCCACCGTGCCAAGGCCTCGTCTACCATTTCTCCATATGCAGCAAATTCTGCATTTGAATAAGTCGTCTGGCGAATAACATCATCTTCAACCTTCAGTTTGTAATAGCCTTCACTAAACACACCCAATAATTCATCTTTCAATGTGGGAAAAGCAGTCCAAAAACGTTCCAACGCATCAATATCCGCAGCTGGAATACCACCATGTATATGAGCATAAATATTCTGAATATCCTCCGGCTCAGAAGAATCAATATAACGAGAGATGTTCAGATTATATCCATTCTTTTCTTTTATTTCTTTGTTGGGTACAAAGCGAGCATACTTAACATCAGTTGTAATTTCCTCGTTGAATGTTGTAACAATACGATAGATATCCTGCTCACGCAATCTATTCTTGCTACCATCCTTAACATATCCCTTGCCTGCGTCAATCATAAAAATGCCAGCACGATTCTCTGCCCCTTCTTTATCAATAATCAAAATACAAGCAGGAATACCCGTTCCATAGAAAAGGTTAGGCGGGAGACTGATAATTCCCTTAATCCATCCTTTATCAACAATAGCCTGTCTGATTGTTCCCTCCGAGTTACCACGGAACAATACACCATGAGGTAGAATCACTGCTGCCTTTCCTGTCGATTTTAATGTTTTTAAAATATGCATTAACCACGCATAATCACCATTTTTCTCAGGCGGCCTATCTCCATAACCTGTAAATCTTCCGAACTCTTTCAAACCATCTGACCAGTTCTTTAGCGAGAACGGCGGATTTGCCACAATATAATCAAAGCGCTCCAATTCTGAAGCATCATCTGCTCTTGTAAAGTGTGGTTCTGAAAATGTATTTCCAGCTCTAATAACCGCAGCTTTGTTATGAAGCACGGCGTTCATTTTTGCAAGACCGGCAGTTGCAACTTCTTTCTCCTGACCATAACCAGAAATTTCAAATGGAGCCTCTGACAATGCTCTAATCAATAACGAACCACTGCCACAAGCCGGATCACATATTGTTGCATTGTGATCTGTACATTTGTCAATTCCAATAACCTTTGCTAAGATACGTGACACTTCGGCAGGGGTATAAAATTGTCCCTTACTCTTACCGCTCTCTGTCGCAAAGTTTCTCATCAAATATTCATAAGCATCGCCGATAATATCATCGCCTTCTGCTTTATTTTTAGAAAAATCCAACTCTGGACGTTGGAAAATTGCGATAAGTTTAGTGAGCTTATCCACCATTTCCTGTCCCTTACCAATTTTCGCTTCATCATTAAAATGAGCAATATCAATAACGCCCTTCAAGCTTTCATTTACTTCCGCCAAACGAGCGATAATTTTATCAATACCTTCACCAATATTCTTCTTGTTTTTTAAAGCAATAAAATCATCAAAAGAGCAACCTGTTCTCTTTTCAGGGTCTGGATTCGGGTCATGTTCTTTATCAAAAACGGTCAAATCTCCATATTTTTGTCCTTTATATTTATCCGTTACATACTTCATAAACAATAGTGTAAGTATATAATCCTTATACTGTGATGCATCCATTCCACCACGTAAAGCATCACAACTCGCCCACAAAGAGCTGTATAGTTCTGTTTTCTTTACCGCCATGTTAGTTAACTCCTTTTCATATATGTATATATACTATTCAATAGCACTTTCTCCACTTTTTACCCATCGGTCAAGCTCAGAACATTTAAACTTCCACTGCTTTCCTATCTTGTGTGCAGGCACTCCCTTTTCATTACGAATCCAACCTCGTAAAGTAACTGGCTTAATGCCAAGATATTCTGCAGCCTCTTCAATGCTTATCCACTTATCATCAATAATTTTCTCCATTATATTCACCTCATAAATTGCCAAAAGTGTATAACTACTCCATAATATATTGTATCATTTTGGGTCTGTTTTTCAATAATTAGATAATATTTGTTGATATTTAGTGATATATTATTTCTTGTAACTAAAATCCCGATCCGTAATGCAAATTTTTAAATCGCCTCATTACAGGTAAATCTATCATTATCCAGCATAAAACATACTTTTCCGACTCACATTTTCAACAATACTCATTTTTACAAAAGAAGAAGAGGTGCTTTCGCACCCCTTCCGTTTGCTTAATCTTCTACCTACTCATTCCAACCACCTTCTGCTGTACCCACTCGCCGATGCTCCTCAGGAAGTGTTCCAGCATATTCATTCCGTTAATTGTAAACTGCCTCATGAAATCATATGCCTTTTCCAGCTTCGCCCTCAAACTCCGGTTCTCAGCTTTCAGCTCCTGATTCTCTTGCTTCAAGCACTCATTCTCGTATTTAAGGTCCAGCATCTTTTCAAAGTATGCCTTCTCCCGTTCACCGGAATTAGTATTCCTGAAGTAATCGATAAGTTCTTCTGCAAACTTCGCCTTCTGAATCGTCTCGTCCGCATCTTCTTTGATTAGCGTCAGCTTCTGCTCCTGCTCCCGAACCTCACTCTTTTTATCTGTCAAGTCCTGCTTCACTTCATCCAGCTCGGTACTTTTATCTGCCAGGTTCCGCAGTACATCATCCAGTTCAGCGTTCTTATCTGTGATTCTGACTGACAGCTGCCTCTCTGCTTCTGCCCCTTACCCAGAGACTCAAGCATTGCCTCCATCTGTTCAGCCTGTGCCTGAATGGTAGCCTGCCCGGTTGCAACCTTATCCTTAATATCCTCAAGTTTCCGCTCCTCTTCCTTTACCATCTCTGCCGCTTTCTCCCTGCGGTAGTCCGACAAAAGAAGATTTCCTCTGGGATTGGAGCCTTTATAAAAACGCTCCCAACCAAACTCTCTCAGCATCATGTCCTGAAGCACTGCCTTCTGAGTTTCCACCCAATCGGCACCGCCGTAACGGTCACGCTTCATCTGTGGTTTCAGGTTTCCATCCTCATCCTTCTGCCAGACCAAATCGCCGGTCTCAGTTACCGCCTGCTTCATAGTAGTCGGAAATCCCAAATCTTTGAAGGTCTGTGCAAATGCATTCTGGATTGGTGCTCCCTTTGAGGAGTTAGTTGTATATGGAATATAGGTCATATGAATATGGGGAGAATTTTCATCCCCGTGATAAACCATGTGGTGAACAATCAGACCTGCCTCAAAAGGCGGCTTCCAATTTGGATCATCCATCTCTTTCTGCGTAACCACACATACCTCCGGCAGTTCCAACAGATACTTTGCAAATTCGTCCAGCAAATCCTGTGCACGATGCGCATCATCCGGCGTATATATGAAACCTGTGTCCCGCATATCCCCTATCTGCCAGATAATCTCATAACAAAGGTGCTTCTGCTTATCCTGCTCAATCTTCTCATAATAGGTCGGTGGAAATCTTTTACCGCGCCCTTTCTTAATCTCCCTATCCCGCCACTCTTTATACGGCTTAGCAAATAACTTCTCATATACCTGTTGCAGAGTAATCTCTATATCCTTGGTATATACCCAGTTTAAATGCCGCCGCTCCTCTACGGAGTTGGGTGGAATATGCGTTCTAAGATTGTGCTCCAGATTAGGTGTGCTGTACATTGCACCACTTATGGTCTTTTCTTTCTTGCCTGTCATCAAATCCCTCTCTTCTTATCTGTATTCAGTTTAATCAGCAACTTCCTTAAGAAATCTCTGCTCATGGTCGTTCTCCTCCTTTCTTTGGGTTTACACGTCTCTTTCTCTTCCCCTAAAGTAATGTCCCCTTATTGGTTTGGGGGTACCCCAAACACAAACGGGGCAAGCGTTTCGTCGCTTGACCGCGGATACATCTGCTCCTACCGGCATTTGGTGAAATCTACTGCCAGCAGCCGGTATGCACAGCTGTATGTTGGTGCCCCCTCTGGGAAGTATTTTTTATGCCGCACCAACCAGAAATCCACTATCAACAGGTGTGTCACTTTCGTCTCCCTTTTTGAAAAATGACGCCACTTTTTGACTCACTTTTTTGAAAAGTGCTCCACTTTGTGACTCACCATACGGAAGAATCATCCAACGCATCCAGCCACACCTGCATCTCCCCGCTAAGCATTAACCTCACATACTCCACCGGGTCATCTATCGCCAGTGCATCCATCCGTCCTTGGGAGTTTGGAGTGGTCCGAAGACCACTCTCCCACTTCCCGCAATCTAAACTTACGATGCAGTTGGTATCATAGTGAATGACATTCACCGTGTTGTTCTGCTCGTTGTAAAATCCTCTTACCATTCTCATGACCAGCCACCTGCCTTTCGAAACCGCATCTCTGTTGCCATATCCACCAATTTGCTTTCCGGTTCCCCTGTAGCCTCTGCATTCAGCAAATCCGCCACCTGCTTCTGCTTATTCGGATAAAGGTGTCCGTAGATATTCATGGTCGTATTCACGGAATCATGTCCCACCCGCTGGGCAATTACCAACGGTTGCATCCCCTTCTCTATTAGCAAAGCAATGTGCGAATGACGAAGGTCATGCACACGGATAGGTTTTAGTTTCGCCTGCTCCGTCTTTTGTTTCATCTTCTTCTGAATTGCTCTGTCCGTGATAGGAAAGATTCGATCCTCCGGTGTCAATCCATATTGTCTGTCCACAAAATCCTTCATCTCCTCTGCCAGAAACTTCGGAATAGTAATCTTTCGATTAGAACTCTCTGTCTTCGGTGGTGTTACATAATCGGTTTGATTTCTCCTGTAATAAGTCTTGGAGATGTTCACCGTTCCGTTTTCAAAATCAATATCCTGGCTGTTAAGTGCCAGCAATTCTCCTACCCGGCATCCAAGCCAAAATAACATCTGAAAGATAATCCGGTACATCTCCTCATCCGAACTAAAACCTTGAATAAACTGTTCATACTCATCCTTGGTCCAGAAGTTTAGCTCCTTAGCATTAGGACGTCCCATTTTATCCACCTTCTTGCAGGGATTATCTTTCAAATCATAGAACTTCTCTGCGTGATTAAAAAGCGCCGTCATCTGATTTTGTATCATCCTCAGATACGTTGGCTTGTAATCCTGATTCAGAAGTGCATTCTGCCACTTGATAATATCCACAGCAGTAATCTCATTCATCTGCTTTTCACCAAAGTAAGGAATAATCTTGGTTTCAAATAGAGTCCGTTTCGTCATTATGGAACGTTCCTTCAGTCTGGGTGCCTTATCCTCAAAGTACACATCCACAAAGGAAGCAAACTTCATGTCCATGCTGGCACTCTGCCTCTGTAAAAAATCACGTTCCCACTGCTGGGCATCCTTCTTAGTAGCAAATCCGCGTTTCATCTTGGATTTACTCTCTCCAAGCCAATCCTTATAGTTGCACTTACAATACCAGGTGTTGCGTTTTTCGTCCTTATAAACCGGCATACTCATTACCTCTCTTTCTTGTAGCCGCCACACCCGGAATTATTCTGGGTGTGGCTTATTCAGTTATCAAAGTTCATCTATTGCGCTTCGCCATATCCGTAGCACTTCTTCTCGAAATAGGCTCTCGGAACGGAACCTGCCTTGGTAAAATAACCCTGTGCTTTCAGTTCCTTATTCCATCCACGAATGACTGCGTAAGCGGTTGATTCTGCAATTCCCAAAAGTTCTGCAACTTCCTTAGCAGATAAATAGCGATTCGTCATACTCCTTCCTCCTTTCCACTAAAACTTATGTATGATCTTGCTCATGCTGTTCACCTCCTCGTTTTTGTATGAGTATCATATTCGTTACTGTTTGTTGTTTGATTATATAGTAACATATATGTTTCTGTCAAGAGATGGACGAAAAAAAATTATCACTTATAAAAAATGCTTCTTTTTATAAAAATCTCTTCCCCATACATCCGGCTCTGCATTCTGTCCCGGATTATAGACTTTTTTATTGCTATACAGTAACATTTATGTTATTGTATTATCAGAAACGTTATTGTTACTATTTGATTGGAAGGAGTTACACGATGGCTATTGGTGAACGAATAAAACGAATCAGAAATTTCCGCAAACTGACACAGGCACAGCTCGGTGAAGCTGTTGGCTTATCCGATGTACGTATCCGTCAGTACGAAATCGGCAACCGCACACCCAAGGAGGATATGATACAGGAGCTGGCAAAAGCCTTGAACTGTAATTACCGCTCCATCTATGAGCCTTCCCTCTACGCAGCGGAAGATGTAATGTACGCTCTCTTTGAACTGGATGAACATTACAATATGCCCCTCTACGAAGTTGCAAATCCCGAAGACCCTACCGAGAAACATATCGCTGTTGGTTTTGATTATTCTTTACTGGATGATTTCCTGAATATCTGGAAAAAGAAAAAAGAGGACTTAGCCTCCGGTAAAATTACCAAAGAAGAGTATTTTGAATGGAAGATTAACTGGCCTCACACCGAAGATTGATTTGGTGTGGATTTGATGTCTTAAAACAACGTGTATCACACGCGTATCACAAGCCCATTTTGAGTGAAGAACTTGAAAAGGGCTTTTTTTTGTTCGCTAATCTTCTTTACGAAATGCAACCTCGCCTGACGGCTCGGTCGTGGCATTCGCCACATAAGAAAAGCCACTAATACCAAAGGTCTTGAGCAAGCTCAATCCCTTGGTTTTAGCGGCTTTCTTGCATTTCTCATTGCTAACACGCAAAAACCGCAACTCCTCATAAAATGAGGAATTGCGGCTTGTATTTAAGTCTCTATGATACTAAATCAAAGATTACTCAATGATTGTAGCAACACGACCTGAACCTACTGTTCTACCACCTTCACGGATAGCGAATGTAAGACCCTGCTCCATAGCAATCGGATGAATCAATTCGATTGTCATTTCTACGTTATCACCAGGCATACACATTTCTGTACCAGCCGGTAAGTTACAAACACCTGTTACGTCAGTTGTTCTGAAGTAGAACTGAGGTCTGTAGTTGTTGAAGAAAGGAGTATGACGTCCACCTTCATCTTTTGTTAAAACGTAAACCTGAGCTGTGAATTTTGTATGGCATGTTACTGTACCCGGTTTTGCAAGAACCTGACCTCTTTCGATGTCTGTTCTCTGAATACCACGAAGTAATGCACCGATGTTATCACCAGCCTGAGCTTCGTCAAGAAGTTTACGGAACATTTCGATACCTGTTACAACAGATTTCTGAGTTTCTTCTTTGATACCAACGATTTCAACTTCTTCAGATACATGAAGAACACCACGTTCTACTCTACCTGTAGCAACTGTACCACGACCTGTGATAGAGAATACATCTTCGATAGGCATAAGGAACGGCTGGTCTGTTGCACGCTGAGGATCCGGAATATGCTCATCTACTGCAGCCATTAATTCCATAATCTTGTCGCCCCATTCTCCGTTCGGATCTTCAAGAGCTTTTAATGCAGAACCTTTGATAATCGGGCAGTCATTGAAATCATACTCAGCTAACTGATCTGTGATTTCCATTTCTACTAATTCAAGTAATTCCGGATCGTCTACCATGTCACATTTGTTCATGAATACAACGATATAAGGAACACCTACCTGACGAGAAAGAAGGATGTGCTCTTTTGTCTGAGCCATAACACCGTCAGTAGCAGCAACTACTAAGATAGCACCGTCCATCTGAGCAGCACCTGTAATCATGTTCTTAACGTAGTCAGCATGTCCAGGGCAGTCAACGTGTGCGTAATGTCTCTTTTCTGTTTCATATTCTACGTGTGCTGTAGAAATTGTAATACCACGTTCTCTTTCTTCCGGAGCTTTATCGATGTTTTCGAAATCTGTAGCTTCGTTTCCGGCAACTCTTTCAGCAAGTACTTTTGTGATTGCTGCTGTTAAAGTTGTTTTACCATGGTCAACGTGACCGATGGTACCAATGTTACAATGTGGTTTAGTTCTTTCAAATTTAGCTTTAGCCATTTTGAAAAGTCCTCCTTATTTTCCTAATTAAATTATTTTTATTTTTAGTTACTCGGCTATCTCCAATTATATTAAAGATAGCCGATATTTTCAAGCATTAATTCATAAAAGAATGCAATTAACCGCATATTTCAGACTAAAATCCAATTAACCCTTCTTTGCAGCCAAAACCTTCTCCTGAACATTCTTCGGTACCTGCTCATATTTTTCAAAGAACATAGAGTAGTTACCACGTCCCTGTGTCTTAGAACGTAAGTCTGTGGAATATCCGAACATTTCGGAAAGCGGAACATAAGCTTTTACCATCTTACCGCCTCCGATGTCTTCCATACCTTCGATACGTCCACGACGGGAATTAATATCACCGATAACATCACCCATATATTCTTCAGGCATCGTTACTTCTACCTTCATGATAGGCTCCATTAATACCGGTGCTGCCTTCTGCATAGCTTCCTTGAATGCCAAAGAACCGGCAATGTGGAATGCCATTTCAGAAGAGTCGACTTCATGGTATGAACCATCGTATACATTTGCATATACACCCACAACCGGGAATCCGCCAAGGATACCGGCCTTGGTTGCTTCTTCGATACCTTCTCCGACTGCCGGAATGTATTCCTTCGGAATAGCACCGCCGACTACAGTAGACTCGAACTTGAATAATTCTTCACCGTTCGGATCCATAGGCTCGAATTTAACTTTACAGTGACCGTACTGTCCACGACCACCGGACTGTTTAGCATATTTGCTGTCAACTTCAACAGGCTTTGTGATAGCTTCTTTGTAAGCAACCTGAGGAGCACCAACGTTTGCCTCAACCTTGAATTCACGAAGAAGTCGGTCTACGATGATTTCCAAATGGAGCTCACCCATACCTGCGATGATGGTCTGTCCTGTTTCCTGATTTGTATGAGCGCGGAAAGTCGGATCTTCTTCTGCAAGTTTTGCCAAAGCTTCACCCATCTTACCCTGTCCTGCTTTTGTTTTCGGCTCGATAGCAAGCTCGATAACCGGCTCAGGGAATTCCATGGACTCTAAGATAACCGGATGCTGTTCATCACAAATAGTATCACCTGTTGTTGTAAACTTAAATCCAACTGCTGCTGCAATATCACCGGAATAAACTTTATCAAGTTCCTGACGTTTGTTTGCATGCATCTGAAGGATACGTCCAACACGCTCTTTCTTATCTTTTGTTGCATTCAATACATAAGAACCTGAGTTCATGCTTCCGGAGTATACACGGAAGAATGCAAGCTTACCAACAAACGGGTCAGCCATGATTTTGAATGCCAGTGCGGAGAACGGTTCATCATCGGATGAATGTCTCTCTACTTCATTACCTTCCAAGTCAACACCCTTGATAGCCGGTATGTCTGTCGGAGCAGGCATATACTCTAAGATTGCATCCAGAAGTTTCTGAACACCTTTGTTTCTGTAAGCAGAACCACAGCATACAGGAACAGCTGTACATTCACAGGTTCCTTTTCTAAGAGCTGCTTTTAACTGCTCAACAGAAGGTTCTTCTCCTTCCAAATACATCATGGTTAAATCATCATCTAATTCGCAAACCTTCTCGATTAATTCAGCACGATACAATTCTGCATCATCCTTCATATCGTCAGGAATGTCTGTGATGGAGATATCATCACCCTTATCATCATTGTAGATATATGCTTTCATTTCAAATAAGTCAATGATACCTTTGAAATCGTCTTCTTTACCAATCGGCAACTGAAGAACGATAGCGTTTTTACCTAATCTGGTCTTAATCTGCTCTACTGCGCCATAAAAATTTGCACCTAAGATATCCATCTTGTTGATGAATGCCATTCTCGGTACGTTGTAGGTGTCAGCCTGACGCC
>CAYUYJ010000013.1:0-87368 GCA_964449325.1 uncultured Lachnospiraceae bacterium | reverse complement strand
ATAATGTGTCCTATGTGCAGGCGCACCATGAAGAATTTATGGCAGTATATGAGAAAGTGGTGTCCGAAGTGAAGACATATATTGAAAGTTCCAAAATGGATTGCAAAGTAAAAGAATAGTGATAAAATTGTCCTATAAGATTTGCACATCACAAATGAGAAGGGAGAAAGTTATGGGCTTTGTAAGAAAAAAAGCAGATTTAATTCACGCTGTATCGGAACTGAAACAAGTGGATTATTCCGGTAATTCAGAATTGGATGGGATTTATAAGCGCTTAATAAAAGGAAGAGAAGAGTTTGAATCAGCATATGATAAGACCTTGGATGCAGTTATGCAAATCAGTTCTCTGGATTTAGTTTTAACGAGAAGTACGGATATGCTGCTCAAGGATGCTGAAAATGCAGACTATGCTACAGGACAAATTTTAAATGCGGCGGAAGACTCTTCTTCAGTTGCAGAACAGGTGAATATGCAGCATGAGGATTTAACAAGGACAATTGTTGAGGCTGCAGAGGATACCGATGAAGTATATAAAAAGATAGAGACCAGTCAGCAGGAGCTTTCTGCAATTCGTGATTTGTCAGTAAAAACCATTGATGAATCCAAGGAAATGCAAGGTGATATGGATACACTTATGGAAGTGATTAATCATATGAACGAAGTGATTTCCGGTATTAATTCGATTTCATCCCAGACAAATCTTCTTGCTTTAAATGCATCTATTGAGGCAGCCAGAGCAGGTGAAGCGGGCAAAGGATTTGCAGTAGTTGCAGAAGAAATCCGAGAACTTGCAGAAGAGACACAGAAGTTGACCGGGAATATGGGAGAATTCGTAGAACGGATTAAGAGCGCTTCCCGTAAGAGCTCGGAAAGTGTGACCAGTACCATACAGGCATTGAATACTGTAACAGAAAAAATTGAAAGTGTATGGGAAATCAATAGCGAGAACCAGAAACATGTTTCAAGAGTTAATGATAATATCAGTTCTCTTGCAGCTGTGAGTGAAGAAATCAGTAGCTCCATGAATGAGTTAGAATCGCAGGCCTCACACATTAAAGGTCAATGTGATGAGCTAAATAGAAATATGGCTGAGTTAAAGGGTGTCAGTGCGTATATTAAGGATGCTACAAAACCGGTAGAAAATATTGAAAAGACTTTGTCAGATGCAACCAAGGTTATGGGAAGGATGACGGACGATGCATTCTTTCGTATGGAGTATGTGGAATTTGTCAAGTATATGGACAAAGCATTGAATGCACATAAGACATGGCTTTCTAACTTGAAACGAATGGTAGATGAGAAGACTATTATTCCAATACAGTTTGATTCTTCAAAATGCGGCTTTGGACATTTTTATTATTCTATGGTACCGAAGACACCGGAAATTCGCGTAATTTGGACACAGTTGGAAGAAAAGCATAAAAAGTTCCATGAATATGGAAGCAAAGTCAGAAATCTGATTATGAACGAAGATTATGAAGCCGCAAAGCAGAAATATTTTGAAGCGGAAAACTACTCTAAAGAACTGATGGCTGATTTTGAAGAAATGAAAGGCATTGCAGTCAGATTACAGAATTAGTAAAGCGAAGCTGCATATAAAAACTATTGATATAGGATACGCAGAGGGAGTACTACTATGAAAAAAATACAAGTAAATAAGATTTCGTTTGAGAAAAGTATCAAAGTTTTAAAGATATTTTTCAGTATTGCAACTTTTGCGTTTCTATTTTATATGGTTGTTTCCCAGCTTGTTATGCCGGATGAGAGAGAGGATAGTTCGGCTAAGTGTCGGGTGTTTGAGACAGAATGGCAGCGCGTTCTGGAAAATGGGGAGAAGATTCCTGTGGAAATTCCGGCTAAACTGGATGCCCGGTGGGGAGAGATTGTAACCCTTACTACTACCTTGCCTGAGAACATAGTGGATGGTGAATGTTTATGTTTTCATGCCATCTGGCAGGATGTTCGTGTTTATATAGATGGGGAGTTACGTCTGGACTATAATACGGATAAAATCAGACCATTTGGAAAAAATAGTTCCACCCGTTACCTTTTTGTGGAAGTGGGTGCGTCTGACCGTGGAAAAGAAATGTCTTATGAGTTTTCCAGTGAGTCAAAATATGCGGGAAATGTTAATGAATGTTATATTGGCAATCGTGCAAGTATTTGGGCTTATCTGGCAGAAGCGTTCGGAATGAGAGCGGCAATAGCAGTGCTGCTTATATTGGTTAGTACATTTTGTATTGCAGTATGTTTTGTTATGAAGCATGTGTACAAAAGGGAATTGGAATTAAAATATCTGGCTTGGACGATATTTTTCTGCGCTCTTTGGATGCTATCGGAAAGTGTATTCCGGCAGATTTTTGTACCAAGTATTTCTTCATTGGCAAATCTTGCTTACTGGAGTATAATGATAATTCCTTTGCCACTTTTACTTTATATTAATGAGATTCAAAAAAATCGTTATCGCAAATTGTATGTAGTGCTTATGACCTGTTGTGCCATGATGTTTGTGATATTTTCCGTATTACAGTTGACGGAACTGGTACAATTTGTAACATTGGTAGTCTTTATTCATATGTGGCTTCTTTTCGTAATTGTGTGTTTGCTCATAACTACTATTGTGGATGCATTAAAAAAGCAATTTACGGAATATTTGTTTGTAGGAATTGGCATCTGCGGTATGCTTTTTACAGCAGTTCTGGAGATGATAATGTATTATCTGGGTTATAAAAACTCTATGGGTGCTATTCTTGGTATCGGTCTGTTGTTTTTATTAACTATGGCGGTTATTAAGACAGGTCGGGATTTGTTCCGGTCTGAAAAGAAAAAGCAACAGGCTATTGCGGGCCGGGAGGCTCAGGCCAAATTTCTTGCCAATATGTCCCATGAAATTCGAACTCCAATTAATATTATTATCGGCATGAATGAAATGATTTTACGAGAGAATGAAAATCCGGATATTAGTAGTTATTCTCATAATATTGAAAATGCCAGCAATATGCTTCTCGGGTTAATCAATGATGTGTTAGATTTTACGAAAATTGAATCGGGACAGATGGAGATTGTGAATGAAACTTATAGTTTGGCAGGATTGTTACAGGATGGTGTATTAATTCTTAATGCAAGAGTAGTGGGAAAGCCTATTTCTGTCCAAATAGATATTGATAAAAAGTTACCTTCACAGCTTTGTGGTGATGCCATTCGTATTCGTCAGATTATGACCAATTTATTATCTAATGCAGAAAAATATACCAGAGAGGGTTGTATTACCTTAAAAGCTTATGGTGAGCCCATAGACGAAGAATTTATCCTGTTATGCTTTTCTGTTATTGATACAGGAATGGGTATTAAAAAAGAAGATTTACCTGTACTTTTTGACAGCTTTAAGCGATTGGATTTAGAGAAGAACCGGAATATTCAGGGAACCGGTTTAGGTCTTAATATTGTGAAACAGTTAGTGGAGCAGATGGATGGTAGTATTGAGGTAAAAAGCGAGTATGGAAAAGGCTCTGCTTTTACAGTAAAGATACCTCAAAAAGTAATAGATAAAGCACCTATTGGAAATCTGGAAGTGGCAATTCGGGAGAAGCGCGAACTGGAAGAAAAGGAAAAAGAAATGTTTACGGCGCCGGAAGCGCAGGTGCTGGTGGTAGATGACAATCAGGTGAACCTTTCTTTATTACGAAGTCTGTTGAAACGTACAAAGATAAAAGTAGATCTTGCGAAAAGTGGAAGACAGTGTCTGGATTTCACGAAGAAAAAGAAGTATGACATCATTCTTATGGATCATATGATGCCGGATTTAGATGGTGTAGCAACCTTACATATAATGCGAAATGACGAAGAAAATCTCAATAAAGACGGGATTGTCATTGCTCTTACGGCTAATGCTATTGCAGGATGCAGGGAAATGTACGTGGGGTATGGATTTAATGATTATTTTGCAAAACCTATTCAGGCAGATAAATTAGAAGAATTACTTCGTACCTATTTGCCGCAGGAATTAATTATCATGGAAAGCAGCACATGTGGATAGGTGAGGGGCTAAGGTCGCAAGGTCTTAGTCTGCCAGACACACACAGAGGATTCACAATGTGGCATACGTAACAATAGAATTCGTGATGAAATATGGAGGTAGGTAAGATGCTTCGACAGGCAATAGGAGACTACCGGGTTGGAATCAGGCGATATGAGACGGAAGAAATCGGAGACATTTCCCATAAAAGAAGAGTATCGATGACCATTTATTATCCGGCTGAGTCATGGACAAAGGAATACCCTTATATGGAGGAACAATATCAGCGCAACGCTCCTAATGTGATTGACAATGGTGTTCGGACGTATTGTGGAACGGAACCGGAATTCGAAACTACAATAGAAAAGGCGAAGGTTGTTTTAGTGAATCACGGTTTGTGCGGATATGAAATGGAAAGCACGGTGTTATGTGCAGACATGGCATCATCAGGCTATGTTGTAGTGAGCATTGGACATCCCTATGGGGCAGGAATTGTAACTTATACGGATGGGGGACGGTTTGAAAGCCCGGAATCTTTTGAGTGTATGAGAAAAAAGCTGGAGCAGCTTGAACCGCTCTGGTATGAAGATATTGTTACAGTGATGGAGTGGCTTGCATATGTGAATGCATCCGATTCTTTTTGGAAAGGAAAGCTCGAGCTTTCCGGCATGGGGTCTGTTGGAGTCTCCTTTGGCGGCTGCTGCAGTGTTTTCGCCGCGTTAAAAAATGATAGTTTGCGGTATGCTGTGAATCTGGACGGAGCACTCTTTGGAAAACCGGAAATAGGGAATAGGAAGAAACCAATCCTGGTTCTTTGCAGTCCATTAAACTATAAAGCACATGCAATCCTGACGAAGGAAGGGTGTACCGGTGTTACGGTAAAAAAGATAAGGAAAGTAACCCATTGGGAGTTTTCTGATGGCATTTATCTTAGTGAGCGTGGAAAGAAAAATCCTGCATGGGCAGATGAAGTTAGTAAAACAAGAGCAAACATGATACTGGAATTTATCGAGGAAGCAGATGGATGAAATCAGCTAATATGAATGAGAACCAGGGGAGATAAAAATTTATAAAAAAGGTATTGACTAGGACACGGTGTAGTCCTTTATGCTTCTCATATGTAAGGAGCAGAAAGGAAGATGTATATGGAAGTGTATAAGACAGTTACTCAGGTATCAAAGGAATATGCAGTGTCGCCACGAATGCTCAGATATTATGAGAAATTAGGCTTGATTGAGAGTAGACACTGTGACGATTATTCTTACAGAATATATGATATGGATACGATCGGCCGTATCAGGATAATTCTGTTACTCAGAAAATTGCGTATTCCGTTGAAGGACATTAAGGTTATCTTGACGGATAAGCGGCAGAAGCAGATTCTTGACATATTGCAGAGACGTATATCTGAGATTGATGAAGAAGTAGAATCTGTGTCCACTATCCGAAGAGTTCTTATGATGCTTGTAGACAAATATCGTGAAGAGAATAATACATATAGCCTTTTGGACGATTTAGAGACTGTTGAGATTATTGATTCCGTGGCTCCTGCAAAAACACAACTACAGGAGGTCGTGACAATGACAGATTTGAACAAAGCAGATGAGGTATTAAGTAAGGATATGAATGTTAGAATAGTGCTCATCCCGGAGTGCGAAGTCGCATCATATCGAGCAGTGGGTGAGAACCCCGAGGAAACAGTTGGTGATAAGGTATCGGAGTTTATACAGAAGAGCAAATTGTATACAATAAAGCCGGATGCGAGAATGTTTGGCTTCAATAGTCCCAATCCCGGAATTCTTCCGAACGGGGAGCATGGATATGAGGATTGGGTTACCATTCCGGCAAACATGGATTTGCCGGAAGGATTTGAAAGAAAACAGATGCCGGGTGGTTTGTATGCAGCTCTTACCATCAATTTCCCGGAGTTTCATCTATGGGAGAATCTTGTAAAGTGGGCTGAAAACAATGATAAATATGAACCGGACTGGAAAGCAGGTCCGGAGATAATGCATGGAATGCTTGAGGAACATTTGAACTGGGTATATTCGGCGCACATGGGATGGCCTGAGAATGGTATTGATGGTCAGATTGATTTGCTATTACCCATTAAGAGAAGATAAGGAACATACTTTCAAATCCGGAATAAAATAATAAAAAAGGATTTTTATGTGTAGTTTGGAAAAATTGAAGGATTATGGACCGGATCCTTATGTAACAGATGTAACAGAAGATGCTGAAAAAAATGAGAATTTCCGTACGGCTGTCTGGACCGGAAGTTTTTTGCAAATGACATTGATGTCTATACCAAGATTTGGAGACATTGGCATAGAAATGCATTCTAAAACAGATCAAATGATTCGTGTTGAGCAAGGAAAAGCAATCGTTAAAATGGGTAATAACAAATACAGACTGAATTTTCAGAAAAGTGTATATGAAGGAGAGGTTGTTTTCGTGCCGGCAGGTACATGGCATAACATTATAAATATGGGGGATTGTCCGTTAAAACTTTCTTCCGTTTATGCGCCGCCTAATCATTCGAGAGGAACTATACACCGGACGAAGGAAGATGCTGAAAAGGAAGAATATTTATAGAAACAGTAAAATTTAGGCCATTCACTTTTGTAGAGTGAGTGGCTTGTTTTTGGGTAATACAGGAAGATGTTTATGACAAAAGAAGCGTTATATGCACCAATCAGAGAAGTATTTTTTATTTAAAGTACATAAAGTACTTAAGGGGCGAAACTGGCTGAAATGCTGTTGTGGAAATAAGTGATGTGCTATATAATGGGTATCATAAATAAGAATTGACTGAGCTTTTTAGAGCGAGGGATGACAATTGAACAATGGGTATTTTACAAAAGCAATCGACAACTCCTAAATTGTAGAAGAGAGGTTAATTATGTATTTTACGAAAATAGATATGGAAGCATGGCCTAGGAAAGAATGCTTTACACATTTTATGACTGTTGCAAAAAGTACATACAGTATGACTGTAGATATGGATGTAACGAATGTTGTGAAATATGTTAAGAAAAATGAGTTACGTTTTTATCCGGTGTTTACATGGATTGTGACAAAAGCGGTCAATCAACAAAAAGAATTTCGGATGGGATATGATGAGCAAAATAACTTAGGTTATTATGAAATCATAAATCCGGATTATGCGGTAATAGATAAGGAAACAAACATAATGGATAGCTTGTGTACAGTATATCAGGATGAATTAGAAATGTTTTATCGTGATATGGTGATGGACATGGAGAACTATGATAAAGAGAAGAAACATACTAAGCCTGTAGATAATTTTTTCATTGTCTCCTGCATGCCTTGGATTAGTTACTCCTCGTTCACGGTATCAAATGAGAGTGAATATCAGTTTTTGTTCCCGATGATTACATGGGGGAAATACCTTGAACGTGACGGTAAAATGATAATGCCGGTTACGTTACAGATTCATCATGCAGTGGCAGACGGATATCATTGCGCAAGATTTTATGCAGATATAGAAAAAATCATAAGTCAGTTTGCATAAACCTGAATATTTACAAAGCAGAATTAGCAAAGAAATGTCAGTTGCGGGATATCTGCACGATGACAACCGTGTACAGGATGTTAGCAGTGGGGTATGCAATAGGACAAAAGAGAACATAGAATGTCGGGAAAACTTTTCTTTATTGAGATAGGATATATTCAGAAAGAAGGTGTTGCAATGAGCTGGTTGGAAGATATCGTTTCATCAATTAAATATATGGAAGAGCATCTTACGGATGAACTAACTCTGGAAAAAATTGCTGCTGAGGTTAATCTTTCCCCGTTCTATTTTCAGAAAGGATTTTCTATTCTTTGTGGTGTTACCGTATCGGAATACATAAGAAACAGAAGACTCTCACTTGCCGGCAGAGATCTGCAGATAGACAGATGCAAGGTGATTAATGCAGCAATGAAATACGGTTACGATTCGCCGGACAGCTTTACGAAAGCATTCACCAGATTTCATGGTATTACGCCTGCACAGGCGAAGAACGGAGAGGGAGAATTGAAAAACTATCTCCCCCTAAAAATACATTTATCAATGAAAGGTGGATTTGAAATGGAGTGTAAAATTGTTAAGAAACCTGCATTTACGGTTATAGGAAGTGCAAGAGTGATAAAAAATGAAGAAGGGTATAGAGAATGTCCGCAGTTTTGGACGGATCATTATGCAAAGGAAAAGGAAAAGTATATTTGTGGTACGTATGGTATTTGCTTTGATGACGGAGCGACAGAGGGGTCTTTTAAGTACATGATTGCTGATGATTATATTCCCGCAAAAGAACTGCCGGAAGAATTTGAAACGGTTGTGATTCCTGAAAACACGTGGGCGGTATTTCCCTGTAAGGGACCAATGCCGGAGGCTTTACAGAAAGTGAATACGGAAATTTTCTCAGAATGGCTGCCGGGAAACAGTGATTATGAAATTGCCGGAATGTATAACATAGAATATTATACATCTCAGGATGACTATCCAAAGGGAAATCAGGATGAAAACTACTATTGTGAAATCTGGATGCCGGTGAAATCAAAGAAACAGTAATTTACGGAAGAGATGGTGGAGGAAAAATGGATATTAGAATTGTGGATTTACCGGAAATTTCTATCATTGGAAAGGAAGGATTTTGTACAGAAGAAGCTAATATTGCACAGAATCTATGGAAACAGGCAAATGAAAATTTTGATGAAGTATCAGAACTGGGAATGAAAGAAAAGAATGGAGCATTCGTTGGCTTCTGGGGCGCAATGAGTGATGAAACAATGTCTTTCATGCCATGGACTAACAACTTCACAAGAGGTTATTATCTGGCCGGAATAGAAGTAAATAAAGATGCGCAGGCACCCAAAGGATGGAAAAAATGGATAATGCCGGCAAGAAAATATTTAGTAACAGAAGTAATGTTTGAAAATTATATGGAAACATTTATGGAAGTACTTGAAAATGAAATTCCGGCCAGAAATATGAAATTAAGCGGTGCAGCATGTGATTATACAGAACCTTCAACAGGAAAGAATTTTATATTTTTTCCTGTTGAACTAAAATAAATAGAAAACATTATATTAAACGCATTGGATGAAATCAAAATTGCCGATGCGTTTATCTGCTTGCAAATAAAAGAAAGCCAATTTTTTTATAAAAAACTGTAACGAATCATAAATAAAAAACATTAATGGATAGATAAATGAAAAACCAAAAGAAAGGAGGCGAAGGAATGCAGTCAATGGATGAAATCTATCAGACTTATGCCAGAACAGTATATAAATATTTGTTGCTAAAGACACATAATGAAAATATTGCTGAAGAATTAACGCAGGAAACATTTTATCAGGCAGTCAAAAGCATCAATCGATTTGATGGAAGCTGTAAATTATCCACGTGGCTTTGTGCAATTGCCAATAATCAACTACTGGCATATCAAAGAAAGCATCCTATAGAAGAATCAATAGATGATAATGAAAGTCTTCCCGGAACAAGCGTAGAAGCGAAAGTTTTCAGTCAAGCGCGACGAGTAGAACTTATGAGAAAACTGCATATGTGTCCGGAGCCTTTTCGAGAGATTTTATATCTTCGAATTTTTGGAAGTCTATCCTTTAAAGAAATTGGTGAGATTATGGGAAAGACGGAGAACTGGGCACGAGTGAACTTTTACAGAGCCAAAGAAAGATTGAAAAAGGAGATTGAAGAGAATGAGTAAAATTCCATGTGAAATGATACAGGACCTGTTACCGTCTTATATAGATGAACTTACCAGTGATGTTACTAACAGAGAAGTTGAAGCACATATGATGGAGTGCGACCAATGTAAAAAAGTATTAGAACAGATGCAAACTCCGGATATGGAAACGATAGAAAAAGAAATAAAGGAAATTGACTTTCTGAAAAAAACGAAGAAAAAACATCAGAAAAATATAATTCTTTGTGTAGCGATTGTTTGGGCAATTGCAGTGATGATTTTTTGCGCAAGAAATTATTTCGGCGGACAATATATGAATACAGATTATCTTGCATACAATCTTGATGTTTCAGGTACAGAACTGGCAGTTGCAGTAAATACCACCTCGAAGCAGGGAATACAGAAAATAGATATCAGTGAATCTGAAGGAGTTGTAGAAATATCCGTACGTTGTGTGCCAAAGAGTTTTTTCTATAAAACTACTGCAGAATCAAGATATGTTGCGTCGGAAAAGATTCGTCAGGTGTGGATAGGTGACCGGATTGTTTGGGCAAACGGGGAGATGATTTCGCTACTCACTTCCAGTCTATATGCAGTCTATAACCCATATATTGGAAATATGCCTTCCAATGGAAAAATCGTAAATACATTGAATATGACTGCATATACGGGAGGTTTTACAAATGAACTCCAAACATCAGAAGAACCATATTCATGGAAAATGATTTTTGAAAATGATTTTTCTTTAAGCAGACAGGAAGCATTTGAAGAAAGATTAAAGATGTATGCTTATATTTACCTTGCGCAGATTGGAAATTTGAATGAAGTTATATTTGAATATAAAGCAGATGGTGAAACAAAGATACTTTCTGTCACAAGCAGTGAAGCATCAGAATTTGCAGGAGTTGAGATTAAGACAGTTGGAACAGACATTAATCTGCTGGAAGAATTAGTCAGAAAAACAGAACTATCGAATGTTGTTTTAGGTGGTGCATCGGTTGAGTCCAATGCACAGGTTGATTTTTCCAATAGCGAACAAACAAAAGATGTTCTTGAATTTACAGTTGTAAACTACGCAGAAGATGCAGTGTATGGTATGAGCCTTAACGTAGAGAGTGGAAAGGTATCCGGACATCAGTCAATGAGCGAGGCAAACGGAAATGCATTACAGAGCGGATTAAATGTAAACTTCCAGTTAATCCCGGAAGACTTTACAAGAGAAATTAAAGATGGTTCTAAAGCAACCATACGACTTAGTGTCATGGATCAAGATGGAAATTTTCATGAAGTACAGGGAGTGGTATACGCTGATTTGTTCTGGGGGAACAAGTACAAACTGAATCTTTCGGGAAATGCGGATAAAGGATATTTTTTAGGACAATAGACCGTTACCGGCCGGCAAAGAGTGTGTTACTGCATTACAGTTGTTAGGGAAAATTCCCATGATTAACCTTTAAAACAGGAGGATAAAAGATATGTGGTTCTGGTGGTTTATGTTTGTGTGTAATATGGCATATTCGCTCACAATGATTATTGCAGGCTGGTGTATGTGGAAACATTTTCCAAAGAAAATTAACTCTGTGGTAGGGTATCGTTCCAAACGCTCAAAAATGAATATGGATACTTGGAAATTTGCTCATGAAAATTGCGGTAAACGTTGGTGGAAAATAGGATGGATGATGTTGCTTCCGACTGTATTGGTACAGATTCCATTCTACGGAAAAAGCGATGATACGATAGGGTGGATTAGTTTGGCAATATGTATTGTTGAATGCACAGTTTTGCTGCTTTCGATTCTTCCGACAGAAACGGCACTTAAAAATACATTCAATGATGATGGCAGTATTATAGAGCGGTAGTGATGGCAGCTTGCGGAATTTACCTTGAATTTGGCATGTATGTGACGGGCTATAGCACATCGCATTGCCCGTCTTTTTCAATAGGTATCCACAATTCACAAAACAGACCGTTGGGGGCATGATCAAAATAGATTTCATAATCTGTTTTTTCACTGCTTTTGTATCCGCTTTGCGGTAAAAATTCTTTGTAAAATGTCGTCCATGCCTGTGAAATACAATCCCCATTTGTCCCATAGCATTCAAAGACTACATAATCTTGTTCATCCACTTCCCATACTTTAATGGGGGCAAATTTCTGATTCGCTGCCTGGTTATTTATCTGATTTAATACTTTTTTCAACCTGTTTTCATCCTTTATCAAGATGCCGATTCCATAATCGAAATAGGAAGCATTTTTTGATAGCGGTGCACATAATCCAAAAATTCTGTTATCTTCTGTATCGCGACTGCACTTTAAAATATCTGCCAGTTCTTGCTTGTAAGTTTCACTCCAAAAGGCAGAAATATCTTCATTTTCATCCTCATTAATAATGTCGACCGGAAATGTCTGTGTTATTGCTATGAATTTTCTTTTATATTCCTTTTTAATACGATAATTTATTTTTCTGCCGCCTTCAAGGCTAATCCGGATTGATAACGGATTATACATGATAAGAGACGAACCTTTCTCCTTGGCAATGCTGGGAGAGACACCGTGAAATCGGGAGAATGCCTTTGAAAATCCGTCGGAGGAGTCAAAACCATATTTCACGGCCAAATCGATTATTTTACAATCCGTTTGCAACAATTCTTGTCCGGCTAAAGAGAGTCTTCGGTTGCGGATATAAGTATTGACCGTAATTCCTGCAATAAAGCTAAAGGTTCTGTGAAATTCGTAAGGTGACATATGTATATAATACGCAACATCCTCATAACTAATTGCATCCAACAAATGCTCCTCTATATAGTCTACTGCACTTTGTAAGATTTCAAGACCAATCATTTTACCACTCTTTTCTATTGTTTCATTTGTTTATTCATAAAGGTGATTGTTTCCAATGTTTCAAGTGCAAATGCACCCTCTAAAACAGACATCTTATTTTCTTTTAAGCTCATAATTATATCTCGACATACTTCTTCATAACAATTTTGCGGCTTTATGCTAATTTCTTCTTTCTTTTCGTTCGTAAATATTTCTAATTTGGTTTCTGTTTCTCCATTACCATATCCGTCTTCAAAATATCGGATAAAGCCATTTTCAAAGACAGCTTCATAACCGACACTGAATGGTGCTGTTAATGGCATTGCAGAAGAAGCGTGAATGGTTGCAAAGCAATTCGGATAAAGGAAATTTGCCGTTACAACAGATTGATTCTCACAAACATTTAAATGACTTACTTGCATATCTATTGTTTTTCCGAATAGCTGTGTTACAAAATCAATGTCGTGATGCATAAAATTGAGTCCGATATGTTCGGTATCAAGATTGCCCCACCAAGGTGGTGTCTGCCGCTTAATGTACAGTTCCCGACAATCTCCTAAATCTCTGTTTTGCACTAACGCCGTAAGATATTCATATGCAAACTCATGTCGTAAAAACAAATCCACAAACACTCTTTTTTGGCAGGCTTTTGCCGTTTCAATAATTTTTCTTCCGTTTTCTTCCGTGTCTGCAAGAGGCATTTCCAGAAAAACATTTTTTCCGGCTCTTAATGCTTTTTCTGCAATTTCCTTATGAAGAAAAGTAGGCAGACAAATGTCCACTAATGTGATTTGTGGATTCTTCCAAATATCTTCCATATTTTGTGTTACTTCAACGCCGAATTTGGTTTGCAGTTCAGCAAGTTTGTCTGAGTTTCGGCCCCATACGACGATTTCTTCAACAAGACCTGTTTTCCTATACATTTCCACATGATACGCACCGAATCCGGTTCCCAAAACTGCTATTTTCATAAAATACACCATCCTTTACCCAATCATTTGATTTCATAACTGAAGGATAGCATATTTTTTTAAAAAGTATCCGACCTGCTTTGCGGAGTTTTGTCGAATGGCTTATTAGTTGTTGATACGGAAATGGGATAACTCACTGAAATGCCTCAGTTTGTTTTTTGCATCTTTAAAAATAGCAAATATCCAACTTGGAAAAACATAGCGATTCCCATAAGAAATGTGATTTCCCATGAAAAGCGTTCAACTCCGTAACTTGTTGCAACAGATGCACTGCATCCAATTACCCAATAGATTGGCCAAACAGTAAAAATATTCTTTGTGATAGCAAAGCAGGCAGAACAAATCAGAACGCAGAGGACTAAATAAAGAATATTTGCTGCACTTAGGCTTCCGAGGTGATAAATTCCGACACTTACTGCTGTTAATAGTGTTGCGCCTATTTTCCCAAAAGCTTTCTCGTATCTGGTAAAAAGCCATGAGTAGATAAAGGAAACTTCCCATATAGAGAGAAAATTAAAAACTATTATAGGAAGAAGTCCTTTGTCATGTATATAAGGAATTAAGTCATTAAAACGCCATGCGCCCAAAAGGAGACTCAAAAACAAGGCTGGAATAATATGTTTTGCTGTTACGCCCATTCCGGCAAATCCTTCTTGTTTCTTTTTGACAATCCACCATGCCGGAAAGCATACGTTTAAAATTACTATTATTCCGATTCCCCAAACTCCAATTTCCCATAAGGGATTATTGGTAAAAAAACCATTCTGGTCAATATAGTAGCAAATCCACATAATGAGTAAGGTGATACCCGCAAGTAGAGTTTCTTTTGTAGGATTAAACGATAGGTTTTTCTGAATCTTCTTTTTCATTTTCTTCCTCCACTAAATACATAATTGTTCCTCGCAGCAGAATTTCAATTTTTTGCGCATTTGCGTTTTTTTGTTTCAATAAAACAGCATTCATACATGTTAATTGTATAATTTCCAGAATGAGGTCTAAGGGATACCGAAAAGTAATTCCATTTTTGATAAGTTCATTAAAAAAAGCTGTGTCAGCAATATCATTTGCAGATGAAAGCTTTTTTGAAACTTTTGATTTAATTTTTTTCCACATTGCAGTATCGGTCATGCTTAAAATTGGATCGTTACAGAAACCATTGATGATGATAAGCATGATTTGATAACATTTTTCACGGGGTGGTAAAGATGGGGTTGTATATAAACATTTTAGTGCTTTTGCAAATAAATCATGTTGCTTTTGGATATAAATTTCTAAAAAAAGGCTTTCTTTGTTGGGATAAAAATGGTAAAAAGTTCCCTTTGCAATGCCTACCTGATTTGAAATCTGTTCCGCCGTTGTTTTTTTTAGACCGAGTTCACTAAAAAAATGTTCTCCGGTGAGTAGAATATTTTTTTGTATTTGTTCTTTATCTTCTTTTTTAAATTGTGACATATTACTCCTACAGTTAAGTTTTGATATAAATATGTAATATTCAAAAGCTCAAGTGACTTTTTGAATAAAAACCCCACTTGAAAAGTATCATATAAGACTAAATCTGTCAAGAAAAAATACACTTGGCATTGGACATTGGTTATTTTCTTGGTGAGACAGAAGGTTTCTATTGACACAAAAGGTATGTAATGGTAATATAATCATAAAATTCATACTTTTCATACTTAACAGAATGGAGGTTTTATATTGAAAAAAGCAACTGATAAATATGCATGGACAGTTAAGGTGGGGGAAAAAGGGCAATTTGTGATTCCGAAAGAGGCAAGGGAGATTTTTGATATCCACCCGGGAGATACTTTGATTGTTCTCGGTGATGTAGAACGAGGTATTGCGATACCGCCCAAAAATTTATTTTCGCAGATTGCCGGTACTGTTTTTGAAACCGGAAGATTAAACGAACAGGAGGACACAAAATGAGTTATATTATATTGGCAATACTTGTCATATTGGTAGGAATTCTGTTTTTTTCTAAAAAAAGATTATCTGTTGAAGATGATTGTGTGTTAATAAAGGATGTCCATGTTATAGATGGCAATGGGAACGAATTCATGAATCAGAATGTTCTAATTGAACATGGGAAAATTACACAAATTTCTGAAAAAGACATTTGTGTACATAACGTAAAAGTAATAGATGCAAAGGGTAAGACACTCATGCCCGGTTTGATTGACTCGCACACCCATATGCAAGGGACGACAAATAAGAGTGAAGCTGAAAGCAACGAATTTCTAAATAATAAAGTGCCGATGATTTTTCGGGAAAATATTTTTCCTTATGGAATTACAACCATTAAGGAGTTGGGCTCTCCACGTCACTTCATTTATCAGTTGAAAGATAAAATTAACAGTGGAGAAATTATTGGACCAAGGCTGCTTGTGGTAGGACCTAATATTACTGCGAGAGATGGACATCCGGCAATCACACTTGGCGGGGATAATCAATGGATACGCAAAGAACTGGCGGCTGAGATTTCCACGGAGGAGGAGGCGCGACAGATTGTAAGAGAACTGGCGGAAAACAAGGTGGATTTTATTAAAATTGTCTATCAAGGTGGTCAGTATTTCTATTTTGATACAGAGCTTTATATTAAAAAATTGGAAATTGGTCTTGTGAAAGTGATTATTGATGAAGGAAGTAAGTGTAATTTATTGGTGTCAGCGCATGTTAGAAACAAGGCTGATGTTATGGAATTGCTTCAGGCCGGTATCTATGGAATTGACCATGGGATTACAGATGTTGATATTGATGCAACAGATGCTATTCTTTCTCTTTGGAAAGAGCAGGGGGCGTATTATATTCCCACCATCAATGCATTGACTTATGAGCATGATAAAACGTTATTTTGCCACAGCATGCACAACTTGAAATTCATCTTTGATGCAGGAATCAAAATTGCACTTGGGACAGATAATATGTTAGAAGTTTTGTCAGGAGATGTGGTTCACAAGGAACTTGCTTATTATGTGCAGGCAGGACTTACGCCGATGCAGGCAATTGTGACAGCTACCCGCAACGGTGCTGAATATTTGGGGATTCTTGATGAAACCGGCACAGTTGAGATAGGAAAAGATGCTGATTTGATTTTATTGAATAGTAATCCGCTCGTAGATATTCAAAACATTCAGGATATTGAAGTTGTTTGGAAAAAAGGTAAAATGGTTTTTTCAAAGAATACTCAAAAAAGCGTTGTATTACCAAATTTTAATTTTGAAAAATCTTTAAATCTTCTTTACAAGGATGAACTTCATAAAAAAGAAAGCAAACTTGGTCGCAGAAGGCTAATTATGCAGAAACAGGAAAACGAATGCACTGCTGAAATAGAATGCATTTATGATAATGGCATTGCAATAAAAGAACATTTTGTTTGTGAACAAAACTTGTTGACAAAGGAGTGGGCTTATAATAACGAGTCCGGAGGCAATCAACTTTATGGAGTCTGGGAAAATGGTAATGTATCGTTGTCAGGCCAATTTAATGGAAAGACCGTTGATAAACGCTTTGATATGAGTGGGAAACTGTGGATGCAGATGGGAGAATTCAATCTTTGCTCGTTTGCCAAAGCACAGGAAGAGGAAATTAACTACTTCTCCATTGGAACAGGTGAAAATCGAGGAGCGCTGGAAATGACAGAATTTACCTCTCGCAAAGAAGGAATTGAAATCATTGAGGTGTCAGGGATTTCTTATGAATGTATCAAAATTAGCACCGTCATATCGAAATATAGTTTTATATGGACAGGCTATGGATGGTATGAAAAGGAAAGCGGAAAACTTATTAGATATAGTTCTAAAGGTAACGAGCAAGACAAGTTGGAGATTCAGGTGTAGCGTGTCTAAAATAGGAAGCATTTTCTGATAGCGGGGGTATTGAAGGCAGATGAAAAAATGTTGTTGTAGAAAAGATTAGGGTACTATATAATGGGAAAGGAAAATTTTTACTATATCAAAGAGAGCAGAGGTCAATATGGAAAAAAATACAGTGTTACAACTATTAAGTAAGCAGACATTAATGAGTTTGGCTACATATGGAAAGAATTATCCGGACAATTCGGTCGTGTGTTTTTCCTATGATGATAACTGTAATCTGTATTTTGGCAGTTACTCAGATACATTAAAATGCAAAAATATTTCTAATAACAAAGTAGTTGCGGTTACTGTCGGCACGCTTCAAATCCATGGAGAAGCAGGCATTGTTGAGTATGGTACGGATGAATACCGGGCAGGAAGAGCGATTTATGATAAAAGATTTCCGCAATATAAAGAAATTTTTGAAAGAGAAAAGAATGAGTTATATATTATAAAACCTTATGTAATCTGGAACTATAATCCGGCGGAAAAAGAAATGTATAGGGACACTATGGTGATTCATGAAAAGTATTACAACGATATTGAAGTATATCACCCTCATTCCTATGGTAACAGATAATATATATTACTGTGAGTATCCACTATTTAACGAGTGATGGTAGGTGCTATATGTTGAATAGTGGGAACAGTTGGCGTAATCATAATTTTATGTCTGGCAAGTTATGTATTAGCACATTATGACACAAAGGAATATGCGATAGAACAGGCAGACGAATACGTTGAGAAAATGTGCGAAATAGCCAATGTACCGGGGATGTCTATAGTCGTTTGGAAGGATAATCGGGAACGCTATATCAATGTCGGATATGCAGATAAAAGCGCAAAAGTGAAAGCAGCCGGGAATACACAATATGAATTGGGGTCTACGACCAAAGCGTTTACTGCGCTGGGGATTCTGCTGTTAGAGCAGGATGGACTGCTTGACAGAAAGGATTCAGTCAGGGAATATCTGCCGTGGTTTGAGCCTGTTTATGATGGTGAAAAGGCGGATGTGACAATCGAACATTTATTGTGTCATACAAGTGGTATTCCGGTATGGACGGTTTCCACGTTGCCCACCGGTACGAGTAGCGATACCGGTCTGTTAGAGCAGACAGTCAGAAAGATTCAATCAGTGGAACTGGATAATCCACCGGGGACAGTACATAGCTATGCAACCATTAATTATGATGTTTTAGCTCTTGTTTTGGAAGAAGTAACGGGGATAACATATGAAGAATACATAGAGCAGAATGTGCTGGAACCATTAGGCATGAAGGACAGTTATTTCAGAGTTGACGATGCAAAAACAGAACAATTGGCACAGGGCTATCGTTACCTGCTGATGAGGGTACAGGAATACGATGCACCGGCTTTTTACGGCAATACGGCAGCCGGGTATCTGGTATCGACTACTGAAGATTTGATGATATGGATGAAAGCGCAGATGGGCATATTGGAAAAGGATATGACGGAATCCTTGGAAAAGGTGTATGCTGCCATCAGGGAATCTCATTCTTATCCGATAGAGAAAGGACAGAACTATTGGGCAGGTTGGAATCTATATGACAGTTATTTTAGTCATAGTGGTAATAATCCGAATTTTTCTTCTCAAGTGATTGTCTGTCGGGATGGAACGAAAGCAGTTTTTGCATTGTCCAATATCAGCAGTGCAGCAGCTACAGCCACCGCAGATGGGATATTTCGTATGCTTTGCGGGGAAACAGTAAAAATCGGATTTTTTGTGGACGGAATTGCATTGGCAGATTTCATAAGTGTGATAATATGCCTGATGGAACTGTTTGTTGGAATATGCATTTGGGAAAGAAGAAACAGAAGCATAAAGCATGGGGTTACCAAGGCAATTGTTTTTTCCACATTGTCTGTTATTGTTGCGGCGTTTCCTTATATTATACATTATAATTACCGGACGTTACTGGTGTGGAACTCGCCATGTCTGGTTGCTGCAATATGCGGGGCAGTTATATGCGGATTCGGCTATGCGGGAATATGTGCAAAAAGTCATTGATTATGATATTGTTGGAATGATCCGATAATAATTATAGGAAGAATAATAATTTTGAGATTCACGATAGGAGCAATTATGGGAAAAGATACTCATCTTGTTAATATTTATCTTAAAATACATAATAAACAAACCTTAACGATGGATGATTTGCGCTATCTGGCAGAGTATGCTCCGGAATGCTTTGAAAAAACATGCAAGAATGTAGTATACAATATTCCTGAAACGAAGCCGATTATGGAACCGGCCGCCTCAGAACCATTAAGTGAGGAAGTGAAACCGGAAGCTTCTGAGCAGCAGAATATAGATACGGTTTTGGAGAATTTAAAGCGCATGGAAATTCATGATTTCCCCGTTACGGATATTGATGCTGAGCAGGTAAAGAGTTTGTTGGGAAATTTGTATATGGAATTACTGTTTCCTCATAACGATAAAGATACTTTTATGAGTATGACAAACAAGGAGAATAAATCATTATTTGATAAAAAAATATAGTATAACAAATTTTAATAAATGGTGCCGAATAGGAAGGTCAGTGTAACGAATACAGCTCTTTACTCCAACTGCGGAGGAGAGCTTTTTTGATGTGAAGATATTACACGTATTGGATTTAATAACGGAAAAAATCAGTGATATGGAAAAAAGAACCTCCAAATAGGAAAATATACCCATTTGGATAGTTTACTTATTCTTCTTTAATATGTATAATAAAGTTGTCGATTTTTAACGAATTATTACGGAAAAGAGAGTTAACTTAAGTCATAAAAGACAGGAGAGAATGATAAATGGGAAAAACAATTTTAGTTGTCGATGATGATGCCATGAATTTACGAATGGCAGAAATGCTTCTTAAGAAGCAGGGCTATGATGTGAAAAAAGCGGATTCGGGGCAGGCAGCCCTTGCTCTTTTGCAGGAGGAAGCAGTAGATTTGGTTCTTTTGGATGTGGAAATGCCGGTAATGAATGGAATGGAAACGCTGGATGCAATCCGTGCAAGAAGTGAATGGGCAGAGCTTCCGATAGCGTTTTTATCTTCATCCGAGGACATGGAACAGGCGGTGGCAAACGGAGAATACGCAGTACAGGGATTTATCCAAAAACCAATCTTGCCGCAAAAGTTGTATGAGAGTGTGGATACACTCTTGGAATAGGAGTAGGTTATGTCATCAACAAGTAATAGTCAAGAGAATTTTATCGGAAAACTGGATACGATATTGGATGTTACCACAGGGCTTTCTTACTGCTGTGACAGCGAGGAATTTTATAAAGAAATGCTGCTTTCCTATTTGGATAATCAGAAATATGACAGTATAGAGGCAGCCTATCAGAAGGAAGATTGGGAGAATTACCGGATTTTGGTGCATGCGCTGAAGAGCACCTCTCTTTCTATTGGAGCTGTCGAGGTTTCTGATAAGGCAAAGTCGCTGGAAATGGCGGCAAAGGCAAGTGACCTTGGTTTTATCAGAGAGCATCACGGCAGTACAATGGAGAATTACAGAAAACTGTTGTATCATTTGCAAAAAATCCTTGGAAAATCGGAGACGGAAGGGCAGACAGTGCAAGAGCAGACGGAAATCTTGCCGCATATTCTTGTAGTGGATGATAATAGCATGAATCTGCGGATGGCAGAGAAAATGTTAGAGGGAAAATTTCAGGTAAGCAGCGTGGATTCGGGTGAAAGAGCTTTGGACTTCTTAAAGGACAAACGTCCTGAATTGATTCTGTTGGATTTGCATATGCCCGGAATGGATGGATTTGAGGTTATGAAGCAGCTTCAGGCTGACGACGGTTGCCGGAGTATTCCCGTAATTTTCCTGACAGCGGATGATGACAGGGAGACAGAGATAAGATGCTTTAAGGAAGGTGCACTTGATTTTATCACAAAGCCTTTTGTTGCGGATATTATGATACAGCGCGTAAGCCGTATTTTGCAGCTTGACCGTCTGCAGAAAAATCTGCAGCAGGAGGTTGAAAAGCAGACATGGAGAGCAGAGGAGAGAAGACGGAAGGTAGAGCGCATGTCTTTACAGATTATGCGTACACTTGCGGGAACCATTGATGCCAAGGATAAATATACAAATGGTCATTCCACCCGCGTGGCAGAATATGCAAAAGAGATTGCAAAGCGAATCGGCAAGAGTGAGAAGGAGCAGGAGGACATCTATTATATGGGGCTTCTGCACGATATTGGCAAGATTGGTGTACCGGATGAGATTATCAATAAGACTTCCAGACTGACGGATGAAGAATACGAAATCATTAAGACGCATCCTGTGATTGGAAGTGATATCCTTAAGAATATTTCAGAACTTCCGAATATCGGAATCGGGGCAAGGTGGCATCATGAGCGCTATGACGGCAGAGGTTATCCGGATAAGCTAAAGGGCGAAGAAATTCCGGAGGTGGCAAGAATTATCGGTGTTGCCGATGCATATGATGCTATGACTTCAAAGCGCAGTTATCGTGATGTGTTGCCACAGGAGGTGGTACGAGGTGAGATTGAAAAGGGAAAAGGTACGCAGTTTGACCCATACTTTGCCGATGTGATGTTAACCATAATCGATGAGGATACGGAATATCGGATGCGTGAGATATAAAATGTTACAAAGATACGAGGAGTGAAAACAAAAATGAAAAACAGAAAAAAAACCGGAGGAAAAGTTTCCCTGGCAATACTTGCTGCATTGGTATGCAGCCTGACTGCTTGCGGTAATCAGGAGAAGGCAAAAGAGGATGACGGAAAGTATCACATCGGAATCTGTCAGTGGGAAGAACATGCAGCATTAGATGAAGCGACGAGAGGCTTTCAGGATGCATTGACTGAGAAACTGGGTGAAAAAGTTGTATTTGATGTTCAGATAGCGCAAGGCAGCACACAGGATTGTCAGGATATTTTAAATGGTTTCGTATCAGCGGATATGGATTTGATTATGGCAAATGCAACATCTGCTTTAATGGCTGCTGCACAGGCTACGAATACAATTCCGATTGTGGCAACCTCCATTACGGATTATGGAACGGCCTTGAATATGAGAGAATGGAACGGAGCATCCGGTGTGAATGTAACAGGAACCTCTGATTTGGCACCGATAGAGAGTCAGGCAGATATGATTCAGGAACTTGTTCCGGATGCTGAAAAGGTTGGCATCGTCTATTGTTCTGTCGAGACAAACTCTATTTTTCAGGCACAGAAGATGGGTGCTGTTCTTACAGAAAAGGGGATAGCTTTTGAAACCTATACCATAACAGATAAAGAGGAACTGGAGAAGAAGGTACAGAAGGCGGCAGCGGAATGTGACGTGCTTTATATCCCAACAGATAATACGATAGCATCTCAGGCAGATATTCTGAAAAAAATTTTGATTTCGGAGAAGGTTCCGATGATTGCCGGAGAGGAAGGATTATGTGAAGCAGGAATTGCAACTCTGTCAATCAGCTATTATGACATAGGTTATACTGCAGGCGAGATGGCATATGAGATTTTAGCTGAGGGAAAAAATCCGGGAGAAATTGATGTTCGTTATGCGGAAAAGGTTACCAAGAAATATAATCCGGAGAATTGTGAAGCATTAGGAATTACGGTTCCGGATGATTATGAAGCGCTTAAATAGAAATTAACAGGTGAGGCTGTGGAGTATGTTTGAAAAGACAAAGGATTCATTACGGAAAAAGTTCGGCTTTGGGCATGGGAAAAAAACCAGTTATGGCTTTATCGGCGCGGTTTTTGTTGTTTTGGTAATTGTGCTTCTTCTTAATATTTTGCTGATTTACAGCATGACTGTAAGGCAGATAGAAACCATTGGACAGAATCAGGCGGAAAGCATTACCGGGAATCTGCAGTCGATGCTTTCGGAATCGGAATATATGACTTCCATTTTGGCAAATCAAGTGGAAGAACGTATGGAACAAGGGGCTTCCAAGGAAGAAATGACCGATTTTTTCAGGAAACAGAGCATATTACAGAAGCAGTTGTCGGACGGTGTCTGTATGAATACTTTTCTGGTGCGTGATGAATATATTATTCTGCCGGGGTATGATCTGCCGGAAGATTTTAAGGTGGAGGAGCGAATCTGGTATTCAGAGACACTGAAGCAAAATCCCGGTGATATTTATATTTCTCCTCCCTATGTAGACCTTGTTACAGGAAATATGTGCTTTACGGTAGCCGAACTGCTTTCTGACAGAAGAAGTATCGTGGCACTGGATTTCAGTTTGTCCAAAATACAGAATTCCATTGAGGAAATGCAGAGTGATAATAAGAGTGAGGCTCTCATTGTCAATGATGAGGGAATGATTATCGGCTATGCGAATGCGGATTATCTTGGGAAAAGCCTGTCGGAAGCACTGCCGGAGTATGATAATGTGTTCCGAGAGATTACCGTACAGAGAAAAGAGCAGTTATCCTTTGACAGTAATATTAACGGGAAGAAAAACAAGGTGTTTTTTACCCGTACACAGAACAACTGGTATTTGATTTTGAGTGTACAGGAATGGGAACTGTATAAAGAAAGTTATCTTCAGTTAATAAGAAATTCGTTGTTGAATCTTTTGCTGATAGGAATCGTGGTTGTGCTATATATTCGTGCCCAGAATGACCGTATGCGGGCTGAAAAGGCTCTGTCTGTCAAGGAAAATTTTCTGTCCAATTTATCCTCTGAGCTTAAGACACCGTTAAAAAGGATACTGAATTCGAGTAACAGGAAATCCTTGAGCATGAGTACCGACTTAAAAGATAATATTGACAAAATTCAAGAATCGGCACTGCTGTTGTCGAATATGCTGGATAATCTTTTTTCCTATTCCGGGCTCACAAAGGCAGATGAGGGGCAGAAAAGAAAGGCAACGAAAACCGACAGGGAAGAGACGGAGTCCCGTATCGGAAAAAGAACCAGATGGCAGGTCACGGGCGTGCTTATCATAGCAATGTTTCTGATTTTGTTCTTTTGCGACACGATGCTTCTGGACTTGGGTGCAACCCGTATGTCAGAAGAAGTGAGTGGCTATAATGCAAAACTGATTGAATGGATGGAAGACAGGAAGACCATATTGGAAATGTTTTGTCATTCCATAGCAGCACAGCCTGAATTGTTGGAGGAACGTTCGCAGGCAACCGCTTATTTGAATGCTGTTGCAGAAAATTATCCTGAAATTTCGCTTGTGTATATAGGCAATCCGGATACTTCATGGAAAGTAATCATGAACAATGGATGGGTGCCGGGGGAGGATTACATATTGCAGGCTTATCCATGGTATGCGGATACCATGAGTGATAAGGAGGGCTTTTTCATTTCCAGCCCCTACTATGATACACAGGAGAAGAGGTACTATTTAACCTTTTCCAAAAGGGTTTATGGAAAAGATGGTACTTTTTTGGGAGTGTTTGCGATTGACTTTAATCTGGATAAGCTGACTGAGGTTATGCAGAATACCTATTCGGAGGATGGATATGCTTTTCTGATAAATAATAACGGAATCATTATCAATCATCCGAATGAAGAATATCAGCTCTCCGGAAACAGTTCTGTAAATGTACGGGATTTAAATTATGCGAAGGTGTATTCCAAAAACTCGGAAATCAGTGTTTTGAAGGATTACGATGGAAAATATAAGGCGTGTATTTCGGAGCATGATGATGTTTCCAACTTTACCATCATGGTGGTAAAGGACTGGTGGTCAATCTACGGCGGAATCGTTTTTTTTATACTGGCTTTCTTACCGATGTTTGGATTTTGTATTTTTGCCGTTAGATATCTGATACGCAGACTGCTGATATGGCAGCAGGCGGTAAGTGTACGTTTAAAGGATGCAGCGGATGAAGCAGTGCAGGCTACACAGGCAAAATCTCAATTTCTGGCACAGATGAGCCATGAGATTCGTACCCCGATTAATGCAGTTTTGGGCATGAATGAAATGATTCTTCGGGAAAGTGAAGACGAAGATATTTGTGAATATGCGGAAAACATTCAGAGTGCCGGAAAGACCTTGCTGGCGTTGATTAACAGTATCCTTGATTTTTCCAAGATTGAAGACGGAAAAATGGAGATAGTTCCGGTGCGGTACGATACATCGGATCTTATCAATGATTTGATAAATATGATAGCCGATAAGGCAGAAAAGAAGGGGCTGCTGCTGGAATTAAAGATTGATGAAAAGCTTCCGTGCTCCCTGTATGGTGATGATGTAAGAATAAGGCAGATTATCATCAATCTTTTGACGAATGCAGTGAAATATACAAGGGAAGGTAAAGTGACTCTGGTTATTCAAAAACAGGATGTGGCAGAGGAAACGGAAGATATCCTCCTTCATGTGGAGGTAATCGATACCGGTATCGGTATCCGAAAAGAAGATATGGGAAAGCTTTTCGAATCCTTCCAGAGACTGGATGAAGAAAAAAATCACAATGTTGAAGGAACCGGACTGGGAATTTCCATCGTGCAGAGTCTGCTGAAAATGATGGGAAGCTCTTTGGAGGTTGAGAGTGAGTACGGGAAAGGCTCCAAATTTTCTTTTGACTTAAAACAGAGAATTGTAGACCGGACACCGGTTGGACACAATGTTATTCAAAAGGAAAAAATGAAGAAAGAGGAAAAAGGATATCTTTACGCTCCTGATGCGGAAATTCTGATTGTTGATGATAATCAGATGAATCTGAAAGTGGCAGTGGGACTGTTAAAACGAAGCAGTATCAAAGTAGATACGGCATCAAGCGGTATGGAGTGCATCCGAATGGTGGAGAAAAAGCAGTATGATATTATTTTCATGGATCATATGATGCCGGAGATGGATGGCATTGAGACAATGAAGGCTTTAAGGAAAAGCAAATTCCTACCGGTGTATACAAAGATTATTGTCATGACTGCCAATGCAATTACAGGTGCGAAGGAACAATATCTGGCAGAAGGTTTTGACGATTACCTTTCAAAGCCAATCGTTGTGGAAGGACTGGAGAAGATATTGGCAGAGTACCTTCCGAAAGAAAAGGTTGGTTTTAAGAATAAAGAAAAAAAGAAAGCATCCGTACAGGAGACTGCAAGTCAGGAGGTTTCAGAAAAAACGGAGAAGATTGAGCCGCAAAATATGCAGGATATGACACCGGAGGATTCTTTCTCACCGGAGGAATTACAGATCTTTTCCATGCAGATACCACAGTTGGATGTTAAGGAAGGATTAGCCTTCTGTGCGGAAAGCAAAATGTTTTATATAGAGATGCTGAATGAATTTGCTGAAGGGAAAAAGGATGAGGAATTGGAAGACTTTCTTCAGAAAGCGGACTGGGAAAATTACCGGATTACAGTGCATGCTTTGAAGAGTAACGCAAAAACCATTGGTGCAGCGGAGCTTTCCGAGGAGGCACGAATGCAGGAAATGGCAGCAAAAGAGGGTCATACGGAAGAAGTCGTAGCTAACCATAAGGCACTGACAGAACACTATCAGGTGTTAAAGAACCTTATCCGTAAAGTAACAGAGCAAATGTAAGGAAGAGACAGACGGAGGAAACAAGTGAGAGAAAGAAAATCCGAAAAAGAAATTCAGACATTATTTCATATGACATTTATAACACTAATCACTGTTTTGGAGATATTGCTTGTGGTGGTTATGGTGACTGCCAATTGGAAATTCTGGCAGATTATAGGTCCTTTAACCGGAGTATTCATTCTTTCCTGTTGGATTGTGCATTTCTTTCAGGTGGGAACAGCAAATGCGAGAATCTGTTTTTATACTATTGTTGCACTGGGCGGTGTGCTGTATTACGGCGGACATGGGAATTCTGCAACGGATGTTCCGATTATACTTTGTCTGTTAATGAGTATCCTGTCTGCACAGCAGAATATGATGTTAATCTATTTGATAGCATCTGCTTTTCCGGTCGTTCTTTTGTGGCATTTTTTTGTAACCGGATTTATTGGTCCGGGTACAGAGCAGATTATCTGGATGAGGGTGATTCTTGGTATCGTATGTCTTTTGTGTGCCGTTTTTATTTCCAGAGTGTTTATCAGGTACCGGAATCGGGAGACGATGCTGTTGGATAAAATGGAAAAGGAACTGCTCAATGCAAGGCGGGAGAGTGAGAGGTTTCTTGTCAATGTTTCACATGAGTTACGCACTCCGATTAATGCGGTTAACGGCATGAGTGAGATTATTCTTCACAGAGAACTGGATAGCGGACTGAGAAAGGAGATAGAGGCTATTCAGAGTGCCGGAAGACGCCTGTATGGTCAGGTCAGCGATATTTTGGATTATTCGGAATTGATTACGAATACACTGGAGGTATCCGCCGAGGATTATGAGCCGCTGTCCGTAATCAATGATGCCGTTTCCGGCATTCAATGGCAGAGGATGAACCGAAAGCTGGATATAGCAATTGATATACAGCCGGATATTCCGAAGGTGTTACATGGGGATGCAGGGAAACTGAAAAAAATTATTCAGGCACTTATGGATAATGTAATCAAGTTCACGAAGTCCGGTGGGGCATACTTGTATATCGGAAAAAGAGAGGAAGAATATGGAATCAATCTGAATATTGATGTATGGGATACCGGCATAGGAATGAGCGAGGAGCAGCTTAAGCAGATATTTACACATTTCTACCAAGGGGATTCCGATGTTGAACGTAAAACAGGAGGACTTGGTCTCGGACTTGCAATTGTGCACGGAATGGTAGCTGCCATGGGCGGATTTATATCCATTCAAAGCAAGGTTTCCGAGGGAACTCATGTTCATGTGGTAATTCCGCAGCAGGTGGTGGATCATAAGGCATCTATCTGCGTGAAAAAGAGTAGTGATTTCCTGGTTGCATGCTATTTCAATGGAGAAAAATATGTGTGTCCTGAGATTGCACAATATTATGGTACGATGGTCGGTCATATCAAAAGTGGTCTTGGATTAAATATCAGTCAGGTGGATTCACTGGATGCACTGAAAAAAATTGTAGAAACCAATCCGCTTACCCATGTGTTTGTTTCAAGCTGGGAATATGAGATGGACAGGCACTATTTCGAAGATCTAAGTAAAAAGATTTTTACGGTAGTCTTCGCTGATGACACTTTTATTCTGCCGAAGAACAGTAATATTCATATTTTGAGAAAACCGGTGTACGTGATGGCGGTGGTGAACCTGTTAAATGCCATAGTACCCGGGACATTCGGACAAAATAGAAAGGAAGAAGAGGAAAAGGATTTAC
The DNA here is from genome assembly GCA_964449325.1 of uncultured Lachnospiraceae bacterium. Taxonomy (GTDB): domain Bacteria; phylum Bacillota; class Clostridia; order Lachnospirales; family Lachnospiraceae; genus RGIG3002. The sequence goes on along the minus strand of CAYUYJ010000013.1, from coordinate 58,787 downwards.
ATTTTACAGATATCAGTGCACTGGTAGTAGATGATGACCATATGAATCTGATGGTAGCAAAGGGAGTATTAGACACGTATGGAATTGAGGCAGATACCTGCTTAAGCGGAGAACTTGCCATAGAGAAATGTAGCTTCACGGACTATCAGATTATTTTTATGGATCATATGATGCCCGGGATGAATGGAATCGTAGCCATGCAGAAAATACGGGAGTTGCGGAACGGACATTACAGGAATATTCCGATTATTGCATTGACTGCCAATGCAGTGAGCGGTGCAAGGGAAATGTTCTTAAAGGAAGGTTTTGATGAGTTTGTATCCAAACCGATAGAATTGGCTGAAATGTCGCGTACATTGCGAAAAGTACTGAAAGGAGGAAAAAGTGAAGATGCATAATAAAGTTTCTCTTTTGATTACAGCTGACAGTGTATGCGATTTGCCGGAAGAACTGATTAGTCAGTATGGAGTTGTCATTCATCCGTATTATGTCCGGACAGAGGCAGGACGGTTTGTCGATGGTGTGGAAATAGACCAGAACGATTTGTTGCTTTATATGGAACAGGAAAACAGGCTTGCTATTTCCGACCCTCCTACGGTAGAGGAATATGAGGCTTTTTTTGCAAAACAGCTGACTGTGGCAGAACATATTTTGCATATTACCATGGCAAAAAAGGTCAGTGATGGTTATTACAATGCGGTAAAAGCAGCACAAAAGTGTTCTAATGTGTCAGTATTCGATTCCGGACAGCTTTCTGACGGGATGGGACTGTTTGTAATCAAAGCGGCAAAAATGGCGCAGGAGGGTGCATCCCTGACACAGATTTTGAACGTACTTTCTGATTCGGAAAATCTGGTGTCTTCCGGATTTGTTTTAAAGGAAACCCGGTTTCTGTATCGCTCCGGCAGACTTTCCAAGGGAGTCAATAACATTTGTGAAAGAATGCTTATGCACCCCATGCTCACCATGAAAGGTGCAAACATTGTGCCAAAACATGTTTTTGTCGGACAATGGGCAGAGGTAATTAGCAAATATATAAAATGTACATTAAGAAACAAATGGAGAATTGACAAGGATATACTTTTTATTGCCCATGTAAATCTGGATGCGGAAACGCTGGAATATATTAAAAATGAGGTAGAAAAGAGATGTCATTTTAAGCATATATACTTTCAAAAGGCTTCATCAATAATTGCATGTAACAGTGGAGAGGGAACATGGGGATTGTTCTTTTTCAGGAAAGAGAGAAGAACTGCGGCAGAGAAGGATGATAAAAGGACGAGACGGGAAAGCAGTGTGAAAAGAGTAACCAACTGGTATGCGAATACCATTCTGAAAGAGGAATACAGCATTCAGCAGAGAATGATGCATTTAATCCTGACAGCAGCATTAGTTGGCGGATCAGCTGCTCTGATTGCCACGTTAGCGATGGGAGCCTATGAAAGTGTGGCTGTTATCATGCTGATCTTGCTTTTGGTATTTGGTGCCATGTATTTATCGGTAAAAACCAATAATATGCGGATGGCAGGAATGCTGATTTGCTTTGGAGCTAATATTATTGTATTTCCGCTGATGTTTTTTGCATCCGGAGGTATTTACAGCGGTATGCCGGTATGGTTTGTTTTGGGATTGATTTTCACATGGCTGATATTGAAGGGTTGGACATGCCTGATTATGTTCCTGTTAGGGTTTGCTACGATGACGGGGTGTATTTTGGTGGCAAACAGATATCCGGAACTTCTTGTAGAGATGCCGGAGGGGTATATGGTTTTTGATGTCATACAGGCAATTTTCTTTGTATCCTGTATCTTTGGCATTATTTTAAAATATCAGAACCATCTTTATGAAAAACAGAGAAAACAGCTCCTGGAGCATGAAGAAGAACTGGTGGCTGCCAATCATGCGAAGAGCACCTTTTTGACGAATATGTCTCACGAAATCCGTACTCCCATCAATGGAATTATCGGTATGGATACCATGTTACTCAGGGAGTGTGAGGATAATGAAACACTTCGAGAATATGGAAAAAACATCCAGAGTGCCAGTCAGTCGTTACTTTCCATTGTTAATGATATTCTGGATATTTCTAAAATTGAGTCGGGAAAGCTGGAAATTATTCCTGTGGAGTATGAACTGTTTTCCGTATTAAACGACTGCTATAATATGACTGCATCAAGGGCGGCAGAGAAGGGACTGGAATTTTCTATTTCGATCAATCCGTCCATGCCCTGTGGTCTTTACGGGGATGAGGTGCGGGTACGACAGATTATCAATAATCTGCTTTCCAACGCAGTGAAATATACAAATGAGGGAGAAATTGAACTGCATGTGGATTATGAGGGAAAAAGAGATGCCATCATGATGCTTGTCATTACTGTGAAGGACACAGGAATCGGTATCAAAAAGGAGGATATCGGCAGGCTGTTTGAGAATTTCACCAGAGTGGATGAAAAGAGAAATCGAAATATTGAGGGAACAGGTTTAGGACTCAATTTGACCAAAAATCTGGTGGAAATGATGGGCGGAGAGATTTCGGTAAGCAGTGTCTACGGACAGGGTTCCACATTTCAGGCGAGAATACAGCAGCACATCAGGAATCATGAACCAATCGGGGATTTTTCCAAGCGGTATCATGAGCAGATGGAGAGGGAAAACCTTGAGACAGAGTTGGTTTATGCTCCGGATGCAAAGGTTCTGGTAGTTGATGATGTGCCTATGAATCTTTTGGTGGCAAAAGGACTGCTCAAATATACGGCCGTCGCAGTGGATACTGCGGAAAGCGGGATGGATGCGCTTGATAAGATACAAAAGGATAAATATGATTTGATTTTCATGGATCATCTGATGCCGGTCATGGACGGTGTGGAATGCTTCCATCAAATGAAGGAAATGGAAAATCATCCCAACATTACCACGCCGGTTGTAATATTGACAGCCAATGCAATTCTCGGGGCGAGGGAAGAATACATGCAGGCGGGATTTGCGGATTATCTGTCCAAACCGATTCAGGAGAAAGAACTGAATGCAGTTCTTTTAAGATATCTGCCGCCGGAGAAGCTGTCACTTAGGCGGCTGGAGGATACACAGAAAGAAACGGCAGATATACAAAACACCGAGAGTGCACATGCTGCAGGAAAAGCGCAGGCAAAAGAAGGTGTGCAGTCCGCAACAGAGGAAGTGAAGGGGCTTGCTGCAATTCCGGGACTGGACATCAGCACAGGTCTAAGTTACTGTATGGATGATATGAATTTTTATCATGAAATGATAGGAGAATATCTGAAAAACGATAAACACGCCGCTTTAGAAGAATTTTTAGCAAAGGAAGATTGGGAAAACTATCGTATTACGGTACATGCTTTAAAAAGTACTTCCCTGACCATCGGTGCCGTAGAGCTGTCGGCGCAGGCAAAGGAACTGGAAATGGCGGCAAAAACCAAAGATTTGGATTACATTCGTGCACACCATGGAGAACTGATGGAGAAGTACAAAGAATTATACGACAACCTTGTTTTGGAGGAAAATGCAGATGAATAAGATTGGAAATGAGACGAAAACAGAGAACGTAAAGGAAGGATTAAGCAGCAGAATTGGGCGCATGTTTGTAGTGCTCCTGCGACGCGCACTGATTATTGTATGTTTGGTATCCATCCTGATTGGTGGTTTTTTTGCAATCATGTATACTTTGAAAGACAACCGTAGTTCTGCCGGAGATTATAAGGAGCAAATTGACCGCGCCATGCAGAGCAAGGTAAGTATGCTTGAGGCAATTGCATCCGGAATCAGTAGCGGAACCCTTGAAGAAGGGGAGGATGTTTTAAGCTATGTGGATTCCATGGTGACGATGGATGAACAGATTTCAGCGGTTTACAGTTGTTATGACGAGAATGTCACCATTATGAGCGGAGGATGGCAGCCGCCGGAGGACTTTATTGTAACAGAGCGTGAATGGTATAAGAGAGCACAGGCAGAACCGGAGAAAGTATATATTTCCGACCCGTATGTGGATTTGCAGACAGGTGGAATCTGTATTACATTGTCCAAAGCAACCTACCGAAACGGAGAAGTGTCAGGTGTTGTCGGAATGGATATGTATATGGACAATCTGGTTTCCCTTATTGAGGAAAGTTATGCGACAAGCAGCTATGTGTTCCTGACTACTTCTGACGGAACGATTCTCGTACATCCGAATAAAGACTATTCGATGAGCGGAGATAGTACCCATACTGTACAGGAAGTAAATGCGGGAAGATATGAGCCCTTTATGAAGGGAAATATGGCGACAAGACTTTTTTTGGATTATAAAGGCGGTTTTAAATTTGGAATCGGTAATACTTCCGAGGTAACGGGTTGGAATGTGGTTGCTGTGAAACCTTTAAATACGATATTGCTTTTCTTTGTTTTGATTGTTGGTGTAAATCTGCTGATTTACCTGTGGCTGACTGCTGTTATCAGGAAAGATGTTCATGGAAAAATCAGTATACTGTTCCGGCCGATGGAATCCATCAGCGGGAAAATGACACGGGTTGCACAGGGCGACTTGTCAGTAATATTTGACGAAGAGAAGAATTCTCTGGAAATTGAGAAACTGACAGATGCCATTAACGAAACGATTGAGAGTCTTAAGTTTTATATTGACAGTATTTCCGATACGGTTACGGCAATTTCGGATAAAAATCTGACGGTTACAATCGACGGAGAGTTTAAGGGAAGCTATGTGCAGATTAAGGATGCACTGGAAAGCATTGTAAGCAATCTGAATGAATCCTTCAAACAAATCAGCAGGGAAGCCGAGAGTGTATTGGATTTTGCAGATAAATTGGGGAAAACAACAGAGAGTGTGGCACAGAGTGCTTCTATGCAGAATGAGGCGGTTGCCAATGTATCGGACGATATGGCACGGTTGACGGAGCAGACAAAGCAGATTACAGAACGTGCCATCTTTATCCGCGATACGGCAGAAATTACAAAGGAACATTTGAAGACAGGCAACCGTGAGATGGACGACCTTGTAAGGGCAATGGAAAGCATCGAACAATGTTATGGCGAGATTGCAGGTTTTGTGGGAACAATTAAGAGCATTGCAGCCCAGACAAATCTGCTTTCGCTAAACGCCTCCATTGAAGCAGCCCGGGCTGGGGAAGCAGGAAAGGGCTTTGCTGTTGTTGCAGGTGAAATCAGTACGCTTGCTGCATCCAGTGCACAGGCAAGTGAGAATATTGATAAGCTGATTGTGGAATCCCAATCGGCTGTTTTGGCGGGAAAAGAACTGGTTACCGCTACTTCCGCAACCATTCAGCAGGGAATGGACGATTCTGTTCAGTCAAAACAGCATATTGATGAAATTGTGGAGCTTGTTGAGAAACAGCAGAAGGCAATTGAGGACGTCAATGAAGAATTAAAGGAAGTTGCTGAAAGCGTTGAAAACAATGCGGCAAGTGCAGAAGAAAATACGGCTATCAGCCAACAGTTAAATGAATGTGCACAGAGCTTAAAGCAGATGGCGGACTCCTTTACATTGAGATAGTTCGAGGGGCTGCATAAACCATAAAGAAGAGCAATTTCATTGTAATTTTGCGAATAATTCGCTATACTAAGGAAAAGACTTGGTGTAGCGAATTTTTTTGGAGGTAGTTATGGCAAGAACTGTGGCAATCGGAATACAAAATTTTGGAGATTTGATACAAAAGAATTGTTTTTATATTGATAAAACCTCTTTTATTAAGGAATGGTGGAACAGTTTTTTTCTGTTGATTATGCAGAACATAGAGAGGTATTTGAAGGACTTTCCATCTGGAAGGAGGAGAAATATAGAGAACTGCAGGGAACATATCCGGTTATCAGTCTGTCCTTTGCTACGGTGAAGGAGAGAGACTATCAGGCAACAAAAGACAGAATATGCCAGTTGCTTGTTGATTTATATATTAAGTATGCATATGTAAGGAATTGCGAATGGATGACGGAGGCAGATAAGTATGCCACTTCCTTTGGTTTTACAGAGAGCGAAGTGTTTGCCGCTTTGGAGGAATGCGGACTTTCCAAGGAAAAGGAGCAGGTGAAGCGGTGGTATGACGGCTTTATCTTTGGAGAGCATAAGGAGATTTATAACCCATGGTCTATTCTGAACTTTCTGGATAAGGGAAATTATACCACTTACTGGGCAAATACCAGTTCCAATAGCCTGGCAGGCAAGCTTTTGCGGGAAGGCAATCGAAAGATAAAAGAGAAGTTTGAGGTATTGCTTCGTGGAGAGAGTATTCAGTCAGTCATTGACGAGCAGATTGTTTATAATCAATTGAACGGCAATGAGAGGGCAGTGTGGAGTCTTCTGTTAGCCGGCGGATATTTAAAGGTGCTTTCCTATGAAAGCTACCGTGACATTCCGGAGGGAACGTTGCCAAAATATCAGCTTACATTGACCAATCTGGAGGTCAGACTGATGTTCCGTAATATGATTCATGACTGGTTTATGGAAGCGGAAGAGGATTATAATGATTTTATCAAAGCTTTGCTGCAGGATGATTTGGAAGCCATGAATTCTTATATGAACCGTGTGGCACTCAAAACATTCAGTTATTTTGACACGGGAAAAGAACCATCCGGTGAGGAACCTGAGCGGTTTTATCATGGGTTTGTCCTCGGACTTCTGGTGGATTTGCAAGGGAAATATATCATCAGTTCCAATAAAGAGAGTGGTTTTGGCAGATATGATGTGATGCTGGAGCCTGTAAATCCGGGTGAGGATGATGCCATCATTCTTGAGTTTAAGGTCAGAAACAAGAAAAAAGAAGAAAGTTTGGAAAAAACCGTACAGGCAGCGCTTTTACAGATAGAGGAAAAACAGTATGCTTCGCAGTTGATGACACGTGGTATTTCAAGAGAAAATATCCGCAGCTATGGCTTTGCCTTTGAAGGAAAAACCGTACTGATTGGTTGAGTGTTCCTTGCTTTCACTTAAATAGGTTTTTACAATTTTTGTGCGATATATTTATAGCAAAGAAGTTATATAGAAATTAGAATGTGTTACAGATAGTTTCCGAAGAAAGACGAAAAGTTCTTTCAGTGAAAAACAAGGGGACAGCAGGAGTTACAAAGCACAAAGAGGAGATTGGAAAAATGAGTAAAAACAGTGTGAAAGATATGACTGTAGGAAGTCCGGCAAGACATATCATAGAATTTACATTACCCCTTTTATTGGGAAATTTATTTCAGCAGTTCTATAATATGGTAGATTCGATTGTGGTAGGAAATCATGTAGGTGCAGATGCACTGGCGGCAGTTGGTACTTGCGGCTCCATGAATTTTTTGTTCTTTTCTTTAAGCGCAGGACTTGCCATTGGCATCGGAATTATTGTGGCACAATATTTTGGAGCAGGTGACGAAAACAATGTTCGCAATATGATTGCAAATTCTATTTATGTGTTGTCCGGAGCATCAATTATAGTGAGTGTAGTTGGGATTTTGTTTTCTCCGGCATTATTGCGTCTATTGCAGACTCCGGCTTCCATTATGGGTGATTCTGTTATCTATATGCGGACTACCTGTGCCGGAGTGATTTTTGTAGCAGCATATAATGGTATTGCGGCAATGCTTCGCGCATTGGGAGATTCTAAAACACCATTGTATTTTTTGATTGTGGCCAGTGTTGTTAATGTGGGACTGGATTTATTGTTTGTCATGGGATTTCAGTGGAGTGTATTTGGTGTGGCATTGGCGACTATTATTGCACAGGCAGTTTCGGCAATTACATGTATCATTTTTGCGTATCGCAAGGTGGACTATTTCCGATTGACAAAAGAGCAGCTTCGGATGAAGCCACAGCTTATTGTACGTTCTGTTAAAGTAGGGCTTCCTATTGCCATGCAAAATTCCATGATAGCCGTGTCCTGTATGGTATTGCAGGGGGTTGTGAATATATTTGGCGAGACTGTTATAGCAAGCTATACCATTATCGGGCGGATTGAACAGGTTGTGCAGCAACCGTTTTCTTCTCTCGGCACTGCATTGACAACCTTTAGCGGACAAAATATGGGAGCCGGAAAATTGGAACGAGTGAAAAAAGGATTCCGTCAGGCGACGCTTATGGTATTGGTATTCAGTCTTTGCATGATTCCGGTTGCTTACTTTTTTGCAGAACAGATTATTGGGATTTTTGTAAACGAACCGGAAGTAATTGCGATTGGTGCGAAGGCGCTTAAAATTACCAGTGTATGTTATTTCGGGCTGGGAATGATTTATGTGCCACGGTCAGTTTTGAATGGATGTGGGGATACCGGTTTTGCTATGATTAACGGTGTCACAGAGGTATTGTGTCGTGTGGTTTATTCACAGGTGCTGACGAGAATTCCGTTTCTTGGATTCTGGGGTATCTGGGTGACAACGGGGGCTACATGGATTACAACAGCAGCTGTTTGTCTGATTCGCTATTGGCGGGGAAAATGGCAGCTAAAATCTTTGGTATCGCAGAAGGCGTCCTGATACACATGATATACTAATTCGGAAGGGCAGTAGGATGAATGAAAAGAGAAATAAAAAATAGTAAATACGGTTGACATTGGTGTTGCGATATGCTAATATACATACCAACGGTATGTAAGGACGGTGAGTGAATGTCAAGAAATAAATATCCCGAAGAAACGTATCAATTGATTCTGGATGTGTCTACAAAATTATTTTTAGAAAAAGGATACGACCAGACTTCCCTTCAGGATATCATTGATGGACTTGGTGGAATGACAAAGGGAGCCATATATCATCATTTTCGTTCCAAAGAGGAGATTCTTATTGCGGTGGTTGAACGCTTAAGCAGGGAAAATGCTTATATGATGAGCTTGGTTCGGGATGACAGTTCCCTGAATGGGAAGGAAAAGCTTGAAAAGATGTTTTCCAAGTCTATGGTGAATCCAAAGCAGAAGGAAATGTTTGCAGTAACACCGAATTTGTTGGAGAATCCGAGGCTTTTAAGCTATTATCTGAAAATGGTCGCTTATACCATTGTGCCGGAATACATTGTGCCGGTTGTTAAGGAAGGAGCTGCGGATGGATCAATAAAAACGGAATATCCGGAGGAACTTGCCGATATTATTATGTTTTTAGCGGACGTGTGGATGAATCCGATTATTTTTCCACTTTCGGATGTGCAGCTTTCCAATCGAATGCTTTTGATTAACGATTTGCTAAAAGGTTTTGGTCTTAACCTGATTGCACCGGAGGTAATGGATTTGTTAAAATCATACCGGAATGTGGCGGAAAAATAAGACTTTTTGGTCAGAGAAATCTGACCATTAAAAAAATCAGATACATACCGAAGGTATGTAAGAAGGAGAGTATCATGGAGAAAAAGAAAATGTGGAGTCGTGATTTTACAATGGTAGTAGTGGGGCAGATTATTTCCCTGTTCGGGAATGCAATTTTAAGATTTGCACTGCCGTTGTATTTGCTTAATGAGACAGGTTCGGCTGCCTTGTTTGGAATTGTAAGTGCATGCGCATTTATTCCAATGATTATCTTAGCACCGATAGGAGGAATTTTTGCGGACCGTGTCAACAAACGGAACATTATGGTGATTTTGGATTTTTCAACCGCACTGCTTGTGACAGGAATTATTGTATTGATTGGAAATGTGAATATTGTGGGGCTTTTGTTTACGGCACTGTTTCTGCTTTACGGAATACAGGGAGCCTATCAGCCGGCAGTACAGGCGAGTATTCCGGCACTTCTTTCCGGAGAGCAAATTATGCAGGGAAATGCAGTAATCAATCTTGTAAACTCCTTTTCGGGATTGATGGGTCCGATTATTGGCGGTGCATTGTTCGGATTCTTTGGCATTACACCGATTTTGTATGTGAGCGGAGTATGTTTTCTGATATCTGCTGTTATGGAAATTTTTATTAGGATTCCGTTTGAAAAGAAGGAAGCAGAGGGAAGTATTTTTGCAATCGGATTTGGAGATTTGAAAGAAAGTTTTCATTATATGAGACACAAACAACCGCTTATTATGCAGTTTTCTATTGCCATTGCCGCCATCAACATGGTACTGAGTGCATTGATGATTATCGGACTTCCTGTTATTGTAACACAGATGCTTGATTTTGATACAGAAACGGCAAATCAGCTTTATGGATATGCCGGAGGTGTTATGGCTGCCGGTTCTTTATGCGGAGGAATGGGGGCCGGAATGTTGGCGAACAAATGGAAGGCACGAAACGGATATTTGTTGCTTCTTTATGATGCTTTAACGCTGATTCCGATTGGGGTTGCTGTTTTATTGCCGATTCCTGCCATGCTTTCTTATGTTATTATTATGATTAGCTGTTTTGTGATGATGTTTTTGGCAACCTTGTTTTCTATTCAGATTATGTCCTATTTACAAATGATTGTGCCGGGAGACTTAATAGGGAAGGTTATATCCTGTGCTATGTGCATCGGGATGTGTGCATCACCGATAGGTCAGGCGATTTACGGAAGTTTGTTTGAAGTGTTGAAGAGTGGTGTTTACATAGTATTTTTTGTGGCAGCAGCATTAACAGTGGCTCTTGCCGTTGCACTTAAGAAAACCTTCGGAAGGCTGGAGAAATTGTTGGAAAACATTTGATTTGGGAAGCCGTTGCAGTATGGAGGTATATATGAAAAAATTAGGCTTAGTAGGCGGAACAGGACCGGAGTCCACTTTGGTTTATTATCGGGAGATTAATCACATGGTAAATACCGGAACTGACGGAAAACAATTTCCGGAGTTTTCCATAGAGAGTATTAATCTTTATCGGGCATTGTCTTATTGCCGGGAAGAAAAATATGAAGAATTGACAGCGTATCTTTTGCAGGCAATCCATAACCTTGCAAGAGGCGGTGCGGAATTTGCAGCGTTGTCAGCGAATACATTGCACATTGTGTTTGATTCATTAGAGAAGCAATCTCCGATTCCGCTGGTAAGTATCGTGGAGGTGGTCTGTGAGGAAGCAAAACGAAGAAAATTGAGAAAAATCGGTCTTTTGGGAACCATATTTACCATGAAGGGAGATTTTTTTAAGGAGCCGTTTATAAGGCAGGGGATAGAAATTGTGACACCTTCGGAAAAAACGATGGAACTGGTAAATGACAGAATTACGAATGAACTGGAGATGGGAATTGTCAGGGAATCCACAAGACAGGAACTGCTTGATGTTATCAGGAATATGCAGACAAGGGACGGGATTGAAGCGATTGTACTTGGATGTACCGAACTTCCGTTGGCATTGAATGATGAGAATTGTCCGATACCATGTCTGGATACCATGAAGATTCATATAGAAGCATTAGTGGATAGGATTGTTGAATAAATCTATCGGGTGATAAAAGAGGAATATCAACCATTCGTGTTTTGCATATATTGTCATAGAAGGAAAAAAACAAGAGGTATAGAAAGGAAGATTGCAGGATGCAAGCTGCCAATCCATCAATAGTTTTTGTGGAATCCTGTGTGAATATATGTTGTTATAGCATGTAGGAATAGTTCATAAAATATTTGACTTTTCATATAATATCGATGTACGATAAGCATACAGATATGGTTGGTCTGGCGACTGACCGGTAAAAATTGATTCAGTTATGGTGAATCTGGCGATTCATCGGCAAGCCCTTACGAAAGTAGGGGCTATTTTTTTACCTTTTTTGGGGTAATGGATGTAGAAAGAAGGTGAGAAGATTGAAAATCAAAAAGGTCGTCGATTATCTAATTAAGGACAACTGGATTCCGGACATAGACTATTGCTTTTTGTATGCAAAGTAAGCTTGAGGAGGTAGACGCTACTCTCTAGTGAAAATCGCTGTCTTTACTCTATTAGAGAATTCTGTTAAAATGTATTCGATTAGGAATGTGAGGTGTACATTATGAAAGACTCAGCAATTGCAATGGCAAAAAGACTTTTAGTCGATAGTATCTGGAAGAGTGCTAACTTAGAGGGACTTGGAACAACATTTCCTAAGACAGAGGAGATACTGCTTAATGTACCTACCACAACTACAAGTGAAGAAGTGCTCTTTATCATTAACATGAAACGTGCATGGCAGTTTCTTTTGGATAATATCGACTACGACAATAGCCTTATGCTATTGCGCGAATACAATAAGATTGTTGGTGCCATGCTATTTCATGATGCAGGTGCAATCAGAACGCTACCGGTAAGAATTGGTGGTACTACATGGGAACCTGAGATACCCAATACCGGAATCATTCTGGATGCTTTAAATGCTATCGAGCAGATTCCGGACATTACGTTGCGTGCCTTGAAGTATTTCTGCTATGTAGCACGTACTCAAATGTTTATTGACGGCAATAAAAGAGTTGCACAGCTTATAGCTAATAAGGTGCTAATACAGAACAACATCGGCATATTCCAAGTTCCTATTGAACGTATTGGAGAGTTCAAAACGCTGTTGGTACGTTACTATGAGACAGCAGATGACACAGCACTTATTTCCTTTATGCAGAAGTACTGTGTTCTGCTTGTGGCTCAAGAAGTTACTACATCTCAAACAGAAGTGTATATAGAGCATATTACTAGGGACTATACAGCTGAGCAGAAAGAAAAGTTCTTGTCTTTACTGCCTAGTTGTTATGGTTCTATGGACGTAGAAGACATATACCCGGCTATTCAGCTTGCAAGGAAAGAGGTAGAAGTATGACGTTGAAATTTAAAGATGTAAGAGGCTATTGTTCTAAAATAGCTCTATGGTTTTGGCGTTATTGAGAGTGAATTCGGTGAAGATAATGATTGGCTGACTTGTTTAGAGTTTATGCTGTCTGAGACTCCAAAGAGAAAAGTTACTACGTGCACTGCAGTGAATACCCATACAGAGAGTGAATGCCTACATACATTATGTTAGAGGATAAGCCGGCTTTATATTTTGATTTCGAGGATATGCTTGTTGAAGCGACAGACCAAAATATTATTTGGGTAACTGAAAGGAGATTGTTACATGTTAGAAGATATTAGTATTAATGCTTTACCTATCATACATGTTAAAAGTTCTGAGCGATTAGATGCCTTCAGTAGCTCATTAGGCAATCAGATAAAATGGAAACATAACGATAAATTTGTGAAATTGAATTGCTTAGGGTACGAGAATACTGCAGAAGTGCTCGTCTCTCACCTATTGAGTTTTACAGACTTATCAGAGAAAGATTATGTGAAGTACCGCGCGTGCCTAATATACGAGGACGGAAAAAGGATTGGCTCTGGTTGTTATTCTCAAGATTTTGTCGGAGATGCTGTGGAAATGACAGTAGCGAATTTGCTGGATGAAGGCTTGCAATCCTATTCCATTTCCTATGATGACTTGAGAGATTATTTATTTGGCATTGTTGGATTTGATGTAAAAAGTTATATCGACACAATACTCTGTGTCGATGCTATGACCAGAAATGATGACCGACATTTTAAAAATATTTCTTTCCTCTACTCCGATGGCAAATACTCACCCGCTCCTATTTTTGATAATGGAGCAGCTTGCATGTCGGATGTGCTTTCATATCCGCTAGAGGTAGACTTTGACACGAACTACCGCAGTATATCAGCAAAACCATTTTACACAGACTTCCCACGTAATCTGGTAAACAATAGGTTATTGGAGTTGCACTATGATGATTTTGTCAACAGCGTGAACTTCAGTGACAGAATGAGTGTACGTGCTCTAAAGACAGTTCTAAGAGCGTTGTCAGAAACGGAGGGTATTGCATGGAAAAGATGCTAATATTTGATTGGATGCTTATCAATACTGTAGTGGCTCATGTTGAGGTAAACAGAGAAACCAAAGAGGTTACTTGCCAAGAGTTTACTGATGAGATACCTTATAAGTTTCTTGGCAGACGTCCAAAAACAATACAGTCAGTCTTGAATAAATTCAGAGACAGATGTTTTGAGGAAGGAAGACCAGATAAAGAGGAAATCCTTGCGTCTATGGGATTGACTCAGTATAATCCTTTCGACATTGTGAAATGCACTCACGGGCATACGAATCGCGATGATTTGTGGATACGGTTTGAGGGAGAGGATTTAGAGTATTTCAGGGACATCAATGTGCTCCGGCCTACGTTGGAGCAACGGAAAAGATAAGACAAAGATTACAGGGAAGGCTTATGGTCTTCCCTATTTAAGTCGTAAAGGAACGCCAAATTTTGGGCATATAGTACATATATAATTGGAGTAATAAAGTCTTAATTAAATCAAATGAAAAATAAGCGTGAAAGCACAAAGACACACACCTAACCAGATTAGATGTGCCTAGGAAATGATAATTGAAATAAGCTGTTCAGTGTCGTATCAATTACCAATATTAAGAGATACAGTAAACGGAACAAATGCCATTGAGAACAACAATGCTGCATAGTACACGCGTTTGGATAATTGGTATATCCACAAATTTTGTAAATGCTTAAACGTAATACTTACAATCCAGCAAAGTATTGATGCACTAATAATATTCGTAAACGAGAGTGCAATGCCAATAGCTAGGGGTAGCTTATCGGCAGCTGTTATTACAGTGCAAAGATACAAAATCACGAAAATCCCTGTGGCAATTACTTTAAGCTCACTTTTGTCCTTGGAAATACTATCCATGCTTTTCCTCCTTTCTTTGTTAATGATTATAAAATACACTTCATCAACTGCAGATTCTGTACAGAATATTGCCAAGAATGCCCGGGTTTCTGAGAATGCGTATGTCTGTGGATTTGCTTGCGTCTCTGGAGATGCTGAGATTTATGGAAAGGCTCAGGTTTATGGAGTCGCACATGTTTATGGAAGTGCACATGTTCATGGATTTGCTATCGTCCATGGAAATGCTAAAGTGCATGGTAATGTGCATATTGGCGAAAATATTATAGTTGACGGCAGTGTTGATATAAGTACAGATAGTGACCTAGCCAAACTATTGGGACAGAGTGCGCCTACTCAGAATTCTGGTGAGCTCAACTTAGACAACGCTGCGACTCTGCTGAGTATAACGTCTGACGACCGATTCGTTACGTACATTACTGAATTAGTCAGCAATGCAGCTCTTTATATGCCTACATGCATTAATGAACTGGACGATGAAGCGTTCAAAGAGGCTGTAAACACAGCACTTAAAGCACTTTTGTCCTAATTACCGATGACAAATTTTTGAAAAGGTTTTGTAATATGTCATTCTCTAAAAAGGAAAGAGCTGGTAACTTACCAGCCCCTTTAAAATGTAGTTGCAGCGTTCCGCACTGTAAATCTTATTGTATTGAGTTCTTTTACAGAGCAGCGGATTCAAGTTGGATACCTATGTGCTCGCATAGGTATCCAAGCTATGCTGTATTACTAAAATATCTTTTATCTTTCTTGCAGTGTTTATGTCACAGGTATTAAGAAGTTTCTATTGTATTCTTCGACAATGAGTAAGAGGGCTGTCCCTATCTGCCTCCTGTATCTATGATGGGAGTGCAAGCTCCCGTAGATAACATTGTATAGCTAAGGCTGTAATACCAACGCATAATCAAACAGAAGGGCTATTCATTGGGCATGCGCATACCCTACGAATTCCTTCCCCTTTTAGTTTGTATGCATTTCACAACAATTGTTGCAATTATAGCTAAAGCTGTAACACCAACACATAATCAAGCGCCTCATAATAAGAAAATCCACTGGCTATGGCATTGCTTATTTTAATTTTAAAAACAGGCACATTTCACAACAATCGTTGCAATTACAGCCAAAGCTGTAATGCCTGGCATAAGCACCGCAAGAAGGGTAAAAGTACCCCTTTACAAATTTATTTATGCTGAGAAGTCAGCAGTAGCGTCTCAATTGTCGCTATTAATTATAAAGCGAAAGGGTACTAGTAAGTTACTAGTACCCAGCTTGTTCGACACAAAGTAGTATGTGCTCAATATGTAAATACTTTTATGCTACGTGTGCAGCGACTCTCTTTAATTCAGAGACAATGTCTACGGAAAACATTATATTTACAAAATAATATATTAAGCTATAATGGAGGTATCATTATGAATTGGAGTGACCGTACTATGAGCAACACATTAACTGTAGAAAAATATACTGTAAATGAC
The DNA here is from genome assembly GCA_964449325.1 of uncultured Lachnospiraceae bacterium. Lineage (GTDB taxonomy): Bacteria > Bacillota > Clostridia > Lachnospirales > Lachnospiraceae > RGIG3002. Next base: position 42,721 of record CAYUYJ010000013.1, on the reverse strand, counting down.
ATAATAGCTAATTACGTACAGAATCTGTTTTATGTTAACCGTAGATACCAGAGAAAGTTAGTATGGGGAATCGATGAAAAAAGACTCCTTATCGATTCCATGATTAGAGAAATACCCTTGCCTGCAATTCTTTTGGTTAAATATGATGTTCCTTCTGAGAATAAAAGAAACATTCTCGAGATAGTCGACGGAATGCAGCGACTCAATGCTATTATCTCGTTTGTATTGGGAGAGTTCTCAATTGAATACAACAACGAAAACTGTTACTTTGACCCTAATGCTAATAATGAAACATTTCAACTGCTCATGAATCAGGACAAGCAGTTAAAGAAGCATGATAGACTGCTGCCGAAAGAATTGTGCATTGAATTCTGCAGATATCAGATTCCTGCTATAATAACAGGTAAGGATAATGCTACTGTGGATATGATATTCAGTAGGATAAATTCAACTGGAAGACAAATCTCCTCACATGATTTGAGACAGTCTAAGGCAGTCGGAGAGTTTCCTGATTTGGTTAGACGCGTAGCAAGTGATGTGCGCTTAGACCATACTTACGATGACCATATTTGCTTATGCGATATACCTAAAATTAGTGTCGGCTATAAACAGTATGGTTATGGAGTTGACTTGGATGCAGTCTTCTGGAGAAGGCATGATCTTATCGACCCGCAGAATATCAAAGAGTCTAAAGATGAAGAAATCATAGAGACTTTATTTGCTATGATTCTATTGAAAGACTTTAAGAAGAGTAAAGACCGTTTAGACCAGCTGTACGAAAAAGGTACCATCCTGAACAACCAGATTGAGAATCGGATTTCAGAACTTGGCAAAGATAATCTGGAAAACAAATTCAGGAAAACCTTTGATACAATAGATATGGTTTTCGACTCAGTAAATTCTGATTTTTCATCTTTTCTATTTAGCAGCCGGCGCGTAAGCAATAAAGACGAATGTTTTAAAGTTCTTTTTATAGCAGTGTACAGACTGCTGGAAGAAGGGTTTGTAATTTCGAATTATCAAGAGGTAGCTAATGCAATAAAAGATGCAGCAGGCAGTTTTGATGCTTTTACAAAAAGCTCCCGGATTGATTACGCTCAAGTAAGCAAAACAATAGATATAGTCTATAAACTACTTCGTCCGGCGTTTGTTAAGCAGATTGCAAAGAAACATAGTGAACTACAGGATGAAATAGACAAACGATTAGGTTACTCCAAAATTGAAAGGCAGATGACAGAATTTAAAGTCGGTATATCTGATTTTTCTTCTACATCTGTCAACATGAATGTAATTCACGATATAGCAAAAACCCTTGTCGCAATGGCGAACACCACTAGCGCCAAAGAGGAGGGATTAGTTGTTTTAGGTGTTGCTGATTCAAAAGAAGCCTATGATAGCTGGTACAGTACTTACAAAGAGCAGGCTTTAATTAATAACCAGCATTATATACCGGGTATAACAAAAGAAGCTGAGAAATTATGTGGCAGTACTGATTCTTACTACAGACGCATACGGAAGCTTCTAGACACCGAACCTATTTCAGAAAAGCTTAAAGAGTACATTCTGGAGACTTTCGAGCCTTTTGATTACCACGATACAGAATTGCTTGTATTTAAAAGCAAAAATATAGGTGAAACATGTTTTTACAACGGGGTAAAATATGTCCGCCACTCTAATGAAACAGTACGCGTGTAATTCCCATTTGGTACCTCCTAGTAATCGAATTGAGTGCACATATGTACTCCTTTCTGAGCAAAATTTGCTTGAACTGTTACAAGCTGCTCGGTGCCTCATCAACTGCTACATCAGTTGATGAGGTTAGTGTACCATAATTTGTTACTAAATACAATGTAACAAACTAAGAGGTGAATATTATGACAGACAAAGCTAAAAGTGAAACTATTCCTATTATTAATTTTAGTACAGCGAAAGCAAGATTTCTAAAATCGCGTGATACGGCTTTGGGAAGATTCCCAGATGATGCAGACTTCTTATTACCACACTTGTAATAGCAATAGGCGCAGTGGTAGTAGATTATTTAAATAAATGAGGAAAGGGTTCCTTATGAAAAACATATTAATTGTAGTTGATATGCAGAACGGTTTTACAAGATACAAACATACTATCGAGTTATCAAAAAAAAATTGAAAAATTACTAGATTCAAAGATTTTTGATGTAGTTATTGGAACACGCTTTTTGAATTCTGATAATAGCATGTACGAGAAAATGTTTAATTGGTCAAGACTTAAAACAGAGCAAGAAAGATCTATTCCAGATGGGTTGTTGAAATCTATGGACTATACAGAGGACAAGTATATTTATAATTGTGTCAATTCTAGTTTTATCCAAAGATTGTGTCAGTTAAACGACGGCGAATTTCCAAAACATGTTTTTATTGTAGGTGCTGATACAGACTGCTGTGTATTGACAACTGCTACTGCAATATTTGAATACAATATTCGTCCAATAGTGCTCACAGCCTATTGTGATTCTAATGGTGGCTCAGAATCCCGTAAAGCAGGAATAACTTGCATGAAGCGCTTAATAGGAGAAAAGCAGCTAATTGAAAAAAGAAATCAACTCTATGGAGGATTTAGGGTCAATCATTTAGATTGGGTGTCAACTCAACTCCGCAAGAATAAACAATCATCCGCTATATTAAAGTACAATAAAACTTTAATATGGAGGTACATGATATGGAGAAAATTAATGGACATGGTGTTGAAGGCTTTATTCGCATTATTGATGATGTAGCGACGTATTTTTCGGAGAACCCTGACAATGTAGACTGGAATAACATTGAAGGGTTCCTTGACAGCTATGATATCACACCTACTCGAAAAGAAGCTTTACAGCTTTACTTCCGGATACTTGTAGATGGAATAATAGACCTGCCTAACAAGAATCCGACCAAGGAAGAGCTCCAATCATTGCAAATGTCTTTTCTTATGAATTGTGGCGGATTTGGTGCCTACATAGCAGAATAAACCAAACACGAGAGAGTCCCACGACTCCCTCAATTCTACCTATGAAAACCCAACGGAATTATCCGTTTTATTACATATATCAATAGAACAATAAATCGGTGCAGTTCTGGATTGCACCGGGAAATGGAGATAATCATTATGAAGAAAAATTTATTATTAGTAACATTATTAACATTAACCCTCACAGCTTGTGAGAAAACCGCAGAGGAAGAAGTTCCCGAGTCTACTGTAGCAGTGGAAGAGACTATCATCGAGGAATCTACGATTGAGGAAGAATCTACAGCGGAGGAAGAGGAAACCCTCTCTATGACAGAGGAAGAAATCGTTGCTTTCTTGGAGCAGGTAAGGGATATGGACTATGACTCCTATACTTTCAGGAAAGCACGCTATTATACCGACCGAACAGACTCAGAAGGAAATCCTATGGACGACCATACCTGGGAGGATACATGGATTAGTGTAGATGAAGATGGGAACATCCTAGAGGAAGAAAAGCAGAATACTGCTGATAAAGAAGACTTAGTAGACGACACATATGCTAAACACTATTTCCTTGAGGACGGTACTTATGCAACAAACTACATCGATTCTGCTAATGTCAATTGGAAAAGTTTTAAAGAGGGTACTGAAACCAAGCGATTAGCTTATGCAAAATTCTTTGATTTATTTTCAATAACAGACGAAGATATCGCTATCGTTGTTCAAAAATCCTCTGTATCAGAGTATAATGGACGTCCAGCTCTACATGTAGAAAACTTGCTTGATTATACAGAAGAAACTTTTCTTCAGTTTTTATATGCTGATGCAGATACCTTAAAGCCGGAGAATGGCTCATTAACATTTGATATTTATTTGTACTTAGATACGCCTGGTGAATACATATCAATTCAAACCGTTCGATATTCTACTGACGAACTCACATGTACAGTACACTTAGAGTATGAACTTACAAACGTAAACAATACAGAATTATCTGAAATACCTGAAAATTATATAAGATATTAATAATAAAGAGTCTTCAATACGAGGGCTCTTTTTCAGTAAGCGCTTAAAATTTAGCCGTTTGTCTACTTAGCACTATTTTCTGATTTTGATGAACCTTCCGGTTCTTTAAAATAAAAATACCCGGCCATATTTCTATGGCCAAGGCACCTTGACAATTCACATACATTTGAAATTAATCTTCCAGAAGTTTTTGTGCTTTTTCTTCCAGGGCAGTTTTTACTTCCGGATTCCAGGGCAGATACTTTTCAAAGGCTTCTTCTGATAAGTCTGTTTGGGGCAATTCTTCCAACAGATACCAGAGATAATGGTACATGTTCAGTCCATTCGCTTTGGCAGTTTCTACCAGAGAATAAATGACAGCACTGGAATCCGCACCTGCGGTAGTGTCAGAGAAGAGATAATTCTTTCTTCCAAGTGCAATGGGTTTTACCTCGATTTCGCTTAGGTTATTGCAGAAACTGCAACGCCCATCCTCCAGATAGGTCATCATATCAGACCTTCTGTTTTGGATGTAGGTAAGGGCTTTCTCCATTCTGGATCCTTTTACGGCATGCTGTTTCTCAAACCACGACCAAAAGCCCTCCAGAACAGGTACTTCTTTCTCGAGGCGGGCTGCTTTTATGGATTCGTAGTCATTTTTGTGCTTCTTTTTGATTTCCTTTTCCAAGTGGAAAAGCTTGTCTACATACATAGCCCCCTGTACAGCAGGCAGTGTGTAGTCCATCTTTTTTCCTTTGGGGATGGCATCCAGAAGATATCTCCTGACGTGAGACCAGCAGGTGGTTCGTTTGGCTTTCTTTAGCTTATTGTAACCACTGTATCCGTCACACATGATATATCCTGAAAAATCATCCAGGAAATCCGTGGCTGTTTCTCCTGCTCTGGTGGGAGAATACTGATAGAGGATGATGGGCTCCTGTCCATCTTCGCCACTTCGGAAAATCCACATGTAGGACTTGCTTTCCGGTCTGCGGTCTTCTTCATGAAGCACCTGTACAACGGTTTCATCTGCCATGATAAAGACCCGTTTTAGCAGCAGCTTATGCAGATAGTTATAAAAGGGTGAAAAAAAACGGTCTGTATTCTGAATGACCCAGTTGGCAAGTGTTGCTCTGGTGATATTTACACCGTATTGTTTAAAATCTCTTTCGATACGGTAAAGAGGCATCGCATTGACATACTTTTGGGACATCACCCAGGCAACAGTAGAAGCAGAGGCCATGCCGTGGAGCATATGAGCCCTTCCATCCTTTCCCTGTACGATTACAGGTGTTTTCAGGTTCGGAGAACATTTAGGGCACTTGTAGTTCTTACTGTAATACTCAACCACCTTAAAAGATGCAGGTTTGAACTTCAGTTCCCTGCGTACGAAGGTTTCGCCGATTTCTAAAAGCGGTGACTCACAATCCGGACAGAAGCGTTCTTCTTCAGGAACATCCAGATACTTTTTTTCTACAGGAAGACCTGCATAACGATCCTTGTCGGTAGAACGGCCTTTTTTAACCGTGAAAGTAACGGTTTTTGTTTCTTCCTGTTCTTCTTCAAGTAATGATGTATTCTGTTCCTGCTCGACCTCATTGAAAAGATTGAGCTGACCTTCCATATCCCAGGGATTCTTTTCGCTGGATTTCCCAAAGAGCTTCTTGGTAAGATAGTCATTCTGCTCCTTAAGGGTTTGTATCTCCTGCAGCATAGCAGCTTCTTTGGCATTGAAACTCTCTATGGTCTGCTGCAGAGAAAGGATCGTCTTATTCAGTTGCATGATCATGTCGCTCTGCTCCATGAGACGGGATTCCAAAGAATTTCTGGCCACTTTTTTTCTCCTCAAAACGGTGGTTTTAACTGTCTTTATTATACCACTTTTGAGTAATTTTTGATAGCCTAAAATGCCGAAAACATCGTACTTTTCGACACTACGAAGCAGCACTGTAATCCACTTTGATTGCCTTGGGTTGATCGATATCAAGACCGGACATCAGCCAGTCAAACTCCTGCCAGGTAAGGTTTCTTACCTCGGATTTGTTTCTGGGCCAACGGTACCTTCCCTGTGATACGGAAAGCCTTTTATACAAAAGAGTCATTCCATCAGGCTCGCGAAGGAGTGCCTTGATGCGGTCACATTTCTTCCCGCAAAAAAGATAAAGGGCACTGGATGACACACTCATAGAGAACTGCTCTTCGATGATGGCACATAATCCATCCAAAGACTTTCTCATATCGGTGTACCCTGTCACAATGTAGATTTCCCTTACTCCTGAGATATCACCTAGCATCCGGCACCTCCCAAAGAAGAAAGGACTGTCTTAAGGAGTCCTGTGTCAACACCATTAAAGATACGAATGTTCATCCCGTGAACTTCTATTTCAACTGTATGTGAATTGTCAAGGTGCGTTGCAGGAATTACCTGCAAAGATTCCGGTTCCTTTACTGTTAAAGGATTCGGTTCTATATCAATTCGTACCACATCCTGACAAGGAAGCGGATTCGAAACGATATCAATGGAACGTTCACGCTCCGGGAGCGCATATGCCTTTTCCCGTAATCTGCGCACTGCACAGAAAAAAGAAGAAACAGGGATGGCCTGCTGCTTACACCATAAGGAATCTGACAGGCCGCTTCTGCGGCATTCGTTGATGAGTTGGAACCATTCTTCGTCAGAACGGCGAGGGCTTTGAAATCTTGCCATAATAGAATCCTCCATAATCGTAGTAAAAGTGTCTAACATACAGAACACTTGAGTTTCGAGTCGTAGCAAAAGACTACAACACTAACTCCATTATGAAAGATTTCTGAGGATTATTCTATCCGGGCAAAATTTAAGCGCTTACCTTTTTCAACGAAAGGAGCCTAATAAATTGAAGAATATAAAGAAAATAATCGCAATAGGACTATCTTGTATATTTGTTTTAGCATGTATTACCGCTTATGCTTTAGGACAAGAGCCAGCTTGGGAAGAGAGTAAAAAACAGGCAGAACAAGAAAATGAAGAGATGAATAACGATATTACGTTCCTCGAAGAAACCGACTCACTCCCCGCTGATGCTTCCACATCCACAGCTGGTGCCAATGATACTTCCGTACGAGGTAAGAATAAATCCAACTCCAAGGCAGGATTCACTGCCGCCGACAGTGATGGCAGCAACGCCTTGGTATTCCGTATGGGACTTGCACAGCTCACAAATGAAGACGTTGTCTACGCTAACGACATAGATTCCAAAGCCTTAGCTGTTCAGCAATACGGTGCCAAATACTATGTTGCTACGCAGGGAGCCTCATTCGTTTATGGACACGGAACTTCCCTTGCTACCGAAGATTACCGTGGACATGCCTGCGTCACCGCGCCTGCCGGTTCTACTGCTGAAAAGGTTTTGCAATGCATATACACGAATACTCCGGATGGAGTCAACGTTGCTGCTCGTGACGACGGTTCCCTCTACATTGTGCCGGAGGCTGGCGTCATCGACGCCCTCATGTCCGAACTTGCTTCCCTTGACGGAATCAATCAAGGGCTCTACCAGCTGTGGCAGAGCGAGCTTACTTCCGGCAGCGCTTCCACGCACCCGGTCGTAATCGTCATTGAAGTCTGCGGTGTCGTTGTTGGCGATGGTGCCAATTACTTCGCAGCACCATCTGACATGTGTCTACGTATTGGCGGACAGACCGCTTACGAAGCACTTCTGACAACAGATTTGAATGCTTATGGCGGAACAGTCACTTCACTTACGGACAAGGCAATCGCCAGTCTCTGTGGCTATGACAGCGGAACAAACGACTACGATACATGGCCTTATCGTTGGGTAAAGCGATTCTTCGCTACCACATGGAAACCCGGCACAATCAAATTCTTGCCTAGTTCCGGAACACGTTCTCTCTGGGCACAGACAGCATGGCAGACTCTATCTGCCGGCGGCTCAGAAAAAGGTATCAATGGTTGTACTATTGTTACTATTGGGGGAGCCGGAGTCGCAGGGATTCCTACCGGATACTTTGACTGGCACATCAATGCTCAATATGCTATTCCTAACAGTGCAGGTTACTGTGAAGACCAGATTGTTTACACCAGTGAAAAACCGGACTATTCCAATGACGTGGGAGAATTGTGCATTGCACAGGAGAACTATGCTCTATGGGAAAGTTGGTTCAATAGTCTTGGAGCAGACACAGCGACTCTGGAAATCAAAACCTATCACTTAGGACAGAACAGCTTTACCACAAATGTAGATAAAATAAAGAGTAGTGGAAAGACTCGTACAGGAAACGGTATCCACAATTCTACAGGTAGCTTTACTCAGGAGATTACGCTAAGCAAAGCGGAGTTCTTTGAAGCACTGGAGAACGAGACAAAAACTTTCGACCTAGCTACAGATATGCTTGGACCAAGTCTTAATGACAACGGTATGCTTTCCGTTGCTTATGCTATGGACGTCAATGTCAGAGCAGGAGGGCAGTCTGTTCCGTTAACTAATGAGAGCTGCCACTGGATTGTATACTCTACTGGCGACAAAAAGACTTATACTTTCCAGCAAGTTATCGAAGGCCCGTTTGCTCAGATAAAACAGGGAGGACTTGACGCCGAGAAGTATGAAGCAATGGCGGGAACTCCTACCACTGAAGACTTATTTGTTTCTATGGGTGGTAACCAGTACATTGTTAACATGCAGTTCCGCTATTGTGAGGATGACTACAAGCGTACCTATCACTGCTACACCAAGGAAGTTCCAAACTATACCTTTTATCAAATGTCCACAACAACAGTTGAAGCTGCAGCTTCGGCTGGTGAGACAGCATCCGGAAGCACTGTGCCTGAAATGAATGCCAGTAACGCATTGATAGCCAGCAACTACAATGAGGCTAAGGGCACAAAGCTTGCAGAAGCCCGTACTGCCATTAAGGATGCATTGTCCGATACCATGTCTGGACACCATGAAGATTCATATAGAAGCATTAGTGGATAAAATTGTTGAATAAATCTATCGGGTGATAAAAGAGAAATAGCAACCATTCGTGTTTTGCATATATTGTCATAGAAGGAAAAAACAAGAGGTATAGAATGGCAACAGTTATTTTAGATGCAGGACACGGTGGTGCCGACTGGGGTGCAACCTATAACGGAAGAATGGAAAAAGATGACAATCTTCGACTGACATTGGCAATCGGTGATATTTTACAAAGCTCAGGAGTAAATGTTTTGTATACAAGGACAGAGGATGTGTACGACCTTCCTATTGAAAAAGCGAGAATGATTAATGAGTCGGGAGCAGATTATGCAGTGTCGATTCATCGTAATTCCAGTCCTTATCCGAATCAGTATTCCGGCGTGGAAAGCCTGGTATACAATCGATATAGCGTGGCAGGACGGATGGCAGAAAATATTAATGCGCAGTTAGAACAGGTCGGCTTTATCAATCAGGGGGTTAATGAACGGCAGAATCTTGTAGTTTTGAGGAGAACGTCAATTCCCACTGTGCTGGTTGAAGTCGGATTTATTAACTCCGATACCGACAATTATCTTTTTGATACGAAGTTTTATGAGACAGCCGATGCAATTGCGAGAGGAATTATAGAAACTATACAATAGGGGTTCGGCTGCTGTATGGTGTCGAAAAAATAAAAAAAGTGTTAAAAAAAGCTCAAAATGTAAAATTTTTGTAAAATAAGTCTTGCTATTTCTTCATTCTTTATATATCATATAGTTTGTAACATGAATGCATGAGGGGAATGCATTTTAATCAAATTACTTCAAAAAGAAGGGGATATATAAGGGATGATTTACACAATTTTGAAAGCGCTTACAATCGTATTGTTGCTTGCAATTGTTGTGGAGTTGTATGTATTGCTTGTATATGAAAGACGCCAATACTCCAAGCGGATGAAGGACAGACTGGATGAAATGGATAAGCAATTGGATGACATTCAGAAAAAGGTAATCTTAAGTTTTGCCGATATGATTGAGAAACGGGACGATTGTACCGGTAAACATGTAAAGAGAACCAGTACTTATGTGAGAATTTTGGCAAGTGAATTAAAAGAGCGGGGAATGTACGGCGTTGATGAAGAGTATGTGGAGAAGATAAGCAATGCGGCACCGCTCCATGATGTAGGGAAAATTGCTGTATCTGATACTATATTGAACAAGCCCGGAAAGCTGACGGAGGAAGAGTTTGAAAAAATCAAAGAGCATCCTCGTGTCGGAAGAGAAATGCTGGAATCAGTGCTATGCGAAGTGAGCGAGGAGGATTATCTGCATTTGGCCTACGATATGGCATTGTGCCATCATGAAAAGTGGGACGGAAGCGGTTATCCGAATGGAATTTCCGGTGAGGAGATTCCGTTATGTGCCAGAATTATGGCAGTTGCGGATGTATTTGATGCACTGACCTCTGAGAGATGCTATAAAGAAGCTTATTCTTATGAGAAGGCATTTCAGATAATCCGTGATTCTTCGGGAACCCATTTTGATCCGGTTCTTGTGGATGCATTTTTGGGAAGAAAAGAAGAAATAAGATGTGCAGGATGAGACGTAGAAATACGTCTCTTTTTTGTTATGGCAGTCGGCAAAGCCGGACCACACTTGCAATAAGGACTTCATAAATTCTTAAGATGAAACTTTTGTGAATATGGTATACAATGAAAACATGAGTATATTGAAAGCAAAAGGGAGGAAATTATGAAAAAGAAAAGTATTTGCAAAAAACTGCTTTGTCTTTTATTGTCTGTGGGATGTATCGGTTCCCTTGCAGGCTGTGGGGGAAAAGAAGACGGCACATCAAAGACAGGAAAAGAAGAAAAGGGAAAAGATTTTGTTTATACGGCAGAATATCAAAGTGTAGATGTCGGTGATATAGGTACCATGATAATAAAAAACGGTACGGTTTATTATGTGGAGGGTAATTATAATGAAGAAACCGATACGTTTAAACAGGAAGTAAAAAGTTTAAAAATCGGAGAGACACAGGCGACGGTGCTTCCGATTGAGGTAGAACAAAACAGCTATATAAATTGTTTATATATTGATGAAGAAGGAAATTTTCTGACGGTTTTAAATACAAGTGAAGGGGAAGAAGAAATTACAGAAAACTATTTTCTGAAGCGTTATGCGCAGGATGGTTCAGAACTGCAAAGTCAGGATATCACAGAAATGGGAAAAGAGATGGAATCCTTTTATATTCAGTATCTGGCTGCAGACAGTGACGGAAATATTTATTTGGCAATAGGGGATAATGAAGTCCGGATTCTGGATAAGGATGGAAAACAGACTGGCCGGTTGACAACAGAGAGTTGGCTGAATTCCATGTTTACATTGCCAAACGGAAAGGTTGCCGTTACTTATTGGGGAAATGAAGGAAACACGGTACTTGCGGAAATTGATGCAGAAACAAAAAAATTAGGGAAAACCTATCAGAATCTCCCGGATGTTTATAACGGATTTACGGCAGGAGAGGAAAATACGATTATTGGAAGCAACGGAAACGGTGTATTTTCTTACAATATGGAAACAGAATCTAATGAAGAACTTCTGAACTGGGTGAATTGTGATATTAACGGAGATGATGTCCGTACTATTGCAATGCTGGAGGATGGAAGAATTCTGGCGATTTCTCAAAACTGGGATGAAGAAGAAGCGAAGACAGAATTTATTTATCTGACAAAGAAAGCGGCATCAGAGATTACGCAGAAAGAGACAATTACATTAGGCGCGTTGTATCTGGATTCCAACGTAAAGAAAAATGTGATTAATTTTAATAAAACGAATGAAAAATATCGAATAGAAGTAAAAGAATATTCTGAGGATGATTGGGAAGTCGGAATGACACAGATGAATAATGAGGTGGTCTCGGGAAATGGACCGGATATCATTGATTTATCTTTTGGCAGTACGGATATGTATATTGCAAAAGGTATTTTGGAAGATTTGACCCCTTATGTGGAAAGGGACTTAAAGCGCGAGGATTATGTGGAAAATGTGTTTAGCGCCTATGAAGTCGGCGGTAAACTTTATGGACTTGTTCCGTCCTTTACAATTCTTACCGTTATGGGAAAAACCTCGGACGTAGGTGAAAAACAAGGCTGGACGATAGATGACGTGATGGCGCTTATGAATTCAAAGCCGGAAGGAACAGAATTGTTTAATTATTGTTCCAAAGAAACTATTTTGTACTATATGTGCCATATGTCGCTGGATAGCTTTATTAACTGGGAAACGGGTGAATGTTCGTTTGATGACGGTTATTTTGAAAAAATATTGGAGTTTGCCAATCAGTTTCCGAAGGAAGTAGAGTATAATGAGGATGATGAAAGCGTTCCTTCCAAAATTCAAGGCGGTAAACTTTTACTGCAGGAAATTGCCATTTCCGATATGCAGTCTTATCAGATGTATGCGAAGATATTCGGAGAACCTGTTACCTTTATCGGATTTCCGTCTAACGGAGGAACCGGTTCTTATATCAATGTAACAGGTGCTTTGGGAATCAATGCCAAAGCAGAAAATAAAGAAGGGGCATGGGAATTCTTGAAAAGCTTCTTAACGGAGGAATACCAAAAAGAAGACATAGAATGGTATTTCCCGGTACTGAAATCCGCATTGGATGCTAAGTTTGAAAAAGACATGACACCGGAGTATACCGAGGATGAAAACGGGCAAAAGATTGAACAGCCAAAAACCACTTGGAACTATGATGATTTTGAAGTAGAGATTTACGCTGCGACACAGGAAGAGGTAGATGCTGTAAAAGCATTGATTGACAGCGTGGATGGAGTTGCCGGCTACAATGAAGAAATCGGTAATATTATTACAGAAGAAGCGGCTGCTTATTTTGAAGGACAAAAGACTGCCAAGGATGTAGCTGATATTATTCAAAGTCGTGTAAAGATTTATGTGAATGAAAACAGATAAATAAAAAACGGAAAAGAGGATTTGCTTGAAGAAGATAAGGCAAAAGGATGACGTGTCCGCAAAGAAAATCAGACCAAAGAAAGGTCATGTGAACAAAAAAAGAGTATGGAAAGAAAGAGCAGGCTCGGCGCTATATTTAGCGCCAAGCCTAATTGGCGTTTTACTCTTTTTTATCCTGCCCTTTTTTGTAGTCATTTATTATGCGGTGGTGGACAATCCAATCAGTCACAATTTTGTTTTTTTAGACAATTTTAAAAATGTGCTCGGTAATTCTTCTTTTCGACTTGCTGCTTTGAATACATTGAAATTTTCCGCTGTCGCGGTGCCGCTTGCAGTTGTGTTGTCTTTGGTACTGGCAGCAGCATTGGACTGTAAAATTCCCTTTCGGAGTCAGTTCCGTTCTTTCTTTTTAAGTCCTATGATGGTTCCGGTAGCTTCCATCGTGTTAATCTGGCAGGTATTGTTTCACTATAATGGTGTAGTAAACGATTTTCTTGCTAATTTCGGCGTGGAAAAGATAGACTGGCTGAAATCCGGGTACGGACAGGTTGTGGTTATCCTGTTGTTTCTTTGGAAAAATCTGGGATATAATATGATTTTATTTATGGCGGCAATCGGAAGCATACCGAAAGACCTGATAGAAGTAGCAAGACTGGAAAGTGCTTCAAGGTGGCAGATTTTCATACATATTAAAATCAGGTATTTATCTTCCACCACATTGTTCGTTACGATTTTGTCCCTGATTAATTCCTTTAAGGTGTTTCGGGAAATTTATCTCTTGTCGGGAGACTACCCCTTTGACTCCATATACATGCTTCAGCATTTTATGAATAATACCTTCCGTAATCTTGATTACCAGAAATTATCTGCGGCAGCGATTGTGATGTCACTCGTTATGATTGTTATCATTGGCATCCTGTTTGTGACGGAGAATCATTTCGGAAAGGATGTGGAAGGATGAGCAGGAAACAAAAAACGCTACAGGCACCACAACTTGCTGTGCCCACTGTGAAAAAGAAAAAGCTTTCCCGAAAAAGGAAATGGAAGCATGATGTATGTATTACGGTGCTGACGGTTTTAACGGCAATTTTTGCAATATGTTTTCTTTTGCCGATTATTTTGACAATAACCAATTCGTTTATGTCGGCATCGGAAATTTCATCCAATTACGGTACCGTATTTGCAACGACGGATACGGGAGGAAAGGTTTATATTTCGGAAAAAGTAAATTTGAAATTTATACCGGATATGGTATCCTTTAGTCAGTACATTACGGTGCTTTTTAAAAGTCCCGAATATTTATTAAAATTTTGGAATTCGGTTATTTATGTTGTGCCGATTGTAGTGTTTCAGTTGGGAACCGCTTCACTGGCAGCATACAGTTTTACCAGATTTCGCGGAAGAATAAAGGAAATCATTTTTTTTAGTTATATTATTTTGACACTGATGCCTTATCAGGTTACGCTGGTGCCGAATTATCTTGTATCAAACTGGTTGCATCTGGTCGATACAAGGTGGGCAATCTGGCTGCCGGGTATTTTTTCTCCGTTTGCGGTATATCTGCTTACAAAATTCATGCGTCGTATTCCCGTATCGGTTATCGAAGCGGCGAAGATAGACGGTGCCGGAGAATGGCAGGTGTTCAGGCAGATTTGTATGCCGCTTTGTAAAGGCGCTATCTGTTCCGTTGCAATTTTAATTTTTATTGATTATTGGAATATGGTAGAGCAGCCGCTGATTTTATTATCCGATGCAGAAATGCATCCCTTATCCGTATTTTTATCGAAAATAAATGCCGGTGAAATCGGACTTGCTTTCGCCGTTGCAACAATATATATGGTGCCAAGCCTTTTGGTGTTCCTCTATGGTGAAGATTATCTGGTAGAGGGTATAACCTATCAGGGCGGTATCAAAGGCTAATGAGCAGATAGTGGAGGAAGAAAGAAATGAACGAGAAGTCAACAAAAAGGCGGGATTGGGTTAAGAACGCATTGATTATCTTTTTGACAGTGATGCTGGTACTGACCTTTTTTTCCAATACAATTATGAATTATTCCCTGCCGGAGGTGGCAACCCAGTATGTACAAAGCGGCAGCATAACGGCAAAGGTACGTGGGACCGGTACCATTGAAGCAAGTGACCCTTACAACTTAATTATCAATGACACCCGTGTCATCGAAAGCGTTGCCGTAAAAACCGGGGATGATGTGGAAAAGGGTGACACGATTTTTGTATTGGAGCAGAAAGAAAGTGAAGAATTAAAAGCAGCAAGGGCAGAATTGGTTACTTTGGAAACAGCTTTGGATAATGCGATTCTTACTTATGAAACGAAGATTTTGGACGGAACATTGTCAGCAGGTACTATTGCAGGAGTGCAGAGCGGAAATACGGATTCTCTTGCAACGGCACAGGCAAAGGTACAGGCGGCAAAGGATAAACTGGCAAATCTGCAAAGCACAAAGGCAGGGTATGAGGCAAGTGTTGCCAATATTACAAGTCAGGAAAGCCTGCTTGCCAATTCTACAACGTATAATGCGGCAGAAAAGGAAGCAAAAGTAAATGAAGCAACAAAGCAGTTGAACGTGGCGCAGGCGCAGTTGGATACGGCGAAAGCGCAGATAGAATCTTTGACGGCATGGTTTGGAACGGTGACATCTCAAGAAATGGCAAAACAGCAAATGGCAGCTGCTGAAGCGGATATGCAGGCAAGAGAACAAATTGTGAATACAATTAGGGCGCATGCAAATTCATCTGGATGGGATCATAATGATAATAAAATATATGATATTGATGATGATACGCATATAGGCAATGATGGTATTTTTACAGGTGATACAATGAAGGCTTGGTTGACGGACTATAAAGACCAAGGAATTACATGGGAGGCAATAATCAAGGCAAAACAGGCTGAATATGAGACGGCAGTAGCAGCTTACAATTCTGCCAAGTCCGTAGCAGTAAGCTTTGCCGGAAAACAGCAGGAACTTGCGAATGCCCAGTCAGCGAAAGCATCTGCCGAACAGCAGGTCGCAAACTGTAACCAGACCATTGCCAATCTAAACGCCGGCTCTACTTCCACAGACGTTGCCGAGCAACAGAAGAGCCTTGCAGACCAGAAAGCACAGCTTACCGCAGCTATTACAAGCATAGATGCACAGATTGCTCAGGCACAGGAAGAACAGACCCAGATACTTGCGGATGTGGCAGGTGAATTGAATCTGGGATTCCAGAGTGATGAAATTGCCAGAGCTCGTGAAAAAGTAAAGGAAAAGAAGGAAGAAATTGCTAAGATAGAAGAAGAAACGGCTAATCCGGTCATTACGGCTCCGGTTTCCGGTAAGATTATGTCTGTAAGCTATGCTTCCGGAGAAACCACAAAGCCGGGCGAAAATGCAGCGGTTATTCAGGTGGCAGGAAAAGGTTTTACAACAAGCTTTTCCGTTACAAATGAGCAGGCGAAGAAGGTCAGTGTGGGAGATGTTGCAGAGTTGCAAAACTCTTGGTATTATAATGATTTGACAGTAACCTTATCAGCCATTAAGCCGGACCCGGCAAATCCGTCCCAAAACAAGCTGCTTGTATTTAATGTGACAGGAGAAGAGGTAACGGCAGGACAGTCTGTCA
The DNA here is from genome assembly GCA_964449325.1 of uncultured Lachnospiraceae bacterium. GTDB lineage: Bacteria > Bacillota > Clostridia > Lachnospirales > Lachnospiraceae > RGIG3002. Next base: position 26,211 of record CAYUYJ010000013.1, on the reverse strand, counting down.
GTCTTTCCGTAGGGCAAAAGAGTGCGAACTATGAACTGATTGTTCCCAATAGTGCTATTCGTGAAGATAATAACGGCAAATTTATTCTGATAGTAGAGTCAAAAAGCAGCCCTCTCGGTAATCGTTACATTGCCACGAGAATTGATGTACAGGTATTGGCTTCGGATGATACACAGACGGCAGTCTCGGGAGCCTTATATGGTTATGAATATGTAATAACAACCGCAACCAAACCGGTAGAGGCAGGAAAACAGGTGCGTTTGACAGATAATTAAGGAAACAGGCAGGAGGCGTTTTTTGTGAAAAACGGAACAAAAAACTTAACATTACGACAGATAATCTGCTGCATTACAGGGGCAGTTTCCTTACTGTTTTTTCTGATACTTTGTTGCTTTTGCAAGGTTGTGACAAATGGATTACAGGAGCAGCAGATGGCAAAGCGATGGTCCAATGTGAGCGAATCCGCACAAATCAGTTGTTTCTTTTCGCAGGGCACAGAGGTAACAAGAGATACCATTAAAGGATTTGAAGCCAAGCTGAATTCTGTTTTAAAAGAAGAATCCATAACCGGTGCCAGTGTAAATGAAGGGGCGAGAATGTGGGCAGATGCCTACAGTGCGACGGGGAAAATTACACTGGCAAACGGAAAGAAAACAGTAGAAGCAAAGGCATTCGGTGTGGAGGGGGATTTTTTCCTTTTTCACCCCTTAAAGCTGTTAAACGGCAGTTTGTTTTCCGGGGATGCCTTGATGCAGGATTATGTAGTGATTGATGAAGACACGGCATGGCAGCTGTTCGGCTCTAATGATGTGGCAGGAATGCAGGTAAGTATCGGCGGAGTACCGCATATTGTATCGGGTGTAATTGAAAGAGCAGAAGGACACTTAAATGATGCAGCAGGAAATAATACTACAACTGTCTATGTATCCTTGCATACTTTGGAGAATTATGGGAAGAGTCAGGGCATAAGCTGTTATGAAATCGTAATGCCTAATCCGATTACCGGGTATGCACTAAAAAAAGTAAAGGAAAATATCGGGATATCAGAAGACACGATGGAGTGTGTGGAGAATTCCGCCCGCTTTTCCGTTCTTTCTTTAGGCAAGGTTTTTCTTGGTTTTGGCAGTCGCTCCATGAGCCAAAAAGCAATTATTTATCCGTACTGGGAAAATGTGGCAAGAGGATGGGAGGATATCCTTGCATTGGTGCTGTTGTTTCAAGTTCTCCTTTTATTGATTCCGGTTGTTTTGGTGGCAATATTACTTGTAAAACTTTGGAAAAGACGTACATGGAACCGGAAAGATATTCCGGAACTTTTGAAAAAGTTTTTTGGAGTGCTGGGGAAAGGAATAAAGGGTATCGGAAAAGGAGTGAGGAAGTACAAAAAGAAAACCGAACAGGAAGCAGATTTGAATTAAGTACAAGAACGGAGGGAGAAGATGAAAAAGAGAAAATTAGCAGTTTTTATCAGTGGATTGCTGGTACTGTCTACAGTGCTTGGAGGATGCGGTAAAAAGGAGGAAACCGTTCAAACTTCAACGAACACGGCAGCTTCCAAGGAACATGTCTACAAAATGGAAACTTTGGAACTAAAAGATTTGGATATGAATTCCGTAAATGAAGTATTCTTTTTTGAAAACCGGATGGTAGCGATGGGCTACAAATGGGAAACTGTTGAAGATAACGAAGCCGATACGGAAGGAGAAAGCCAGACAGAGCAGACGGAAGTTACACCGATTCAGCCAAGAGAGGGGACGACTGAAGCAGAAACCGCATCGGAAGAGACTGCACAGGAGGATATGGAAAAAGCATTGAGTTCGGTTGAACCGGTAGCAGTTGATGAGGATTTCGGTGTGATGGAAGAGTATCCGGCAGAGATTCAGAAGCTTTTCTTTGCTGTTTATGATTATGAAGGAAATCGGCTTTCCTATAACGAGACCGAATTGGAAGCGAATACGTGGATTGGTCAGTGTGAACCGGCAGTAGGAGAAGAGGCCATCTATTGTATTTCGGAAAACTATTTTGAAGACAGTAGTGACCCGGACAATTATATTTGGGAAGAACATCGGAATCTGGTGAAAAAGAATCCGGACGGAACGGATGTGTGGAGTGTTTCTTTGGATGAATTTGCCGAAGAAGAGCAGAGCCTTTATGTAAACTCTCTTGTTTGTGATAAACAGGGACAGATTCTTTTGTTCCTTGATAACAAAAAGGTGCTGGTATACTCTAAGGACAGTGAGCTTGTAAAGGAGTTTAAGCTGGACGAAGAGAATTCCGGAAATGTAATGGTTTCCGACAGCGGCAAGGTGATGATAAGCTTTTGGGGCGAAAAAGGGCAGTACATTAAAGAACTGGATACCCTGACGGGAGAACTTTCTGAGGAGTATAAGATTCCGGGAAATTCCTATAATTACTCGTTCTATCCGGGGTATGGTTATGATTTGTTTTTAACGAATATGTCTTCCCTCTATGGTTATAATCTGGGGGATGAGGCGGTAACAGAGTTAATGAACTTTGTGGATTCCGATTTGGATTCGGATAGCCTGTATAATATTTTCGGAATCAGTAATACGCAGTTTTATGCAAGTTATTATTCCTATACTGACGGAACAGTCAATTACGGATTATTTACCAAGGTTGATCCGAAGGAGATAAAAGATAAAAAGCTTCTGACACTTGCCTGCAATTACATTGATTATAATGTAAGAAAGCATGTTGTGGAATTTAATAAGAGCAATGAAAATTATCGAATCCAGATTAAAGACTATTCTGTCTATAATACGGAAGATGATTACACACAGGCATATACAAAACTGAATACGGATATTGTATCCGGCAATGTACCGGACATTCTGCAACTGAATTCTTCCCTGCCGGTGGAAAGTTATATTGCAAAAGGGCTGTTTGAAGACTTATATCCCTATATTGATGCGGACGAAGAATTGAACAGAAGCAAGCTTTTAACCAATGTAATGGATGCGTTCAGTACAGACGGAAAGCTGTATAAGCTGGTTCCTACGTTCTCGGTAATTACAGTGGCAGGAAAGACTGCTGACGTAGGCACAGGAAGCGGATGGACTTTGGATGAATTAAACGCTCTGGTTCAGTCCAAACCGGAAGGAACGGAAGTTTTTTATGACAGTATCCGCAGTTCCATTATGGCTAACTGGATGCAGATGTCCAGTGAGCAGTTTATTAATTGGGAAACAGGAGAGTGCAATTTTAATTCGGAAGGTTTTGTGAAACTGTTGGAGTTTGTCAAACCGTTTCCGGAGAGTTGGGATGATGTAAAATTTCAGGATGAGTCTTATTGGGAAGGTTATGATAATCTTTACCGGGATGGGAAAGCATTGTTGTCTATCAGCTATTTGTCCGATTTTGCGCAATACAACCGATTAGAGAAGGGAACTTTCGGAGAACCGATTACTTTGATTGGATTTCCGTCAGACAATAAAAAAGGCTCGGCTTTTGATTACAATACCAGCTTTGCCATGTCTGCTAAATCGGCATATAAAGACGGAGCATGGGAATTTTTAAGATACTTTTTAACTTATGAGTACCAGAAAGAAACCTGGGGATTCCCGACCAATCTGGAACGCTACGAGGAACTGAAGAAGGAAGCAATGCAGAAGCCTTATTATCTGGATGAAAATAATAATAAGGTAGAATATGATGATACATATTACGTGAATGGCTTAGAGGTGATTATTCCGCCGATGACAGAAGCGGAAGTGCAGAAGGTAGAAGATTTTATATTCTCCATAGACCAGACCGTAACATACGATGAGGATTTGTTGAATATCATTATGGAAGAAGCCGAAGGGTTCTTTGCGGGACAGAAGAGTGCCAAAGAGGTAGCGGATATCATACAGAGCCGTGCGAGAATCTATGTGAATGAAAATCGTTGATTTGAATTGGAAATGCAGAATAAAAAGTGAAAACATAAAACAGCCGATGTATTGAGAAATCATACATCGGCTGTTTCCGATTCATTTTCAGGAGCAGAAGCATCTGCTTCATCAGGCACTTTTTCGGGAATTGACATTAATACCTTTGTAATGCGATTGTGCACAATGCCCTGTGCCTTCAGACTGATACCGGAATCTAAAAGAATTTCTTCGCCTTCTTCCGGCAGCCTGTCCAGTTTTTCTATCATTAAACCGCCAAGGGAATCGTAATCTTCGGAATCCAGAGCGGTATCTAAAGCATCGTTGATATCATCAAGCTTCATGCCGCCTTCCACAAGATATGTGTTGTCATCAATTTTTTGGATGAATTCTTCTTCGTCCTCGTCATATTCATCCCGGATTTCCCCGACGATTTCTTCCAGCAAATCTTCTAAAGTTATCATACCTACCGTGGAGCCGTATTCGTTTAATACGAATGCAACGTTGTTTGTCCGGTCACGCATTTCCATCATTAAGTCCGCTGTTTTCTTAAATTCATAAGTATAATAGGCGTCCCGAAGGATGTCCTTAATATGAAAATGTGCTTCGTCTTCCACTAAAAAGAAATCCTTAATATTGACAAGACCGATAATATTATCTTTATCACCTTCATAAACCGGAATCCGAGTATACATGGATTCACGGAAAACAGATAACAAATCCTTGTAGCTTGTTTCTAAATCAGCAGTTACCATATCAATTCGAGGAATCATAATATCCTTTGCAACAGCATCGGAAAAATCAAACACGTTGTAAATGATTTCACGTTCTTCCGATTCGATAACACCGTCTTCATGGCTGACATCCACATAGGTTTTTAATTCGCTTTCTGTCATCAGTGACATTTTCTTGTTCGGGTCAATATGAAGCAGCTTCATAATACCGTTTGAAAGCCCGTCCACAATAAAGATAACGGGAGTGAACAAAAGCATCAGAGAATAAATGATGCCGGAGTACATAAGCGAAATTTTTTCGGAATAAAGCATGGCGAGGTTTTTCGGAACGATTTCTCCGAAAAGCAACACCAGAATGGTCAATATTCCGGTTGCAATACCAACTGCAAAGCTGCCCCAGATTTTGATTGCAAGAGTAGTTGCAAGAGAAGATGCAGTCAGGTTTACAATGTTGTTGCCAATGAGGATGGTACTCAGCATTTTGCTGTAGTTATCCAGAATCTTCTGCGTGGTCACCGCCCGTTTACTCCCTTCCTCTACAAGAGTACGTATGCGGACCCGGTTCACGGTTGTAAATGCAGTTTCGGCAGATGAAAAAAAGCCGGAGAGCACTAACAAAACAAACAGTGAAATCAATTGTATGACACCGGAGGTATCCAAAATTTAACCAACTCCTATTCTTATGTAGTTTTAACGAAATCTTATAATATGTATAAATGATTGTCAAGTTATCAATCTATAAAGAATATATATATAGAAAATAAAATGAAAGGGAAATGAATTGGAAAAAACGCTTTCCATTTTAAAAAAGCTTTCTTTTGCATACATAATCACAGCGGTGATGCTGGTCATACTTTCTTTTGCTTTATATAAGATGCAACTGCGGGAGGGTACGGTAAAAATCGGCATTATGATTATTTATGCCGTAAGCTGTTTTGTTGCCGGTTTCATTGCAGGAAAGACGGAAGTAAAAAGACAGTTCCTCTGGGGGCTGCTTATCGGGGTGCTTTATTTTGTTGTATTGCTTGTCGTTTCGCTTCTGATAAAGCAGGATTTTCAGGTTATTTTCGGAAAAGGTCTGACAACCTTTCTGATTTGTGCAGGAAGCGGCATGTTAGGCGGTATGCTGAGTTAAGGGATGCGTAAGCATGCGGAGTTAGTGCGGAGTTAGCGAAAAAATGCTTTACCTTGCAAGGAAACTATGCTATACTACAGTAGATTATTAAGCGACGGTTTTCAAAAAGAGATTGGAAACGGATGCATAAGGAGGCAATCTGATGAAACATATTAAAACATTAAACACAAGAGATTTAAAAGAATCCATGAAAAAAGGCGGCTGCGGTGAGTGCCAGACATCCTGCCAGTCAGCTTGTAAAACATCCTGTACTGTTGGTAACCAGAGCTGTGAAAAGGTAAAATAAGCAAAACAGGTTGGAAAATGCAGAATTTATGTAAGCAGCGATTTATATCGCTGCTTATTTATGGTAATAAGGAAAAAGAAACTGAAAGGAATAAGTATTGTGATACATCAGTATAAAAATAACGGGTACAATATCGTTATGGACGTAAACAGTGGTTCCGTTCATGTAGTGGATGACATTGTTTATGACATGATTCCGCTTGTCGAGCCGTTAGTGATGGAAGGCATCAAGGATCTGGATACAATTAAAATGGCGGTTTTAGGTTGTACCGAACTTCCTTTTTCACAGGAAGAAATTGAAGAGGCTGTGGAAGAGGTTATGGAACTGGAAAAAAGAGGACAACTTTTTACCTCGGATATTTATGAAAATTATGTTTTTGACTTTAAAAACCGGGAAACGGTGGTAAAGGCACTGTGTCTGCATATAGCGCATGACTGTAATCTCGCCTGCCGTTATTGCTTTGCAGAGGAAGGAGAGTACCACGGAAGAAGAGCTCTTATGAGTTTCGAGGTGGGGAAAAAGGCGCTGGATTTTCTGGTTGCCAACTCCGGAAACCGGGTGAATCTGGAAGTGGATTTCTTCGGAGGCGAACCGCTTATGAACTGGCAGGTGGTAAAGGATCTGGTAGCTTACGGCAGATCTTTGGAGGAGCCTCATCATAAGAAATTCCGTTTTACGCTGACTACAAACGGTGTTTTACTGGATGATGAAATTCTGGAATTCGCCAATAAAGAAATGAGCAATATCGTTTTGAGTATAGACGGAAGAAAGGAAGTTCACGATAAAATGCGTCCGTTCCGTGGCGGGCAGGGCAGCTATGATATGATTGTGCCGAAGTTTCAGAAAGTGGCAGAGAGCCGTGACCAGATGAATTATTATGTGCGCGGTACATTTACCCACCACAATTTGGACTTCTCAGAGGATGTACTTCATCTGGCGGATTTGGGCTTTAAGCAGATTTCGGTAGAGCCGGTTGTGGCAAAACCGGAAGAGGATTATGCATTTAGGAAAGAAGATATTCCGAAACTGATGGAAGAATATGACAAGCTGGCGAAGGAAATCATTAAACGCCGCAAAGAAGGAAACGGTTTCAATTTCTTCCATTTTATGATTGATTTGGAGGGCGGCCCCTGTGTGGCAAAACGACTTTCGGGTTGTGGCTCAGGGACGGAATACCTTGCTGTAACCCCTTGGGGTGACTTCTATCCCTGCCATCAGTTTGTGGGACAGGAAGAATTTTTATTGGGAAATGTGGATGAAGGCATTGTGAAACAGGACATTTGCAATGAGTTTAAAAGCTGCAATGTCTATGCCAAGGAAAAATGTAAAAATTGCTTTGCCAAGTTTTATTGCAGTGGCGGTTGTGCGGCAAATTCCTATAACTTTACAGGGAAGATAAATGATGTTTACGAAGTAGGCTGTGAACTGCAGAAAAAACGTGTGGAATGTGCAATTATGATAAAAGCGGCTCTTGCAGAATAGAGCGAAATTTGGAGGAAAATCATGAAAAACAAGAAAACAAAAAGCGTCATCGTTCTGCTTGTTTTTGCACTTTTGCTTGGACTTTGTTCCTATACGGCAATTGCAGGCTTCGGTGAAGAAAAAGCGGGTTCTGCGTCCAGTATTTCTTTGGGACTGGATTTGGCAGGCGGTGTAAGTATTACATATCAGGTAGTCGGTGAAGAAGAACCGGACAGCAAGGATATGGCGGATACGATTTACAAGCTGCAACAGCGTGTATTTACTTACAGTACGGAAGCACAGGTTTATCAGGAAGGTACAGACAGAATCAATATTGAAATTCCGGGTGTATCGGATGCCAATGCGATTCTGGAAGAACTTGGAAAGCCGGGTTCCCTTTACTTTATTAAACAGACTGACGATGAGGGAAATCAGAATTATGTTCAGTCCTACGGTACGGATGAAACAACCGGGGAAATGAAAATTGTTTATGTATTGAATAAACCGATTGAGGAAATTGAAGCAGACAGTTCTATTGTGCTGACCGGTACGGATGTGGCAGAAGCACAGGCAGGCTCCAGAGTAGATAAGATGGAGAGAACGGATTATGTGGTACAGTTGGAACTGACGGACGAAGGAAGTGTGAAGTTTGCGCAGGCAACGGAGGCTGCTTACAATGCCGGAGAATCGATTGCTATTTATTATGATGGTAAGATTGTCAGTGCACCGCAGGTAAACAGCGTGATTAACGGTGGTACGGCAGAAATTTCCGGTATGGGTTCCTTTGAGGAGGCAGAGAAGCTTGCTTCCACGATTCGTATCGGCGGTTTGAAGCTGGAACTGGAAGAGCTGCATTCCAAGGTGGTTGGTGCACAGCTTGGCTCGGAAGCTATTGAGACAAGCTTAAAGGCAGGTGCCATTGGCCTTGTAATCGTGATTCTCTTAATGATAGCAATTTATTTCCTTCCGGGACTTGCAGCATCGCTTGCTTTGTTATTATATGTAGCTTTGATTGTTGTTTTATTGTATGGTTTTGATATTACATTGACCCTTCCGGGTGTGGCAGGTATCATTCTTTCCATCGGTATGGCGGTGGATGCAAACGTGATTATTTTCGCAAGAATCCGTGAAGAACTGGCAACCGGCAAAACCGTAAGCAGTGCAATGAAAATTGGTTTTGAAAAAGCGCTGTCTGCCATTATTGACGGAAATATTACCACGTTAATCGCTGCAGCGGTTCTTGCTATCATCGGCTCCGGTTCAATTAAGGGCTTTGCGTATACATTAGCACTGGGTATTGTGCTTTCCCTGTTTACGTCTCTCGTAGTTACAAGACTGTTGCTAAATGCGTTCTATCATTTAGGATGTAAGAGTGAGAAGCTCTACGGTGTGACAAAGGAGCGGAAAACCGTTAATTTCCTTTCTAAAAAAGCGGTATTCTTTATTCTTTCCGGTGTCATTGTTTTGGCAGGCTTCGGAATTATGGCAGGACAGAAAGCTGCCGGAAACGATGCGTTGAATTTCAGTCTGGAATTTAAAGGCGGTACCTCTACAAACGTTACCTTTAATGAAGATATGGCACTTGCCGATATTGATGCCAATGTTGTTCCGATGATTGAAGATATTACCGGAGACGGAAACGTACAGACACAGAAGGTAGAAGGAACTAACGAGGTTATCTTCAAAACCAGAGCGTTAAATATGGAAGAGCGTGAAGAACTGGAAACCGTTATGACGGAAAACTTCGGTGTGGATGCAGCTTCCATTACAACCGAAAGCATCAGTTCAACCATTTCTTCGGAAATGCGCATGGAATCTTTGCTTGCAGTTATCGTTGCGGCAGTATTTATGCTGATTTATATCTGGTTCCGCTTTAAAGACGTACGTTTCGGTGCCAGCAGTGTTATTGCTTTGATTCATGATGTGCTGGTAGTGCTGACCTTCTATGCGGCAGCAAGAATTTCCGTAGGAAGTACCTTTATTGCATGTATGCTTACAATTGTAGGTTACTCTGTCAATGCAACGATTGTTATTTTTGACCGTATTCGTGAAAATATGGCACTTATGGGTAAGAAGGATGATTTGGTGGAAGTGGTAAACAGAAGTATTACACAGACACTTTCAAGAAGCGTATTTACTTCCCTGACTACCTTTGTTATGGTAGCCGTGCTCTTTGTAATGGGCGTAAGCTCCATTCGTGAATTTGCACTGCCTCTGATGGTTGGTATTGTGTGCGGTACTTATTCCTCCGTATGCATCACCGGTGCCTTGTGGTATGTGCTCCGCACGAAGTTAGGCAAGAAAAAAGAAGCAAAATAAATTAGAAAATCAAGAAAGAAGAAAAGCTGTCGTAAAGAATGCGGCAGCTTTCTTTTTAGAAAGTGGAGAAAAGATGGCACAGTGGTTTATTACCGCGAAGCGGGCGGATTTTGAAGGGATTGCAAAAAAATTCGGTATCAGTCCGATTTTGGCAAGGCTGATACGAAACAGAGACATAGTAGAAGAAGGGGACATACAAAAATATTTATCCGGAGATTTGCATGCACTCTATGACCCTTTTCTTATGAAGGATATGAAAAAGGCGGTGGAGCTTTTACTGCCCCGTATGGAAACGAAAGAAAAAATACGGGTTATCGGTGATTATGATATAGATGGAATTTGTGCAGCCTATATTTTATCAAGCGGTATCCGGGCTCTCGGCGGAAATGTGGACACTGCAATTCCCCATCGCATCAAGGATGGTTACGGATTGAACGAGACCTTGATTGAGGAAGCCTGTGATGCGGGTGTACAGACCATTGTAACCTGCGATAACGGCATTGCGGCAGCAGGGCAGATTGCCTATGGGAATACATTGGGGATTACCACCATTGTGACCGACCATCATGAGGTGCCCTTTACGGAAGAGGAGGGGAAAAAAGTTTATACGTTACCCCCGGCGGCAGCGGTGATAGACCCGAAACAGGAGGATTGCCCCTACCCCTTTGACGGGATTTGCGGGGCAGTGGTTGCCTATAAGCTGGTAGAAGCACTGCTTCGGGCTTCAGGTAAGGAAAATGCCCATCAGGAGCTGATGGAGGAGCTGTTGCAGTTTGCAGCGTTTGCAACGGTAGGTGATGTGATGGAGTTAAAGGATGAGAACCGGATTTTGGTAAAAAAAGGGTTAGAGCTTATGGAGAACACAACGAATGTAGGGCTTCGTGCCCTGCTTCGGGCAACCGGTCTGGAAGGAAAAAAGCTCTCTCCTTATCATATCGGCTTTATTCTGGGGCCTTGTCTGAATGCGACGGGGAGATTGGATACGGCAGTGAGGGCATTGGAACTTCTTCAGGAAAAGGATTATGATAAGGCAATACAGGCGGCAGTAGATTTAAAAGAGTTAAATGATGCCAGAAAAGATTTGACTGCAGAAGGATTGGAACAGGCAATTTCTCAGGTGGAGACCACTTCCATAAAGCAGGATAGGGTATTGGTGCTGTTTTTGCCGGAGTGCCATGAAAGCCTTGCCGGAATTATTGCCGGAAGGGTGCGGGAAAAATACGGAAAGCCAACCTTTGTACTGACCAGAGGGGAAGAAGAGGTAAAAGGCTCCGGCCGGTCTGTCGAAAGCTACAATATGTATGAAGAGATGTGTGTATGCAAGGAACTGTATACGAAGTTCGGTGGTCACAAGATGGCGGCGGGGCTTTCACTAAGGGAAGAGAATGTGGAAGCCTTTCGGAAGGCATTAAATGAAGCGTGTACACTGAACGAGGAGGATTTTGAAGAGAAGGTACATATTGATATTGCGCTTCCCTTATCGCAGGTAACAACGGAATTTGTGACGGAACTGGAAAAACTGGAGCCTTTTGGTGTAGGAAACAGTAAGCCTGTGTTTGCACAAAAAGGAATCGTAGTTTTGGCAGAGCAGCTTCTCGGGAAAAACCATAATGTAGGGAAATACAAAATACGGGACAGCTTCGGAAAGGTGTATGAAATGATGTATTTCGGAGATGTGGAGACCTTTGGGGCATATTATAGACAAAGAGAGAGTATTTTTATTACGTATTATCCTTCTTTTCATGAATATATGGGGAAAAGGAGCATACAGATAGTAATGCAGAACTACAAATAAGCGTGCGGAAGAAAAGGTTTGGAAAACGAAAACCCCCGGCGGGAAACCGGGGGTTTTCATTTCTTATGAGGGGGGAGATAGTGAGTTCATCAACTATCTAATAAATACTATAAGTGGAAAATGTGTTCAAAATGTGTTCAAAATGTAATGAATTTATAAAGAAAAAACGGGTTTATTAAGTATTTATAAAATCGGCTTCAAACACGACAAAGGACGATAATATTCAGCATTCCTAAGGCGTGGTGCAGGCTGCCGGTATTGAAAAAAACACCCTATTATGTTATCTTATTTAGATGGAATAATATGTATATAATGAATTTGAAATAATCCTCTAAACTACCGAAAAGGAGCGAAATTGCATGCCAAAACTAAATGAACTGTTACAAAAGCTCTCTTATACCTGTGTGCAGGGAACTACAGATGTAGAAATCACGGAAGTCGTATACGACTCCCGTAAAATTACAAAGGGCTGTCTTTTTATCTGCATTGAAGGAGCAAACTTTGACGGACACGAATTTGCTAAGGAAGCGGCAGAAAAGGGTGCTGTAGCGCTTGTAGTATCCAAACCTGTAGAAGCAGGGAAAAACACGACGGTTATTGAAGTTGATAACACCCGTTATGCCATGGCGTTTATTTCTGCCGCATACTTTGGAAATCCGGCGGAAAAACTGAAGGTTATCGGTATTACCGGAACAAAAGGAAAGACCACCACGACTTATCTGATTAAATCGATTCTGGAGCAGGCGGGTTTAAAAGTAGGACTAATCGGTACCATTGAGGTAATTATCGGCGAGAAGCATATTCATGCGGAAAATACAACACCGGAGTCCTTTTTGCTTCAAAAGTATTTTAAAGAGATGGCGGATGCCGGCATGGATGCGGTAGTCATGGAGGTTTCTTCTCAGGGTCTGAAGCTTCACAGAACCCAGGGCTTCGTATTTGACATCGGAATTTTTACCAATTTAGAGCCGGATCATATCGGCCCTAATGAGCATGAAAGCTTTGAAGAATACCGTATGTGCAAGGGACTTCTGTTTAAGCAGTGCAAAACAGGGATTGTGAATGTGGATGACGTTCATTGCGAAAGCGTGGTGGAGGGGCATACCTGTAAGCTGGAGACCTTCGGGTTCTCTAAAAAGGCGGATTTGCGTGCCGAAAATCTGGAACTGGTAACAAAAGGCGGTCATATCGGTGTCAGCTTCCATGTAAAGGGGCTCATGGATTCTTTTGTCGAGGTGGCAACACCGGGACGTTTCAGCGTGTATAATGCATTGGCGGCAATTGCAGTGTGCAGACATTTTAACGTGGATGAGGAAAGAATGAAAGCAGCGCTTTTAGCAGCCAGAGTGAAGGGGCGGATTGAGATGGTGAAAGTATCCGATGACTTTACACTGATGATTGATTACGCTCACAATGCCATGAGTCTGGAAAGTCTGCTTTCCACCCTGAAGGAATATAAACCTCATCGGCTGATTTGTCTTTTTGGCTGTGGGGGAAACCGCTCTAAGCTTCGCCGTTATGAAATGGGCGAGGTCAGCGGAAGGCTGGCGGATTTGACCATTATTACGTCCGATAATCCGAGATTCGAGGAGCCGCAGGCAATTATTGACGATATTAAAGAGGGAATCGGAAAAACAGATGGAAAATATGTGGAAATCTGTGACAGAAAAGAAGCCATTGCCTATGCCATTGACATTGGAGAACCGGGAGACATTATTGTACTTGCCGGCAAAGGGCATGAGGACTATCAGGAAATCAAAGGCGTGAAATATCCGATGGATGAGAGAGATTTGATCCGGGATATTTTAGAGGAAAGAGGAAGAGCAGACATTGGAAGGTAACTTTGCCAATATTATTGTGGATATTTCCCATGAAAAGGTTGACCGACCGTTTCAATATAAAATACCTGACAGACTTCGCGGAAAAATCGAAGTCGGAACCTGTGTAGAGGTGCCCTTCGGAACGGGCAATAAACCTTTAAAGGGATATGTGATTGAAGTAACGGACAAAGCGGAATTTGACGTGACAAGATTAAAGGAAATCAGCCGTGTGGCAGAAGGGACTGTCAGCGCAGAGACAAATGCCATACGGCTTGCATGGTGGATGAAAACCACCTATGGTTCCACTATGATTCAGGCACTGAAAACCGTGCTGCCGGTAAAAAAAGAGATACGGAAGCTGGAAAAGAAAACAATAAAGCGATTGGTGAGCGAGGAAGAAGTTTACGAGTTTTGGGCGGAAGCGGTACGGAAGCATCAAAAGGCGAAGGAGAGGCTTTTAAAGGAACTGATTACGGAAGAAGAACTGCCCTATGAACTGGTAACGGGAAAACTGAATATATCCTCTTCCACAGTGAAAAGTCTGGAAAGTCAGGGCATAATAGAAGTAAGCAGGCAAAGTGTTTATCGTAATCCGGTGAAAGCATCCAACGCACAGGAAGACAGGAAGATATTGAGTGAGAAACAGCAGGAAATTGTAGACACGGTGCTTTCCGATTATTCGGTGGGAAATCCGGGAACTTATCTGCTTCATGGTATTACCGGAAGCGGAAAAACAGAAGTGTACATGGGCTTGATAGAAGGTATGATACAGAAGAAAAAGGCTTCCATTGTACTGATTCCCGAAATTGCCCTTACTTATCAGACACTGATGCGGTTTTACAGGCGCTTTGGAGATCGGGTATCGGTGATGAACTCCACACTTTCAAACGGAGAAAAGTACGACCAGTTTGAACGTGCCAAAAAAAGGGAAATCGATGTGATTATCGGGCCCCGCTCGGCCTTGTTTACCCCTTTCCCTGAAATTGGATTGATTATTATTGACGAAGAGCACGAAAGCAGCTATAAAAGTGAAACCATGCCGAAATACCATGCAAGGGAAACAGCAATAGAAATCGCGAGGATGCATGGGGCAAGCGTGGTATTAGGCTCGGCAACTCCGTCCATGGAGGCATATTACCGGGCAAAGTGCGGAGAGTACAAACTGTTTACCCTGAAGGAACGGCTTACGGGCGGAAAGCTTCCCGAGGTTTATACGGTGGATTTACGGGAAGAATTAAAGAGTGGAAACCGTTCTGTTTTTAGTGTAAAATTAAAGGAATTGCTGGACGAACGGCTGCAAAAGAAGCAGCAGACCATGCTGTTTTTAAACCGGAGGGGCTATGCCGGCTTTGTTTCCTGCCGTTCCTGCGGGCTGGTGATGAAATGTCCCCATTGTGATGTCTCTCTTTCCGAGCATCGGGGAGGAAAACTGGTTTGTCATTATTGCGGTTATGAACAGTCCGCGGTGAAAAAGTGTCCTTCCTGCGGTTCTCCTTATATTTTAGGCTTTAAGGCAGGAACTGAACAGGTGGAAGAGCAGGTGCGGAAGGAATTTCCGGAAGCAAGAGTGCTTCGTATGGATGCCGATACGACCCGGAAAAAAGAAAGCTATGAGCAGATTTTGTCTGCCTTTGCCAATGGGGAGGCGGATATTCTGGTCGGTACCCAGATGATTGTGAAGGGGCATGATTTCCCTAATGTGACATTAGTGGGGATTCTGGCAGCAGACCTTTCTTTGTCAGCAAACGATTATCGTGCGGGGGAACGTACTTTTCAGCTTCTGACACAGGCTGCAGGACGGGCTGGACGAGGAGAAAATCCCGGAGAGGTAGTCATTCAGACGTATCAGCCGGAGCATTACAGCGTGGTTCATGCCGCCTCGCAGGATTATGAAGCCTTTTATGAAGCGGAAATGACCTATCGGGATTTGCTTTCCTATCCCCCTGCCGCACATATGGTGGCGGTACAGATTATGGCAAAGGAAGAAAAACGGGGGGAACAGCTTTCCGTTTATCTTGCTGAGAAAGTGAAAAAAGAAGCAAAGGAACAGGGAACGAACCGGCAGATGTCGGTAATCGGACCGGCAAAAGCGGGAATCGGCAAAATCAATGATATATATCGTTTTGTATTTTATTTAAAATGCAGGGAATACCAATATCTGATACAGGTAAAGGATATGCTTGAGGAGGAAATACAAAGGCAGCAGCTGAAAACAGAAACGGTACAGTTTGATTTTGACCCGATAAATACTTTTTAGTATAGAATTAGTATAGAAAATACAGGAAAAGAAAAACAGTTGGAGGAAAACGAGATGGCAATCAGAAATATTCGTGAAATCGGTGATGAGGTTTTGACGAAAACCTGTAAAGAAGTAAAGGAAATGACACCAAGAATCAAAGAACTTATCGAGGATATGTTAGATACGATGTATGAGGCAAACGGCGTAGGTCTGGCAGCACCTCAGGTCGGAATTTTGAAAAGAATTGTGGTCATTGATGTAACCGGAGAGGACCCGTTTGTCTTAATCAATCCCAGAATCATTGAATCCGATGGGGAACAGACCGGACAGGAAGGATGTCTTTCCGTGCCGGGAAAAAGCGGTGTTGTGACAAGACCCAATTATGTAAAAGCAGTGGCACTCAATGAAAATATGGAAGAATACGAGCTGGAGGGTACGGAACTTCTGGCAAGAGCAATCTGTCATGAGCTGGACCATCTGGATGGACATCTTTATGTAGAAAAAGTAGAAGGAAAGCTTCTGGACGTAACGGATACGGAAGAAGTAGATGAGGAAGAGTAGTATATGAAGGTTTTGTTTATGGGTACACCGGATTTTGCGGTGAATGCGCTGGAAGCGCTGGTACAGTCGGAACATGAAGTGGTAGGTGTGGTAACGCAGCCTGACAAGCCAAAGGGCAGAGGAAAGGAAATGCAGTTTCCGCCTGTTAAGCAGTGTGCAGTCAAATATAATCTTCCGGTTTTTCAGCCGGTGAAGGTAAAAACAGAGGAAGCAGTAGAGACACTTAGAGATTTTGGTGCGGATATTTTTGTAGTGGCAGCATTCGGACAGATTCTGTCCAAGGAAATACTGGATATGCCGAAATACGGATGTATCAATATTCATGCTTCGCTTCTTCCAAAATATCGTGGTGCTGCGCCTATACAGTGGGCAGTTATTGACGGAGAAAAGGAGTCCGGCGTAACCATTCAGCAGATGGATGTGGGAGTGGATACCGGGGATATACTGCTAAAAGAATCCATAGAGCTTTCCGCCAAGGAAACGGGAGAAAGCCTGTATGAAAAATTAAGTGTCTTAGGTGGCAAAATGATTGTGGAGGTATTATCTCAAATAGAAGCCGGTACGGTAAAACCGGAAAAGCAGGATGATTCCTTAAGCACCCATGCAGGAAAACTGAGTAAAGAACTTGGACATATTGACTGGACGAAGAGTGCGGCAGAAATCGAGCGGCTTATCCGGGGCTTAAATTCCTGGCCCAGTGCTTATACTTTCCGGAACGGAAAAACATTAAAGATATGGGAAGCAGAGGTATTGGACAGAAAAGTCTGCGGAGAACCGGGAACGGTTGCAGAGGTAACAAAGACAGAAATTATAGTCAATACCGGAGACGGACAGCTTGCCTTAACGAGTGTACAGTTAGAGGGCAAGAAACGAATGGCAGTAAAGGACTTTTTACTTGGATATCATATAGAAACAGGCAGCTTGTTAGAGTCATAAAGGAGAATGTGTATGTTTGGAGTAATGTTTGGATTTGGCTATTACAGATACTATTTTGATCCTACTTATATTTTGGTACTTATCGGTGCATTGCTTTGCATCTGGGCAAATTTCAGAGTGACAAGTACCTTTAAAAAGTACAGTCGTGTCAGAAGCAGAAGCAATATGACCGGTGCACAGGCGGCGGAGGAACTGCTGCACAGGCAGGGAATTTATGATGTAACGATTGAACATGTAACAGGTAGTCTGACCGACCATTACGACCCACGCTCAAAAGTTCTCCGGCTTTCGGATGATACTTACGCTTCCACGTCCGTAGCGGCAATCGGTGTGGCAGCCCATGAATGCGGACACGCGATTCAGCATCAGGAGGAATATATGCCGTTAAAGCTTCGGAGTGCAATTGTACCTTTTGCCAATTTCGGATGTCGCTTCGGAATTCCGATTATTCTATTAGGCTTGGTTTTCGGGCAGTTTTTTATAGAACTGGGCATTTGGGTATTTGCAATTTCCGTACTATTTCAGGTTGTGACGCTTCCGGTGGAATTTAATGCATCGGGCAGGGCGGTAGCGCTTCTGTCTGATTACGGAATTCTGGATGCGGAAGAAAGCGGAAAGTGTAAAAAAGTATTAAGTGCCGCGGCACTTACTTATGTGGCCGCGGCGGCCTCTTCCGTGTTACAGCTTTTACGACTGATTCTGTTGTTTGGAAACCGGAGAGACGATTAACGTTGATGAATGACAAACGGAAAGGATTTGAAAGCTTTGGAAAATACACGGGAAATCATCTTGGATATGCTGATGGAAATAACGGCAAAAAAAGAATACAGTCACAGAGTGATAGGACAGGTTTTGGAAAAGTATAATTATATGAGTGGACAGGATAAGGCGTTCATGAAGCGGGTGACGGAAGGAACCGTAGAACGGCAGATTCAACTTGACTATGTATTAAATTCTTTTTCCAAGGTACCCGTAAATAAAATGAAGCCTCTTATTCGCAATCTGCTTCGCATGAGCGTGTATCAGCTTTTATTTATGGAAAGTGTGCCGGACAGTGCGGTCTGCAATGAAGCGGTAAAGCTGGCGGTAAAACGAAAATTTCAGAACTTAAAAGGCTTTGTCAACGGAGTGCTTCGCAGTGTAGCACGAAACAAGGAAAGCATTGTGTATCCTTCCAGAGAAACCGAACCGGTCAAGGCATTGTCTGTGTTGTATTCCTGCCCGGAATGGCTGACACAGCGGTGGTTGAAGGAATACGGTCCGGATACCTGTGAGAGAATTCTGAAACAGCTTCTGGAAATTCATCCGGTGACGATTCGGATAGAGGAAGTGCTACCGGATGAAGATAAGAAAAAAGTGCTGACAGAGCTGTCAGAGCGAGCCGGACAAATAAAGCCTCATCCCTATCTGCCTTATGCCTATACGGTGACAGGGGTGGAAGGATTTTCCAACCTTCCGGCATTCCGGGAAGGAAAGTTTACGGTACAGGATGTAAGTTCCATGCTTGCCATAGAGGCAGCCGGTATCCGTGCAGGTGATTTTGTTCTGGATGTGTGTGCGGCACCGGGAGGAAAAAGCCTTCATGCCGCTTCAAAAACCGGAGAAAACGGACGGGTGGAAGCAAGGGATATTACGGAACGAAAGACGGATTTGATAGAAGAAAATATTGCCCGTCTGAAAAAGAAGCAGGTCACAACGAAGGTGTGGGATGCGGCCGTTTTAGATGAAAGCATGATAGGAAAGGCAGATGTGGTATTGGCAGATGTACCCTGTTCCGGACTGGGGATTTTGGGAAAGAAGCGGGATATTAAGTATCGTGTTACACCGGAGTCTTTGGAAGAGATTACGAAGCTGCAAAGAGCGATTATGGATACGGTGTGGCAGTATGTGAAGCCGGGCGGAACGTTGTTGTATAGTACCTGTACCATACGCCGGGAAGAAAATCAGGAGATGGTTTCTTATCTTACGGAGCATTATCCGCTTAAGACGGAAAGCTTGGATGAGTATCTGCCCAAGGTACTGTGGAGTGAGTCAACGAAAAAGGGGTATTTGCAGCTGTTGCCGGGGGAGCATGAATGCGACGGGTTTTTCTTTGCGCGGTTTAGGCGGGTGTAGATAAAGGGAGAAAAATGGATAAAATAGATATAAAATCACTTTCTTTGGAAGAATTGAAAATAGAAATGGAAGGCATGGGCGAGAAAGGATTTCGCGCGGGGCAGATTTATGAATGGATGCATAAAAAGCTGGTGAGAGGCTTTGAGGAAATGACGAATGTTTCTAAGGGACTTCGGGAGAAATGTGAAGAAAAGTATGCGTTTACGGCACTTCGGGCAGTGCGGGTGCAGGAGTCCAAGATAGACGGAACGAAAAAGTTTCTGTTTGAACTGGCGGACGGGAATGTGGTGGAAAGTGTATGGATGAAATATAAGCATGGAAATTCGGTTTGTATTTCTTCCCAGGTAGGCTGCCGGATGGGATGTCGGTTCTGCGCTTCGACACTGGACGGACTGGAGCGTTCCCTTGCACCGTCGGAGATGTTGGATCAGATTTATGAAATAACCAGACTGACCGGAGAGAGGGTTTCCAATGTGGTTGTGATGGGAACCGGGGAACCGATGGATAATTATGAAAATCTGTTAAAGTTTTTAAGGCTCTTAACGGATGAGAACGGGCTGCATATCAGCCAGAGAAATGTGACCGTATCTACCTGCGGTATTGTACCGAAGATGCGGCAGCTTGCGGAGGAAGGATTACAGATTACGCTGGCTCTTTCCCTGCATGCTACAACCGATGAAAAACGAAGAAAACTGATGCCGGTTGCGAACAAGTACGGGCTGGATGAATTGATGGAAACCTGTGCATACTATTTTGAAAAGACAGGAAGAAGGATTACGTTTGAGTACAGTCTCGTAGGCGGTGTGAATGATACGGACGAGGACGCGAGGGAGTTGATTGCTCTTGTGAAGCCTTTAAACTGTCATGTAAACCTGATTCCGGTAAACCCCATTGCAGAGCGGGATTTTGTGGAATCGGAAAGGGAGCGGATACAGGCATTTAAAAATAAACTTGAAAAAAACAAAATAAATGTTACTATTAGAAGGGAAATGGGCAGAGATATTGACGGTGCCTGTGGACAACTCAGAAGAAGACATAAAACGGAAAAGTGCCTTTAGGTGCGGCAGGAGGAAAAAACGGTGTTAAAGACGTTTTCCATAACGGATATAGGGAAAAAGAGAAAATTAAATCAGGATTATGTTTATACATCGGAAATGCCCATTGGGAACCTACCCAATGTTTTTATTGTAGCAGACGGAATGGGCGGACATAATGCAGGCGATTATGCCTCAAAATATACGGTGGAGACTATCGTAAAGGAGATTGAACGTTCCTTTGAAAAAAATCCTGTCAGAATCTTAGAAAAGGCAATTGAAGAAGCAAACAGCCACATCCGTGAAAAAGCGCGAGAGGATGAAACATTAAGCGGAATGGGAACAACAGTTGTGGTAGCAACCTGCCTTGGCAGATATTTAAAGGTAGCCAATGTGGGAGACAGCAGACTGTACATTGTAAATAAAGATGAAATTAAGCAGATTACAAGAGATCACTCCCTGGTGGAAGAAATGGTACGGATGGGCGGTATAGACAGAGAAACCGCAAGAAATCATCCCGATAAAAATATCATTACAAGGGCAGTCGGGGTAAAGGAATCTGTAGAGGTGGATTTCTTCGATGTGGAACTAAAGCAGGAGGACATTGTGCTGATGTGCTCCGACGGACTTACCAATATGCTTGAGGATGAGGAAATCCGAATGATTCTAAACGGTCAGAGGGATATTGTGGAAAAGGCTCAGGAGCTGGTAAAAGCAGCCAATAATAACGGAGGCAAGGATAACATCAGTGTTATTTTGATTGAACCCTTCGCGGAGGAGAAAGTATGATTAAAATTGGAATGATAATAGGAGACCGCTATGAGATTTTAGAAAAAATCGGTACCGGTGGTATGTCCGATGTATATAAAGCAAAAGACCATAAACTGAATCGCTTTGTGGCGGCAAAGGTATTGAAACAGGAATTTAGCGAGAATGCTAATTTTGTTTCCAAATTCAGAATTGAAGCACAGGCGGCAGCAGGGCTGATGCATCCCAATATTGTGAATGTATATGATGTTGGGGAAGAAAACGGTATTTATTATATTGTTATGGAACTGGTGGAAGGGATTACCCTGAAAAAATATATTGAAAAGAAGGCAAGACTGTCCGTGAAGGAAGCGGTCAGCATTGCGATTCAGGTATCCATGGGCATTGAGGCTGCCCACAATAATCATATTATTCATAGGGATATTAAGCCGCAGAATATTATTATTTCCAAGGAAGGTAAGGTAAAGGTAACAGATTTCGGTATCGCCAAAGCTGCTACCAGCAATACCATAACCTCCAATGTGATGGGCTCCGTACACTATACGTCGCCGGAGCAGGCAAGAGGTGGTTATAGTGATGAAAAGAGTGATATTTATTCTTTGGGGGTTACGCTTTTTGAAATGTTGACCGGACGGGTTCCTTTCAACGGGGAAACGACAGTGGCAATTGCAATTAAGCATATTCAGGAAGAAATGCCGTCTCCGAGGGAGTATGTTTCCGAAATTCCGATTTGCGTAGAGCAGATTGTATTTAAATGTTGTCAGAAAAGTCCGGACAGACGTTATCAGTCCATGGCGGAGCTGATTGATGATTTGAAAAAAGCATTGATTACTCCCGATGAGGATTTTGTAAAGGTGGTAGACCCGGACGAGGAGGCAAGCACCAAATTCATATCCGACAGAGATATGGAACAGATTAAGAGACAGTCCGAGCGAAGAGAATCCATGGAAGAAACCATGCGCCTGAACAGAGTGGAGACTGAGGAAGAGGAATACGAGGACAAAGATGGTGAATATGGGGAGTATGAAGACGAGGACTACGAGGATTATGACCCCAAGATGGAAAAACTCACGACCGTTCTTGCGATTGTGGCAGCCATATTAATCGGTGCGATTATTCTGTTTTTAGTCGGAAAAACTGTAGGAATTTTTTCTTTTGGAGGAAACGGAAAAGAAGAAGAAAGCAGTATGCAGGGAGTGGAAAGCCAGACACAGATAGGGACAGAGAAGGTAGAAATGATTAATGTCATCGGCATGAGCATGGAAGATGCAAGAACGGCATTGATAAAGCTTGGTGTCAGCCCGGAATTTACCTATGAAGAGTCCGAAAGTGTGGCAGAAGGAACTGTTATTCGGGCGGATGTTTCTACCGGAACAGAAGTGAAGGTGAATTCTACAGTGACGGTGACTGTCAGTGCCGGTCCGAAGGGAATAGAAGTACCGGATGTATCGGGAGTTTCTTATGCAGAAGCGGTTACCATGTTACAGCAGAAGGGCTTTATTGCCAATAAGGCAGAAAGCTATTCTTCGGAAGTAGAAAAAGGCAATGTTATTTCCCAGACTCCGGAGGCAGGTTCCAAGGCACCAAGCGGCTCTGCGGTTACCGTGCGGGTAAGTCTTGGGAAAGAGGAAAATAAAGTGCGTGTACCGAATGTAACCGGGCTGGATGAAGAGAATGCAACCGTTGCTCTTGTGGAGGCAGGTCTGACACCGGGAGCAATTACGGAAGTGAATAACGAAGATCCGGCACTGAACGGATTGATTTGTTATCAGAGCTATTCGGTAGGTTCGTATGTGGAGGCAGGTACGGTAGTGGATATGCAGCTTAGTATCGGACCAAAGGCAGTAACGTACAAATATAACGGCAGTATTGCTGCACCTACCCAGGAAGAAGATCCGGATTACAAGGGCGGTATGAGTGTGCATGTGGTGGTTACCAGTGCAGACGGTATGGGAATTTTGGATACAACGACAAGTTCTTTCCCGGTTTCTTTAAACTGTGGTGGAATTAAAGCAGCAACAGGAACCATTACTTTTACGTATACGGTAACGACAGACCCCTCTACCGTGACAAATCCGGAAACCGGAGAAACAACAACAGTACCGGGCACCAGTACGGAGAAGACCGTTACACGTCCGATTGAATTTACGGTGGAACAATAAGTATGCGGGGAAAGATTGTAAAAGGAATTGCAGGATTCTATTATGTCTATGCAAAAGAAAAGGACTGCATTTATGAATGTAAGGCAAAAGGCATCTTCCGCAAGGATAAGGTAAAACCTCTTGTGGGGGATGATGTGGAGCTTTCCGTGTTGGATGAAGAGAACCGAATCGGTAATATTGAGGAAATCCGGCCACGGAAAAATGCATTGATTCGTCCGGCAGTGGCAAATATTGATCAGGCGCTTGTCATTTTTGCCATGACAAAGCCGGAGCCGAACCTGAATCTGTTGGATCGTTTTCTGCTTATGATGCGTCGACAAGGCGAGAATTGTATTATTTGTTTTAATAAAACAGATATTTCTACAGAGGAAGAGCAGGAGAGGCTTGCGGCCATATACGAAAAAAGCGGTTGCCGGGTGGTGTTTGTCAGTGCCAAAGAAAAACAAAGTATTGATGAACTGTGGGAACTTTTAAAAGGGAAAACCACAACCGTTGCAGGGCCGAGCGGCGTAGGAAAATCTTCTATTATCAATGAACTACAGTCTGCAACCAGAATGGAAACCGGCTCGATAAGCGAAAAAATTGCGAGAGGAAAACACACCACAAGACATTCGGAGCTGATTGCTGCGGGTGAAGATACGTATATTTTTGATACACCGGGGTTTAGTTCACTCGGTTTGTTTGAATTGGAAAAGGAAGAATTGAAAGATTTTTATCCGGAATTTGAGGAATATGAAAACCGATGCCGTTTTTTAGGCTGTGTCCATGTGAATGAGCCGGATTGTCGGGTCAAGGAGGCTGTGGAGCAGGGGGAAATCAGTAAGGAGCGGTATACAAATTATAAACTGTTATTTGAAGAATTAAGCAGTAGGAAGAAATACTAATGGAGATTTAGCCGGAGAGTTACAAGGAGGCAGATAAAATATGAAATTTGAAGAGTACACTGCGTTTTATAAAAGTATCATAGATCAGGATAGAAGTGCGATTGTTATCTGCAATCTTCAGCATGAGATTATTTATATGAATCCGGCTGCGGTTAAGAATTACGAGAAGTGGGGTGGGGACAAGCTGATTGGGCAGAGCCTGTTAACTTGTCACAATCCGGAATCGAGAGAGAAGATAGAACAGGTTGTGAAATGGTTTTCTGATTCTGAAGAGAATAATCTGGTGTATACTTTTTATAATGAAAAGCAGAATAAGGATGTTTACATGATAGCACTTCGGGATGAAGGAAGATTAATCGGATATTATGAAAAGCATGAGTATCGGAATCGGGAAACGATGAAGATGTATGATTTACATACCGGTATTTAGAATAAGCGGCGTGAAGGAATAGGGATAAAATAAAATGATTCACTTTGATAAAGATAAGGTCGGCAGCAATTTACAGAGGAGGTTATGAAGATGAATCATTCAATATACAATCGTAGAAGTATTAGAAAATATTCAGATAAAAAAGTACCAAAGGAATTGATAGAACAAATTATTGATGCAGGAAGAATGGCACCATCTGCAAAAAACAGACAACCTTGGAAATATATTGTACTTGGTGGCGAAAGCAAGGCAGAGTTTCTTGAGCATATGCAAAAAGGGATTATGAGAGAAGAAAACGAGTGTGCATCATTACCTGATTCTAAAACCGGCATACCGGATGCAAAAAACACATATAAGATTATGATGCAGGCACCTATCCTTATCGTGATTTTAAATACTAATTGTGGAACCCCTTTTGCAGAAATTGATGCAGATCATAGATTTACCGAGATTTGCGACACGCTTTCTATTGGCGCATCAATTGAAAATATGTTGTTAAAAGCTACGGAGCTTGGCTTGGGTACTTTATGGATTGCAAATACATGCTATGCATACAAAGAATTAACTACCTACCTTAATACAACACAACAGGTGGTAGGAGCGATTGCACTGGGGTATGCGAATGAGAGTCCGGCACAAAGACCAAGAAAGCAGATGGAAGAAATTGTAGAATATAGATTCTGATGGGGAGAAAGAAGACTCAGAGACACTACATTTTGAAGGGAGTGTGGCGTTATGACAAATAAGTACTTCCCGGATGAAGAAATAAAGACGAGTGATTTGTATTTTATCTGCTACATAATTGAACGCGTAGCACGTAGAATTCATCAGAAGGAGATTTTGATATTTCTAATATAGACAATGAGTTGGCGGACAAAGTACCAACACCTCTTGAAATGGGAAAAGTATATCAACGACTTATTACTGATACAGCTATACCAAAGGAAGATTACGTAGACGGAATTATTCGTGTTTATAATAGCGACATTTGTGACACAATCGATAACTACAATTGTAGTGCTTTTTATGAGCCATCGTATGTAATTGCCAGAGCATATCAAAACGGTGGATTCTGATATTGGTGAAAGGGGCGCTATGCGATTTCACTGCGGAAGGCTACTAATTACCAGTAACATCTGTTAAGGACAGAACCTTCAACCAGAAGAAATCCGGTTCTTGCTGATGTATTCAATAAGCTTATGAAAAAATAGCAAGGCAATGGTGTGAAAGACATAAGATTGATCTTGTTGAATAAAAGAAAAGGGTGTTGCTATGATACCCGCAGAAGATAATTTGTATGGACATGCATGACTGCTTGGATATGTGTGCTGAAACTTTAGAAATGCGTGGTTATATGGTTACGCTACTGTCAAGAAGGGTAAATGAAGTGAATGACTTGACAGTAGTAGTTGGAATTGTTAAATTCATTTTTGTCATTATAGTTTTTAATTTTATCTTTTTGACGAAAATGATAAAATTAAACATTGTGTAAAATTGTATTGTAATTTTGAATATCATAGCATATAATATTCTTAACAGAGTTGCCCGAAGCTGGAAAGCATTGGGGACCAAGCTGAGCATAAGGCTCGGCTTTTTTATATAATAGGAAATTCCTCCTGCTGGAGGAATCTATAATAAAAATGCC
>CAYUYJ010000012.1:0-96390 GCA_964449325.1 uncultured Lachnospiraceae bacterium | reverse complement strand
TGGATAGGACGGTTATCCTTCGTCCGTCTTTCAATGCTAAGGCTGAACTGTTACAGAAATCAATCAAAGAGGTAATAGCATTTCCTAACGTTGGCTCTGCCTGTTCCGTCACTTCCCACCTACAATTCTCCTCTGCCAAGCCACCCCCAAAAAATGCACCAACAAAATCAACCCGAAAACATACCCCACATCTGTCACCGGTGACCTCCACTCCATTCCGATTCCGAAAACCGAACACCCTATCACAACCAATGTCTTCACAAGAAACTCATTCCCGCACAAATACAACGTCTCCGTCCCCAGTTTCTGCATAAACCTGCACCTCTGCAACGCAACCGCAATCACCAGATTCAGCCATATCAACACTGCCGCCACAACGAGCGGATGAAAAATCCTCACCACCGGAATCCTATTCAAAAATGCCAATCCATCCTTCTCCCAAAACAACGCTACTGCATATACCGCACAACACCCTCCCGATATACCAAGTACCGGCTTTTTCCTTCCCCCTTCTTCCTCCAGAAATTTCTGCAGCCTCGGAAAAATACAATAGCCCAGACAGTAATAAACCATATAATACAACGCACAATCCGCATTATAAGGAAAAATCGGTACCATATTCGGTTTATAAGGCATCACCCGTGCCGCAAATACAAAACACAAAATTCCGATTCCCAAAATCAGGCTTCTTTTCTTTACCTGTCTGATACCCCAAAACAAAATGCTCATTACATAAAGGCATGATAAAAACCAAAGCGAATATGCAAAAATCTGATTCCGTACTCCCCCATACAAAATCTGCCTCAGCATAAGCTTACATAATGCAAAATCGAATCCCTCATAAACAATCACAAGCAGCATGGAAAGCAGAGCAAAGAAAAAAAACGGCAGCAATATGTTTTTGGTTTTCTTTTTCACATATTGTCCAAAGGAAAGCGGCTTAGCAATTGCCTCCGTACACCCCGACAAAAAGAAAAACAAAGGCACATGATACCATAAAATAAACTGATAGACTTTTCCTTCTCCTTCACACAAATGCCAGTAATAAATAGCAAATATTCCTAAAAATTTCAGTACATCTATCCAACCGATTCTTTTCAATGTTACCTCCATACCAATTGAACCGCTCCTGTCACCGGGACAAAAGCGGTTCAAAAAAATAAATTCTTATTTTCAACTATAAAATACGCTCTATCGTAAGTTCCTTATGTTCCATTAAGTCCACAAAGGTTTTTCCGCACTGCACGGTAGGTCTGGAAAGCTTTTCCTTGTTTAAAAATACCACATTTCCTTCCATTCCGTTAGAGAGCCGCACCCGGTTCTGCAAATAAGTACCCCCGATATGCTCCAGAAACGGAAGCAAAAATTCCACTTCAAATTTCTGCATTCCTTCTTCCTCAAACTGCTCAATTACCGTAAAAGGACAAATCGGATTACGATACACTCTTGCTGCAGTCATTGCCTCATAGACATCCGCAATAGCTACAAGCTTTGCATACGGGTCAATCTGCTTTCTTTTCAGAGCCTGCGGATAACCGGAACCGTCACAGCGCTCATGATGCTGCAATGCTGCATTTACAATATGGGGGTCTACATTCTTCAGCTTCAAAGCCCGTGCTCCGTCCATGGGATGGGACTTCACCCGTACAAACTCCAAGTCATTCAATTTTTCGGGCTTCTTAATGATTTCCTCAGGCACCATGATTTTCCCGATATCATGCAGTAAACCACACAAAATTGCCGTTCTGGTTTCCTTCTCGGACAGCTTCAGCCAGGATGCAAACAATGCACATAACAATGCCACATTGACAGAATGCACATACGTCGCATCATCGTATTCCCTCAAATTCTGTAGCGTATCTACCAGACTTATTTTTGCTTCCTTCTGTCCCATGATGCTGTAGGTAAAATTCAACAGCTTCTCTTCTTCAATTGGTTTCCCTTTTTCCACAATCTGATTTAATTCTTCCGTAAAAGCAACCGTTTCCTCATCATAACGGTTCTTAAACTCCTGAAACTCTTTGCTCGCCCGTAATTTTTCGTAATAAGACGGCTCCTTTGGCGCTAAGCGTACAGGTCCTTTCTCATCTGCAATCATAACGCTTCCGATACCATGAACCATCAGCTTTGAAATCGCTCTGTCGTCTAACTTTGTCCCCTGTTGAATTACGAGCAGATTTTGTGAATTATATACATCCTTTGCGGATATCATTCCGGGCTTTATTTCCGTAGTCAGTACTTTCTTCATCTGTT
Organism: uncultured Lachnospiraceae bacterium; assembly: GCA_964449325.1. Lineage (GTDB taxonomy): Bacteria > Bacillota > Clostridia > Lachnospirales > Lachnospiraceae > RGIG3002. Next base: position 94,137 of record CAYUYJ010000012.1, on the reverse strand, counting down.
CCCCTCCTAACTAACCTTATTTTACCATAAACCCTAAAGTTTTCCAAGTAACTTAACGTCTTCCCCTTAATTTTTTCACGGCACGTTTTTCCTCCTGCCGGTTCTCACTGCAATAAAACTTTAAAAACCCTTCCTTTCTGTATTCATCCGATTTTTCCTCCGCAAGCATCTGTCCCGGATGGAACAATATTTCCAACACCATTCCCTTTTTCCGTGCACTCCGCTCCACATAAGGCAACAGCTCCATAACTCTCTTTTCATCCATGCAGCCGCTCATTAACAGTCCCCACAGAAGTTCATAAGTAATCCCCCTTTTTTGCAGTTTCTTCCGCGCTCCTATGGAATACAGGTTCAACAACAGATTCTTAATCAAATTCACCGGACTATAGGTCGGATAAAAGGTGACTTGCAGTAAAAACGGCATTAGCGGCTCCTTTGCCACACGGACAAAAGTGACCTGTCCTTTTCGTTCATCACAAAGCTCCATAAGTACATCAAACACAAAAGGAATCATATGCGGATGCTGATGACTGTCCAGACGAATTTCCGCTAAACCAAAAGCATCCTGTACCAGTTTCATCTGTTCTGCAAATTCCCGCTTCATCTGTTCCTTTATCCGCTGCTTCTTTTTTCCTATGCTATAATTCAACAAAAACAGCTTTCCCCATGTGAGACAAAAATACCCTGCCTCATCTACCAGATCCGGCACCTGTTCCTTAGGCAGAACAGGTTTTCCGTCCATAAGGTTCAAATGTACGCAAATAAGAGGTTTCTTCGGAAAGGCTGCTTCCTCTCTTTGATACATTTCCACACACTTTTCAAAACATGACATATTCGGAATGACACTGATACTATCCAGTGCCCCCTGTTTTAAACATTCTAATATATCCTCTGCTCCATGACAGGAAACTCCGTAATCATCCGCATGAACATCTATCTGTGCTGCATTCTTCATCCTTTTTCTCCTTTTTTCGTGTCTTCTCGCAAACAAACATAGCCGTCAATACAACCGCACATAGGATTGTGCACCCGCTTCCCGCTTTTATTCCTCTCGGAATATACTGTAATTCAATCTGATGATTTCCCGGCTCCAGCTCTACGGCAAGAAACGTATCATATACCTTTTCTCCCGTTCTCTTTTTTCCATCTTCCACAATCTTCCAGTCCTCTTCATAAGGAATACTGAAAACCAGAAGTTTTTCCTTTTCATTGGAGACATTCATACGCAACCGGGAACTGCTTATCTTCTCAATCGTAACCGGTTCCCCCATAATAAGCTCCTGACACTTTTTAAGTGTTCCCATATCCTCAGTAGCAAAATAAGCCTCTTCCAGCATCAACGTATCCCCGTCCATTTGTACCGTAAAGGTAATATGCTCTCCCTTACGATATTCTCCAAGATACAGAATTTTCCAATTAGACCGGTTCAAATATCCGCACAGAAATTCGCCATTCACATAAATCTCCGCATTTTGTGCCTGATTTCCGGCTGTTACATAAGCATAAACCGGACCCTCGGTAATGGTTTCCAGTTCGTAGTTAACCCGGATAGGTTGCGGTTCGTCTTCTCTGTGGTAGATAGTAAACTTATCCAGTTTCTCTTCCGTCCCATTTTCTACCGTTGCTCTTTCCATAACCGCAGCTTTAAAAATTTCCTCTTCACTTCCCGCAGCTATCCCGTACATGGCATTTTGTAATTTAAAGGGATTGACCTCGCTCATATCCACTGTCCGAATCTGTGTCTGTGCCAAAAAGGCTATCGGCAGGCTGTATGGATTTTGATAAACCCGTAAACCATGTTCCGTAAAAACCTCCGGATAAGTTTTGGGAATCTCCTCTTTTCCAATCAGATACTTCACTCCCAGCAGACTGTCTGCCGTATGGGTAGAACCGTTTCCATATTCCACATACAACTGATTATAATTCAGCCCCATCTTTTCCAGAAATTCCAGTACAAAATTCTTTTCATTGGAGCTGTAATGAGTCAACCCGCCATAGGAAAAGTGCATCGAATCATTGTTATTCCGTTTTTCCAGATTTTCCAGCCGGTATACTCCCATATCCTGTTCTTTAATCCGTTCCACAACCGATCCTATCTTTTGTACCTCTTCCCTATACTCCGAAGCGGTACAATAAGATGTATTCCGATTTTTCAGATAAGTAAATGCACTGTTTAAAGAAAGATTTCCAATCTGTACAATGCCAAGACAAATCAGCCAAATCCGGTAATTTTTCCCCTTCCGTAGCACAAACAGCACAACAAGCATACCAAAAAACAACACCATATCCGGCAATGCTTTTTTCACACTGATATATTCATAGGGGTGCCGGAAAATAAAAAACAAAAGTGCAAGGAAAATGCCGCCTGCCAGAAGGAATCGCTTCCCGTCAAGCCCTTCCTTTAGTTGCAAAAATCCCTGCCAGGAAAAGGCAATCATAAAAAAACTATAGATAAAAGAATAGCGATAATGATAACCGGAGGGCTCCATGAAAGCATGCCAGACAAAATCCACCCTTGCAATACAAAAGCTTGCCATAATCACTCCCAGCAGAGCACATGACAAAATGCGCTCTTTTAGAGGAATTTTCTTATTTAAGAAAAACAAAATGACCAGCACAATCATCAAAATACCGCAAAATATCGTCGGCATTCCGTTCATCAGTTCATTCTCGCTATATGCCATTGTAAATGCCTTGGACAATACACGCACCGGTCGAAGATTAGGCAGGGTAATCCCCGCTCCCAAATCCTTGCCATCCTTTAAGCTTCCGTTTAAGGTAAAAAAAGTAGGAATTAATAGAATGCCACACAGTCCTCCTGCCAACAGGGAACCATAGAAAAAGCGCCAAAGCTTTTTCCAAAGTTCCTCCTTTTTCCCCTGAACAAGTAGCCGATAAAGCAAATAAATGACACAAAATATACAAATCATATAGCCAATATAATAATTGGTAAAAAGTACGCCAAACAGCGAAGCAATATACAAATACGGCTTTTTCCCCGAGAGCAGTTTTTCTATTCCCATCAAAACACAGGGAAATAAAATCAATCCATCCTGCCACATAATGTTAAAACTGTTCACGCACAAATAACCCATCATGGCATAAGAAGTTGAAAAAAGAAAAATCTCTGCACTACTCTCTGTGCGAAAGCGATTTTTCAAATAATATGCCATAGTGCTGCCGCAAAATCCCGCCTTGCATACAATCAGAACCGTAATTCCTGCCGGCAGCCACTCATTCCTCACCGGCAAAAGAAACAAATTAAAAGGGCTCATAAGATAATAGGAAAAAAAGCCAATCATATCCCCGCCGAGACATTTACCGAAGGTATAGAAAATATCATTTTCTCCCCGAAAAATGGTTTTGTAATATGACAGATAATCTACATACTGCTTCTGCATATCGGCAATCAGGAAAGATTCCCTGCCAAAAGGTGTAATACCCATATATGCGCAAATCCCCACCAGACATATCACCGGTATGATAAATGCACACCCATAAAAAACATACCACTTTTTAAAAGAGCCTTCGTTCCCCTTCATCCTGTCCTCCACGCTGTCCGTTCTTATTCGTCATTATTTCTTACTGTCACGAATAATATACTGCGGTCTGTTTTTAATTTCATCATATATTTTTGAAATATATATACCGATAATTCCCAAGCTTAACATAATCCCACCTGTAGAAAGAACAATTAACAGCACCAGACTGGGATAGCCGCCTACCGTATTTCCCTTTATGAAGCTTACAATGGCATCCACTCCGAGAACCACTCCCACAAGCAGGAAAATCAGTCCCAGAACCGTAATAATCTGCAACGGCGCATTCGTAAAGGAAGTCAAATTTCTTATCGCATAAGTTCCCAGCTTCCAATAAGACCATTTGGTCTTCCCCGCAACCCGCTCACATACCTCATAGGAGACGGAAGTGCTTTTAAATCCAACCCAGTAAGCCAGTGCCCGGAAAAACGTATTTTTCTCCGTCAATGCACACAATTCCTTTACAACCTTCTTATCCATCAGTTTGAAATCCGAGGAATTCCGCATATCTATATGAAGACTGCTGCTTATCATATCATAGAACAGCCCTGCAAACCATTTATGAATTCCGGATTCCTTTCCACGGCTTTTCTTAATTCCCTCTACTACCTCATAGCCCTGTTTCCAGCAGTCATACATTTCCAGAATGGTTGCGGGCGGATGCTGCAAATCCGCGTCCATTACCACAAAGCAGTCGCCTTCTCCGGCACGAAGCCCCGAAAAAATAGCCGCTTCCTTCCCGAAATTTCTGGAAAAGGAGATACATTTTACCCGCTTGTCCTTTTCGTGCAGTAAACATAGCTTTTCATATGTATTATCTTTTGAGCCATCGTCTACAAAAACAAGCTCCAGTTCTGCATCTTCCAACTTCTTACTAATCTCATCAATGGCTTTATAAAAATGTTCTATCGATTCTTCCTCATTATAACAAGGCACGATAATTGATATAATATCCACTCTTTTTCCCTGACTTTCTTCTTTATTTGCTTATCCTAACATCTTCTATAAGAGTACCATCTTTTCCTTCAAATGAAAAGATATTCTTCATAAGAAAAATTGCATACGAAAAACCATGAAAAAGGAGCAGTCTGTCTGCTCCTTTTCCCGGTCAACAATATTCCTTTTGTTCTACCTGATAAACAAACGGTTGTGCATTTTTTGTATATCCGCTTGTATAGCAGGTAATGTTTTGTGGCTTTCTGCTTGCTGCAGCCTGTTTCTCCCGCGCCTTTTCCAAAACCTGACGGAATGTTGCATCCCCTTTACTTTGTTCCGACATCTGCCTTTTTTCCGCTGTGGCATCTTTCAGCTTTGAGATAATCACCACTGATTGAACAGTGAGATTGCTTCCTTGAACGTATGCTTTAACTCCCTCCTTGGATGCATATTTCAACAGGTTCCTTTCTATTACTTATATCGGACTAAAGTACTATTTTCTTTATAGTTTTCTGAAAATTCTTTTATCTAAATTCTTTTTTCATACTTTTTATTATCCAACCTTATACCCGGTTCCCCAAACCACCTTCAGATACTTCGGTTCCTTTGGATTTTGCTCGATTTTCTCCCGAATATGCCGGATATGTACTGCAATGGTATTATCCGCACCAATCGCCTGCATATTCCAGATAGTTTCATAAATCTGCTCAATGCTGAACACTTTTCCCTTTTCCCGCACAAGCAACTTCAATATTTTATATTCAATCGGAGTCAGTCGTACCTCCTTGCCGCCTACTGTTACCTTTCGATTTCTGTCATCTACGATTAAATCATGAATCCGATAAATATGATTGATGTTTTCACATAAATTCGTAAGCTCTGTATATCTTCGGATTTGAGAATGAATCCTTGCTGCCGCCTCTAACGGATTAAAGGGATACACCACATAGTCATCAGCACCCGCATTCAACGCTTCTATCACGGCCTGTTCCGTATTTTTCTCCGAAATGACAATAACCGGTATGGCACTGACCTTTCGTACCTCCCGAATAAACTGAAATTTCTCTTCCTCATTTCTCCTGTCCAATACAAGTAAATGAAAACTTTTCTGCTTCACCAGATGCAGTGTCTCCTTCTCGGAGGTTGGCCTGTATACAGCATCGCCTTCTCCCTCCAAAATATTCATCAACATTTCTGCTCCTGCCGTGCTTCTTCCGTATAACAAAATTTCCTTCATCCTATTTTACTCCTTTCCGTCTGTCTCCCGTCCTTACTACAACTCTTCCCTTACGGCTCATAAACCGTTAAATCAATACTTTCCAGAATCTGTTTTACTTCCCTTTCTTCATAACCGTAAAAATCTGCATATAGCTCATAATTTCCAACTGTTATTGCTGTATATATATTCACCGTTTCTTCCCCGGAGGAATCCACCAGAATATATTCATATCCCTGTCCCGTTTTAAAGGTACGCTCATTACACACCCCGCCGGAATAAACGGTACTGCTTGCATGCCCTTCACTCCCCGTATAATCCATGCGGTCAAAAAATACACTTTTTTCTCCGCTTTCCAGTCTTATACTGATAAACATACCGCTGACCCAGACATGCTGGCTATCAATCTCTTCTCCTAAAAGTGCCATGTCCGGCAGTGCAAAAACTGCATTTTCCGCTTTCTGAAACTCTGCAACGGAGTCATATTCTATGGTAGGGTCTGCTTCCACTACCTCTGCTTCCTGATATTGTTCTATCACCATTTCATCATCTGCCAGCGTAAGGGTTTCTTCCAACGCTTCTTCATCTATTCCATAAAATGCAGCTGTCCCTCCGCCTATTGCCATCTCTTCATTCAAAGAAGCGGTAAGCGGATCCGCAGAGGAAAAACCGGATTCATTTACCCTGATTATACTTTTTACATATTCCGCCGCCTGTACACTTCCGAAACTGCCTACTGCCAGAATACATAATACTGCCAGAAAGGTGACTGCTTTTTGTCCGGCCCTGCGCTTTTTCAGGCGCTTTCTTCTGCCCTCATCCAATACGGAATCCACATCAATATGAACGGTCTTAATATCTGCAACCGCATGCTGATAGGTATCTCTAAACTCATTCATACCGATATTCCTCCTTCAATCTCCTTTTTAAAAGTTCCCTGCCCCTTGTAAGCTGGGATGTTACCGTGGATTCTTTTCTTCCCGTAACCCTGCTGATTTCTTTCACGGAAAGCTGTTCAAAATAAAATAAATGAATCATTTCCCGATATTTCTGCGGCAATCTCCAGACTTCCTTTAAAAGTTCTCTCCTCTGCTCTCTTTCCACAATTTCCTGTTCCAAAAAGCTCTCCGCAGCCATATCCTGCCCCGGCATTCCTTCCGTCCTGCGAAACCAAGCTGACCGCCACAGCTTCCTGCACCCATTCAACGTCACCTTAATAAGCCAAGCCTTTTCATGCTCATCGCTTTCAAACTCTCTATCACATTTTATATATTGATAAAACACTTCCTGTATGACATCTTGTGCATCATAACTATTCTTCAACTGAAGATACGCAATCCTGTAAAGCATATCCTCATACAAATCGATTCTTTCCTGTATATACTCTTTTGTCATTCTCTTTTCCCGCTCTGCCTGCACCATTTACACTCTCTTCATAACTAATATCCGTCACCCTGCAAAAATACTGCAAAAAAATTCTTAATTTTTCTTCATTTTTTATTTAAATCTCCTCCCCCGTACAAAAAATCTGCCATACAAAAATGACAGATTCCCTATTTCCCTTCTATTCACTTTTTTCTTTCGTCCCCTCCACCGGCTTCTGCCTGATTTTCCCTTCCAAACATCTTCTCCCCCAAGCTCAATAACATAAAAATCAAATACCCTCCTATAACCCCCACAACATTTAGCAAAACATCATCTACATCAAACGCCCCAAAAGCGCTAAACAACTGAAAAACCTCAATTCCCAGTGAAAATAAAAAACCTGCCAGAAAAGTATCCGCAAAATTCCGAAAACGTTTCCAGATAAATGGCAAAAACATCCCAAACGGAATAAACACCACTACATTCCCTGCCAGATTCTCAACGCTGTTGAGCATATAAGAATAATCAATATACATATGAATGGTACGAAACAATGTAAAATTGGCACTATCCAACCCTTCCAGTACCACTTCCTTACTCCAGGAATTCACAATTTCCCGAAGTTCTGTATAAGGATATTTAAAAATAATTACCTTAATAACAAACAACAAATAAACCGCAAATAAAATCAGACGCTTTTGCCGGTCAGTTAATTTCATATTTCAATAACCTTTCTATTTCCGATTCCCTCTCTCAATAAATAACTTCCATCAACGCAAGACCTTGGGCCGGTGCAAGAAAACCTGCACGCTCCCGCTCTTTTGAGTCTAAAACCATCGGAATATCCTGCCAGTTCCTTTTTCCTTCGCCAACCTCCAATAACGTTCCCGTCAAAATCCGCACCATATGATACAAAAATCCATCTCCCTTATAGGTAAACCGGATTTCATCACCATCCTGTACAATATCAATTGCTTCTATAGTACGTATTGTAGATTTTTTTCCTCTTTTTGTGGAAGTAAAGGCTTTAAAATCATGGGTTCCAAGCAGACTCTCCGCCGCTTTTTTCATCGATACAACATCAAGTTTTTCAGGATGTTCGTATACATACCTTCGGTCAAACACATGCGGAATGCAACCTGTCATAACACGGTAACAGTAAATTTTCCCTTTTGCATTCAAACGACTGTGAAATCGTTCCGGCACCTGCTCCACACGGATGACACCGATGTCCTCGGGAAGATATCGGTTCATATAGTCCAGAATTTCCTCACAGGAAAGCTCGGTATTGCAATGAAAATTTGCGACCTGTCCCCATGCATGAACTCCCGCATCAGTTCTGCCGCTGCCTTGTATTTCTACCGGTTCCTTGCACATTTTGGACAGTAATCTTTCTAATTTTCCCTGAATGGTATTTTCCGTACTGTCCTGTCTCTGCCATCCTTGATATTTTGTTCCCTCATATTGCAGTATAATTCTGAAATTACCCAATTATGCTTCCCCTCCAAACAAAGCTGCTAGTCCTGCTCCTTTTCTTCCTCTTCCAGTTCTTCTTTCTCCTGTGCTTCTTCTGCTGCAATACATGCCATATCCTCATCATTCAGCCGCCTGAACCGGTTAATTTGTGCAAGAAGAATGCGCAGACTGTTTTTCGTCGTATCAAACAGTCCCTCTTCATTCATATTCTGGATAATAATCCCTACAGGAACCGCTACAATCATACCGACTACCCCTGCAACTTTATACCCGATATACAGCAAAAACAAGGTTGGAATTGCCGGTACACCTACAGAGTCTCCCACTATTTTCGGCTGAATAATCTGTCGTAAAAGCTGCCCTAAACCCCAGATTATCAGTAATCCGATTGTCATTTTATAGTCTGCACTTAAAAACTTAATAATTGCCCAGGGTACCATCACGGTTCCCGTACCGAAAAAGGGCAGGAAATCCAGAAAAGCAATGCCGATTGCAATTAACAGGGCATAATCAATCCCCAATACAGACAAACCTATTACCAGCATAAAATATACAAAGATTTCAATTTTAAACTGTGCCTTGAAATACCCTCCCACCGCACGTTTCAAAGAGCGGCACATCAGGCTCCAACGCTTCTGAATAGAATATGGCGTGTACTTTTTACAAAAATAAATCAGATACTCCTTATCCGCCACAAAGAAATAAGCAGACAAAAGACACATAATCAGCCCGATAATCATATTAGGCAGCTGCTTGGCAAAGCTACCTACCGCAGTAATTGTCGGGGTACTGATTTTCCCAACAAGATCGGCGAAAAAGCTATCCATTTTGGTACCGATTCCCCGTATGGCTTCCTGCATATCTGCCGGAAGCTTATTCAGCAAAATATCCAAGCGTTTTCCAATCTGCGCCAAATCCGCTTCTGCACTATTCCACATATCCGGCAGTGATGCGGTCAGCCCGATAATCTGTTCTACCAGCTTTGCACCAACCACATATACAACCAGAATAACAAGGGCAATAACTGCCACAATCACAAAAGCACTTCCTGCTTTTCTTCTAATTTTCAGTTTTTCTTCAAAAAAACGTACAATGGGACTGGCAATCAGCGCAATTACATAGCCTGTAAGAAAGGGGGCAAAAAACACCAATACCTTCGGCAGAAGGAAAATAACAAGCAACAGAATGACCAATGCAATACTCAGATTCAACAGTACCTTTATATATCTTTCTTTTGTCCGATTCATAGTATCCCCTCTTACCCTTCTACACCTAATAAACCATCAATCAACTCATAAATTTCTTCTCTTCCCTGTTTCGTCTGCGCGGAAAAGGGAATCACAATCGTATCTTTTTCCACATTCAGTCCCACTTTCAGCATTTTCATATGCTTCTGTATCTGACTGCGGTTGATTTTATCCAACTTCGTGGCAATTATGATAGGTTTATATCCCTGATACAAAATCCACTCATACATATTTCTGTCATTGGCGGAAGGTTCATGACGGATATCTATCAGCAGAAAAACCGCTTTAAGCTGTTTCGATTTATGCAGATAATTTTCTATCATTTTTCCCCATTTTTCTTTTTCCGACTCACTGACCTTGGCATAGCCGTATCCCGGTAAATCCACAAAGTACAATTCGTCATTTATATTATAAAAATTGATAGTCTGCGTCTTTCCCGGTTGGGCACTTGTACGTGCAAGAGCTTTCCGGTTCATCAGTGCATTGATTAAAGAAGATTTCCCTACGTTACTCTTTCCCGCAAAAGCAATTTCCGGATACGAATTATCCGGAATGGTACTGGTAATGCCGCATACCGTTTCCAAGCTTACATTTTTAATTACCATTGGTACTCCTTTCCACAAAGGCATGCTTCAGAACCTCACGCATGTTTTCCACCGGAATGATATCCATACCGGACTTAATTTCCATGGAAATTTCTTCCACATCCTTTTCATTTTCCTTCGGTACAAGTACCTTTTTGATACCGGCTGTTTTCGCCGCAAGAAGTTTTTCTTTTAAGCCACCGATGGGAAGCACTCTTCCCCGTAAGGTAATTTCCCCTGTCATTGCCACATCCGCATGTACGGGAATTTCCGTAAGTGCAGACAGCAATGCGGTTGCCATGGTAATACCCGCACTGGGGCCATCCTTTGGAACGGCACCCTCCGGAATGTGAATGTGGAAATCATTGTTTTTGAAAATTTCCGCATCCAATTTATATTCTTCACTGATGCTGCGTACATAACTCATACCTGCCATTGCTGATTCCTTCATCACATCTCCGAGTTGTCCGGTCAGCTCTACTTCCCCTTTTCCCGGCATCTTATTGACTTCAATCTGCAAGGTTTCACCGCCTACGCTTGTCCATGCAAGACCACGCACAATACCCACTTCATCAGTTTCATTTGCTTTATTTAAGGCATATTTCTCTTTTCCCAGATATTTGGAGAGATTGCCTCCTGTTACCTTAATCTGTTTTGACTTTTCTTTTTCTTTTACAATATTCCACGCAGCCTTTCGGCAAATTTCACCGATTTTCCGCTCCAAACCGCGCACGCCTGCCTCTCTGGTATAATATTGTATCATCCGCTTCAAGGCACCGTCACTGATAGAAAGCTGTTCCTTTGTCAGTCCGTTTTTCTCTAACTGCTTTTCTACCAGATATTTCTTAGCAATATGGAATTTCTCATTTGCCGTATAGCTTGTGACCTCAATCACCTCCATACGATCTAACAGCGGCCCGGGTATGGTAGATGTGGTGTTCGCGGTAGCAATAAACAGTACCTCGGACAAATCCACAGGAAGTTCCACATAATGGTCACGGAAACGGTTATTCTGCTCACTGTCCAATACCTCCAGCAGGGCGGAAGAGGTATCTCCTTTATAATCGCTGCTGACTTTATCAATTTCATCTAACAGCATCAATGGATTTTTCACTCCCGCCTGACGAAGCCCGGCTACGATTCTTCCCGGCATGGCACCCACATAGGTCTTTCTGTGTCCGCGGATTTCTGCTTCATCCCTCACACCGCCCAAACTGATACGCACATATTCTTTTCCAAGTGCCTCCGCCACACTTTTGGCAATGGAAGTTTTTCCGGTTCCGGGTGGTCCCACAAGACAAATAATCGGACTCGCCCCGTGTCGGTTTAAAGTACGAACCGCAAGAAATTCCAAAACACGTCGTTTCACCTGCTCCAGACCGTAATGCTGCTCCTCTAAAATTTTCTCTGCATAAGTAATGTCCGTGTTATCTTTAGAAGCCTTGTCCCAGGGAAGCTCTAACAGTGTTTCAATATAGCCTCTTTCCACTGCACTTTCTGAACTGCTGGCAGGCAGATTTTTAAACCTTGCAATTTCCTTCTTAATTTTGTCCTTTACTTCTTTTCCTGCCTTCAGCTTTTTTAACGCTGCTTCATACTGTTCCGCTTCCGAGGTCTCATCCTCTTCTCCCAATTCCTGACGGATATAGCCAAGCTGTTCTCTTAAAAGATATTCCTTCTGGTGCTTCTCCACCCTGCCTTTGATTTTCTCTGCAACTTCATTTTTTACCTTTGCAATTTCAATTTCATTGCCAAGAATTACCGCCAAAGCTTCAAAACGTAACCGCAGACTGTTTTGCTCTAACACTCGTTGTTTATTCTCATAAGTCAGAGGCAGATTGGCCGTAAGCTGGTTAATACATTCTTCTAATCCGTTCCTGTCTGCAAAATAACGTTCCAGTGTTTTCCCGATTTTCGGATAATATACACCATAGCTTTTGAACAATTCCTTTAATTCCCGGAACAGAGCTTCTTCTTCCTGCTCCTCCAAATCCTTCTCGGTAAACAGTCTTTCAATCTCCGCGCATAAATAGCCGGACTCCTCTTCATCAAAGGCAATCAGTCCTGCCCGGTAATTTCCCTCTACCAGAACACGAATGATGTTGTTTGGAAGTTTGGTGACCTGCTTCACTGTTGCCACGGTACCCACTTTGTATACGGAAGAAAATCCGGGTTCTTTTTCATCCGGGTTTTCCTGTGTTACCAGAAACAACTTCTGGTCATTCATCATCGCTTTTTCTACCGCCAAAATAGATTTGTCACGACTCAAATCAAAATGTATAATCATGTCCGGCAGAATCGTCAGCCCTCTTAATGCCACTGCCGGAATCCTTGTATTCCTATTCTCGTTTTCTTTCTGTTCTTCTAAATTCATCAGTTCTTCATTCATCGTTTTCACACCCTTGTTTTCAAATACAGCTCTTTTAGTCTGTCTGTATTTTGTCAAAAACGCCGCCTATTGAGGGCGGCGTTTTAAATTACTTTGCTTTTTTCATTACCTCATGATGAATCAGCAAAGGAGCACTTTTTCCCTCTACCGTTTCTTTCGTAATGACACAGCTTTCAATTGTCTCCTCTGAAGGAATGCGATACATCACATCCATCAGTACTTTTTCCATAATGGAACGTAAGCCTCTCGCTCCGGTTTTTTTCTCGAATGCCTGCTCTGCAATAGCTTCTATGGCATCCTCTTCAAATTTCAGCTCTACATCATCAAAACCGAACAGCTTCTGGTACTGCTTCACTAATGCATTCTTTGGCTCTTTCAAAATACGGATAAGTGCATTTTTGTCCAGACCCTCTAATGTAACCGTAATCGGTACACGTCCGACGAATTCCGGTATCAAACCGAATTTCACCAAGTCCTGTGTCGTTACTTCACTCAACATTGCACTGATTTCCTTGGTGGATTTATCAGCCACCTCTGCGTTAAAGCCAATGGATTTACGATCCAGTCTTGTCTCAATGATTTTCTCCAAACCATCAAAGGCACCGCCGCATATAAACAAAATATTCGACGTATCAATCTGAATCAGTTCCTGATGGGGATGTTTTCTCCCACCCTGAGGCGGTACACTGGCAATTGTGCCTTCAATAATTTTTAAAAGTGCCTGTTGTACACCTTCGCCGGAAACATCTCGTGTAATAGAAACATTTTCGCTCTTTTTGGTAATCTTATCAATTTCATCAATATAAACGATACCATACTGCGCACGTTCCACATCATAGTCCGCTGCCTGAATCAATTTTAACAAAATATTTTCGACATCCTCACCAACATAACCGGCTTCCGTAAGCGTTGTTGCATCTGCAATCGCAAACGGCACATTAATAATTCTGGCAAGTGTCTGTGCAAGAAAAGTCTTTCCGGAACCGGTAGGTCCTATCATAATGATATTGCTCTTTTGAAGTTCCACGTCATCTACCGTTTTTTCTGCCATTACTCTCTTGTAATGATTGTACACGGAAACGGCGAGTACCTTCTTGGCAGCATCCTGACCGATTACATAATCATCCAGAAATTCCTTAATCTCTATCGGTTTTAGAAGATTAATGTCCAATTCCTCATTGACCGGCTCATCCTCATATTCTTCCTCAATAATATCGGCACAGATATCCACGCATTCATCACAGATAAAAATTCCTGCCGGACCTGCAATCAGTTTACGTACCTGATCCTGCGTCTTATTGCAAAAAGAACATCTAATTTTATCATCGGAATTCTTTCCTGCCATCTTCCTTAATTCCTCTCATTTTTGCTATTACTGCTATTTTATCTTTTCTGCTTCCCCATGAGTTGTGAAGATATGATCAATCAAACCATACTCTTTTGCTTCCTCTGCGGTTTTCCAGTTATCTCTTTCGGTATCCGCTGCAACCACGTCCACATCTTTTCCACAGTTTTCTGCTAAAATACGATTCAACTTCTGCTTTGTCTGCAAAATATGCTTTGCGGCAATTTCAATTTCCGTTGCCTGACCCTGCGCTCCGCCTAACGGCTGATGAATCATAATTTCCGCATTGGGAAGTGCAAAACGTTTGCCTTTGGCACCTCCTGCAAGCAAAAACGCACCCATACTTGCTGCCATACCGATACAATTTGTGGATACATCACATTTCACAAACTGCATTGTATCATAAATAGCCATACCGGCTGTTACAGATCCCCCCGGACTGTTGATATATAAATGGATATCTTTTTCCGGATCCTCTGCCTCTAAGAAAAGAAGCTGTGCCACCACAAGGCTTGCGGTTGTCTCATTCACTTCTTCCCCGAGGAAAATAATTCTTTCTTTTAAAAGTCTTGAATAAATATCATAGGAGCGTTCACCCCTGCTTGTTTGTTCAATGACATAAGGTACTAAACTCATTGCTTTCTTTGACCTCCTTCACCACAGTTTACTGCTGCGGTTTTATGTTATCCCATACCGGAAGCTTTTGCAATAAATTGGAAAACAATTTAAGAAAATTTTAATTCTCTTCGCTTTCTTCTTTATCTGCTTTCTTTGTTTTTGTAGTTTTCTTTGCAGCTGCTTTTCCCTCTTTTGCATTCTCTACTACAAATTCTACTGCCTTCTGGATAGCCAGGTCTTTCTTAATCTGCTCTACATGGTACTCATCTAACATTTCTTTTACTTTTTCAGCTTCCATCTGATAGATTTCGCCCATTCTTGCAAATTCTTTCTCTAAGTCTTCTTCTGTCACTTCAAACTTCTCAGCCTCTGCAACTGCTTCTAATACCAATCTGGATTTGATTCTCTTTTCAGCCTGCGGTTTTACCTGCTCTAACATCATCTGTACATTTAAGCCTGTAAACTGGAAGTACTGCTCTAAAGAAAGTCCCTGCATCTGTAATCTCTGTGCAAAGTCATCTACCATCTGTCTCTGCTGTGTTTCTAACATAGCTTCCGGAATTTCCATTTCGGAATCGTTAATAATAGCTTCAATTACAGCCTCTTCCTTCTTGCCTTTTGCTTCGTTTTCTTTCTTCTCAGCAAGTTTTTTCTTCATATCTTCCTTGTATTCAGCCAAAGTATCGAATTCGGAAACTTCACTTGCAAATTCATCATCCAGTTCAGGAAGCTCTTTTTCTTTGATTTCTTTTACGGTACATTTGAATACTGCTGCTTTTCCCTTTAAATCTTCTGCATGATAATCCTCCGGGAAGGTTACGTTTACTTCCGTTTCTTCATTTAAATTTGCTCCTACAAGCTGCTCTTCAAAGCCCGGGATAAATGTGCCGGAACCGATGGTCAGCGGATAGTTTTCTCCCTTGCCGCCTTCAAATGCTACACCGTCTACAAAGCCTTCAAAATCAATCACAGTCATATCCCCGTCTTTTACTGCTCTGTCTTCAACGGAAATGGTTCTTGCATTGTTCTCTCTTTCTTTTTCGATAGCTGCATCTACTTCTTCGTCTGTTACTTCTGTTTCTGCCTTTTCTACTTTAACACCTTTGTATTTACCAAGCTTCACTTCCGGTTTTAAAGCAACCTCAGCAGTGAAAATGAACGGTTTGCCTGCTTCAATCTGAGTTACTTCAATCTTCGGAGAAGAAACGATTTCTTCTTCACATTCCTTTACTGCTTTGTCGTAAGCTTCCGGAATTAAATAATTTGCAGCATCCTCATAGAATACTTCTTTTCCGTACATCTGCTCAATAATCTTGCGCGGAACTTTTCCTTTTCTGAAGCCCGGAACGCTGATTTTGTTCTTGTTTTTCCGGAATGCTTTTTCAATTGCACCTTCCAGTTCTTCTGCCGGAACCTCGATGGTCAGCTTTGCCATGTTGTTCTCTAATTTCTCCAGTTGTAAACTCATTGTTACACTTCCTCCTTAAATAACCTTCTGTGAAACTGATTTATTTCAATCGGATTCTTCCTTTTCGTAAAGTTTCCATAGTCACAGTCATTCTACGATTATAGCATAACAAAAAAAAATTGTCTACGGTGCATAAATAACTTTAGAGGATATTCCGTTTAATCCACCGATTTTTCCCGACAAAGCACTGATGATATCCTGGGGTGCATCCACGGCAATACTGATAATGGAAATATCTTTTTCTTTATAAGGCACTCCCATTCTTCCTATAATATATTCACGATATTCGTGAAGAATATCATTTAAATGCTCCACCTCGTTCCGGTTTTTTACTATAATTCCCACTAATGCCACTCTGGTTTCCATTCCGTTTCTTCCTTTCTCCCTGCACAACACTACGACAATCTAATAAGTTCAGCCCCAAGTGCCGCCACATCACTCTCCTGATGAGTCGAAACAAGCAGCGTTCGTTTTCCTTTATACTGCAGGATAAACTCTGTCATGCCTGCTCTTGTCTGTGTATCCAGTCCGGTAAAAGGTTCATCCATGACAATCCACTCTGCATCCGCAAGCATTGCCCGCACAATTGCTACACGTCTGCGCATACCGCCACTGAATTCACAGACTTTTTTCCCCAGTTCCTCTTTCGGCAATACCGTTCCCAGACATTCCCGTATTTCCTTCTCCGAAACACTTTTCGGACAGACCATGGCAACATTCGTTACGGCATTCTCCTCCATACAAAGCCTGTCTTCCTGAAATACTGCTGCCGCACTGCCTTTTGGTTTTTGTATCCTTCCTTTATTATAATCCGTCAAATCCAAAAGAATACGAAAAAGGGTGGTTTTTCCACTGCCCGATTTCCCCATAATACAAAAGCTGCCGCCCCCTTGAAGCTTTGCAGAAACCCCTTCCAGTACGGGCTGCTTTCCGTAATATTTCTCCACCTTTTCCAGACAGATGTCCTCTGTTCTTTGTGTTTCACTGCTCTTTCCCATAATCCTGCCTTTGTCCTTCCTGCGTACCGGTTTTTTATTTACCTCTGCCACCTTTTTCAACAGAAAAAGAAAGCTTTTTTCAAACAGGAAGCTTAAGAAAATCACTACTAACGTCCACGAAAACAGACCTGCCGTATTCAGATAAATTTTAGACATATAAATCCGTTCTCCGATGGAAAAGTCCGGTGTACCGATAACCTCTGCCGCAACACCTGCTTTCCAGCTCATTCCCAGTGCCGCTTTGCAGCCGCTTATCAAAAAAGGCATTAATGCAGGACTGTAGAGAAAACGAATCCGGTTGAGAAGAGGCATTTCAAAAACCTTTGCCATTTCCAGAAGTTCTCTGTCCGTATGTTTGATACCGCTTAATACATTTTGGAAAATAATCGGAAGTACCATAAGAAACGTGACCCATACGGACAGCCACTCAGAGCCTGACCATATGAGAAGCAGCACCACAAAGGATGCCACGGGAACCGCTTTGATAAAGTGTATAAGCGGGGAAAGAAGTTCCTCCACAAAGGGAAGTTTGGCGGCTATGACACCTGTTATCAGTGCTACGAAAAAAGCCGCTAAAAATCCAATCATAATATGGAAAAAAGAATTGCCTGCGGTTTTCCAAAACAAAAAAGAAACCATATTATTTTTTAAATCCGCCAACACCTCCATGGGGCTTGCAAGCAGAATCGGACTGTCTATATACAGGGCAAGAAGCTGCCAGAGTACCAGCCAGAAAAGCACAAAGATTACCTTTCTCATTTTTCTGTTTCCTGCCCTTTCCTTCCCCATGTTTCCTTTTCCTCCCTTAATCGGAATACTTTACATCGCCCTTCGTAGAATGCTTAATCATATAAAGTACCGAATCTGCCTTAGAAATTGCTTCCGCAATTTTTTCTTCTGTTGTAATACCTTTTACCGCGGCAATACCGATGGAACAGGACAATTCCTTTTCTTGTGGAATTTCCACTTCTTTTTCGGTCATGGAACGGATAATATCCGCAAATCCTTTCTTTGACTTAATGGTTTCCAACACCGTTCTTCCCAGTGTCATAGCATGTTCTTTGTCCTCAAAAGGAAGGGTAATTAAAAACTCATCACCGCCAAACCTTGCCGGAAAACCGCACTGCTCTGTTTTCTCGCGCAGAATCCGGGCTATCTCCTTCAAAATACGGTCTCCTGCCGCATGTCCGAAGGTATCGTTATAGAATTTGAAATTATCCAAATCAATATACAAAAAGGTAATATCCTGTGTCACCTTTTCTTCCATCCACTGTCGGATTCTCTGATAGAAACCGTCTCTGTTATAAAGACCGGTCAGATAATCGGTAATTGCCGATTTTTCCAGCTGGCTGTTGATTTTCCGAATCTGCTCTTCGTTTTCCAGCTTTTCAATGGAATTTTTCAACTGTAAAAGCACCAGATTAAAAAATTCCATATCACTTTCATCCAGCATGAACTTGGTTCTTGGAGCATTCCAGTTATCTTTCATTAAAATATACATAATGAAAATGCTGTCCAGTTCCTCATTGATATAGTACGGAAGGCAAACAATGGAACATACCTGCGCCGTTCCGAATACGGAAATAATCCGGTTGTATTCCATGTAGTTCTGACGCATTTTGGAAGTAACAAAACCGGAACGATGGGAAGAAAAATACTCCGTTATCACATCTACTTCCTGCTTCGTCAACGGCATCTCCTTCGTGTCAAATACTACTTTAGCCTCTCCGTCCTGATATCGTATGTAACTCATAACGTCGATATTGAAATTCACCATAAACGTATTCAATGCATTTTTAACCAACCCCGCAAAATCTTTGCCGGAAATATCAATGATTTTCTGCCATACCGAGATAAATTCCATTCTCTTTTTCAGCGTTTCGTAATTTTTTACGATTCCCGCCTGTTTTGTTGCCGACTGGATTTCCAGAAGAGTGACCCCGGAAAGTGTTCCCACTGCCTCATGTTCCTGCACATACTGTCTGCCTTCTCCGGCCGCAAGAAGCATTTCTTTTTTTTCGGCAACGTTACATTTTTCCGCATAGGCAAGACCGATTTCCAGTTCTTTTTTGGCATCCTCTTCCCTGCCCATTTTTTTCAGAAGCTCTGCCATGGAAATTTCATACTGCACCTTACTGAAAAACTGGTTTCCGATAGAGCGTTCCACATAAATTCGTGCTGTTTCCATAAAGTCCAAAGCCTTCTGCAGCCTGTCTTTATCCATTTCTACCAGTGCACGGACATAGTAATAAAGAAAAATATCATCATCACATGCCGTATAGGACAAATCCAGACTTCTTTTTTGAATTTCCTCCTGTGCCGTACGATTTAACGTATGACCTAAAAACTGTAGTGTATTGTCCAGATAAATTCTGGTATTATAGTTTAACCCGAGACGGAAACTGCACAATGCCAGAAGTCCGAATATTTTGGAAATATTGCAGACTCTTAAGTCGTTCAGATGCAGCATATTGATAATACGGATACAAGTTAAAAGATAATTATAAGCTGCATCATTTACACCTGCAAGCATACAGTTAATCGCCATATTGTAAAGCGTCTCACCCACGTAGTTCATCATGCCAAGCTGATAAAAAATAACAATTGCCTTATTGTAGTATTCGTTTGCTTTCTCGTAATTTTCCGTTGCACAGCTGCTGTAACCTAAGCCGTTGTAAATATCTGCCAGCTTCACCGGATCGGAATCTCCCACAATTTCCATGGATTTATAGTAGTAAAAATTTGTCACATGAAATAATCCATGGGAGGAAGAAAGCATAATATTTTTACGATATGCGGTAAGAAGCAGATATTCATTGCCAAGCTTTCCCGCCAGTTCAATTCCCTTCTTGAAATAAAGCAGATTTTCCCCGATTTCTTTTCCTTCCGCCAGTAGCTTCACATCATTATCGTAAGCAAAAATATATGTATAAGCAAGATGGTTTTCATAACCGTATTTCCGGGCTTTTTCCAGGAAATCCTTGTCAATGGATATATTCGTCTTACAGAAAAAGATGTTATGCCATCCGCTCATCCGCACCATAACTTCTAAAAGGGATGCCTTAAATTTACTGTAATCACTTAAGTTTTTCTTAGAAAGCTCTAAACAGGTATCTGCACATTCTTTTGCCACATTTAAATTTCCGTTGTACATTTGTGCCTGTCCCAGAATATAGAAATATTGAAATTGTTTCTCCACGGACTCCTTTTGGCTTTGCAAACGCTGCAGCTTGTCACACAAAAGCAGTGCATTCGGCACATCCAGATATACAGATATCATTGCATAAATCATGAAGAAATCAAATACACTGTCTTCCCGGATAGACAGCTTTTCCACCTCAATTTTCCGGTAAATAATTGCCAGATAATACTGAGCCTGCTCAAAATCAAGCAAACTATACATATTACGCAGTTCCACCAGATATTCTATAATGTCGTCACTTTCAAAATGGAAGTAGCTGCTCTCCTCCTCTACGGAAAACTCGTCGGCAGCACCGCCATCCACGATACAATTATAATCCTCTAATTTTTCCACAAACTGTTCCCACACAACAGTCATATGGGGAAGCTGCGAATACAATTCGTTAAATGCACCATAAATAAAAATGTTTTCCGTCTCAGCCTCAAAAAATTTCATCAGCAGCATCACGGTAGATTTTGCTGCCATATTCAGATTATTCAATACAAAAAGAATCGGATGCTTTCTGGCAATCGTAATCAGAATAGACGTCAAAGACTTTAGCATTTGTTCCTTCTCATATTCCACTTCATCCAAAAGAATTTCTTCCGTTCTTTTATACATAAGCTGCGTCAGCATAGACTCAAACACAGACCTCTGCGGCTCATAAACCTCGAACTGCCCAATGAATTCCTGTGGAGTCTTATCCGCTTCATAGCTTGCATAAATGTCTTTAATAACCGAAATAAACGGTTCAAAAGCACCTATCATTTTAGAACCGTTAAATTGTCTGTAACAGACATACAAATCAGGATGCTCCTGTTTTATTTTTTCCGCATCCTGTGCCGTAATCTCAAATGTGTTATAGTGTTTTACTATCGTAAAACAGCTTTCCTGTTTTCTGCCCACCAATCGTTCCACAGCCGGTGCTATGGAATTTTCGTAATAAGAAACCATAAACTCATACCTTTCCGTTCGGGCGTCGTAACTCCCCAGTAATTTCGCCCTTTCCCCGGCGGAGCTGAATTTTCGCTCTATTTACTGAAATAAAAACTGTCTGACGGAAGCGCTCCTCCCACGCTTTCCGGATTCTGTTCCATTAATACGGTAAGATAACCGGAAAGTGCGGCCTTCATTTCTTCTCCGTCAATATAAGTAATGTTGCAGTTTGGAATTGCTTTCCGTGCAACCGGAGCTTTTTCAATAATTCCCTGTGCGGCAACAAGTTCTGCGGTTTCTTCCACGTTCGTGTTTGCAAATTCCGCACTTGCCTCATGTTCTTCCATAAACTTCTCTACGGCTGCCTGATTCTCCTGTAAAAATGCCGTGCGCACCACTGTTACGCCGGTAACAAGACGACTGCCGCTTTCCCCCTGCAACGCATCCCATTCCTTCGTCATATCAAAAACGACTTTCAGATTCTCGTTCTGTGCACAGGCTGCGGTTACGAAAGGCTGCGGAAGCAACCCGATGCTTTCCGGTTCATTCGCAAGAACCGCTGCCACCTCCGTAGCTTCTGATTTATATTCTAAAGTTACATCACTTTCGCTTAGCCCGTTCTGCTCCAGTAAATAATGTAACACATAATCCGGAGTGGTGCCCTTTCCCGTAAGATACACGGTTTTTCCCTTTAAATCCGTCATGCCTGTAAGAGAATCATCCGCAGATACCATGTACAGTACACCAAGGGTATTGATGTCAAGAACAGTAATGCCACCCTCTGTCTTATTGTAAAGCACACTTGCCACATTTGCCGGAACAAGCGCAATATCCAGTTCTCCCTGAATCATTTTCGGAAGCAGGGCATCCGCTGCCGTTTCCATCGTAAAGGTATAATTGTTTACCGTGTTTCCTTCTTCACTATCCTTCATCAGCTTTACAAGTCCCATGGAGGTAGGCCCTTTTAAAGAACCGATGCGGATGTCTGTGGCTACTGCCGTCTCCTTGCTGCCGCAACCAATCAAAGCAAGCGTCATCATGGAAACAGCTGTGAAAAGTGCCAATGCTTTTCTTTTCATAATTTGTTTCTCCTTTTCTTCTTTCTCAGTTTACTCTTTGAAATCAGATACCCATAAGCGGATTTGCCTGCGGGATTTCTGTTTTGCATGGTGATTTCCTGTCAGGAAGAACAAAGTTCCTTTCAAGTCATCGGGTGTATTATAGCATGGAAGAGATTTTTCGTCACGTAAAATTATGTTGACATTTTCCAAATCAGCACAGTTCCCCGTGCTTTTCATAACGGGATACCCGTGCTATCCGGTTTTTCTCATCGGTAAACACCACAAAGGGCTTATGTCCTTTCGCTTCCTCCGGTGTCATATCCGCATATGCCATAAGAATCACATGGTCTCCTATCTGCACCTGCCTTGCAGCTGCGCCGTTTAAGCAAATCATACCACTTCCGGCCTCACCTGCAATGGTATAGGTTTCAAAACGGTTGCCGTTTTCCACATCCACCACCTGTACCATTTCGTATTCCAGAATGCCTGCTGCCTCTAAAAGCTCTGTATCCACAGTAATACTCCCCACATAATTTAATTCTGCCTGCGTTACAACGGCACGGTGGATTTTTCCCTTTAACATTTTGATATTCATCGTTATTTTCCTTTCACAATAAAGTTGTCAATCAGTCTTGTCTTTCCGATGTAAACGGCAATCGCGCAGAGAATTTCCCCCTGCTTCGCATTTTCTATATTTTCAATCGGTGTAATATCTGCGAAATCTACGATTTCCACATAGTCGACCTTTGCCAGCTTTTCCCCTGCAAGCACATCAAGAACTGCCTGCTTGATTTTGGAAGCCTGCTTTTCCCCTGCTTCTGCCAGTTTTTTCCCTTCTGCAAGGCTTCTGCTTAAAACAAGTGCTGCCTGTCTTTCTTCTGCGTTTAAATAGGTATTCCGGGAGCTTTTGGCAAGACCGTCTGCCTCACGGATAATCGGGCAGCCGATAATCTCAATATCCATACTTAAATCCCGTACCATTTTCTTAATCACGGCAAGCTGCTGGGCATCTTTTTGTCCAAAATAGGCTTTGTCTGCCGGAATAATGTGAAACAGCTTACTGACTACAGTCTGCACACCGCGGAAATGAATCGGACGGCTTTTTCCACATAGCTCCGTGGTCAGACCATCCATATCCACATATGTACTAAAATCCGCATCATACATTTCTTCTGCTTCAGGATGGAAAATCCAGTCTGCCCCCACATCTTCGCAAAGAGCCGCATCCTTTTCCAAGTCTCTCGGATAGCTGGCGAAGTCTTCGTTTGGCCCGAACTGGATAGGATTTACAAAAATGCTGACTACCACTTTGTCGTTATCCCTCTTTGCTGCTTCCATTAAGCTTTTGTGCCCTTCATGAAGATAGCCCATGGTGGGTACGAAGCCTACGCTTAAGCCCTGTTTTTTCCATGCTTTTACCTGTTCTCTTGTTTCTTTGATATTTCCTGAAATTTTCATATTTTCTCCTTTTCATGTATATTACAAGCTTTGCTTGTGATATTGCATTAATCCTTCAAATTAATAAAGCTTCTCTAACATTGTCTCGTCCATTTTAAAGGTGTGCTCTTTGGCCGGAAAAGTTCCTTCCTCTACTTCCTTCTTATAAGCAGCAAAGCCCTTTTTCATCTCTTCGCCCACATTCGCAAATACCTTTACAAATTTCGGTGCAAAATCCGCATACATCCCAAGCATATCCTGATATACAAGCACCTGTCCGTCACAGCCCGCACCGGCTCCGATTCCGATAGTCGGAATGGAAATTTTTCCGGAAATTAAGGTTGCCAGTGCCTCCGGTACACATTCCAATACTACGGCAAAGGCACCTGCCGCTTCTACCGCTTTTGCTTCTTCCAACAGCTTCTTCGCTGCTTCTTCTCCCTTTCCCTGTACCTTAAAGCCGCCGAATGCATTAATGGACTGAGGGGTCAGACCGATATGGGCGCAGACCGGGATGGACGCTTTCACAATCGCTTCTATCTGGGGGCACACTTCTGTTCCACCCTCCAGCTTCACGGCATGGGCACGTCCTTCCTTCATCAGCCGCCCTGCATTGACAACCGCATCATAAACACTTGTCTGATAAGACATAAACGGCATGTCTGCTATGACAAGTGCCTCTTTTACACCCTTTGCCACGGCTCTTGTGTGATGAATCATATCTTCCATAGTTACGGATAAGGTATCTTCATAGCCAAGACAAACCATACCTAATGAATCTCCTACTAAAATGGAGTTTATTCCCGCACCGTCAATCAGCTTTGCGGTAGAGTAATCATAGGCAGTCAGCATCGTCAGCTTTTCGCCCTTTTCTTTAGCCTGCTTAAATGTTACTACTGTATTTTTCATCCTTTTACATTTCCTTTCTCCACATTTTTTCCTTGCTTTTTATCAGCTTCTGTCCCCTGCTGTAAAAGTGACCGCATCTTACGGTAGTCATTCTCCGGCTGTTTTTTTTCTGCCAGTTCCGCCAAATGTTTACCAAGCAGTCGGTAAATTTCCTTTGTATCCCCGCAAAGTACCTGTAAATGCTTTTCTACCGTAGAAACATCTCCTCTAAGAATGGGCCCCGTCATACTGGCAAGCGTGCCGTTTTCCAGTATGTTCTCTATGTTTCCGCGAACCAAAGCCGCCGCGGAGGTTCTTGCTTCCTCCTTTGTAAACCCACACTGCTCTAAAAGTCCAAACCCCAAATCCAGAAGTGCCAGCACATCATTGCTTAGTATACTTGCCGCGCAATGGTATTTTGCCTTATCCTCCGCTTTGATCTTGCAATACGGATTTCCAAGCTCTGTTAACAGCCCTTCTATCTGCTTCACAGCATAAGGGTTTCCTTCCAGTGTAAAAAAGCAGTGCTTCAATTGTTTATAAGCTGAAACTTTGTCGCGAAACGCGAGCAGTGGATGAATAGAAATGCCAAAAGCATTCTTTTCTTCTATTCCTATGAATACATCAGACGATAATGAGCCGCTAAAATGACATATCACACGCTCATCAACAGACATTGCTTTCATATGACCCCAAACCACACCGATTTGTTCATCCGGTGTGGTAATAAACAGGGTGTCACTCAAAGCTACCAGCTCTTCCATAGTCCGGAAGCAGTCTGTGCCGGTAAATTCAGCTGCCTTAGCAGCACTTTCCTCATTCTTACTGTAATAGCCGGTTACCGTTTTTCCCTTGTCCGTCAGGTATTTTCCCATCGAACAGCCTACTCGTCCGGCACCGATAATTCCAACTTTCATCTATGCAAACACCTCTCTTCCAAAGCGAATGCACATTATCATCCGATGCAGCTTCCCTAAGAATACCGCTCGCTAAAAATGTAACACAATAATAGTGTTCCTGCAAGGGAATATTTTATTTCCCTACTTCCCTGCTCCTTTATGCAAGCATCTCTCCCACAATTTTATTGACTAAAGCCCCATCCGCTTTTCCCTTCACCTGCGGCATCAGTTCTTTCATAACCTTTCCTTTTTCCTTCGCAGAAGGTTCTGTAATCCCAAGAGAAGCCAATACACTTTTTACAACCTCACGGATAGCCTCCTCGCTCATTTCTTCCGGTGCGAATTCCTGCAAAACAGCAAGACGCTTCTCACACTGCTTAATAATGTCGGTTCGCTCCTTCGGTGCAAGCTCCATGGTCTCTTTTGTCTGCTTCATTTCCTTTTTTACAACCTCAAATTCTTCCGCTTCGGTCAAATCTTCCCTTTTATCAATGGCTTTGTTTTTCAATGCAGCGAGCAGCATGGATAAGGTTTCCTTCCGCTCTTTATCCCCGCTTTTCATAGCTGCTACCATCTGCGCACGAACTTCCTCAATTTTGCTCATATTTCCTCCATTCCTGTGCCAAATGCACATTCCATAAAATTAAATTCTTTTCTTAAAATTACTACATTGTGCTGTATTTTACAAGCAAAAGCTCCACACTCATTTTATCATTCATCCGTCCGGTCTTTACCGCCTCGTCCGCCTCCACGCATTCTCCGATAGCCTGACGCAAATCAGCACTCTTAAACTTAGATGCCTGTGCCGCATATTTTCCTACAGTAAAGGGTGGGATACCTGCTTTTGAAGCAATCGTTTTATTATCATATCCCTTCTTTTTCAGTTCCTTCACCATCAGCAAAATGTTAAACTGTCTGCCCACCAGAAATAAAATCCGCATGGGAGCCTCCCGAAGTGCCAGTAAATCATAATAAAGCGACAATGCCTTTTTCTGCTGCTTGTCTGCCACTGCGTTCACCATATCAAAAATCTGGTTACTGATTCTCTGTGTACAGATTTCCTCAATGTCCGCCTCCGTGATGGCATCCTTGTCCAGACAATAACAGAACAGCTTTTCCAGTTCCTTGTAAATATTTTCCATATCGGTTCCGGTTTTATTCAAAAACGTCTGCAGAGCATTCTCGGAAATATTTTTATTTTCCCGCTTTATCATGCCAAGTATCCAGCGCTTTAATGTATTTTCGTCCTGCACCGCAAATTCCACTGCCACACCTTTGTTCTGAACCGCTTTAAAAAGCTTGCTTCGCTTATCAATTTCCGTTTCTGCGAAAACAAAAAATGCGGTAGGCGAAGGGGATGCCAGATATTCCGCCAAGGCTTCCCCGCCATGCTTAAAAAGTCCCGTATTTTCCATAATGATAACACGCCGCTCTGCCAAAAAAGGCATGGTTTCCGCCAGATCAATAATCTCACCTACGGAAATATCTTTGCCTTCATAATAATGACAATTCATCGTATCCCCATCGGCAGAAAGTGCTTTTTTCAGCTTATCCTTATATTGCTTTCGCAGATAGGCTTCTTCTCCGAACAGCAGATAAACCTGACTGAAGCTGTTGTTTCTAATATCTTCGTTAATTCGTTGCATAAACCGCTGACCATACCTTTCCCGTTATTCTTGTTCCATCGCTTTCGTATGTAATGCCTCCTGACACCGACATTTTATTGTTCTGCTTTTTTCTTGAATTCATCCATTTCCAGCTTTACAAATCGGGAAATCATTTCTCTGTACAGAGCCTCTACCATATCCGCATTTGCACCATATTCATCAGCTTTTTCCCTTACCCTTTTAATTACCTTTTCTACCCTGTTTGTGTCATTAACACCTTCTTCATTTTTCTTAAAGGCAGAAGCCTGAACAACATAAGTACCTCTTTCTGCTATAAGCTTAATAATCTCATTATCAATTCTGTCAATATTTTCTCTAACTTCCTCTAAACTGTTACACTTCATCCTTCATCCTCCATCTTGAAGTTTTTCTCCACGGAAATCTGTACCTATTATATAGCAAAAACTCTGATAAATAAACCAAGAAAAAACAATAAGGTCAACATACCGTAACAGTTCAGCCTTCACCTCTTCCCCATCTGTCCGCAAAGTCACTGCTCCTGTCTCATAAGTAATCAGTGTCTTTGTCCCACTGTTTTTAAGCCGTTCCAACGTTTCCGTATGCGGATGTCCGTACCGATTCGTCAGGAAAACTATATTAATTGTTTAATGCAATCCCTATTTAAAATTATATTATCCTTTGATTGCGAATAAAAATCTCGTCACTTTAAATCGTCTGCATATCTGATACAAAAGATAAGTAACAATAAAGGATAAAACAACAATCAAAAAATATTGCATATAAACAGATTCCACTCTTGGTATCAGCAAATATCCTATCAAAATTACCACTGTCTGATGAAAAAGATAAATAGAAAACTCCGCCTTTACAAAATGCCTCGTAAACTTCCAGTCATGGTTGAGAAATCGTTTCCCAAGTCCCAACATAGCCAGAATTCCTATCCATGTTAAGCACAGATATACCAGAACATCCACCCACTCCGGTGAACCTCCCATTGCATGATTGGCGCAACGCGCAATAATCAAGACAAGCCATGCAATTCCCAATGGTGTACTCCTCTTTTCCAGTCGTTCCAGCACTTCCTCATTGCTTAAGAAAAAATATCCAATCAGAAAACATGCTCCAAACTGTGCAAAACTCTTGCCTCCAACATTTAATATATCACCCGATAACACAACCGGAAGACCAAGCAACAATAAAATTGGCATCGTTAAACGACTTCCATCAATTTTCTTCTCTCTCTTTTTATACCAGATTAAAATTGGCAGTGTAACCATCGATATGATGAATAGATACAGTATAAACCATGCATGTCCTGGTGTAAAATGACCATCATACCCGCCAAAATCCGTAACTGTCAAATAGACTTTAAGATGTTCAAAATAATTTCCCCGGTATCCATTGTGAAAACGATCTGCTATGTAAGTTTGCATCGGTACCACAAACACAAAACAGGAAATGAGTGGTATGAATAGTTTAAAAAACCGTTCTTTGACATATTGCCTGCCTGTTCGATAGGAAAACGCATACATCGTTGACATTCCTGCCAATACGAAAAGTCCGGTCATCCACCATGGATAAACTCCGATACTCACAAATGTCAGGCTTTCCGTCGGGGTTCCATTCACATAAAACAACTCGTCAAATGTATTGTAGATCATCGTTGTATGAAATGGTATCAGTAAAAAAATGCATAAAATTCTCAAGTTATCAATATAATGTTTTCTCATAATTCCTCCTATGACAGTTCATCAATAAGTTGTCTCACGTACATCTCCATAAAAGAATCTACATCACCAACCAATGACATCGCTACTTCATTCCAATATGCCGGCAAGCACAAAGCGGAAAGTAACGCAATCTCTTTTGCCAGAATGACGGATTTATCCTCTGATTTATGATAGAACGTAATTACAATTTTATGAAATGCTTCAAACTGAACCTTCAGACGATTTCCTGTATTGACATCAATTTCGTAGTTCTGATACATAGTCTGTTCAGAACGTATGATGCCGGTTGAGTTCATCTGCTTTTTCATAAATTGTAGGCAAAATTGATAACTGTCTTCTTTCGTAATTTCCTGTTTCGCTAGTAATTCGTTACAAAGCTCAATTAAATCTGCCCAATACAATTCCATAAGGTACGAAAATAATTGCACCTTTCCACCAAAGTAATAACTGATGGTAGCTACGTTTACATCTGCTTTCGCCGCAATCTCACGAATGGAAATCGAATTCATATCTTTGTGTTTTAATAATTCAAATGTTGTTTTTATAATTGCCTCTTTTGTCTTTTCCTCCATAATTGTTCTATTTCCTCTCTTTATATGTATTTTTTTAAACATTTGTTTTAAACATCTGTTTAAAAAATATTACATATTATAAACTTTGTCAAGAAAAAATACTACCAATACCTCTCTACCTTCACCTCTTCCCCATCTGTCCGCAAAGTCACTGCTCCTGTCTCATAAGTAATCAGTGTCTTTGTACCACTGTTTTTAAGCCGTTCCAACGTTTCCGTATGCGGATGTCCGTACCGATTGTTCTCCCCACAGGAGATTATCGAAAGCACCGGCTTTGCAGTTTCCAGAAAGTCTTCCTCCGTAGAATACTTTGAGCCATGGTGTGCTACCTTTAGCACCGTCAATGTTCTGCCCGCCCGAAGGCTTTCCAGTTTCTCTGTCATTCTCTGCTCAGGTTCTCCCGTAATGTCTCCGGTAAGAAGAGCCGAAAAGCTCCGATAGGTAAGATAAAATACCTGGGACTGTTCATTGCTGTCTGCCTGCCTTTGTATTGTTTCCGCTGTAATAACCGGATTCAAGCATTCTATCGATAAAATACCATCCGTTATCTTATCGCCTGCCTGTATCGTAACCACTTCGATTCCCTGTGCCCTTGCAAGCTCTGCCAGACGTTCACAACCATCTTCCGCTTCCATACTTTGTACCGTCGCCGGCAATACCAGCCGCTTAATCCGTATTCTGTCCGTTTCCTCATTCTCCAACAGCTCTTCAATACCGGAATAATGGTCCACATCTGCGTGAGAAACAAAAACTGCTTCCAAACTGCCTACGCCCTTACTTTTCAGGAAAGGCGTTATCTGATATTTTCCGACTTTGGATTTATCCGTACTACCGCCATCAAACAAATAACTGTGCCCGTTTTCACTTCGCACATAAATACAATCCCCCTGTCCTACATCCAGAAAAGTCATTTCCAATCCATGAGGCAGCCGCACAAGCAGCACCAGAAAGCCCGCCACAAGTAAAAGCAGTCGAGTTATTTTCCTCCACACGCTCCGTTCTCGTCTTTTGCTGCTTTCTGACACCACCGTGCCGTCCCCTATTCCGCTTCCTATCCTGCCACCCTCCTGCTTTCCCCAAAAGGGCAGCACCAAATATAAAAACAGTAGTCCATAATACACCGCAATCCGTACCCCTTCCGGCTTTCCGGTCACAAGCACCGCTCCCGGCAGATTTTCCGCTCCGCTGCATGCAAAAGAATAAACGGCTAAAATCAGATGTCCTAAAACCGCCATCCCTTTTCCGCAAACCGCCCCGGCAACCGGAATCGACAATGCACCGGCAGCCAGTACTGCCAGTCCGCTTATCATAACAAGTGTCATTAATGGAACAATCAGCAGATTCAGGAAAATTGAATACATCGGATATTGATAGTAATAAGAAATTTGAATCGGAAAAGAAACAAGAAAAATAGAAATACCGGGAAGAACTCCCTTCAATATTTTCTGCGGCGCTCGCTCCTGCAATACCGGAAGCACCACACCGATTCCGATAATGGCACCAAAGGATAATAAAAAACCCGCATGCCGTACATACAACGGTTGTTCCAGCAAAAGTAGTACCGCCGCTACGGAAAGTGCCGTAAGCATATCATATGTTCTTCCAATCATATCTGCTGTTATTTTAATTAAAAACATGATGATAGCACGACAGGCAGAAGCCTTCATTCCGGTCATAAGCCCATAGCAGCCGATAAATAACACCGCCAAAATTCCTGCTGCCCCTATCGGCATTCCCGTCCTTCTAAGCAACTTGTACAATCCCATTCCCAGCATGGAGATATGCAATCCGGAAATCGCCATGACATGAATAATGCCGTTTCTCTTATACTGCTCCTCCACCACTTCCGACAGTTCACTTTTATCTCCCAGCAAAATAGTTTTCATGATTCCCGCATCTGTACGGCTATAAAACTTATCCAAAATCATACTGCAATTTTCTTTTATTTTATATAATAACTCCTGTAATTTATTGTGGTTTTCTGATATTTTTATGACTTCGGCATTTTTCAGCCGAAAATCCAATTTTAAAATCTGATAATACTCTCTGCTGTCAAATTCTCCCGGATTGGTCGCCTGCATAAACGGCTGTACTTTTCCCCGTACGGCTACCGTACTCCCAAGCGGCACCTGTACAGACTCCTCCAAATAGCACAGGACACCCTGTATATTCCGGTCTGTTTCAAAAAAGGAATTACTTTCGCTTGAAATAGCGATATGATTTAAATAAAGAATACTTTTGTCCTCCCCCGACAGGCTCGGACGACTTTCCTTCTGATAAACCCTTCCGGCAAGATATACTGTCTTGCCTTCTGCCCGTTCAAGCGACGCCGTTTCCGGCGGCGCAAGACTGACAAAAGTGAAGATAGAAATGACAAACAGCAGACAGCACATCGCTAATGGTCTGCGCATAGGTTTTGTCTCCTCTTATTCCACACTTCCTACAATATCTAAATTTCTTTCAAAACTCTTTGTAAGACTGATGCTCTCACAAAACATATAATTTGTTTCTCCGTTTACGGAAATCTGTACTTTGTTGACATTCGACAACTCCACAAGCGAATTGGTGATGGAATAAATCGTTACTTCCGCACTCACTCCGGTAGTCTGTTTTAAAAAGTTTTCATCCAGATTTACATAACAGGTGCCATCCTTCACCGTCACGCTGATAATTTTCGTAGCCGGATTAATGGTTGGATAAATCCCCTCTCCATTAGGTCCTTTAATTAATTGCTCTACAATCAGCTTTTCCATGGAGATGTTACTGCTGTAAACTCCTTTTCTGCTTGTTTCAATCAGCTTGTCCCCTGCCTCATTGGCAAAATAGAGCCGTAACCGCACCTGTTCATAAGCATTGATTTCTTTGCCTGCATTGTCAATAAACATATCCGCAGACATGGCACCAATCACATTTCCCAGATTGTCCGTTAAAGGCTCGCCTCTCACTTGCATTGTAACATAATCAATTCCTTCTATCTGCGTCAAAGTCCGCACAATAGCTGCCCTTGTCAGCACTTCCTCAATGGCACTCTGCTGCTTATAAGCATCGTCAAAGGATAAAGTAATG
The DNA here is from genome assembly GCA_964449325.1 of uncultured Lachnospiraceae bacterium. GTDB lineage: Bacteria > Bacillota > Clostridia > Lachnospirales > Lachnospiraceae > RGIG3002. The sequence continues at coordinate 61,558 of CAYUYJ010000012.1, read as the reverse complement.
GTTCCGTTTTCCACGGTGTATTCCAGTAGAGTAAATTTTCCCGCCAAAGGCGGATTATATTCCAGTTTCTCCGGCATCTGTGCCAACTGTTCCAATAATTCTTCCAAAATACCCTGCATATCCTCTGTAGCAGTTACATATTTACTGCAAATGACTTTGGTCTGTTCTTTGTTTACATAATATATCTGATATGCCTTTCCTGCTTCCGGCTCATCATCGGAAGTACATCCGCCCAGAAAAAGCAGCACAAACAGGCATATTGCAATATTACCGACTATTTTTATAACTCGTTCCTTCACCCGTGCATCTCCTTCTGCTATGCGATATAATTCAGCGGAATTTTAACAAGGAAGGTCGTTCCCTCATTCTCCACGCTGGTCAGTTTAATGGAACCTCTGTGCATCAGTACGGCACTTCTTGTAATGGCAAGTCCCAGTCCTGTACCGCCGATTTCTCTGGAGTGGGATTTATCTACCCGGTAAAACCGCTCATAAATATGTTCCATGGCTTCCTCCGGAATTCCGATTCCCGTATCACTCACCTGTAGCATAAAAAACTGGTGATCCGCATCCAATACCACCTTGACAGAACCCTGCTCCTTATTGTATTTAATGGCATTCTCCACCAGATTCGTAATAATCAGGGTCATCTTCACCTCATCCACTTCCGCCTTCACCTGACGAATGCTTTCAAAGACTACTTCAATATCCCTTTTTCTTGCAATGGGACGCAGCCGTTTTAAAATAATCTCCGTCAATTCATTAATATCCACTAAACTGATATTCAAATCCGCTGCTGTCTTATCCATCTTTACAAGAGCAAGCAAATCGTTGATAATTTTATTTTCCCGGTCAATTTCCGCTGCAATGTCCTCCATAAATTCTTTATACAACTCCGCCGGTACATTTTCCTGTGCAAGAAGGGAATCGGCAAGCACCTTAACCGAAGTAATCGGGGTTTTCAATTCATGGGAAACGTTCGCCACAAATTCCTGTCTGGAATCGTCCAGCCTGCGCATCCGGCTAAGTACCTGATTAAAGGCCTCCACAATATGTACTGTCTCCACATAATCCGGTACATAAACCAATTCTTCGGTAAAGCCCTCTTTAATTTCCTTAATTGCATCAATCAGATGGGTAAACGGACGCACCAGAATCGTAGACAACACTGCTGCCAATCCTAAAATCACGATACTAATCAGGATTTCCAGTATCATCGCCTTTCTTCCCATTATCCCCATGGTGGTTGTAATACTGTCCGCCGATACACTGGTCAGAACAACCCCCTTTATATTTCCCAACTTCCCCGAATCCGTACTATCAACCGTTGCGGGATGGTCTTCCGAAAGCATAATCGGAGTGGTCAGTTCAATATAACCGTTTCCCTTGTCATAATTGGACGTACTCTCCCCTTTAAAGCATTTGATTACTTCTTCGGAAATCATAGTTTTTCCTTCGCTGATTCCGTAAGAGTCCTTCACAATCTTAAAATTACTGTTAATAATCAGCACCCGTCCATCATACAGATTGGAAATCTGATCCAGCTCCGCATTAATCACTTCGGAAGAAGTATCCTGCAAATAATTATAGTTCAGCAAATGATCCGCAATAATCTTCATCTGTGTCTGTACATCGGAAATCCGCACGGAAACCGCACGGTCCTCATAGGTATTCAGAATTCCGAACCGTAAAACAATATTAGGAATAATTCCCGCCGCCAAAATAATCAGGAAAATTCTGGTTCGCAGACTCTTCCATGAAAAAATACTGATTACCTTTTCTCTGCTTTTATCCCACATTCATTTGAATCCTCTCATGCCATAAAATAATATCCGACACCCCATTTGGTGTGCACATATTTCGGTTCACTGGGATTGGTTTCAATCTTTTCACGCAGTCTTCGGATATGTACATCCACCGTTCTGACATCTCCCGGATAATCTGCACCCCATACAAGCTTAAGCAATGCTTCCCTGCTGTAAACCTTGTTCGGATTTAAAATCAAAAGTTCCAATAGTTCAAACTCCTTGGCTGTCAGATTCACTTCTCTGCCGCTGATATATACTCTTCTGCTTTCGCAGTCTAATTTCATGTCGCCACTTTCAATATTTTTCGGAAGTTCAGTGGTTTCCTTTCTGGTAGTCCGTCTCATGATGGCTTTGATTCTCGCCTTTACCTCAAGAATATTAAAAGGCTTTGTGATATAATCATCGGCACCGTATTCCAGTCCTAAAATTTTATCCATATCATCGCCCTTGGCTGTAAGCATCACAATCGGTACATTGGAAAATTCCCGAATCTGCTGGCACACTTCAAAGCCTCCCAATTTCGGAAGCATCACATCCAGCAAAATAATATCGTATTCTTTATCCTTCGCATACTGAAGTGCTTCTTCCCCGTCATAGGCACAATCCACTTCCATGCCGTCCTGCTCTAAGCTGAAGCGTATTCCCTTCACAATCAGTTTTTCATCGTCTACTACCAAAACTTTCTTTCCCATCATTTCTCCCATGTACCTGTCTTTTGCAGGTTCTCCATTCTTTCCTTAATTTACCTGAAATTTTCTTATTTTACACAGATTTTATCCCGAAGCTTTTGAAAAGCTCCTTCTTTAATACCGGAAACCTGCATAATATCCTCTATTCTTTGAAAGCCACCGCTCTCTTTCCTGTAAGCAAGAATACTTTCTGCCCTGCTTTCACCGATTCCGGGCAGCGTCATAAGCTGTGCCTTGTCTGCGGTATTGATGTTGACAAGCCCTCCTGTTTCCTCTTTCGCAAAAACATCTGCTTCAAAAGAAGCCTCTGCCGGACTCCATGCTTCGTTGTTTTCCGCCTGTTCTCTTGTAGGCACATAAAGCTTCATGCCGTCCGTAATTTTCTGTGCCTGATTCAAATATTCCGTACAGGCTTCCTCCGTCAGCCCGCCTGCAAGTTCTACCGCTTCAAAAATCCGGCTTCCCTCCGAAAGTTCATAAACCCCCGGATTGTTTACTGCACCGCAAATATGTACAAAGCAGACTGCCGGACTTTTCACCTTCTCCGCCGTCTCCGACAAATCCGCTTCCTTCCGGTCTGATTCTGCTTCCTCTTTTGTTTCGCTATATTCGATTGTCTGCTCGTTTGTCAGAGAATTCTGTTTACTTTCCGCCGTACTGCTCTCTTCCAGAAAAAAAGCCGATTCTTCTTTGCCGCAGCCGGACAAAAACACTGCTGACATTCCGTATAATAGCAGTGCGCCAAACAGAATTCCAGTCACTTTTTCACTTGTTTTTCTTTTTCTCTGCATTCGTTCTCTCCGTTTCCGTGAGAAGGCCCCTCCTGCATCTCTTTCATTGTATGATAAACAGGTACTTTTCGCAAGCGACTTTTCTGTTTCTTATGACTTTTTGAAAATTACCACGCCCACAATGGCAATCAGCATTCCGATTGCTTTTCGCAGTTCAAAGGGCTGCTTTTCGGTGCCCCATAAGCCCAACAGTTCAATCACATAAGCTACAATAAGCTGTGCAATGACAATCAGCATGACTGCCTTTGCAGGTCCAAGCATATCCATGCTTTTGATAACCGTATAAGTAATAAACGCCCCAATCACGCCACCTAACAACATATATTTCGGTTCCACCTTGAATATGCTTGTAACAGGTGTCCGTTCATAGGCACACCACACCGCGAGGCAAACAAAAAATGCCGTTACCTGTACAAAAGCATTTGCAACCCAGATTCCCGAATTTTTCGTTACCTCTGTATTGAAAACTCCCTGAATACTCATCAGCGCTCCCGACAACAGAGCTATCACAATTCCAAGCATAAAAAACCGCCTTTCCGATAACTTAAATTTACAGTGACGAGATACGCTTTGAGAATCTCGCCCTAAAAAAAAGAAGGAAGTTTGCTTCCTCCTTCATTTTGTCCAAATATTCTCTTTTTTATTCTGCTTCATCTGCCGAATCCGTTTCCGTTGTTTCCTCGACCTCCATACCTTCATCCCAGTATTCCTCAGTGGTTCCCTCTACCGGTTCTTCAATATATTCTTCGGTTACCGGCTCACCCGATAGCTGTCCTTTAATCTGCTCCGACAACAGTCTTAACGTCTCATTGACATCCTTTCCGTCCCAGATATTCGTATAAGCAATCTCAAGCTGTACCCAGAAATTACTGGTCTCTAACATTTTGGGAATCGGAATGGATTTCTCATATTCCTTCCGGTAAATCTCCAGCCTTTCATTCCCGTAATCTGCCAGATAGGACGAGGAAAGCTTACCGGTACGTTCATACAGGCTTTCCGAATATTCCCTGACCAAAAAGTCTGCAAACTGATTTGCCTGCTCCTTTTGCTCCGAAAAACCGTTAATTACAAGCGAATTAGTTACCGATAAGGAACGTCCGCTCAGTTCCCCGCTTGGGTCCGGTACCAGTGCCACTCCGTATTCATAAGGAAACGTTCCTTCCTCCTTTGCGGCCTCTAATGCCGGTACCGCATCCGAGGTAGCTATCGTAAAGAGAATCTTTCCTTCCATAAACTCCCGGATAATATCCGCATACTCCACTTCTTCCGTATCAATGGAGAAAAACTGATTCAAATTCTGATACACCTTCAGACAATTAATGGTATTCAGATTATAAATATCAATATTATCCGTTCTGTCCCCTGCTTCTCCGCCTACAATCATATATTTACCGGAAAAAAAGTAGCTGTAGAAAATATCGGTAACATCCCATTTAAAAATGCTTTCCAGCTCTGCCGGTGCATCATAATTATCCGCAAAGTTTAAAAGTTCGTCCATATTTTCCGGCAGAAGTTCAGCCATCTTTGCTTCTATCTGTTCCTCTGATAAGCCTTCCGGCGCTGCTTCTTCCGCCAATTGCTCCTGCACTTCTCCGCTTTCCAGCGCCTCTTCCTCCGCTTCGTCCACGGCTTCCTGTGCAGCTTCGCCTTCTGCCGCATCCAACTGTGCCTGCAACAGACTTTCCGCATGCTGTCTTAAATAGGTATCATTATACAAAAGAACACTGGTTTCATAGTAGAGCGGATAGGCAATCCGCTTGTCGTGATAGGTCACTGCATCCAATGCCGTCTGCGGGAAATTCTCCGTGGTGCAAAGCGCTGCGTCATCCCGGATTTCACTGGCAAGTCCCGAAAGCCATGCCTTTTCCAGAGAATCATTGCTGACAATATACATATCCGGCATTTCCTCTCCGGAAACGGAATGGGCATTCAATTCCTCCAAATAATCCCGTCCCGAAGTCAGGCGCGGCACCACACGTACATTATACTTTTCATTGTAGGCAACTGCCGCACTGTTTAAATAATCGGTCAGACCTTCATCCATGTACCAAAGATACAAAGTATCCTTATGCAGAAAAAAGGTATCCTCCTCTGCCCTTTCCTTTACCGTCATTTTATTTACTCCGGCATACCCTACAAGCCCTGCTACAATACCTACGGCAAGCACGGCTGCCAGTCTCTTTTTAAAGTTCATCCAAACACTCCGTTAAAATTTCTATCATTTCGTCCACATTTTCTTTGGAAATAATAAGCGGAGGAACCATACGAATCACGTTCGTGCCTGCGGTAATCACAATCAGACCTTTTTCAAGTGCTTTGGAGACCACCCCGGAAACCGGACCGTCAAATACCAGTCCCTGCATCAGTCCCCTTCCCCGTCTTGTTTCTATACATTCATATTTATGCACTAATTCATCCAGCTTTTCTTCCAAATACGGTGCTACTGTTTTCACATGTTCTATTATATGGTTCTCCTCAAATAAATCAAGAACTTTATTCACTGCCGCTGTTGCCAAAGGATTTCCGCCATAGGTAGTACCATGGTCACCGCTTGTAAGAGATTTTTCCGCCACGCGCTCGGTCATTAAAAAGGCACCTACAGGAAAGCCGCAACCAAGTGCTTTTGCGGTTGTCATAATATCCGGTTTTACACCGTACTGCTGCCATGCAAACATAGAACCGCAACGTCCCATACCGCACTGTATTTCATCCAGAATCAGCAAAATGTCCTTTTCATCACAGATTGCACGGATTTCTTTTAAGAAAGCAGGCTCTGCCGGATAAATACCGCCTTCCCCCTGCACGGTTTCCATAATGATTGCACAAGTTTTCTCATTGATACAGTTCTTTACACTGTCCAAATCATTCATATCTGCAAACCGGATATTTCCAATCATTGGTTCAAAAGGTTCTCTGTACTTTGCCGTTCCTGTTACGGACAATGCCCCATAGCTTCTTCCGTGAAAGGAATGATTCAGTGCAATGATTTCATGGTCATGGCTTCCGTCCTTTAAGTAGGCATACTTTCTTGCTGCCTTAATGGCTCCCTCTATCGCTTCGGTCCCGCTGTTTGTAAAGAACACCCGGTCCATACCGGAAATTTTTTTGATTTTCTTTGCTGCCTCTATTGCCGGTACATTGTAAAAAAGATTGGATGTATGAATCAGCTTGTCAATCTGAGCCTTCAGTGCATCGTTATACTCTTTGTTATTATATCCAAGTGCAAATACGGCAATACCTGCCGCAAAATCCAAATACTTTTTTCCTTCCGTATCATAAAGATAAACACCGTCTCCCTTATCCAGCACAATTTGGAAACGGTTATAGGTATGAAGAAGTGCTTTTTCCGCATCTTCTATATATTCCTGCATTTTCATTTCCGATTCCTCCGTCTATTTATTGTTATTCATATTTTCAAGCTGCTCTTCATCTGCCACAATTGCCGTTCCGATCCCTTCGTTGGTGAAGATTTCCAAAAGCAGACAATGTGGAATTCTTCCATCCAGAATATGTACCCGGTTTACACCGTTTCGGATTGCTGCCGTACAGTTATTTAATTTCGGAAGCATACCGCCGCCGATAAAGCCGTCTGCGATCAGCTTATCCGCCTCGTCCGCGGTCAATCTGGAAATAAAGGAGCTCTTATCATTAATATCCTTATATAAGCCCTCAATATCCGTCAGGAATGCAAGCTTCTCCGCATTCACTGCCTTTGCAATGGCACATGCCGCATCATCCGCATTGATATTGTAGGTCTGAAAATTTTCATCCAGTCCGATTGGTGCTACAATGGGAAGGAAATCTTTTTCCAAAAGGTCATACAAAACCTTGGGATTTACACCGGTAATATCACCTACAAAACCGATATCCTGTCCGTCCGAATATTTCTTTTCCACCTGCAAAAGTCCGCCGTCCTTGCCGCTGATACCGACTGCCTTCACACCCAGCTCCTGTACCATCGTTACCAGACTTTTGTTGACCTTGGACAGAACCATTTCCGCAATTTCCATAGTTTCTTCATCCGTTACACGAAGTCCGTTTACAAACTTTGCTTCTTTTCCGACCTTGCCGACCCAACGGCTGATTTCCTTTCCGCCGCCGTGCACGATAATCGGTTTAAATCCAACCAGCTTTAAGAGTGTTACATCCTTAATGACATTTTTTTGCAACTCTTCGTTACTCATGGCGCTGCCGCCGTATTTCACAACAATGATTTTCCGATTAAAATTTTGAATATAAGGAAGGGCTTCGATTAAAACCTCTGCCTTTTCCATTACCTGTTTCATATCCTTCTTTTCCATTTTCCAATCCTCTCCACAATTCTCTCTGCTTTTTCTATCCGGCATTTCCGTACTGTGTGCTCTTTTTCTATGCCTTTTTATGAACGGTAATCTGCATTAATCTTCACATAGTCATAAGACAAATCACAACCCCAGGCAGTAGCTTCCTCTTCGCCCATCTTCATATCTACCAAAACCGAAACTTTAGGCTCCGCCAGAATTTTGCTTGCCTCTTCCTCACTGTAATCAGTTGCAACACCGTCTTTGTAAATCTGAATTTTTCCATTTTCGCCTTCAAAATACAGTTCCATGTTTTCCGGGTCAAACTGTACACCCGAATAACCAAGTGCACACAATATTCTTCCCCAGTTTGCATCATGTCCGAAAATGGCTGCTTTAGTCAGACTGGAACAGATAACCGATTTACTTAAAATTCTTGCCTCTTCCTTGGTCTTTGCATGAATGACTTTTGTTTCAAACAAGGCAGTTGCCCCTTCCCCGTCTCCTGCCATTTTCTTTGCCAGTGTTTCGTTTACCAGATGAAGGGCTTCACAGAATTTCGTATAATTTTCATCTTTTTCCGTAATTTCCGCATTTCCTGCCATACCGTTTGCCAAAACTAAGAACGTATCATTGGTAGAGGTATCACCGTCTACGGAAATCATATTGTAAGTATCCACGATATCCGCTTTTGCCGCTTCCGTCAAAAGTTCCTTGGAAATGGCAATATCCGTTGTGACAAAAGCAAGCATGGTACACATATTCGGATGAATCATACCGGAGCCTTTACTCATACCGCCTACGGTTACTGTTTTACCATCTATTTCAAAGGAAACCGCTACCTGCTTGGACAAGGTATCCGTTGTCATAATTGCTTCTGCTGCCTGTGTTCCCGCTTCTGTCGTTGTCGAAAGCATAGGAACCAGTTTTTCTACTCCGGCTTCAATTCTGTCGATAGGAAGCTGCATTCCGATAACCCCCGTGGAACCTACCAGCACTGCATCTGTCGGAATATTCAAAAGTTCTCCCGCTTTTTTCGCCGTGGCTTCACAATAAGAAAAGCCCTCTTTTCCGGTACAGGCATTGGCAATTCCTGAGTTTACCACAACTGCCTGCGCATATGCGGACTTTTCCACCACATTCTTATCCCATAAAACCGGTGCAGCCTTGACTACATTAGTTGTAAACGTTCCTGCTGCCTTACAGGGTACTTCACTGAAAATCATTGCCATATCTTTTCTGTTTTTATATTTAATCCCTGCTTCCGCTCCTGCTGCCGAAAATCCTTTTGCTGCGGTTACACCGCCTTCTTTTAACATTTCCATTCTGTTCTCCGCCTTTCTGCACTGCCTATTTATTAAATGCAGTAATATTTTCCTCATTCAGTACAAAATCATAATAGTTTAAGTCTTCGCGCTTTGTCCAGCCGATTTCCTTCCAGAAGGCATTTCCGATGTCATTTACGGTAAAGGCAATCAGACTGACTTTGTTAATCTTCTCTGCCTTCAGCCGTTCCATGCAATGCACTACCATGTTTCTTCCGATACCATGCATTCGATACTCTTCTGCAACGCAGACATGATACAGACAGCCCCGTCTTCCGTCGTGTCCGCATAAAATACAGCCTACAATTTTGCCGTCCTCCTCAGCTACCACACTAAGTCCCGGATTCCGGTTCAAAAACCGCTCCACACCTTCTTTGGAATCGTCCATACTGCGGATAGCAAATCCTTTGATTGTCATCCACAAATCATGTACTCCCTGATAATCTTCCAACTTCATTTCCCGAATCATATTTATACCTTTTCGTGCTGCAAAAGACTACAAAACAAGCCCTTTGTTTTCCTCACAACCAAGTGCAATATTCAGACACTGCACTGCGGCTCCCGAAGCACCCTTTCCTAAATTGTCAAACTGCGCAGAAAGCACCATTCTTTCTTCGTTTCCGGTAATGTAAATTTTCAGTCCGTCCCAGCCGCTCAAAGAATTTCCCGCAAGCATTCCGCCATACAAATCTTCATTTCCGTTTTCCACTACCTTAATAAACGGTTCACCCTTATAGTATTCTGCAAAAAACTCTGTCATTTCCTTTGGATTTTTGCATTTTTTAAAATATTCCGTATAAAGCGGCACCGAAACAACCATACCACTGTAATAATCTGCCACAATGGGAGAAAACAACGGTTCTCTCGAAAGTCCCGTAATCGCCTTCATTTCCTTCAAATGCTTATGCTGTTGTGTCAACGCATATTCTCTCGGAGCATCAATGTCCTTATTTCTGCCCTCTGCCTCATACTCCGCAATCATCTTCTTTCCGCCGCCGCTATATCCTGTCAGGGAGAATGCTGCCACCGGATAATCTGCCGGAAGAATTCCTCCCGCCAATAACGGATACACTACCGAAATAAATCCCGTTGCATGACATCCCGGCACCGCAATTCTCCTGCCGTTTCTAATTGCCTCTCTATGCTCCTTCGACAACTCCGGAAATCCATATGCCCAACCGTTTTCCGTCCGGTGTGCCGTAGAAGTATCTATAATCTTCACCTTCTCATTTTCCACCAGTCCGACCGATTCCCTCGCTGCTGCATCCGGCAGACAAAGAAACGTAATATCCGATTCATTAATCAACCGTTTTCTCTCGTTCACATCTTTCCTTAATTCACTTGCAATAGGAAGTAATTCAATATCATCCCTTCCTTCAAATCTCTCATATATCCGAAGTCCGGTAGTTCCTTCACTACCATCAATAAAAATTTTCGTCTTCATCCTCATACCTCTTTTCTTTCCAACGTTACGCACACCATAGCTTACATTATCCCACTATTTTCCACTACATACAAGCCCTTATTTCCTATTTTCAGACCGTTTTCAGACCGCTGCCGGGCGACCATTTTCATGTGCATAAGTATACATCCGCAATGCATATTATGCAAGCATTTTTTGAATTATTCCGCTTTTATGCATGATTTTTGCTAAAATATACATAAATACCTCTTGCATTCTCCCCCATAATGTTGTATATTGTTTGCAGAACACAAATCGGGCGGTCTTACCTGCCCCAATCATACATAACACAATGGAGGTCTGTATTAATGAAAGAAAAAGTAATTTTAGCGTATTCCGGCGGCTTAGACACCACCGCAATCATCCCCTGGTTAAAGGAAAACTTCGATTACGAAGTTATCTGTGTCTGCATTGACTGCGGACAGGGTGAAGAACTGGACGGACTGGAAGAAAGAGCAAAGTTCTGCGGCGCTTCCAAATTATATATTGAAGACGTAGTAGATGAATTCTGTGACGAATACATTGTTCCCTGCGTACAGGCAAATGCCGTTTATGAAAACAAATACCTGTTAGGTACTTCCATGGCACGTCCCGTTATCGCAAAACGTCTTGTGGAAATTGCAAGAAAAGAAGGCGCTACCGCAATCTGCCACGGTGCTACCGGCAAAGGAAATGACCAGATTCGTTTCGAACTCGGTATCAAAGCACTTGCTCCGGACATCAAAATTATTGCAGCATGGAGAAATGATAAATGGACCATGGATTCCCGTGAATCCGAAATTGAATACTGCAAAGCACACGGCATTGACCTTCCGTTCTCCGCAGATTCCTCCTACAGCCGCGACCGTAACCTATGGCACATCAGCCATGAAGGTCTGGAATTAGAGGATCCGGCAAACGAACCGAACTTTGAGCATCTTTTAGTTTTGGGAACCACTCCCGAAAAAGCACCGGATGAAGGCGAATATGTAACCATGACCTTTGAAGGCGGTGTACCTACTTCCGTAAACGGCAAGAAAATGAAGGTTTCCGATATTATCCGTGAGTTAAACAGACTGGGTGGAAAACACGGAATCGGTATTGTAGATATTGTAGAAAATCGTGTTGTCGGCATGAAATCCCGTGGTGTATATGAAACACCGGGCGGAACCATTTTAATGGAAGCTCATCAGCAGCTGGAGGAATTAATCTTAGACCGTGACACCTATGCGCTGAAAAAAGACATGGGCAACAAACTGGCACAGATTGTTTACGAAGGAAAATGGTTTACTCCGCTTCGTGAAGCTGTACAGGCATTTATCGAGTCTACACAGACTTATGTAACAGGTGAAGTAAAATTCAAGCTTTACAAAGGAAACATCATCAAAGCAGGTACCACTTCTCCGTACTCTTTGTACAATGAAAGCATTGCTTCCTTTACAACCGGAGATTTATATGACCACCATGATGCAGAAGGCTTCATCAACCTGTTCGGTCTTTCCTGTAAGGTTCGTGCAATGAAAATGCAGGAAGTGGAAAAAAACAAATAATTTACGAAATCTTAATAGATTAAGGCAGAATATTTTTTGACAAACCCCCATCCAAAGTTTAGAATTATAGTAATTACATTTTCTAAACTTTGGATGGGTATTTTTATGAACGCAATTTCGTTAATTATTATATATTTTGTGATTATGAATTTGATTGGCTTTGTGATTATGGGAATTGACAAACGCAAGGCAATAAAACGGCTCTGGCGCATTCCTGAGTCTGTCCTTTTTATCATTGCCATTATCGGCGGCAGTATAGGCTGTATTCTCGGTATGCAGCTTTTCCGCCATAAAACCAGAACATGGAATTTTGTATATGGTATGCCCTTTATCCTGCTTCTTCAGGTAGTTCTTTTTCTGATTATCCTGAATGCACCGATACAGTTCCTGACTATTTAGTGTGTACCCCAAATACGAAAAGAAAGAAGGATTTTTTATGCATATCGCAATCTGTGACGATAATATTGCCGACCGCAAACAATTAGAACGGCTGTTAAAGAGAGAATCTGATAAGCGCAGAGAGGAACGGGAACCTTTTTACATTGACGGTTACGGAAATCCCGAAACACTTATGCGCTCTCCTATGCTTTATGAAGCTTTTTTTATCGATATGACAAGCAGTTCCAAAAACGGTTATGATGTTGCCATGGATTTGGTTCATGCCGAAGTGACGGCTCCCATTATCCTTTGTATTTCCAAAATTAATTATCAGGAAATGAAACTTCCCGATAACTGCTTCTGTCTTCAAAAGCCAATTCGTGTCAGTGATTTGGAGGATATTCTGGAAATCATTCTTGTTGCCAGCGATAATAAAGTCCCCCACATCGAACTGCGCACGAAAAAGGAAACCTTGTATGTACTGGAAAACGATATTATGTATATCACTTCCGATGGTTCTCATGTGCAGGTATGCCTAAAAGACGAATCGGTTGTTGAGATTTCCGAAAGTCTGGATAATTTTTATGAAGAAATCAAACATATTACCGCCTTTCTTCCGATATCCTATAATGCGGTAGTCAATGTTGCCTATATCTCACATGCCACTCTGCTTCGTGTACGCACAAAAAATGGACGTAAGTTTTTCTTACATCCAACTTTTCGTAAATATGTGCATTTTATGTTAAAAGAATACCGCGAGAAAGCTTAAACCGTAACTACTACTCCTCCGTCATTGGCATATACGGTACTGACCCCTGCACCGTTCAGTACATAAGCACCCTTAAACTTTGCTTTTTCCATAAGCATCTGTTTTACCTTTTCGGCACGTTCCGGACAGTTGATATGGGTAATCATCAGATTTTTCTGTTCCGTATCCACTGCCTCCTTTAATACGGTCTCTGCCATCTTTGCAAGCCCTTTCTTGATACCGACTGCCTGTGAACGCTGAATAATCGCGCCGTCCTTTGCCCCCATAACCGGCTTAATGTTAAGCGTGGAAGCAACCAAAGCCTTTACTCCGGTCAATCTGCCGTTCTTCCGTAAGGTTTCCAGATTATCCAGAACAAAATAAGTATTCATGGCATCCCGAAAGGCTTCCAGCTGTTTCACAATTTCTTCAAAAGGAAGACCTTCTTCCTCTAATTCTACTGCCTTTAATGCAATCTGCGTTTCCCCGCAGCATGCCGACCGGGAATCGCAAATATAAATATTTTTCTTTTCTCTATATGTCTCATAGTAAAGATTTTTCCCTAATACCGCACTGTTATAGCTTCCGCTCAGCTTTGCAGACAATGTCACTACATACACATTCTCTACAGGCGCATGATATGCCTCCATAAACTTCTCCGGTGAAGGACATGCCGTCTTTGCACACTGTGAGGACTGCGCAACCCGCTTGATAAAGTCTGCCTGTTCAAAATTCTCATCATCCGTGACATGATAATCCCCTATATAAAGCTCCAACGGAACAATTTCAAAACGTTCATCCTTCTTCAGTTCTTCCGGCAATTCACAGCAACTGTCTACAACAATCTTATAACTCATAACAACTCCAATCCGGCCGCAAACTTCCGTTTGTACAACCGTTGCTTCAAAATGTAGTTTTTATTACTACTTATGATAGCATATGTCGCCCTACTCTGTAAACCCCTTTCCTATATTTTCCCCACACTTGTAGTAAAATACTTGAAAAAGCGAAGAAAATCGTTGAAATACCCTATTTAAAGTATCACAGCGATTTTTTTCTTTTTCAACATTTGTTGTTTGTTTGAGTGTTATTTTATTTTCCACTTACCATACAAAGTAATATCTCCGGTTGTTCCTTTGTTTATTCTTGTCACCTTCTGTGTACATTCCTTATCCGAAAACCATCCCTGGAATTCGAAACCGTATCTGCTTGGATCCCTTAAGATAATGCTCTGGTTCACCTTATACTGAATCACATTGTTATTTGTCACACCGGTAATTGTAGCGATTTCCTCTGAAACACCATCATATTCCGGGTCTATGTTCACATAGTTAATATTATAAGTATCCATTCTCCACTGTGCATACAATGTAACGGTTACTCCTCTTCTTCCTACCGCTGTTGCCTTCGTAAGATTTTTTAATGATACTTTTCCGTCCGACTCAATGGGCACATTTATTCCTTTGCCATTTGAAGTTGTATTAAATCCCACAAGTGTATACCCCGGATTCGTAAGCATAAGGTTTTCTCCATCTTTCACAAGAATGGAAGTTACATTTCCGTCTCCGCTGCCATCTGTGGAAGCATGATAAGAAGTAATAAATCCTTCTGCTGCTGTGGCAGTTCTGTTATTCAGATTAATCTTAACAGTATAATTAATCGGAGCCCAGTTTGCTTTTAATCTTACTTTTCCGGTTGTTGCCTTTGGAATTTTTAAATTAATGATTCTTTCTTCACTATCATTTATATTCCATCCTGCAAAAGTATATCCCGGTCTGGTTGGATTTTTTATGGCTAGTGTTTTCCTATTACTGTATTCGTAAATAGATGGATTGGATTTATGATTTACTCCTCCTGCCAAATCATATGTAATCTCGTATTTGGCATTTCCCCATTTTGCATACAGATGAATAACACCTTTGCCTGTTCCATCATTAAAATTATCTGTACTGAGTTTCGATAACATTGTTCCAACTGAATAACTCTTACCTTTTCCATTTGGTTTCGTTGTCCAGGCTGTAATACCTACTGTACCTGCTAATTCCGGTTTTGCAATATAATAATTTGCTGCCGCTAAAGTATCTACTTTCTCTGAAACATAACCATAACCTTCTTCTTTTTCAATATAATCACCTGTAACATCTGAGTAATACTCATTGGCACCATGGAAAATAACTTTATACTTATTTTCGCTCCATTGGGCCTGAAGTTTAATATCACCATACGTTCCATGCGGAATTTTTGTTACAAGTCCATCCTGTGTTTCACTTACTTCGCCTTCTGTCACTTTCCAACCGGTAAATGTATATCCTTTTTTAGTTGGATTGATTAAAGTCCTATCCTCACTCAAAGAATATTTGTAATACTTAGGATTTCTGCTATTATTTTTTCCTCCTGCCAAATCATAAGTCACTTTATAAGCTAAAGGACCGGACCACTGTGCATATAGAGCAATCTCTTCACCTACATTACAAAGATTGGTTGCTGTCAGAGCATATTTTTTACCCTTACCATTTGCCATAGTATTCCACGATAAGAGCCTGTATCCGTTTCTTTTTAATGCATCAGCCTCTATTGCCGGACTTTCACCACTCATTGCCACATTGATTGCGTCTGCCAAATTCTGCCCATACATCACATTTATGGTAGCAAGCTTTTCTGATGTAATTCCATCATTTTTATACAATGTTACTGTATAAGGAACTTTTCCCCATTTTGCATATAATGTAATAGTGTCTCCAATATCCGTAGCATAGGCTGTCTCAAGCAGTTTGCCAATCTGTTGACTTTCACTTATACTAATACCCTTTCCATCTGCTCTTGTAGACCATCCAAGGAATTCATACCCCTTTACATTATATTGATTCTCAGCCACAGTATTATCATCTCTGTCAAATGTTAAAATACTGTTTTCCATAGAACCGGTTACATTTCCGCCTTTATCAGAAGCATTGCTGTCATAAACAATTGAGTAAGTACCTGCTTCCCAAATACCATAAAGGGTAATCTCTCCACCTTCTTCGCTCAAAAGATTCTTTACGGTCTCCCCTGATGCATATTTTGTTCCTGTTCCGTCCGACTTAGTATTCCATTCAACAAAAGTATATTTTGTGTAGGAATTTTTATTATCATATAAAGTTACTGACTGATCGTAAGTTACCTCCAAATCCGCAAAGCCGGTAACTATTCCTTTGTCCCTGGCGCTTTCCGGCTTGTTTTCATTAAACTTAATGGTATATTTTATCGGAACCCATTTTGCATATAATGAGATATTGTCATTGAATCCTGCTATATCATATTCGTCTTCTGAAACAGCAGTCAGTGCCTGTGTCAGCGCTTCATCAGTATACCATCCATCAAAAAGATAACCGTTTCTTTCTGCTTTCGCTATCTGTTTTGTTGTTTCCTCACCGGAAATATAGGATGCCGGATATGCTTCTCCCGGAATTTTCTTACCACCATTCAGATTATAAGAAATTCCATTGACGGTTATCATATCATAGCCTTTTTCCTTAACCCATTTATGTGCATAGGAACCTGATGTAACTCTATATTTCACATAATTTTTGCTACCATCAAAAGCAGTATTTTCAATTAAAGTGATGGAATCCGGAAGCGTTACTTCACTCATCCATGATGAACAATTGGCGAAATTGGCTTTTCCTATTCTTACTATTGTGGAAGGTATTTCTACAATTACATCCGGGCTAAATCCTGCTCCGCAAAATAATCCATCCGGTATCTGTCTAACTTTCTCCCCAAATACTATTTCTTTAATAGCACAGTCTTTAAATGGTCCATAGGCTGCATTTATGCTATTTGGTCCACATACAATCTTGTTTGATTTTATTTCTACTCTGCTTAAACTTTGGCAATTTTCAAATACCCTCTCTTTTAGTAACACAAGACTTTCCGGTAATATTACTTCCGTTATGTTTGAACAGTTGTGAAATGCCCTCTCTCCAATTTTCGTTACAGTTTGTGGGAATTTTCCTATTGTCACACTTGTATTGGCAAAGGCTTTTTCTTCTATATAAGCCAGTCCGGAACCTTCCGGTATAATAACATCTTTTACACTTGCATCAGCAAATGCACTAACTCCAATTTTTTTGATTTGTTTCGGAAGTTCTATTGTTGTATCCGGCGCAAATCCTGCTTCATGGAATAATGCATCCGGTATCGTAGTAACATTCTCCCCAAATACTACCTCACTAATGGCGCAGTTTTTAAATGGTCCATAATCTGCATTAATACTATTTGGTCCACATTGTATGGTATTGGATAGTATTTCTACTTTTCCTAAATTGCTACATCCATAAAATGCCTTCTCTCCCAGATTTGTAAGTACGACCGGTAATACTACTTCTGTAATGTTCTGACAATTACTAAATGCCTCAGTTCCTATTTTTTTGATATTTTGCGGGAATTTTTCCCATATCACATTTGTACCCTTAAAAGCACAATTCCCTATGTCGGTCAGGCGGGAATTCTCCGCTAAATTCACCGTTGCATTTTTTGCATTCGCAAAGCAATATGCACCTATTTTGCTTACTGTTGCCGGAATATATATCATTTCTGTGGAAGCAAAGCCGGCTCCGCAAAACATCCCTTCCGGTATTGTGTTTACGTTTATGCCGAATATCACTTCTTCAATGGCACAACCTCTAAACGCTCCATAGGCTGAGTTGGTTCTGTTAAGACCACATTGAATCATATTGGATTGTATTTCCACTTTTTTTAAGTTGGAACATTCTGCAAATGCATTATCCCCTAATTTTCTTAGGTTGCCCGGCAATACTACACTGATAATATTCTCACATTTTTGAAAAGCTCCTGCTGAAATTTCGGAAATATTATCAGGAATTACCAACTCCAGACATTCCTGTTTTAGTCCTTCCTCATTCAAGCCGGCAACAGCAGTACCTTCTATCTTTAAAAATTGACTACTGTCTTCTTCTGAACCGGCAAGATAGGAATCCATTACCGGCTCAGTGTAAGTTTCTTCCCCGGTCATATTTTCGAAACTTCGGGGCTCTGTTTCGTTCTCTCCGGTTTGCTCAGTCTCCTCTGTAGCACTTTCCATCTGTTCTACAATACTTTCGGTTGTCTGTTCTATGCTCTCAACCTCAGTCTGCTGCACTTGTTCTTCTTGTTGCACTTGTTCTTCTTGTATCTCCTGTTGTTCTTCCACCCCTTCAAACGAAGCTGCCGAAACAATATCCACAGAAGAAACAACCATGGTTGCTGCCAACAATACACTAAGCCATTTTACCCGTTTTCTCATTTGTTTTTTCCTCGCTTTCACTAACTCAATATACTATATTAATTCAGCTACTCCACTACCTCATTTTCTTTGTTTATACCTTCATCCATATATACAATAATTGTATTGTTCATAGTACTTTATGTCAAGAATTGAAAGCATTTATCATTATCCTTTTCTCACATATTATGTAGCCTTATTTTATCCCGGGAGTCAAAATAACTTTTCATGCGGACAGACAACTTGGCAGAAAACCTCTTCCTCCCTAAAAAAGGAGTATTTTTTCTTTATTCTCCACATTTTCTATGTTAAACTAATCCTATCCGATTATCGAAGGAGGACCCCATGATTGCCCTACAAATAAAAAATGTTAAAAACTTCATGAGCAAATTTTTAGCTACCGACACCTTTGACCGTTTCCTACTCTCAGAAGGCTCCATCACCACCTACAACACCTTTTTCATCGACGGACACCAGATAAAAGAATTTTATACCCCCGAAGAATGGGAAGATTCCACAATACGCCCCTACGAGTATTCTCAGTGGAAAGACATGAAAACCTTATGTTTTCATTTAATCAAAGGAACCCATACCCCGGTAAACTTTAAATTTGTGTTACACCTGATTCCTTCCTATGTAGAGTCCCTCCTTTCGGCGGACTCCGTAACCGTACCCGGTACAGAAATACAGGCACTGGTTCTGACGGTCAAATATGATGCCTCCGGCTTACTTCTGACAACCGGAACCTCTCTTCGTACATTCCTTCCCGATAAGTCCGCAGACATCGCATGGGATAAGTATCTTCGACAGTTTCTTGTAAACGCCGGTATTGACTTTGAAGAAAAGTAAGCTGTCTTGCATCTTACTTTTTCATCTTTGGACTAAAAACCAGACTAGCCAGATAGCCGAATACCAAGGCTGCCGACGTACCCACTGCTCCTGCCTTGAAGCCGCCTTGAAACAATCCGAAAAAGCCGGACTGGTCCACAGCTTCTTTTACCCCCTTCATCAGCACATTTCCAAATCCAAGTAAGGGCACACTGGCTCCCGCGCCCGCAAATTCCGCAAAGGGCTCATACCAGCCAAACACACTGATAATCGCTCCCGTCACCACTAAAAGTACCATAATTCTTCCCGGCATCATCTTTGTTTTTTCCATCAAAATCTGTACCAAGGCACAAATTAAGCCTCCAACCCAGAATGCATTCACATAATCCATCTTTGCACTTCCTTTCTTTTGCCAATACACTTTCCTGCGTTTTCCTCTTACGGCTCTACAAAAAAAGCAGGTAAAGACGTTTCATCTTCTACCTGCTATTTTGCACTTTTTCTTATTTTTTATACGGACCTTCTATTTCAGAAATTTATAAAACTTCTGTTGTTTTTTGCCTGATTTCAGCCACAATATCCCGAATCAGTCTACCGTCACATTCAATCGTAACATCCGCATATTTTTCATAGTAAGGAATCCGCTCCGCATACAGTCCTGCCAAATCCTGACCTTCTTTTAAGGTCACGCCTCTTTCATTCAAATCACCGAGTCTTACAGTCAGTTCATCCAAGGACAGCTTCAAATAAACAACTACACCAATTTCCTTTAGGTGCTTCATTGCCTCTTCTTCATAAATCACACTGCCTCCTGTGGCAATAATGGATTTCTCCGTCCTGATTCCGGCATTGACTTCATTTTCCACCTGCCAGAAGCCTTCAATTCCCCGTTCTTCAATGATTTCATGGAGCAGCTTTTTATACTTGTCCTGAATCAGTAAGTCCGAATCTAAAAAAGTAAATCCCATGTTTTTGGCAAGTACTACGCCGACTGTACTTTTTCCGGCTCCGGGCATTCCGATTAATACGATGTTTTTCATGCTGTCAAACTCCTAGCCTAAATAAGCAATAACTTCTACCTCACACAAAACCTTTTTGGGCAACTCTTTTACAGCCACACAGCTTCTTGCGGGTTTTTCGGTAAAATACTTTTCATATACACCGTTAAACGCACCAAAGTCTTCCATATTGGCAAGAAAACAAGTAGTTTTTACAACTTTTGTATAATCACAGCCTGCTGCTTCCAAAAGACCACCGATGTTTTTCATTACCTGCTCTGCCTGCTCTTCAATGGTCGTTCCTTTGATTTCTCCTGTTGCGGGATCAATCGGTATCTGACCGGAAGCAAATAAAATGTTGTCCATAACGATTCCCTGTGAATATGGTCCGATTGCTGCCGGTGCTTTGTCTGTTGCTATTTTTTTCATCATAATACATCCTCTTTCCGCGCTTGGCGCTGCTTTTATTTTTTTGGCGGTTCCTCATCAAATTCTACTGTAACATAGAAGCCCCGCTCGTTTTCAATAATATCCGTCACAACGCCTTCCCTTGCATAGAGCTTTTCCCGAAAAGGAAAGTTGGCTGACATGGCTAAGGAAGGGTCAATGGTATAATAATAATTACTCGGTAGCACGCCTTCGGTTATCGTCACTTTCTGTCCGATTTCCAAAAGTCCCTGCCGTTCCATTTTAAATTCCATTTTCCGCATGGTTTTCCCTCACATAAGTATGTTTTCAGCGAATATTTATCTTCAATTTCTTAGTATAATTAAGTCTTGTGAGAAATACAAGAGTAAATGTTTGCCGGAAGTTGAACAGAGAAAATGTTTGCCGGAAGTTGAACTGTATTTACAGACTATCGGCAAGCCTGATGGCACGTTCTACAACCGCATCCGAGTTGAAATGTTCCCATTCGCCCCACCTGCCCAGTCCCAGCACACCTTTGCCCTTGCACCATGTCAGTAACTCGTTTATGGCATCCTGCTTTTCTACGGTATTTAATGGATAGGCATATTTATTTTCATAGGCAAAACGATTCTCCGTTTTTTGATACCGTTTCTTGTTTGTTTCAGTCCAGCAGCCTTTTGCTTTAGGACAGAAATTGTGCCGGACTAAAATGCGGTGATAAGGCAGAGCTTCCTTCGGGTAATAAATCCACTGCGCCGTAGTATTTAACTGTTCCGGTATGTATTCGATAACAACGCTGCTATATTTCAGTGTGTGCATTTTCTCTTTTATTTGTGCAGGCATTCCGGAAATAGTTTGAAATTCCGTCCACGGCACTGTGTTAATAATCTTTTCTGCCTGATAACAACCATTTACCATTCTCGCATCAAAATCGATGCTTTCCACTGCCGTATTGTAACAAATCCGCTCTCCCAAATTGTCTGCCATTCGTTTCCAAAGTTCGCCGTAGCCGTACTGTTTCGGATAATAGAACTGTGCATGTCCCGGTTGTGTTCCATATGCCTGCTTTGTCAGACAGCTTAACAGAGTTTCTTCAAAGGATACATTGGGAAGCTTACTAAGCCAATAAGTTCCCAGATTTTCCAGTTCCTCTCCGAACATTTTCCGGTTATACGGCAGCATATAATCTTCGGCGATTCTGTCTCCCAGTTTCCAGTAAATCCATTCCACAAAATCCTCCGGCATTTCTTTACCGATATTACAGCCCGCCACAGCAATAGATTTTAAATACGCTACCTGTTTTTCCAGACTTAACTGCCAGATATTGGCTTCTATGGGATGTCCGATAACCTCCCCTTCCATGTCAATCCGGGAATCTCTTTCATATAAGTCCCACTCCTGTACGGGCATGAAACGAAACAGAAATTCATTTACTTCGGGGCGTCTTACATCCAGAAAATGTCCTCCGCCAATGTCCAAAGGACTGCCGTCAACTTCCATACTTCTGCAAAGTCCTCCGGCTTCCCTTTCTTTTTCCAGAACAAGAAAGTCTTTTTCACCTTTTTCCAGCAGGCGGTTTGCAAAGCTTAATCCTGCCGGTCCCGCACCCAATATCAGATATTTATATGCTTTTGCAGCTTCCATTTCTATACCTCCTGCATATCACAGTCTTATTTTCTGCCACTCTTTTCTTTCCGCCATTACTTGTAGCCAAGCCATTCATTATAATATCCGGTATTCATACGCCATATTGTTTTGAACCGCTCTGCCGACCATAAATCTCCTTTGATGACAATACTGAGAGCATCATAAAATTCATGCAGCTTTTCATTCTCAATACAGTTTTCTCCGGTCACTACCGTTTCTTCATATCCGGCGGGAATTTTTCTCTGCATATGCCCGATTCGCCAATGCTCATCGTACTCTGCCGGGAGTCTTGCCAGAAAGGCATCCGCCAGTCCATAGGCATCATATACATGAATCCCTTCCAGATAATAATATACCAAAATTCCCGAAGCACCACGCTTCAATTCTCCACCCGGTGTTTCCCGTGTGAGCATTTCCTCTACTTCCACCGTATTAAAGGTTTTGGTTACAATTCCCTCATACGCCCCATCCTTCGTATCCAGATAGGCAAGAAGTCCGGTGGTAGGAATATAATAAGCACGCTCATCCGCCACATCCGCACACTGCATCAGATATTTATCACCGGTCCACAGATACCGCTTTCCTTCCAGCATACCGAAAGATAGCGCAAAAAGCACGCAGCCTGCTGCCACCATCGTAACAGCTGTCAAAATCCTCTCCTGCTTTTTCTGCTTTTTCTGCTTTTTCTGCTCCGTTCCATTCCGGTCACCTGTTTTATCGATTTCACCCGGTTCTTCCGTTCCATCTGCTTTTCCTTTGCCGCTCTCACTCCTCCGTGCCCGTTTTCCAAACAGCAGTGCCAGTCCGCATACCGCACTGAAAAACGGCACGGTCAGATGTCTGCCCAGCATAAAATCTCCCCCGATGTATACCACATAAGCAAGATAAATCCATGCACCTCCTGCCATAAGAATATGCTTCAAATCCCGTCTTACTACCGCAAAAATTCCATACAATAGCGGCATGGCAAGAAGAATTGGGTCATTGAGCAATGCGGTCAACATATAGGAAATGCCTCTGGACAGATAATTTGTCATGGGAAGTCCTGTTCCCAGCTTGATATATGCCGTATTGGGAAATAAGAATCCATAATAAATTACCGAAAAAATCTCCCACATCCAAAACGGAAACACTCCCAATACTCCAAGACCTACCGCCTTAGGTATGGAGATATCCTTTTTCTTTGCAAAGAAATAGACATACACTCCCATCGGCGCCACAAGCAGTACATTATCCATTCGTGCCCCCATCAGAATACCAATAACAACAGCAAGGAAAAACAAGTCTTTCCTTCCGTAATCCTCCCTGCTCATCACAAAAAACCATACAAGAGCAATCATACAAAACAGCAGACAGTTTTCCAGCCCTGAAGTGGCATAGGTAATAAAACCGTTTGCACCGCCAAGACAAAGAAAAGCCAGCAGTACTGACTGCATATTGTTACAGAATTTGAAAAAAACGAACCAGACCGCAATTCCCGAGCAGACAACACAGGTCAAAATTCCACTTAAATACATGTCACCCAAAAGCGCGTAGACTGCCGCTACCAGAAGTGTAAAAAGCGGACAGGTACTGGCATTCACCCGTTCGCCGATATTATACACAAAGCCGTTTCCGTTCACCAGATTTTTCGCCATCACATAAGCATGATAGGCATCGTCACAATTCCATGCCAATAAGATAATAAGGAGCATGACTGTTACAAATGCAGCACATTTTGCAAACGTCAGGCTGTCTATGTTTTTTAATTTTTCTTTCATGAATCGATTGCATTCCTTTCACGCACAAAAGTCTTCCCCTTTGTGCCTTGCATTTTCTTTTTGCACATTATTTTTAGTATAACTTTAAAACCTTTAGAACACAAGCGTCAAAATGCATTCCCCTATATTCCGGTCTTTTCACGAAACTCATCAATACTTTCTGCTTTTGCTGACATTTTATGCCACGCTTTCAGCTTTTCCAAATCATTTTCCTGCTGAATTTTTCCTCGTAAGTCTTCGGGAATATTACCTAATTCTTCCAACAACTCCAAAACCGAATCTGCCTTCCCCTTTGCAATCCCCTCTGTTCTACCATCATTCCAAATCATCTCACCTAAAACCGTCATTCCCAGCGCCTCCTTAATTTCAACTAAATCCGCTTTCTCTAAAAACTTACATGCAAATGCATACAGGGCAAACGAGGGACACAGCTTCCGCGCCATGTCCCCTCTCCTTCTTATTTATGTATTGCTGTCTCTTCCATTACCTTTTCCCACAGTTTCCTGCAATAATCCAATGAAAATGTCTCATCCTGTTTTCGGATTTCATTTCCCTCTGCGAGTTCTTCCGTATAGTCTTGCAGAAAATATACCGTAACACCATCCGTACCCTCTTGTACATGACATACCAACGGTTCTGCATCATATTCTTTAATTACGACTTTTCCCTCTTCGTCCGGCCCGATTGTCACTTCCGCCATACTGCCAAGCATCCGGTTTGCTGTTCCTGCTCCGGTGCCGGAAGTCCAGTTCACAAAATTTCCGAGGGAATAATACACAAGCATTTCTCGGTCTGCTTCCTCATACCATTCCACCGGTTCGATTACATGGGGATGGGTTCCGATTACAAGATCAGCACCGTTATCTGCAAACAACTTCACCCATTTTTCCTGCTCTTTGGATGGTTCCAACTGATACTCGGTTCCCCAATGAGGGCATACTATCACAAAATCCGCTGTTTCTTCCGCCCGTTGCAAATCCTGTATGACTTTTTCTTTCTCCAGCAGATTCACACCGTAAGGCATGGTTTCCGACATAGGAATCCCGTTGGTTCCGTATGTATAGTTTAAAATCGCTATGCGGATTCCTTCCTGCTCGTACACAAAAATTTTTTCCTGCGCTTCTTCGCTCCCGTTGATTCCAAGAACCGCTATCTCCGGATACTTTTCCTCCCAAAAATGCAGACAATTCTCCAGTCCCCGGCTTCCCTTGTCCAGTGCATGATTTGTCGCATGAAGCACCACATCAAAACCTGCATCTGCCAATGCATCTCCCAGTTCATATGGAGCATTGAAAGCGGGATACCCTGTCACCCCCAGTTCGCTGCCTCCGATAATGACTTCTTCATTTACCAATGCTAAATCCGCAGATTCTATTTTTTCTTTTACATTTTCAAAAACAACATCAAAATTGTAAGTACCGTCTTCACGCAGTCCGCTCTTTGCCACGGGAGTATGCAGCAGAATATCGCCCACCATGACAAGAGTAATTTCCTTTTCTTCTGCCTCTGACGTATCTTCTTCGAAAGCCGTCCATGTTTCATTATCCTGTGCAATCTCTGTGTCTATATCCTGCTGTCCGTTCTCTGTTTCTGTTGTCCAAGAAAGTTGTTCTTTGTTTTCACTCTGTCCTCCACAACCGGACATCATGACTACCAGTATCCCTGTCAAAATCCACACTAACGCTTTTCTTCTGCTAAGCATTCTCATTCTATCCCCGACTATTTACTCTCATTTACTCTGTATCGCTTACTGTCTTCCTTCTCTCTATTCTGCCAAGCTTGCGCTCACAGCGGCAAGAAGCTCCACAAACGCAGAGTTCCAGTAAATCGTCACTTCATTTGTAGAGTAACTGCCGGTCATATCCAACAGTGACTTCGCGGGTGCCGTTTCTTTCGTAAAAATCTGTTTGACTGCTTCATCCGCAAGCCAGTCACAAGGTCCTCCCGAAAGCATACCCTCCATTGCTTTTCCTAAAAATCCCGATGGTCTGTGATGAGGATGTTTGACTGCATCCGTACCACAGCCGGTAAGATAGCTTAAGCCCATCGGATTTCTTCCGAGCAGATAGTGAAGCTGCTCCGCTGCTCCCATCAGATATTTTTTCTCTCCCGTAAGAACATAGGCATCATATAAATGCAAGCCGTTATTGGCCGCATCCAGATTGCTTCCCCATGTGTACTCCGTCGGTAAAAGTGCGGTTCCGTACCCATCCTCTTCTACCACATTATATCTTATCTCGGCAAGCTTTATCATGGATGCTTTTATTTTTTCTTTCAATGACTCATCCACAGGAAATTTCGTAGAAAGATAAGCAAGATTTCCGTAGCTTCCCATTTCTACCCAGCCATAGCCATGATAAATTTTTTCTTTTGCCCGTTTTTCAAAATCCAGACGATATTTTTCATCACCAAAGGCCTTGTACAGTTCTGCAGCTGCCCAATACCGTTCGTCCTCATCACAGGAATCTCCGTATTCTCCGGTTTTAATCTCCGACGGATTTTTAAATCCTCCCGGAAGCTCCATGGTTTCCAACGCTTTGTAAGCCTTTTTCGATACTTCTTCCAATTTTTTCGCAAAGCTGCTGTCATACTTTTCATAAAAACGTATTGCCATTGCGGTTACTGCTGCAAAATCTGCTGTAGCGGTAACGGACACCGGACTGATAACCAGTTGTTCCCTTTCCTCCTCAGGCATAATAAAACCGCAGAAATTATAGCAGCTTACCTTATGATACAGTGCTCCGTCCTCCCGCTGCATTTTCATCATCCAATCCAGTTCATATTTCAATTCGGCAAGATAGGCGGGCATTTTATTATCATCTTGTTCATAAAGCGGATTATTGTACTGCTGTGCCGCTTTTTCATTAGCTTCATATGCCAGAAGAAGCTGTGCTACCGCCATTGCTCCCGGTCCCACATATCGTCCGTAATCTCCTGCATCATGCCAACCGCCGGATACTTCCATTTTTTCGTTTGTTCCGTAAACAACAGCTTCCTCCGTGTGGCATGCTTTATGTGCAAACATACCGGCTGCCTTCTTTGGCAGTTCACAACCGCAACGTTGTAAGTAAAAGAAATGCATCGCCTTTTGAAATACCGGCTGATAAATCTCGTCTCCGATTTCAAAGGTATCCGATTCTCCCAGACCTTCTGCAGTAATATAGTATTTTCCCGGCTCTTTTACCGCAGAAAAATCTCCTATGTAATCAGTCTCTTTCGCTGCTTCATTAATAAATCGCTTTTCTGCTTTTCCCTTAAAAATGACACTTCCGTCACTTTTTAAAACAGAAAATTCCACCGGTTCTTCCGTTTTAAAAGTAACCCTTTTTTCCATCATTTTCAAATACCCACACTGATTCACAAAAATTCTCTTATACATATCTTTTACTCTCTCCTATCATTCATTTATAAATCTGCCAAGTATTTTCTGTACCCAGCTTATTACCGGTCCTAAGAAAAAAGCCACGGCAACCGTAACAATTCCCACATTTCCTCCAAGCAGTGCTCCTGCTGCCATAAAAGCAATATCCCAAAGCATTCGCACCGAACGGAAAGAAATTTTATGTACATGCTCCGAAATAATGAACGGAAGTCCGTCATATGGTGACGAACCAAGTCCTGCTGTCATGTAAGTGGCCGCTCCCAGTATAAATACTGCCAACGCCGGAATAAGCAACCCGAAACGTACCACATTGCTTCCAAAGAAATCCACAGGTAAAGTACTGTTCCACACCCACGTGAAAAAATCCGCGATGTAACCGAGACAAACCATATTTCCTATCGTACCGAAGCCAATCTGGCTCAAATCAAACCGCAGTACAAAAGCGAATGTAACCAGATGACACAAAAGCTGCGCAGTCCCAAAGCTGATGGGAATATGCTTAATCACTCCCTGGGTCAGCGCAGAACAGGGGTCGGTTCCCAGATTCAGTTTCATTAAAAGTGACAGTCCGAATGCCTGTAACGTGACGCCGATTAACATCATACCCATCCGTTTCCTAAATTGCGGCGGTCTGGCAAAACATTTTCTCTTCATGCTCATAATTCTGTTTCCTTTTCATATTAGTATAATGATAATCTAAGGGATTCTTTATTTTATTTCAAGAAATTTTACATTTCCGTTTTCGTACACAATACAATAATACAAGGTATATACCTCAACAGAAAAGCAACCCTGATTTTGTAAATACACCTGATATCCTTCCTGCAAGTCTTCGGGAATATCATTTTCAGTCTGATAATGTTCTAAAATATTTCCTTCCTTGTCTATTGCATGTATAATACATCCCGGTATTTTGCATCCTGATAAAATTCCGATGAGTTTGTTATTGAGCGGCATTTTCTTTACAATTTTTTCAACTTTCTCGTCTTTCTCATCATCAACCGTTGACATAGCATATATGTATGCTTTGGAACGCGGTTGCATAATCTTACGACGGTCCATTGATGTCTCTGATGCCTCTGCTGTCTTTATTTTGCTTTCCGACTCACCACTGTTATTATTTTCTGTCTTTTTGGATTCATTTCGTAAAATATTATTCTGATTCATTTTTATATTGTTCTCCCATTTTTTGCCAAATGTTCACGGCATTTTTGCGCCTCGGTATAGGCATCCGTATCTCCTCCCTCGGCAGCCTTTTCATACCAGTACGCCGCCTTCTCATAATCTTTCTGTTCAAAGCGATCCTCATATACAAGCCCCAAATTCCAACAGGCTTCCACGCTTTGCTGCTCTGCGGCTTTTTCCAGCCAGTAAATTGCTTTTTCACGGTTCGGT
Source organism: uncultured Lachnospiraceae bacterium (assembly GCA_964449325.1). GTDB lineage: Bacteria > Bacillota > Clostridia > Lachnospirales > Lachnospiraceae > RGIG3002. The sequence goes on along the minus strand of CAYUYJ010000012.1, from coordinate 32,868 downwards.
CCTACTCCGTTATCACTTATATAAAGACACCCCAACTTATTATATGCTGCCGTATATCCTTCCATCGCGGCTTTTTCATACCAATATGTCGCTTCCTTGTAATCTTTCTCCTCAAAGCGGTTCTCATATACAAGCCCCAAATTCCAATATGCTGCGACTACCTGTTGCTCTGCGGCTTTTTTCAGCCAATAGATTGCTTTTTCACGATTCTGTACGCCTCCGTTAACATTCATATACACATATCCCACCCTATTATATGCGTCTACATATCCTGCCTCAGCAGCTTTTTCATACCAGTATGCCGCCTCCTTATAATCTTTCTCCTCAAAGCGGTCCTCATATACGAGCCCTAAATTCCAATATGCGTAGACCACCTGCTGCTCCGCAGCTTTTTTCAGCCAATAAATTGCTTTTTCACGGTTCGGGCCGACTCCGTTATTATCCATATACACACGTCCCAATTCATTATATGCGTCTACATATCCTCCCTCAGCAGCTTTTTCATACCAGTATGCCGCCTCCCTATAATCTTTCTCCTCAAAGCGCTCCACATATACGAGTCCCAAATTCCAATAGGCTACGACTACCTGTTGCTCTGCGGCTTTTTTCAGCCAATAGATTGCCTTTTCACGGTTCGGGCCGACTCCGTTATCCTCCATATAAATCAGCCCCAGCATATTATATGCAGCTGTATATCCTGCCTCGGCAGTTTTTTCATACCAGTACTCCGCTTCCTTATAGTCTGTGGCAATACTTTTTTCTCCATAATAATACATTTGCCCAATTCTGTTTTGTGCCGGTATATACCCCCCATTTGCCAATTGCTTTAGCTGTTCAAATCCATCCTCAAATCCATCGGGAGTTCCCATCAAGCCTATAATATTGTCATACCGCTCCTCAAAAGACAATTGCATGTCGGAGACATCCGTTGTTTCTTCCGACAATGCTTGTCTGGATTTTTTGACTTTACGTCCTTTATTTTTTAACGAATTATAATCAAATCCATCCGGCTTATCCGCTTTCTTTTCCTCGCTTGCAATTTTCTCAAAGTACACTTCTGCCTCATTTATTGCACGTATTTCCTTTTCCAGTTTTTCATTTTCTTCCTCGCTTTGTCTGCTGGTCATATGGGCTTTCAGTTCATTCTTCTTATTCTTCAATTGCCTGCATATTTCAAAACTGTTTGCACCGGCTGAAATTCCTAACTCCAGCAAAAGCTGGTCATATGTACTGTTCATCACTTATACATCTTCCTTCCTTATTGTTACAAGTTCCTCATCCGTATGGTTCACACCCATATCCTCTTCATATATAATCCGGGAGCGCTGTCTCGAAATAATCTCATCCAGTATATTTCGTACCCCTCTTGCATTGGCAAACTCTTTTACATTCATTTCCCTTCTGCGCTGTATTTCTTTCTCAACAAGCTCCATCACTCCGTTTTCCAGCTTTTTCCCATCCTTTTCTGCCATCTTTTGGAAAATGTTCAAAAGTTCAGAAACAGCATAATCCGTAAACTCAATGACGTTTGGAAAACGGCTTCTCAGTCCCGGATTCACATTAAGGAAACTCTCCATATTTTCCGTATATCCGGCTAATATCACCATAAGGGAATCTCTCTTTTCCTCCACAAGAGAAAGTAATGTCCCGATGGCTTCTTCACCGTAGCTGTCATTTTCGCCGTTATAAAGCTGATAAGCTTCATCAATGAACAAGATACCTCCATCCGCTTCCGCAACCTTATTAGCAACTCTTGCGGCGGTTTGCCCCATATACTGCGCAATTAAATCAGAACGTTTTGCCAAAATAAAAGTATTCTTTTTTAATACTCCAAGCTTTACATAAATCTGTCCCAGAAGTGATGCTACTGTTGACTTTCCGGTTCCCGGATTTCCACTGAAAATAAGGTGCATTGTTCCTTGATTTCTACCCGGTGCAAGTCCTCTCTCCTTCATGAGATTAATGTATTTCATGGAATTAACCATATCCCTAACTTTATTTTTCACGCCCTGAAGACCCTCTAACGCATTTAGTTCTTCCAAAAGCTGCTCTATTGTTTTTTCCTCTGTATTGACCTTGTCTTGTATGGTTTGAATATCAGCCCCCGTTATGGCATCATAATCAACCTGAGAAACCTTTTCCTCTTTTTCGGTCTCTGCCGCTAATCTTGAACTTTGTGCCGCAATTACCTGTTCAAGCACATTTCTCACACCTCTGGCATTTCCAAAATCTGCCTCTTTGGATTTCTCCAAAATCAGACCACTCAGTTTCGACAATGCATCTGCAGTCAGATAATATCCATCTCCGGTTGCCATATATTCAAAAATTTGAACCATTTCTTCCAACTCATAGTTATCAAAATGTATAATATTGGGCACACGGCTCTTGAACCCCGGATTTTCTTTTAAGAATTTCATCATCGGTTCTTCGTATCCCGCCAAAATAACCATCATCGTATCCCGACGATTTTCCATTTCCTGTATCAATGTATCAACCGCTTCTTTTCCATAGGAATCCTGTTCACTGTTTACAAGAGAATAGGCTTCATCAATAAAGAGCACTCCTCCATCTGCTCTCTGACATACCTCCCTTACACATCTGGCAGTTCCTCCGATATACTGTGAAACAAGATCCGCTCGCGATACCGTATAAACATCATCGCCCGGTAAAACACCCAATGCGCAATAAATTTTTCCTATCATTTGGGCTACCGTCGTTTTACCGGTTCCCGGTTCTCCTACAAATGCCATATGTAACGTTCCATGCCCACCTTTGCGATTTGAGCCTGCCTTTGCTGCTTTCATTGCAATATTCACTTTTGCAATCTGCGCTCTTACTTCTTTTTTTACACGCTCCAATCCGGTCATTTTTTCCAACTCATTGCAAAGTTCTTCTATGGTCTTTTCTTTTCCGTTTTCAATGAAATCCTCCGGTTCCAGTCTGCACAGTTTTTGCATCATTCTCTCGTCTTCAACCATATAAATGCCTTGACCTTCTTCGTCTTCAAACTTTTTATAACGAAGTGAAAGATTCTTTTTTGCTTCTTTTAAAAGATTGTCAAGCGCAATGGTATTCGTAAATTCACTAAGTTTGCTTTCTGAGGCAAGCCATCTTCTTACATCCTCCTCACACTCAGGGCTTATTCTGAATCCATCCATATTTGCCAATTGATTCAGTAATTGCCAAAGCTCATCTACAGAATATTTGTCAATATTAATAAATCCAAAAAAGAGATTTTCTATTGAAGGGTTCAGCAATTTCATTTTTTCAAATGCCTCTGCTTTCCCTGTCAGTATAACATTGCCTCCGTCTTCCTCCGAATTTTGAAGCATCAGATCCTCCAGGGCATTTACAATTTCGAACTTGGCATATGCATTCGCATCTTCATTCAAAAGAAGTTCCTCTATATTTTCTATGATAATTGCAGTTCCGCGGTTTTTTGAGAGTTCATCAATATTTTTACGTTCCTTAATATCCCTTGCATTTATATACTGTCTGTCTTCTTCTTCATAATTTAACATCCGGCAAATAATCTCTGCCAAATGGGTTTTACCGCTTCCACGTTTTCCCATTATCCCAAAATTATTTACCCTATCTGTAAATCCCAAAAGATCTCTGTCTGTTCTTTCCCTGTCTAGTCTGCGGGAATCCAAATATACCTGAAGACATTCTTTCGCCCGTTTCATTCCTATGGTTTCTTCAAAAAGGCTTTCTATCTCTTCTGAAAATGCCTGCTCTTCTGTATCGGTAGTTTCCTTTCTTTGAAGGCTTTTTTTCAGTTCTTCAATATAGCTGTCAATCTCTTTATCCATAATAGCATTTTCGATTTTCTTAGCCTCTGCTTTAAACCACTCATTTTCCTCTGTCAGATTATCCGGCTTTAAAACAGCCTTAAGTGCCCTATGCTCGTCTCCAAGAAGAAGATATGCCTGTGCCAGTACGATTTGTTCCTTATCGGTAACCTCCGTTTCCTTTTCCAGTCCGGATATTACTTTTTCATATTCGCCATGACGCAGCATGCTTTCCATCAATTCCTGATTCATTGTTTTATTCCTTTCCGCATTGTATAGTTTTTTAGTTATCTTCCGGCTCTAATCGAATAGCCTCATTTATCAGTCTTCTTGTTTCTTTTCTACGCATAGGGATGTCATTAACAGAAACTTTATCTTTGATTCCATACCCAAGTAATTCTTCCAAATTGGGATTAATCGTTTTTCCGCCAATCGGTCTGGCATTCGTCTCAGCCTTTGCAAGTATATCGGCACAATCATTATATACACCATGCACAAATGCTTTACCGGATTCATGGGATTTTACCTTGATAAATTGGGGCTTAATTCCATCCTCCAGTCTGTATTTTTCCATTAATTTCCCATAGAAAACCGGTTCGTTCTTTTTCTTATCATATCCGCCATTATAAATATTGGGAGCAATCTCCAAGTCATGAACAATTACTACATTTTTTAATCCTTTTTCTTCCAGACAGATTTCCAATCCACGCTTTACTCCTTCCATTTCTCCCGCATCACTACCACTTGCCAAAACAAATCCATGTTTTCTTGCATTTGTTTCTTCCGAATCATTTATTTTATCCCGATACACATCTTCATACCAGAATTCTTCCGGTTTTGCATCCCGGGCAATTTCTTCCATCGCTTTATTTACTCTCTCGCTGTTCATTCCATATCGCCAGACATAGAAATTACGTTCTGTAACACCGGCATTGCCAACTCGCTTTTCTTTTCCATCCATCACTTTTCCGGTCTCAAAATATACGGTCTTGTTTTCTTTGAAAAAAATAAGCAATCCATACGTTGCATACCATTGTTCCTGCGCCAGTTCTTTCATCTTTGGATAATCAAAATTCAGACTTCCGTCCGCGTAAATAACAGCATCTGCTTTCGTTACATCAATGTTTTCACATCCGTCTGTGTTTCCTATAGGGATTTGATTGTTCATATAGGCTTCCGCCTCTTCTTTTCTTTTAAAGCTTTTAAACTCTTTTGGTTTCCGCTTCTGTACCTCTGCATAGGTTTCATAAAAAATTCCCGTATTTTCACCTTTTCGTATTGCAAAATATTTTTTATCCATATCCCATAAACTCCTCTCCGGCTACCTATTACATTTCTCTTTCATAAAGGGCTGCCCCCAACGCTGTCACTTGCTCCAAATCACCCAAAATACATACCTCTTTCTGATAATGCTCTTCCAGATACTCCCACAAACTTACATCCTCACTCCTGTTTCCTGCCAAATAAAGCTTGGAAACAGAATCAATTCCCTGTCTTTTTTGTAACTCATCAATTATCTCAGTACATTTCTTATAAAGAGGTACAAGACACTCGCGATAATCATCTATTGCGAGAAACTCCGTAAAAGACAGCCATCCGTTATCAAACAGGATGTTTGCCGTATCATTTCGACTAAACTGGCGTTTCACCCTGCCTATGTCAGCACAAACAGCTTCAAACGCTTTCCTGTTTTTCTCATCATCTACACTGATTCCCAATGTAACTAAGGTAGGACAAACAGCACCTTTCATTTTTTCCAGCAAACATTTATCTGCTTCCTGCATCTCCTTTGTCGGATAATCGGATGAATACGTATGAGCCATGCAATTCAATTTCCCGTCACGTTTTTCTACGAATCCCGCCTCGAAAGCCGTATTGTCCAAGTAAAAAACCAGTGCCCGTTCTCCTTCCTCCAGACGATACTTTTCTTCTGCATTATAGGCTCTTGCCACTGCCATACACAGCCTGCTCTTTGCATGAAAATCCGGTAATCCGGCTAAGTTTCCTGCCTCTCTGATAATATCCATCCCATCCAGATTTCTCCCCTCAAGCTGAATATCAGCCATACGCTCCAGATTCATTTTAGGATTCTTTTCCAAATCTGCATTTTCTTTGCGATCTCTTATTGCCATAGTAATATCGGACCGGGACGGCGTATTCCCTGCAACTATCACATTTACCTTTTGTACCGCGGTATCTGAAACAATCTCTGTATTTTGTAAAATCAATTTGTAAGTAAGTGCAAGCTCCGAATATGCAATTCCTGCGTTGCACAAATCTCCGGTTCCCGGAAAACAGTATCTGCTATTTTCCGCATCTTCACCTTCCAAAAATCTCGGTATGTTTCTTACTTTTCCATTTTTCTCCGCATATACTACATAGCTTTCTTCTGTCCCCAATGCAATTCCCAGCGTTCCCGTCCTGTTGTCTGCACCCGGAAACTTCGCCGTAAGAACATAGGGTTTATAATCCGCATTCCATACCTGTCTGTAAATATTCTCATAAAAATACCGAATATAACAAATCTGAAAAATCATCCTCTTATAACTTGCTGCAATTTTTCCGCTCCTATAGGCGCCAAGCCAATGTTCAGGAAATATTTCTGCAATCAACTTCTCCATATTAGGCATAAGTTCCTTGTTGCCTTCTTCGATTCTTTCAATAAAAAAGCGTGGATTTATCGTTTTTCTAATCAGCCGTTCTGCATAATAGGTCTTGACCGCCTGCTCTACGGCAAATACATCCGGCATCACAAATACCTCTTCCACCGGTGTCTTTATAAGAAGCGCTCTATTCCACCCATCTCCCACATACTCAAATTTTTCTTCCCAGAAGGTAAACTTCATCATCCTTCTTTTTTCCCCAAAAGCATTATTATATCTGACAAAGGATTTTCCATTACGTCCATCTGCCCGCCTGTTATACAAACAAAAAAACCCTTCCTCCCCAAGCTCTTTCAAGGCTTTTTCCGGTATTAGAAATCTTCCGTCTTTTCGTTTGCCCGCTTTTTGAAGAACTTCCTCCTTTTCCCCCTGTGGAGAATACAAAAATATTTGTTCCTCTTCATCTGACTCTTCTAATTGTACAAAACACTCTACGACAACAGTCATATTATCCGGACACAAAACCTCTTCATTGCTTTCCGGATTCGTCCAGGCTTCTATATACTCAAAAGCAGATAGAAAATCGGAATCTTCCGCAACTTTGTAGATAGTACCGCCAAGCTCAACAGCAGTGTTATATAACCCGTACATCTGATACACCCAGGAATCATTTTTAGCTGCGTTGTGTGGAAATATCAGTTTTTCCGGTTTTTCTTTTGTTCTTCTCATCTTCATCCCCCATATTGTTTTTTATCTTTGTATAAGTGCAGCTCCTTTTGCAGCTACACACTCAGGATCATATGACAGCACGAATTTTCCCTGCACAACTTCTTTTATCCATTCCTGTACAAAAGGATAAGCAAAGTAAGAACCCGAAAGATATACCTTAATGTTTCTTTCTGATTTCATTCCAAGCCGATACATATATTTTTCAATTTCCTTCTGCATAATATCCAGTGCTCTTCTCACAACCCTTTCAAACCGTTCGATTGGATATCTTCTGTCCTCATATCCACCGTTATGTTCAAAATGAAGCTCTGCCTTTTCATTTCTTTGAAACTGTCTTTTCACGTTTCCGACTGTGTTGTTTTCCTCCCGGCTATCATTATAACCCTTTTCTCGCAAAAAGTTATTTACATCTTCAAAAACCCATTCGTCCACCGGAACTTCTTTTCCCACACTCTCAAGTTCGACTATCCTCTGATTTTCATTTTTTGTTACAACTGCAATATACATATAATAATCATCCAGACATAGCACCAACGCATTGTCACCGACAGGCAGTAAGTTCTCTTCCCTCTCATTCTCATAAAAAGCAGTAACACATTTCGCCAGATTTACAAAATTAACATCAGGCAGTTTTGCTGCTTGAGCCGCATTTCCGATGATTTCTTTCCCGGTTATAAATGTGTCCCTGATTTCCTCGTAAGCTGTCAATTCAAAATCTTCATTCGGATATGTACCGTCCCCGTAATGTATGTCTCTGTCAAACATTGCATCCTCTATTTTGGATGCACTTGGAAATCTCTCAAGTGTCACAATATTGACATAAGAAATCTTTGTGTTTAAGTTGCGCTCTGCCTTGGTCAAAATATCCAAAAAAGCAAGACCTGCCTCTGAATAAGCCACACCCGCATTCAAAATATCCCGGTACCCGTAAAACACAAACGCAGTACCATTGGGGGCGACATCATCAAACCGGCATGGAACGCGCCGCAATATTCCATTTTCTGTTTTGCAGGCTGCATAAAATTCATTACGACAAACGGATATACCAAGTATACCATCATTCGAAAGTACTCTTCCACAGTTCGTCCTGCTGTGTTCCGGCTGATACTCTTCTTTGCTTACCTCTAAAAGTTCTTTCTCATAATAAGTTCTCAGAAAACAAATCTGATAGGTAAGTACAGCCTGTCCACCCGGCATTTCCCCGCCCATAAACTTTTGAAACCAGCTTTTTGGTAAACTGCTGCTTACAAGTCCAGCAATGTTTGACATCACCCGGTCATCTTCATAATCTATTCGTTCCAGGCTGAAATTCATATCATATCTTTCTCTTATGAGTTTCTCTGCATGACAAGCCCTTCGAACATACTCATAAATTTCAAAATCTTTTTTCTGATATTGAAAGTCTGAAAACATATGAAGTTCCTTTGCCACTTTGTAAGGTGTTCCTCCATACTCAAAAGCTATGCTTCGAATCTCTTCAATTGTCAATGGATTCTGCACAGTATAATTCCTCCAGTTCCCGCTTAGTCAAATACTTTTGTTTACTCGAAAGCACCGCTTCAACCAGTCGATTCAATGTTTTTCTTTCTTCTCTTATGATAAGTCTTGCCTGCTTTAGCTGCTCCGTCAGAATTTTATTTATCAGCTGCTTTGCCTTCTCGTTATACTGCAGTTCTTCATCGGAAATCACCGCAAGGCCAACCTCTTCTTCATACATTCCATAACTACAGACCATTTTCTTTGCCAGACCGGTAGCAGACTGCAAATCAGCCGTGGCACTTGGAGTAAGTCCATATCCACATTCCGTTTCTGCCGCTCTGCCACCCAGACACATACAGATTCTCTGAAGGAACTGCTCTTTGGTCGGATGCTCACCCATTCTTTCAGTTTGTACATAACCGCCAAAATTTCCTCTGGCCACTACGCTCATATAACTTGGCGTATTCCCATAATGCAGATGAATCAAGGCATGACCTGCCTCGTGATAAGCAGTATGTCTGATTTCCTTTTCTGAATCCCTCTCTCTTTCTTCTCCGTAACAACATTTTTCAAAAACCTCATCCAGCATATCATCATCCACAATGCAATTATTCCGAATTCCTTCCCTAAGAGCTGACTCTATGACATTCTCTATATTGGCAGGACTCATTCCGGCAGAGCGTTCTATCAGACTTTCCACTTCCTGTTCTGAAATACGGAACATATTTCTATGTGAATTTAGCAGCTTCTCCAATATCCACTTTCTTCCCTTTTTTTTGGGTAAATCAACACAAAAAGTTCTGTCAAAACGTCTCATCAATGCATCATCAATATTTCCGTCTAAATTCGTCGCCGCCATTACAAATACCGGCTTATTTTCCACACTCTTAAAACCATCAATTTCTACAAGTAACGCATTCAATGCCGGATTAAAACCTGACAAATTGCGGCTGACTCCCACCGCATCAATCTCATCAATAAAAAGAACTGCCGGAGCATATTTTCTTGCAACCAAAAATACCTCATGGACTTTTCGTGCTCCGCCTCCCATCAATTCATCCGCACCAATTGATAAAAAGTTCACATTCGATTCTGTTGCCACAACTTTAGCAAGAGAAGTCTTGCCTGTTCCCGGCGGGCCATACATCAAGGCTCCTTTTGGAGTTCTCACCCCTTTTTGCCTGTATTCCTTCGGATTTCGCAGATAATTAATAAAGAATTGCAATTCTGTTTTCACATCTTCAGACACATAAATATCCTCCCACCTCTTGTTCGGTCTTATATCATCTGATATCAAAGCATTCCTGTCTTCTGCCTCAACAGCCATCTGAAGTTTCAGATTATAGAAAATAATTCTTGCACTTTTATTCCGCGAATCCAGTTCCTTCCTTGTTTCATAGGTAAGCACCTGATGTCTGATGCTCAGCGTATCCACTGCATATATGCAACAAATATCATAATAAAGGTGTTGCAGCTCCCGATAAAAATTTCCGTTATTGATAAATCCCTTTGCACCAAATGCCAGCAGATTATGTTTTTCTCTTTCTGAATAACCATATCGTTCGTCATCCAGTAACAGATAAATCGGAAGCGAAGGATTTTCTTTTCTTATCTGAAAGAACAATTTACTGCCTTCACTGTTCACATCACTGATGTCAAGAGATTTTTCCTCCACACTTCTCCCAAAAATAAAATCAACAACCGTAAACAGTACATTTTTCTTCTCAATGATTTCAATAAACTCTTCTCTGTCAGAAAGAACTACAACTTCAACCTGATTGTCCTCAAAAACCTTAATCCTGTTCTTTCCAAACACCTCCCTCGCAAAAACAGGAATAACACAACGTTTCTCTCCCTCATAAAAATCAATAATTTCCTGTGTCGCATTCTCAAAATCACACAAAAATTCAACTTTTTCAGGCATATATTCCCTATTCAATCCGGTCTTTTCTTCCACCAGCATTAACAGTTCATAAAGTTCCTTATCCATAACTTTGCCTGCGATTTTGGAGGCATTTCTTGCATCTTGATTTCCACCCACTGCAAACTGAATCGTTGCCGCTAATACATCCTTTCCTGCCGAAACATCAATCCCATATTTTTCTCTTGTTTCGACAATCTGTTTTTCGATATCCTTTTGAATAACCTGTCTGATTGCATCTGCGCCAAGATGATTAAACATGATAATCGTATTGGAAGCAAAACGTGAAATAAGCTCCGGTGGAAAAAACGGCGCCTTTGTTTCATCTTTCACATCATTTTCCAAAGCATCAATAATCACCTTATCACTAAGCTGTGATAAATCTTCATATCCTGCATCTTGGTACAACTGTCTTCCGGCATTGGTTGTAAAAATTAAAATGGAGTTGGAAAAATCAATATTCCTGTCAAAATATCTGTCAAAGCAAAAGCCTTCATCCAATATCTGTAGAAACATCCGAATAACCTCGCCTGCTGCCTTTTCAATTTCATCAAACAAAATGACACACTTTGGGTTTTCCGCCACATAACTGGTCAAAGTTCCCGGTTTTGCGCTCTTCCAGAACGTAGATATACCCTCAAGTTCCTCTAAACTGTCCCTGTTGGCATACCCTGTCATATCAAATCTTTTGTAAGGTAATCCAAGTATATTGGCAAAATTTTCCGCCATAAAGGTTTTTCCAACCCCGGGAGGCCCCGCAAAAAGAAATACATTTCTAGGTCCCTTTCTTCTTTCCGCACGTTTTACTCCATGAAAAAAAGCTTCCTCCAGCTTGTCTATAGCGCTATTCTGTCCAACAATACTGTTCTTTAAAGTAATACTGATTGCATTGGTCTGCAACACCATTTCCTTCAAAGTCATAGTTTCATTTTTTACATCTTGCTCTTTCGAAAGTTCCGGATTATAGAAAGGACCTGACACATCCAACAGTTCCTTTTTATATATTCCGTTTTCTACCAGTTCTGAGTATACATCCACCAGTGTATGATATCCGCTATCCAAAAAAGACTTTAAGGCTTCTACCGTCCTGCTCTTTGCCACTGCCCAGTTGTTTCGATAGTTACTGGATACAGTATGACAACGGTTTTTAAGTTCTGCCAAATCTAAAGAGGTCATTTCATTTTCATCATAAAGTGTTGCTGAAAGAGTCATATACTCCTCCGAGCGGGTATATTCAAAGAGAATACTCTCTTTCATCCGGTCTGTCTGAAGCTTGTCGCCTTGAGACGACTGTATATTCTTTTTGAAAAAATAATCATTCACAAACAACTCCGGTTCCAATACCGCATATAAAATCCGATAATACAAAACCGGAGGAAAATATCTGCCTACAAATCCCTTGGTAAAACTCCAATCAAATCCGTTAGTGGAAGACAGCGTATCATCCTCCATGGCAAGAACCATATCCAGCCAGGGAGAACCAAAACGATGATTGCTATCCAGTCCAAGTGTCTCCCGAATTACCCTTTCCTGTTCTTTTAATTCCTCAAGGGTCTTCGAAGCCGGTAGGACACAACTTGTAAAATCATCTTCCTCCTCAAATTCCACTTCTTCCTCTTCATCAGCAAAAATCCCCTCTGCACCTGCCGAAGTCCAGCCATCCCCCACATTATCAAAAGGTAGAGACTCTTCTTCATCTTCAACGGTATTCTCGTCTTCCCTATGTGGATACTCGCCGTATATATGTGCATTTGCCGTTCCCAGATATGCCAATGCCTGATAAATTGCCCACCTCAAGCTTCCTGTCACCGTGGATGGTTCATCAATCAGCTCTATTTTATAAGCAAAACTTCTGCTGTCAAATAACTTTAGTTTTTTTATTTCCTGATAAAAATCAAGCCATGTCATGTAGATTCCGGGATTATTTCCGCTTTTCAGTGCATATATTTTATTTTCCAATTCTCCTTCTCCTTCGTATAAAAATAGCAAATATTCTTTTTCAAGAAGCTGTTATGTATACCTGAAATCCACATCCGTAACTTCACCTTCTTGTGCCAGCCGTTGCCAGACATTCAGCATTTCCTGACTTGCAAGGATAATTTCACACTCCTCCATGAAACCTTCCAAAATCATTTCATCGGCAATCATCACTGCAAGACGCTTTGACATATTTTGAAAAACATGCTTTCTTGCCTTGCTGCCAAGACCTTTTAATGCAACCTTAAGTATGCTGTTCTCCATTTCCCGAAGCCATCTTTGCAAATCCTTATTTGATACATTAACAACCACATAATCCAACTGCTGTAATAATACTGCCCCGACTCCTACAATTTCACCTGTATATGTTCCCGAACAGACTTCCTCTACCTTGTCAAGGTCAGTCTCCGTAACCACTTCACTCCTTTTCTGTCTTTCCTGCTCTCTTTGCTGATAGATTCTATCCAATTCTACAGGAAGCATACTTCGAAGCATCCATTCCATATACCTTAAATTTTCCTCCTGAACGATTGCCAAAATACCCCTTAAAAAAAGAAGGTAAACAAACCCCTCATACGCTTTCATATCTTCTGCAAAATATCTATGAAGCCCTATTTCCTCTACCTGTTCCCGACTCAATCCATCCGTCACAAGATATACCAGTTCCTTTAACAATTCCCCATAAAGCAAATTTTCTGTCAATAACTCAACCTCGGACTCTAATGCAAGCAATCCCTCTTTTCTTGCTACTCTTCCCTGTTGAAGCAAAGCTTCCAACGATACCAGTATTTGCTCTCGCTGCATCTTTGTCGTCTCCGGTTTTTCTTCCTGCTCACAGTTTCTGATTTCCCGGATTTTTTCTCTTAATTCCATATAGAACAAATCATTCATACTTTGTCCCCCTCGTTCTTCTCTTTTGTACACCCCAAAACCTATCCTTTATTTCCACTTCTTTCATTTACATAGTATATCATATAATAAATCTTCCATAAAGAGAATGAATCACAAAATTCCAAGCACCCAATAGATTAGTCCCAACCCCCAGCTCGTAAAAATTCCATACAAAATCACCGGTCCCGCAATCGTAAAAATTTTACAGCCAATCCCGAAAACCTGACCTTCCTTCTTAAACTCAATTGCCGGTGCAGCCACCGAATTGGCAAAACCGGTAATCGGAACAAGAGCACCTGCGCCTCCCCATTTCACAATGCTCGGGTAAATATTAAAGCCTGTAAGAACCACACTTAACAAAATCAATATTAAGGAGCACCATCCGCCCGCTGTTTCCTTATCCAGTCCAAGACTGCCCGCATAATTAAGGATACACTGCCCCAAAACACAGATAATACCGCCCACCACAAATGCTTTAACCATCTGAAGCCAGAGGTTATGAGTAGGTGTGACCTGTTTGACGTATTCCTGATATTCCTGCTTTTTAAATTCATCCATATTCCTTCCATCCTTTTCTTATATTTTTATGTTTTCCATGATGTTTTTGCTTTCCTAAGTCTCCTCTTTTCCTTCCCTGCTCGCTGTCTCCAGTAATGCCTGATTTACCTGCGCTTCGTAAATTCGCATTTCTACCTCAATCGGTGTAGGGTCCTTCGTAATTCTCCTGCCGCCTATATGATTAAAGAAAATGATAATTCCAAGAGCTAGCCCGATGGAGTAAAAAATCTCCAGCACCGCAGAATTTCCCGGATTTCCCATAACCATAATATAAAATTTTTCAAAAATAGAACTAATTCCGATATCATTATGATATGCCATAATCGTAAACGCCGTTCCGAAAAAACTGATTGCCGCCACAAACGCAATTTTCAAGCCTTGTACCAATCCTTTATGCTTATCTACATTTACCCATTCCACTAATGCGTCCGTTTCCCCAATATTTTGAATGGGTGCATCGGGATAAATCTCGTGAATCAAGTCTATAATCCGGGTAACACTAATTGCTGTTTTTTGCACTCCGCCTTCCCTGAACTTATGAACCTTAATAGCTTTCACCCTTGCCGCTACATTTTTATCGCTGCATACAATATCCGCAATATCCTTTAAGAATACATCCGCCTGTGTCACCTCTGTATTCTGTTCCATTTTAATATAAATTTCCGTCTTAACGTCCGCCATATCGATACACTCCTTGCATAAAATAAATCAGAGAACCTACCAGTTTTCCGAGCGCCACTGCCAAAAGTGCAATTCCAAGTCCATGCCGGAAACCGATGCGCCTTGCAAAAATCGGAATGGTATTCAACATCTCCGCAATTGCCAGTGCAAAACAACCGATAAACATTCCCGCAAAAATTCCGAACACCAGAAGAATAACATTCCCAAGGATAGTCCATACTGCCTCGCTTACAACGCCTCTCTCCAGCAAAAAGGCGCCAAACTGGCACTCTTTTTCAAAAATACTTACAATACAGCCGGTAATCGTTCCCGCAATAACAAATTCTTCATACAGCATAACTTTTCTTCCCGTATGGGTTTTTCCTGCAAATCTCGGGACAAGACCGATTGTAATCAAAACGGTAAAAACTCCTCCGGCAGCAAGAAAGCCGGCACTTAAGCTTATCATTCCTAAAAATATTTTTCCCCACATATTCTTCTTCCTTTCAAAAGTGGTATTAGTATTTGCAAAGAAAAATAAATTATACGAAAAAACACAAAAAAAGACGACAGTTTCCTGCCGTCTCCTTTATGTTCGCTATTTTATTAGTTAGCTGCTGTTTCTGTAGTAGCTTCTTCTGTTGTAGCTTCTTCTGTTGTTGCTTCCTCTGTTGTTGCTTCTTCTGTTGTTGCTTCCTCAGTTGTAGCTTCCTCTGTTGTAGCTTCTTCTGTTGTAGCTTCTTCTGTTGTAGCTTCTTCTGTTTCAGCAACGGTAGATTCTTCTACTGCTTCTGTTGTAGCTTCTACTGTAGATTCAACAGTTGTTTCTTCTGCGTTTTCTCCACAAGCTACTAATCCAACCATGGAAAGTGTCATTGCTAATGCTAACATACAAACTTTTTTCTTCATTTTTAATTCCTCCTCGTTGATACCTTGTATCATTTCTGTCTCAGGGTTCTCCCTGAAAGCTTCTTTAGAATACCTTTAATTTGTGTCTAATTTGTGAACATATTTTGTATAAATTGTATTTATCTCGATACAATCCAGTGCAAAAAAAAATGTGCAAGGTCAAAAACCGTTGATTTTACTGGCTTTTTGGCTTTACACACTCTTTACATTTCTTTACATATAAATTTATTAATAATTTATTAATATTGTGTTCATATTGTTTATCCGACATTTTCAGACAATATCCGCATTCTTTTTTTCAATCATATTATATAATTCGATAGCATTATCCGCAAACTCATAAGCACCGGCTTCCACCAATTCATCTTTACTTCGAAATCCCCATGTTACAAAAATTCCGTCCAGTTTTGCATTTTTGGCTGTTGCTACATCCACCTGGGAATCTCCGATGTAAAGTGCTCTTTCCTCCGAAACGCCGAGCTGCTTCAAAGCGAAACGGGTAGTGTCGGGCGAAGGTTTCTTTTCCATTCCCTCCATGGCACCAACGGCAATGTCAAACAATTCTCCAAAATAATAAGGGATAATTTCCTGCACTGCTTCGTGGTTTTTGTTGGACACAACTGCAAGCTTATAGTCCTCTTTTTTTAATTTTTCTAAAACCTCACCGATTCCGGCATAAGGCTTTGTTTTATTTTTGCAGTTTGCTTTATAATGCACCTTGAAGTCCGCAAAGGCAGCGTCCAGAATATCCGGCTTCGTTCCCTCCGGCACGCTGCGTTCTATCAGCTTTCTGATGCCGTTTCCTACTGCTTTTCTGATATCCTCCAAGGTATGCTCCGGGAAACGGTACTGTCGCATAACGTAGTTGACACTGTCTTTCAAATCCTCCAAAGTATCCAATAGCGTACCATCTAAATCAAATATAACTGCTTCGTATTTTTTCATAATTTTCCTCCAAATGTCACATAAACACAACTTCAAACATAACTATTATGTCACGTTTTCCAAACGGACGCAACTCACCTTTTCCTTTTCTATAATATTCCACTACTCCCGCAGCATCTCTGACCTCATCCGAATCAATATCTTCTTTTCCATCCGCGACACCTGCACCTGTGAAATGCCCATCCGCTTCGCCACCTCTACCTGTGTCTTTTCCTGAAAATAACGCATCTGTATCAACAGCTTTTCCTCCTCCTCAAGTCCCTTCAAAAGTTGTTCCAACAGCATATGATTTAACATCTCCTCATGCTTATTGGAGGTCTGTGCAATTTGATCTACCAGAAAAATTTCACTGCCGTCATTCTGGTAAACGGACTTGTAAATGGATTCCACCTCTTCACTTGCTTCTAATGCCGTCACGATATCCTCTGCGGCAATTCCCGTATACTTACTGATTTCTTCCAGAGCAGGCTCACGTCCGTATTCCTTGGCAAGCTCTTCTGCCGCACGTTTTGCCTTCCATGCATTCTCTTTTAAATTCCGACTCACCTTTACCATCCCGTCATCTCGCAGAAAGCGCTTGATTTCCCCTACCACAAGGGGCACTGCATAGGTGGAAAATTTCACGTCATAACTTAAATCGAATTTATCAATTGCCTTCATCAGCCCGATGCTTCCGATTTGAAACAAATCTTCTGCCTCCACTCCCCTCCCGATAAAGCGTTTTACAATATGGTGTACCAGTCCTAAATTTTTCTCTATCAGTTCTTCTCTGGCAAGCACATCACCCTGCCTGACTTTCGTAATCAGTACTGTATTTTCATCCATATTACTAACCACACCTTTCTCACTGCCCGGATTAATTTTCTTTGTCAATCCAAGGTGTAAGACCGATTTTTTTCACCATATGTACCTTCGTCCCTTTTCCCGGCTCCGATTCCACCGTCAAATCATCCATAAAGGCTTCCATAAAAGAAAATCCCATTCCCGAACGTTCCTGTTCCGGCTTCGTGGTAAACAGCGGTTCCATTGCTTTTTCCACATTTTCGATTCCTACTCCTTCATCAGAAACCGTAATATGTAACACATCCTTTTCTATAAAGCATTCCATGATTACCATTTCTTCCGATTCATCCTCTTCCCCATAGCCGTGGATAACCGCATTCGTTACTGCCTCGGAAACTGCCGTTTTTACATCGGATATTTCCTCCAGTGTGGGATTTAAGGGAGTCATAAATGCCGCCACTGTCATTCTCGCCAGACTTTCATTTACCGATACTGCCCGAAATTCTATTTTCATTCTGTTCATTGTTCTCATTCTCCTTTATTTTTCTTCCTTATACACAATTTCAATCATCTTATCCAGCCCCGACATATACAAAATCCTTTTGATATGCTTGTCCACATTGATGGCATAGACCTTGCCTTCAAAGCAGAGTACCTTCTTGTATCTTCCGGCAATGATGCCGATTCCCGAACTGTCCATAAATCTTGTAGCCTCAAAATCAAAAACTACGTTATTTACCTTTCCCTGCAACAATATCCTATCCGCACTCCGGCTGATGTAGTTTGCCTGATGATGGTCAATTTCCTCCGGCAGCTTTATCATCAGATAATTGCCTATTACTTTAAATTCCTCCTGCATATTGCTTCTCCTTCCAATTCTTTTTTTGTTAGGGCGATGAGGAAAATGTCCATTTGTGCAAGCACAATGACCATTTTTCTCATCGCCCTAACAAAAAAAGACACGTCCTAAGACATGTCTTCTTTCGTGCATTCATAAAGTTCCGCTATTTCTAACGTTACCTGTTCTTGTGTATTTTATTGCATCTTTTATGATTTATTCCTGCATTTCATTAATAGCCTGTTGTGCTCTTCTTGCTTTTTCCGTATCCGGGAACAGCTCTATTATTTTCTCATAGGCTTCCTTTGCTTTTGCTTCCTCTCCTGTATTGCGGTAAGCATTTCCCAAATAAGTAAGCGCATCACCGTTGGCACTGGCCGCATCATAATAAACGGCTTTCTCCAGATTGGCGATGGCATCCGTATAGTTTTCATCCCGGTAAGCACTGTGACCTTCCGCATAATACTGCTCTGCCAAAGCAGGACCTACTGCCTGAAGCAGATACTGATATGTGGTTTTGAAAGAATCTGATGTTTCTTCCAAATTCACTTCTGCCTCTACTTTTTCCAGATATTCCGCAATTACTTCAATCTCTTCCGGCGTCTCCATATAAATCTGTACTGCCTTAAGCAATTCATCCATAATGGAAAGTGCCCCGTTTGTTCCAACATAGTCTTCTAACTGCTCCTGAAGCTCCGTATTCTGCGTCGTCAGCGTATTAATCTGCTGATTCAAATCATCAATGGTTGCCGATTTGGCATCGGATTGTTCACTGACGGTTTGCAGCGTTTTATTGACCTTGGCTTTTTCTGACTGCACTCTTTCCGGCAAAATCAAGAACCAGGTAGCGGCTATCCCGATTAAAATACCGATAGCAATATGGAAAAGAGAAGAAAAACCACGCTTTTCCTTACCTGCCACAGGCTGAATAATCGTTTCATTTCCGCTCTGATATTTGATTGCATCCTCACTTATGCCGCGCTTTCTGCCGGAAGGCTTACTCACCTCTTCCGCACTCAGAACGCTCTCCACTTCCTTCATATAGCGTAGTGTAAGTGTATTGTTGGTATCAATCTGACCGCACTTTACAAGCTCTCTTCTGGCTTTTTCCCACTCTTCACTGTTGATATACAAAAGTGCCAGAAGCTGATGTGCCCTTACAAACTTTGGATTTAGGGAAAGAACTTTTTTCAGCTGAATCACCGCTAAATCCAGACTGTCCTGCCTGCAATAAGCCAGCGCCTGATTGTACTTCTTTATAGTTGTATTGATTGCTTCCAGACGGCCTGCATTGGTCTGAATCATATTAATATAATCGTCTGCAATGTTCTTGTTCGGGCGCAGATTTTTGCTGATAACCCATTCGCTGAGCGCCGCAACTACCTCTCCCATCTCAAAATACACAAGTCCCAAGAGGTTTCTTGCTTCTATATTATTTTTGTTAAATTTCAAACTTTGCCGCAGACTGGTAATTGCACCTGTCAAATCCCTGACCGTTGCCTTCTCCAAACCGTCATTATAGTAACGGTTGGAAACATACATAATCCTCTTGTATGTGGATACGTCTGCCCCACATCCGGTACAGAAATCATGCTCCGATAAGCGGCATCCGCAATAATAACAGTTCATATGCCTTTACCCCTTATTCTTCCTCGACCTTAGCCTCTTTTACCATTTTTACAAGAATATCTGCCATATCCGTTAAATCCTGATTATATATCGCCTCTTCCGCGTCTTCCACTTCCAGACTCGGATGAAATTTCTTTAATTCTTCCTCAAAATTAATCATCTGTGCTCCTATCTGCCCTTTTACGTGGCTGTCAATTCAACAAAGCCTGCCATCTAAACAGGCTTTTACCTGTCCTACAAGATAAAGAGAACCGACTACATAAAAATAGTCCTCTTCCCCTTTTAGAAGCCTCATTTCTGCAAAAGCTTCCTCTACCGTCTGATAGAAAAAGACCTTACTTTTCTTATATGGTTCAAAAATGGCTCGTAGTTCTTCCATAGTCACCGCCCTGCCGCTTGCAAGGGGTGCCGTGCCGATTGCCGTAAACAACCCACTCTCTGAAAGCCCGGCTGCCATTGTTTTAAATCTTTTGTCATGGACGACGGAAAAAAGCAACCATCTCTTTCCCTTACATCCGTCCTGCCTAACCGTCTCCAAAAATGCCTCTATCCCATCTTCATTGTGGGCGCCATCGAGAAAAATACCGTCCGCAACTTCTTCCATTCTGCCTTCCCAAAATGCTTTGCGGATTCCTTCCGTAAGCTGCTTTAGACTTATCTCTTCCAAAAGTCCCATTGTTTCCAATGCGGTAACGGCAAGTGCTGCATTCTCTGTCTGATAAAGCGCAGTCGTAGACAAACTAAGCTTAATATAACCATAATACCGACTGTGAAAGGAAAAATCAATGCTTTTGTTTGTATTTTTCAAAATAGCATCGCGCTCTGTCGTTACCGGAACCGCTGCACTTCCTTTTTCTGCCGCTGTTTTTTCTATTACCCGATTACTTTCTTTCCTCCCTGCATAATATACCACCGGCGTATTTTCTGCTATTATGCCGGCTTTTTCTGCAGCGATTTTCTCTAAAGTATCCCCCAGATATTCCATGTGGTCAAATCCGATTTTGGTAATAATACTGATTTCTTTTTTTTCTACCGAATTGGTAGCGTCCAGTCTCCCCCCAAGTCCGGTTTCCAGAATCGCATATTCCACACCCTCGTCTCTGAAAAAAAGCAATGTCATAAAAAACAGATACTCAAAAAAAGTAGGATGATAGTTCCCTTCTATTCTTTCATAAATCTGTAAAAATATGTTTAAAAACTGCTCCTTGGAAATCATCCTGCCGTTTATTTTAAACCGTTCTCTGATATCCACAAGATGAGGAGAGGTAAACATTCCCACCTTTCTTCCGGCTTCCTGTAAAACCGAACACAAATAGGCACAAACGGATCCCTTTCCGTTTGTGCCTGCTATATGAATGATTTTCAAATCCTTCTCCGGATGCTGCAACACCTCCAAAAAATGCTTCGTATCATTCATATCGTTCTTTTTTGTGAATTTGGGAACTTCCAATATATATGCTACTGCCTGTTCGTAGGTACTTATTTCTTCTTTTTCCACAATTGCCCCCATCTGTTACAGCACTCTGACACATCCGTCTACCATGCCGTTCAAATACTCATACTTCATACATGAGGCTTTTTCCTCTACCGGATATAAAGAATCCTTTATGCCTATCATAACTCCCCGGTATACATCACCTTCGGTAATAATCTTGGAGTCCTTTCCCTTTTCCATCTTCTCTTCCAGCATAACCTTCTCCATCCGTATGTCATCCAGTTTCTGGAAGCATTCATCCTTACGCCTGTTTAAATCTGACAGCCTGTCTTCGTCTCCTCTGCTCATCGTCGTAGCAGCCAAACGTTTCGTTCGCAGAATATCCGACATACTGTCCACGGTTTTGGAAAGCTCCTCCTGCGCCGCTTCTTCCCTTGCTGCAATACCTAAATATCGCTCGTAGGTTTCCTTGTCGTATCCTGCATGTACGAAGGTTTTCTTTTCTGCATCATTGCCCAGAATACCGGCCTCCACACCCTGAAGACCATGCACATAACCGCCCAGAATAATCCCTTTTTTTCCGGACGCAATCACTTTTCCTTCCGCACTGACATTGGAATTCAGAATACTGTTTGCCGACACATCCCCCTTGGCTATCACTCCCGTGTGCTCAATAAAATCCGCGAAAATACTGCCTCTGGCTTCTATTTTGGCTTTTTGACCGCCCTGAATACCGCGTTCCAGTACAATATCACCACCGGCAAACATGGTCACTGCCTCTACCGTTCCTTTAATGACAATATTCCGTCCTGCACGTATCACCACGCCCGCACTGACATTACCGCTGATAATAATATCCCCGAAAAATTCAATCCGTCCGGTGACCAAATCCACATCACCTGAGATTTCATGTACATTTTTGATGTCAATGCCGTTATCCTTTACTTCGATTTTTCCTTCCATTTCCGCCACGTATATGTCCGGATTCTCCGCATGGGAAATGCCCTTTCCGCGAAGAGGCGGCAGCTCCTTTGCAGGCTTTGGTCTGGTTTCTTTTCCTTTCACCGTATAACCGATATCCCCCTGCACGGCATGATGGTAAATCGCAACCGTCTCGCCCTTATGCACATTCTGCAATTCGCTCATGCTGGCATAATCTACGGAACCGTCTTCACGTATTTCCGGAGCTTTCGTAGATTCCGGTGCAAAACAGTATTCGTACCAGCCGTCTTCCCCATCTTTTGCTTCTCTTCCCAAAGCCACTTTAATTTCCCGTTCGTAAACTTCTTTCTTTACTATAGCCGCAATGTTGGAATTGTGATACCCCTTTACCACACCGTTTTTTTGCAGAAAATCAAGGATATCCTGCTTTACAAATTTTCCTCCGTGATTGGGAGGATTCAGATACAGCCACGCCGTCATATCATCCGGTTCTATTCTGACATAAGAACCATTATCTATTACATGTCCCTCCTGCATTTTTCATCCTCCCTCTTCCCCTTTAACTTCATCCGTTACTTCTATATTTTATTATGAGTTATTTCTTTAATTGTGTCAATCTCTCCTTTACTGCTTCCAGCATCTGCGTATATTTTGCAAGCTTTTCTTTTTCCTCCGCAATTTTTGCTTCAGGTGCTTTGGAAAGGAACTTCTCATTATTTAACATACCGTTTGCCCGGGCAATTTCTCCATTCAGTCTTTTTTCCTCTTTTTCCAGACGCTCAATTTCCTGCTTGATGTCTACCAGCTCTGCAAACGGAATATAAAGCGTAGCGTTGGCAATCACAACCGATACCGCATCCTCAGCAATTCCGCTCTTATCCTTCTGCATGATTACTTCACTGGCATAGGCAAGGGAAGCGAAGAACAGCTTTCCTTCCGTGAAAGTTTTCAGTACTTCTTCCTTCTCACTGACTACAAAAACCGTTGCCTTTTTGCTCGGAGCAACGTTCATTTCCGTTCTTACGTTACGAATACCTCTTACTGCTTCCTTGATCGTTTCAATGTCCTTCTCTTCTTTGGCGAAATTTCTTTCCTCTGTATATTCGGGCCATTTGGAAATCATAATAGATTCCTCTTCACTCTGCAAAGTACAGAAAATTTCTTCCGTAATGAAAGGCATATACGGATGAAGCAGTTTTAACGCATCAATCAATACCGCCTTTAAGGTAAATAATGCTGCTCCCTGACTCTTTACATCATCAGAGTTGTACAGTCTCGGTTTTACCATCTCAATGTACCAGTCACAGAACTCGTCCCAGATAAAGTCATAAACCTTCTGTACGGCAATACCAAGTTCAAAATGCTCCATATTTTCCGTTGCATCCTTGATTAACGTATTTAACTTGGAAAGAATCCATTTATCTACCGGCTCCAGATTCTGTGCCGCGTCCGCCGGGATTTCTTTTCCTTCCATATTCATCATAATGAAACGGGAAGCATTCCATACCTTATTGGCAAAATTACGGCTTGACTCTACTCTTTCATAATAGAAACGCATGTCGTTTCCGGGTGCATTTCCGGTAATCAGGGTCAGTCTCAATGCATCCGCACCATACTGCTCGATGATTTCCAGCGGGTCAATACCGTTTCCTAATGATTTGGACATTTTCCTTCCCTGAGAATCTCTTACCAATCCGTGGAATAATACCGTTTTAAAAGGTTTCTCTCCCATCTGTTCATAACCGGAGAAAATCATACGGATGACCCAGAAGAAAATAATATCGTATCCGGTCACTAAAACGTCTGTCGGATAGAAATATTCCAGTTCTTCTGTCTTTTCCGGCCATCCCAAGGTAGAGAAGGGCCAGAGGGCAGAGGAAAACCATGTATCCAGTGTATCCTCATCCTGTGTCAGATGGGTGCAGCCGCATTTCGGACATTTTTCCGGCATGCTCTTGGCTACTACCGTTTCCCCACATTCATCACAATAATATGCCGGAATCCGGTGTCCCCACCAAAGCTGGCGGCTGATACACCAGTCACGGATGTTGTCTGTCCAGTTGAAATAGGTTTTCTCCATACGTGCCGGAATCAGTTCGATTTCTCCGTTCTTTACTGCCTCTGCTGCCGGCTTAATCAGTTCATCCATCTTTACAAACCACTGCTTTTTGATAAGTGGTTCGATGGTTGTCTTACAACGGTCATGGGTTCCTACGTTGTGGGAATAATCCTCAATTTTTACCAAAAGTCCCATGCTGTCTAATTCTTCTACGATGGCTTTTCTTGCTTCGTAGCGATCCATACCTTCAAATTTACCGCCATTTGCATTGATGGTAGCATCATCATTCATGATATTGATTTCAGGCAGATTATGACGTTTTCCTACTTCAAAGTCGTTGGGGTCGTGTGCCGGAGTAATCTTCACAACGCCGGTTCCGAACTCCATATCTACATAGGAATCCGTTACAATCGGAATCGCTCTGTTAATAATAGGAAGCATGACCTTTCTTCCTATTAAATGTTTGTATCTTTCATCCTCCGGGTTAATGGCTACCGCAGTATCTCCCAACATAGTCTCCGGACGGGTCGTTGCAAATTCCAAAAATTCCGTAGTGCTGGGCTGTCCGTTTTCATCTACAAGAGGATATTTAATGTGCCAGAAATGTCCTGCCTGCTCCTGATATTCTACCTCTGCATCAGAAATGGAGGTATTACATACCGGACACCAGTTAATAATTCTGCTGCCCTTGTAAATCCAGCCTTTTTCATGCATACGACAGAAAACCTCTGTCACTGCCTTGTTGCAGCCTTCATCCATGGTGAAACGTTCTCTGTCCCAGTCACAGGAGGAACCCAGCTTTTTCAGCTGCTCAACGATTCTTCCTCCGTACTGTTTTTTCCATTCCCATGCACGCTCTAAAAATTTCTCTCTTCCAAGGTCTTCTTTCTCAATGCCTTCTTCTTTTAATTTCTCTATGATTTTGACTTCCGTTGCAATGCTGGCGTGATCGGTTCCCGGCTGCCAAAGGGCATTGTAGCCCTGCATTCTTTTGAAACGGATTAAAATATCCTGCATGGTATTGTCCAGTGCGTGTCCCATGTGAAGCTGCCCGGTGATATTTGGAGGCGGAATTACAATGGTAAAGGGTTTTTTGGTTTTATCTACTTCTGCGTGGAAGTATTTTTTGTCCAGCCATTTCTGGTATAATTTTTCTTCTATGCCGCTTGGGTCGTAGGTTTTTGCTAATTCTTTGTTCATGAAGGGCTCCTCTCTTCTTTGTTTATCATGTTTTTTGGGGGGGCTAAAAAAGTGTCGCTGCATATGAGCACTTTCCCAGCACTGAAAAAGCCCTTTACTGAAAAATCAGTAAAGGGCGAATGATCGCGGTACCACCTTTGTTCGTAAGATAAACTTACCTTTATGGTTCCTCAAAGAACCTTATCCGGTAACGGGGATAGGGCGGGAACACTTATATCGGTCATTTTGTTGTCTAAAGAATACAACAACCGTTTTGGGTATTCCGGTTCAAAAGCTACCTTCCACATACTTTTCTTTAAACACCTTACAGCCTTAGGGTGCTCTCTCTGTTAAGACGCCATGTGTACTCCTCTTTGTCATTACCTTTGCAATTATTCTGAAACTAATATAGACAATTTAGGAAGATTTGTCAAGGGTCAGCCCCCGACACTCAGGTTACGTATTTTATGAAAATTGATTTTCTTTTTATCTATTCCTTTTCCCACAAAACTTTACCCCAGCGGCAAAATCTTCTCCTGTGGCAGCCACTTTTGTAAAATTTTCCCAAGTCTTTCCACTTCTATCGGCTTCGGAATGAAATCATTCATTCCGCCTGCCTTAAATTCCGTTTCCATGCCCTTTACCGCATTGGCGGATAATGCCACAATAGGAAGCTTGTCCGTATAGTCCTCCCGAAGTGCACGTATCATACCTGTTGCTTCGATTCCGTCCACTTCCGGCATCATATGATCCATAAAAATCAAATCATAATCTTTTTTCTTCTTAAGCAGTTCCACGCAGTCAATACCGCTTTCCACCAAGTCAGGAACAATATCAAATTTTTTCAGGATTCCTGCCGCTACACGCAGATTGACTTTCATATCATCCACAACCATCACTTTGGCTTCCGGCGCTTTGAAATCCGCCTCATACCGCTTCACTTCTACCATCTTGGTATTACGGCTGTATTCGCAGGGGGTTGCATCCCGTACCTCCTGCAAAATATAAAAATGAAAAGTACTGCCTTTTCCATAACTGCTTTCCACCCATATTTTACCACCCATCTGTTCTACCAGCAGTTTACAGATGGAAAGACCAAGTCCCGTACCCTCAATGCCTTTATTTTTCTTTATATCTACCTGTTCAAAAGCATTGAACAGTTTACCCGCATCTTCCTCCTTGATGCCGATTCCGGTATCGGATACGGAAAATTGAAGTGTGCCTGTTTTCCGGTCGATAGGCTTCCATGCTGCGGAAAGGGTAATCGTCCCTTCCTGTGTAAACTTTGTCGCATTCCCCATGATATTAATTAAAATCTGCCGAATTCTTCCGCTGTCTCCATAAAGTTTACACGGAATGATATCCTGCACCTTCGCTTCTAACTTCACCGGCTTTTCCTTAATACGAATTTCCATCATATTCATTAAGTCATGCAATACCGAAGAAATGTAATATTCCTCCGGCACAATCACCATTTTCCCTGATTCCAGCTTGGAAAAATCCAGAATATCATTAATAATATTTAACAGACTGTTGCTTGCCGATTTAATGGAATTAGCATATTCTTCTCCCCTTACAGACAATTCCTCATCTAACAGCATATCCGTCATACCACAAATGGCGTTCATCGGTGTACGGATTTCATGAGACATATTGGCAAGGAAGGTACTCTTTGCTTTGTTGGATTCTTCTGTCGCATGTGCCAGTTCTTCTATCCGTTTCATATTTTCATGGACATTTTTGATATTACCAAGAGCAACCGTAGAAAGAGAAATTCCGCCAATCATACTGCAAAAAATATTTACAAGCATATTAAACCCTTGAAAATATCTGTCAATATCTTCTATTTCCAACAACAGTTCATAGGCAGGTTTTCCCCACATGCCGGAATTTTCCAGAAAAAACAATCCGATGGCAATTACGCAAATAGGTATCGGGTCAAATTTTTTTCTGCTTTCCGCTTTTAAAGTTTCCAAAACATAAAAGGTCAAAAAGGTAAACGGTATCGTCGCTAAACAGTACATGGAAAACAGATACTTTGCTCCAACCAGATACGTCATCAGCAGAGAAAACACAAAAACTTCGCTGATTACCAAATAGTACACAAGAAATATTTTTTTCTTTTTTGACAATAACAGACAAACGCCATAAAAAAGAGTACTGACACCATTAATTCCTGCAAGCATATATGCTTTATTCCACAAAAAAACAAGCATCAAAAGTATATGAATACATCCCACCAGACAAGACAGTCCCATAAACATAACGGAACAGGAAGTCTCGTCACGTCCCAGTTTTTCGATTCTGCTTTGAATTTCATATGATATCTTTTGTTTTTTTCCCATGTTTTCACTCTTTTCTTTCGCAAACGATTATTACTTTTTCGATATTTTATTTTACATTATATATAGAAGAAACGCAAGATTTTCAACCGTTCTGCCTTCCCATATCACAAACTGGAAAAGCACTCCGGCGTATGGTACAATATTGAAAAAATTTTTAGTAAGTAAATTCAGGAAAAAGGAGTATTTATGAAATTACGAAAGGAATATACATGCCCGTTGGAAATTGTACATGATATTGTAAAAGGGAAGTGGAAAACCATCATCTTATTTCAGATGAAACAAGGACCCAAATCTTTATCAGAGTTAGAACACGAAATTCAGGGAATTTCCCAAAAAATGCTGCTGGAACAGCTTAAAGAGCTTCAAATGTTTGGCTTAGTGGAAAAAAAGACTTATACCGGATATCCGTTACATGTAGAGTACCGCCTGACCGATAAGAGGGGCTCTGAAATGATTAAAGCACTGGATATCATGCAGCAAATCGGAATTGATTATCTGGTTGAAACAGGACAGGAAGATGTGATGCGCCAAAAGGGCTTGCTCAAAGATTAATCCTTTCTTTGAACCGAGATACCCACAAAAAAGTGGGTAATTTTCTTTTCTGTCATCTGAGGATATAATGCAGATATATCAGAAAAGGAGACAAACTGTATGAAAAAAGCATTATTAATTATTGATGTTCAAAATTTTTATTTCGCAGAAGGCCCCGGGCGTCTTCATGAACCGGAAAAAGCTGCCGCACAAATTGCAAAGGTTCTTTCTTATTTTCGCCAAACGAAACAACCGGTCATTCATATCCAGCACATTGGCAAAGAGAGTTCACCGGATAATCCGATTGTTGCAATTCATGATAGTGTAGCGCCAATCGAAGGAGAAGTGATTGTTAAGAAATCCTATCCAAGCGGATTCCGTGAAACGAATCTAAAGGAAATTCTAAGCGAAATGCAGGCAGAAGAGTTAGTCATCGTGGGAATGATGTCCCATATGTGTGTAGATACAACGGTTCGTGCAGCATCCAATCTGGGATATAAAATTACCGTTTTGCATGATTGCTGTACAACAAAAGCACTCACGTTTCAGGATACCACAATAGATGCAGTAACCGTACATAAAACTTTTATGGCTTCTTTTGAAGGTTTTTTTGCAGAAGTACGCGGAACGCAAGAATATTTAGATTCTGTGGAACAATATATAATCTGACATTAATGAAGCCTATTTCCTCTTTGTAAATCCTAAAACTGGCATGGTCATTTTTATGCAATATGGCACTTTTTATCAATCTGTTTTCTTGTATAATATATCCTGATTAATTACATATGAAAGGATATGAAAAAATTTATGAGAAACGAACGTGTTTACAAAATTGTGATGACCGGGCTTATGGCTGCCCTGTCCTATGTAGTTTTTACCTTTTTGCAAATCAAGATTACCTTGCCCGGAGGAGATGCAACCTCCATTCATTTAGGAAATGCAGTCTGTGTTTTAGGTGCTTTATTATTGGGCGGTGTATACGGTGGAATCGGTGGTGCTATCGGTATGACCATTGGTGATTTACTGGACCCGGTTTACATAACCTATGCACCTAAAACCTTCTTATTAAAATTCTGTATTGGTCTGATTACCGGATTGATTGCACACAAGCTTGGAAAAATTTCTACAGAAAAGAACAACAGTAAGGTAGTCCTTTTCACCATTTTAGGTGCCTGCGGCGGACTTCTATTCAATGTGATTTTCGACCCGTTGATTGGCTACTACTACAAGCTTCTGATTCTCGGAAAGCCTGCGGCTGAACTGACACTTGCATGGAACATTGCGGCAACCTCAATTAATGCAATTACATCTGCTATTGTTTCCGTAATTGTTTATCTTGCACTCCGCCCAGCCTTGAAAAAAGCCGGATTATTTATTACAATAGGGAAAACAAAATAGAATCGGAGACGATAACATGATTCCCAAAAAATTAGCCATGATTAATGATATTGCAGGATTCGGACGCTGTTCCACAACAGTGTCTCTTCCTATTATAAGTACAATGGGGGTACAGGTCTGTCCTGTACCCACTTCTGTTTTTTCCAATCATACCGGTTTCCAAAGCTTCCAGTTTTTAGATTTAACAGAAAACATGAAAGCCTACTTTACGCAATGGGAAGCAATGCAGCTTTCCTTCGACGGTATTTATTGCGGTTTTTTAGGCTCCATGGAACAAATTGAAATTGTCAGTAACTTTTTGGATAGTCAGAAAAAATATCATCCTTTTGTCATTATCGACCCGGTTATGGGCGATAATGGTCATGCTTATTCCACCATTACGGAAAAACACTGTGAAGAAATGAAAAAACTGATAAACAAGGCTGATATTATTACACCAAATCTGACTGAAAGCTGCCTACTGACGGATACTGTCTATGACGAGCATATAGATCCGGCTGTGTTACAAAATGTGGCTATGCAGCTTCATGCTATGGGACCTTCCCAAATTGTTATTACCGGGATTAAAAATAACGGTTGCTTTTTAAATTATATTTTTCAAGAAGGAAAAGAACCGTCTGTTTATCAGGTTCCCATCTCCGGTGAATCCCGCCCGGGCACAGGAGACGTGTTCGCCTCCATTATTGCAGGAGATGCACTAAATCATGTGGATTTTACAGACTCCGTAAAAAGAGCGGCTGACTTCGTCCGCATTTGTACGGAAGAAGCCACCGCTCTCCGGGTTCCCTTACAGGAAGGGGTATGTTTTGAAAATCACTTACATTTACTTACTCCGCAAAAGAAACCTTAATATCTCCCATAGAAGCTTCTACATGGATGGTTTTGCCCGCATGATTGTCAATGTTTCTCTCTGCCGCAAGACCATCATAGCTTACTCCTGCCACTTCTACAGAGCCCATTGCTGCCTCAATATCATAATTATAATCTGTTTCTTTTCCTTTGATATTTACATCCAGACTTCCCATAGCACATTCCACATCCACGTCATCAAGGAAATCTCCGCTAAGGACTGCTTCCCCCATTGCTACAGAAACTTCTGTCTTATCCGCAACGATGTCTTTCATATATACTGCACCGGCACCTACCTCTACACATGCCTTTTCCATAGTTACTCTGTTGCATTCCATAGAGCCTGCACCTATAGAAATTCCGGTTTTTCCAAGAGTAACATCTGTTATTTCTATATTTCCGGCTCCGCATTCGATTTCCGAATCCTTAAAACCAAGTGCCTTTGGTACAATAATCGTAACCTTATTTTTTCCTCTGTTGTCCCAGTCTGTCCAGTCCCATACCTTCTTCTTTAAATCAAATCCCTTAATATAAAGAGTCTTGTCTTTTACATAACACTCGAAGTCATCCTCTGTGTCAGCATTAATCTGAATCATATCCACATCACCTGTTTTGAGGATAAGCTCGCCACCGCCTAATTCAATATCCAGTTTTTTTACCTCTTCTGCCTTTAAAGAAGCTTCGGTGCTTCCTACAAAGCTTTTTCCCGGTTTCCCCGGTTCTTCGGGAGCATCAGAATCCTCCAAATCTCCCATACCGAGTACCCAGTCTGTTCCATCTTCATTTGTAAATCCGAGACCAAAATGGTTATCCAGCCAGCCCACACTCAAGTGGACATGGTTATTAAAATAGGATAATTCTCCGTTTTCTTCCATTTGTGCAATCTCTTTCCTGCCTCCAAAGGCATAGCCGATTGTAAATAGAACAATTCCCAAAAGCATAATCGCTATTGTCACGATAAGACTGATTTTTACGAATTTTTTCATACTGTCGTACCTCTTTTCTTAGGGAAAATTTTATGCCAAAGCCATGTAATTCCTTTACATACTGCCGGAAATGCAATAACGGCAAGCCATATTGCTAAAATCACAAACAAAATGCCGAATCCTGCACAGACAAGCCCGGTGCCTGCCAAACACATTCCACCAAAGGGCATGGAAAACATTTCCATAATTCCTACAACAAAAAGTACAATTCCAACAATAACCAGTGCAAAAGCAGTTGCTGCCAATCCGATGAAGACAGCGGACAATGTGGTAATAATAGCAATCGCTATACCAAAAATAACGCCCGCTATGCCGATTAAAAACGGCGAAGCAAAAATACAAAGAATTACAATCAGGGCAATCATTCCGGCACTCATCTTCTTTTTCCCGGTATTTACTGTATTTGCTCCATTCTGATAAGCACTATTCCGGTAAGGATTATTCTGATAAGGATTGTTCTGATAAGAACCTCCCTGATTTGCACCGCTTTGGTAAGCATTATTTTGATAACCGCTACCCTGCGCACTGCCGGACGTATTCCCACTCTGACCATTCGACGTTTGCCCGTAAGCAACAACCTCCTGATTTTTATTATAGTAATCCTGATATCCGGTTTCCGTAAAAACCCCCGTTGCATTTCCTGTCAAATCCGCTTTGATAGTTGCCGCTAACTTTGCCGGACTTCCCAGTGCCTTAATGACCGCTTGCTCATTTTCCGGTCCGGCATCTTCAAAATAATCATTATAAAACTGTATCGCCTCTGTTCTTTCATTCGGCGTGACATCCGACAGCAGACACTCCAACTGTCTCATAAACTCATTCCTATTCATGTGTCGTTCCTCCCTCGAACATTCCTGTTATTTTTGCGGAATAGTTTCTCCATTCGCTTTCGTAAAGATTCAATTGTACTCTGCCCCGCTCCGTTACCTTATAATAACGTCTGTTTCTTCCGGCACACGCCCTATCAAAAACCTCCAGACATTCTTCCTTTAAGAGCCTTCGCAGAACCGGATATAATGTAGATTCCGACAATTCAATAACGCCTCTGATTTCCTGCGTAATCTTGTACCCATAAGTTCCCTCCGGCTCTCTGGATACTACTGCCAGTACAATCGCGTCAAGAAGCGCTGCACCCGTGTTAAAAACCATGCCCTAACCTCCTGCCTTCCATATAATAACTTTTTTCGCCTTATGTCGATGTCCGCAAGCGCACATCGCCGCAAGGCTCAGTATTTCATATCATAAAATGTAATATTATATTTTCGTTTATATTATATTTCATATAATATTGCATCTGCCTATAATATATGCCATATAATATTATTTGTCAACACTTATTTTAAAAAAAGTATTTTTAGGTAACAGGTCAGCCTTTACATTGAAAGACGGACGAAGGATAACCGTCCTATCCATTGTCAGGCGCGGACTACG
>CAYUYJ010000011.1:0-103030 GCA_964449325.1 uncultured Lachnospiraceae bacterium | reverse complement strand
AAGCCAGTACTGGCTTAGAGACATGTGTGTGGATGAAAAAGTGTCAAAGACCCGAAAAGATTTTAGTTTGATGTTATTTTAAATTTTAGGGTTTAGTAAAGTGTGAAACAGCTTACTAAACCCTGATTTTTTATACAATTTTATTAACATTTTTTTCATATATTGCATTTTATTGTATAATTTACTGGAAATACCTATGTGCCTATGATACAATGGAATCACTTTGTACAATTGATTTTTTGCAGGACGAAAGAAGTTGTTTCTGCAAAATAATTTACCTAACATAAAAGACACAGGAGGTCTTTATAATGATTTGGTCCAAGGAAGAAACGTTTTCAAGAGCGGAGATTGAGGAGATACAGCTTTTCAGACTAAAAAATACGGTACAGCAAAATTGGGACAGAGTTCCCGCGTATCGTAAAAAAATGGAGGAAGCAGGAGTGAGACCCGAACATATTCAGAGTCTCAGGGATTTGTCCAAACTTCCCTTTGTTACAAAGCAGGATTTGAGGGACAATTATCCGTTTGGTTTGTTTGCCGTACCCAAACAGGAGCTTGTACGAGTACATGCATCCAGCGGTACCACCGGTAAGCCTACGGTGGTAGGGTATACGAAACGTGATTTGAAGATGTGGGCAGAGTGTGTATCAAGAATTGCCTGTATGGGAGGAGCAACTGAACGTGATATGGCGCAGATTTGCTTCGGCTACGGCATGTTTACGGGGGCGTTGGGATTGCATTACGGTTTGGAGAATATCGGAGCAACCATTGTGCCTTCCTCTACCGGCAATTCTGAAAAGCAGATTATGTATATGAAGGATTTCGAGACTACACTTTTGGTGGCAACACCATCTTATGCTTTGAGACTGGCTGAGGTGGCAATGGAAATGGGCATTGACCCAAAGAAGGATTTACAGGTAAAAATTGGTTTGGTGGGCAGCGAATTGTTGACCGAGGCTATGCGTGCGGAGATGCATAAGCTTTGGGGAGACGATATGCTTGTAACTTCTAACTATGGTATGAGCGAGCTGATGGGTCCCGGTGTGTCGGGTGAATGTGAGTATATGGATGGTATGCATATCAATGAAGATTATTTTATACCTGAAATTATCGACCCCAAAACGGGAGAGGTATTGCCGCCCGGTGAGAAGGGGGAACTTGTTATTACATGTATTTACAAGGAAGGCTTACCTTTGATTCGTTATAGAACCAAGGATGTGACCCGACTGATTTATGAACCTTGTAAATGCGGTCGTACCACCTGCCGTATGGAGAATCTGGATGGACGTACCGATGATATGTTAAAGATTCGTGGTGTGAATGTATTTCCAAGTCAGATCGAAGAGGTTATTTTGGGTGTGGAGGAAATCGGTCCTCATTATGAAATTATAGTAACCCGTGAGAATCATGCCGATAAACTGGAAATCAGAGTAGAACTGCTTAAGGCTACGGATACATACAAGGAATTGGAGCAGATTCAGACAAAAATAAAATCAAAGCTTCGTGTCATTCTGGGGCTTGATGCCAAAATTAGTTTGGAATCTCCCAATACCCTGCAGCGTTTTGAAGGAAAAGCAAAGCGTGTAAGGGATTTGCGTGATAATAAAGTATAAGGGAAAGGAAAAAAGAGTTGTGTCAGAAGTAAAGATTATGTTAGGCAATGAAGCGATTGCCAGAGGTGCTTATGAGGCGGGAGTGAAGGTGTCAGCAGCATACCCCGGTACTCCCAGTACGGAAATCAGTGAGAATATTGTAAAATATCCTGAGATTTATGCAGAGTGGTCCCCTAATGAAAAGGTGGCGATGGAGGTGGCAATCGGAGCTTCCATAAGTGGTGTACGTTCCATAGCTTCCATGAAGCATGTAGGTGTCAATGTGGCAAGTGACCCGTTGTATACCATTTCCTATGCAGGTGTAAACGGAGGTCTGGTACTTGTAGCGGCAGATGACCCGGGGCTTTACAGTTCCCAGAATGAACAGGACAGCCGTTGTGTGGCAAGAGCCGCTATTGTACCGGTTTTGGAGCCCTCCGATAGTGCGGAGGCAAAGGAATTTACCAAGCTTGCCTTTGAGTTGAGTGAAAAATATGATACACCGGTGATGGTTCGTACCACGACCAGATTATCCCATTCTCAGGGACCGGTAGAATTGTGTGACAGAGTGGAGCCGAAGGATAAGGTCTATGAACGCAATGCAGCAAAGTACGTCATGATGCCCGGTAATGCCAAGAAGCGTCATCTGTATGTGGAAGAGCGAATGAAAATGTTGGCAGAAGACGGGTGTGATTTTGCCATTAACAAACCGGAATACAACGATACGTCTATCGGTTTTATTACCAGTGGTATCCCTTATCAGTATGTAAAGGAAGCATGTCCCAACGCTTCTGTGTTGAAGCTGGGTATGGTGCATCCTCTGCCGAAAAAGCTGATACAGGAATTTGCCTCTAAAGTAGATAAATTGTACATATTTGAAGAATTGGAGCCTGTCATTGAGGAACAGGTACGTTCTTGGGGAATTGAGGCAGTCGGAAAGGAAATCTTTACTGTCCAGGGTGAATACAGTGCAAATATGCTGCGACGCGTGTTGTTGAACGAAGAACCGGCAAAGGAGAGCGCCGCACAGGTGCCTGCCAGACCGCCTATTCTTTGTCCCGGTTGTCCTCACAGAAGTGTATTTTCTGTATTGAATAAACTGAAAATCCACGCTGCAGGGGATATCGGCTGCTATACGCTGGGGGCGGTGGCACCGCTAAATGTCATTGATACTACGGTGTGTATGGGAGCAAGTATTTCCACACTGCATGGAATGGAGAAAGCAAAAGGAAAGGACTATATCAAAAACTGGGTGGCTGTAATCGGTGACTCCACCTTTATGCATACAGGTGTCAACTCCTTAATGAATATGGTGTACAATCAGGGAACCGGAACGGTGATGATTCTGGACAATTCAACCACCGGTATGACCGGACATCAGGATCATGCTGCTACAGGAAAGACATTGATGGGGGAGGTGGTTCCCGCTATCAATATCTATAAATTATGTCAGGCTTTGGGAATCAAACATGTGACAGAGGTTAATGCTTTTGATACCGAAGAACTGGAGAAAGTAATAAAGGAAGAAACTGCAAGGGATGAAGTATCTGTCATTATTACGAAGTCTCCCTGTGTGCTGTTGAAGGGCAATGTATTCCCCAACGTTTGCAAACCGGTCTCTGAAAAATGCAAAAAGTGTGGTGCCTGCCTGCGTCCCGGCTGTCCGGCGCTGACCCGCAATGAGGATGGCACCATTGCCATTGATGTGACGATGTGCAATGGATGCGGACTATGCAAATCCTTGTGCAAATTTGATGCCATAGAAACAGTTGAAAGATAAGGGAGGAGTAAGCAGGTGGAAACCAAAAATATTATGATTGTAGGAGTCGGTGGACAGGGAACCTTGCTCACCAGCCGCATTTTAGGCGGTATCACAGTGGATGCCGGATATGACGTAAAGCTGTCTGAGGTGCACGGAATGGCACAGAGAGGCGGAAGTGTTGTTACCTTTGTACGTTATGGTGATAAGGTGGCAGAACCTATTGTAGAGGAAGGACAGGCAGACGTACTCATTGCCTTTGAAAAGCTGGAGGCTCTTCGTTATGCTCATTTTTTGAAGCCGGATGGAGTTATTTTGGTGAATGACTGGCGTATTGACCCTATCACAGTGGTGACAGGCTCTGCCGAGTATCCGGAAAATATCATTGAGAGTCTGTCTGTGAAATATCAGGTTTACTCCATGAACGCTATGGAGGAAGCAAAAAAACTGGGCAATTCCAAAGTATTTAACATCATTATACTGGGGCTTGCTGCCAGATATATGGATTTTGAGAAGGATGCATGGCTGCGAGTCATTGAAAAAACGGTGCCCCCTAAGACGGTGGACATTAATAAAACAGCTTTTCTGCTGGGGTATGAAGGGAGATAGCAAATGATTTGGAATGAAACAAAAGAATGTATGAGCAGAGACGAACTGATGAATCTGCAGAGCGCCAGACTGGTCAAGTTAGTGGACCGTGTCTACCACAATGTGCCTTTTTATCGGAAAAAGATGCAGGAAATCGGTTTGGAGATAGGGGATATCAAGGGAATCGAAGATTTGGAAAAGCTTCCCTTTACGACCAAGAGTGACTTGCGTGACAATTATCCCTTCGGACTGTTTGCAGTACCACAATCGGAAATTGTCCGTATTCATGCTTCCAGCGGCACGACAGGTAAGGCGACTGTGGTGGGTTACACAAGACGTGATTTGGAAATCTGGAGTGAATGTGTGGCGAGAGCACTGACGATGGCAGGGGTTACAAGAAATGATGTGATTCAGGTGGCATATGGCTATGGTCTGTTTACAGGAGGGCTGGGTGCTCACGGAGGAGCAGAAAAGCTGGGAGCATCTGTTGTACCTATGTCTACCGGTAACACCAAAAAGCTGACTACCATGATGATTGATTTTGGTGTCACGGCAATAGCCTGTACTCCTTCTTATTTGCTTCATATTGCAGAGACTCTGGAAGAGAACGGCGATATTGACAAGATAAAGTTGAAATGTGCAGTCTGCGGAGCGGAACCGTGGACGGAAAATATGCGTTTGCAGATTGAAGAAAAACTTCACATCAATGCACATGATATTTATGGTTTGTCGGAGATTATGGGACCCGGTGTAGCATGTGATTGTCAATACCACAAGGGGCTTCATGTGTACGAAGATCATTTTCTGCCGGAGGTTATTGATTCCGGAACTTTAAAAGCAGTTCCGGCAGGTGAAACGGGCGAATTGGTATTTACGACATTGACCAAGGAAGGAATTCCTTTAATCCGTTACCGTACAAGAGATTTGACAAGTATTGACTATTCGCCTTGCGAGTGTGGAAGAACGTTAGCAAGAATCAGCCGCTTCAAGGGACGTTCCGATGATATGTTGATTATTCGAGGAGTTAATGTATTCCCGTCTCAGATTGAAGCTGCACTTTTGGAAATGGGAGAAACCAAGCCTCACTATCTGATGATTGTAGACCGTGTGAACAATCTGGATACCCTTGAAGTGCAGGTAGAAGTTGATGAGAAGTTCTTCTCCGACGAAATCAAAGAACTGGAGAAGCTGACCAAGAAGATTGCCACTGTGATTCAACATGCAATCGGTCTGGCTGTGAAAGTGAAGCTTGTAGAGCCCAAAACGTTGGAACGCAGTATGGGCAAATCTGTTCACGTGATTGATAATCGTAAATTGGTGTAAAGATAACATATAGATTGTAAATCAAAGGAGGACCTATTATGTTTTTAAAACAGTTATCCGTATTTATCGAAAACAGAGAGGGACGTCTGGATGAGGTTCTGGATGTACTTAAAAAGGAAAATGTGAATATTGTTTCCATGAGCCTCGCAGATACAAGCGATTATGGATTGTTACGTTTGTTGGTAGACAAACCCGATGTCGGAAGAAATGCGTTGCATCAAAATGGTTTTTCTGCGATGCTTACAGATGTATTGGGCATCAGACTGGCGCACAGAGTAGGACAGTTGCAGGAACTTTTGGAGGTAATCTGTAAGTCGCACATTAATATTGAGTATATGTATGCATTGTCTACCGGGACAGACGATGCCTCTATTGTGTTGAAGACTTCTGATTTGAATAAGGCAGCCGAGATTCTGAAAGAGACAGATGTTGAACTGGTTGCGGGACATGAACTTCAGGAATAGAATGATGATGACCATTGATTTTCATGCACATATATTTCCGGATAAAATAGCCGGAGCCACCATTCGTGAACTGGAAAGTGTCTCCGGTCTTAGGGCTGCAACGAACGGTTGCCTGAATGGTCTTTTGGAATCCATGAAGGAGGCAGGAGTGGATACTTCTGTTATTATGCCGGTAGTGACTGCACCAAGACAGTTTGCAGGCATTAATCGTTTTGCCATGACAATCAACGAGCAGTATGGTGCATTGGACGCAGAAAAAGGGCAAATACCGAAGTTATTGTCCTTTGGCGGTATTCATCCGGAATGTGAGGATTATAGAGCAAAGCTTCGGGAATTGAAGAATATGGGCTTTCGTGGCATAAAACTTCATCCGGATTATCAAAAAGTGTTTTTTGACGATATTCGTTATGAGCGAATTATAAATTATGCTTCGGAACTGGACATGATTGTTCTGGTACATGCAGGCATAGATATCGGTTTGCCTGAGCCGGTTCACTGTACACCGGCTATGTCTTTTAAGGTTTTGAAGGATACGAAGGCGCCACGGCTGATATTGGCTCATATGGGCGGTTGGAAGCAGTGGGAACAGGTAGAGGAATTGTTGATAGGGCAGGATGTTTATTTGGATACTGCCTTTGTGCAGCGCTATCTTCCAAAAGAACAATTTTGTCGTATGGTAAAGAACCACGGCAGTGAAAGGATTCTGTTTGCCACAGACAGTCCATGGACAGAACAGAAAGAGGCTGTAGAATGGCTTCAAAGCAGTGAATTGACTGATGAGGAAAAGAAAAATATTTCTTTTAAGAATGCGAAATTTCTTTTAGGAATAAATTAAAGAAAACCGCTATGCATTACAAAGGAATACATAGCGGTAACTTCTTTATCATAATGATTTAACAAGTTAAAGTGTAAAAGTTTAAAGTCACAAAGAATAGAGAGAGGATATACAAATGATAATTAAAATTGCTTTATTAATTGTTTTCTTTACAACGATGATTGCAGTAGGTCTTTATGCCAGAAAATACGCGGTGGATGTAAATGGGTTTGTACTGGGAGGCCGAAGTGTCGGTCCGTGGCTGACTGCCTTTGCTTATGGAACTTCTTATTTCAGTGCAGTAGTTTTCGTAGGATATGCAGGGCAGTTTGGCTTTAAATATGGACTTTCCGCTACGTGGATTGGTATTGGCAACGCAGTGATTGGTTCTCTCCTTGCATGGCTTGTGTTGGGCAAAAGAACCCGCATTATGACAAAGCACATTCAGGCAGCAACCATGCCAGACTTTTTTGGAAAGCGCTATGACAGCAACGCACTAAAAATTGCAGCTTCTGTTATTGCTTTTGTTTTTTTGATTCCTTATACAGCTTCTGTGTATAACGGTCTTTCCAGACTGTTTGAGATGGCATTTGATGTACCTTATACGGTATGTGTTATTGTGATGGCTACATTGACATGTCTTTATGTCATCATGGGCGGCTATATGGCAACTGCTATCAATGACCTGATTCAAGGAATTATTATGATATTTGGCATTATTGCTGTCATTATAGCTACTCTTGAAGGACAGGGCGGCTTTATGAATGCTGTGTTTGATTTGGCTGAACTGGAGAGTGATATTCCAGTGACATTAGGGCAAAAGGGAGCCTTTGCTTCTTTTTTTGGACCGGATCCCATTAATCTGATGGGTGTAGTGGTGTTGACATCTTTGGGTACGTGGGGACTGCCTCAGATGGTTCATAAATTCTATGCGATTAAGGATGAAAAGGCAGTGCAGGCAGGTACGATTATTTCTACGATATTTGCTATTATTATTTCCGGTGGATGTTATTTCCTTGGGGGATTCGGAAGATTGTTTGATTCTCCGCAAATCTATGGCACTAACGGTAAAATTATCTATGATGCTATCATACCTTCCATGCTTCAGAATTTACCGGATTTGCTGATTGGTATTATCATTATGCTTGTATTGTCTGCGTCTATGTCTACGCTGTCTTCGCTGGTGCTGACTTCCAGTTCCACCTTGACATTGGATGTGATTAAAGGACACATAATGAAAAATATGGATGATAAGAAACAACTTTTGGTTATGAGAAGCTTTCTTGTTATGTTTGTTGTGCTGTCCGTTGTTCTGGCAATTAATCCACCTACTTTTATCGCCCAATTGATGGGGATTTCATGGGGAGCGCTGGCAGGAGCATTTCTTGCTCCGTTTCTTTACGGACTGTATTGGAAGGGTGTTACCAAAGCTGCTGTTTGGGCAAGCTTTGCCTGTGGTGTTGGCATTACTGTTTCTAATATTTTTTTGAAGTATATAGCTTCGCCCATCAATGCCGGAGCTGTTGCCATGGTAGTTGGTCTTGTGGTTGTACCGGTTGTCAGTGTTGTAACACCAAAACTGAAAAAAGAGAGTGTAGAGCAGGTATTTACATGTTATCAAAAAAGAAATTTACAGCAATGAGTTTGAAGAACTGATATTGGTTTAAGGAGCCGGAAAATGTCAGAACAGGATTATTTTAAAAAAGCATTAGAGTCGCTGGTTATGCACGAGTTTCAACGGAGCATGAAGAACAGGCTACCAGATATGAGGCTCAGAGGGATTATTATACCAACTACATTACTTCCCGTGATATTGGATTTTTGTCGGGATGTATTCTGATGAAGGTATTACAGCTACAAATACAAAAAGAAGAGAGGGTTTTAATCAGATGATTGAGGATGCCCTTGCTGGAAAGATAGACCTCATCATCACAAAGTCGTTCAGCCGATTTGCAAGAAATACCGTTGATTCCCTAACAACAGTCAGGGAACTGAAGGAAAAAGGTGTGGAGATTTATTTTGAGAAAGAGAATATCTGGACGCTTGATGCAAAGGGGGAACTTCTCATTACGATAATGAGTTCCCTAGCACAGGAGGAATCCAGATCCATTTCAGAGAATACCACATGGGACAAAAGAAAAATGTTCGCAGACGGAAGGGCGAGCATAGGATTCAAACATTTCCTTGGGTATGACAGAGGACTCGAAGGCGAGTTTATCATCAACGAAGAGTAGGCAGTAACCGTCAGATATATTTATAAAAGATATCTTGAAGGGTATTCCACATACAAGATTGCCTGTGAACTTACCGAAATGGGAGTGAAGACCCCTGCCGGGAAAGATAATTGGCATCCAAGTTCAGTGATGAGTATCCTTCAGAATGAAAAATACAAAGGGGATGCCCTTTTGCAGAAGACGTTCACAAAGGATTTCCTGACTCATAAGCTGGTAGTGAACAATGGCGAAGTGCCACAGTATTATGTGGAAGGACATCATGAGGGCATTGTGACAGCCGACCAATTCGACCAAGTTCAGGCAGAAATTTTAAGGCGAAAGGGTATGCAGAAGTATAGTGGAGTTGGACTGTTTTCTTCCATAATAAAGTGTGGAGAATGTGGTTCTTGGTATGGAGCCAAGGTCTGGCATTCCAATGATAAGTACAGAAAGGTCATCTACAGATGTAATAATAAATATGCTGATGGCTGCAAGTGCAAAACACCACACATCAACGAGGATGAGTTGAAGGAATTGTTCATCAAGGCGGTCAACGAGTTATTTTCTGAAAGGGATGAGATTCTTGCCAATACCAAAGTTATGATGGAGATAGTCTGTGATACGGATTCGCTTGACAGGGATTTACAGGATAGCATCACAGAACTTAATATCATCTCGGAGCAGATGCAGATTGCCATTGCAGAGAACAGCCGGGTAGCATTAGACCAGGATGAGTATGAAAAACGCTATGCCGAACTTACGGCAAGGTATGAAAAGGCAAAAGCTAAGTATGATGACATCGCAGAGCAGATAGAAAGCAAGAAGGCTAAGAGGGAATTGTTCAAAGGGTTCATTCGCACTTTGGAAAAGCAGGACGGC
Source organism: uncultured Lachnospiraceae bacterium (assembly GCA_964449325.1). Taxonomy (GTDB): domain Bacteria; phylum Bacillota; class Clostridia; order Lachnospirales; family Lachnospiraceae; genus RGIG3002. The sequence continues at coordinate 93,398 of CAYUYJ010000011.1, read as the reverse complement.
TTAACCCACGAGTTTGATGCCGGGATTTGGAGCAGCCTTGTGCAGGAAGTGGTTGTGAAATCCAAGAACGATATAAGGTTCATTTTCAAGAACGGATTTGAAGTAAGAGTATAGAGATAGGAGTTGATGGCACTCGGGCAGAAATGCTTGGGTGCCTTTTCTCTGGTAAAATAATACACGAAATGATATACTGTAACATAGGGGAAATTATACATATTTGTTTATTTTTGTAAGAAATATATAATAAGTACATTTTTTTGGACAACAAGTGTGCTATTTTTACAGTAGAAAGTAGAAATCAAAGCGAGGATTTAAGGAGGAATGGGGATATGAATGAAAATGAAAATGCATATGAAGACGCCAGCTTAGATTTTGATTTTGATGAAAAAGAGCGTGAGTTAGAAGAAGAATTGGAAAAAGTATTTTCTGATTTGGAAATGTTAAAAGAAGATAAAGAAAAAATTGGAAACCCAGATGCGTTGGGTAAAGTTGTATTGGATGAGGTGTGGAAACAATTCGGCAATCAAATAGGATTGGACATGACTGCCGAAACTTTGATTCAGCAATATGACAGAGAGCATCCTGAAACTTACGAGGAAGTAGGTAAAAAAGTTATGCAGGATGAACGTTATAAAGAAGCAAACAAAGAAATGAAACAAAAGCAACAGGAAGGCACCTTGCGTGATGAATACACAGGAAAAGACATAACGCAAGGGGATAAGGCTAATTTAGATCATACAGTGTCTAGGAAAGAACTGTTTGAAAATCAAAGAAGAAAACAGGCCAATATTGCAACAGAGGATTTAGCTAATAAAAAAGAAAATTTGAATGCTACAAATGAATCTTTGAATAAAAGTAAAGGTAAGAAAAGTGTTCAGGAGATGGTTGATACTCGTGCAGAAAGAGAGGCGGAACTTCAGAAACAAAACGAAAGGGCTAACCAAAAAATTGATGAGTCAAATATGTCTGAGACTGAAAAACGACTTGCCAAAGAAAAGAATAATAAGCGTTTGCAAGATAAATTAGATGCAGACGATGAATTAATGAAACAAAAAGATGCACAGGCACGTAAAGCAATAAATAAAGATATAGCAAAAGGTGTTGTAAAAGAAACGGGAAAGAAAGCCGGAAAAGATGCATTAAAAACAATGGCGGTGCAAGCTCTTTTTGATTTACTGAAGGAAGTTATGAATGGAATGATTCGCTTCTTGAAGGCAAAAGCAAAGTCTTTTAAGGGTTTTTTGGAAGAAATGAAACAAGCAATAAAAAATTTCGTTTTTAAACTCTCATCGTTTTTGCGTACAGGAGTTACGACTGCCGTGGGGACAATTGTATCTGAAATATTTGGTCCTGTTGTTAGTTTGTTTACTAAGTTGGCAAGTTTAATAAAACAGGGATTTAGGTCATTTGGAGATGCTATAGCATACCTTACCAATAAAGAAAATCGTGATAAATCTTTTAGTGTAAAGGTGGCAGAAGTAGGAAAAATAATCGTGGCAGGATTAACGGCTATGGGTGCCATATTTGGTGGAGAACTTATAGAAAAGGCTTTGATAGCAGGATTTCCTGTGTTAGAAACAATTAAGATACCTTTACTGGGTTCTTTGGCAAATGTAATGGGGCTTTTTTTTGCAAGTATGATTTCCGGTGTTGTTGGTGCTATAATATTAAATTTAATTGATAAAGCTATAGCAAAACAACAAAGGGCAGATAATGTATATGCTCAGATAGAAAAAGGTAATGATATTTTAAATAAACAGATAGAGTTGATTAACCTAAAGGAACGTAAATTGGACAAGACCAAAGCAGAAGTGCAGGAATCTATGCAGGAGAGAAATAGGCAGGCAGATGTGATTCTTAGGCAAACAGCGGGTGAGATGAAGTCAAGTTTAGATAATATCGATAAGAAGAAAGCAGATATTAATAGATTATTAGCAAGTTTAAAGGAAGATTAGGAGGACTTTATATGAAACTGAAACATTTGGTTGGAATAGTGTTTGTTGCAGTAGCAGGTGGTTTTTTGGTTTATAAAGTGTTAAATAAGAAAGATTGTTGTGATATATCTTCTGTTTCCGGAAATATCAATGAAAAATCACCTGAGAGTAAATTTGAAGAAAATACAAAACAGGACGATGTTGTATTGAAGAATGAGGAAAAGTGTGATGAGACTATGCACCGAGTCTATGCGAATATGAGTGTTCGTAATGAACAGGCAAAACAGACTTTAAGTGATATTCATGATGATATGAAAAAGTCAGAGGAAAACATTAATTCTAAAAAAGAGGATATTGCCAGAATGATGGAGAATCTAAAAAAATAAGTTAGGAGACTAAAGAAATATGGAGTTAATAATCGACGGAAAAAATGTATTAGAGCCGGTAAATCTTGAAAAAAATAAAAATGAAATAATGCAACAGAGAGCAAGTGTTCCTTCACAGGTATCACTGACTCATTTTAGAGAGAATGTTGGTATATTTAGAGCAAATGTGAAAGGTGATGACTTAAATGGCCTTGTTACAGAATTGCAAAAGACATTTTCAGACATCAATACAAGAGAAACTAAAATGTATGACCAGCTTGATACTGTTTTTAGGACTGTTGAGTCCATCCACAAAGGGTCTATTGAAGGGATAATAGTTGGGGTTAAGTCTGCACAAGAAGCTATTTCGCAAGCAGAATATGCGATAAGTGCGATATCTGATACACTTGCTATTTTGCAGGATTTTAAGAATCAGCTAGAGAATAATACTGAACATTTAAATGATATTGATGTAATTTGGGATGCCACACAACAATTGAATAGTGATATTCAAGGGTTAGAGGATACTTTTTTAAATAAGGCAGAAAGTATTGATAACAATATTAAAGTGCTAATGTCATTGAAGTCTATGATTGATAAAATTAAGCATATAAAAGATATTGATACAATGTACAAAGACTTGTCGGCTTTATGCCAGAAATTTGACCAGGAAAAGAAAAAAACGAGTGACAATTTATCCAAAATATCTGCTGGAATCCAAGAGTTAGAGAAATTTAAAGAATCGGTTGAAAAAATAAAGCATCTAAGAGATGTAGATGCGGTCTACTCCGGTTTGAGCGAATTGAAGGATACTGTTATATCAAATGAAAGTGCTACAGGTAAAGAACTTTGCGCGATACAATCTAGTTTAAAGGAACTTGATGATTTTAGGCAGGACTTGGAAAAAGCGGATCATTTGTACGATGTGGATACAATGTGGGAGGAGAACAAGAAACTCATACATAGTGTTGAAGAACTAGAAAATAGTACAGCAAATCATGACCAAAATATTCAAAGTATGACTGAGTCTATACAGCATAACGCAGATGAAATCATAAGTTTAGAAAATGAAGTAAGTCTACTCAAAGGTAAGATGAAAGTGCTGTATTATGCTTTAGGTGGTACAATTGGTGTAGTAGTCCTGCAAATTATATTAAATATGATAGGAATATTATGATGAATAATGATTATAAAAAGAATTTTATGAAGATGGCATCTAGTTTTGATGCTATGATTGGCGGAGAAGGCGAAATAACTAAATTAGCATCTGATATTGCAGAGAAAAAAACTGAGCAATCAATTATAGAACTCTATAGAAGAATAATTGATGTTTTTGATGATGAAAGAACACAAAAGAATGTAAAGCAAATTGCTGTTGCATTGAGAGAATCTCTTATTCTTTTTTTAGGGTTTGATAGATTGCGTGAGATTTGTGCAAAAGAGAAAAAGAGTCTACATGAAGAGGAGAAAACACTTGAACAATTGCTTGAAGAACTGAACGCTTTAGTTGGCCTAGAGAAAGTTAAAACTGAGGTTAACGATTTGATTGCATATCAGGCTGTTCAAAAAATGAGAAAACAACAAGGGCTGTTTGTTGGGAAAAATACATTGCACATGGCTTTTACTGGTAATCCGGGAACGGGAAAAACGACAGTTGCACGAATAGTGGGCAGAATTTATAAACAATTAGGATTGTTGTCAAAAGGACATTTTCTTGAGGTGTCGAGAACAGATTTGATAGCCGGATATCAAGGTCAAACGGCTTTGAAGGTTAAGGAGGTTATTGAGTCAATAAAAGGCGGTGTTTTGTTTATAGATGAAGCATATAGTATTACAGAAAATGACCATTCTGATTCATATGGAAGAGAGTGCCTGACGGAATTAACAAAGGCATTAGAAGACTATAGAGATGATTTAGTTGTAATTGTTGCGGGATATACAGAACCAATGAATAAATTTTTTGAATCTAATCCGGGATTAAAATCTAGATTTAACAAGTTTATTGATTTTTCTGATTATGATGAAGATGAATTATTTGATATTTTTCATAAAATGTGCATTGAAAATGATTATAAGCTTTCGGAGAATGCAGCAAGAAAACTTAAGGTTATTATGAAAAATACTATTGAACAAAAAGGCGAGCAGTTCGCCAATGGCAGATTTGTTAGAAATTTATATGAGGATATAACTATGAGACAAGCCCGTAGGATTTTCAAAATGGAGAAACCTACAAAAGAAGCTCTTGTTGAGATTATTGAAGATGATGTTAGTGAGTAATGGAGAAGATAAGAAATCATTAAGAAGGGGGTGTTCATTTGAACCCCCTTTTAACCCCCCTAATGGTACAATCGTTAAGATTGTATCATTTTTATTGTCCTAACGAATTCTTATGGACATCCGCATGCGCAGAGCTTAAATACACTTCGTTTCATGGGGGTACAGATTTTTCGTACCGATGAGCAGGGGAGTATTGTAGCTGAGTCCAACGGAACAGAAATTACATGGAACTGCGCACCGTCCGAAACATGGAAAGCGGGGGAAACAACAGAAAGCAGTTATTCGGAAACATTGACTTCTACTGAAGAATTTGTCAAAGAAGATTCCTCTACAGTACATAGTGCAGAAGAAGCTCCCGTAACAAATAAAAACATTGGTGTGGAGGTACATATTACAGAAACAGGCAAAAAGTATCATTCGGCAGGCTGTCAGTATTTAAAGAAAAGTGATATTCCGATTAGTCTGGAAGATGCAAAGAACAGAGGCTACGAACCGTGCAGTAAGTGTAATCCTCCACAATAAATCAGCAAACTATAAATACATAGGTGATATCTTAAGCAGAGGACAATACAGGTGTAATTGTTTCGGTTAAATATTCGTTGTGACCAAAAATGGATTGACATTGTGCGAATGTAGGAGTATAACAACAACTATCTTGATATCGAGGCAAAATATGTGAAAACATGTGACGCAAAGCTACAGGGGCTGTAAAATGTCAGCCAGTTAGGAAGTACAGGAACAAGCTCCTTTGCTTTTCCATAGATTTCTTCGGCTTTTGATTGGCTGAAGTTGTACTTTTTGCGTTTGCACCAGTTCTGATAATGGTCAATAAAGGCGTTCTGTTGATTTTTTCAAAAGAGGGGATGTTATAGGTGTTTCAAGAAATGGTCTGTATGAGCATTATGGGATTTATCTTGGAAATGGAAGAGTGATTCATTATTGTGGGGAAGGAAACGATTTTGGCGGAAGAGTTACAGTACATGAAGCGCCTTTCTCAGAATTTGTAAAGGAATCAAAGCATTGTTTTGTAGTATGGTTTGATGCAGGGAAAACGGTAAGGCTGCAGCAAGCCACAACATTTTTGTGGAGTGGTTCCAATGTCTACTATGAGAAATCAAATTGTAGGAAGAAATATTCTGTGTTTTCTGCAGAAGAAACAATCAGACGGGCAAAGGAACGCCTGGGTGAGGAGAAATACAATCTCGTCACGAATAATTGTGAACATTTTGCAATGTGGTGTAAGACCGGAGAGTCTGTTTCCGGTCAGGTAAAACAGATTGTCAGATTTGCTGTGGTTAGTGGAGTGACAGGATTGGGATTAACCCAGAAAGATGCGCAGCAATATTTAGTGTAAGGTAGGTGATGATTATGCGTCGAGTGGAATTCAAAGTTTGTAGAGAATGCAAAGGAATCTATCGATGGGAGAGTGGAGGAATCATTGCTACTCCTCAGGAACACATGGATTTTGGACTCTGCAAAAAATGCAGAACAAAGCAGACCATGAAGGATATTGTAAAAATCCTTGGAGGGAAGAAAAGATAAAGTAATATTTTTCTTCCTAAAAAGGAAAGAAGGGTGGAAATACTATGTTTGATGAATTAATTGATGAATTCATTCTGGTTCCCAGGCTAAGGGAATACTTAATGAAGGAACCGATAAATGTCAGTAAAGTGGCTAACATTATATACTATGCTAGGGCACCGCTTCAACGGAAGAGAGATGCTTTGTTGAAACTTGAGAATATGGATATACCGAAGGACAGAAATAGCGTACGGGATTTTTGGAAGAATTATCGAAAATCTGTAGAAGAAGCCTTCTCTCTGATGGATTCCAAAGATGCTGTGTTTGTTGTATATGAGTACTCATTATATGAGCATGATATTGATTCAGAAGAGTGGATGCATGGGATATTCTCTTCCTACAATGCCGCTTTACGTTTTGTCAGTAAGGATTATGACTCCAAGAAGGATGAAGAGGATTTGATGCATTGGTATGTCATCAATCTTTGGATGAAAGAGGATGATGAATCTTACAAAGACGTCTGTGATTACTATATTATTGACAACAAACTGTGTTATGCAGAATTTGATTTCGGAAGTGAGTTTCATGAAAGCTGTGTTAATGGAGAACTGAATATCCCAGTGCATTATAAGCCGGGAGACATTTTGATGGCTGATAATTACCCCTTTGGACCAAATGAGAAGTTCGTTATGCTTGAGATAGGGGATAATCAGGATTGCTGTTGTCTTCAGGCTCTGAGTCGAAAACAGGACGGAACCTGGAGTGTGGGAGCTGTAAAGCACGGGATGATGGGAGATACGATATATCCCAGAATTTCTGCTCTATATACTGCAGATACTTATATACCCAATTTATCAGATCCGGAAGATGCTATTCTTGCAAAGGTTAGTGAACTTGTGGCAGGAGATGAGAAAAAGGGTTCCGAATTATGGGATAGGTTCAATGCTTCGGATATATCAAGCGATGAAAAAATGTGGAAGATTCTTTAGATTTGTTTTTTCAGAATAAAAATAAGGCCAATTAGAAGTAATGATTTTGCTAATTGACCTTGTTTTTTGTCAGGCTTTTCGCTGAAAGGCTTGCTCTCTATATATCCGGATGGGATTTCCTCTGACAATCTTGTTGTGTTCTCTCCAGGCTGAGTTGATCTGTAATTGCATCTGCTCGGACTGCTTACTTTTCAGAATGGAAGCAAGTTTTTCAAGGGCATCCTTTTTGTTAAGAAGCTGGCTGCGCTCTGCTGTAGAGGTAACAGTGATCCCGGTAGGAATATGAATCAGTCTTACACCGGTTTCTACTTTATTCACGTTCTGCCCACCTTTGCCACCACAATGAAACCTCTCGAAGCGAATGTTGTTGTCCTGACAGATGATTTCCTGTTCGGGAATGATGCTGACATCCACAAACCAGTTTTTCCTTTTGTGATGGGGACGGAATGGGCTTTCACAGATCCATTGCACGGTACCTTCTAAATCTGACAAATCATCCTCCGTAGAAAACATGATGGATGTGCAGCAGCCTGGTGTCTTTGCTTCATGCTTTTGAATCAGTTCAATATCTTTATATTCATTTTTCAGGGAATAATAGAGCTTGACTACTGCAAGCTCACATTCAGCCGGTCCCTGTCCGGAACTAATCTGTACAATCATATTATTCTTTTTCCGTATCTTTATTTTCCATATAGAACACTTTGCCCTTTGCCCGAAATGGAAGTCGGTTACTGTTGGGGATGAGGTAGGCGTGTTCTCTTTTTACTTTTAGTTTTTCTTCTATGTAGCCGTCTGTGATAATGAGTATGGGGCCGTTTACAGGGAAGTCTTTTGCTCTTTCTAAAGCATCTACTCCCGGCTGAAGGATGGTTCCACCACGACCGGTGATCTCTACCCGTCCGGCAATGTCTTCAGGAGTCATATATCCGGCATCTGTAGATTCTGCGTCACAGAAGATGATCCGGACAAAAGGCACATTCTTGGAAACCGCATAGTTTGCAATGGCTCCCAGAGCCAGCCCGATTTGGGAGGAACACATGGAGCCGGAAGTATCAATGACAACGCCGAAGGTTCTGCTTTCCAGATCCTTTTCCAACAGTACATAGCTGGGTCTTGGAATATCCGGAGTAGAACCCTGACGACGGCTTGGTCTTGCGTAAGTGCGGTGCTTTTCCAGAGGTGGGAACTGTTCGTCAAACCATTTGCCAAGCTGCACTTCCCAGGGAATGGGTGGCATGGAAAGAGCACGGATTTCCTCCACAAGTCCCGCCGGGATATAGCCTCTGCTGTGAGTGATATGGTAATCAAGACCTTCTCTTAAGGAGTTTTTGAAGAAGTCATCAAGACTGATGCCTTTTCCAATACCTTCAAAATGAGGTCCATTACTTCCAAAGATATCTCCCTGACCATATCCTCTGAAGGTAGCATGTTTTTTGAACTTCCGCATCTCTTTTACGATGAGATCATAGATGGCTTCTGCAGACATATTGTGGAGGGATTCATCGTATAATAGTCCTTCGTCCGGCATATCACCGATTTTCATTTCATGAAGCCAGTCGTTGATGACATAGTCACAGGCTACATTCCAAAGATAGCGGTCTCTTCCCTGACATCTTTCGTGATGACATAATCCGGCATGAAGATACTCATGAGCCAGAACGAATTTCCATTCTTCCAAAGTAAGACCACAGGAAGGATTTGCATAAATCTCTCCATGGGTAGCATCTACAGCAGCGATATGTATCTCATATCTGTGGCAGATGTCGATATCTTCAATGATTTTGAAGGAAGACGCCAGACCACCAAGAAGAGGATAGTGAGCAAGGAACCACTCCGCTGCTTTCGTTATCACGGTATCTTTCTTCTTACTAAAGTCATGGCCGCCGACTTCACTGACCGCCTTCTTTATGGAATGAGTGATCGCATAGGAAAAGGTTTCTGCATATTCATTTTGCTCACCATTTTTGTAAACGATGGGCGCTTCTACACCAATCATATCCTTTGTGTCAGAGGTATTTAATCCATAGTCCTGTTTGGGTATGGTGCCTTCTTTCTCAAGAAGGTATTCATATATCTTCACTTCATCATTCAACTTGATTGAGTATTCTGAAGCAGGGTCTGCAAACAGCTTTTTCCCAAATCCTACATCTGCCAAAAATCTTGTAACATAAATATCGCAGGCCTTGTTCCAGACAAGAGGATAAACCTGGGCAGTCTGTGGCATTTTCTCTTTATCAAAATGTCCGAATGCCAGATGAAGCAGATTGTGGGCTAATACATAGGCCCATTCAGGAGCATCAAGATTGGCAGCGATGTTTGCAAAGATTTCTCCACTTTTTGTGACGCAGGCAATAGCTTCTTTCCCGTTTAGGTGCGATGTCTTTGCTGCAATTGTTCCTTTTAATTGAGAGAAGAGGGGATGACGCTGCAGAATATCAAATCCTGCATAGAGAGAAGCAAGTCCCTTTGGCATATCCTCATCTCTGTAATAGTATTTTCTTCTTAAATAAGCCATGATAAATCCTTTATTTGTTGTTCACTAATCGTGGAAGGTCTCGGATGACTTCAATCATAAACCAGTCAGGCAATGCGCTTTCATCATCAGAGGCAACCACCATCTGTGCAATCTCAAAATTGATGGTTGACAGTTCCTTGATCATACTCTTTGCTCTGTAAACAAAAGAAAGCATATTTCCGGAAATGTCCTGCTTGCTCTTTGGAAGTTCAGTAATAAGCTTTGCTCTGAAAGACTGTGCAAGGAAGTAGAGGATATCTCTGTCTTCCGGCTTGGCTGGCCATTTAACGTTCTCAGCAATAATGTCATCAAGCAGGTGAGTGTTTTTAAGACTCTTGGTATAGGCTAAAAACATTCCGGCATGAGATGGAGAAAGGCATGCATAAGAGAGCATTTTCAGGGTCTCTCCTGAAATTTCTCTATTGCCGGCGCCATATTCTGCGAGTGCATCACTGAGCATGTGCCAGGATCTTGGAGTAGAGAATGGTTCCTCAGTTTTAGGTGGCTCTGAGAAAAGGTGATCCGGTCTCTGGATAATGTAATCAATTACCCAGGGGTGAAGATTGTTCTTCTGAGCCCACTTAATCCACTGTCTGGCATCTGCTTTCATTTGTACATGAAACATTCTGTTGATAAGAGCGGAAGACATGGTTTTTACGATGGCAGAGTCCTGTGCTCTGTTTCCTGCACCTACAACAATGCTTCCTTCCGGGAGATGGTATTCCCCGATTCGTCTTTCGTGGATGAGAGAGTAGAAGGCTTTCTGTACTTCCTGTGAGCAGGCATTGAGCTCATCAAGGAAGAGAACATAAGGCTCTTTTCTTGCAATCATCTTAGGTGGAAGAAACTCAGAGGTATCTCCTTTAATCTGAGGAATACCAATGATATCTTCAGGAGCAAGCTGGCTTCCGAGAAGTGATACACATGGTAATCCCAATTCTTCTGCAAACTGTTCTACCAGAGCAGATTTTCCGATACCGGGTGCTCCCCAGATGAAAACCGGTCTGCTTGGTGCTACATTGAGTAATATTTCTAACAAGTCATCCTGTGTGACTGTGATTGGTAAATTCATATATTATTTCCTTTCTGTATCAGGCAGAATATTTACTGCGCTGCTTTTCGTTATACTGTTTCTTTTTGTTTATATGGCGCACTCTGGCACGGGGGCAGTACTTGTCACAATGCTGACAGTAGCCTTTGTGTTCTGCCTCTCGTCCTTTGGAGCATTCACCATAACTTAAGTAATATTTGCAAGGTGTTTCTCTATATTTGCTCATGGTATTGTCCTTTCTAATTGCCGCCGGCCTTGAAGTTGTAGACCGGACGGATGATACGATCAATAGTTACTGTTTCTCCAATTACATCAGTAATATCTTCAATGTTTCTGTAGGCAAATGGCGCCTCATCCAGAGTGTCTTTCCCGATGCAGCTGGAATAGATTCCCTTCATTTCTGATTTGAAGGAAGATACTGTAAAACGGTTTTTTACTTCTTCACGCTTCATGATTCTTCCGGAACCATGAGGAGCAGAGCAGTTCCATTCTGTATTGCCAAGTCCGGTTCCAAGAAGGATTCCATCACGCATATTGATGGGAATGATAACTCTTTCATTTAACTTTGCAGAGATAGCTCCCTTGCGAAGCATGGAAGAACCGAAGGTATCTAATGTTTCTGGAGATGCATCCACATAGTTGTGAATACATTCATAGGAATCCAACACCTTCCATTTCATCCCTTTTACAAGTTCATCCAAAATAATTTCTCGGTTCAGGGAGGCAAACTGCTGAACAACCTGAAGGTCATGAAGGTAATCTTTCATGAGTTCTCCCTCCAGCCATGTAATTTCATAAGGAACCGTAAGTCCTTTGTCTTTCAGAAGTGTCTGACCTTTGTTTAAATAGTATTCGGTCACTTCTTTACCGAGGTGACGGCTTCCTGTGTGGATTACAATGTAGAGATTTCCGTTATCATCTTTATCTGCTTCAATGAAATGATTTCCCCCTCCAAGGCTGCCAAGACTTAGGAGTGCTTTGCCTGTGCGAATGTGCTTAGCACATCGGAGTGCGTCAAAATCAAATCCTAAAGCAAATCTGTGAGCCTTTGATCTGATGCTAAATCCTGACGGAATACAATCTCTGATTACAATATCCAGTTTCTGATATTCAATTTTCTTTCCCTTAATTTGTGCAAGAGTCATACCACAACCGATATCAATGCCGATGAGATTCGGAATGATTTTTTCACCGATGGTCATGGTGAGACCAATGGTTCCAACCTTACCGGGATGTACATCAGGCATAACACGAATACGGCATCCCTTAGAACTTTCCTGATCACAGATCATCTGAAGCTGTGAGATGGCATACGGGTCGATTGCAGTTTCTTTGTTATTAGTGGTAAAAATTTGAGCACAAGTTACGGCTCCTTTGATAGTCTCCATAATCATTTCCTTTTCTGTTGATGCGAGGGCATAAAAATAGCACCTCTATTGTCAAAGCAAAAGGTGCGGAAATTCTATGAAGTCTTCTTTTGAAATGGGCAGAATAAGCCTGTTACATACAAATAGAAGAAAGGATAACCATACCTCTTGCTATTAAGTTACTTGCGTTTGTTCTGTAATTCTGTGTCATGATAATGGCCTCCTTTCTGAGTGAATCGTCTTCTTAGTTTCAATAATATTCAGTATAGCACACCTGTCAAGAGGATACATTGAACTGCTGGTTAACTTACTCCTGTAGGGACTTAAGCTATCTGATACACATATTATATCGGCTGAAAATGACAAATAGTGACACTCTGAACATATTTTTTTGCTTTTTTTATGTGAGCACTTATGTGTATCCTGCAATTCCGATTTTATTCATTCTAAAAAAGTACAATCCCATTGTACTTTTGGTACAAGCTTTGGGTAACGAATAATAAGCCATCACAACTTATAATAACTATTGTCAGCAAGACAAAGAAGCAAAACCGGTTATGCTTCAGAACTTTCATAAGGAGGCAGATATGAAATCTGGAGCGATAAATATTGATGAATATATCGGCGGTGCGCTGGAAGAACAGTTCGACTTTATTTACACACACTTTTCCATAATCAAGAATCTGCTTATTGTTTACAAGGAAGATCTGGTAAGCGAGGTTATGGAACAGAAAGCATACAATCGAAGAGCGGCCAATGGTGTTCTCGGGGTGAGAGTACAGATTTCAATCGGGAGCAGTATAGTAACAGAAACTATGTGCAAGAGTAAATTCCAGATTTGATGAGGGTTAAAAACTGGAATTTAAAAATTCACATTACGGTGTAATTGTTTCTCTGCTTTTGTGTACGCCTAGTACTTTGATAGCAAAATGTAAAATATAATTGACATTTTGCTATCAATATGATATAAATACTGCATAAAACAAAAAGGGGTTAACAAAGCATAGGAGGAAAAATACATGAATGAATACATATGTGGAATTTTGGTTGGAAGCATCATAGGCTTTCTTGTGCTTATAGTTTGCTTGTATATTGTAGTCAAAAAAGGGAAAACAGACGGAAAGCTAAGATGTGAATACGATGAAAGACAGGAACTGTCAAGAGGAAGAGGGTTTAAATACGGATTTTTTACTTTGCTTATTTTAAATATGCTTGTTGCATTTTACAATGAAATTGCATCGCAGCCGATTGCAGACGTTTTTGGTACACAGATTACAACTTCCTGTATTGGCATTCTTGTTTATGTTACATACTGTATCTGGCATGATTCCTATTTTGCTTTAAATGAAAGACGAAAACCACTGCTTATTGTTTTTGCAGTGGTAGGTATTGCTAATTTTATACTTGGCTTCAGTAATGTTTTGGCACATGACCGTGAAATGGCTTCAAGCGATATGATGAACGGAATAGGAAATATTATGATTGGATTTATGTTTCTTGCTATTTTTGTAGTTCTTTTGCTGAAGGAAATCAAAGACCGTAAAGAGGACAAAGAGGAATAAGATATGTTCTTTGAGTGAAGCGAAGGGAATGAGAAAAGAGTGAAAAATTTGAAAATGAAATCTGCAAGGGCGGCATTGGATTTGTCCCAGCAGGAGCTTGCTGATAGGGTAGGCGTATCAAGACAGACCATATCGGCAATAGAAAAAGGAGACTATAACCCCACCATTAATTTATGTGTAACAATATGTAAATGTCTTGGAAAAACACTGGATGAATTATTTTGGGAAGAGGGGGAGTTATGCTAACAATAAATATGAAAAGAATTGCACTGGCAATAATGTGTTTTCTTTCGACTGCTGTTATTATTTCAGGGTGCAGGCAAGGAAGCATTGATAATGCAGAAGTAAGTGAAACATCTGAACAGGCAACGGAAAAAGCCGTCACAGAAAAGGAAGAACAAAGCGCAAGTGAAACGGAGAAAAGAGCGACAATCACATCACCTACTTCTTATGTAACCGAAGAAGAAATGGCACTTGCCGACTATTGGAAGGGGAGCGATGAAGCAGCACTTGCCAAAGTAATGAAAAAGGCTGAAAAGGGAGAAAAAGTAACGATTGCAGTTTTGGGTGGTTCCATTACGCAGGGAACTATATCAAATGGTTCAAAGGATAGCGAAATTACCGAAAAGAAAAGCTATGCAGAACTCTTTTTTTCGTGGTGGGAGGAAACTTTTCCGGATACTGAATTTGTATGTATCAATGCAGGAATCGGGGCAACAGATTCTTATCTTGGGGTACACAGAGTAACAAAGGATGTATTAGTTTATAAACCGGATCTTGTATTGGTGGAATTTGCCGTAAATGACAGTAATACGCAATTTTACAAAAAAGCCTATGACAATTTGATACGAACCATTGCAGAAAGTGAAACTTCTCCGGCAATTCTGCTTTTATTTATGGCGCAAGCTGATATTACCGGTGCACAGGAAAACCAGTCCATTGTGGGTTTTTCGTATTCGCTGCCTATGGTGAGTTATCGTAATGTTATAAAAGAAATGGAAGAAACGGGAAAATATACGGAAAAAGAATTATCCGGCGACACGGTGCACCCATCTGCTTTGGGGCATGCCATAACAGGAGAAATTTTGTGGAAGTATTTGAATTCCGTTTATGAGCAGATGGATACTTATGAAGAACCGACACCAATAAAAGAGGAAACTGTAACAAAAAGATGTTATATTAATGCAGCTGTACTGGATGCGGAAAGCATAGAGCCGGATAGTATGGATGGGTTTGAGAAGGCTTCTGTTTTTCCGGCATTTCCCAACGACTTTAGTACTGAGAGCGGCGGAGAAATTAAATTTACCATTCGTTGTGCAAACTTCGGACTTCTTTATTATTGCCGGATTGACGGAAAGGGTGGGCAGTTTGATGTTTATGTGGACGGAAATCTGACGAATACATTAAATGCTGATTTTAGTGGTGGCTGGGGAAACTATGCGCAGGCTACGGAATGTTTTACTTCTGACAGTGCTACGGAACATGAAATCGTAATCAAGAAAAATTCTGCCTCGTCCGGAGATGCTTTTACAATTTTAGGATTGCTTGTGTCTGGCGCAAACGGAGAGTAATCAAATTTTCATTCAAAGCTTTTCCGAAAAGAAAGAGGTGTGGTATGAAACTCTTCTTTAAACTTTTTGGTAAAATAAGCAGAATCGGAAAAACCGGTTGCTAAAGCAATATCCGTAACAGAAAGATTACTTTCTTTGAGCAGAAGTACCGCATGATCAAAGCGGACACGATTTACATAACGCGAAAATTCCATTCCGGCGGCTTCTTTAAAAATTCGTAAGAAGTGATATTTGCTATAACCGGCAACAGCGGCAGCTTCCTCGGCACTGATATGCCGGTTATAGTTTTCTGCAATAAAATCAATCGCTGTTTTCATGGAAGCATTTCGCTTGGAATAACGGATACCGTTCTTTACGGAAGAGGACGAAAAAAGAAGATAAAAAACCATCAGTATTTCGGACTTTAGTAAAAGCTTGTAATAGGGCTTTTTCTCCTCATATAGAAGAAATATTTGTTCTAAGTGTTTTTTCAGTTCCCTATATACCGGTGCGTTCTGTGCTATGAAATTGGAAAAGCGCTTTTCTTTGTTTACAAGTGGACTTAAGAGTTCCATAAACACATCATCCGGTGTCTTTGCGCCGATAAAATCCAGATGAAATACCACAGCTTTACAATTAAAATCCTGGCTTTGATAACGAAAAAAGCCATGTACTTCCTCTTTATTTATCAGGATAATATCCCCTTTAGAAACAACATGAGATTCAAAATTAATCATAACCTCTGCTTTGCCGCTTACAACCAGATTCATCTCCAACTCCGGGTGCCAGTGAAGATTAATGGCAGGATAGGTTTCCACAAGCCAGCTGTCATAGCAGGCACAGGGAAAAAGGGAAGAGCCGTGAGCGGTATTTTCTTTTTCGATTTTCGTTTTTTGTACAGATTCCTTTTGATTCATTTTTATTCCTCTTAATGCGTTTTTTTAATAGTACATAAATTTTTTTTAAAAAGCAATATAATTATAAAAAATAGCAAAATAGCAAAGGAAATTTTCAAAGAATCATATAATAATCTAATTATAAAAAGTGTTATCCGAAATGAAAACAAAGAAAATTGAAACAGTACAAAGTGTACGGAATGGAGGAAGTATGACAGGAAATCTTAAGGTAAGCGTAACAGGACAACAGATTACGTTTTCAAACGGCAAAGAAGAAAAATACATGGAAATAATCAATGACAGTCTGTTTCGCATTTATAAAGTAAAGAACAGCGAAGAACTCGTAAAATTGAATTATAACAGAAAAAGCGTGGAAATTCGTGTGGAAGAAACTTCGGAAAGCAGCTTTGTTGTTATCGGTGAATATCAGATTTTTATTGATAAAGCTTTCCATCTTTCCGTTAAGAAAAAAGGGGTTACCTATTTTGAAGAATATGCGGGAGATGCTTCCATTTATGTAGAAAAAAAGGATTTTTCCCTTTCGGAACTGGAAGGACATAAGAGAGAAGAAGCACTGGCTGATTTTAAGACACAGATTAACATCCGGCTGTTTGATAAAGGAGACAAAATTTACGGTCTTGGAGATAAAGCGGCACAATTAAACCGTAGGGATTATGAATATGTTTCGTGGAATACGGATGACCCCAGTGAGCATAACGAAACCTATAAATCCTTATATAAATCCATCAATTATTTTTTGGTAAATCATCATCAGAACCGGTATTATGGAATTTTCTATCCATCCTCTTATAAATGTATTTTCAATTTTGGAAGATATAGCGATGAGTTTCTCTACATCGGCAGTGAAAAGGGAGAGTATGACTATTTTCTTTTGTTAGGGGATACTCCTATGAAGTTAAGTCAAACCTATGCGGAACTTGTTGGAAAAACTTTGTTCGTACCGCGTAAAATGCTGGGGTATCACCAGTCCAGATGGTCTTATAATGCTGAGGAAATGGAAGAAATTCGCGAAAAGTTTGAGGAATACCAAATTCCCATTGATTACATTCATATGGATATTGATTATATGGAGCGGTACAAAGTTTATACCGTAAAAAAAGAAGAATTTCCGGATTTGAAGGGAATGGCAGACCGTTTCTCAAAGGAAGGCATTGACTTTATCACCATTATTGACCCGGGTGTTAAGGTTGAGGAAGGTTATGAAATATATGACTACTTAAAAGAGCATAACGGTTTTGCTACGTTAGACGGGGAGCAGTATGTAAATCAGGTGTGGCCGGGAGACTCCAAATATCCGAATTATTTTCAGAAAGAAACTGCCGGTTATATAACGGAAATAACAAAAGAGTTTATGGCGGATAATCATGTGAAAGGAATCTGGTGTGATATGAACGAACCGGCTTCTTTCAACGGCCCGCTGCCGGACGAAGTGGAATTTCCTTCCGATAACGGCATGCACTACCATGACGAAGTACATAACCTTTATGGAGAATACATGTCCCGTGCCATTTCCAAGGCATTTGAAGAGGAGAACAAAAGACCGGTGGTTATTACAAGAGCAGCATTTGGTACGACGGCGCAGTTTACTACAACATGGAATGGGGATAACCAGTCACTATGGGCTCATTTGGAAGGTTCACTGCCGCAGGTTATGACTATGAATTTCTGTAATTTTGCGGTAAACGGTGTAGATATCGGTGGATTTGGAAACGAAACAACTAAGGAATTGTTAATCCGTTGGATGGAAGCCAATATGTTTTCTTTGTTTTTGCGCAATCATTCCTCTATTCATACAAGGAAACAGGAACCGTTTGCTTTTGATGAAGAGACCTTGGAAATTTATCGGAATATATTAAAGCTTCGTTATGAATTTTTGCCGTATCTTTATGATTTACTGGAAAATGCCCATGCTACGGGCTGTCCGGCGTTGAGACCGTTGTTCTTTAACTATCCGGAGGATGAGAGAACCAAGCAGATTAATGATGAAGTAATGATTGGAGATTCTCTCTTGTTCGCTCCGGTTGTACGACAGGGACAGGAAAGCAGAGCGGTGTATCTGCCGGAAGGAACATGGGTACATTATTTTACAAAAGAAAGCTACGAGGGCGGAAAAGAATATCTGATAGAAATGCCGTTGGATTCGGTTGGGATTTTCGTAAAACAAGGCTCTGTCATTCCACTTTACAAGAACCTGCTTCACATTGATAATAAGAAGCTGGATACATTGTATTTGTATGTGGAATCCGGTGCAGACGGCGAATATATCCATTATGAAGATGATGGGGAAACACTGGATTATCAAAAAGGTATTTATAATCGTTATAAGATAACGAAAACAGGAACAACCCTGAAATGGGAAACGGTTACGGATAATTATAAGTCCAACTATAAAGAAATTGTGATACTTTATAATGGAAGAGAGAAGAGAATTCTCTTTAGCAAACAGTTTGTTTGTGAGCTTACTGAAATGTAGATAATTTAAAAGAATAGGGCTTCAAAAAGATTCTCCGGAGAACAGGAGAGAAAAAACACCCGCGCTATCGTTGCTTAAACAGATAGTCAGGGTGTTTTTCTTTAAATCATTTAGGTATGCTCCTTCGATTAATTCATCTCCTCGTTTGATTCTGTTTCCGCTAATGGATTTTCTGTCTGAATTTCTCCGTGGGTTTCCTGCATTGTTTCTGTAGTTTCTTCTGTTTCTTTTTTCAGGTCATGGTCCATAGTAACCGTTACATTTTCGCCTTCAGGGATTTCCCCATGAAGAATGGAAATGATATACTGAAAACGGATATTGGCACGGCTGTAATATTCTCCCGCAGCCGCTGCAATGTTTGTATCGTAGGTTTCACTTTCAAAAAGCTGGTGGTACAGGGTAACTGCCTGTGACATGTTTTCCGCCGCTTCGTCGGCAAGAGTTTCCACACTGATAAATTCATCAGGGACCTCCAATTCAGCCAGATTGTTAAATTCGGTTTCAATAGCATCCAGATAGCCAAGCAGTTCTGTCTGTGCAGCGGCTTCATCTGTCACATCAATGGAATTCATATTGGCATTCAAATCTGCAATGTTAACAAAAAAATTCTCCATTTGTTCTTTATACAGTGCAAGTTTCTCATCTTTCCCGCAACCGTACAAGAAAAGAGCGGACAATAAGGAGCAGAATAATATTGTTTTTCCTATATGCTTCATAAATACAAGACACCTTTCAACATAAAAATAAATCTTGCTGAAAACAAGACTTTTACCATAAAAATTTATCATAATTTACATAGGAAAGCAAGAAACATATTTACCTGTTCCGTAAAACCGTGATAATATAGTGTTACGGTTTTTCGGAACAAAAAATGAAAAAATAATTTGTATGAACATATCACCCAAAATGAATTTGTGATATACACGGAAAGGATACGCATGAATAAAACAGAATTTAAACAGCTTGCCGAAAGTGGCTTTCTTTTTTTAGACGGAGCAACCGGCTCCAATCTGATGAAAGCAGGTATGCCTGCAGGTGTCTGCCCGGAACAGTGGATTTTAGAGCATGAAGAGGTCATGGAAAAACTGCAGCGGGATTATGTGGAAGCAGGAAGCAATATTCTTTATGCACCGACTTTTACTGCAAACCGGATTAAGCTTGAGGAATACGGACTGGCTGACCGGATAGAAGAAATGACACAAAAATTAGTGGCAGTTTCCAAACGTGCCGCAAACGGAAAAGCTTTCGTGGCAGGAGATATTACCATGACCGGACGGCAGCTTAAGCCTATGGGAGATATGGAGTTCGAAACGCTGATTACGGTATACAAAGAGCAGATACGACTGTTGGAGGAAGCAGGCGCAGATTTACTTGTGGTGGAAACCATGATGAGTTTACAGGAGAGTCGAGCTGCACTCATCGCCGCAAAGGAAGTTTCTGACTTGCCGGTTATGGTGACCATGACCTTTGAAAAAGACGGAAGAAGTCTTTTTGGAACGGATGCAGCAAGTGCCGCAATTACACTGGAAAGTCTGGGAGCAGATGCCATTGGTGCCAATTGCTCGACAGGACCGGCACAGATGGAAAAAATCATCCGTACAATGGCAGAGCTTACCTCGATTCCGATTATTGCAAAACCCAATGCCGGACTTCCGTCAGTAGATCAGGAAGGTAATACTTACTATGATATGGACGCGGATACTTTTGCGGAAGAAATGAAAATTCTTGCCGGAGCAGGCGCTACTATTTTGGGCGGATGCTGCGGAACAAATCCGGAATACATTCAGAAACTGACCGAATCAGTCAAAAATCTGCCGGAGACGGAAAATCATATCAAGATACGAAGAAGTGGTGCACAAAAAACAGGCAGACACTTTTTGGCTTCGCAGTGTATGGCACTTTCCTTTGGCTTAGATGACCGTTTTATGATTGTAGGAGAGCGTATCAATCCAACCGGAAAGAAAAAATTACAGGAGGAGCTTAAAAACGGCTCTTTTGAGTTGGTAAAGCAGTTTGCGGAAGAACAGGAAGAAAACGGAGCCCGCATTTTGGATGTAAATATGGGAATGAGCGGTATTAACGAACAGGAATTGATGCTACAGGCTATAGAAGAGGTCAGTACCGTTACCAATCTGCCGCTTTCTCTGGATTCCAGTTATATTGAGGTGTTGGAGGCTGCACTTCGGAATTATCCGGGCAGGGCATTGGTCAATTCGGTTTCTTTGGAAAAAGAAAAATTTGAGCGTCTGCTTCCCATCGTGAAAAAATATGGCGCGATGTTTATTTTACTTCCTCTTTCCGATAAAGGTCTGCCGGAAAGTCTGGAGGAGAAAATTGACATTATTAACACCATAGTAAACCGTGCCTTAGAGCTTGGCATGCGAAAAGAAGACATCGTGGTAGACGGACTTGTGGCAACGGTAGGTGCCAATAAAAAAGCAGCACTGGAAACACTGGAAACCATTCGCTACTGTAAGGAGAACGGACTGGCTACGATTTGCGGTCTTTCCAATATTTCTTTCGGGCTGCCGGAAAGAAGCTTCATAAATACTGCCTTTCTAACGATGGCAATTCGGGAAGGACTGACTATGGCAATTTCCAATCCTTCTCAGGAACTCTTGGTTTGCAGTGCCTTCGCTTCGGATTTACTGTTGAACAAAGAAGATGCAGATATTGCATACATTGAACGCATGAGTCTGGTAACGGAACGTAAAGAGCAGGAAAAACAAAAACTGGAAAACTTAAAGCGAGTAGCAGGTGAAGGCGGCAAAATGCCGCAATCGGAAAATACGACTTTTAAAGGTGAGAAAAAAACAGTGGAAGAGGGCTGGCACGGAAGGATTAAGGAAGCCGTCTTAAAGGGGAACAAAAGCGGAATCAAAGCGCTTACCATGCAGGCTTTGGAAGAGGGCGAACAGGCACAGGAACTCTTGAACAAAACTTTGCTTCCCGCCATAAATGAAGTAGGTGATTTGTTTGATAAAGGAAAATATTTTCTTCCCCAACTGATCGCCAGTGCGGAGGCAATGAAAAATTCCATTGAAGTGTTGGAGCCTCATCTGATGACCGGTGCTGCAGACAAGGATATGCCCGTCATTATTATTGCTACGGTGGAAGGGGATATTCACGATATCGGTAAAAATCTGGTGGCATTAATGCTGAAAAATTACGGTTTCAAGGTTATTGATTTGGGAAAAGATGTGCCGAAGGAGGAAATCATCCGGGCTGCCAAAGAGCATCATGCACAGATTATTGCATTATCGGCACTGATGACAACCACCATGCAGCAGATGAGACATGTGGTTGAGTATGCAAAGGAGCAGGGGGTCACTGCAAAAATTATGATTGGCGGTGCCGTCATTACGCAGGATTATGCGGATGAAATCGGTGCCGACGGCTACTCTAAAGATGCAGCTGATGCCGTGAAGCTGGCACAACGGCTGTTGCAGATGACAAGAAAATAAATAACTATTGCAAGGCACAACTTTACTGTGCTAAAATATTGAGAAATATCCTTATTAGGGGTTATGCAAGGATTTTTGGAGATAATTTTGAGAAGCAAATAAGAAAGGCTGGTTTTGAATGATGAACGGCGCAGATGCAATGATAAAATGCTTGGAAAAAGAAGGCGTAGAAGTAGTTTTCGGTTATCCCGGAGTAGCTATCTGTCCTTTTTATAACAGTATATTGGAATCCGAAATTCAGACGGTTTTAATTCGCACGGAGCAGAATGCGGCACATGCGGCAAGCGGTCTGGCACGAGTGACAGGCAGACCCGGTGTGTGCGCGGTTACCTCCGGACCCGGTGCAACCAATGTCATTACCGGTATTGCCACCGCTTTTGCGGACAGTATTCCGCTAATCTGTATTACCGGACAGGTAAACAGTGAACTTTTAGGCAGTGACAGCTTTCAGGAGGCAGATATTACGGGAGCGGTGGAGTCCTTTGTAAAATACAGTTATCTGGTAAGAGATGTGGAAGATATTCCGCGGATAATGAAGGAAGCCTTTCATATTGCCAATACCGGAAGAAAAGGTCCGGTTCTGATTGATGTACCGATTGATGTGCAGAATGCGGCATTAAAGAAATTTGAATATCCCGAAGAAATTTCCATGCGTACATATAAACCTACAGTAAAGGGAAATGTTGTTCAGATTAAAAAGGTAGTAAAAGAATTAGAAAAGGCAAAACGTCCGATTATCTGTGCGGGGGGCGGTGTGCTTTTAAGCAATGCACAGCAGGAATTACGTGCTTTTGCAGATAAATACAGGATTCCTGTGGTTACGACTATGATGGGAATTGGTGTTATGCCTACCGAAGACGAACTGTATTTCGGTATGGTGGGCGGACACGGCAAGGCTTACGCAAATCGTGCCATGAATGAGTCCGACTTGCTCATTATGGTTGGTGCCAGAGTGGCAGACCGTGCAGTCAGTCAGCCGGATTTGATTACGGAAAACAAAGTGCTTGTACATATTGACGTAGATCCTGCGGAAATCGGCAAAAATGCCGGGCCTACCATTCCTCTTGTAGGGGATGCCAAACATATTTTTGAAGATTTTGCGAAAGAGGAATTTACCTGTGAACATGAAGAATGGCTGAAGACTTTAAATACTTATCGGGAAACGATGATAGTGAAACGCAGTCCTAATCCGGATTATGTGGATCCGGCGGAATTCATCCGTATGCTTTCCTTAAAGATGAAAGAGGATGCAATTTATGTAGCGGATGTAGGACAGAATCAGATTTGGTCATGCGGTTATCATATTGTGCGAAAGGGAATGTTCTTAACCTCCGGAGGAATGGGAACCATGGGTTATTCCATTCCTGCGGCCATGGGAGCAAAGCTGGGAGACAAAAACAGACAGGTTATAGCCGTATGCGGCGACGGTTCTTTCCAGATGTCCATGATGGAACTTGCTACCATGCGTCAGCATAACATTCCGGTAAAGATTATTGTATTGAAAAACAATTATCTTGGCATGGTACGGGAATATCAGCATTATACCTATAAAGACAATTATTCCGTTGTAGATTTGTCGGGCAGTCCGGATTTGGAAAAACTGGCAGCTGCGTATGAATTGCCGTTCCTTCGCCTTTCCAATATGGAAAAAGCGGAAGAAGTACTGGATGCTTTTTTGAAAGAGGATGAATCCGTACTTTTGGAATGTCTGATTGATCCGTATGACTTGGTAAAATAGGAGGCGTTAAGGAAAATGAAACGAATTTATTCCGTATTGGTAGAAAACCGCTCCGGCGTATTGTGCAAGGTGGCCGGGCTGTTTTCCAGAAGATGCTTTAATATAGACAGTCTTGCTGTGGGAGAAACCGATGACAAGGATGTTTCCTGTATGACAATTGTAAGTTCAGGAGACACAAGAACCGTAGAACAGATTGAAAAGCAGCTGAACAAAAAGCTGGATGTCATCAAAGTAAAAACTTTCGATGAATCCCAGAGTATCAGCAGAGAATTAATGCTGATAAAAATCAAATATAATAAAAGTAACCGTCGCGACATTATGGAAAATTGTGAAATCATGAAAGCACAGATTGTTGATATGTCTACCCATTTCATGATTATCCAGATTTGCGATGTCCCTGAAAGAATTCAACTTTTTATTAAAATGATGCAGTCCATCAGTATTGTGGAAGTAGCGAGAACGGGGACTTTGGCACTTCAGAAATGTTGTGAATAGCCAATTTTAGTGTGGTAACGTCTTAAAAGATTAAAGCAGAAAAGTATCTGGTTGACTTTTCCGGTGAGACTTGCTACAATAATTCAAGTGTGAAGAAGATTAAGTATAAGAAGGGTTATGAAGATGCAGAAAAGAGTATTTCAGCTTTTGGTTGACAATACGTCAGGTGTATTAAGCCGCATTTCAGGGCTTTTTTCCAGACGGGGTTATAACATAGAGAGTATTACGGCAGGTGTTACTGCCGACCCGAGATTTACCCGGATTACTATTGTTGCTTCCGGGGATGAAGATATTTTAGACCAGATTGAAAAACAGGTTGCCAAGCTTGTAGATGTCCGTGATGTAAAAGAATTAAAGCCGGACAGCAGTGTTTACAGAGAACTTGCATTGATTAAAGTAAAAGCTACACCGGAGCAAAGACAAGGTGTCATTGCGGTAACGGATATTTTCCGTGCTAAAATTATTGATGTGTCTACCGAAAGCATTATGGTGGAACTGACCGGAAATCAGGCCAAAATTGAGGCATTTATTAATTTGCTTGAAGGCTATGAAATTTTAGAACTTGCAAGAACCGGTATTGCCGGTCTGGGCAGAGGCACCGATAATATTACCTATCTTCCTTAAAGGAAGAACAAATTAAAACAAGCAACTCTTAGGGAAACCTTTCAGTTACATATTATTTTATTATTTATTTTTTATATGGAGGAAAAGAAAATGGCAAAGATTTTTTACCAGGAAGACTGCAACTTATCATTATTGGAAGGTAAGACAATCGCAGTAATCGGTTACGGCAGTCAGGGACACGCACACGCATTAAACGCAAAGGAGTCAGGCTGCAACGTCATTATCGGACTTTATGAAGGTTCCAAATCATGGGCAAAGGCAGAGGCTCAGGGATTTCAGGTATATACCGCAGCAGAAGCTGCTAAAAAAGCAGACATTATTATGATTCTTATTAATGATGAACTTCAGGCTAAACTTTACAAAGAGTCCATCGAACCTAACTTAGAGCCGGGTAACATGTTAATGTTTGCACATGGCTTCAATATTCATTTCGGTCAGATCGTTCCGCCTGCTGATGTAGACGTAACCATGATTGCACCGAAAGGACCGGGTCATACAGTAAGAAGCGAATATCAGGCAGGAAAAGGTGTTCCTTGTCTTGTAGCTGTTCATCAGGATGCAACCGGAAAGGCTCAGGAAATGGCTTTAGCTTATGCACTGGCTATCGGTGGTGCAAGAGCAGGTGTTCTTGAAACAACCTTCAGAACAGAAACAGAAACAGACCTCTTTGGTGAGCAGGCAGTTCTTTGTGGTGGTGTTTGTGCTCTTATGCAGGCCGGTTTTGAAACTTTAGTAGAAGCAGGCTATGATGAAAGAAACGCTTACTTTGAATGTATCCATGAAATGAAATTAATCGTTGACTTAATTTACCAGAGTGGTTTTGCAGGAATGAGATATTCCATTTCCAATACAGCAGAATATGGTGACTACATTACAGGACCGAAGATTATTACAGAAGATACAAAGAAAGCAATGAAGAAAATCCTTGCAGACATTCAGGACGGAACCTTTGCAAAAGATTTCTTACTGGATATGTCAGAGGCCGGCGGTCAGGCACACTTCAGAGCAATGAGAAAGTTAGCAAGCGAACATCCTTCGGAAATCGTTGGAGAAGAAATTCGTAAGCTTTACAGCTGGAACAACGAAAGTGATAAGTTGATTAACAACTAGAAATTGTCTTGCTTTTTACACGTATGTTATCGTGGACAAAAAGAGTAATTTATTGAATTAAAGTTGTAACGCGTAGGCTTGCAAAGTTTAAAAAAATATGATATCTTTTCATCGTTGGTACGATGCAAAGGGGCATGGACAAAATTCATGTCCCTTTTTTTGCAGGTAACGATATAATGTTCTAATACGTTAGCACTTTAAAGTGATTGCGAGGTAATATGTCTAAGAAATATAAAGATGATTATGAATGCAAACTGATTGAAAAGGAAGATGGTTCTGTAGAAGAGCAGATTGTCTATAAAGGAAATTATTATTTAAATGACTTAAGTAAAGTACAAACAAAGCATCTGACAGTAACGGCTTTTATCAGTTCTTTTTTTACTTTATGGCTGTTTTTTGTTTCCGGCTTTTTCGATAACGGAGGAAGTCATTGCCTGTATGTGATGATTCCGTACATTTGCATTTTCCTTCCTGCGATTTATTTTCTGCTTTCGGCTTTTCAAGTATGGCAGGCACCGGCACAGTTGACCCGGGAGAAATATGACAAAAGCTTCGGCAGGTGTAAACGGATGCCGAAAATAATTATGGTTCTTTCGGTATTATCAATTATCTGCGAGTTTATTTTTATGCTGATAAACCGGAAAACGATTTTACCGGAAAATGAGTGGTTGTTTTGTTGCTTTTTGACAGTATTGGCGGCTGTAAATTATATTTTTTTAAAATTTAATAAAAATTCATTTGAATGTATAAAAATTCAAGAATAATTGTATACAATTATTCAAAATAGTTTTTTTTCTAATATTTTATCAAAAAAAATGAATATTATTAAAAATAACTATATTTTATGCAGAAATTGACAGGAAAACAGCTATTGTGCTGAATTTATATTTGTGTTACAATGCCACTTAAATCCGGGCAATAATCTTTGCTTTTTTGCTTGATTTATATTTTTACTCCGGATTTTATGGAAATATATTATTATAAGGAGGACTATTATGAAAAGAAGTTCCAGCAAGTTTCTTTCCCTTTTACTGGCTGGCGTTATGGTTGCAAGTACCTTGACAGCCTGCGGAAGTAAAGAAGAAACTACACCAAGTACAGAAACTTCTACTGAAGTTTCTACAGATGCTTCTGCAGAAGCATCTACTGAAAGCGCTTCTACAGAAGGAAGTGACACACCATTAGTTATGGGTGAAGCAAACTTTAGTGAAAAATTCACCCCGTTTTTTGCAGATTCCGTACCGGATCAGGAAATTGTTGATTTGACACAGCTTTATCTCGTATTACCTGACCGTGCAGGTGCTCTTATCGAAAAGGGTATCGAGGGTGAGACAAGAAGCTACAATGGTACAGACTATACTTACACAGGTGTTGCAGATATGGATGTAACCATAGATGAAGCAGCAGACGAAACCATTTATCATTTCAAGCTTCGTGATGACGTTGTATTCAGTGACGGAACACCGCTTACGGCTGATGATGTTATTTTTACTTATTATGTATTATCTGATCCTTCCTATGACGGAGGACTTACTCTTTATTCCACACCGATTAAAGGTATGAAAAACTATCGTGCAAACAGCTCTGTCGCAGAAAGCATTACAGCAGAAGAGGTTGCAGCATTAGTGAAAGAAATGCCGAAAGAACTGGCAACACAGATTAACGAAAAGGTGATTGCTCCGATTCTTACCAGTGAATTTGACTGGTGCGGCGATGTATTTGCTGATTATGATTTTGATTCTCAGGAAGCATGTTTCGTAGGATTCTACTCTCTGGATGCAGATTATTCTGCTGAAGGGAAAGACAAAGACACCATTATTGCTGATATCATTGCTCAGTATGGTTCTGATGTGGCATCTCTCGGTGCTGCATACGCAGGAGATGAAGCTTATTTTGATGCAGATGTAACTGCTTTGGCAGAAAACTGTATTGTTGAGCAGAAGAAAGCAGCCGGAGAAGGTGAAGATGTTGCAAACATCGAAGGTATTCAGAAGCTTGGTGATTATGAATTCCAGGTTATTACAAACGGCTTTGATGCAACAGCAGTTTATAATATTTCAAATATTTTGATTGCACCGCTTCATTATTACGGAGATACTTCTCTTTATGATTATGATAATAACCAGTTTGGATTTACCCGCGGTGATCTTTCTTCCGTTCATGCAAAAGATACAACACCGCTTGGTGCAGGTCCTTACAAATATGTAAAATATGAAAACAAAATTGTTTATCTGGAAGCAAATGAAAATTACTTCAAAGGTGCACCAAAGATTAAGAGTATGCAGTGGAAAGAAACGACAGAAGCAGATAAGATTCCGGCTGTACAGCAGGGAACTCTGGATGCTGCCGGTCCTACTGCAAGTAAAGCAAACTTAGAGCAGATTAGAGGAATTAATACAAACGGTGAATTAACAGGTGACGTAATTGACACCCGTTTAACAGACTACAGAGGATATGGTTATATCGGTCTTAATGCTGACAGAATTTGTGTTGGAGGCGAAAAAGATTCCGAAGCTTCCAAAAACTTAAGAACAGCTTTGGCAACCATTATTTCTGTATACAGAGATGTAACTATTGATACGTATTATGGTGATGCAGCAAGCGTTATCAACTATCCGATTTCCAATACATCATGGGCAGCACCTCAGAAATCTGATGCAGATTATCAGGTAGCTTTCTCTGTAGATGTAGACGGTAATCCGATTTATACAGATGGTATGTCCGAAGAAGATAAATATGCAGCAGCTTTACAGGCTACTTTGGGATACCTTGAAGCAGCAGGTTATACAGTAGCAGACGGTAAGGTTACAGCAGCTCCGGAAGGTGCAGCTATGGAATATGAAATCTGGATTGGTGCAGATGGTACAGGTGACCATCCTTCCTTCGGTATTTTAACAGATGCAAAAGCTGCATTGGAGTCTATCGGCTTTACATTAACAATCAATGACTTAACCGATACATCCCAGTTATGGTCCGGTCTGGATGCAGGTACCGTTGATATGTGGTGTGCTGCATGGCAGGCAACTCTTGACCCGGATATGTATCAGGTATATCACTCCAACAACGTAGAAGGTATGGGCGGTACAGATTCCAACCATTACCACATTGCAGATGCTGACCTTGATACTCTTATTATGGATGCAAGAACAAGTGCTGATCAGGCTTACAGAAAATCTGTTTACAAACAGTGTTTGGATATTGTTATCGACTGGGCAGTAGAAATTCCGGTATATCAGAGACAGGATTGTATGATCTTTAGTACGGAACGTATCAAAGCGGATACAATTACACCGGATCAGACAACATTCTATCCATGGTATTATGAAGTAGAAAACATGGAAATGAACTAAACAACAGTTTGAAGCATCTCATTTTGTTTGGAAACTTTGAACAGTTATGTGCTTTGAGCCCACCGGATGATGGGCTCAAAGTATGTATAAACGAAAACCTTTAGAGGGCTATGAAAAGAAATAAGCAGGACAGATAAAGTTGCGGCAGCTTTTTTGGTAAAATGTCGTTTTAAAGTCGGATAATAGATACCGTTTTCTTGGTAAAGCAGGATGGAAGGTATTTGATTATAGATTATGAATGAAAGAAAAAACAATCAGGAGTGATGGGTAATGAAGAAATTTTTGGCAAAGAGACTTTTGCAGAGTGTCATTATTCTTTTCTTTGTGGGGCTGATAATTTATTCGGTTATGCGTTGTCTGCCTTCTTCCTATGTAGAAACAAAGGCAAGAACCATGGCACAGCAGCCGGGCTCAAAGAGTTACAGTGAACTGCTGGAGCAGTTAGAAAAAGCATATGGTCTGGACAAGGGAATTATCCCGGGATATGTACAATGGCTTGGAAATGCCGTAACCGGTGATTTTGGAGATTCCTGGCAGTGGAACAAGCCGGTTATTGAAAAGTTCAAGGATGTCATTTGGTATTCCTTTGCGTTATCTGCTGCATCCTTTATTTTAGAAATTTTGATTGCGATTCCGGCAGGTATTATTGCTGCCAGAAAGCAGTACAGCAAAATTGACTATACCGTGACGGTAGTAGCTTTGGTAGGTATTTCCCTTCCTTCTTTCTTTTTCGCCACCATCTTAAAATATGTCTTTTCCGTAAAATTAGGCTGGGTGGATTTGTACGGTATTGTTGGACGTATGCATGAAACCTATGGTCCTGTCGGACAGATACTGGATATGGCGCAGCACATGATACTGCCTGTTATTACCTTGACCATTGTAAGTATCGGTAGTTTGATGCGATATACGAGAACCAATATGTTGGAGGTATTAAACTCTGACTTTATCCGTACGGCACGTGCGAAAGGACTTCCGGAAAATAAGGTTATTAATCATCATGCATTCCGTAATACATTAATTCCGATTATTACCTTGCTTGGTGCTTCTGTTCCAAGTTTGTTTGGTGGTGCGCTGATTACGGAAACGTTATTCCAGATTCCGGGAATCGGATACACATCCTATCAGTCTATGGTAAACGGTGACATTCCGTTTTCTATGTTTTATATGTTATTTTTAGCTATTTTAGTATTGCTCGGAAACCTGATTGCAGATATTTTGTATGCAGTAGTAGATCCCAGAGTAAGAATCAATTAGAAAGGAGATAATCATGGCAGAATTAGAATCTAATAATGCAGAAAATAAACACATCAGTCAGTCTATGGCATTGGATGATGAGCAGCGTGTTCGAGTATTATCTCCGTCCATGCTTGTTGTGAAACGTTTTTTCAGAAATAAATTAGCAATTATCGGTCTTGCTATTTTGGTTATCATGTTTTTGTTTTCTTTTGTAGGAGGATTACTTAGTCCTTATGGAGAAACAGAAGTTTTTCGTACTACAGAAACAGCATTAAAAGACTATGCAGGTGCAACAGTCAATAAAGATTTTCTGTATATAAATGCGGATGGAGTTACTTTACCCCCTACCGCAAGCGCACAATTTATTCTGGCTGTCAATAAAGGCGAAGATAGTTTTGTGGTAAAGGACTTAGAATATACATTAGTAAAAGACGGGGAAGATTTTTACCGGATTTTCGGACTTTCCGAAATTGCTGAGGTGACAGCTTTAAAAGGAAAGTATACTTTTAAAGAAACGACAGAGGGCAGTCTTTCGGATACGGTAAAGGATGCCTGCAAGAAGGCAATGGAAGCAGGAGAAGAGGAATTTGAAGCAGAGGGAAGTAAGTATCGTGTTTACCGAAGCGGAAAATTCTATACGCTGGCTCAGAATAGAGAGCTTGCTATTGCTACAAAAAAGATTTTCAATACGTACAGCGCAGATACAAAACTTTCCTATGAGTTTCGTTATCAGGCAGAGCTTGCCATGAACGAAAAACAGAACAGCTTTTCCGCTGACGGAACTACTTACAAGGTGGAATATGACACGGAGTCAGAAAGTGCAATTTTCTTTACGAAAGACGGTGCAGAGTATGCAAGTCTTTCTAATATGGCAATCAGTGCTTTGGGAAGCGGAGAATTTTTATCGGTAGACTTTAAACAGGCAGTGACAAATGCCATTGCAGATGACCAAAACGAATTTGTTTACATGAATGAAGCCGGAGAAGAAGAAACCTATAAATTAGAGCGTAAAAACGAACAATATACGATTAGAAGATACCAGACTATTTCCGTAAACTCCGTTTTTGAGTCACCTTCCAAAACGCATTGGATAGGAACAGACGGTAACGGCATGGATGTTTTGACCCGCCTGATGTACGGCGGCAGGATTTCTTTGATGATTGGGTTTGTAGTCGTTATCATTGAAATCGTTATTGGTATTATTATCGGTGGTGTTGCCGGTTATTTCGGAAAATGGGTAGATAACATTTTGATGCGTCTGGTGGAGATTATTCAGTGTATTCCTTCCATGCCGCTTTATATTATTTTAGGCTCTATTATGGATTACTATAAACTGGATGGTCGTATCCGTATCTATATGCTTTGTATTATTCTTGGTGTATTAAGCTGGCCAAGTGTTGCAAGAATGGTGCGTGGACAGATTTTGTCCTTGCGGGAACAGGAATTTATGATTGCTGCAGAAGCAACCGGTATCCGTACCGTGCACCGTATTTTCAAACACTTAATTCCGAACGTTGTTCCACAGCTTATTGTTATTGCAACCATGGATTTAGGTAATGTAATTCTTTCGGAGGCAACCTTAAGCTTCTTGGGATTAGGAGTAAAATATCCATATGCTTCCTGGGGTAATATTATTAATGCGGTAAATGATATTTATGTTATGAATAATTACTGGTTTGTATGGATTCCGGCAGGTATGCTGATTCTGCTCACCGTACTTGGATTTAACTTTGTCGGTGACGGACTCAGGGATGCATTTGACCCGAAAATGAAACGATAAGAAAGGCAGGGATAGAAATGGCATTATTTGGAAATGGCAGAAAAAAAGATGTAAATTATATCTCTGCAAAAGAATCCAGAGCGATTTCAAAGGAAAACAGAAAAATCACTTCGGAAATAGAAAAGCAGAGAAATCGGAAGAATATTCCCGAATCGGAATATATAACACAGATGAAAAATCCGGAAAATGTTGTGGAATTTGATGATGTGCATACGTACTTTTTTACCGATATTGGTACGGTAAAAGCAGTAGATGGGGTTTCCTTTGATGTTCCGGTAGGAAAAACGGTAGGTATTGTTGGCGAGTCAGGTTGCGGAAAATCCGTAACCAGTCTTTCCATGCTCCAGCTTGTACAACGTCCACAGGGACAGACCGTGCAGGGACAGATTCGTTTTAATACCGGTGAACAGGTAATAGATGTTGTGAAGGCGCCGGCAAGCGAAATGCAGAAACTTCGCGGTAACTATATGTCTATGATTTTTCAGGAGCCTATGACCTCCTTAAATCCCGTATTCCGTATCGGTGATCAGGTAGACGAGGTTATTAAGCTTCACAACCCGACAATGTCCAAGGAGGAAGTAAAAAAACGTACTCTGGAGATGCTGGAACTTGTTGGAATTGCCAACAAAGACGGTGTTTATAAGATGTATCCCCATGAACTTTCCGGCGGTATGCGTCAACGTATTATGATTGCCATGGGACTTGCCTGCAATCCGAAGCTGATTGTTGCCGATGAACCGACTACTGCGTTGGATGTAACGATTCAAGCACAGATTCTGGATTTGTTGCGGGGATTAAAGGACAAAATCAACAGCTCCATTATGTTGATTACCCATGATTTAGGTGTCATTGCGGAAATGGCAGATTATGTGGTTGTTATGTATGCCGGACGGGTTGTGGAAAAGGGTACGGTAGAAGAGATTTTCAAAAACCCACAACATCCCTATACGATTGGACTGATGAATTCCAAGCCGGTAGTAGGAAAAAAAGTTGATCGTTTATACAGCATTCCCGGTAAAGTACCGAATCCGGTTGATATGCCGAATTACTGTTATTTTAAAGATCGTTGTGAAATGTGTGTTGCAGGATGTGAAGGCGCTTACCCTGAAGCGATATCGTTATCCGATACGCATGTGGTAAGCTGTTACCGCTGTGCAGAAAACAAAGGAAAGGAGAATAATTAAATGGAACAGGCAAAAACAGATAACATTTTGGAAATATCCCATTTAAAGAAATACTTTCCGATAAAAGGTGACTTTGTTGGTACTACAAAGGGTGTCGTAAAAGCAGTAGATGATGTAAGCTTTTCCCTCAAAAGAGGTACAACAATGGGTTTGGTTGGAGAATCCGGTTGCGGAAAATCTACTACGGGACGTACCATTTTGAGATTGCTTGACAAAACGGATGGTGAAATTATATTCAATGGTCAGGATGTCAGCAAAATGACGAAAAAGGAACTGCGTCATTTGCGTACGAAAATGCAGATTATTTTTCAGGATCCGTATTCCAGTTTGTCTCCCAGACTACCGGTAGGAGAAATTATTACCGAAGCGGTCAGAGAGCACAATCTGGTTCCAAAAAACGAGTTGGATTCCTATATTTCCGGTATTATGAATGCCTGTGGATTACAGGAGTATCATAAAGACCGTTATCCGCATGAGTTTTCGGGTGGTCAGAGACAGCGTATCTGTATTGCCAGAGCACTTGCTTTAAATCCGGAATTTATCGTGTGTGATGAGCCGGTATCTGCACTGGATGTTTCCATTCAGGCGCAGATTATTAATCTGTTAAAGGATTTACAGGAAAAATATAACTTGACGTATTTATTTATTTCTCATGACCTTTCCGTTGTAGAACATATTTCCGATACGGTTGGTGTTATGTATCTGGGAAGTCTTGTAGAAACAGGAGAGACGGCAGATATTTTCAAAGAACCGTTACATCCCTATACGAAGGCATTGTTTTCTGCGATTCCGATTCCGGATCCGGATGCTAAGTTAGACCGGATTATTCTGGAAGGAAGTATTCCTTCTCCGGCAAATCCGCCTGCAGGCTGTAAGTTCCATACCCGTTGTAAGGAATGTATGGAAATCTGTAAAAAACAGGCGCCTGTTATGAAGGATATGGGAAACGGTCATAAGGTATGCTGTCATTTGTATGATGATAAATAGGAGCCGTGTGCATGAACGAAAAAAAGGATGAATTAACACAGATTTATGAAGCGGAGTTGGAAAGGGAAACAGAAAAGAAGGCTTCCCCTGCCGGAAAAAAGCAGCTTGAAGAGCCACTTTCCTTAAAAGCGACTTTCAAGCTGATGGGTGGTACGTTACTTTTGTCATTGGGAGTGGGAGGTATTTTCCTGCTTGTGTTTTTTCTGTTCATTCTGTTTTGTATTTATATCTGGTTTTAAAAGAAGCAAAATTGTTCTTTTTGAAAGAATTGTATAAATTCATCCACACAGGAAGAAGGATTTGTCTGCTTTAAGCAGGCGAATCCTATTTTTCTTTTTGGGATGGTAAAGGGCATGGAAAAGCGGCGCAGTGTACCGTCTTCCAATTCTTTTTTTACAAAGTCTTCAATGACACAGGCAATGCCAAGGTCAATTTTTACAAAATCAATCAGCAAATCCATGGAAGAAACTTCAATGGTCTGTACGTCCAAAAAACCATAGTTATTCAGGTAGGTATCCATGTACTGTCTGGTCAGATTATCTTTATCTAACAGCATGAGTGTGGCATGGGAGAGAAGTTTTGAGGAATCCTCCGGTTTTTCCAAAACACGTTTCTTTAAATTTTCCAGATAACTTTCGGTGGTTACAAAACCATCCTGAATTTCCGTTACCGGATAAAACGAAATATCCGTATGGATGCCGTTAGCGCTTGGTTCGCCGATTAATCCGATGTCCACGGAACCGTTTTTCAATGCATCAATGGTGTGAAAGCTGGATTGACATTCAATGGAAATTCGGATATGAGGATTAGCTTTAATAAATTCCTTTAAGTAAGGAAGCAGTACATATTTACATAATGTATTGCTGACACCGATGGAAAGCTGACCTATCCCCAGTTCTTTTCTACGGCTCAATTGTTCTTCACCGGATTTTAAAGCGTGAAAAGCAGCTTCTGCCTGTCGGTACAGCAGTTCCCCGTTAGGTGTCAGACGAACCCCTTTTGAATTACGGACAAAAAGCTTTGTATCTAAGCTTTCCTCCAGCTTGGAAATGGATTTGCTGACGGCAGGCTGACTGATAAAAAGCTCCTTTGCTGCAAGAGAAATGTTCTGGTGTCTTGCAGCAGTATAAAAAATATAGTAAAGATTTAAATGATTATCCATAAATGACAGTTCCTTTCATAAGATGATTTATAGAGTCTGTAATGAGGACTTACTATAGCTATATATTTCATATTATCATATTCAGAACATAACTTCAAATTATAGAAAATATGAATAATATGTATTTGAGGAATGTTTCTTTTTATGCTACTATGATTCAAGAAGCGGAAAAAACGACGTGGGCGTTTGGTTTTACAAGGATATTGAAGAGCGTAAAACTGTTTATTTTCGCAGAATTACAGAAAAAATTGGAGGAATAAGAAAATGGGAATGACAATGACGCAGAAGATTTTAGCGGCTCATGCAGGACTTGACAAAGTGGAAGCCGGTCAGTTAATTGAGGCGGATTTGGACTTAGTGCTGGGCAATGATATTACCAGTCCGGTTGCAATTAAGGAAATGGATAAAATGAAGGTAAACGGTGTATTTGACAAAGATAAAATTGCCCTTGTACCTGACCATTTTGTTCCGAATAAAGATATTAAATCCGCAGAGCATTGTAAGTGTGTACGTGAATTTGCAAAAAGAAATGAGATTACTAACTATTTTGAAGTAGGTGAAATGGGAATTGAGCATGCGCTGCTTCCCGAAAAAGGATTAACCGTTGCAGGAGATGTAATTATCGGTGCCGATTCTCATACTTGTACCTACGGTGCTTTAGGCGCATTTTCTACCGGTGTGGGAAGTACGGATATGGCTGCCGGAATGGCAACAGGAAAAGCATGGTTTAAGGTTCCCGGTGCCATTAAATTTAACTTAATCGGAAAACCTGCTAAATGGGTCAGCGGAAAAGATGTGATTTTACATATTATCGGTATGATTGGTGTAGACGGTGCCCTGTACAAATCGATGGAGTTCGTAGGAGAGGGAATCAAAAATCTTTCTATGGACGATCGTTTTACGATTGCCAATATGGCAATTGAAGCAGGTGGAAAGAACGGTATTTTCCCGGTAGATGATGTTGCTGAAAGCTATATGAAGGAACATTCCAAGAGAAGCTATACCATTTATGAAGCAGATGAAGATGCAGTTTATGATGCGGAATATACGATTGATTTAAGTACCTTGGAATCAACGGTAGCATTCCCGCATTTGCCGGAAAATACAAAAACCTTAAGCGAAATTAAGGAAGAGATTACGATTGACCAGGTAGTTATCGGTTCCTGTACCAACGGCAGACTGGATGATTTGCGTATTGCTGCTGAGGTTTTACAGGGGAAACATGTAAAGAAGGGAATGCGTTGCATTGTCATTCCGGCAACACAGGCAATTTATATGCAGGCAATGGAGGAAGGCTTGATAAAGACCTTTATTGAAGCCGGTGCCGTAGTAAGTACACCGACCTGTGGTCCCTGCCTTGGCGGTTATATGGGTATTCTTGCAGAAGGAGAACGCTGCGTATCTACCACAAACCGTAACTTTGTAGGACGTATGGGACATATCGATTCCGAAATTTATCTGGCAAGCCCTGCTGTTGCAGCAGCAAGTGCCGTAACCGGAAAAATTTCCGGTCCGGAAGAGATTATGTAAATAGAAAAACTTCATTTGGAAAGGAATACGACAATTATGAAAAAAGCAAACGGTACTGTTTTTAAATATGGTGATAATGTAGATACGGATGTAATTATTCCGGCAAGATATTTGAATTCCTCTGACCCTGCGGAGTTAGCACAACACTGTATGGAGGATATTGATAAGGATTTCATCAAAAACGTAAAGAAGGGAGATATCATCGTTGCCGACAAAAACTTTGGCTGCGGTTCCTCCAGAGAGCATGCACCAATCGCTATTAAGGCTGCGGGTGTAAGTTGTGTTATTGCGGAAACTTTTGCAAGAATTTTTTATCGCAATGCCATTAATATCGGACTGCCGATTATCGAATGTCCGGAGGCTTCCAAAGGAATTGAAGCGGGAGATGAAGTGGAAGTAGATTTCGATTCCGGTGTGATTACAAATGTAACTAAGGGAACAACCTTTAAAGGACAGGCATTTCCGGAGTTTATGCAGAAAATTATTGCAGCAGAAGGACTCGTAAACTATATTAATCAGAAATAACATTTCCTTTGGATTGCAGTCTTAAAAAATGTTTTATAAACAGATATCAGACAGGCAAAATGCCGTCACTTGTAAAGAAACAGTCAAGTGACGGCATTTTATATAGCCGGAATGAGTCAGGATACTGCAACAATGCTTTAGAATTGAAACGCATCCGTAAAATAGCC
The DNA here is from genome assembly GCA_964449325.1 of uncultured Lachnospiraceae bacterium. Lineage (GTDB taxonomy): Bacteria > Bacillota > Clostridia > Lachnospirales > Lachnospiraceae > RGIG3002. The sequence continues at coordinate 55,522 of CAYUYJ010000011.1, read as the reverse complement.
GGAGGAAGAAATCGGTTCTCCTGCCGCAGCAAGATGTTTCGTATCCCCAAGCACCTGACAACGAAATCCTGCTTCTCCTTCTATACGTTCTTCACTTCCCAAAACAGTAACCGAGGTTGGTGCTGTAAAAAAGCTCTGCCACATAACAGAAGGAGAAATTCCGAGTAAATGTGACATACAGACATAGCTTACACCTAAATGACAGAAAAAGACGAGAATATCTTCTTTTTCAGGATGTTTTTTTACCCGATAATAACCATTTTCCCTAAAATAACCATATTCTGCAAGAATTCCGTCAAGACCATCACAAACTTCCTTGTAATAGGTTTTTATATCCACTTCCGAAGCTTGCAGCACCGGTGCCTCAAACCAATGGTCCTTATCGTAAAATTTCGGTTCCGCAGTCCAGTAGGAAGGCATAAAATCCCATGGTGTATGTTTTCTGCCTTTTTGAGGATGAATAATGGGTGCCTGGAATTCCCGCAGCCATTCGTAGGTTGTGGCATCATCCCGTTTTAATTCTTTCAGACAATAGGAAGCAGTTTCCTGTGCCCGTCCCATAGGAGAGCAGTAGATATGTGTAATATCCCAGGTCTTTACCCGTTTTGCCAGCGCGGCAGCCTCCCGTTTTCCTTTTTCGGTCAGGCAGTCCAGTTCATAATTCGGGTCTCCGTGGCGAATAAAAATCAGTTTCATAGGCAGTCTCCTTTTCACTTTTTCCTTTATTATACATGAGCCGACAAAAAAAGCGAATCCCAATATCAAGTATTTTTCTCTTTTCAAACCACAAAATATATGGTAGTATCAGAATGTATATTTGGGTGAAGTCTGCCCTTTGGCAGAATTACCTGGAAGGGATTGAAGGAAATGGCAAATACCAATACTTATGATGCGTCAAGCATTACCGTCTTAGAAGGCTTAGAGGCGGTCAGAAAGCGTCCGGGAATGTATATCGGCAGCGTTTCTACCAAAGGCTTGAACCATCTGATATATGAAATTGTAGATAATGCGGTGGATGAGCATCTTGCCGGATTTTGCAGCAAAATTACCGTTACCTTAGAGGCTGACGGTTCAGCAACCATAGAAGACAACGGGCGAGGCATTCCGGTAGGTATGCACGAAAAGGGTATCAGCGCCGAACGTCTTGTTTTTACTACGCTGCATGCAGGCGGTAAATTCGATAATTCCGCTTACAAAACAAGCGGTGGTCTGCATGGTGTAGGATCTTCCGTAGTGAATGCGCTTTCCACAGCATTGACTGTGCGGGTCAAGAATGGTGGCTTTATCTACGAGGATAAATACGAGCGTGGGAATCCGATTATTGAACTGGAAAACGGATTGCTGCCGGTAGTAGGAAAGACAAAAGAGACAGGTACCTGCATTAATTTTCTGCCGGATGATACGATTTTTGATAAAACAAGATTCAAAGAGGATGAAGTAAAAAGCCGTCTTCATGAAACGGCATATTTAAACCCCAATCTTACCATTGTATTTCGAGATATGCGTAAGGATGAGCCGGAAATATTGGAATTTCATGAGCCGGAAGGAATCATCGGCTTCATCAAGGATATGAATAAAACAAAAGAAACCATTCATGATGTTATCTATTATCAGGGAGAAAGCGAAGGTGTTTTTGTAGAGGTAGCTTTCCAGTATGTAAATGAATTTCACGAAAATGTACTGGGTTTTTGTAACAATATTTACAATGCAGAGGGCGGAACTCATCTGACCGGCTTTAAAACCATGTTCACCAACATTATCAATACCTATGCAAGAGAGCTGAACATCTTGAAGGAAAAGGATGTAAACTTTACCGGTGCCGATGTACGAAACGGTATGACGGCGGTAGTTTCCATTAAGCATCCGGACCCTCGTTTTGAAGGACAGACCAAGACAAAGTTAGACAATCAGGATGCCGCAAAGGCAGTTGCAAAAGTAACCGGCGATGAAGTAGTACGGTTTTTCGACCGGAATTTGGAAACCTTAAAAAATGTAATCGGCTGTGCCGAAAAGGCAGCCAAAATCCGCAAAACCGAAGAAAAAGCCAAAACCAATATGCTGACAAAGCAGAAATTTTCCTTCGATTCTAACGGAAAACTTGCAAATTGCGAGTCAAAAGACGCTTCAAAGTGCGAAATTTTCATTGTAGAAGGTGATTCTGCGGGCGGAAGCGCCAAAACTGCAAGAAATCGTGCGTTTCAGGCGATTTTGCCGATTCGTGGTAAAATTCTGAATGTAGAGAAGGCAAGTATTGATAAAGTGCTTGCCAATGCGGAAATCAAAACGATGATTAATGCTTTCGGCTGTGGCTTTTCGGAAGGCTACGGAAACGATTTTGATATTACTAAGCTGCGTTATAACAAAATTATTATTATGGCGGATGCGGATGTGGATGGTGCGCATATTTCCACACTGCTTTTGACATTGTTTTACCGGTTTATGCCGGAACTGATTTTTGAAGGACATGTATATCTTGCCATGCCGCCTCTGTACAAGGCGATGCCCTCTAAGGGAAAAGAAGAATATCTGTATGATGATAAAGCCTTGGAAAAATACAGGAAAACCCACAAAGGTTCCTTCACCCTGCAACGCTATAAAGGCCTTGGTGAAATGGATGCGGGGCAGCTTTGGGAGACTACCTTAAATCCGGAAACAAGAATTTTGAAGCAGGTAGAAATTGAGGATGCAAGAATGGCATCGGAAGTAACGGAATTGCTGATGGGAACGGAAGTACCACCAAGAAAAGCATTTATTTATGACCACGCCACTGACGCGGAATTAGATGTCTAGATAGAAAACGCGTAAAGCAGGATAGAAGTGAGGAAAGACATGGAAGAAAAAATTATTAAAACGGAATATTCCGAGGTCATGCAGAAATCCTACATAGATTATGCCATGAGCGTTATTGTGGCAAGAGCATTACCGGATGTTCGTGACGGATTAAAGCCGGTACAAAGAAGAGTGCTGTACGATATGCACGAACTGGGTATTCGTTATGACAGACCATACAGAAAGAGTGCCCGTATTGTGGGTGATACGATGGGTAAATACCATCCCCACGGAGACAGTTCCATTTATGAAGCGCTTGTGGTGATGTCACAGGATTTTAAAAAGGGACTGCCCTTGATAGACGGACACGGTAACTTCGGAAACATCGAAGGTGACGGTGCAGCGGCAATGCGTTATACCGAGGCGAGATTACAGAAAATTACACAGGATGCATTTCTTTCGGATTTAGATAAGGACGTGGTGGATTTTATTCCAAACTTTGATGAGACGGAAAAGGAGCCAAGCGTTCTTCCGGTAAAAATTCCGAATCTTTTGGTAAACGGTTCCGAAGGTATTGCTGTCGGAATGACAACCAGTATTCCGCCTCACAATCTTTCGGAGGTCATTGATGCAACCAAGGCGTATATGATGAATGAAGCCATTACCACAAAGGAACTGATGCGGTTTGTAAAGGGACCGGATTTTCCTACCGGCGGTATTGTTATTAACAAGGATGAGCTGCTTTCCATTTACGAAACCGGAACCGGTAAAATCAAGGTACGGGGTAAGGTGGAGATTGAGAAAGGAAAAGGCGGAAAAACGAATCTTGTCATTACTGAAATTCCGTATCCCATGATTGGTGCCAATATTTCCAAGTTTTTGTCGGATGTGGCAGCACTTGCCGAGACAAAGAAAACACAGGATATTGTAGATATTACCAATCAATCCTCCAAAGAAGGCATTCGGATTGTGATTGAACTTCGTAAGGATGCGGATGTAGAAAATTTCAAAAACATGCTCTACAAAAAGACCCGTCTGGAGGATACTTTCGGTGTTAATATGCTTGCCATTGCAAACGGCAGACCGGAAACAATGGGATTGAAACGTATCATCAAGGAAAGTGTGGATTTTCAGTTTGCAACAGCCCAGAGAAAATACAGTACTTTGCTGGAAAAAGAATTGGAGCGAAAGGAAATTCAGGAGGGATTAATTAAAGCCTGCAACGTCATTGATTTGGTCATTGAAATTCTACGCGGTTCCAAAGACAGACCGATGGCAAAGGATTGTCTTGTAAACGGTACTACTGACGGCATTAAATTTAAATCCAAGGAATCCAAAATCATGGCAGAGCAGCTTCGTTTTACCGAAAAACAGGCAAATGCAATTTTGGAAATGCGTTTATATAAATTAATCGGTCTGGAACTGGAAGCATTAATCAAAGAACATGAAGAAACGATGGCAAACATTTATCGTTATGAAGATATTTTGGCAAGAAGAGATTCCATGGCACAGGTCATTATGAATGAACTGGATGCTATCAAAAAGGAATTTGGTACCAAACGAAAAACCGTGGTTGAGAACGGGGAAGAAGCCGTATACGAAGAGAAAAAGCAGGAAGAAATGGAAGTCATGTTCCTGATGGATCGTTTTGGTTATGCAAAAACCGTGGATATTCCTACTTATGAAAGGAATAAGGAAGCGGCAGATGCGGAAAATAAATATGTATTTAAGTGTAAAAATACCGGTCGTATCTGTATTTTTACCAATATCGGACAGCTTCATACGGTAAAGGTTGCGGACTTACCTTTTGGAAAATTCCGTGATAAGGGTGTTCCTATTGATAACGTAAGTAATTTTAAATCCGAAAAAGAGGAAATGATATTTGTTACAAGCCAGATGTATTTGAATTTATACCGGATTGTATTCGGAACCAAGCAATCCATGTTCAAAGTGGTAGACGGCGGAGAATTTGATGTAGCAAAACGTACCGTTGCGGCAACGAAGTTAGGAGACGGGGACGAGGTAGTGTCCATTGCCGTTTATGATAACTTAAAAGATGTCATTCTGCGCTCTAAAGACGGCTATTTCTTACGTTTTTCCGCAGACGAAATACCGGAAAAGAAAAAAGGTGCCATCGGAGTGCGTTGCATGAAGTTAGGCTCCGGTGATTATGTGGAAAGTGTTCGTTTCACGAAAAACGGTGTGGACGAGCCGTTAGTTTATTCAGACAAAACACTGGAAGTAAGCAGAATCAAGCTTATGAGACGTGACGGAAAAGGAACAAAGCTACGGCTTTAATCCTTCCCTATCTGTATAGTAATATGATTGAGAAGAAAGGACAGTATTTGCATGAGAGTAATCGCAGGAACAGCAAGAAGTCTTCCCTTAAAAACGCCTGCCGGAAACATAACAAGACCGACTACGGACCGTATTAAGGAAACCCTGTTTAATATGCTTCAAACCTACATGAGCGATTGTGTATTCTTGGATTTGTTCAGCGGCAGCGGCGGTATCGGTATTGAGGCTTTAAGCCGGGGCGGAAGAAAAAGCTATTTTATTGAGAACAATTCGGAAGCAATACAATGTATTCAGGCGAATCTGAAGTTCACAAAATTTGAGGACAGAGCCGTTGTAATGAAACAGGACGTGATAAGCGGTCTGAACAATGTGTTTGAAAAAGAAGTGGATGTGGTTTTCATGGACCCGCCATACAATCAGGATTTAGAACGTGTTGTGCTTGAAAAACTTGCCGGGATGAAGTATATTACAGAAGAATCCTTAATTGTAACAGAGGCCTCTTTAGAAACAGATTTTTCTTATCTGGAAAATATCGGTTTTGAGATGATAAAGGAAAAGAAATACAAAACGAACAAACATATTTTTATACAAAGAAAGGCAGACAAATGAAAGCGGCAATCTATCCGGGAAGTTTTGACCCCGTAACCTACGGACATTTGGATATTATAAAACGTTCGGCAGAAATTTTTGATGAATTAACAGTAAGCGTATTGAATAATAAAGCAAAGAGTCCATTGTTTTCTGTGGAGGAACGTGTTAAGATATTAAAAGAAGCAACAAAGGATATTCCGAATGTAAAAGTGGAATCTTTTACCGGGTTATTAATTGATTATGCAAGAGAAAAGGACATCCATGTTTCGGTCAGAGGTTTGCGGGCGGTTACGGACTTTGAGTATGAATTGCAAATTGCACAGACAAACAGGCAGTTGTCGGGCGGTATGCTTGATACGATGTTTTTGACAACCAGTCTGGAATATGCATACTTAAGTTCTTCCAGTGTGAAGGAAATTGCAAGCTTTAACGGAGATATCAGTCAATGTGTTCCTGATTTCGTGGCAAAGCTGATTTATGAGAAATATGGAATAAACAGATAACAGCATCGATATGTGATGCGACAAAAGTAGGAGAGATGTATGAGCAGCAGAATCGAACAGCTAATTGATGAGATTGAAGAGTATATTGACGGTTGTAAATATCAGCCCCTTTCCAACTCAAAAATAATCGTAAATAAAGAAGAAATTGATGAACTTCTTCGTGAACTGAGGATGAAGACACCGGATGAAATCAAGCGGTATCAGAAAATTATCAGCAATAAAGAAGCCATTTTAAATGATGCCCGTGCAAAGGCAGAAGCATTGATAAACGAAGCTACGATTCATACGAATGAATTAATTAACGAGCATGAAATCATGCAGCAGGCATATGCTCAGGCAAACGAAGTTGTGACCCTTGCCACCAGACAGGCACAGGAGATTCTGGATAATGCAACCATCGAGGCAAATAATGTACGTCAAGCAGCCATGCAGTATACCGATGATATTTTGGCGCAGCTTGAAAATATTATTGACCACAGTATTGCAACAGCAACCGGACATTATGATGCAATGATAAAATCTTTAAATAACTGCAATGATATTGTAAGAGCCAACCGTGCGGAACTAAATCCGGTAGAGGATTTGGAGGAAGTGGATTTAGATGATACACCAAAAGCGGGCGCCGGTTTGGATGTCATGTAAACGGCAGTTATTTTGTATAGTTTCTGTATAGGATGAACAGCCGGTTTCGGGGGGACGGAAACGGCTGTTTATTTGTGAAAGGAGATTATGTGAGACTTAAGCATTTTATTCGGCTGCTTTTCCTTTTTATGCTTTTTGGTATGTTATTATCTGCTGCGGACAGTTATGCAAAGGAACCGTATATTGTAGTGATTGACCCGGGACATGGCGGTGAAAATCTGGGAGCTGATTATGACGGCTATCTGGAAAAAGAAATCAATATGCTTGTAGCAAATGCCATGTATGAGGAATTAAGCAAATATGAAGGCGTAAAAGTATATATGACACGAGAAGGAGACCGAGATATGTCTCTTGCGGAACGAGCCGAGTATGCGGCAGGTGTAAATGCCGATTTGCTGATTGCTTTACATTTTAATATGTCAGAGAATCATACTTTGTTTGGTTCTGAAGTATGGGTATCGGCTTTTGACGAATACTATCAGGAGGGTGTCTGTCTCGGAGAGGCGGTTCTGGACGAATTTGACACATTGGGAACTTACCGGAAAGGAATCAAAACAAGGCTGAATGATAACGGAGAAGATTATTATGGCATTATTCGGGAAGCCCGAGCAAGAGAAATAACGACTGTTTTGATAGAGCATTGTTATCTGGATCATGAAAAGGATGCTCCTTTTCGGGATTCTAATGAAAAGTTTGCACAGTTCGGAAGGTTGGATGCCACAGCGACAGCAAAAGTTTTGGGATTATCTTCGGAAACGCTTGGAGTGGACTATAGCAGTTATGAAAGAGCGCAGGTTGAACTTCCTGCTTCGGTTGTGAAACCGGATACGACCCCGCCGGATATTTGTTATCTGGAGCTGATAGAAGCAGATAAAGAAAAACGTACCTTGAAGCTTTGTTTAAGTGCTGAGGATTATGACAGTGGAATGCTTTTTTATTCCTATAGTCTGGACGGTGGTGAAACCTTTTCCTCGTTACGGGAATGGCCGGGATCCGATACCTTCCAATTTGTTATCGATGTGCCAAACGGTATCAGTCCGCATATTGTAGTGAATGCCTACAATAAGTATGATATTTATGCTGCCAGTAACGAACTGAAGATAGAAGGTTTTCCGTTAGTTTCCCAAACGGAAGAAGAGTCCGCACCGGAAAACGAAAATATCGTGCAGTCGGGAAGGGAAGAGGCATCTGTGGCAGAAGCAGAAACTGCACAAAAAACCTTTAAAGAGGTGGAACTTTCTATTGAGAAAGAAAATGCTGAACCGGATCGTTCTGTTTTTGCCTTTTTAAAAATCAGCGGTATTTGTATCGGTATTTTGTTTATCCTTCTGTTTATCGGATACAGTTATCTGGCAAAAAACAAACGAAAGCGGAGAAGAAAATTTTAGGAGAGGAAATACGTTACGATGATTACTTATTTTATGAAATCACAGGGACATCTTGTACAAGGAAACCTTGTTTTTATCGGAATTATGGCAGCTTTTATACTGACCTGTTTTATGACCTCGAAATTCGCAGAATATTTGCCAAAGGATTTAGGGAGAGATTATGCTTTTGACGGGAAAAAATCTGCCGGGAAACCGAGAGGCGCCGGATTGATTTTTGTTCTCGTATTTTGTGTTGTTTCCCTTTTGTTTGGAGAAATTAACATAGAAAACGGGCTGTATCTTTTGCTTGTGGCTGCAGCCATGCTAACCGGCTTTTTGGATGATGCTTCCAAAGCACCATGGGGTGAATATAAAAAAGGGCTCTTAGACTTATTGCTTTCGGCAGGAGTGGCAGCGACCTATCTTGTTTTTAATCCGAGCACGGTTAATTTTGCTTTTTTTGACCTTACAATTTCGATACCACCTGTTGCTTTTGCACTTTTGGCAATGGTGTTGGTGTGGGGCTCCATTAATGTTACGAACTGTTCCGATGGTGTGGATGGGCTTTCGGGTACGCTTACCATTATTACCATTATGACATTTTATATTGTAGATATCGTGCGGAAAAACGATACTTCTTTTTCTTATTTCATTCTGCTTTTCGCCGTATGTATTCTTGGATATTTGTGGTTTAATGCCACACCAAGCAAACTTTTGATGGGAGATGCCGGCTCTCGTGCAATGGGACTCTTTATTGCTGTAGCTGCTTTAAAAACCGGTTCACCTCTTTTGTTTATTCCTGCCGCTTTTGTGCTCATTATGGATGGTGGACTCGGACTGTTAAAGGTTTTTTTACTTCGCTTTTTAAAAATCCGAATTTTAAAAAATATCCGTACTCCGTTACACGATCAGGCAAGAAAAGTAGCAGGCTGGTCCAATACCCAGACTGTATTCCGTTTTGCCATTATCCAGCTTGTCATCAGTATCGCCGTTATTTACATGGTTTTGAATGGTGTAAAGCTATAAAGTAATATAGGAAGAAAGAAGAAACAGATATCCTATGGTGATTGCAGTTATGCACAGTTTATGTAAAGCATATTTTGTGATGGAAAGAGGGGTATCTCTTAAAAGGGAATAGGTTTGTGCCATACAGCATAAGCCCCCGAAAGGAATCATGGCTAAAAGCAGCCATGGTTCTTTATTTTTGACTAAATTAACACCACCCGATATTTCAAAGAAACAGGAAAAAAAATAAGTCATTTGCACTCTTGCCGAATAAGAAAGTCCGGCAGCAAAGCCTTTTTGCATGAGAAAGCGTGGGAGCATATTAAATAGATTGAAAAAAATCATATAGCCGCCCAGTTTTGTAATGTTTTCGATTCCCGACATAATTGCTCCGTCTACCGCCTCTAAAAAAGAAGGCTGAGGAACGTTCTTTACCGCCAGGGAAGCAGCCGAAAAACAGTTTTTTTTCCGTTCCCTTTGGAAGAAAGGAAGCAGTCTGAAAAGTGCCATCCCGTATAAAAACGGAATTCCGTACATGCCAAAAAGAAAAGGCAATGGGTTGACAATTTTTAAGGTTACAAGTACATAACCACAAAAATAAATCGGACCGATATTGTTACAGAAAGCAAGCAGATAGTCTGCTTCTTCCAAAGAAAGTTCTCCTTTTTTATATAAATCGGAAATCACTTTGGCACCCATGGGAAATCCGCATAAAAATCCCATAAAGATACAGAACACACCGTTTTCACGTACCCCAAAAAGACGGGAAAAAAGACCGGATAAGGGGGCGCAGAGCGGTTTAACCAGATTCATGCGGATTAAGATTCCGCTGACTACCATAAACGGAAACAGTGTCGGAATCATTTTTGTAAACCATAATTCCAATCCGGCTAAGGCAAAACGTACACTTACCTCCGGTAAAAACAGCATTCCGGAGATTAAAAGCACGGAAAGTAGTAACGCCCCGATATTTTTTAAAAGTTTTTTACTCAAAACCATCCTCAAACCCTTAAAATTGTTGTATACTACAAGAGTATGTTTTAAATTCAGATTCATGACTTTAGCAGGTAGGAAATACAATGCGTTTAGATAAATTTTTATGTGAAAACGGCTTCGGAACAAGAAGTCAGGTTAAGCTTCTTGTAAGACAGGGGCATATCTGCATAAACGGTGCTGTATGCAGGACGGCAGATTGTAAGCTGGATGAGAACAGGGACGTTGTAACCGTAGACGGAAAAGAACTATGTTATTCAAAATATGTCTATTATATGCTGCATAAGCCGGCAGGCTGTGTCAGTGCCACAAAGGATAATCGGGACAAAACGGTCATGGATTATTTAAAAAAAGAAGATTACAGGGATGATTTGTTTCCGGTAGGAAGGCTGGACAAGGATACAGAAGGACTTTTACTTCTTACCAATGACGGAAATCTGGCACACCGACTTTTATCTCCCAGAAAACATGTTCCGAAAACTTACTATGTAAAGCTGAAAAAAAGTTTGGAAAAAGAGGATATTCTGCATTTGGAGGAAGGCGTGGATATCGGAGAAGAAAAGAAGACCTTACCGGCAAAGGTTCAAATGAAAGGTGAAACGGAAATTTTACTTACCATTTCCGAAGGAAAATTTCATCAGGTAAAGCGAATGCTTCATGCCGTAGGAAATGAAGTTATTTATTTAAAACGTCTTTCCATGGGAACGCTTACCTTGGATGAACAGTTAAAAACAGGAGAGTACCGGGCATTGACCGGGGAAGAGATAGAAAAGTTATGTTAAAGAATACAGAAGCCGTAATTTTTGATTTGGACGGCACCTTAGTGGATTCCATGTGGATGTGGAAGGCTATTGATATTGAATATCTGGGGAGATTTCATATTCCGGTTCCCGAAACACTGCAAAATACGATTGAAGGTTTCAGTTTTTCCGAAACGGCGCACTATTTTAAGGAGCATTTTGCCATACCTGATCCGATTGAAAAAATCAAGGCAGACTGGACCCTGATGGCGAAAGAAAAATACGAAAATGAAGTCTTTTTAAAACCGGGTGCTTTGGAATTTCTGAAGAAATGTAAGGCATCCGGCATATGTATGGGAATTGCCACAAGTAATTCCAGAGAACTGGTGGATGCTGTTATTCATGCCCTGAAGCTGGAGGATTATTTTTCCTGTGTAATGACAGCCTGTGAGGTTGCCAAAGGGAAACCGGCACCGGATATTTATCTTGCCGTAGCGGACAAACTTTCCGTTCTTCCTTCCAAATGTCTTGTATTTGAGGACATTGTTCCGGGAATTATGGCAGGGAAAAATGCAGGAATGCGTGTTTGTGCGGTAGAAGATGAATATTCCGTATATCAGAGGGAAGAAAAGAAACAGACTGCCGATTACTATATTGAAGATTATTTTGAATTGTGCAAACAATAAATACAATGATGGAGAGAACAATGTCAGATTTTTTACCGATTTCAAAACAGGATATGGAGAAACGGGGCATAGAGCAGCTTGATTTCGTTTATGTTTCGGGGGATGCTTATGTGGATCATCCTTCTTTCGGACATGCAATTATTACCCGTGTTCTGGAAGCACACGGCTATTCGGTCGGAATCATTGCACAACCGGACTGGAAGGATGAAAAAAGTATTACCGTTCTCGGAAAACCGAGACTGGGATTTTTAGTTTCTTCCGGTAATATGGATTCCATGGTAAATCATTATTATGTTTCCAAAAAGCACCGTCAGACAGATGCCTATACGCCGGGCGGAGAGCCCTTTAAACGTCCGGACCACGCAACGGTAGTTTACGGCAATCTGATTCGTAAAACGTATAAGAATGTGCCGATTATCATCGGTGGTATTGAAGCCAGTCTGCGTCGGATGGCACATTATGATTACTGGTCCGATTCCTTTAAGCGTTCTATTTTGTTGGATTCTCAGGCGGATTTGATTTCCTACGGTATGGGGGAAAAATCTATTGTAGAAATCGCAGATGCATTAAACAGTGGCATTGCTGTGCAGGACATTTGTTTTATTCCGGGAACGGTATATAAAACGAAGGATATTTCCGGTATTTATGACAGTGTTTTATTACCGTCCTACGAAGAAATGAAGCAAAATCCGGTACGTTATGCGGACAGCTTTGACATCCAGTATAAAAATACGGATCCTTTTACCGGAAAAACATTAATTGAGCCTTATCCGAACGGACAGTTTGTGGTGCAGATGCCACCCCAGCCGCCTCTTTCAACCGAGGAAATGGATGCGGTTTATGCGCTTCCTTATATGCGCACCTATCATCCGTCTTACGAGGAAAAGGGTGGTGTCCCGGCAATCAGTGAGATTAAATTTTCTTTAATTAGTAACCGTGGGTGTTTTGGCGGATGCAGTTTTTGTGCTTTAACTTTTCATCAGGGCAGAACCATACAGGTTCGCAGCCATGAATCCATTTTGGAAGAAGCAAAGCTGATGATTCAGGATAAGGATTTTAAGGGCTATATTCATGATGTGGGCGGACCTACGGCAAACTTCAGACATCCGTCCTGTGAAAAACAACTTTCCGTAGGCGTATGCAAAAACAAACAATGCCTGTATCCATCGCCTTGTAAAAATCTGACTGTGGGTCATAGTGATTATTTAGAACTTTTACGAAAGCTCCGCGCCCTGTCCGGTGTGAAAAAGGTATTTGTCCGTTCCGGTATCCGTTTCGATTATCTTCTTGCGGATTCGGATGATACGTTTTTCAGGGAACTGGTGGAGCATCATGTAAGCGGTCAGTTAAAGGTGGCACCGGAGCATATTTCCGATGCGGTACTTTCCAAAATGGGGAAGCCGGAAAATGCTGTTTATGAGCGGTTTGTAAAGAAATATTATAAGCTCAATGAAGCCTTGGATAAGAAGCAGTTTCTGGTGCCTTATCTGATGTCTTCCCACCCCGGTTCTACCCTGAAAGAGGCAATTGAGCTTGCGGAATATTTACGGGACTTAGGTTATATGCCGGAACAGGTACAGGATTTTTATCCCACTCCGTCCACAGTTTCTACGGTTATGTACTATACCGGCATTGACCCGCGGGACAAAAGCAAGGTATATGTTTGCAGAAATCCGCATGAAAAAGCCATGCAGCGTGCCCTTATACAATACCGGAATCCGGCTAATTACGAGTTGGTTTTGGAAGCCCTAAAAACAGCAGGCAGAGAGGATTTAATCGGATTTGATAAAAAATGTCTGATTCGTCCGAGAAAGACGGACGTTTATGAAAAGAACAGGGAGAAGGGCAGTACGTTTTACGGAAAAGCAAATACAAATAATCGCAAAAAATCAACCGGAACTTTAACAGAAAAAAATAAAAAGAAGAAAACAATTCGGAATGTACATCGTAAAAAAACGAAATAAATATAAGGGAAAGGATATTACAGCTTATGAGAAGTAAAAACATTGTTATTATTACAGGTGCATCCTCAGGCATGGGAAAGGAATTTGCATTTCAGATTGATTGCCTGTTTACAAAGATTGATGAAATCTGGTTAATTGCCAGAAGAAAAGACCGTTTGCGGGAACTTTCCAGAAATCTGGAAACGAAAACAAGAATTCTTTCGATGGATGTGTCTGACAAAGAGGATATGGAGGATTTTTATGCACTCTTACAGGAGGAACAGCCTAAAATCCGTATGCTGATTAACTGCGCAGGTTATGGACTTATGGGAAGGGTATCGGATATTCCGATTGCAAAACAGCTTGGCATGATTGATGTCAATGTGCGTGCACTGACAGATATGACCTATGCCTGTCTGCCATACCTTGCAAAGCATGCAAGAATCATCCAGTTAGCTTCTGCCGCAGCATTTCTTCCACAGAAAAATTTTGCAGTTTATGCGGCTGGAAAATCCTATGTACTCAGCTTTTCCAGAGCACTGGCAGAAGAACTTCGTCCAAAGAAAATTTCGGTAACGGCAGTTTGTCCGGGACCTGTAGAAACGGAATTTTTTGACCATGCAGATACGTATGGGCACTCGCTTTTGATGAAAGAAAAAACGATTGTAAGTGCAGACCGAGTGGTGAAAAGGGCGCTGTATGATTCCTTAAAGGGCAGACAGATTTCTGTTTGTTCACCTTTGATGCAGGCATTTATGCTTATCTGCAAAATATTGCCCCACAAATTCATTTTCTTTGTGATGCGTTTTTTGAAGTAGAAAGCAGCATGTTTGTGCATGATACGATTTTCGCGCCGCCGGCGCAGACAAGGAGTAGGAATGAAAAAGAAATTATGGGTTTCTAAGGGAACCCCCGACTACATACAAAACAGACGTATTTTTACTCTCTGTAAAACTGCCGTATTTTTCGGAATTACCCTTTCCCTTTATTTTGCAGGAATAGCGGCAACAGAAAGCAACAAAAATCTTTTGACCATTGTGGCAATTTTAGGTTGTCTGCCTGCCTGTAAAAGCGCGGTGAATACGATTATGTTTTTTCGTTTTAAAGGCTGCCAGAAGGAGGTAGCCGAAAAGCTTCAAAACAACTATCAGCAGCTTTATCTGCTTTATGATATGGTTTTTACTTCTTATGATAAGAACTTTGAAATTCATCATATGGCAATCAACGATAAGGTTATTTGCGCTTATACGGCGAAAGAAAAATGTGATGTGGCAGCCTGTGAAACTCATTTACAAAACATGCTGACGCAGAACGGTCTGAAGAATATTACCGTAAAAATATTTCGGGATTTATCCAAATATCAGAATCGCTTAGTGCAGCTTGAAGCTCTTGCCGAATGCGGGGAAACGGCTGAAAAAATACGAACATTGATGCTTGAGATTTCTCTTTAAGTTAAGTGCAAAACAATTTCACAGTTATGTGAGGATGGAGAAGCATATGCAGTTGATTGTAATAGAAGAAAATGATGCCGGTCAGCGTCTGGATAAGTTTTTACATAAATGTCTGCCCCAGGCGCCAAACAGTTTTATTTATAAAATGCTTCGCAAGAAAAATATAACTTTAAACGGTAAAAAAGCAGAAGGAAAAGAACTTCTGAAAAAACAGGATGAAGTGAAATTTTTTCTTTCCGAGGAAACCTTCCTAAAATTTTCCGCTTCGGAAAGCGAAGATTGCAAGGAATTTGAGAAAGCTTATCAAACCTTAAAAGGAGTTCAGGTACTTTATGAAGACCGGCATATCCTCGCCCTGTATAAGCCTTGGAACATGCTTTCTCAAAAAGCGAAACCGGAAGATTTGTCCATAAACGAATGGGTAATAGGCTATTTGCTGGAAACAAAGGTACTTACGAAAGTGCAGTTGAGTCGTTTTAAGCCTTCCGTCTGCAACCGGCTGGACCGCAACACAACGGGGCTTATTCTGGCAGGAAAAACACTGGCCGGAACGCAGATGCTTTCCACGTTATTAAAAAACCGGACGGTGCATAAATATTACAGGCTTTTTGTCAAAGGGCAGATAAAAGAAGAATGTCTGATTGACGGTTACCTTATAAAAGATCATGCTTCCAATAAGGTTACTGTTTCTACGAAGCAGCACGGTACAGAAAAGGATGCTTATATTCAGACTTATTATAAACCGATACAGGTCTTTTCCGATAAAACTCTTTTGGAAGTGGAACTGATTACGGGAAAGACGCACCAGATAAGGGCACATCTTTCAAGTATCGGTCATCCTTTAATCGGGGATTACAAATACGGAGACCGGAGCTTTAATCAATACTATAAAGAAAAGTTTCAAGTCACTTCCCAACTTCTTCACGCTTACAGGATGGTATTTCCATCGTTGGATGAACCTTTTGAAGAATTGAGTGAAAGAGAATTGTTGGCCCCCCTTCCGGCAGTATTTGATAAAATCATGGAGAAGAGCTGATGCTGCAAAGCAGTTTAAAATAAATACGAAACAGGAGGCGCTTTATGGCGACTTGGAATTCCAGAGGGTTGCGGGGGTCTACCTTAGAGGACATGATAAACCGTACCAATGAGAAGTATTTGGAGAGTGGTCTTGCTTTAATTCAGAAAATACCAACACCCATTACTCCGATTAAAATTGATAAGGAACATCATCATATTACCCTTGCGTATTTTGAACAGAAGAGTACTGTGGACTATATCGGGGTGGTGCAGGGGATTCCGGTCTGCTTTGATGCTAAAGAATGTGCGGTAGATACTTTTGCCCTTCAGAACATTCATGAACATCAGGTAGAATTCATGCGGCAGTTTGAAAAACAGAACGGAATCGCTTTTTTTCTTATCTATTATTCCTCCAAGGACCTGTTTTACTACATTCCTTTTGAAATGCTGGATTTTTTCTGGCAGAGAGCAAAGAGCGGAGGAAGAAAAAGCTTTCGCTTTGAAGAATTAAACCCGGATTACATTCTGCCTAAAAAGCAGGGAATCTTAGTTCCTTTTCTGGATGCTCTGCAAAAGGATTTGGATGACCGCTGTTGACAGTTTCCAAAAAAACAGTTATACTACGAATAATTCACTTTGATAATATGGTAATTGATTAGCACGTTAATGTACTAAAGCATATAAATAAAAAAAGAAATGAGGATTTAGTTATGAACAGACGCTTTGTCCATACCCCCGAGGGTGTACGCGACATTTACGGACAGGAATATGCGAAAAAACTGGCAGTGGAGGAGCATTTGCACCATACCTTCCGCAGTTTCGGCTATCAGGATATACAAACACCGATTTTTGAGTTTTTTGATGTATTTTCTAAGGAAATCGGGACAACACCGTCCAAGGAACTGTACAAATTTTTTGATAAAGAAGGAAATACGCTTGCTTTAAGACCGGATTTTACACCGTCTGTGGCACGTTGCGCCGCCAAATATTTCTTTGATGAAACTCTTCCGGTGCGGTTTTGTTATTCCGGAAATACTTTTACCAACACATCCAACCTGCAGGGAAAGCTGAAAGAAGTGACACAAATGGGGGTGGAATTCATCGGCGAGCCAACCGTTTATGCTGATGCGGAGGCCATTGCACTGGTGGTAGAGGCTTTATTAAATACGGGACTGGAGAAATTTCAGATTAGTGTCGGTGATGTGGAATATTTCCGCGGACTGTGCAGGGAAGCGGGATTGGATGAGGAAACGGAAAGTGCACTGCGTAATTTTATTTCGGAGAAAAATATTTTCGGTGCGGAGGAACTGTTAATTCAAGGAAACATTACCGAGAAGTATCGGGAAAATCTGCTGAAAGTAAGTGAACTGTTCGGCAGCTTTGATGTGATTGAACATGCAAAAAAACTGGTAAACAATCCGGTTTCCATAGAAGCACTTTCCCGCCTTGAGAAGCTTTATGAAGTGTTAAAGCAGTACGGTGTGGAGAAATATATTTCCTTTGATTTAGGGCTTCTGAGCAAATATCACTATTATACCGGTGTGATTTTCAAGGCATATACGTATGGTATCGGTGACGCGATTGTAAAAGGCGGAAGATACGATAATCTGTTGGAAAAATTCGGTAAAAAAGCACCGGCAATCGGCTTTGCAATCGTGGTAGATGATTTGCTTGAAGCGCTTTCACGGCAGAATATCAAGGTGGATATCGGAACTACCGATACGATGATTGTATACAAAGAAAATGTTCATGAAAAGGCATTGGCGGAAGCAAAGACGCTGATAAAGGCGGGGAAAAATACCGGACTGTTTCCGGCAATGGCAGGGAAAACCAAAGCGGACTACGAAGCCTATGCACGAATGAACCGTTTCTCACAGATTATATATATTGAAGCGGACGGAAGCACGACGACTGTTTCTGTTTGCACAGGTCAGGAGGACTAAAAATGGGTGAAGAAAAAAGATATTTAACGTTTGCTCTTGGAAAAGGCAGACTGGCAAAAACAACCCTTTCTTTGTTGGAAGAAATAGGAATTACCTGTGAGGAAATGAAGGATAAAGATTCCCGTAAACTGATTTTTGTGAATGAAGAATTAAAATTAAAATTCTTTCTTGCAAAAGGCCCCGACGTACCAACTTATGTAGAATACGGTGCTGCCGATATTGGCGTTGTGGGAAAAGATACACTGATGGAGGAAGGCAGGAGAGTTTACGAAGTATTGGATTTGGGCTTCGGAAAATGTCGGATGTGTGTCTGCGGTCCTGCCGCTGCCGGAGAACTTTTAATGCATCATGAAAGAATCCGCGTAGCAAGTAAATATCCGAATATTGCCAAGGATTATTTTTATAACAAAAAACATCAGACTGTGGATATTATTAAGTTAAATGGTTCTGTGGAATTAGGCCCTATTGTAGGGCTTTCCGATGTGATTGTAGACATTGTGGAAACCGGTTCTACGTTGCGTGAAAACGGCTTGGAAGTATTGGAAGAAATCTGCCCCTTATCAGCAAGAATGATCGTGAATCAGGTCAGTATGCAGATGGAGTCCGAACGGATAAAAAAACTGATAAACGAATTAAAAAAACATATATAAAGATATAAAAAGAAAGGCTGGTTCGTGAATATGAGGATTGTAGAGCTTACAAAAGAAACAAAAAACAATCTGTTAAATGATTTGCTGAAAAGAAGTCCGAACAATTACGGCTCTTATGAAGCAACGGTTTCGGAAATTGTGAATAAAGTAAAAGAAGAGGGCGATAAGGCACTGTTTGATTATACAAACAAATTTGATCATTGTCTTCTTTCCAAAGACACGATTCAGGTAACGAAAGAAGAGATGAAAGAAGCTTATGAAGCACTGGATAAGGATTTTATTGAGGTAATGAAAAAGTCTGCGGAAAATATTCGTGCTTTCCATGCCAAACAGTTACGAAACAGCTGGATTGATACAAAGGCTGACGGCTCTATTTTAGGGCAGCGTATTACACCTCTTGAAAAAGTCGGTGTTTATGTGCCGGGTGGAAAAGCTGCTTATCCTTCCAGCGTTTTGATGAACATTGTTCCGGCGAAGGTGGCAGGAGTAGAAACCATTATTATGACAACTCCGCCAGGAAAAGACGGTAAAGTCAATCCCGGTACGTTAGTTGCGGCAGACATCGCCGGTGCGGATGTGATTTACAAAGTTGGCGGTGCACAGGCAGTTGCGGCAATGGCTTTCGGTACGGAAAGTATTCCTAAAGTAGATAAAATCACAGGTCCGGGAAATATCTTTGTGGCTCTTGCCAAGAAAGCAGTATACGGTCATGTAAGCATTGACTCCATTGCAGGCCCCAGTGAAATCCTTGTACTGGCAGACGAAAGTGCAAATCCCCGTTTTGTAGCGGCTGATTTACTTTCCCAGGCAGAACATGACGAGCTTGCCTCCGCTATTTTAATTACCACAAGCAGAACGCTTGCTGAAGCGGTTTCCGCACAGGTGGAGGAATTTGTGAACCGGCTTTCCCGTGTAGATATTATGAAAAAATCACTGGAAAATTATGGCTATATTCTGGTTGCCGAAAATATGGAGGATGCCATTGATACTGCCAACGAGATTGCTTCCGAGCACTTGGAGATATTAACGAAAAATCCTTTTGAAACCATGACTAAAATCAAAAATGCGGGAGCTATTTTCCTTGGAGAATATTCTTCCGAGCCTTTGGGAGATTATTTTGCGGGACCGAATCATGTTCTTCCCACAAACGGTACAGCACGTTTCTTCTCGCCTCTTAATGTAGATGATTTCTTAAAGAAAACCAGTATCATTTCTTACTCTAAGAGTGCACTGGAAGAGGTTCATAAAGATATTGAACTGTTTGCAAGAAATGAAGGGCTGACCGCCCATGAAAATTCCATTAAAGTAAGATTTGAATAAAAGGAGTGGAAGTTGATGGCTAGAAGCACTACGGTAGAACGAAAAACAAAAGAAACGGATATTTCCGTTATCTTAAATATTGACGGTTTGGGAAAAAGTGAAATTGATACCGGAATCGGCTTTTTTGATCATATGTTGGAAGGTTTTTCCAAACATGGCTTTTTTGACTTAAAGTGTAAGGTGAAGGGGGATTTGGAAGTTGACGGGCATCACACGGTAGAGGATACCGGAATCGTCCTCGGCACGGCAATTAAGCAGGCATTGGGCGATAAGGCAGGAATTAAGCGGTACGGTTCCTTTTTACTTCCCATGGACGAAACACTGGTGCTTTGCGCCATTGACTTATGCGGTCGTCCTTACTTTGCCTTTGATTGTGAATTTGAAACGGAAAGAGTAGGTACCCTGGATACCCAGCTTGTACGGGAATTTTTCTATGCCGTATCCTACAGTGCTGCCATGAATTTACATATTAAGGTACTGTCGGGAATTAACGACCATCACAAAATCGAAGCGATGTTCAAGGCATTTGCCAAGGCACTGGACATGGCAGTTACAAAAGACGAACGCATTACCAATGTGCTCAGTACAAAAGGAAGTCTATAAAAGGAAGGAAACCCTATGCAGCAGAAAAAATTTATACCATGTATTTATCTTTATAAAGAACATGCCGTAAAAAACCTTCAGGATAATACGGTCATCAATATGAATCCTGTAGAATTGGCAAAATATTACAGTGATAACAATGCGGATGCACTGCTTATTTTTGATATGTCAAAGGGAGACGCAGAGCATGAAGCAGCACTGGATATCATTAAGGCGATTTGCGCTTCGATTGAAATTCCGGTTATCGGTGCGGGAAATGTACACCGCATGGAGGACATTAAGAAATTACTTTATGCAGGCTGTAAACAGGCGGCGTTAAATTACAGCAAGCAGGAAAACGTTGACATTACGGAAGAGGTTTCCTTAAAATTCGGTAAAGATAAAATTGCCGCATGTTACAGCGGTGCGGATGCCATCCATGAACATAAGGAACTTCTGGAGACCTATGTTGGCGAGCTGATTCTGGTCAATGAAGCGGCTATTAAGGAATCTTATTTTGCCTGCAATGTTCCGACCATTATTGCTTTACCGGAAGTTTCTTTGGATAAACTGTTTGAGATTTTGGGCAACGGTTCTGTAAGCGGTATTACCGGCAATGCAATAAACGATAATGCAAAGGAACTGAGTGCCATGAAATCCATGTGCAAGTCAAACGGCATTGAGGTTCATATGGTGGAGCCGGCCTTAACATGGAGTGACTTTAAGTTAAATTCGGACGGAATGCTTCCGGTTGTTGTACAGGATTACAAAACCGACCAGGTTCTTATGGTTGCTTATATGAACGAAGAAGCTTTTGAAAATACGATAAAAACAGGACGTATGACGTACTTTAGTCGAAGCCGTAACGAGCTTTGGGTGAAGGGAGATACCAGCGGACATTACCAGTACATGAAGTCGTTAACCGCAGATTGTGATAAAGATACATTGCTTGCCAAGGTTTCTCAGGTCGGCGCGGCATGTCATACCGGAAGCTACAGTTGTTTCTTTAACGAAGTAGTACCGGGAGATACCGATTCCGCCAATCCGTTAAAAGTATTTGAAAGCGTCTTTAACGTGATTAAAGATCGGAAAATCAATCCGAAGGAAGGTTCTTATACGAACTATCTGTTTGACAAGGGAATTGATAAAATATTGAAAAAAGTAGGAGAAGAGGCGACGGAAATTGTCATTGCCGCCAAGAATCCAAATACCAATGAGATTAAATATGAAATCTCAGATTTCCTTTATCATATGATGGTGTTAATGGTAGAAAAAGGAGTAACCTGGGAAGAAATTACGGAGGAACTGGCAAACCGGTAGGTTTATTTTGAAAATTCTCTCCAAAAGAATCAAAGGCGTTCAGATTCTTTTGGAGGGAATTTTTCTTTTTATCCCGGCATATCTTTTACAAGTAAATTTCAGACGGAGGAATCATATGGAGCAGGTTTCCACGGAAACAAAATTAAAACTGGTGCAGATGATACGGGCAGAAAACCAGGAAAACCGTATGAAAATGCAGTCAAGGGAAAGGCTGATAAACGGCGGGTACGTTTCAACGGAGAAATGGAAGGAAACAGGCACAGAGTCCGGAGGAGCATTTCTGGCCGGTTTCCGTATTCGTCTTGCATTCGCATTCCTGTTGTTTCTGGCTTTTTTCTTTTTGGATTACAGTGGTATGGAATTCGGTAGTGTAAATGCGAAAAAAATTGTTACAGTGCTGCAACAGGAAATGGGAATAAATGCGATTGATTTTATAGAGAATTTCACTTATACTTTATCTGATAACCATTAGAGAAGGAGAAGATGGATTTCCGTATACTCCTTCTTTCAGAAAGGCGGAAAGTATGATAAAACCGGCATTATCCGATGAAATATTATTAAAAATAGAAAAACCGGCACGCTATATCGGAAACGAGGTTAACAGCGTGGTGAAAGATAAAGAAAACATTGATATTCGTTTTTGTATGTGTTTTCCGGATGTGTATGAAATCGGAATGTCACACTTAGGCATTCAGATTCTTTATGATATGTTTAACAAGTTTGAAGATACATGGTGTGAGCGTGTTTATTCACCTTGGGTAGATTTAGATAAAATCATGAGAGAAGAACATATTCCTCTTTTTGCTTTGGAATCTCAGGAGCCTGTGAAGGATTTTGATTTTCTCGGTATTACCTTGCAGTATGAAATGTGTTATACAAATATTTTGCAGATTTTAGATTTGTCCGGAATTCCGCTGCTTTCCAAGGATAGAGGGGAAGATGTCCCTATCGTGATTGGCGGCGGCCCATGTTCCTATAATCCGGAACCGATTGCGGATTTCTTTGATTTGTTTTATATCGGAGAAGGGGAGACACAGTATCGCAGACTGCTGGATGTTTATAAAGAATATAAAAAAGCAGGAAAAAGCCGGGAGGAATTTTTGTATGCAGCGGCACAGATTCCGGGAATGTATGTTCCACGATTTTATGAGACAAGCTATCACGAGGATGGCACAATTGCTGCATTTATGCCGACGAAAGAGGGCGTACCCGCTTCCGTTTTAAAAGAAATGGTTACGGATGTATCCGATACGTATTATCCTGAAAAGCCGGTGGTACCTTTTATTAAGGTGACGCAGGATCGCGTCGTTTTGGAAATCCAGCGCGGCTGTATTCGGGGCTGTAGGTTTTGTCAGGCCGGACAGCTTTATCGTCCGGTCAGGGAACGGGATGTGGATATGCTGAAGCGTTATGCATCGGAAATGTTAAAGAATACCGGGCACGAAGAAATTTCTCTAAGTTCCTTAAGCTCCAGTGATTACTCTAAGTTAGAAGAACTGATTAATTTTTTACTGGAAGAATGCAAGGAAAAAAAGATAAATATTTCCCTGCCTTCCTTACGTATTGATGCTTTTTCTCTGGATGTTATGAGTAAAGTGCAGGACGTAAAAAAAAGCAGCCTAACCTTTGCTCCCGAGGCCGGCAGTCAAAGACTTCGTGATGTTATTAACAAAGGCTTGACCGAAGAAGTGATTTTGAATGGTTCAAAGTTAGCTTTTGAAGGCGGATGGACAAGAGTGAAATTGTATTTCATGCTGGGACTGCCTACCGAAACGGAGGAAGATATCCGCGGTATTGCAGAACTTTCCAATAAAATCGCAGCGGTCTTCTATGAAACCGTACCGAAGGAAAAAAGGAGCGGAAAGGTACAGATTGTGACCAGTACCTCTTTCTTTATTCCCAAACCTTTTACACCGTTCCAATGGGCACCTATGTGTACCAAAGAGGAATTTATTGAAAAGGCACATATCACCAAAAAAGCAGTTTTGGAACAGTTAAATCAAAAAAGCATCAAATACAACTGGCACGAAGCAGATGTGAGTGTATTGGAAGGTGTCTTTGCAAGGGGCGACAGAAAAGTAGCCAAAGTTATTTTAAAAGCTTATGAAAAGGGCTGTTTATTTGATTCGTGGAGCGAGTATTTTCATAATGATTTATGGATGGATGCCTTTGAGGAATGCGGTGTATCTATTGATTTTTATACAACAAGAGAACGAAGTCTTGATGAAATCTTTCCGTGGGACTTCTTAGACTGCGGCGTAACGAAAGAGTTCTTAAAAAGAGAATGGAAAAAGGCTTTACAGGAAACCGTTTCACCGAACTGCCGCGTTGCATGCCAGGGCTGCGGTGCCAATCGTTTCGGCTGTGGTGTATGCCTTGAGGAAAGGGGGTAAGGAGAGCTATGAAGCTTAGAATAAAATTTTCCAAGTCCGGTGTCATGAAATTTATCGGACATTTGGATGTCATGCGCTATTTTCAGAAAGCAATGCGCCGGGCAGATATTGATATTGCTTATACCACAGGCTTCAGCCCTCATCAGATTATGTCCTTTGCCGCTCCTTTAGGGGTAGGACTTCAAAGTAATGGTGAATATTTTGATATTGAGGCAAACTCTGTGACAAGTTCTGCCGATATGAAAGAACGTCTGAATGCAGTGATGGTAGATGGGATTCGCATTGAAAATGTTCGTATGCTTCCGGAAAACGCCGGCAATGCCATGGCAAGTGTAGCTGCCGCAAAATACACCATTACTTTTTCAGAGGGAAAAGAACCTTCCTTTGACTTGAAATCAGCTGTACAGACTTTTATGGAAAAGGAGACGATTCCGGTAACCAAACAGACGAAAAAAAGTGAAACGGAGTTGGATTTGAAGCCCTTCATTTACGAAATGTCAGCAACAGACAAACAGATACGGCTTTTTGTGGATGCCAGCAGTGCCGGAAATATTAAGCCCTCTTTGGTTTTAGAAGCTCTATATCATGAACAGGGGGGTGTGCTTCCTGAATTTGCCCTTCAGATTACAAGAGAAGATACTTATACCAATACCGGAACGACAGAAGAGCCTGTTTTTCTTCCACTGGGAGATATCGGAACGGAATTTTAACATATTTTGAGGCTGATTATCATGAGTGTGACGAAGGATGGCGGCAAGCTTTTACTTACGCCTTATAAAAATAAAATTTTACTGTTGTTAATTCAAAAGAATCGGCTTGTGTTTGCACAGGTTTTTTCGGATGAAGGCAGTATACTGGGAAATATTTATCTTGGAAAAGTAACGAATGTGGTAAAAAATATTGATGCCGCTTTCGTAGAAATTAAACCCGGTCAGATTTGTTTTCTGCCTCTTAAGGAATGTCGACATACACTGCTTGTTAACCGTTCCTTTGATAATCGGATTCTTCCGGGAGATGAAATTGTGGTACAGGTTGTAAAGGAAGCTTCTAAGACCAAACAACCTTCGGTAAGCGCCAACATTTCCTTTACCGGCACCTACTGCGTAGTAACAACCGGAAAACGAAGCATTGGCTTTTCAAATAAGCTGAAACCGGCAGAAAAAGAAGAACTTCAAAAGTTTCTTAAACAACTATCGGAGCGCCCCTTAAAAGATTCTCCTATTTTGGCGAAGGAGTTAGGTTATGTATTTCGCACCAACTGTAGAGAACTTCATGGAAATTATGAACCTCTTGCAGCGGAACTGAAAGATTTAAACCGGAAGGCAGAAGAGTTTCTGGACACAGCAATTCACAGAACCTGCTACAGCCTGATTTTGGAAGAAGAAGCTCCATATCTTGCTGCTGTTTCTTCCATTTATCAGACTGAATATGAAGAAATTGTGACAGATGATGAAGTGCTTTATCAAAACCTGCTTACCTGCAAACGTTTCCCGGCTTCTAAGATTCGGTTTTATCAGGATACGCATATTCCCTTACAGAAGCTCTATGCAGTAGAAACCAGAATTTCCGAAGCTTTAGGGAAAAAGGTATGGCTAAAATCCGGCGGTTATCTTGTGATAGAGCCTACGGAGGCATTGACGGTGATTGATGTCAATACAGGAAAATCCGTTGGGAAACATTCTTCCGTGGAACATTATTTTAAAACGAATATGGAAGCTGCAGAAGAATTAGCTTTACAGTGCAAACTGCGGAATATTTCCGGTATCATACTGGTAGATTTTATTAATATGGAAAATCAGACGCAGGAAGAAGAACTGTTAAGCTATTTAAAAAGCCTTTTAAAAAAGGATTCCGTTAAAACGACCGTGGTGGACATTACTCCCCTTGGACTTGTGGAAATCACAAGACAGAAAATAAGTAAGCCGCTTTGGGAACAATTACGCGAATAAAACATAACAGTCAGGAGCAGATATGAAATTTCTTGGAATGAAAAAGGTTCATAGTGGGCATTATTTAAAAAACTATGAACTGACCTATGAAAACAGAGCCGGAATTGAGAAAACTTACGAAATGGTAAGCTTTTCGGAAATTACTTCACCGGAAGATATCGGAAAAAACTTAAACGGAGTATCCATTGTAGCCTTTCAGGGAGAAAAGCTGCTTTTACTAAAAGAGTTCCGCATGGGCGTAAATCGTTATGTTTACAATCTGTGTGCCGGAATGCTGGAAAAGAACGAAACAATGGAAGAATGCATCGCAAGGGAACTTTTTGAAGAGACCGGATTGCAATTAAAAAGAATTATCAAAATTCTTCCTCCTTCCTTTGCCGCCGTTTCTATTTCAGATATTCGGACACAAATCGCCTTTATAGAGGTTTCCGGACAAATTGAATATCATACTTCACCCAATGAAGAACTGACGGCCGCTTTCTATACGAAGGAGGAAGTAACTAATCTTTTGCAGAGAGAAGCATTTAGCGACAAGGCTCAGCTCGCAGCATTTTTCTTTACAAATCAATAAAACACAATGAAAACTGCAATGAAATTCATAAAAAACTGCAATGAAATTCATTTTTTTATTGACTTTAATGTATTTCTATGCTATTATTCATGAGTATGCCGCGTAGCGAGGTAAAAGTGCGCACAGCCGCCACCATAGCTAGCGAGTAAACGGAAGTAATCCGTGAATAGGAGGTGCCTATATGTACGCAATTATTGCAACAGGTGGAAAACAGTACAAAGTTTCTGAAGGAGATGTCATCAAAGTAGAAAAGCTTGATGTAGAACCGGGAAACACTGTGACATTTGATCAGGTTATCGCTGTCAGTGACAACGCTCTTAAAGTCGGAGCAGAGGTTGCAAACGCTTCTGTAACAGCAACTGTTATGGAGCAGGGCAGAGCCAGAAAAGTTATCGTATACAAATACAAGAGAAAAACTGGCTACCATAAGAAAAATGGTCATAGACAAGCATACACTCAGGTGAAAATCGACAAGATTAATGCTTAATCGTGGTTAATGATGTATGACTACTGTAATAATTAGAAAGTCGAAGCAGAACGAATATAAGAGTTTTACCTGTATGGGACACGCCGGATATCCTAAAAAATCTCTGTTTCATAAGAAACAGCCGGATTTTGATTTGGTTTGCTGTGCAGTTTCCGTGTTGGTAATCAATACGAATAATTCCCTTGAAATGCTTTCAAAGGATAAAGTGTCGGTGACAACGAACGAAGAAACCGGTTTTATGCACTTTGTATTTGACGAGCCTCTTTCTAAGGAAGGCGAACTTCTTATGGATTCGCTTGTTCTCGGCTTAAGCCATATCGAAAAAGAATATGGCACGAAGTATTTTAAACTCACATTCGAGGAGGTGTAAAGCCATGTTAAAAATGAACCTTCAATTTTTTGCTCATAAAAAGGGTGTTGGTTCTACCAAGAACGGTAGAGATTCCGAATCCAAAAGATTAGGAGCAAAAAGAGCTGACGGTCAGTTCGTAAAAGCAGGAAATATTCTTTACAGACAGCGCGGAACTAAGATCCATCCTGGTATCAATGTTGGTATCGGTGGTGATGATACATTATTTGCATTAGTTGACGGCGTTCTCAGATTTGAAAGAAAAGGAAGAGATAAGAAACAGGCTTCTGTTTATCCTGTAGAGGATTAATGCGTTTACTTAGGCTTCAAACATTTTTGTTTGGAGCCTTTTTTAAACAGGAAGGAGTAACCCATGTTTGCAGACAGAGCAAAAATTTATGTCAAAAGCGGAAAAGGCGGAGACGGTCACGTTTCCTTCCGAAGAGAAAAATATGTCCCGAACGGCGGCCCGGATGGTGGAGACGGCGGACACGGCGGAAGTGTTATTTTTGAAGTGGACGAAGGTTTGAATACTTTAACGGATTTCAGACATATACGTAAATATGCAGCAGAAAACGGAGAAGAGGGCGGTAAGAAAAACTGCCGAGGGAAAAACGGACAAGATATTATTATTAAAGTACCGGCGGGAACGGTTATTAAAGAAGCAGAAAGCGGAAAAGTCATCACCGATATGTCCGGAGACAATAAACGGGTTGTTCTTTTAACAGGAGGAAGAGGTGGTAACGGTAATCAGCATTATGCTACCAGTACCATGCAGGCACCCAAATATGCACAGCCCGGACAACCCTCTAAGGAATTAGAACTGTTGTTGGAATTAAAAGTCATTGCAGATGTAGGATTGGTGGGATTTCCGAATGTTGGAAAATCGACCTTTTTATCGCGTGTAACGAATGCCCGCCCGAAAATTGCCAATTATCATTTCACTACGCTAAATCCTAATCTTGGTGTGGTGGATCTTGATGATGCAAAAGGCTTCGTTATTGCAGATATTCCCGGACTTATAGAGGGCGCATCCGAAGGAATCGGATTGGGACATGAGTTTTTACGTCATATTGAGCGAACCAAAGTAATGATTCATATCGTAGATGCTGCTTCCACAGAAGGGCGTGACCCGGTTGAAGACATTTACGCTATAAATAAGGAACTGGAAATTTACAATTCTGATATTGCCAAACGTCCTCAGGTTATTGCTGCTAACAAGATTGATATGATTTATGAAGGAGACGAAGAAGACCCGGTAGAAAAAATCCGAAAAGAATTTGAACCGAAAGGCATAAAGGTTTTTCCGATTTCTGCTGTAAGCGGCAAAGGCGTAAAAGAGCTTCTTTATTATGTAAGTTCTCTTCTGGATACCTTGGAAGAAGCACCGATTGTATTTGAACAGGAATATTTTCCAGAGCTTATTCTTGCAGACGGAAATGAACCTTTTACGGTTGTTTATGATGAGGAAGCGGATGAATATGTTGTTGAAGGTCCACGTATCGAAAAAATGCTCGGATATACAAATTTGGAATCCGAAAAGGGCTTTGTCTTTTTCCAGAATTTCTTAAAAGACAATGGTATTTTGGAACAACTGGAAGCATTGGGCATAGAAGAAGGCGATACAGTAAGAATGTACGGACTTTCTTTTGACTACTATAAATAGAAAGGACACTGATTATGACAAGCAAACAGCGTGCATATTTAAAAAGTCTGGCAAGTACTCTTGACCCGATTTTTCAGGTCGGTAAATCCAGTCTGACACCGGAGCTTACGGAAGCAATCGGAGAGGCATTTAATACAAAGGAACTGATAAAAATTGCCGTTTTAAAAAACTGTTTTGATGATCCGAAAGAAATTGCAGACATGATTGCAGAAAGAACACATTCTCAGGTTGTACAGGTAATTGGTAAAAAGATTATTTTGTATAAAGAAAGCAAGGAGCATAAAAAAATAGAACTGCCAAAGTAACATTGGCAAAAATTTAACAAAACTGCACAAAGACATCGTTAATTTTTTGGCAATCATAACAAAAATAAAATATTTCAGAAATTGCTCTTGTAAATTTTTATGATTGTATTAAAATAAATACAATGATAATTATTTATCAAACTTAAAACTAAGGGAGCGAAGTAATATGGATTGTAGAAAAAAAGTAGGCATTATGGGTGGAACCTTTAATCCGATTCATTTAGGACATATGTTGGTAGCTGAAAATGCATATGAAACCTTCGGACTGGATGAAATTTTATTTGTCCCGAGCGGAATACCGTACATGAAAGAAGATGTACTTGATGCTAAAACAAGAATTACCATGACAGGTATTGCCATTGAAGATAATTCCCATTTTGCATTATCAACGATTGAAGTGGAGCGTGACGGAAATTCATATTCTTATGAAACAATCCGTGATTTAAAAGCGGCTAATCCCAATGTGGAATATTATTTTATTGTTGGGGCAGACTCTTTATTTAAGATGGATAAATGGAAATGTCCTGAAAAAATATTTAAAGAGGTAACTATTTTAGTTGCAAAACGTCTTGGAAATGACGGACCGGAATTAGATGAAAAAATAAAAGAACTGACAGAAAAATATGATGCCGATATTCGTATGCTTCCGATTAACTGTGTGGATATTTCTTCTACAAACATTCGCGATAAAGTAAGAAAGCATCAATCTATCCGTTATATGGTACATTACCGGGTAATAGAATATATTGAAAAGAATCATATTTACTGGTCCGAAGACGAAAATTAACCGTAGGTGCAGCTTTAGGGACGGCCGGGAAAGGAAAACATGAAGAGCGTAGATACAAAGAAAATACGAAAAGCCATGGAAAAAGTGCAGGATGAAAGCAGATTTGAGCACACCCTTGGAGTTACTTATACGGCAACGGCACTTGCCATGCGTTATGATTGTGACCTTCGCAGTGCGGAAATTGCAGGTCTGCTCCATGATTGTGCAAAATGTATGGATAATGCAAAAAAAATACAGATATGCGAAAAGCACAATATTCCGGTGAATGATGTGGAACGAAAAAATCCTTCCCTTCTGCATGCCAAAGCCGGCAGTTTTATCGCCATGGATACTTACGGAATCAACGATACGGATATTATCAATGCTATTTTAAATCATACTACCGGAAGACCGAATATGAGTCTTTTGGAGAAGATTATCTATATTGCTGATTACATTGAGCCAAACCGCACAAAGGCACCGAACCTTACTACAATCCGTAAGGTTGCATTTACGGATTTGAATAAGGCGCTTCTTATGATTTTATCAGATACACTTACTTATCTGACTGCCGGCGGTGGAGAAATTGACCCAATGACCCGGAAAGCGTTTGAATACTATCAGGCTAAAGTAAATGCAGAAAATGAAACAAACCGGAAATGAGGAGACCATGAATAGTTCAAAGGATTTATGTAAAGCAGCCATTGCTGCTTTAGAAGATAAAAAAGCAGAAGATATCAGTGTGATTGATATCAGTGAGGTTTCCGTTCTCGCAGATTTCTTTTTAATTGCCAGTGGCTCTAACCGAAGCCAGATACAGGCAATGTGCGATAATGTGGAAGAAACCTTAGGCAGAGCAGGTACGCCTGTAAAACAAATAGAAGGATATGACAGTGCCAATTGGATTTTAATGGATTTTGGGGACATTATCGTTCATATCTTTGACAAAGAGAACCGTCTGTTTTATGATTTAGAACGTATCTGGAGAGACGGAAAGAAAATTTCGTGGAAAGAAGAACTGTAAATATGCAGTTCTTTTTCTTTATTGTCATATCAGGAAGCAAGTCAAGCATTCTCATTTGCTCTGCTATTGATTTCCTGCTTGACTTGCTTCCGAATATACATGATTACTTCATAATACGAAATACCCCAAATACTTTTCCTAATATCTTGCAATCATCTACAATAATCGGTTCCATAGTATCATTTTCGGGTTGTAAACGGATATGTCCGTTTTCTTTATAAAAGGTTTTGACAGTTGCCGAATCATCTACAAGAGCAACCACAATTTCGCCGTTTTTCGCAGTAGAACAAGCATTAACAAATACCTGGTCTCCATTCTGAATACCAACATTAATCATGGATTCCCCTTTTACATTCAAGGCAAATGACTCACCACTTGGTACATATTCGGCGGGAATCGGAAAGTAACTTTCAATATTTTCTTCCGCAAGAATCGGAGTTCCTGCAGCTACCGTTCCGATAATGGGAATACTGACCATTTCCGTGCGAACCATCTGAAAACTGTCGTCACAGATTTCAATAGCTCTCGGTTTTGTAGGATCCCTTCTGATATAGCCGTTCTTTTCCAAAGTCTCAAGATGTGAGTGAACAGAAGAGGTGGATTTTAAATGTACCGCTTCGCAAATCTCGCGGACAGCAGGCGGATAACCTCTTTTCAAAATTTCTTCTTTAATATAATTAAGTATTTCCTGTTGTTTAGCAGTAATTTTACCAACTCCCATAAACAATCCTCCTTTTATTTATATTGTAAGCATAACACATCTTCATTCAAAAAGCAAACGTATATTCCAAAAATTTGTTCGATTTTTTGTTTAAAATCTATTGACAAAAGAATAAATGTTCGATAATATACGAATATATGGAACGTTTGTTCACAACATTTGTTCGTTTTGGAGGTATGTATTATGAGTGAAAGAAGAATCAGAAATAATAAGCGCAGAAGACAGAGAGAATTACGAAGACACCTTTTGATTTCCTTTTTTTCCCTATGTTTTGCATTGGTATTTGCCTTTAGTATTTCTACTATAAACACAAAGGCTCAAGATTCTTCTGAAGCCGTTGAGATTAAATATTATACAAGCATCACTGTTTCTTCAGGTGACAGTCTTTGGACCATTGCCGCGGAACATATGGGAAACCATTATGATTCTGCTGTTGAATATATAGAAGAAGTAATGAACATGAACGGATTAAGCAGCGAAACCATCTATGCAGGACAACACCTTGTAATACCTTATTATTCTGCAGATTATAGAAAATAGGATGATTAGCTTACAATCATCCTATTACAGTGTTATGAAAACATAACATTTTCCATTAATATTGTTTTATTCTTTTTCCCGTAACTTCACAGCCTTTGCTGCTTTACGCCTTCGTTCATCTTCAATTGCAGCATAATGCTTTCGTGTTGTATTGACATCTTTATGCCCCAGAACATCTGCAACCAGATAAATATCTCCGGTTTCCTGATAGAGTGTTGTACCATAGGTACTTCTCAATTTATGGGGTGTTATTTTCTTTAAAGTTGTTACATTAGAAGTATATTTTTTCACTAAATTTTCCACTGCACGCACAGAAATACGACGGTTCTGCATAGAAAGAAAAAGTGCACTTTCATGTCCTGACTGAGGAACAACATGTTTTCGCTGTTCTAAATAATGCTTTAGCGCTTCCTCAACCTCGGTACCAAAATAGAGCACTGTTTCATAGCCACCTTTTCGACGGATTTTCATACCGTTTGTTTCAAAATTTATGTCAGTAATATCCAGTCCGACACATTCAGAAACACGAATACCGGTGCCAAGCAGAAGAGTAAGAAGAGCAACGTCCCGCAGTTTTGTCTTTTCATGATATTTCGCCTGTGCCTTTGTTAATTTTTCTCCGTCTTCTACCATATCCAGAAGAGTTGCAACTTCATTTGGCTCTAAACGTATGATTTCTTTTTCATGCTGTTTGGGAAGAGGAACTAATACAGCGGGATTTTTTTCGATTAATTCATTGGTATAATAATAATTATAAAAACTACGCAAAGAAGCCAGTTTCCTTGATTTCCCACGCTCTTTGTTGCTGATTTCCCTGCCTTCCTTCTCGTAAAGACTTACATATTCCACGTATTCTTCAATGTCTTCCCGGGAAATTCGATCCAGAATAGATAATGGGAAATCCGTTATCTCCATTTTGGAACACACACTGTTGTTTTCGTGCAGGAATTCAAAGAAAATTCGCAGATCGTAGGCATAAGCAAGTCGGGTACGACTGGATGTGGTTTCTTCAATACCTCGGAAAAACATCTTACAAAAACCAGGAAGTTCTTTAACGATTTCCCTCATTTTTAAAATATTCTTTCTATCCTGTTCATCATGATAATTTTGAGTTTCCAATTTCGTCTGACCATCCTTTTAAATTTCCGGTTTGAATTGCTGTAAACATCCGCATTTTTACCCCTGGATTTTCCTTGTTCAACTGTTTCAACAGATTATGTACATATTCCCGTTTCGTATAACCATCTGCAGGGCAGGGACTTTTTACAACAGGAACATTATTTTTATTCACAAATCCAATAACATCTGCTTCGTCCATATACATAAGTGGACGAATGACGGTAAGTTCTGTTCTGTCCAAAAACGTAACAGGGGAGAACGTATGAAAACGACCTTCAAATATCAAAGAAAGCAGCATTGTTTCCACCACATCATCTTTATGGTGAGCGTAGGCTACTTTATTGCAGCCGGCTGCCTTAATCGCATCATTCAAAGCGCCTTTTCGCATCTTGGCACATAGGGAACAAGGATTTGTTTCCTTGCGCTGTTCAAAGATTATATCTGCAATGTCTGTTTTTACGATTGTATATTCTACATCCAATTCCTTACATAATTGTTCTATTTTTGATAAATCAAGATTTTTAAAACCCAAATCTACTGTAACAGCATGAATTTCAAATTTTTTCGGATAAAAACGTCTTAAACCATTTAGTGCATAAAGAAGAGTAAGACTGTCTTTTCCACCCGAAATTCCTATAGCAATCCTGTCACCCTCCTCAATCATATGATAATCGTCTACGGCACGCCTTACATAACTCATAACCTGTTGCAATTTCATTTCAGTCTAAAATCCTTTCATTAAGCGAAGTACTTTTTTCAACATTATTCCATTTTGCTTATCTATAATATGATTCCTTTACATTTTATCCTTGAATATAAAATAAAGCAACTACGGAAATGTACAAAATCACGGAATAATGTTATACTAATAAAAGAGTACTAGGATGTTTGGGAAGGAGATAGCAATAATCTGTCGGTTATTGCAAAACTGCTATGAAAATTAACATTGATAAAAGAAATTTTTCTTGGGGACTGACTGCTTTTCTTGTGATTGCTGCCAGTATTTGTCTATATTATTTTGTTTTTCACAGTGCCAGTATTTCAAACGGAATTCATTCGGCATTTCGTATTTCCATGCCTATTGTGGACGGAATGGCTCTTGCCTACCTGCTTACTCCGCTTGTAAATGACATTGAAAAGAAAGCACTGATTCCACTCTTTAGAAAATGTAATATAGATTTACATGCGAAAAATAAAAGAAGAATGCGGATGCTTTCCATACTGCTGACACTGGTTATTGTGTTTGTACTTATATATGCATTTTTTGCAATGGTAATTCCACAGCTCTTAAAAAGTATACAAAGTATTATTTTTCAATTCCCAATTTATGTAAATAACTTGGAGGCGTTTATTACAAAATTACTTGCCAATAATCCGGATATTGATGAACTTGCGACCGGTCTTTTAGACAAGTATTCCATGCATATCAGTGATTGGCTGAATACGAATGTAATTCCTCAGATGAACGCCCTAATTAAATCGCTTTCTTTAAGTGTTATCGGCTTTTTTAAATCTATCTGGAATTTAATTATCGGTTTTATTATTTCAATCTATATATTGGGAAGTAAGGAGAAATTCTGCGGACAAGCAAAGAAGATGGCATATGCCTTTTTTGACAGAAAAACAGCTAACTCCATTATAAATGATTTTCGCTTTACACATAAAACCTTCAGTGGATTTATCAGTGGAAAAATATTGGATTCTCTGATTATCGGAGTAATCTGCTTTGTCTGTACGTCCTTAATGGACATGCCTTACGCTGTATTAATAAGTGTTATTGTAGGCGTAACAAATGTAATTCCTTTTTTTGGTCCCTATTTAGGTGCCATCCCAAGTGCACTTTTGATTTTATTGATTAATCCTTTAAAATGTATTTATTTTATTATTTTTATATTGATTTTGCAGCAATTTGACGGCAATTTCCTGGGACCCAAAATTTTAGGAGGTTCCACCGGACTTTCCAGTTTCTGGGTAATTTTTTCTATTACTATTTTTGGTGGATTATTCGGTGTATTTGGTATGATTATTGGTGTACCTGTTTTTGCAGTATTGTATGCTTTTGTAAGAAAACTTACCAATTCTCTGCTCAAAAAACGAGGTCTTCCAATCAGTACCGAGCGATATATGCGTTTAGAACTGATTACCTCCGGAAATACCTTCCGAGAACTGAAGCCTTCTGAAATCCATAATAAGAATCATTCAAAGCTTCATTCATCCAATAATCTTGGTGACACGGAAGAGGCTCATGAAGCAGAAGAAGACAAAGGAGAAGAGTAGTCATTATGCGTTTTTTCATCCAAAGAGTACAACATGCAAAGGTAGATGTGGACGGTCTTACCATTGGCTCCATAAAGAAAGGATATCTGGTCCTTATTGGAATCAGCGATTCAGACACTACGGAAATTGCTGACAAGATGCTTCAAAAGTTGATAAATTTAAGACTTTTTGAGGATGAAAAAGGCAAAACAAATTTAGATATCCGACAGGTAAACGGTGAATTGTTATTGATTTCACAATTTACTCTGTATGCCGATTGCAAAAAAGGCAATCGTCCATCCTTTATTAAAGCAGGCGCACCTGAAAATGCGAAGGAATTATACGAATACATCATAACCCGATGCCAACAAGAACTTCCCAACAAAACTGCTCGGGGCGAATTCGGCGCAGACATGAAAGTTTCCCTGTTAAATGATGGACCCTTTACCATATTATTAGATTCTGAGGAAATATATGGTAAAAGTCTGTAAAATAAGAGCAACTATTCGTTAAACTTGTCTTTTGCGAATAGTTAGATTACTCTCCAACAATAAAATTCTCGAATTATTATTGGCTAATAGAATGCCATGCTCTAAAAGAAAAAGGAGAAATTATAAATATGAGTTATATAAAACACCGTTCAGATGAATCACTTGAAGATTATCTGGAGACAATTCTTTATCTACAAAACAAAATCGGACAAGTTCGTTCTATAGATATTGCGAATGAAATGAACTTTTCAAAACCAAGTGTGAGCGTTGCCATGAAAAATCTGCGCGAAAAGGACTATATAATCATGGCTTCCGATGGCTATATCACTCTGACGGAAAATGGCAGGAAACGCGCTGAAAGTGTTCTGGAACGTCATACACTGCTCTCCGACTGGTTAATCAGTATTGGTGTAAGCAGAGAGGTCGCTTTAGAGGATGCCTGTAAAATTGAACATGATTTAAGCGAAGAAACGTTTGAGGCAATTAAAAGAAAAATCCGTTCCAAATCATGACTGGAACGGATTTTTACATTACTTGTGAATACCCTGGCTACTCCACATTCTTCAGTGCTTCATTCATAGGAATCTTCCGGATTCTTCCGAAATCCAGAACCATAACAATCAGATATCCAATCAGAACGAATGCAAACATTTTTACATATCCCGCCGGTTCAATCATAAATGAAAACCAGCCGCTGTAGCTAAACATAATCATTTTCCACGCCTGCCCCATAACCAGTGCTCCTAAAGCAACACTTATAACATCCGAGATTATCAGAATGATAGTTGTGGATAGCAGATACAGACTTGCAATTTCCCGGTTCTCATAGCCTAAAATTTTCGTCATGGATATAGCATTTTCGTTCTTCTCTATAATAATCTTGGTCAGAAGGTAAATCAGTACTATCGACAACAGGATACATAGAAACTGAAAATATTGCATATAAGAACCCATGGAGTGATCCAGTTGGTCGCACATCTTGGTAATATCCCGTTCGCTAATAACAGTTGCAATGTTATCT
Organism: uncultured Lachnospiraceae bacterium; assembly: GCA_964449325.1. Classification (GTDB taxonomy): domain Bacteria; phylum Bacillota; class Clostridia; order Lachnospirales; family Lachnospiraceae; genus RGIG3002. Next base: position 18,044 of record CAYUYJ010000011.1, on the reverse strand, counting down.
TCTTCAATATCTGTAATTTCCGAATCGCTCATATAGGCGGTGAATTCCGTTTCTTCCAGTTCAAATGTAGACCGATAATTTTCAATCGGCATGAAAACTGCAATACTTTGGCATTTATCATAAATTCCTGCGACTTCAAACTGATATTGTTTATTCTCATACTTTTCATCCAGAGAAATGGCATCCCCTATTTCCAAACCATACTTATCCTGAAAAGGTGCCGATATATATACTTCATTTTCTTTCATAGTATTCAAATCAGTAATCGTTACATATCTGCTGTCATGTGAAATTCCATATACCGCTACCTCTTCGTCCATGGTGTCACTCTTTTTTTGCAGAGAATACATGCAGAATTTTTCAGCATCCTTATTTTGGGTATCGATTACATTTCCTTCTTCATCCTCGTATGATTTCAGTATGTACTGATATTTCGCAAACATCATATCCGTAGCATTCTCTTTATAGTATTTCAGTGTTGACGGCATACCTACTGCCATAGCAAGCATTACCATAATAAAGAAAATACCGGCAAAAAGAATCACATAATTAGGAACGTTTTGGAATATAATCCGCAGACGGAATCTGCTTAAGAATTTCCATCTGGGAAGGCGCATGGCTTTCTTACGCTTTGTTTTCTTTAAATCGTGCCGTAAAAACTGTAAAGGCTTATGCTGCATCATTTTAATAATAACAAAAAGATTTACTACAAACATCAATATTACCGGAATCACCGTTGTCTTAAAAAATGCATTGGCATTCCATACGGTTTCATAGGTGGGAAGACTGTAGCTGTTATAGTACATGGACACTACTACATTCTTAAACACCGTATATCCCAGTACGTTTCCAATACCTGCCGCAAGCAGTGTCACAATTACCGGCATGGAAAGATAATGTCTGACCAATTCTCCTTTTGTATATCCGGAAGCACGAAGCGTTCCGATTACTGACGCTTCCTTTGTGATTGTATTACTGATTGTAACTGCAAAGATAAATGCAATAATCACAATCAGGATATCTAAAAGTACACCACCCATTGCTTCATCAGAACCCATATCATCTGTCGCAAAATTGATTGCCGAATTTGCATATCCGGGTATGTAATCTTCTATTTCTTTATCATTCACTACCGTCTGTGTGAGCAACACTTTGAGAAAATCATCCGAAAGACTTTTTTCTTCCTTTTCATCTGCCGGCTGATTTACATACTGCCATGCATATGCATAATGAACGGTCTTGTTTAAGCGTTCAAAACCATCTTCTGTCACCATTGCAACATCAAACTTTAAAGCATCAAAAATTAGATCCGTGTTTTTTTCGTGAAGGGTAGCATAATTTACATAAGCAATCAGACCGACAACGTTATAGGACTCACCGCTGACAGTAATCGTATCCCCTACCACTATACCAACATTATCTGCATGCATACGGTCAACAGCAATTTCATTTTCTGTTTCAGGAAGTCTTCCTTCCATGATACATGCCAGATTGATCTCGTCTGTCTTTGCATAAATCCGGACAGTTCCATCCACTGTACCGTCATTATCCTTATCCTCTTCCTCGTTTCTGTAGAAGTTCTCATATACCTTTACAGGGACAGCTTCAAATTCAGGATCATTTAATTCATACTTGTCTTCCGCATCTGCATATTCCGCATCAATTTCCTTCTGAATTTCTTTCCATGCTTCGTCATATGCCTTCTCGTATGCCTCGTCATAGGCTTTCTCATAGGCAGCATCATAGGCAGCATCATAAGCTTCCTGATAGGCCTCCTCATAAGCATTATCAAAGGCGGACTGATAATCCCCGCTCTGTTTTGCCTGAGCAATCACTGAAGGTAGCATAGTATCAGCCGTTACATTATCCAATCCCTGTACCAGCAAAGTCTGTTTTACCTGCGTTTCAAATGCTGCATCAAACTGTGCGGTAAACTCAGAATCGAATTTTTCAGTAAATTCTTTCTTAAATTCACTGTCAAATTCTTCTGTAAACTTCTGTTCAAATTCTCCCTCAAATTTTTCATCCAGTTCCTCTTTGGCTTTATTCAGATAGTATTCTTTAACATCCGCTTTTTCTCCGGACTGAATTGCTGCCAGTAAGTCTTCATTCGCTTTGCTGTTTAATTCAAAATGCCCGTCTTCCAGTTTATATTTGGATACACCCTCACCGGCCGCTTTCATCATACTTCCATTGGCAACATACATGCCGGACACAAAGCCGATTGTAAGTATCAGAAATAGGCTTACTACAAGATACTTTTTCCAGTCTCCCGAAAGTTCTCTTGGGATTCGTTTTATGAGCGGGTTCTTCACTTTTTTGTTTTTCATTTCTGTCACGCCCCTTACCATTCCAGTTCAGCTGCTGAAATTTTATTTGCATTGATTTCGTTTCGACGAACACCTCCATCACGAAGCTTAATCACATGATCTGCCATATTCTTAATCGCCTCATTATGTGTGACCATAATGATGGTGTTGCCATATTTTACATTGACGTCCTCAATCAATTTCAATATTTCCTTTGATGTATTATAGTCCAATGCACCGGTAGGCTCATCGCAAAGTAAAATATCCGGATTTTTTACGATAGCACGTCCAATGGAAACACGCTGCTGTTGTCCTCCGGAAAGCTGGTTGGGAAGCTTATATCTGTGGTCATAAAGACCAAGTGTATTTAAGAGCTCGTCAATATCAAGCGGATTATCAGACAGATAAGCCCCTACCTCAATATTTTCCTTCACATTCAGATTTCCAATCAGATTATACATCTGAAAAACATAACCCAGATGCTTTCTGCGATACTGGGTCAGTCTTTTTTCTCCCAGTTCCTCCAGTTTATCCCCGTTTATGGATATGTACCCTGAATCAGCGCCGTCTATACCTCCGATAATATTAAGCAGCGTGGACTTTCCGGAACCGGAAGGCCCAAGAAGCACACAGAATTCTCCCTTAGCAACGGAAAAATTCATTCCGCGAAGAACTTCCTGACGGTTTTCGCCACTGCCAAATCCTTTTTTTAAATCTACAATCTCCAAAAATTTTCTTTCGTTCTCTGACATAGATTTTCCATCTCCCTCTTTGTAAGTTAGTTTAATCTAACAAATTATATCACTTTATAAATGATATGTGTTGCTTGTTGTTGATAATATATCTCAACAACAAGCCTAAAATCTATGTGTCCGTTTACTTCAATTCTACCAATCGGAGTTTCTAATTTCTTTGCCCTTACCTATTCTCTTTTACAATTTCCAGCTTGCAGCCGTTTCTCTTGACTCCACAAACCGCTTATAGATTCCTTCCTGTTTGATTAGTTCCTCATGTCTGCCCTGCTGCACAATTTTTCCATGATCCAGTACCAGAATTCTGTCTGCACTTCTTACCGTCTTCAGCCTGTGCGCAATCATAAAGATTGTCTTTTCTTTCGTCAGCGCATCAATGGCTTCCATAAGTTCCTTTTCATTCTCCGGATCTACATTGGCAGTAGCTTCATCCAGGATAATCACAGGAGCATCCTTCATAATCGCTCTTGCAATACTGATTCTCTGCTTTTCACCACCGGAAAGACTTGCCCCGCCCTCACCGATGACTGTTTCATATCCATCCGGGAGTGCCATAATAAAATCATGACAGCATGCCTTTTTCGCCGCTTCTATGACTTTTTCCATCGGTGCATCCTCCTGTCCGAAACGAATATTGTTGGCGATGGTATCCCTGAACAGGTATACATTCTGGAACACAAAACTGAAATTCTTCATCAGACTGTCCATACTATAGTTACGTACATCTTCACCACCAAGGGTAATGTTTCCGTCAGCCACATCCCAGAATCTTGCAATCAGATGGCAAAGTGTCGTCTTTCCGCCGCCACTTGGTCCTACAATCGCTGTTGTTGTCTTCTCCGGTATATGTACGGATACATCATCGATAATCTTGGACTTCTGGGTGGAAGAATTTTTGTCGTAGTAAAAATCCACGTGAGCAATATCCACATCATAGTTCCTTGGTGTAATTTCTTTTCCTTCAATATCCATCTCCGGCAGGTCAAGAACTGCCTGTACTTTGTCAATCCCGGTATCCACCACACGTAAAAGTGCAGAATAATTACCCGCTGTACCAAGACTGTCAAGTACCAGAAAGGAGCAGATAATCATTCCGATACAGTTTAAAAGCATCATACTCCCCTGTAAGTACAAATATATAGAAAGCAACGTCATTACAACCCCCGTCAGTTTGATGATTCCGCTCTGAATCTGCATCAGCGGGACAAATTTCAACTCCATTTCCGTGTTGATGCGACGATTTTTTTCAATAGACGCATTCAGTTTTTTTGTAGTTCTTCCGGAAAGATTATAGCTTCTTACCTCTGAAATTCCCTGTACATATTCCAGCACCTTCGCTACCACATCCGTATCTGATTCTGTTTTAGTTGGAGCAAGTTTCTGACTTCTCTTTTGAAGAATACTGTTCACTGCAAAAAACAAGAGAATGCCGCCTACGGTCACAAGACCAATCCGCCAATCATAGCACAAAATAAACAGCGTAATGACAGCCGTTGCAAAAATGCCCTGAAGTGTCATCATTACTACTCCGGTAGACACATCAGCCAACTGCTCCATCGTATTCGTAACGACGCTCGTAATCTGTCCAAGACTGTTTTTGTTAAAATACCCCATAGGCAGATAACGCATATGCTCTGCAATCTGAATTCTCTTGTTTGACGCCGTATAATAACCTGCTTCACACTGCAATATTGTAATATAGTATTTTACCACAGAACCGGCAATCACGCTTGCCAATAGGATTCCGAAGCATTTCCAAATTAATCCCGGTGTCATTTCCTGTTTGATTGCACCATCAATCAAAAGCATGATTGCCGGAATTTTCATAGCTTCCATAAGTCCGAAAAGCACGCCCAATATTAGTGACTTGTAAAATTTTTTTCTGTTTTTCTTCCCGCAAAAATCAAAGAACTTTCTGAATACCTTAAGCATATACCACACCTTCTTTCCCGTTTTCCCTTGTTTCATCTTTTTTTACACTAATATGGGACTGCCACATCTTTGGATAAATTTTTCCTTGCTTAAGAAGTCTCTCATGTGTACCGGATTCTGCCACTCGACCATCCTTGATGACAAAGATCTGATCTGCATCGGCGATAGTAGAGAGTCTGTGAGCAATGACAATTAAAGTCTTTCCCTGTACCAGTCTTGCCACAGAGGACTGAATGATTGCTTCATTTTCCGGGTCGGTATATGCTGTTGCCTCATCCAAAATCACAATCGGTGCGTTTTTTAACATTGCCCTCGCAATGGAAATCCGTTGTCTTTCTCCACCGGACAAGTGCCCTCCGGCGTTTCCTGCAATTGTATCATAGCCATTTTGGAGGCTCATGATAAACTCATGGCATCCACATTTCTTTGCTGCCTCTTCCACTTCTGCATCCGTTGCATTTCTGTTTCCCATACGAATATTTTCCCGAATGGTATCGTCAAACAGGTAATTATCCTGAGAAACATAGGCTACCCTCCTGTTGTATTCCTCCAGTGATAAATCCCGGATGTCCACACCACCTATTTTGATACTGCCGCTGTGTGCATCCCACATGGATGCAATCAATTTCGCAATCGTAGATTTTCCGCTGCCGGAAGGACCTACCAATGCAGTTACGGTTCCTTCTTTGATGTCCATATCAATTCCATGAAGAACCTCTTTTTCATGATATCCGAAGGTTACACCCGACAAAGTAATTGAGTAATCCTTCACTTTTTCCTTATCCACTACCGGACGATTCAATTCTTCCCATGACAAAATTCCCGTCACTTCACCTACAATTGTCCCTACTTTTGCCAGATTATCCGTATGGGACATCACCACAATTAACGGAGACACAAGTCCAAGCGACAGAATCAGACACATAACAAAATCAGAAAAAACAAGGTTTCCATTCATCAAAAAAATACCACCAATCGGCAATACCGCAAGCGTCGTACATGGCATGAGCACCATGGCTATAGAGAAAAACACGTTGCATCGGCGCATCCACTCCACATAGCAATCTGCACCTTCTCTTGCAGCTACCTCAAACTTTTCATAAGAGCGCTGTGTCTTTCCAAAAGCCTTGATAACCTCGATTCCGTTAATATATTCTACCGCTGTATCATTCAAAACCTTTGTCTTATCCACCGTGTTCTGATAACTTTCCTCAAAACCAATCATCATTCCTATGTAAGCAAGCAGACCTATCACCAGAGTAATTAGTGAAACAAGTGCCATTCTCCAGTCAATGATCAGCAGATAAATAAATACTGCCAATGGAGCTAACAGATTCGCAGTAAATTCCGGTAGTACATGGGCTAATGAAGTTTCTATGCTATCCACCCGTTCTACCATGATATTTTTCAGCGTTCCAGATGAAGTATCCTTGACCCGTCCGAGAGGAACCTTAGACAATTTATCGCACAGCCGCTTTCGAATTGTTGCCAGTACATGGAAAGTCGCTTTATGGGAACAGGAAGTAGAGATACCGTGAAATACTACTCTTCCCACCCAAAATACTGTCATAATGATGCCATCCGATAAATAAAACTGCCAGTTGCGGTTCCCACCAATCAGTTCTGCCACCATATTTCCCATGATGACATAAGGCACGATGCTGCATGCAACGCCGACAATTGCAGATATCACACTTGCAATATACAGGCTTTTTTTCTCCCCTGCAAATTCGGCAAGCCAGCTTATCGAGCTTCTTTCGTTTTGTTTCATTTTATAAGTCCTCCTTTGGTTAGTTATTCCTAACTTATGGTTTATTTTTTAGAGAAATTCATATTGAATTTCTCTTGTTAGCATAGTGTATTATTTATTTCCGAACTTCACACCAAAAAGTTCCTCCCAGCCCGCTGTACAGAATCTCTCCAGTTGCAACATATACTCTACCGCCTCTTCTTTGGGCATATCATGAGCCACTGTTTCAAATACACCGGTAAAAAGCCCACTGGAAACCATGTGGATTAGATTTTTGCTTATTGGTTTTAGTGTAATCCCCATCTGTTTTAATGTCTCTATGTAAGCAAAGGTCGATTCGGTTTCTTTCAATACCAATTGATGAATAAAATCAACATATTTCGTTCCCTCTGCACACAGAATAAGCAATTTGAAGGCATCATAATAATCATAAATATAGTCAAGCATCTGAAGCATAGCATCACCGGAAATGTCCGTCATCTTCCGTGTTTGTTCTTCACCTGACAACTTTCTAAAATTACCAAGGGTTGTATCAAATAGTTTAAGAACAAACTCTGCCTGCTCGCCAACCAGAGCATCGAATAATTCCTCCTTGCTTTTGTAATATCCATAAAAAGCTCCTGTCGTCACACCTGCTACTTTTACAATGTTTCTCAAAGAAGCTGATTGAAAACCTTTTTCCAGAAATTCCTGTTTGGCAGCTATATGAATTTTCTCCAATGTGGATGTTACATTTTCCGGGCTCACCATTTTCCTCCTGATATAACAGTGCTATATAACACTGTTATAATCATAGTTTTGAAGTTAAGTATTGTCAAGACAGATAGTTGATAATATTTATCAAGCATTTTTTTCCATTACTATTATTTTATTAGACAGATTGCGGACAAACGATATTTTCCCCAACACTTTATAAGCCGGCCAAAATACTTTCATTCCTTCAGTCAGACTGACATCTTTCCGATTGACATATCCCGGGATAAGCTTTTGCAGTTCTCTTCCGTTTTTCACTCCCCATGTAAATTTTGCAAGGCTTCCCTGTATGGATTTTTCCTTTACATGAGCTGCCACAAACGGTGACATTGTTTCCACAAATATGGTAGCCGTCTCAAATTTTTTATAGATAATGCGAAAGAGCTGTTTCACATCTTTTTCCTGCAAATACATTGTAAGACCTTCTATCACGATAAGAACCGGCTCTCCATGACAGCAGATTTCTTCTGCATAAGAAGCATCCATGGCAGATTTTGCGATTTGGAAAACAGGGCCGTTTTCCTCAAAAAAGCGTTTCCTTATATCGATTGTTTCAGGCAAATCAATATTGTACCAGTACTTGTATTTTCCCTCCATGCGATAGCATCTTGTATCCATTCCGCTGGCAATATTCACCACAATAGTGCCCGGATGGCTGTCCAAGAAATTTTCAATCATACTATCAAGTAAAATTGTTCGTGCAATTACTCCGGAACTCATCATAGTATCTTTGTCCGCATTGGAAAAATCATAATCCAGCCGTGACACAATCTCCACAGCCTTTTTGTCATAAATATGGGGATGTTCTTTCCCCGATTCTTTTGCTCTTGCATACATTGTCTGAAGCATGGTCTCAGGTACCCCGCTCACAGATATTTTTTCCTTTTTATCCATTTGTTCTTCCTTTCTCATCATAACAAATGCTATGAAATGTTATGTTATATATTAAAAAAGTCCCACGGTTAATTACCATGAGACTCTTTTAATTTCTTTATCAGTTTTTCTGTTCCGCCATTAGCGTATATACCAATCTTCTCTGTCAAATTCAAGCTATACTCCATTTCATAATTTCCTTTTATAATTTCCAAACAGCTATCCAACCGGATTTTTGCCAGTATTTTAATCAGATTATTATCGACCTTACTATTTAAATTTCTCTCAAAATAAGTCCGGAATGACTGTTCCATAAGTATTTCTATTTTACTTCGGAAATTTTCATAGCAGCTTCCTTGTGCTTTTTCCATGACAAGGATAGTCTCTTTTCTGTGTGCCAAAATAAACTCCATCATCCGCACATCCAGTTCTTCTGCCCGTTCAGGATGCTCCATCTCTATCTGCATATATTCAGTCAGAAGTTCCTCGTATTGTGCAATAAGTGGTTCTAAAATTGCCTGAAGCAGTGCTTCCTTATTGGAAAAGCAAAAATACATGGCTCCGGTTGTAACACCTGCACGACTGCATATTGTTCTAAGGCTGGCTCCTGTATATCCTTTATCCAGAAATTCCTCAATAGCTGCCTGCTTTATCTTCTCCGTTGTAATTTTCTTATTCTTCATCATAACAATTGTTATGATACGCTAATTTTGCTATTCTGTCAATCAGTTTTATTGACTTAAACTGTCAATAATCCTTTTCGTGCCTGAAATCTCGGCATTCACGATATCCATCATCCGATTGACATTTGCCACATGAAACGGTGCCACCTGATTTTTCCACGATTCCGTCACCTGGTTTTCGATTCCATCAAGATATTTACGCAGATTCTCTAATCTCTGCTCCAATAACTGCTTCTGCTCATCCGGTTCAAAAAAATCTATAAAAAAGGTGGCAATCGAGAAAATATTGGTATCGAAATCAAACGTGATGATGGAGTGGCTTAAAGTCTTTCTAAGTTCATCTCTCCCCTTATCCGTAAGGGTATAAATTGTTTTATCCGGCATATTTCCGTCTTTTTCAACTGTCCCGGATATATAGCCTTTCTTTTCTATTGACTTGATTGTTGCGTATACTGTCGAATCCGCAATATTGTACCAATACTTTATATTCATCCATTGTAGCTGTTTCACTATTTCATATGCATTAAGCGGGGAGAGATTGATTAACCCCATAATCATGGTTGCAGATTTTGATAGCATTTTTTCCTCCTTGACACTGATTTTGTATTATAGTACTCTATATATAGAGCACTCATTGTGTATAGTATTATTATACTACACATTCTAAATAAAGGAAGAGGTGATTTCATGCCACAACTTAATAAAGGTGGAAAATTCGTTTTTGGACTTTCTATAATCGGAAACCAGAACGAAATTCAAATTCCGGAACAGGCAATTTAGAATATAGCATCACAAAAAATGATAAAATCATTATTTTTACAGGAGCAAAAGCGACCGGAGGATTCTGCATAACGAGTCATGCATTACTCTCAAACTCAAAATTAAAGCATATTCTGGACGACTGTCCTGCACTTGCAGGTTATGAATTGCAGGAAGGCAGTTTTATCCGGTATAAAGGACGCGGATATTCCTGGCTTACGATTTCTCCATCCGGTGTCATTCGATTACCTGAGCGGACCATGGAATACCTCAATCTTTTAGTCGGTGATACCTTAATGAGCATAAGAAGCAGCGATATCGCTTTCACGATGGGTGCCAAAGGACCGCTCATGGATAAGGTTTACTCTTACAATGGGATAATTCCCGAATACAGGATTATAGATAAGGAGAACTCTTATGATGAAAGTTAGTTTTTTCGATAAATATGGATGGTATGCTTTTTTTATTGCAATTTTAGGAGACATGCTTATTCCATTTATTCTCGCACCCTTTTATAAAGGTTTCAGCCATACTTCTATGACGATTTCAGCATTAAGAAATCCGCAAAGTCCTGTCAGAATGTTTTTTAACATTTGGATGTTATTGGAAGGCTTACTGTTTCTATTCGCTGTTCCTGCAATATATAACTATTATAACTGTATCTCAAAATTGCTTACCGGAATCACTATTTCTTTTATTATCTTATTTGCTGTCGGAGCATGTATATTTACTTGTTTTTTTAGTGTTAACGAAACTAAAGATGTGGTAACAACTGCTTCAAAAATACATGGAATTGGCTCAGTCATTGGATTTATGGTATTTCTTTTTGTTCCATTATTATTATCGATTCTTGAATTCAGGAACGATCACAAAGCATACGGAACAATAGCATTCGTCTCATTTATAGTGGCATTTCTATTCTTTGTACTGTTTGTCATGTCTGATAAACCTCAGTTTAATGACACAATTATAGCGAAAGAGGGGCTGTGGCAAAGGCTTAATATAGTATTTATGTATTTACCCATCGGAGTTATTTCGATAAGAAACATATTGGAAATCAAATAAATTTATGAGTACTCATTTTAGATGGTATCTGTTGTTTCACTTTTGATTAAAAAAGGAGAAAATAGAATGTTCAGAGACACAAACTTGTTTTTCTTAAAGGAAGATGTATTACATGAATTTAATAATGGAAAAAACTTATATGAGAAGGCAGAAAATATTTATAAAGAGCTTAAAACAACTGCTGACTGCTATGAAGATAAAGCTATCATACATCATTTAACTGCAAATCTATTTCCAACAATGGCATACTATAAAGCTTTAATTGCTAACGGATATGATACTGATATGGCTCTATTCTATGTTAGAAAAGAAACAAGAAAATCAGCAGAAATAAAAAAGCAGCAAAATCAAAGGATGGCAAGAATACCTTTCACATACTTAATGTACCGCTTGGCTGTAAAAGGCGTTATGAAAAAAAATTTTCCGGATGATGTATTTGGAACAAAATGGATTTACTGCAATGAGAAAGAAATTCATTTTGACTTACATAAGTGTATCTATCATGATTTGACAAAGAAATATGGATGCCCTGAATTATGTACCGTATTTTGTGAAAATGATGATATAGCATTTAGCGGGTTAATGCCCAAAATCCGCTTTGAAAGAAAAGGAACACTTGGACAAGGGGCCGATAAATGTGACTTTCACTTAATTAAAACAAAACGAAGCTTAGAAAGGAAATAATATGAATCCAGAAGAACTGTATCAAAAACTGAATCACACAAGAAATAACAAAGAATTGTGGGAATCTTCCATTGATGATGTAGGTTCTCTATTAGAGAATCCTTCACTAAAAATAAAAGCAAAAGCACTTTGGATGCTTGGCGAAATGGGATTACTATATCCCCAAAAAGTTTCCTGCTATGTCTCCAAAATTGCAGAATTGATGAGTAATTGTGATGATTTGATTAAAGAACGTGCTCTTAATGCATTGGGAAGAATCGGCAGAGCCAACTATAACTTAATCAAGCCTTATTGGGAACAAATGCTCACATTAGCAAATGCCGATAATCCTAAAATAAGATTAGCATTTATTTGGGCTTCAGAGAATATTGCAACAAATAGTCCTAATGAAATCGGAGAACACATACACATATTCTCCGATTTACTAAATGACAAGGATACCAAAGTGAGAATGGAAGCTCCTGAAATATTTCGTGTATTAGGAAAACGTGTACCCGAACTGGTTATCCCCTACTTAGAAAAATTATCCTATCTATCCGAAAATGATAGTAATCGAGTTGTACGCATACACTCAGAGGGGGCAATCAAGGCAACTCTATCAGGGAAAACGTGACTTCATTGTCTCTTCTCTTTTTTCGTTTCCATCACATGACGAACTGCTGTGCATGGATGATAAAAGATCATCCGTGGCCCGGAAAAACGCATGACCTCACGAATTCTTTAAGAAATTCTTCCGTTCTCCATTTCATACACCACGTCTGCCAAATTCATGGTAGACTTCCTGTGAGACACCAGCACTACCGTTTTGTCCCCTCGTGCTTCCTTTAGGGATTTTAAGATAATCCCTTCATTCAACGAATCCAGATTACTGGTAGGCTCGTCCAGTAAAAGGAAGGGAGCATCATGCAAAAATGCCCTTGCAATCCCAATCCGTTGTTTTTCCCCACCGGACAACGTATCTCCAAGCTCTCCCACTTCCGTATCATATCCTTTCGGAAGTGTCATAATAAAGTCATGAACCGATGCCTTTTTTGCAGCCTCCATAATCTCCTCTTTGGAAGCCCCAGGTTTTCCAACAGCAATATTATTTGCGATAGAATCATGAAATAAATAAGTTTCCTGCGTTACATAAGATTCCATATTCCTCAAATCCGTTGTATTAATCTTTTTCACATCTTTCCCTGATATCAGCATTTTTCCGCTGTCTGCATCCCAAAACCGCATAAAAAGCTTTAACAGCGTCGATTTTCCACAACCGCTTGCGCCATGAATACCTACGATCTTTCCTCTCGGGATATCAATAGAATACTGCTTTAAAATCTGTTTCTTATCATAGGAAAAATCCACCTTCTTTGCCGCTGCACCTTCAAATTCCGTAATTTCTTTCCCGCTCACATCTGCAATCCGGGGTTCTTCTTCCAGCAAAGACAACACACGTTCCCCGCTTGCCAGCGTCTGATTCAGGTTGTTGGATAAGTTAGACAGAGCCACTACCGGACCAAAGGAACCCATCATGGCAATGGTGGCAACCAGCATTCTGTCATAGGTTATATTTCCCTTTTGAAAATTCCAAAGCATAAAAAGAAGCATACCGAAAGAAAACACAAGAATGAACAGGTTCGTCAAGGACCCTTGGGCAGCCTCATGCCTATTCAGTTTTTTTTGTATCTTTCCAAGTTCCCATGAACGCTCGTTCATCTGTACCATCCGTTCATCCCCTTGATCATACTGGATTGTTTCATCCAATCCCCGCAGAGAATCCAGTATAAAGCTGTTCAGTTCGCCGAAGGAGTTACGAAATACCATGCCTTCCGCCGCTCCCCTTTTTCCATTCCACAAAGGAATCCACGCACCGACTGTCAGATATCCCAAAAGTGCAATCACTCCCGCCGCCGGATACTGAGAACTAATAAAACATATCATTATAAAAGAAGTAAGAACCGCTATGGCAATCGGAGAGATTGTATGAGCATAAAATACTTCCAGAAGCTCAATATCCGAAGTAATGATGGAAATTAGATTTCCTTTATCCCTGCCTTCCAGTTTAGCCGGACACAGTTTCCTTAAAGCATCAAACACTTTATGCCGGATAATTGCCAGAAGCTTGAAGGCGATAAAATGGTTGCAATATTGTTCTCCGTAATGAAGAATGCCACGCAGCACTGCAAGGCTGACCAGTATCACAGCCAGACTTATATCCGTTTTCCTCACATCCATAAGTCCGTGCAGCAAACCATATCCGGCAAGAATTGTCAGAAAAATCGCACACAGATACCCTAAAACACCCAGTAAAACAGCAAGACACATAATAGGAACCAGTGGCTTCAAAAGACCAATCAGCCTTCCCATTATAACAATCCCTTTTCTCCTGCTTTTCTGTTCCATTATTCCGCCACCACCTTTTCACTCTCTTTTCCATATGCCTCCAGTTCACTCTGGTAACGATACAAGCTTTCGTAGGCACCTTTCTCCGTCATCAGTTCTCTATGAGTTCCTGCCTGCAACACACAACCGTTTTCCAACATATAAATCCGGTCGGATTCCACTACGTTTGCCAGTCTGTGAGAAATCAGAAGGATTGTCTTTGTCCCGGCCAGTTCCCGGATGACCTGCATAATCATTTCTTCACTTTCCATGTCAATGTTGGAGGTTGCCTCATCGAAGATATAAACCGGTGTATCGTGTAAAAGAGCTCTTGCCAGTGCAAGCCGCTGACATTGTCCTCCTGAGAAATTGCTTCCCTTTTCCATAACCACCGTATCCAGTCCCTTCTGCGCCTGTAAAAATCTCCAGAGACTTACCTTTTCAAGCACATCACACATTTCTTTTTCAGATGCATCCTCTTTTCCCATTTTCAGATTATCCCTTACGGTTCCTTTGAATAAATAGCTGTTATGATTAACAAGAGTAATATGTTTCATAAGACTTTTCTCGGAAATTTCCCGCAATTCCTTTCCCTGAATGGTGATACTTCCCTGATACCCTTTATTTCTCCCCATTAAAATACCTGCTATCGTACTCTTCCCACAACCGGAAATTCCAACAAGAGAAGTAAAACTTCCGGCAGCAAAATCCAAGGATACTTCTTTTAAAATTTCCCGATTATCCTCATAGGAAAACTGTACTTTTTCCCAATGAATGGACAACTCCCCGTCTTCCAACACTTCTCCTTTTTCTTCCGGCTCCGGTAAATCCAACAATGCAAAAATCTTATCACTGGCCGCCATGCCATTCATGGCAATATGGAAGAAGGAGCCAAGAAGCCTCAATGGAATGAAAAACTCCGAAGCCAGCAAAATAATCATGACAGCTCCGCCAAAGCTGACATTTCCATTCAAAAACTCGGAAATCGTCACAATCATCCCAATAGCGGCACCACCGTAGGCAATCATATCCATCACACTGGTAGAATTGAGCTGCATGGTCAACACCTTCATGGTAATCCTTCTAAATCTCTGGGACTCTTCATCCATCTCTACTGCCCTTTCTGCATCTGCCTGATACATTTTAAGTGTAGTCAGTCCCTGAAGATTTTCCAAAAAAGAATCCCCAAGTTCTGTGTAAATCCCCCAGTATTTCTGCAATAATTTTTTTGCAAACTTCTGTACAGCCACAATAGAAACGGGAATCACCGGTACACAGATAAGAAGCACCACACTTGCTTTCACATTCACAAAAGCAAGAATAAGAAATAAAGTTACCGGAGCTAAAAGACTGTAAAACAACTGGGACAGATATCTCCCGAAATAAGTTTCCAGCTGTTCTACTCCCTCTGCCGCCATCTGTACCACCTCGGAGGTAGCTGCACTCTCCCGGTAAGAAGCACCCAGTTTTAATATTTTTCCGTAAATCTTCTCACGCAAAATACGCTTTACATCTGCACTGGCTTCATAAGCCGCATAAGTTGTCTGTTTGTCGCAGAAAAACCTTAACAAAACAGAAGCAAGAACCATGCTGCCGTAGATTATCACATGTTTTTCGGTAATTACATCAAATAACGCATTTTCCAAAAGCATTGCGGTTGCATAAATCATCACCACCTGACAGAGCAGGGAAATCCATTTCCATATGACTTGAAATGCAATATATTTCTTTGCATGAGACAATAATTTAATCAGTCTTGTTTTAAGCATTCCTTGCTCCTTTCTCCTGTTTTATTGTCTTAATCCGCAGGAAGAAATACCACAGATGCCATATCCAGACTACTCCAAGACAGATTCTTCCCACCGGGACATTCTTCATGCATATGAAACTGATGGTCATCATGATGGTCACTGTACAGGCAATCCGAAACTTCGTGCCCATCGTCATGGCGCGCTGCTTTACATAGCTGTCCAGATGCTTCTTATAAAGCTTCGTTCCGATAAACCAGTCATGAAGTTTTTTCGAGCCTTTTGCAAAGAAAAACGCAGTTGCCATATAAAAAGGTACTGTAGGCAAAACCGGCAGAACAATACCTACTGTTCCAAGCCCCAGACAGATAAATCCAAGAGCAATCCATAGTTTTTCTTTTCCATGCTGCAGCATATGCACAATCATAACTGCCGCCAAAAAGACAGATGAAATTTTATGTAATATCTTTATGGCTAACATTTCCCGGAGCGGGTGCAACAGCATTCCGCTCAGAAACACCAATGCCAAAGCTGTTAAAAGTATCCAATCAACCATCCGAATAGGAAACTTCTTGTACTTCAGCTTACATAACTGTTTGCCCACATGAACCACAGTCATAGTCACAAACAGAACCCCAAAAATTACATGGCAGATTTCTCCCGTCAGACTCTTTAGAAAAAGCAGCAGACAAAGCGCCGGAGTTAATATCACAAACAACTTCTCTTTTTTTATATTCATTTTCATAAACTTCTACCGCCTTATTTTTTGATTATATAGATGATGCGCTCTCATCTGTTTGCAGTATTAGTCTAGACTAACTCCTTGTCTGCTGTCAAATGCAATATCTTCCAATTATTTTGTCAAATCTTTAGAAATCTTTGTTTTTTATACACTAACCTCCGAGTGTTACATCCTGCCTGCTATACCATTCCAATACATTAAAAAAATCCTTATCCGTATAATCCGGCCACAAATGTTCCTCAACATAAAAATCAGCATAAACAGACTGCATTGGCAAAAAACCGGAAAGCCGACGCATTCCACCCCAGCGAATTATCAGATCAATTCTGGAAATATCACTTGAATATGGTTTTCCGTCTTTTTCAATATGAGACAAATCCCATTGCCATCCATAATTAACCAGAAAATTCACCCGAATTCCTCCGCCATGTACCGAAGTTCGTGTAGTATAAGGCAGCAGCTCCCGTGGAAAACATTTGGAACTACTGTCTCCAATGACAAGTAAATCGGCGCCTTCCTCTGTCAGCATTTCTACTGCCTTAATACAAGCTTTTTGGAATGCCTGAAACTGCTCGGCCGGTCGTTTACAGTTATCAACGGTAAATCCATAATATGTGATTTCCTTTATACCATTCTCCCTTGCCAATTTTAGCAGTTTCAGCCCGGGTTCTAACCCATACTCATATCCGTCCTGTTTTCTCATTCCTTTCTCTGTCGCCCACCGACGGTTTCCGTCCGGAATAATACCAATATGCTTCGGTTTATGTTTACTCATATTCATCACCTCATTGATGAGTATTACCGTACATTTCCTTTCTGATACCAAAATTATCCCACAAAAATACCGGAAAGTCTTTTCAAACCTTCCGGTATAAACCTTTTCTATTCTGTTTTATTTCCCACTTCCATAATTCTTCGCTTCAAAGTCCTCTATATACTGAATAATCAGCTTCACAGTTCCTTCCACGCCAAGCACACTGCTGTTAATACACAAATCATAACTGTCGGCGCGTCCCCATTTTTTGGAGGAATAATAATTGTAATAACTCTGACGCTGTTTATCCTTCTTAATTATCATATCCTTAGCTTTTGCTTCCGTCAGATTATATTTTTCCATAATCCGCTTAACTTTTGCTTCTTCATTGCCGTAAATAAACAAATGCAGAGAATTTTTGAAATCACTTAAGGCATAATCGGCACACCGACCAACAATAACGCAAGGCCCTTCGCTTGCCATTTTCTTGATTGTATCAAACTGTGCCAGAAATACTTTATGACTAATTGGCATATCTACAAAAGAAGAGGCATTATAGCCAAAGGAATACGTATCCATAACCAGATTGTAGAGAAAGGAATTGGTAGGACGTTCATCATGGTTCTGAATCATTTCTTCACAAAAACCGCTCTCCTTTGCTGCTCTTGTTAAAAGTTCTTTATCATAGCAGGGAATCCCAAAATACTCTGCCACCTTTTCTCCGATTTCCCTTCCGGCGGAACCAAACTGCCTTCCGATTGTGATAACTGTATTCATACAATACACTTCCCTTCAAAAAAATTATGCAAAAATTATAGGTTATCCTAGATTATTCACGACACAGCCGTGAAAGTGGCTGAAAGTCACATAGTTACT
>CAYUYJ010000010.1:0-107345 GCA_964449325.1 uncultured Lachnospiraceae bacterium | reverse complement strand
TTTTAGATTCATGGCACAGTTATTAGTTCAGATACTGTTCCGTGAATAATTCAGGGTTATTAATAATATTATTATACAAAACATTGTGCGAAAACACAATATTTTTATATAAAACTTACAAAAAATATAAAATATAACACATTTTTTCGTCACTTTATTGAAAGTTTGTTCTATTTCAAGACATGCAAAAGATGTTCAAAATATGCCGGTAACGGAGCACGTACTTCGATATATTCTTCTGTTCTTGGATGACGCACCCCCAACACATAGGCGTGTAAAGTCTGTCCTTCCAGTTTATAAGGAGATTTTCCGTTTCCGTATACCTCATCTCCAAGAAGAGGATGCCCGATACTAGCCATATGGACACGTATCTGGTGCGTTCTTCCCGTTTCCAGTTCGCACTCAATATATGTATACTTTTCAAAACGTTCCAATACTCTTACATGAGTGATGGCATCTTTTCCGTTTTTTTCGTTAACAGCCATTTTCTTTCTCTCTGACGGATGACGTCCTATTGGCTTATGAATGGTATATTCCTCATCCTTTAAAACACCACAGCAGATAGCCCGGTATCTTCTTGTAATAGAATGTTCTTTTAATTGTTCTGCTATTATTTTATGGGAAAAATCATTTTTACAGACAATCAGAGAGCCTGTCGTATCTCTGTCAATCCGGTGTACAATACCCGGACGCATAATACCGTTGATACCGGAAAGTTCCCCTTTACAATGATATAAAATCGCATTGACAAGAGTACCCGAATAATGCCCTGCCGCCGGATGCACTACCATGCCCTTAGGCTTATTCACGATCAAAATATCCGCATCCTCGTAAAGAACCTCAAGAGGAATATTTTCCGGCTCAATATCCGGTTCCACCGATTCCGGAATCTGAAACACAATTTCATCGTCTGCTTTCATTCGATAATTTGCCTTTACTACATTTCCGTTTACGAAAACCTTACCATCTTTTATAAGTTTTTGAATAAAAGAGCGGGACAAAGAATCGATAAGGCTTCCCATGCACTTATCGATTCTTTCATCTTCCCATTCTTCAGTTATGAGGAAACGGAGTTCTTCCATTTTATTTTATCTCCCGGAATTTTTTCTGTTTAAAGCTTAAAAATCCAAAATCTTCTTCCTTATAGACAAACAAAATTAAAACAGCCAGTCCAATCATGGAAATGGTTACATACATATCCGCCACATTAAAAATAGGAAAATTAATCAATACAAAAGACAAAAAATCCACCACATAGTCAAAACGAATACGATCAATCATATTTCCGATACCGCCGCCTATAATCATTACAAGAAACAAATTCAGCATCCGATATTTCTTTTTATCCGGAATTTTAAATAACACAAACAGAATAACCAAAAGGATTATCACTCCGGAAAACAAAAAGAAAAATTTCTGGTTTTGCAGCAAGCCAAAAGCTGCTCCTCTGTTTTCCAAATAATTTAATTCAAAAACATTCGGAATAATCGGTACGGCCGGCTGATTTTTTAACTTTACAATCGCAAAATACTTGGTAAGCTGATCCATTGCAACCAATAACACCAAAAACAATACATCTAACAGCAATCTGTTTCTTTTCTTTTTACTCATTCTGCCAAATCCTCTTCACTAAAATATATTTCCTTCACTGCATTCAAAATATCTTCGTCAGAAACAGACATATCAATTACTGCCTTTCCAACCTTTTTTAAAAGAACGAATTTAATCTTTCCTTCTTCCATTTTTTTATCGGATTTCGTCAGTCTCAGAATTTCCTCCGGATTGATTCCGTCTATGGAAATCGGCAGATAAAAAGGTACAAACATATCCCGGATTTCATAATATTCATCCATGGACAACAATTCATGCTTCCATGAAATATAGGCTGCCGCAACTGCACCAAGTGCCACACATTCTCCATGCAGAAGTTCAAAGTTTTTCGCTTTCTCAATAGCATGACCAATTGTATGTCCGAAATTCAAAAGTGCACGTTCCCCTTTTTCGGTAGGGTCCTTTTCTACAACCAGCTTCTTGATAGTGCAGCTTCGCATAATCATTTCTTCCAGCACGTCCAAATCCCGTTCACAGATTTCATACATATTTTCAATCAGCCATTCATAGAAAATATGGTCTTTAATCAGTCCGTGCTTCATGACCTCCGCAAAACCTGCAAAGAATTGTCTGTCCTCAAGAGACTTTAAAACTGCAGCATTCATATAAACAAGCCGGGGCATATGAAAAGCACCAACCATATTTTTATAGCCGTCAAAATCAACACCGGTCTTTCCGCCGATGCTGCTGTCACACTGGGCAAGGAGTGTCGTCGGAATCTGAATAAAATCAATGCCTCTAAGGTAAGTTGCAGCCGTATACCCTGTCAAATCACCTACTACTCCGCCACCAAGCGCAATCAGCATATCCTTCCTGTCAAAACCTTTTTCAATCAAAAAAGTATACAGTTTCTTTACCGTATCCAGATTCTTGCTTTCCTCCCCTGCCGGAAAAGAAAACAGTATCGCATCTTTGGAAACCTGAGAGACAATCTTCCTTACCTCTTCTCCATAAAGCTTTTCTACGTTAGAATCCGTCACAATACAAAATTTATGGTTTTGTGCATCTAATTCCTTCAATTCATCCGTCAATTCTTCAAAACCTTTGGAAAATACAATATCATAACAAGGTTTTTTATTGTAATTAATTTCCATTCTTTGAGCCATCTACTCATTCCTCCATCATGTTTTTTGGGCAAAAAAGAAGAAAACTTCCTGCCAGAAAAGCAGGAAGTCTATTGTTTCACCGTCCTAAAATCCGTTATTAATCGGAACATCAAAAGAACCGGATAAAATTTCCTGAAAATCTCCCGAAATATCTACGCTTGCAGGGGTAATAATAAAAATATAATGTGAAATCTTCTGTAAATTACCGCTGATTGCAAAACAGGAACCGGAAGTAAAATCAATAATACGCTGTGCAATTTCCACATCCAATCCTTCCAGATTCAGGACAACGGTTCTGTTCGCTAATAAGGTTTCCGTAATTTCTCTTGCATCCTCTACCGTAGTAGGCTTTATTACACATACTTCCATGCCGCTTCCCGACATTTTCTTTGTGCGGATAGGTGTTACCTTCGCCATCGGCTTTCTTGCAGACTTGTCCGAATCTGTATCAAAAGAAGATTCCTTTGCTACCGACGTTTTACGGGGAGTATTGTCAATTTCCTCACCATCATCATAATCATCGTAATCATCATAGTATTCATCTTCTTCATCCGGATTCAACTTCATATAGCTAATAAACTTATCCATCATGCTCATATTATTATATCTCCTTAACTAAATTGCGGCTGTCCCGTAATCCCGTTCACCAAAAATACCAGTTCCAACACGGACATATGTTGCTCCTTCTTCTACCGCAACCTGATAATCACCTGTCATCCCCATGGACAACACATCCATAGAAATATTATCAATGTTTTTATGCATTATGTCAACAGATAATTGCCGTAATTTCGCAAAATATTGTCTGTTTTCCTCTGAATTTTCTACATATGGTGCTATTGTCATAAGTCCTTTTATCAAAATTCCGGGAAGTTTGGAAATTTCTTCTACCAGCTTCAAGGCTTCTTCCTCTGTTGTTCCGAATTTGGATTCTTCTTTTGCCACATTGACTTCTACTAAAATATTCACTGTTACCTGCTTCTTAACTGCTTCCTTGCTGATTTCCTCTGCCAGTCTGAGCGAGTCTACACTATGAATTAAAAAAACCTTGTCTACAATATATTTTACTTTATTGCGCTGCAGATGTCCGATCATATGCCACTTAATATCCTTAGGCATAGCCTCATATTTTTCCACAAGCTCCTGCACTTTATTTTCTCCAAAATGACGACAGCCTGCCTGATATGCTTCCTCCAGCATGGCAACCGGTTTTGTCTTACTTACTGCAATTAAGGTAACTTCCTCTCTGTTTCTGCCGGCTTTCTGACATGCTTTATCTATGTTTTCTTCCACTTGTCTGATATTTTCACAAATCACAACTGCCACCTTCCCCTTCTTGCTCTATTCGTAAATGAAATCATCCTCATTTACCGTTGTTGCATCCAAAACAATATAATCATATACGTTTAAACCATAAGCAGTATTGGACTGTACAATTGCATATTCATCATTCTGATATAATATGACAATCTGTTTAAAATCCGCATAGCCCTTATTAATATTATAAACGCCAATCAAAGAGCCCTGTTTGCTAATTGTATATTCTTCCGTAGAATCCGGTTTGATAAGCCTATCCCCGATTCGCAAAGAAGAATCATCCAGATAATACTCTCCTTCTTCTACATTATAAACGGTAGTTTCTACGAATTCCGTACTCTGCGTACCATCCTCCAGATAACTCTCTCTCATTACCCCGTAAGAATCATTGTTTCCACCCTGCACCACGTATTCCTCCGGTACCAGATAGAACTGTTTCTCCACGATAGAAGAATTGGGTATTTTTAGTCCACTGTCTTCCTCCAAAATCAATTCTATATCGATAAATCTCTCGGTGCAAAAGGTAATCATGGAATTGGAGAAACTGAGACCAACCAGAGTCGTCCCTTCTGTTGTAGTGTAGGTACTGACTTTTCCCCATGCAGTATCCTGATTTTTCAAAAAACGAACTTTTATATATTCTTCCTCTAAAAGTTCCTTTGCTTTTTCTTCATCCACCTGAATAACTATCATCCAGTTATCATTCGTAGCAAGCTTGTACACCGGGTCCTTTTCCGCAATGAGTTCATTACTGACAAGCTGGGTTTTCGTATAATTCTTTACATCAAAATCCTCTGCTGTCAAACTTTCCGGTGTACGTTCCTCAAATCCATCCGTAGAATAAACAACAATCCCTGAGGCGGTTGCATTTCCGTAAGTAATCAGAGAAGACGAATCATTGCCCAGATTCCCTGCATTTTCCAAAAGGCTGATGTTGGCAAGCTTTAACACCGTTCCCTTTACACTGTACTTAAAATCATAAACACCGGAAAACTGATCTTTTGAAAAAGAATTCGCAAATCCGGTTATTTCCGTTTTCAATTCGGATAAATCCTCATCTGACAAGGCATTTTCTCCCAATGCTGCAGAATTAATATAATCGGAAAGTTTCCCTGTCTCGTCTACCGTATACACAAGATCATTATACGCTACCCTTTCACCTTCTCTTGCATAATAGTTGATATATCCGGCACTATTACTGTAGAAGATGCTTTCTTCGCGAATAGCAATCCCTTTAAAAATATTATTTGTGGAGAGTGAGCCTTTCGTTACCTCATAGCCTACAATGTGCTTATCCGTAAAATAAGTAAACACACAAATAATGATATACACAAACACAATCCCGAAAATAATCATTCCGATATTAATGTTCAGAGGCTTCCTGTATTTGGTTATTTTATTGTTTTGTGGTCTTTTTTGTGCCAAACGATAACCTCCTAAGTCGTATTACCGGATTTTTGTACTAATACTTATACCAATAAAAAACCCCGGAAAGCATCCGAGGCTTTTGTATCCGCAAAGCTTTTCCGCATAACAGAAAAGCTTAACTGTTTAAAGAGAAACAATAATTTTGGATTTCACTGCTTCCGGTAATTCTTCTTCATCCTTGGAAACACTTAAAATGAAATCCACCTTGAATTGTTCGCTGAATTTTTCGAGTTTATCAACAACAGGCTGCATATCCTTGTCTTCCAGACATGCAATTTTCAAAAAACTGTCAAGATACATCTGTTGTAAATCTCTGTCCTGTGATAAAATTCCACTGATAAATCCTAAAAACTCGTCACTGTTTGTAATCAGGTATTCCGATACATCAATGAGTCTAACCTTATTATTCAGTTCATACATATGCTTTCCACTTTTGTCAAGATATACAATACTGCCCTGTGTCTCTGTAACCGCACCGTTTACCTTATCTAAAAGTTGTTTTGTCTTACCTTTTCCTTTTCTGCCTACAATCAATTGAACCATTGGCGAACCCTCCTGCCGTAATTTTGATATACAAAGCATATACGAAACTTTATATCATCTTTATCCTTATTATAGTTTATATCCTTGTAAAAAACAACAATTATTTCCGTATTTCATTTAATAAATCTGTCATTTTTGCATAGAGAACATCTCTCGATTCCGCACTTAAAATAATAGAAATATACGGTTTTCCCGAAGTATCCTTGGACAATAGCACAAGACAGCTTCTTGCCGCTGTTGTTGTTCCTGTTTTTCCACCGATAACCGTCACCTTCTCCGGCATAACACAGGTGCCGTTTAAATACCAGTTGGTTGATGTTATGGAAATTTCCTTATCCTGCCCCTGCGCATCGTGATATATGGTATCATAGGAGGTCATATGTATAATTTCCGTAAACATATCATATTTGATTGCCTCGTTGAAAATCAAATACATATCATAGGCAGTCACATAATGGTTCTCATCTGTTAAACCATGGGGATTAACAAAATGACTGTTTGTAGCCCCCAGATTCTTTGCCTCTTCATTCATCATTCCGGCAAATCCTTCTACAGAACCTCCGATATGCTCGGCTATCATGACAGCCACATCATTCGCCGACTGGATTAAAAGCACATGCAGTGCCTGTGTCAGCGTCATCGTGTCTCCCGGCTTAATTCCGCACAATTGTGCCCCCGATTCCGTAATCTTTACATTTTCGGAAGCGGTCAGTATATCATCAGGATTCCCGTATTTTAATGCAACAAGTGCCGTCATAACCTTGGTCAGACTTGCCGGATGCAGCTTCTCATACACATTTTTGGCATAAATCACTTCACCGTTATTTACATCAAACAATGCCGCTGCAACGGCAGCTTCCATATCCACTTCATCGGATAACACATTGTCCGATACCACACATAAATCCTCTGCAAAAGAAGACACGGTATCCTGTGTTTGTGTATTCACAATCCGGTAACTGCTGACAGAATAGTCCGGATCATAAGGGAAATCAAAAGTAACCTTCCCACATCCTGTAAGAACGGCACAAGACGCAACCAGCGCAACACCTTTTCTTATCCTATTTATACATTTCACGCCACTCTAAATCTCCTCTGTCCAATGACTTGATTAACAGTTCCGCAGAAGCCAGATTGGTAGCAAGCGGTATATTATATTCGTCACAAAGCTTTACTACGTTATTGACATCCGGTTCATGTTTCTTTGGATTTAGCGGATCCCTTAAAAAAATAACCAAATCAATCTGATTGTGTTCAATCTGTGCACCAATCTGTTGTGCACCGCCTAAATGTCCGGCAAGATACTTATGGATATTCAGATTTGTAACTTCTTCGATTAATCTTCCGGTGGTACCGGTAGCATACAACTCATGCTTGCTCAAAATTCCCCGGTAAGCAATACAAAAGTTCTGCATTAATTTTTTCTTCGCATCATGAGCAATTAACGCAATGTTCATAGTCAGACCCTCTCTTACTTAATATTTTCTGCCCTGCAATCGGACATTCAATACAAACCCCATCCCTATATATAAACTCAACAATGATGTAAGACCATAGCTGACAAAAGGTAAAGGAATACCTGTATTCGGTAATAATCCAGTTGCAACTGAGATATTCATAAACCCTTGAAATCCCACTAACGCTGCCATTCCGGACGCGATAATGGTCCCTGCAAGATTTTTGGCTCTTCGGGCTATTAAAATACATTCCAATACAATCAGACCTAAAAGCCCGATAACAACGCAACAACCCACAAAACCAAACTCTTCCCCGATAACGGCAAAAATGAAATCGGTTTGAGGTTCTGAAATAAAATTACCGTTTTTTACGGAGCTGATGACATTTGTCTTGTATCCTTTTCCCATAAGCTGTCCGCTGCCTACCGCAATCATGGAATTTACCTGCTGATAGGCTATCGTGTTGGCATACTCTTCCGGATGCAGCCATGCAAGTACACGAAGCTGATGATACGGATGAATAATCCCTGCATTGATTAAAATATTGCTTTCCTCCGGCTGTAAAATCAGGTAGAAAACCGTTATAATCGCCGGAATCACCACCGCCAGTATACCACCCACCAGTTTGTAACTGACACCTCCCACAAACATAACCACGCAGAAAATAATCGCGACCATAATACTGGTAGACATATCCGGTTGAAAATAAATTAACAGCCAAGGCGGTGCTAAAAGCAGGATACATAGCATAATATATTTAAACGTATTTAAATGTTCCCTATGTACCATTATAAACTGTGCATAAAATAGAATCAATATAATTTTCGCAGTTTCGGAAGGTTGGAATTGAAACCCGAAAATATTCAGCCACCTTGTTGCACCACCGGCATCCTTTCCCATGTTGGAAAATTCCACCAGCCCCAGCAATACTAGATTCGCGACGTACATAAGCCATTGCAGCTTAAGGATTACAGTGTAGTCAAAAAAAGAGATAACCACCATAATAAACGTGCCCGCAATCAATCCCATCAGCTGTTTGGACTGTACGGATTCCTTAGCACTTCCGATTGCCAGAACACCAATTGCGTTTAAAGCAATCACCATCAATATTAATTTTATGTCATAATCGCGTATCCGGTATTGTCTGTGCACGGTGAACCTCCTGTTTTACTCCTTTAAATCCAGTATGGGAATACTTGCATAAAGTGCAGGATTTTTCATATTCCTCCCTTTTGAGCCGGTTTTGGTAATCTGTATTTCCATACTTTTTGTATCAATCATCATATATTTTGATATTACTTTTGCAATATCCGTTTTTATCATTTCCATCATTTCCGGTGAACAATTCACCCGATCGGAAATTAAAAGTATTTTTAAACGGTCTTTTGCAACCTGTCTGGAACTTTTTCGGTAAAAAAATCTGCTTATTATCATCCTATATACCCTCCTTCTTGCATAATCTGCAATTATGTGCTTGTTTTATGTAAACTATGGTATTAACTTTTATGGAAAATACCTGTTACTCTGGTCCAAAAAGAAATTCCTTTTTCAAACTCCATAAAAGGTATTTCCTGCCCCAGCACACGACAGCATATATTCTGATACGCTTTTCCCGCCAGTGTATTGTTTCCTACAAGCGGTTCTCCCTGATTGGTTGCAATGACTACATTTTCATCATCCGGCACAATGCCGATTAACGGAATGGACAAAATATCAATCACATCCGCCGAAGACATCATATCCCCGCGACGAACCATATCCACCCGCAGTCTGTTGATGATTAAGTCAATTTTCGTAAATTCATTTGCCTCTAAAAGTCCGATAATCCGGTCTGCATCCCGTATTGCCGAAACCTCCGGTGTTGTAACAACCAGTGCTCTGTCGGCACCGGCGATGGCATTTTTAAAGCCCTGTTCAATTCCTGCCGGACAATCCAGAATGATGTAATCAAAATGCTGTTTTAAATATTCAATCATTTTCACCATCTGGTCTTCCCTTACAGCAGTTTTGTCCTTTGTCTGTGCGGAAGGCAGAAGATACAGGCTTGGATGACGCTTGTCCTTAATCAATGCCTGTTTCACACGACAATTTCCTTCCACTACATCCACAAGATTGTACACAATCCTGTTTTCCAGTCCCATAACCACATCCAGATTTCGAAGTCCGATATCTGTATCAATCAATACAACCTTCTTTCCCATGGCTGCAAGACCGGTTCCTACGTTTGCGCTTGTTGTGGTCTTCCCAACACCGCCTTTTCCCGATGTGACGACAATTACTTCACTCATGTTTTTTCCTCCAATGAATTAATTTTCGTCCACTGAAAGGCTTAATACAAGCCGTCCAGCAATTCTTTGGTAATCGGTTCAATCACCACGCTATTCTCTTTTACATAGGCGATTTTCGGCTGTACCTTTGGTTTACGTCCCCATTTGCTTTTGTTTGTTTTGTTTTTATATTTGAAATCACCGATTTTTAATCTTTCCGGTGCCATTTCAAGCGCTGCAATAAAATGCTCCTTTTCTCCGTTGCCTCCGGCATAAGCTTCTCCGTAAAGAGCTCCGAGTACAATAATATCTTTTGTGGATATCACGGCAGAGCCGGGATATACATCTCCTATCACCACAATACTGGATTCTGTTTCCAACACCTGATGATTTTTTAAGGTTCCCCGGTAAAACTGTCCGTTATGTTCCTCCGTATGATCCAGTTTCCAGTCCTCCAACGCATTGAAAAGTTGTCTGTTCTTCTCTTCATCTTTTCCGACAAGACAGACAATTTCCACCTCGGAATACCGATGAATGGTTTTTAAAATTTCCAGTTCTTCCTGTTCACTTACCGTTCTGCCTTCTATGGACAGTGCCATTTTGGCATCTGAGAAAAACTTACTGGATTCTTTGAATTTAATGGCAATTTCCTGTATCAGTTCCTGAAAAGGAATGGAATCATCAAGATAAAGGGAAATGCCGTTTGGAAAACTCTTTAATATGACCGTATTTTTCAATTTAGTCTCCTCCTCCGCTTACTGCTTCCACTTCTGACGCAGTACCGGTCAGAATTTCTTCTTTCTCATCTACACCGCCGTAATAGTATTTCACAACCTCCTTTGTGGTCTGCGCCGCATAATCAGAGGTATATCCGAATGCAATACGAGTAGCTATTGCAATTTCAGGGTTCTCATAAGGAGCAAAACAGACAAACAACGCATGGTTTGCGCGCCCCTTCTTTTCCTCCGCTGTACCGGTTTTTCCTGCAACATTAACCGAAACTTCTGAAAAGTAGCTTTTGGCTTCCACTACGCCACGCATTCCCTGTTGGATAGCATCCCAATAGGAGGATGGCATTTCTATCCGGTTGCGCACTTCTGCTTCATTCTTATAAAGCAATTGACTGTTTCTGTCTGTTACACGGTCTATTAATGTAAGATTATAGCACGTTCCACGATTTGCGACCGCTGTAACATATCGCGCAAGTCCGACAGTCGTATAACCGCTGTTACCCTGTCCGATAGCAGAACGTACCGGGTCCTGTGTCGAAACATCGGGAGAATACTCTACGATTTCTACCCCGGTTGTTTCTGATAATCCGTACATATCTGCATATTTTGCAAGTTTATTTAAACCACGTTCCGTATTATAGGTGCCATCTGCACCTGTTCCAAGCCGATACCCTACTTCATAGAAAAAGTTGTTGCAGGAATTTCGTATGCCACCTGTTACATTCAGTTTTCCATGTGCTGACGGATAAATCCAGCATCGCGGTGACTGCGGCTCTATTTTGTCAAAAAGACCGGTACAGGTAATCGTATCCGTCGTACTGATAACCCCTTCCATAAGTCCCGCTGTGGCAGAAACCATTTTGAAAGTGGAACCGGGTGCCGTTTTCTGCATGGTTGCATAATTCAGAAAAGGCGTTGACATATCATCCATCAACTGTGCATAGTAGTCTGCGTCCACTCCGTTTGCCATCCGGTTATTGTCATATCCGGGATAAGATACCATAGCAAGCACCTTTCCCGTATTGACATCTGTAATCACAATAGAACCGGCATAGGGATCCAGCGCAAGCTGTGCCGGTGTAATGTCAAGATTTTCAATCCGGTTAATCAAAAAATCATAGGGGCTAATCATACCACTGTAAAGCTTGCTTTCTTCCTCTTCGTCTACCTCGATGACACCCTGCTCACAGAGAAGAATGCAAACTTCCCTGCCACTGATTTTATCTCCTTTAATCATATATCGATAAATTTTTTTATAAAAATTCGAATTGTTATCAATTCCGTCAATAATGTAATCTACGATTTTTTCATATATTTCTTCAGAATCGGAATAGCGGTTGGATAAATCCAATTTAGAAACATCAATCCAGTTCATGGAAATCGCATATTCAATATATTCGGCAAGACTGATGGTTTCTTCTTTTCTCCATGCAAGATAAGTAGCATCCGAAGTATCTACTTCACTGTCGAGAATAATCCCTTTATCACTCAACATTTCGGTAATATAACTTTCATAAATCTGGTATTCTACGGGAAGCTTCTGGTAAGGGGTTTTGGTTTGTGTTAATTCCTCCTGAATGGTACTCAATACTCCTGTCTTGTACTCCAGAAATCTTTGCTGTACCTCTTTTTCCTTTTCGCCTGCATTTTCTTCCGTAAAATGGCCGAAATCAATTACATTATTCTGAAACAATGCAACATATACATCATAAATCGGAATTTTTATATTGATACTTTTAATATTTTCTCCTGGTTCAAATTCCTTAATATTCTCAATCTGGTTTATCAGAATACCGGCAATTCTCTGCTCCAGAATATCGTAAGCTGCCTTCTGCAGATTTTTATCCAGTGTCAGATATACATCATTTCCTGCCACAGCTTCCACATAATTGCTTGTTTCAATCACTTTTCCCAGATTGTCCACGTAAACCTGTTCGCTGCCCTTTATTCCCTGTAAGGTCAGTTCCATATACTCTTCAATTCCTGATTTTCCCACAATATCGGACTGCGTATAATTATGGGGACCGGTTTGGGCGTTCGTTGCAGTTGCCAGTTCTAAATCCTTTTTCTGCAGTTCTGTCAAATCGTCCGTCGATGCTTTTCCGGTATATCCGATAATATGGCAGAAATACTCGCTGTCCACATATTTTCTTACCGTGTCCTCAGCAATCGCAACACCGTCCAGTTTATCACTGTTTTCCATAATCACTGCCACCGTTTCTTCACTGACATCGGTGGCCACGATGGTCGCAATATATTTCTGATAGCTGTTGGCATTCATGGCATACCGTATGGTCAGAATTTTTAAGAGTTCTTCCTTCGTATATCCCATTCCCACCTGAAAGGTACTGCTGTCATCCGGATCCGTATATCCGCCGATTCCGAATTTGTTTTTTGCTGCAAGAAAAGCTACTACCTCCTCTGCCGTAGCCGTTTTCTCCCTTTCTTCCAAATCATCCGTATAAGTATGACCGTAAACATCTGCCAGGAACCGGAGTAGTTTTTTGTCCTCAACGGCAAAAGCAAACGAACCGTCTTTGTCAATTACGATTTCAAAATCATTGATAATCGTATCTCCGTTTTGCTCAATCATTTTTATCAAACGATAAATGGTTTCATTCAACTGTGCATTTTTCGTTCTGCCTGATTCGTAAACATCCTCAATGGTCACTGAATAGGCAAGTTCATTATATGCTAATAATTCTCCGTTTTTATCGTATATATTTCCTCTTGCGGCAGGAACGGTTCTCTCCTTTTGGATTTTCAGCTGAAAATTATCCAGATAATCCTGTCCTTTCACAATCTGCAGTTCAAAGACACGATAAACCAAAAGAGAAATAAGGGATAAAAATACCATCGCCAGAATAAGAAGTCTGGAATTGACATTATTTATAAAATTGTCTTTAATTCGATTAAACAAATTTCTTCGCGCTCCTTTTTTCTTTGGATTCCAAACGATAGTTGATTCTTAAAATGAGCGGATATAACAAGATTGTAACAATCAGTGTATATACAATTTCTGGCATAATCACATGAAGCATGTAATATCCAAAGTGAAATCTCCCCCGCAGTAAAAAAAGAAAAACATAACAAATAAAGCCGTAAATAAAATCACTGCCTATAATCAGACACATCGGCATCTTAATATCTTCCGGAAAGAAAAGCTTATTGAATTTGCCGTTAGCATAACCGATGTACATATACACAAGCGCATAAAACCCGATAATATCCGCAAAGAAAATATCGGTCAGAAGTCCGCATACAAACCCGATAATAAGTCCTGTTGTCTCCCCTCTCATAAATCCGAAGGAGGCAGTAAGTACAATCAACAGATTCGGCACAATACCGCCAAAATCCAATGCACGGAACACGGTGCATTGTAAAATAAAACAGACAAGTATTAAAATGGCACTTATAATATTTCGTTTCATGCTTAAAACGGCTCCTTATTTCTCTATCTGCTGCTTTAACTGAGTAATAACCAGCACTTCCTCCAAATGCTCAAAATCGACCGCCGGCGTTATGCTTCCCGACTTGGTCAAATTGTTTGGATCCGCACAAATCGTGTTAATATATCCTATCAGAATGCCCGGCAGATACTTATCACTGATGGAGGAGGTCACAATTTTATCCCCCTCCACAACCTGATTATCCGAATCAATCAACTGACTGAAGGAAATCACGCCGTCTGCCATCATTTCCAGATTTCCCGACACAATCAGATTATCCGAAGTAGACAATACTTTTCCGCTGACATTGGCATTATCTGCAATAATGGAAGTTACCTTCGCCCAGTTCGGTCCAACATCCACAACAATACCAACCAGTCCGGAGCCTGCCATTACATTCATGTTCTCCTCAATGCCTTCATTATAGCCTTTATCAATCACAAAGGAAGAATACCAGTTTCCGGCATCTCTTGCAATAATCCGGGCCCCCACTTTGTCATAATCATCATATTGGGCATCCAGCCGGTAAAGCTCCCGCAAATTATTTAATTCATATTTATCCTGTTGCAATCTTGTAATATCAATGGTCAATTCGTCAATCTGCTTTTTCAGCCGCTCATTTTCTTCAAGCAAATCTCGGATTTCCACAAGTTCTTCCGTGCGGTCATTCATCCAGCTTCCCACACTGCTGATTCCCTTTTGGAAGGGCACTACCACATAGCCTGCCACCGTTCCGAAAGGACCGGAAAAAAGTGCCGTATTAAATGTCAGCATCACGAGTAACAAGCATAGAATTGTTAAAATAAAAAGGAGATATTTACTCGGTAAAGTAAATTTCTCTCCTTTTTTCTTAATTACCGGACTCATTATTTACTCATCCCTTCAATTGCATAGGCTACCGACTTATAATTGTCGTCTTTAATAATTTTTGAAAGTCCTACTGCTACACTGGTAACCGGATCTTCCGCAACATTGACCTTTAAACCGGTTCCGTTGCTGATAAGCTGTGCTAAATGATTTACCTGTGAAGCACCGCCGGTCAGATAAATTCCGTGACGGTAAATATCCGCAGCCAATTCCGGAGGGGTACGCTCCAAAATAACTTTAATATTATCAATAATGGAATTAAAATGCTCTGTCATTGCTTCGTCCACAAGATTGGTCGGAATTTCCCGTTCTACAGGAAGACCGGTCACAATGTCACGCCCGTAAACAACCGCACCTTTTCCTTCCTTTTCCAGTTCACGCAGATTCATTTTTATACTTTCTGCGGTTTTCCCTCCGATAATCAGACTGTACTCTCTTCGTACCGCATTGCGGATGGCATCATCAAATTTTAAACCGCCTACTTTAATCAGTCTGCTTAACACTATACCACCCAGAGAAAGGATGGAAATTTCCGTTGTATCATAGCCCACATTTACAACAAGGACACCCTGTGAATTTTTTACATCAATATCCAATCCAAGTCCGTCTGCAACCGCCTTTTCCACCACCATGATTTTCTTTGCTTTCACGTTGGAATCTTTAATCAAGTCATAGAAGGCTCTCTTTTCTACCTCTGTCACATCAGTAGGTACTGCCACATAATAATCGGCAGGCTTTGTATTTCCCTTCGACAAATCGTTTACAAAATATTTAATGAGTGTTTCCATATTTTTGATATCCGCAATAACACCATTGCTTAACGGATAAGAAATGTGGATATTACTCGGTGCTTTTTCATACATTTCAAAGGCAGAATCACCATATGCAAAAAGAGTATCTTTATTCTCAATCGCAATCATATTTTTTTCTACAATAATATTATCATCTGCCCTGTTATAAATCTTAATATTATTGGTACCAAGGTCAATACCAAATACATTGTTTGCCAAAACGACAGCCCCTTTCTATAATAAACCTGATTCTTTAAAACTGGTATAGTTATTATCACCGATAATAATGTGGTCAAGCAGAGGAATATCCATTAATGCTCCTGTTTGTAACAGTCTTTTTGTAATTTCCAAATCCTGTCTGCTTGGCTTCGGATCACCGCTTGGATGATTATGCAGCATCATAATATACACTGCCTGCATTTTCAATGCATAGCGGAACACCTCTCTTGGAGAAACCAAAGAGGCATTAACAGTTCCTACCGTCAAAACGGTCTGTGCAATCATCTGTGCCTTATTGTCCAGACATAACAGAATGACCTTTTCTTTTTCTTCATGACGAAGTTCTTCCATAAAATACCCTGCCACCGTTTCCGGTGCATCAAATCTTAAAAGCGGTTCGTTTTTTGCTTTCGCCATCCGCATGGAAAGTTCGGCAAGGCATTTGATTTTTATTGCCTTTACTTCACCAATACCTTTTATTTGCATCAGTTCGTCCACGGAGATGTGATGCAGCCCCAAAAGTCCCTTATGCGGCGAGACCGGAAGGTCAAGAATTTGCCTGCCAAGTTCCACGGAACTGCAATCCTTTGTTCCTGTCCTTAATATAATAGCCAAAAGTTCCGCTTCCGATAAGCTTTCCGGACCATACTTTAAAAATTTTTCATAGGGCATTTCTGCCTGTTTCTGTTTCTTTTCTGTTTTCATTTATACCTCTTTCATCCACTCTCCGGGCAAATAAAAAATGTATAAATAAAAAATGCTAAATAAAACGGTATATAATCAAGGCAATTACAATGCCGATAATACTGGCAATTGTAATTTTAATGGTAAGTGCAAAGGTAATGCACAGGATTCCCAAATCCAGTACAAAGGGATTACTAAGCCCAAAAGTTTGTCCATAATTGAGCCAGGTACTTGGAAACAGGTTCCCTATAAAGCCTCCTATTACAATTCCTGCAAGAATAAGCAGGAAGCATGCCCAGTTATTTTTACGCATTTTCCACACTTTCCTCCAATAATCTTAAAGTAATAATGGAGAATAATACGTCACGCCTGTCGCACAACTTGATATACATACTTAATAAATAGTGTATCATAATTCCCCATCAATGTATAGAATATTTCTTACAAATTATCCGACAAAATTCCACCTTCTACCATAAACTGTAATGTTTTCAGGATACCAAATTTGGCATGCTCCCAGGTGAGTCCTCCCTGAAAATATACAGCATAAGGCGGCTTCATCGGTCCGTCTGCCGAAAGTTCTATGGAAGAGCCGGATACAAAAGCCCCTGCCGCCATAATCACATCACTGTCATAGCCCGGCATCGCCCACGGCTCCGGTGCCACAAAACTGTCTATCGGTGCCGCTGCCTGAATACCTTTACAGAAAGCAATGACTGCTTCCGGCTTTCCGAATTCCACAGCCTGAATGATGTCATGCCTTGATTCCGTACTGTCAGGAATCACACGAAATCCCAGTTTTTCATAAATATTCGCTGCAAAAATGGCACCCTTTAATGCTCCGGCTGTTACAGTCGGTGCAAGAAACAGCCCCTGATAGAAAGAACTGAGAATTCCGAGGGAAGCCCCCACTTCTTTTCCAAGTCCCGGGGAAGTGAGCCGATACGCGGCGTTTTCCACACATTCTTTTTTCCCTGCAATATATCCGCCAATGGGCGCCAGTCCGCCCCCCGGATTTTTAATCAGGGAACCTACAATCATGTCCGCTCCCACATCCGTAGGCTCCATTCTTTCCACAAATTCTCCGTAACAGTTATCTACCATACAGATAACATCCGGCTTAATTTCTTTCACAAAACGAATCAGTTCGCCAATTCGTTCTACGGAAAGAGTAGGTCTTGTCTGATAGCCTTTAGAACGTTGAATCGTTACCAACTTTGTTTTTTCGTTGATTGCTTTTTTGATGTTTTCATAATCAAAGCTTCCGTCCGATAACAAATCCACCTGTTTGTAAGAAATGCCGTATTCTTTCAGGGAGCCTTTGGATTCCCGGATACCGATGACTTCCTCCAACGTGTCGTAAGGCTTGCCCACCGGGGAAAGCAATTCGTCACCGGGGCGCAGATTACTCATCAGCGCCAGTGCAAGGGCATGCGTGCCACAAGTAATCTGGGGACGCACCAAAGCATCCTCCGTATGAAATACAGAAGCATATACTTTTTCTAACGTATCCCTCCCGATATCGTTATAGCCATATCCTGTCGTTCCCAAAAGACATGCCTCACTTACGTGATTTTCCTGCATTGCCTTTAATACTTTCAGTTGATTATACTCTGCAGTTTCGTCAATGACCTTAAAACGTGTTTCTAACGTTTTTACAATGTTCTTTCCGAACTCATACACGGAATCCGATATTCCCATTTCTCTATATATATTTTCTATTTTTCTCTCGTCCACTTCTTTACTCCTTAGCTGTTCTCTTTTTACAGCAATTATTAAAATACCATTTTTCCGAAAAAATTACAATCCCTGCAAGACACGTTCCCGGAAGGTAGTCATAATAAACTGCAGAATTTTTTCTTCGTCATAACCAAACCGGTCTTTTTCCACCCATATAACATCTTTTTCTCTCCGAAACCAGGTAAGCTGTCGTTTTGCAAAATGTCTGGTATCTCTTTTTATCAGATAAACCGCTTCCTCCAAAGAAATCTCGCCATCCAGATAGCTTAAAATTTCCTTGTAACCAAGTCCCTGCATGGAAACAAGGGAACGGTCACAACCCATGTTTTTTAAGCCTTCGACCTCCTCCACCAGTCCTTCTTTAAGCATATTGTCTACCCGCTTGTCAATCCGCTCATACAAAGCCACCCGGTCATCACTTAATACAAAATAGCAGGAAGCATAAGCAGACTGTTTGGCACGCTCCGTTTCATTGTGCTGTGAAATCTTTTTCCCGGTCAGTTCGTAAAACTCCAAAGCACGAATGACTCTCTTTTTATTATTGGCATGGATACTCTCCGCCGATTCTTTATCTACCTGTTTTAACATATCGTGCAAATATTCCGCACCCTTTTCTTCTGCCAGTTTTTCCAGTTTTTGTCGGATTTCGGCATTTTCCTCATTTTCCGTAAAATCAATGTCATAAAGTACTGCCTGAATATAAAAACCGGTGCCGCCCGTTAAAATCGGAATGTGACCTCTTTCCACAATTTCCCGAATACACGTTTTTACCTTCTCTTTAAAAATGACTACATTAAACTCCTCCCAAGGCTCTAAAATATCAAGCATATGGTGGGGGATGCCTTCCATTTCTTCTGTCCGGATTTTCGCCGAACCGATATCCATATGCTTATACACCTGCATGGAATCGGCGGAGATAATTTCTCCGCCGAGTGCCTTGGCAAGCCTAATGGAAAGATTGGTTTTTCCTACCGCCGTAGGTCCCGTTAAAATAAGCAAAGGGAACTTGTTTGCCATAATTTCCTCCGTATCAGACAATTCGTTTAAACTTCTTTTCTATTTCATATTTGCTCATGGAAATAATTGTGGGTCTGCCATGCGGACAATTGTAGGGGTTGTCCAACGTAAGTAACTGGTCAAGCAGTGCCTCTACTTCCGAAAGGCTCATGGACATATTCCCCTTCACTGCTGCCTTGCAGGACATGGAAGCAATTTTTTCCTCAATGACTGTGGCATTTCCCCGTACAGGTCCCTGCGCAAGTTCATCCATCACCGCTTCAAACAGTTCTTTTTCCTCACAGCCGTAAAGGTCTGTAGGCACACCGCGAAGAGCATACTCATTGCCGCCAAACTCTTCGATTTCAAATCCAAGGGAAGCAAATTCATCCGCATATTCTTTATAAACGTTTTCCTGTTGTCCCGTCAGTGTCACTACAATGGGCGGATTTAGCGTCTGCGTTGCTACCTGTTTTTCACGCAAGGCCTTAATCAGCTTCTCGTACTTTACTTTTTCATGCGCCGCATGCTGGTCCATAATCATCAGCTTGTCCCGGTAAGTAAAAAGCCAATACGTATCAAAAAGCTGTCCTAAAATTTTATATTCCTGTCTCGCTTCCTTGGTAAGCAGTTTCTCTTCAAATAATTCCAATTGTTCGGGTTTTCCGCTTTTCAAAGCAAAGGCAGCAGTCTTCACAGTCTGTGTCTCTTCCGTCTGCTTTCCTTCCGGCTGTATCTCCTTCGGCTCTTTCTCCTCCCCGGATTCTCCAAGCACTCTGCTCCACACGGGATTATCACGATATTGCCTTGTATCGGTCTGTGCACGATATTCTATCTCTTCCGCTACTCTTGCCTGTGCTAAACGTTTTGTTTCAAAAGGTTCCGGTACGGACTGTTTTATCGGCTTTCTTTCTTCTCTTTCTTCCTCCAATGCCACCTGCGGTATCATTTCCCGCCCGGCCAGTGTATCTGCAATTGCTTGTGAAACAAACTGTAAAAAGGCAGTTCCATCAGTAAAACGAATATCCATTTTAGTAGGGTGCACGTTTACATCAATCATTTCCGTATCAATTTCAAAATGCAGTACCGTAAAAGGGTATTTATGCTGCATCAGATAACCTTTATAGCCTTCTTCAATAGATTTTGCAATCAGACTGCTTTTAATAAATCTGCCGTTTACAAAATAATTTTCATAGTTGCGGTTTGCCCGGTTAATGGAAGGCTTTCCCAAAAATCCGGTAATCCGCATACCGGGAGCTGTTTTCTCGATTTCCAGAACCTCACCTGCAATATCCCGTCCGTAAATCCGATAAATTATCTCCTTCAAATCACCGT
Source organism: uncultured Lachnospiraceae bacterium (assembly GCA_964449325.1). Classification (GTDB taxonomy): domain Bacteria; phylum Bacillota; class Clostridia; order Lachnospirales; family Lachnospiraceae; genus RGIG3002. The sequence continues at coordinate 86,804 of CAYUYJ010000010.1, read as the reverse complement.
TTCCGGTTGTATGAAATTTAATCTGACCGTTTACCATATATTTAAATGATACAAAAGGCTTTGACAATGCCAGATGCTCCATCAGATCCGATACATAACCACCTTCTGTCATGGGCTGCTTCAGGAATTTACGCCGTACGGGAGTATTAAAAAACAAATTTCGTACAAGCATCGTTGTACCATCCGGTGCGCCGATATCCTCACATTCCTTTTGTTCTGCGCCCTCTGTCACGAGACGTATTCCGGTTAAAGCTTCCGGTGTTTTGGTAATCATTTCCACCTTTGCTACCGCTGCAATACTGGAAAGTGCTTCGCCTCTAAATCCCAGACTGGAAACACTGTCCAAATCGGAAACCGTCCGTATTTTACTGGTAGCATGACGGATAAACGCTTTTTCAATCTGTGTCTTATCAATTCCACCACCGTTGTCTGTCACACGGATAAAAGAAATGCCGCCTTCCTTGATTTCCACCGTTATGACATCGGCTCCCGCATCAATGGAATTTTCCACCAGTTCCTTAACCACGCTGGAGGGACGTTCTACTACTTCGCCTGCCGCAATTTTATCAATTGTATCATGGTCTAAAAGATGTATTTCCTGCACTGTTTTTTCCTTTCCTTCTTTCGTGCGCGCTTTATTACCATCTGTTTTTCAGTTTATTCTGTAAACGATACAGTGTATTCAGCGCATCAAGAGGAGTCAGATTCGTCACATCTATTTCCTTCAATTCCTCCAACACATCCTCATCCTTTACCGTGTCAAAGAGAGAAATCTGTGCCAAATCCACTTCATCATATTTCTTTACCGGCTTTTTACTTTCATTTTTCACATCCACTGCAATGCTTTGGACTTTTTCCGTTATATCGTTATCACTTAACTGTTCCACAATTTCTTTGGCACGGTCAATCACCATATCCGGTACTCCGGCAAGCTTCGCAACCTGAATACCGTAACTTTTGTCCGCACCGCCCTTTACGATTTTACGCAGGAATACAATATCGTCTCCCTTTTCTTTCACGGCAATACAGTAGTTGTTTACATTGCTCATTTTACCTTCCAACTCCGTCAGTTCATGGTAATGGGTGGCAAACAAAGTCTTTGCCCCCAACAGCTTCCGGTTACTGATATGCTCAATCACCGCCCACGCAATACTTAGCCCGTCAAAGGTAGAAGTTCCTCGCCCGATTTCATCCAGTATCAAAAGGCTGTTTGACGTTGCATTCCGCAAAATATTGGCAACCTCATTCATTTCCACCATAAAGGTACTTTGTCCGCTTGCCAAATCATCGGAGGCCCCCACTCTTGTAAAAATTCGGTCCACAATACCGATATTTGCACTCTTTGCCGGTACAAAACTACCGATTTGAGCCATCAGAACAATCAATGCGGTCTGTCGCATATAGGTGGATTTTCCTGCCATATTCGGTCCGGTAATAATAGAAATACAATGATTGCCGTTATCTAAATAAGTATCATTTCGGATAAACATATCTCCGCTAATCATCTGTTCCACTACCGGATGTCTGCCGTCTTTAATATCAATAACACCTTTTTCATTCAACTTGGGCCGAACATAATTATTCCGCTCCGCCACTAAGGAAAGGGAGGCAAACACATCCAGTCTGGCAACAGCCTTTGCCGTCCTTTGAATTCGTTCAATTTCCATGGCAATAGAATCTCTGATTTTGCAGAACATATCATATTCCAACGTATAAAGCTTATCTTCCGCATTTAATATCGTATCTTCCAGTTCCTTCAGTTTAGGTGTGGTATACCGTTCCGCATTGGTCAGTGTCTGTTTCCTGATGTAATCCTCCGGCACGAAATCTTTGTAGGAATTGGTTACTTCAAAATAATAACCGAATACTTTATTGTATTTGATACGCAGATTTTTGATTCCGGTGCGTTCCCTATCCTCTTCCTCAAGCTTTGCCAGCCAGTTTTTCCCTTCTGTTTTGGCATGGCGGAGTGTATCTATATTCTCGTCAAAACCTTCCTTAATCAGACCGCCTTCCTTGATTGCAATAGGGGGGTCTTCTATGATGGCACTATCTATGAGATGATATATATCTTCCAAGCCGTCCATTTCCTGTTCAATTTCCGAAAGCAATTCTTCCTCAAAGCCTTTCAATACGGTTTTAATATGCGGAAGCATTTCTAACGAATTCCGAAAAGCAATCAAATCCCGGGGATTGGCAGTTTTATAGCTTACCTTACCAAGAAGTCTTTCTAAATCATAAATCGGGTTTAAGTATTCCCTGATTTCGTCTCTGGACACGGTATCCCGGTTCAATGCCTGAATGGCATCCAGCCTTTTTTCCATTTCTGCCTTGTCCACTAAAGGCTGCTCTATATAGCTTCGTAATGTTCTTGCCCCCATCGCGGTTTTGGTTTTGTCCAACACCCAAAGAAGAGAACCCCTCTTTTGCTTCTCCCGTAAGGTTTCCGTCAGTTCCAGATTTCTTCTCGTAGAACTGTCAAGCAACATGTATTTACTGGTCAGATAGGGATACAGATGGGTAAAGTGACTGAGGGAGGTTTTCTGTGTCTCGTACAAATACTGTAACAGCGCCCCCGCTGCAATCATTCCCACCGGGAAATCCTCAATTCCAAGCCCGGAAAGTGTTGTCGTCCGGAAATGCTTTTCCAGACATCTGCGACAACCGTCCTCATCAAAATAATGAGGTTCTATAGAATTCACTGTAATTCCAAGTCTGCCTTTTAAATCTTCCATATCCATGCCGCTGAAAAAGAATGCATCGTTTCCGATAATCTCGGAGGGCGTATATTTATTAATCTCATCCAACAGTTTTTTATTATCTTCTACCTCCGTCAGATAATAATCTCCGGTCGTTACGTCCGCAATGGAAATACCGATTTTTTCCGGAAAATAGGTAACTGCCATAAGATAATTGTTTTTGCTTTCCTCCAATGCCTGAATATTCAAATTGGTACCCGGTGTCACAATTCGGACAACTTCCCGCTTTACAATCCCTTTTGCCAGCTTCGGATCCTCTATCTGTTCACAAATGGCAACCTTATAGCCTTTGGATACAAGCTTATTTAAATAGCCGTCTACGGCATGATAAGGAATGCCGCACATAGGGGCACGCTCTTCCTGTCCACAGTTTTTTCCGGTCAATGTAATTTCCAATTCTTTCGAGGCGGTCTGAGCATCTTCAAAAAACATCTCATAAAAATCGCCTAATCTATAAAACAAAATGCAGTCCTGATATTCTTTTTTGGTTTCCATGTACTGCTGCATCATCGGTGTTAATTCTGCCACGTTTTTCTCTCCTGTCAAAGAAACACGCTCTCTTCGTGTCCTTATAAAAAATCAAGTGGACAACCCAAAGTCATCCACTTGCCATCATAACACAATTTAAAAAATATATCCAGTAAACAAACGGTTTTGTATTACCCAATATTTCCATGCAAAACCTATGCCTGTAATTCTTCCGCACGCTTTAATGCCTCGTCAATATGTACGCAGAAATTCTCTTCTCCCACCTTTTTGTCAAAGCCTGCTTTCTGCATTACATGAAGCGGCTGTTCGTTTACATGAGAAAGAATCATTTGGATATTGTTCTTTTTACATTTCTCATAAAGTTCTTCTAAGGAATGCATTGCCGTTGCATCAATGGCACTTACGCTACGCATTCTCAAAATCAGACAATTGTCCTTGTCATCCAGAGTGATATTTAAAATCTTATTGGCAGCTGCAAAGAACATGGGTCCGCTGATTTCGTATACATGAGTATGCTCCGGTACTTTCCGAAGTGCGAGACTGTCCGGGTCATCCTCTTCATCAATATACTTCCACCCTTCTACCTCAGTTACTTCACTCATTCGTTTCATAAACAAGATTGCTGCCAGCAAAATACCGACTTCAATGGCAACAACCAGATCAAATACAACGGTCAATACAAAAGTAGTTACCAGTACAATAATATCGCTCTTAGGAGAGGTTTTGCAAAGATATACAAATTTTCTCCACTCACACATGTTATATGCAACCATAAACAAAATGGCTGCAATGGTCGGCATCGGAATTAATGCCGCATAAGGCATCAGAACAACCAAAATCAATAAAAGTGTTACAGAATGTACCATTCCCGCAATCGGAGTGCGGCCACCGTTCTTTACGTTGGCTGCAGTTCTGGCAATCGCACCGGTTGCCGGAATACCGCCAAATAAAGCGGATGTGATATTTCCCGCCCCCTGAGCAATCAGTTCCATATTGGAACGATGTCTGCTGTTTACCATACTGTCTGCCACCACACAGGAAAGCAGTGACTCAATAGCTGCTAAAATGGCAATGGTAAAAGCATCGGGAATAACATTTCTTACTGTAGCAAAAGAAAACTGAGGCACAGAAAAAACCGGTAATTTATTGGAAATTTCGTACAAATCCCCAATCGTATTTACTTTCATGCCAAGCCCCTTCACCATAGCAATACCCACTAATACAGCAATCAATGAGGGCGGAATCTTTTTGAAGAACATAGGCCATACAATTAAGATAGCCAGACATACCACACCAACAAGTACCGCCTGCCAGTTAATTGTATGAATAAAGCGGACTACCGCCTCCAGTTTTTCCATCGTTTCAATCAAGGGTTCCTCCGTTACAATAGAAAGACCAAGAAAATCTTTAATCTGACCGACCAAAATCGTCACTGCAATACCGGAGGTAAAGCCCGTTGTAATGGTATACGGAATAAACTTAATTAAATTACCGAGACGCAAAAAGCCCATCACGACCAAAATGATACCGGCAAGAATAGTGGCAATCACCAATCCGTCCATACCGTTTTTTGCAACGATTCCTGCAACAATGGTTGCAAATGCCGCTGTAGGTCCTGCAATCTGTACCCTGCTTCCTCCCAGAAAGGAAATCACAAATCCTGCGGTAATTGCTGTATAAATACCCTTTTCCGGTGTAACGCCGGAAGCAAGTGCCAAAGCAATCGACAACGGAAGTGCAATAATCGCCACGATAATTCCGGCAATGACATCTTTGATAAACTGCTCTTTTGTGTAGGTTTTCATGACTGAAAACAACTTCGGTTTTAACTTTTCCATAACTAACTCCTCGATTTGTTTAAACTTTTATTCTTTCGTGAAACTGTAAAAGCGCTGTTTATAATTTTTTTAGAAAAAATTTATAAACAACGCTTTTGATTTTAGCTCCGATTTCGACAATTTTCAAGTATTTTTTAACAGAATCTTTATATTATTCTGCCACCACTTTGTATTTCGTGTCATCATGACAAAAGAGTCCCCGTATAATAAAAGCCATGGCACTCATCCAGATGCACCTTTACGATTTTTCCGAGCAGACTTTCATCCCCTTTAAAATGCACCAGAATATTGTTAGACAGTCTTCCCGTCATTAACGTATCATCCTGCTCATTGCGTTCCTCCACCAAGACGTCCATGGTTTGTCCCTGCAATCTTCCTGCCCGCATTCTTGCGGTTTCCTGTACAACGCTTAGAAGCTTGTCAAAGCCCTCCTTGACAACCTCCTCCGGTACTTGATTCTCCATGGCAGCAGCCGGCGTTCCGGTCCGTTTGGAATAAATAAAGGTAAAGGCATTATCATACTGTACCTTTCTAACCACATCGATGGTTTCTTCCACGTCCTCTAAGATTTCTCCTGGAAACCCAACGATAATATCGGTAGTAATGGAAATATCCGGAATTTCACGTCTGATTTTCTCAGCAAGGGCAAGATACTGTTCCTTCGTGTATCGGCGGTTCATTGCCGTCAGAATTTTGGTAGAACCGGACTGAAGAGGCAAATGTAAATGTCTGCATATTTTCTTTGATTCTTTCATGACGGCAATCAAATCATCCGATAAATCCTTCGGATGAGATGTCATAAAACGTATTCTTTTCAGTCCCTCGATTTTCTCCACTTCCCTTAGAAGTTCTGCAAAGGTCATAGGTTCTTCCAGATTTTTCCCGTAGGAATTCACATTCTGTCCAAGCAACATGACTTCGACTACACCGTCTGCCACCAAATTTTCAATTTCCCGGATAATATCCTTCGGGTTCCGGCTTCTCTCCCTGCCACGCACATAAGGCACAATGCAGTAGCTGCAAAAGTTGTTACATCCAAACATAATATTGACACCGGATTTAAAGGAAAATTTACGCTCCGCAGGCAAATCCTCTACAATTTTATCCGTATCCTTCCAGATATCAATAACCATGCCCTGATTTTCAAATACAGAACATACCAATTCTGCAAATTTAAAAATATTGTGAGTACCGAAAATCAAATCCACAAACCGGTAACTGGATTTAATCTTCTCAATAACCTCCGGTTCCTGCATCATACAGCCGCAAAGGGCAATTTTCATATGGGGATTCTTTTTCTTATTTCCATTTAAGACACCCAGTCTTCCGTAAACCCTCTGGTTCGCATTGTCACGAACCGTGCAGGTATTGTAAATAACAAAATCCGCATCCTCCGATTCGATAAGCAGATAACCGATTTTCTCTAAAATTCCGACCAGTTTTTCCGAATCCTTTGCATTCATCTGACAGCCGAAAGTCGTAACCGCGCAGGTAGGTGTACGTCCCAATTCTTCTTTTAACGCAGCAACATGTTTTCTTGCCTTTGCCATAAAATAATATTGTCTTTTTGTTTCATCAGCCGGAACCGGAGCGGTAATATCTATTGTTTCTAAATCTATATTCTGCATTTTATTTATCCTATTTCTTTATATATTTCCACGATTTTTATTAAAATTTCTACAACAGTTTCCATTGACTGCACACAGACATACTCATATTTCCCGTGGTAGTTATGCCCTCCGGTGCAAAGATTCGGACAAGGAAGTCCCATAAAGGACAATCTTGCTCCATCCGTTCCGCCCCGTATCGGTACTACAATCGGCGTAACATCAAGTGCTTCCATTGCCGCTTTCGCATTGTCTATCAGGTGCATATGAGGCTCAATCTTTTCTTTCATGTTGTAATAAGAATCCTTAAGAGTAACCTCTATTGTCCCCTTTCCATACTTTTCATCGAGAAAATGAGCAGCCGCCAGAAAAAGTTTTTTCTTTTCCTCAAATTTTTCCTTATCATGATCACGGATAATATAATCCGCCACGCACTTTTCCACATTACCGTTCAAAGCATCCAAATGGAAAAATCCCTCATACCCTTCCGTATACATGGGATTTTGCGAAACAGGAAGAAGAGCCTGCAATTCCTGTGCCACAAGCAGTGCATTTATCATTTTGTTTTTGGCATCTCCCGGATGTACACTACAGCCATGAATCAGCAGCTTGGCTCCTGCCGCATTAAAGTTTTCGTATTCCAGTTCCCCTAATTTACCGCCGTCTACCGTATAAGCAAAATCCGCTCCAAACCGCTCCACATCAAAATGGTCTACACCGGCTCCTACTTCTTCGTCAGGCGTAAAGGCGATTCGGATTTTTCCATGCTCTACTTCTTTATGGGAAAGAAGGTAAGATGCAAGTGTCATAATTTCACTGATTCCTGCCTTATCATCAGCGCCGAGAAGAGTCAGACCATCGGTAACAATCAAATCCTTTCCTACATATTCCAAAATTTCCGGAAACGCCTCTACAGAAAGCACAATGTTCTCTTGTTCATTCAGCACAATATCGTTTCCGTCATAATTTTCCACAATCCGCGGATTTACATTTTTCCCGCTCATCGCCGGAGACGTGTCCATATGAGCGATAAAGCCGAGTACCGGAGTCTGTTTTTTCGTGGTAGCCGGAATGGTAGCATAAACATAACAATAAACTTCGTCATACCAGACTTCTTCTGCTCCTATCTCTTCTAATTCCTTTTTTAAAAGCACAGCCAGATTCCTTTGTTTTTCCGTACTCGGGAAACTGCCGTCCTCTCTTTCTTCTGACTGCGTATCTATCGTTACATACTGTAAAAAACGTTTAATAACTTCTGACATATTAAAGCTCCTTTATCTGATACAAATAGCTGTTTCCCAGCTTTCCAATCCGCTGTATAACACCCACATAATGCAAAATGTGTACCACCGTCTGTGCAAGTCGGGCGGGGATTTTGGCAGCTTTGGCAAAATCCTTTACCGTAAACTTTTCTGCCAGCTCGTAGGGTACAAACCGCATATAGTCCTCCACCCGTTCCACACTGACCTCTTCTATCAGTTCCACCGGAATCCTGTCATAACGGCTGGAACCTTTTTTCTTATCCTTACTCCAACCGTTTAACAGCCGATATTCTTCCATGTCCAAAAGAACAAACTGAAGCCGGAGATTTTTATCCGTAAGAAACGATTTGATTTTATATAACTCAATAAATGCCGAATATACATTACCCGTTACCGGCGACTTCCTTTTGGGAGACAATTCACCTGTTTCCTCATTAATCCAAATCAGCCATTTTCGATAAGGAATCGGATAAACAATCGTCACCGGATAAAGGGGCAGAAAAACAGACAGCTTATTTCGCATTTTATTAAACTGTCTGGTCTGTATTTCAATAATTTCTTCTCCCGTATAAATATCTGCCACATAATTTTCAATCGGAATTTCATGCATATCCTCATCCGGTGCATAGGCATTTTTCAACACCGCATGTACCGTCTTTTCACTTAGCGTTCCGATTCCCTGCCGATTCCGTTCGTTTCCTACAATCTTCTGTTTCGCCCTCAAAAAATCTTCTTTTGTCATAAAGCTATCGAATCTGCCCGTCTCCGTCAATGGTATATTTATAGGTTGTCAATTCCTTTAATCCCATAGGACCTCTTGCATGAAGCTTCTGGGTGCTGATTCCGATTTCCGCACCAAAACCGAATTCAAAACCGTCCGTAAACCGGGTAGATGCATTGACGTAAACACAGGCTGCATCCACTTCCCGTTTAAACTGCTCGGCATGTTCTTTATTTTCCGTAATAATCGCTTCCGAATGCTTGGTTCCGAATCGATTGATGTGGGCAATGGCCTCTTCCACATTTTGCACCGTTTTCATGGATATAATATAATCCAGATATTCTGTTCCGTAATCCTCCTCAGTAGCAGGAATACAATCGGGAATCACGTTACAAACCGCTTCATCTCCCCGCATTTCTACCTGTTTTTCCCGCAATGCTCCGGCAAGCAGCGGCAAAAAGGAATCCTTTATATTTTCATGAATCACCAAAGATTCACAGGCATTGCATACGCCGATTCTCTGGGTTTTTGCATTAATTATAATCGGAATTGCTTTCTCAAAATCCGCGCTTTCATCCACAAAAATATGACAGTTTCCGGTTCCTGTTTCAATCACAGGAATGGTACTGTTTTCCACTACCGCCCGAATCAATCCGGCACTTCCTCTTGGAATCAGTACATCCACGTAATCATTCATTTTCATAAACTGCGTGGTGGTCTCCCGGTTCGTATCCGTAATCAACTGCACCGCATCCTCGGTCATACCTGCCCCCGCAAGCGCAACGCGAATACTTTCCGTAATTGCCATATTGGAGGAAATCGCATCACTTCCGCCTTTTAAAATCACTGCATTTCCTGTTTTGAAGCAGAGACCAAAAGCATCTGCGGTCACATTAGGCCGGGATTCATAGATAATACCGATTACACCGATAGGCACTCTGACCTTGCTTATCCTTAGTCCATTCGGACGGGTAAAAGTTTCTATGGTTTCCTGTAAACAATCGGGAAGTTTAACAATCTCGCGAAGTCCGTCTGCCATGGCTTTGATTCTGTCCGCATTAAGCCGCAAACGGTCAAGCATACCGGGATGCATTCCCCTTTCCTCTCCATTTTTAATATCTACCGCGTTGGCTTCCAAAATTTTTTCACTATCTTTTTCCAGTGCATCCGCCACCGAAAGAAGCGCCTGATTTTTTTCCTGTTCAGAAGCTTTTTGTAAAACATATTTAGCGGCAACTGCCTTTTTGCCCATTTCCTTTAAATCCATTTTCTTCACCATACCTTTCTCCCCGATTGCTTCTTTTCCACCACTTCATCCTCTAAAAGCAACCGGCGTTCATCATCTATACAATCTCCTCTGTCTGTGTAAGCACTATATCCGGTATGAAATCATGCGTTTCCACCGGAATTTTTTCTACTATCTGACAGTCAAAACAGATCGCTGCCGTAAAATCCGGTGAAAAATCCGCCAGATACCTGTCATAAAAGCCTTTTCCATAGCCAATCCGATGCTTTTTTTTATCAAATGCCACTCCCGGCATCAAAAGAAATACCTTTTTGCTGTTTCTGTCAAATTTTTCGGCATTATCGGGCGGTTCCGGAATATTTTTGTACCCTTTTATCAATATCTCCTTAGAAATAAAACGATAAAATTCCATCGTTTTGTCCTCACGGGAAACCGGGCAAAACACCCTTTTCCCATCTGAAACAGCCTGCTCTAAAAAAGGAATGGTATCTACTTCACTGCCATACCCAACAAAGCCAAGCAGACATTCGGCATCGTTATATGCTTTCAAACACCGAAGCTTTTTCGCAATGATTCGACTGCTTTCATATCGTTCTGCCTCAGACAGTTCCCCTCTTACAGCAAGTATTCTTTTCCTAATGCAGCTTTTTGTCTCCATATTTTTCACCTAAATTTGTAATGGTTCCATCCGCATTCTGAATGGAAATATTATTCAGCTGTCCACGCAAATTTGCCCGCACATTTGCAATATATTCACTGCGAAGTTCTGCCTGCTCCTTTTTTTCTTCTGTCGTAAGTCCTTCTGCCTGGGATTTATGATAAAGCTCATTAATGCGCTTTACTTTTTCTTCCATATTCATATACCTTCACTCCTCATACTGCCCTGCTGTTTACTTATGCAGTTCCTCTACAAATCCCGGTAAATCAAAGCCTTCATCGGGATTTTTTAAAAAGAGAGTTCCTACATTTTCTCCGTCCAGAATTCTATGTATCACACGAATATCCTCGCTGTTGGCTATCACCATATCAATATCGGATTTGGTAGCAATGGCTGCCGCCTGCATTTTTGTATTCATTCCGCCTGTACCTACCTTGCTTCCGGTAGAACCTTTCCCCATCTGCATCAGTTCCTCCGTAAGTACCGGAACCGTTTCAATAAACTGTGCATTCGGATTAGTACGTGGGTCATCCGTATAAAGCCCGTCAATATCCGATAACAAAATCAACAAATCTGCATCCACCAGTGCTGCAACAATGGCAGAAAGAGTATCGTTGTCCCCGATAACAATTTCATAAGTCGCAATGGTATCGTTCTCGTTTACAATCGGAATCACACCCATTTTCAAAAGCTCTGAAAAAGTATTGTGTGCGTTATAACGATTCAAATTGTCCACTATCGTATTTTTTGTCATCAGAATCTGAGCGGCAATCTGATTATATTCCGAAAAGATTTTCTGATAAGTCATCATCAGTCTGACCTGTCCCACTGCTGCACAAGCCTGTTTCACGGCTATGGAGTTTTCCTCCTTATCCTGATTGACTACCTTTCTTCCGACAGCAATTGCCCCGGAACTGACCAGTATCACATCTTTTCCCTGATTTCTGATATTACATAATTCCCTTACGAGAAGCTCAATTTTTCCATAATCCAATCGTCCGGTTTCTTTATGAAGTAAAGATGACGAACCTATTTTCACCACGATTCTCTTCTTGTCCTTCATCATTTCCCTTACGTTTTCCACCTTGGTTCCTCCTCAAAATCCACTTTCGTCTGCATTAGTATACAATGGTTTGTATTCTCTTGCAATGCCTTCCGCAATTTTCATGCCGTCCATTGCCGCAGAAGTAATGCCACCCGCATAACCGGCACCCTCTCCGCAAGGATATAACCCCCGTATTGCAGACTGGTTTGTCTCATCCCGGCATATACGTACAGGTGAAGAGGTACGGCTTTCAATTCCCTCCAGAAAAACTCTCTCATCCGAAAATCCGGGAATAATCTTCCCAAACTGCTCCATCCCCTCTATAAAAGCAAGATTTACTTCCGTAGGAAGAATTTCAGACACTTTGGCATAGACATATTCCCCTTTTATCCGTGGGGAAAACTCCGCCCAAAGTGTTTCCGGAGTATGGTACGGCTCATTCTTTTCTCCTGTGGATACTTCTTTATTTACCTTTTCGTATACTTCCTGCTTAAATGCACCGTACCGCTCCACAGGCACCTTACCCTGCCCCAGTCGGAATGCTTTTTCCTCTAATTTCCGTTGAAAAGCAATCCCTGAAAGCGGACCCTCCGCTCCGAAATCATTTGGTGTTATCGCCACAATGATTGCACTGTTTGCATTTTTTCCATCTCTGCCGCTATAACTCATTCCATTCACGGCAAGTCTGCCTTCCTCTGACGAAGCATTGACCACATAACCGCCCGGGCACATGCAAAAGGAGTATACACCACGCTCATACGAGGTTTTTGCCGTCAGCTTATAGGCTGCTGCCGGAAGTGGTGTTTCCCTGTCTCCGTATTGAGAAATATTTATCAAATCCTGTGGATGTTCCACACGCATCCCCACTGCAAAGGCTTTTGCCTCCATAGGAACCTTTCTTTCATAAAGCGTTTCAAAAGTATCACGCGCCGAATGGCCGATAGCAAGTATCGCCGGACCGGCTTCAAGTTCATATAATTCTCCGCTCTCATTGCGTACTTTCAGTGCCTTAAGCCTTCCCTGCTCTATCTGAAAATCCATCACCTGATTTTCAAAACGGAATTCTCCACCCCATGCCTTAATCCGCTCCCTCATATTTTTCACCACAGAAATCAAAATATCCGTTCCGATATGAGGCTTTCCGTCATACAAAATTTTCTCCGGTGCTCCATTTTCCACAAATATGGTAAGTACCTTTTTACTTCTCCCGTCCTTATCCTTAATCAAGGTATTCAATTTACCGTCTGAAAAAGTACCGGCTCCGCCCTCACCAAACTGCACATTGGAAACCGGATTCAAATCACCTGTTTTCCAAAAGGTTTCCACTTCTTTTTTTCTTGTGTCTACGTCTGCTCCCCGCTCCAATACGATAGGACAGTATCCGTGTTCTGCGAGTAAATAAGCACAAAACATTCCTGCCGGACCACTGCCGATAACGACCGGGCGACAGGATAACGGCTTGTTCCCGCTATTCGGGAAACGATATTCTTCTTCCTTTACAAGAACTACCTGATTATTTTTTGCCCGCTTTACAAGCATTTCTTCTTTCTTGGTTTCCACTAACACCGTAAGGCTATAAAATAATTCCGGTTTCTTTCTGGCATCCAGTGAACGCTTTGAAAGTTTTACGGACAAAAGTTCACTTTCTTTCACCTTCAATATTCTGCCTATTTTCTTTTTCAGCATTTCTTCCGTATAATTCAAAGGAAGCTTAATTTGACTGATTTTTATCATTTACACAAATCCTCTCATGTATCACTGTCGTTATTCCATTATCTGTTTCTTTCCCTGTTTTCCGGCAGCAAAATGCCCTGCCAGATATCCGCTTGTCCATGCCCATTGTAAATTATAACCACCGCATCTTCCGTCCACGTCCAGCAATTCTCCTGCCAGATAGAGCCCTGAAACAATCTTTGACTCCATCTGCCCCGATATTTCCTCCAGGCATACACCACCCGCACAAACCTGTGCATTTTCAAAAGGATTCGGCTCCTTTATCTCCACCAAAAACCGGCGAAGCAGTATAAAAACCTTTTCCCACTTTTTTCGATTTGCTTCTTCTATTTTTTCCTCCGGTTTCAGTCCACTCTGTTTCAGAAACAACCCTATTATTTTCTTATTTGTTATTCCTAAGAAAAATTGTTCTGCTGTCTGGTCTTTTTGCCTTTTAAAACGATTATGTATAAATTCCGTATACTCATCATCCGAAAATCCGGGCAGGAAATTCAAAAATACCTGCACCTGCTTTCCTTTTTTTAATGCTTCTGCCGCATATCGGCTGAACTGAAATACAGGAATACCGGAAATACCATAATCGGTAAGTTGTAACTCACCACGCTCTTTCTGCTTTTCTGTTCCGTCAACACACATTGTCAGTTCACACTCTGTCCGCACTCCGGCAATTTGTTTAAAGAAGTCTCCCGCACAACGAAGCTGCACCAGTGCCGGAACAAGCTCTGTGACATGGTGTCCAAATGATTTGGCAAGCAGGTATCCGCTTCCCGAGGTAATGTTTTTCGGTCCTGCCTTGCTTCCGCAGGCAAGAATCACACGATCAAAACAATATTTCTCCTTCCGTACACTGCCTTTTTCCGCTTTTTCTTTTTCTTCGGAAGCGATTTCTTCTCTTACTTCAACCACAAACGTTTCCGCATTCTTTGTTATCTTTTTGACCTCTGCCATGGTTTTTATATCCACACCGCTTCGCATACAGGCAAAACGCAGAATATCCGACACCGTCCCTGCCTGTTCACTTGCCGGATATAAATAACCGTTTTTGTTTTTTACAAGCATACCAAGCTGTTCAAAAAAAGCAACCGTTTCTTCTACTCCAAAGGCATCGAAAAACATCCGCAAATCCTGTTCTCCCGTACTTCTGTAATAATCCGTCCGAAAATCCCGATTCGATAAGTTACACTTTCCGTTTCCGGTCATCAGAAGTTTCTTTCCGACACGGTCATTTTTTTCAAAAATCGTGACATCTGCTTTCTTTTCCCTTGCTGCAATTGCCGCTATCAATCCCGAAGCGCCACCGCCGATTACTGCAATCCTCATAATATCTCCGTTTTCTTTTCCTTTCAGCTGGAATAAGTTTCCAAAAAATCGAATAACTCTTTCTCATTATCTATATATTTATTTAACATAATTTCTGCCTGAATCCGTTCCGGTAATGTTGTAACCAGAATCGTAGTATTCATATAAACCGTCATCAAATCCTCACGCATAACTACTACATAATTGTCCTGTACTGTCAGATAAAAATGTTCAGGATTTTCCATCAAAAAATAGTTTTTCCGTATTTCAACCTTTTCCGTTGAAAATGATTTTATCTCAAGCCCGACAAAGCCTTTGTTCTGTTCCGCAAGAGGCGGACACAGCTCATAATTTTCCATCGCATCCATAAACTGTTCCCTGTCCATACCGATATAATGGTCCGGCACATGCCCTACCGTTTCCGTACTGCTCTCCTTCAGTAAATCCGTTTCAATCAAAACATACTGTGTATCCGAGGTTAATACCTGTTTATCCTCTACTGCCACACGCTCATATTCAGGCTTATCCTTCGGATAAAAATAACTTTCCAGCAGAAAAAAACTAAAACCGCCCAACAAAAACATACTAAGCGGAAACAGAAAAAATAAGCCGATACTTTTTGCAACTTTCATGCAAGACCTCCATTTTATCCGGAATCATTTCATCTTTTAGTATCAGCTTATTTTTTGTATTTATTCATTTTTTATACAAGATGTAAAATTTGTCCGACTTTTAAAAGCAATGTGCCACCTGCAATCCTGTTCAATTCTTTATCACTGACTCCCTTTAATGCAAACAGAAGTACGATATATCCAACACCACCCAAAATAATACATACAAGGGATGTCACACTTCCTCCTGTTTTTTCAAATAATGCTTTTGCCAGAAGCATATCCAATACCCCACAGACTGCTGATGCAATGAAAGGAATCACAAACATTCTTACATATTCCGGAGTATATTTCAGATACCGGAACAAGGACATACCGTTTAGAATTGCCATTAACCCAAACAACACCATATAGCCATAAGCTACGGAAGCAATTCCTAAATGAAGTACCTGTAAAAACAAAATAACCGAACCAATCTGTACCAGAAACGCTATTGCACAATTCCGTAAAGCAAGCATCTGTTTCCCCACAAGCTGCATTACCGTGACAAAAAACAAAGCACAAGGAACAAGAATGATTAAAGAGGAACTGACCTGTAGCAAAAATACCGTTCCTTTAGCCGTACCAAAAAACATATCTGTTATCGGTTCTGCTAAAGCAGCCAGTAACACTGCCATCGGAATACCATATATTGCAAAAGTATGAAGTCCGCCCGAAAAGTTTTCCTTCACAGCCCGATACTCTTCCCTTTTGTGATAATGAGCAATTGCCGCTAAGGGCTTTGCCATGCTCAAGCTCAACACGCAGACAAACAGTCCGATAAGAATTCCATATTTCCCATAAAAGGAGCCGTAATGTATGTTGTAGTTCTGCGTGGTATTTTCATGGATATAGTGTACATAAAGCATCATATCTACAAAAACCGAACCTTGTATAAACAACATGGTCAGCATATATGGGCAACCATAAATCAACAGATTTTTTATTACATCTGCATAAGAATCAAGAATCTTGGAATTATCCTTACTCATCTGCCGTTTAAAGGTTCCTGCATAAGTCCCGTTTAGCAACAGAAAAAACAGCAATACCAAAAGCTGTGCAGCAATCATGCCGATTGCAATTCCGGCCACTGCATAGGCAGGTGCATAATTTGCATTCTGTACCAAATTTCCTGTTTTTGCACCGTAATCATAAAAGATTTTTCCTACTACCATTCCAAATACCACGCTGAAAATCTGTTCCAGAATCCGTGATATATTGGTAGGTATTGCCGTACCTATTCCTTCAAAATAACCACGGTACGCATTAATCAGCACAGAAAGTACAAGTACAGGTGCAATAACCCATACCGCTAAAATTTCAAGCGGTTGCAGCAACAGCTTCCTTGTAATGATTTCCGACAGGACAATTTGTAAAACAGCACAGCAAATCCCGATAACTGCTCCAAATAAAAGAGTAGCCTTCAAAACTCTTCCTGCATTCTTTATTTGTCCCTTTGCCATTCTTCCCCGTACCGCTCTTGCTTCCGCATAGGGTAAAAAACTGCCGATAACAAGCAAAATAAAAGTTATCCACTCATAAACAGAGGCATAATAGCCCATTCCTGTTTCTCCAATCATATTCGCAAAGAACAGTCTTCCGATTAAAATAATCAGATAAGACAAAAATATTGTAAAAATAGCCGAATTTCCTTTCGGATGGTTCTTTCTTAGGTTTCTTCTCGCCGTATTTCCCATATCGTCCTCTAGTTCATTCCCTCGTTATTCCAAGTTTCTTTAACACATCTTCCTGCTTTATTTCCATCTGCTTTGCTTCTGCTTCCTCCATATGGTCGTAACCACACAGGTGCAGCATACTGTGTGCCATGAGAAAAGCAAACTCCCTTTTCTCACTGTGCCCATAATTTGCGGCCTGCTCCTTTACCTTGTCCACGGAAATAATAATATCTCCCAAAACAAGCTCCCCTGTTTCCGGATTAAAGCAATCCGCTTCATTTTCCGAAGCAGACTCAAAATCTGCCGGTTTCCCAAAAGATAAATTTGGGAAAGATAACACATCAGTAGGTCTGTCTATTTCCCGATACTGCATATTAAACTGATGGATTCCTTCATTGTCTGTCAGCAACACATTGATTTCCGATTCATACGGACAGTTTTCGCTGTCAAGAACCTCTTCCATTACATCCCTTACCGTATCTTCCACTGAAAAATCAAATTCAACACCCGTTTCATTCTCAACGTAAAAAGTCATAATACAATTTTTCCTCCACAAAAATTTTCCGCATCATCTGCAATTCCGAATACGTTATCAGGTTGTCCTTAAGAAGCCCACTCTCGATTTTTTTCTTATAAACCTTATCCGTAAGCTGTACATAATCCACAACTGCCTCCTTATCCTGAGCAAAAATTGTCTGAATCTGTCCGATAATTTCATCCGCAAATACAATCACTACCGTTTCCTTGCGTCTGGGCATCGCAGTAGCAAGACACTCCTTCAAAACCTCCATAACCTCCGGCGGAAATTTATGCTCTTCACAAACTGCTTTCACATTTTCCCAGTTATTTTCGCCCCGTAACGTTCCGATTTTCAAATAATAGGTTGCCGCCTTCGTAACCGCTTCATCCAAATGCAGTTTCTTGGCAATACGGTCACTTAAATAGGCTGTATGTATGGTATGATAGTATTCCTCCCGATGCTTTGCTTTTAACTCTGCCATCAACGGATATTCCTGATCATTGATAACCTGATATTTGTCTCGAAACCGGTTCACAACCAGAAAATTATAGGCTTTCAAAATTGCCACCAGCATAATCGCACTGATAATCAAATTCGTAACCGGAACCACAAACAGCTCCGGATTCAGCTTTTCATTGGCAAACAAAACCACATTTGCGGTTTCACAAACGAGCAGAAATACAAGCGATACCACAATCGGTACTCCGACTTTAAATGCTTCATCTACATTTTGGAAAAGTGTAACCGCTACTACACCGCTCATAAAATAAAGTAAAAAAATCTCTGCTCCGGCATCCGGCGTAAGTGATACAGTCATCATCAAAAGTACACTTCCTGTAGTAATCCCACATGCCATATTACTGAAACAGGCAAGTGCCGTAAATAATGCCATATACGGCCACCCGGCAGCAGGTAAAACAGGGAGGGCAACAGCAAACACAAGCCCGATAAAATAAATCACCACAAATCTTCCAAAATGTACTCCGTTTTCCTTCTGATAATCCAGTCTGCCTTTTCCCGCCGCAACCCAGTAGGTATCCAAAACAACAAGTGAGCCCATAACCGCCATCACAACGTTGCGTATCATCCGATATAAATCTTCTGTATAAAGATAACTGCATCCGAACACTGCTGCACCGGTCAGAAGTACAAGCAGTACGGATAACAGAATATGAACCAGCAGTTTTTTATTTTCTTCTTTCAAGCTTTGTCTCCCTGCTTCTGTGATATTTTTCTTTTGCTTCATAATCATCGTACGCTTTTACGATTTTCTGTACAAGAGGATGTCTAACCACATCCTTGCTTGTCAAATTACAAAATGCAATG
The DNA here is from genome assembly GCA_964449325.1 of uncultured Lachnospiraceae bacterium. Classification (GTDB taxonomy): domain Bacteria; phylum Bacillota; class Clostridia; order Lachnospirales; family Lachnospiraceae; genus RGIG3002. Next base: position 67,974 of record CAYUYJ010000010.1, on the reverse strand, counting down.
TCATCAATTCCGGAAAGAACACGGGATGCCACATCCAACCCGGATTTTGTTCCCGGTGCCAAATCCTTTTGCGAAGCATCACCGGTAACAACCACCTTCGACCCGAAACCGATTCTTGTTAAAAACATTTTCATCTGTGCCGGCGTGGTATTCTGTGCCTCATCCAAAATAATATAAGCATTATCCAAAGTCCGCCCTCTCATATATGCAAGAGGTGCCACTTCAATAAGACCTTTTTCCATATTCTTTGCAAAACTCTCTGCTCCCATAATCTGATACAAGGCATCATAAAGAGGACGCAGATAAGGGTCTACCTTGCTTTGTAAATCGCCGGGCAAAAATCCCAGCTTCTCTCCTGCTTCAATTGCCGGTCGGGTAAGAATAATTCTTCCGACCTCTTCGTTTTTAAATGCGGTTATCGCCATAGCCATGGCAAGATAGGTTTTTCCCGTTCCTGCCGGTCCCAGACCGAATACAATCATATTATCCCGAATGGCATCCACATATTTTTTTTGTCCCAGCGTTTTCGGTTTTACCGGTTTACCGTTTACCGTGTGGCAGATACAATCCTTGTCTATTTCCACCAATTCTTCTTCTCTGTTTTCCATACCGAGTGTTATCGCGTAATCTACGTTTTGTTCCTGAATTACGTTTCCCCTTTTTGATAATTCTATCAGTTGTCTTGTAATGCTTGCAGCTTTGTCTACATTTTCTTTGTTTTCACCGATAATTTTCAATCCTCCGTCTCTGTTAATAAGGGAGACAAAAAAATCATCTTCGATTTTCCTGATATGACTGTCATACAAGCCAAAAATATTCCGCATATGCTCTGCCGGAACATCAATCATAATTTCAAATTTACCGTCCATCTTATCCGTCCGTTTCATTACTGTCTGCATAACTTTCCAACGGAACCGATTCTCCGGTCTTTTCAATGACATGAAAAGAGGCTTTTGCCTTCCACGTTGAACTGTCCTTTTCTATTTTAACATCTTTTTCAATAAATTGTACCCCTTTTTCCTCCAAACTTGATACAAATGTATGAATTTCCTGATTCAGATATGTTTTGACCTCTTCTTTCGTATAGACCGTTACTACCGGCTCATATTCTTTGTAGTGGTTCATCCCGTAAAAAACCGGCAAAAACCATTGTTCCAATGCCTGTACCTGCTTTCTTGTCTCTGACACATCACAATTTTCTTTCTGTTCATAGTTCGGAAATAAAATTTCTTTTCCCCACCATTTCAAATACAGACTTTTATATTCTTTCCCTGTATACCGGTGAAAAATATAGGAGACCGGCATGGATGTTTCATAAAAATAATCACATTCCAAATACACGTCGGCATCTGCTTTATACAGATGGTAATTAATAATCTCACCGGCATCATTATAAATCGGCACCTGCCCCGCTACAAGAAGATCTCCTTTTTTTACCTCATCTCCTGCCTTTACCATCGGTATTCCGTTTCTCGTAATAATCGAAGAAATTCTGCCATCTTTCGATGCAACCAGATTGGATTTTGCCTCCGTTTTCTTTTCCACATGAATTATCTTATCATTTTCTTTTATTTGTATCCACAGTTTTGTTCCTTCCACTTGTACGGATGTCCATGTTACAAGCGGAAATTCATTTCGAATGGCTTTTTCCAACTCTTCAACGGATACCTTCTTTTTTGAACTCCCGATCTTGACTTCCCGCTCCTCCAGAAAGGAAGACAATTCTTCTGTTGTAATAGACTGATTTCCTTCTATATCAATTTTCCAGACATAACCTGTCGTCCAGAACAGGAAAACAAGAGTCCCCATAATTCCAAACAAAAAAAATACATGCAGCTTTATGCGTGGTATAAAAAAAGGCAGCCCGAACTTATTCAGCACTGCTACCTTTGTTCCCGTTTTTCTCACAAACGGTCGTATTTGAAAGTACCCTTTTAAGCTGATATTCATACTATACTTTTCCGAATCACACTTTTCAATGTCCCAAAGCAAAATATTATGATTACAGCATAAATTCATAAACCGTTCCGGAGAATATCCCCACACCTTTATCCTAAGATAGCCCTGTAAAAATCGAAAAAAACCTATCACACAGCCTCTCCTTTGCTACATATATTGAATACAGGAAATACACCCGCTTATTTTCATATCTTCGTTTGTATAGTAATCAATATAAAGCCCTTTTCCTTCAAAGCATATCTGACAGTTTTTCCCTTGTATCAGTATGTGACAACTGCTATACTCCAAAATTCCGCGATAATTTTCTATATGGGCAGAAGTATTTCCGGTCATGGTCAAAACCGAATCTCCCATTACAATATCCCGGGGAATTTTTAGAGATTCTACAATAAATTCCTTTGTTCTGTTTGTGTTTTTCTTCTTATTTTCTCTCATGATATACTATATGATATTTCATGAAAAAAATGTTATTCTTTCACAATTCCTTTTATAAAAGCTGTCTGCTCCGGTGCAGTCTGTGTAAAAAGAAACGCCTTCAGAAAACGCTCCTTTGCAAGTTCCACTTTCTTTTTGTCATTACCGTAAATCGTTGCAAGGACTTCTCCCCGGTTGACATAATCCCCTTTTTTCTTCTGCAATATAATACCAACCGTTAAATCAATGCTGCTTTCCTTTGTCTCCCTTCCACCGCCTAACATCAGAGAACAGATACCGATTTCCTCACAATTAATATGCGCAATATACCCTTTATCGGGTGACGGTATTTCTTCAATAACAGAAGCGGACATAAATTTATCCGGTTCATACACATAAGAGGCAGCACCACCCTGTGACTTGATAAACTGTGCCAGCTTTTCTAATGCTTTACCATTCCTGATAACCTCTAAAAGCATGTTTTTTGCCTGCTCTTCCTCCTTTGCGGCTCCTCCTGCCATTAACATATAACTTCCCAACGTCAGACAAAGTGTTTCAAAGTCCTTTGGTCCCTCTCCCCGAAGTGTTGCTATAGCTTCCTTTACTTCTAAAATATTTCCTACCGCATTTCCCAAAGGCTGATCCATATCCGAAACCACCGCAATCGTTTTCTTTCCGGCATTATTTCCAAGTTTCACCATTTCTTTTGCAAGAGCAAAAGCATCCTCCTCTTTTTTCATAAATGCACCACTTCCGGTTTTTACATCCAGAACAATTGCATCCGCTCCCGCCGCCAGTTTTTTACTCATGATGGAACTGGCAATAAGAGACATATTATCTACAGTAGCTGTCACATCCCGCAAAGCATACAGCTTCTTGTCTGCCGGTGCAAGCTCTTTCGTCTGTCCCATTATGGAAATTCCGTTTTCCTGTACATTTTTAAAAAACTGTGCAATGGAAATCTCCGTGGAAAACCCGGGAAAACTTTCCAGCTTATCAATCGTACCGCCGGTGTGTCCCAATCCTCGTCCGCTCATCTTTGCCACCTTGATACCACAAGCCGCGACCATGGGAATCAAGGCAAGAGAAGTTTTATCTCCCACACCTCCGGTGGAGTGTTTATCAACCTTCACGCCCTCAATTTCTGACAAATCCAACACATCACCACTATGCTCCATGGCAAGTGTCAAAAAAAGCGTTTCCTCTTCCGTCATCCCTTGAAAATAAACTGCCATCATCATAGCTGACATCTGATAATCAGGAATGTTGCCATCCGTAAACCCCTGTACCATAAATTCAATTTCTTCTTTTGTCAGTGCAATTCCGTTCCGCTTTTTTACAATCAAATCATACATTCTCATATTTTTCTTTCGCCCCTTTCTGTTCCTCCGGCCTATAAAAGCAGCTTTTCTGTCTATAGTTTTGCCCCTTTGTTCCTCTTTTGTAAAAATTCTTCACCAAACTTATGAACCAGCCAGGTAACCAACAGACCAATTCCAATTCCGGCAGCCACGTCCGTCGGATAATGTACAAACAAATACATTCTCGAAAAAGCAATAAGTCCTGCCAAAATAAATGCAGCAATTCCCCACTTTTTGTTCGCATACCGGATAGAGAATGCCCCTACAAAGCTATGCATGGAATGCCCGGAGGGAAAAGAATAATCCTTCGGATTTTGAATAAGAAGAATAACATCCGGATTAACCCAGCAGGGACGCTGTCTGGCTACTATATTCTTTAAAAAAGCATTTCCCAAAAGATAACATACAATCAGAGAAATTAAAAAATATACGCCGTATTTTCGATATTTTTCCGTCCAGAGCAAGACAATGCAACAAAGAATCCAAAAAATACCACCATTACCAAGCAAGGTTATTTTGGAAAAAAAGAAATCCAGCACCGGAGTATGTAACTCCTGTAAAAATAATAAAAAATCCATTTCCATCCGGTATATCATCTCCTAATCGTAATATATCCTTCTCTGCCGTCTACTCTTCCTCCCTCGTTTGTTCCTCTGCCTGTTCTTCCACACCGCCAAGTTGTAAGAAAAATTCCCGATTACACAAGCAGGCTCTATTGTATAGCTTTAAGCTGCTTTTTAGTTCTGCCTCTTCCATTTTCTCTTTTACACTATCTGTATGTTCCGAAAGACAATACATTTCCAGTCTTGCATTTTCATTTTCGATGATTATTTTTTCTATCTCTTTACTTTTCTTTCCCTCTAAAAGTTTTTCATTTGCTGCAGTCACATATATATGTTCTGACTCCGCCCCTGAAATAACTCTTCTAAAGCTTTCCGCAGCTTCTTCAGTATCAGAATCTTTCTCCGTTATTTGTGCATATTCTTCAACAAGTACTTCAAATCGTGCCATATCCTCCTGATTTTCAAATTCCAAAACTAAATCATATCCAAGTGTTCCAACACAGCTTCTGCTTGTTTCCTCGATTAGCGTTTCTTTCTCTTCTGCCTTTTTTTTCGCTTGTTCTTCCGTCTCTTCCTTAGAAGCCAACTGCTCTAACTGCTTTGCATCATCCTTGCCTATAAGCATTTTCGGCTCTAACTGCACTTTTACCACGATATTTTCGCTATTCAAAAGCCCTAATAACTGCTCCATATGCTCCAAGGAAGCATGACTGTAATACACTGTCAAAGAAGGCAGAAATCTTGCATCATAGGCAGATTTCTTTAAAACACATTCTCCGGTCAGTTCTTCTTTAAATAAAAGACCGGCAACAGGCTCCAGTTCTTCCTCCGAGAAGGGCTGATACAATTCATACAGAAAACGAAGCCTTGCAAAGATATCCGAATCATTGGAATATCCAATATAGTTTCTTCCTTTCCCCACAAGTGTAACAATCGACATCAGCAAATTGCTCTGTTCTTCCTCTGTCATTTCTCCATCCATGGCATGTTGAGCTGTCTCTCCGTTTATCATCCCTAAATCTAACGCACAAACAATATAGCTATATTCTACATTTTTGTTTTTTGCCTCAGAGACACCATAAAATTCCAATCGTTCTTTTATTTTCTCTTCCGAATAAGTCAGTGCCAAATCCTGTTTTCCTACCGCAATAACCGCAGCTTCTATCGGCTCTTTCTCTTCCTTTTGCTCTGACGATACTTCGTTTGACAGTTCTTCTTCCTTTTCTCCATCCGATGACGGGCAAATCTTCTCCAGCGCCGTGAAAAAATCATCCTTTTCCGGCGAAATATTAAAATAATAACCTAAATATTCCGCTGTTTTCTCCGTACTTTCCGTATCATCAATCCCCTCCGTCAAGGATGTTTCATCCGAAAGTGCGTCTGCCTCTAAAATTCCCGCTGCGCTGCGAACCGGAAGTTTCTTTCCTTCCGTTACGATTTTCTCTCCTGTATCAGTCAGCATATTCACGGCCGCACCTGCACCCCCGGCAAGGCATAACATAACCCCTAAACCATATACTAATTTTTTCTTTTTCATAACCTTTTCCTCATAAAAACAAACTTATACAACATTTGCATTATAACCCAAACCTTAAATGATGTACAGAAAAAAGAACTGTACTTTTTCCAAAATACAGTTCCTTTCTGACTCTCACCCCTGCTTTTTCCCTGTCAGATAATACACTGCAAGCGCCGTCCTGTGAGACAGATTTTCTTTCGCAAGAATCGAAGTAATATAATTTTTCACCGTTCCTTCACTGATAAACAGTTTTTCCGCAATTTCTTTATTGGAAAGTCCCTCTGCAACGGCTTTGATAACCTCCAGTTCTCTCGCCGTGTATCCTTCCTCACTAAATCCGGCAGCTTTTCCTTCCGTGTTTTTCGCAAGATTTTCTAAAATAGTCCCCTCCATAACACCGGTTCCGTGATACACTGACTTAATCATCTGTTTCAAATGCTCCGGAGTATGATTTTTAATTAAATATCCTTTAGCGCCGTTTTGCAATGCTTTCTGTACCAGTTCATCATCATCAAAGGTCGTTAAAATAAGTACCTTGCCGAGATTATTTTCCACAATATGCTTCGTCGCTTCAATCCCATCCATTTCCGGCATCTGAATATCCATTAAAAAAACATCCGGGGGTGTATTTTGCGCTATACGTACCGCATCCCTGCCGTTTGACGCGCAGCCAAGCACCTCAAAATCTTCGTCCACTTCTAAAATAATCCGCATACCATCACGTACAAAATCACTGTCATCCGCAATAATTACTTTAATTTTTTCTTTATCAGCCATTGATTCATCCTTTCTACTTCTTCTCTCTCGGAAGAAGCATATTAATGGTAAAGCCCATTTCTGTCTCGAAATCCAGTATTCCGTTCACTTCCCTCATTCTCCGTCTCATACCGGATATCCCCATGCCATCCACAATCTTTTCACAACCTATTCCGTTATCGGCAATGCTACACCGGATGACCTGATTCATCACATGGATTTTTATTTCTATTTTTGTACATTTCCCATATTTCATGGAATTAGATACTGCTTCAAAAGCATTATCCAGTATAATTTCCAAATATTTGTCCGGAATTTCGGCTATATTGCCTTCTGTCAGAAGTACCGCCTCCACCCCTTTTTTGTTGCATTCCTCACAAAGCTTATCAAGCTGCAACAATGCAAGCTTATATTTTTCCGGTCGCTCTTTCCTCAAAATCGCCCGAATTTCATCCATCCCTGTCCGTAACTCATCAATGACTGCCTGTGTCATTTTTCCGGCAGTCTGCGGCTCTTTCTCCATTAGCAGTTTCACAGCCTCTAACTGGTAAACGGAACCGTTAATCATATGTCCCAACTTATCATGAAGTGTCTGGGAAATTCGTTCACGTTCCTCCAAAAGCTGATTTTCCGCCAATAAAATTCCTTTGTTAATTTCCTCCCGCAGTTCATGCTCCTGTTCATGCATATTATGCCTTAACCGCTGTTCCAACATAGTATCTTCCTTTGTCTGCCTCCGGTAAGAACAAACAATGAAATCATGCTGGGCATAAAGCATTCCCAAAAACAGAGTAAACATCAATTGTACCTCCAACGCTATACCGCTTGGTACAAAAGCAAACGCAAACGGAATAAGATACCAGAAGAAACCGGGCTTTAGAAAAGAAAGCAATTCATAAAAAAGAAAAATCCCAAGCAGCAGAAATTCTCTGCCAAGAATAAGAAAAATAACAGCCAAAAACACACCGGACAGTCCGAAAAAAAACCATTTCCATTTTCCCTTTACCAATTCTTTTCCTGCCATAGCACCAATAAACAACGCCAAAAGCAGGAGCACCTTTGCCGATGCTCCTGTTAATACAGACCGGGATAAAACAATATAAAATTCCACTGCCAGCAATAGCATCATTCGCATTGCCAGAAAATAACTTTCCCGAAGCTGTTCCGTCATAATCCGTTTCCTCCCCGTTTATGAATCCGAACGTTTTATTTTTAATCCGATACCACCCATGCTCATTACAATAATTAAGTAAGCCACTGTAATACATAATACCATAGAATAGGCACTTTTGTCTCCGATAAATAACAGTTCGGTTGCTCTCATAAACCACTTTTGCGGCATAAGATAGGACAACGCCTTTAACGCCTTGGAAGAAAAGTCCACCGGGAAATACAATCCTGCAAGCATAGCAGAAACACACCACACGGCAAATACCGCATAATTAGATCCCATAACATCCCCTGACATGACACCTATGCAAAGACTAATCACACTGAAAATCACACCCAGAAGAAAAGTAATAAATAAAAAGCTTATCTTACTGATTCCAAAATCCATATTTCCTGCAATAAAGAGACAAATTCCCAAAACAAACGTTTGCAAAACCGAAATCACAACTGCAATTACAAGCTTAGCGCCCAGATATTCCTGTTGCCCCATCCCGGACAGCATCATTCGTGTATACACCTTACTCTCCTGTTCCTCAATGACAGTATGCGCCACACAGACACCGCAGAATAAAAATCCCAAGGTAATAATTGCAAAGGCATAACCAATCCGGTCCCTATAGGCACTCTGCACTTTATCCAGTGCAATTTGCTGATTACCGTTTAAGCTGACAACTTCTTTTTCCGGCAATTCCTCTTCTATTGTACTTAAGAGCTCCAACACTGCTTTTTCATCCATTCCTGCCTTTGCTGATTGGTGAATTTGTGACAGCATGGATGACAATTCGTTTTCAAATAACTCTTTTCGTTCATCCTCAGAAACCTCATAAGTCAGCAGAGCATTCTCATAATCTCCCGTCAATACGCCTTGACTAAAATCCTTTTTTAAGTAAAGTAATACACCGGCTCGATCATCAAAAGCATCTTTTTTTGCCTGTTCAAGTACTTCCTCCTCTGTCATCTCTCTTACGTCCAGCCTGCATACGGAAAACATGCCGTACTTCGCAAGTTCCCTTAAAACATATTCGGAAAGCTCTGTTTCGGAAGCATCATAAACCTTTACAATATAAGCCGAAGTATCTCCATGATATACTGCTCTGTCACTGTTTTTTTCAAGTTCTATTATCTTGTTTCCGACTCCTTCTTCCTCAAAAAGTACAGGTTCTGACTTTAATCCTAGTATAATAGCCGATACAATAGGTGTCATAATGAGGAAAAATATAAATGCTTTATTTCTAAGCAAAAGTCTCACATTCATCTTAATTAATGTCAAAAAACGGTTCATGATCTCCCCCTCTTTCTTAATCCGTCTGTCAGAATCGCAATTCCTGAACATACAAGGATAATTGCAAGTAAATAACCAATACAGCTATTTGTATAGGTACTATACCCCATACAGGAATACTCTACCAGTGCCCGATTTACGTGATAAATGGGAGAAGCATTTTTAATAACATCCGATGTGGAAGAAAACATGTATGTTTCAAAACTTCCACCGAAAAAACCCATAAACCATACCGAAGTAAACAAAACTACAACAGTAACGGCAAGATTTTGGAAAAAATAATAAAGCATTAGCCCAAATGCTGCACTTGCCATAATCAACAGTAAAAGTACAAGTGCCGAAAAAAGAAGATTCCCCCAATGAATTCCAAAAAGAAAGCTTGTTACTACCACAGCAATTCCAACTTCCACCACCGTAACAAGTACAATCGAAATCCATTTGCTGAAATACAGTTTTGCATTGGATAGGGAAGTAACCTGAAATTTACGCTCAATTCCATTTTTCTTCTCACCGGTAAGCACATTGGATGCACAGATAATACACATCCATGTAAAATAAACAATTTCGATAATACCATAATAATCTTTAGAATCCACGGACGGCATATACTCCAATTTTTCTGACGGAAGCTGTATTTTCTCCTGTTCCGTCCCCGGTACAACACTTTGTAATGCCTGTGCTGCACCTTCTTTAAAACATCGATCCAAAAAATACTCCAGTGTCATTCCTTCAACTACATAATCTGCACTTTCATACACCGTATAAGCATCATTTCCTAATATAACAAAGCCTGCCAAATCATTATTTTCTATCAGTTCCTTCGGCTCACCTTCCGGATATTCCAAAAATGAAATCCCTGCTTCCTTCCCCGCTTCTTTTATCGTTTCCATACTGTTGCACCAAAGACTGTCTGCTTCTATACGAAAACCTGCTTTGAATTCCTCCACTCCTTCATAAGATTTCATCAAATCCTGAAAAGCACTGGAGAGTGCGGCAATTATAAAAATCGGCCCAAAGACCATTACCGCAATAATCCATTTATTCCGCAGCATCAGTTTAAAATTATTCTTTACTAAATAACGAATCATAACAATCTCCTTCTGTTATGCCTGTCCCGCATAATCCCGTAAGCTTTTTCCGGTCAGAGTTAAGAAAACCTCTTCCAGTGTAATGTCCTCGCTACCGTTCGTTACCAGTTTTTTCAGTTCTTCACTGGTTCCGCAGGCGATAATTTTGCCATTATCCATAATGGCAATTTTGGAACAGATTGCTTCCACCTCTTCCATATAATGACTGGTGTAAATGACTGTTGCGCCTTTTTTATTTGATTCTTTAATTTTCTCCAGAATAAAGTTTCTTGACTGTGGGTCAATCCCAACTGTGGGTTCATCAAAAATCAGCAAATCCGGCTGATGTCCGATAGCACAGGCAATGTTCAATCTTCTTTTCATACCACCTGAAAAATTCTTGGCAAACTCATTTTTCTTTTCCAACAGCCCCACATATTCTAAAGATTCCTTTACGGTTTCTTTTAACGCGTCTCCCTTTATTCCGTAAAGGGAAGTAAACAACTCCACATTTTCCCAAGCCTTTAAATTACCGTGAATTGCAAGTTCCTGCGGAATATATCCAATTTTATGTATCACTTCTTTTTTCTGTTTCCACGGATTTTTTCCTAACAGTTCAATACTGCCCGCTGTCGGTCTTACAATCGAACAAATCATATTCATGGTAGTACTTTTCCCCGCACCGTTTGGTCCAAGCAGTCCGAAAATCTCACCTCTTTTGATTTCCAGATTCAAACCGTCAACTACTACTTTACTTTGATATTTTTTCGTTAAGTCTTTTGTTCTTAAAATGATATCTGACATAACTGTTCCTTTCTTAGTTCCATCTAAATCAAAAATAATTAATCAAGCATAATTTCTTTTACAGACAGCTTTTCCATTTTCTTCGTATAAGCAAACATAATGGCTTCATACAATACGAAAAATGCTGCTAAACTAATGAGCATAACCGGGATGTCAAATTGATAATCCGGTAAACCTTCAACATCCTTAAATACCACTTTTACCATGATTTTTAATAAAACATATTGATATATGGTTCCTAAAATAAATCCCATATATGCCCACGGACGATAACCATTCAGTACCGCTTTAGAACATTCCCTTGCATTGTAACCAAAAACCTTCATCATAGTAATTGTTTTTCTGTTTGCCTTGACAACAGAAGTGGTAGCAATAAACAACGTTACAATTGCAAGAACGATGCCGATTGCCATAATCATAATTCCCATCATTCGACTTGCCAGTTCATCCATACTACAGGACATTTGTGTCATTGCTGCAAAGCAGAACACTGCAAAGGTAATAAAAAATATGAGAGATTTTTTCTGTCTTACATTACTTTTTTCCAGTTCTTGCAGAAAAGACATATCCGTTTCTTTTTTGCCCGGAACAACTTTTCGCATGGATTGTTCTCGAATCAGCCATAATGCAGGTACTCTTAATTTTAAGAAACTATAAATGACCGCCAACAAGGAAAAGAAAATCGTTGGAACTCCAATCAGTGCCACGCATAATCCTATGTGAAAAGATATCGGAACATCCGGCAAATACCCTTCTTTATTCTGTATTTCATATAACTTTGGCATTAATAAATGTGCACCCAAATATCCAAGTGAAGTTCCGGCGAATATCGGCAGACCAAACACCCGGAAATTTTTGGCTACAGAAAATCTTGTATAACCTAACGCCTTCATAATACCAAGCTGCTTCTGGTGTGTTTCAATGTAGTGTCCGATATAAAAGCAAAGAAGTACTACAGTCGTTAAGAGCAGACAACCGCCGGATACTCCGCTGACTACCTTGGCTGTACTACACTGTGCATCATAAAATATTTTTGATACATCTGTTGTTATCAAACTCTCCACCGTAACAAGATCCAAATAATAATTTAAAAACATCGCACATACAATAACGGCACAAAAACTGACAATCAGCATACCAATCATCTTAAAAATATCTTTGATACTTACTATCATAAGCTACCTCCTACCATGCAATTTCGTATGCGGATTTTGGATTGTCATTATGATACTGTGCTACAATCTTACCACTATTCATAGTAATGACAGTATTAGCCATTTCCGCAATATTTTGGTTATGAGTTACCATTACCATAGTAAATCCCATTTCTTTTTGCAGTTTGCAAATCAATTCTAACACTAATCTGCCGGTAGCTTCATCAAGTGCGCCGGTTGGTTCATCTAGATACAATACATGAGGCTGTTTTGCTAATGCTCTTGCAACAGATACACGCTGCTGTTCTCCTCCGCTCAATTCATGAGGATATTTTTTTATCTTATCTGCAAGTCCTACTGCTTCGATTAATTTTCGATAGTTTTTATTTTTTGCCAAATCAGCACCCATCTTCACATTTTTGTCTATATTCAGATTGGGTAAAAGAAAATATTGTTGGAAAACATATCCTATAGTATCTTTTCTAAAACGAGTAATTTCCGTATCATTCATATCACTGATATTTTTGTCATCATAAAATACCTTGCCACTATCTGCGGATTCCAAACCCGAAATCACATTCAAAAGCGTAGATTTCCCGGAACCTGAGGCACCGAGTATAACCATAAAATCTCCATCCTTAATGTCTAAAGAAATTCCCTTTAATACCTCACTTTTGCTTTCACCGGTTCCGTAAAATTTATGTAGATTTTCAATTCTTATATTCATTCCTTTCTCCTTTCGCCTTACTCATTTCTTATGGACTAATCATAACAAAGCCCATACATCGGTAAAAGTGAAAAAAGAACGGTTTTATATGTGACAAAAGTCATGTTTTATTTAGAAAAATGCAGTGATGATGTTGTTTTTCATCACTGCATTTTCATAAGCTGCCGCACCCGAGCGATAACTTTTTTACAACTTATCTTTCTTTTCTTCGTCTTTCTTACCAAAAAATGCCTGCTCACAGTACCTGTCTACCGGTATTGCCTGTGCAGTACCGCCCTCACCTGTACTGTCATCTGCTGACTGGTAAGGATAAATAGTAATCCGGAAAGTCGCCACGCTTTCCTTTGTCAGAGTGGAAACTGCCGTTACGGTAAAGGTTCCTACCTTGTTTGCAGTAAGCTTCAGCTCGTAACTGGAGCTGGAGGGCTTTAAAGTGGCTGCATTTTTATCTCCGGAAGAGATACTCCATTTTAACTTGTCCGTTTCCAGTCCCCTTGTCAGATTGCTTACCTGTGCCATAAAGAGGTATTCCCTGTTATTTTCTAACAGAATGCCTTCCTCCTTGGTATAGTCAATTTGTGTTCCGTCCATATCCGGATTTTCACGAAGTTCATCAAACCCTGCATAAGTTACCGGAAGGCTGCCTCCTTGTGTCATCAGGGGTTTTAAAGTCGTAAATTGCCTTACCGGAGATTTCTTTTCATAATACTTATCTGTATCCGGAACAATATAATGTGCGGTAATATAGGCACTGTAGGACTTGTTCGGGGAGAGTCCTTCCAGTTCACAAAGCATCAGCGTTTTTTTGTCTGTACTGTCCGGCGAATCGGAAACCGTATAGACACATATGTTAGTTCCGCCTGTTTCCGTTATCTTTATTGTATCCACAGCACGTTTAGTCACGTTGTCCACTAATTCCAGTGTGTAATAATAAGCCTCGCCGTTGCATTCGCTTACCCCATTGGAAGGGGTAAAGGTCAGTACCGCGGAGGTATCGCGGACTGTGGATTTTGTTACCTTGGGAGCCGTCATATCGGTAATCTTGATGGTAGCATTCTGCGTACTGATTGCTTCTCCACTTTCATTTTTCAGAGTAAAAGGTATGATTACCGTATTTCCTGACTTTGCTCTGCCGGATTTATCGGTGGCAAAGCTGTTTGCCGTCAGGATGGCATCGGTTGCCGGGTAGTTCCCGCTTTCATCCGCAGCACTTCCCTCTTTGTAGGAGACTGTGAAACAGCCGGTTGCATTCAGTTGTGCCAGTGCACTTTCAAAATCAATCTGTTCCAAATTGATTTCACCGGCGGAACCCTTAATGTTTGTTCCGATTAAATCCCGGATGCTGACGTTCTGCCCCAGTGCAAGGGTTGTTGTCTTTTTGGTCAGTGCCGTGGGTTCTTTGATAACCCGTATCATGACGGCGGCGGATTCCTTTGTCTGGTTTGCCGCATCCTTTGCGGTAACGGTAAGCAGCGCCGTGCCTGCCTGCCCGCCAAGGGAAACCATTCTCTTTCTATTATCTACTTTTATGACATTACTGTTGCTGGTCTTAAAGGTAACAGAGGCTGCCGTGGTTGTGGCAGTATCCAGAGCATTTCTCTCACTGTCAAACAGGGTATACGCCAGCCGTTCCGGTGCGCCGCCTGCAGCCAGACTGTCACCTGTGACAACAAACAGCGGGATGCCGTTTTCGTTCTGTCCTGCCGTGACCTCCGTACCATCTGAGGCAAGCGTCTGTAGGACTATGGAAGCAAACACGGTTTTGGTTGTCTTAACTTTTACCACATTTGCACCGGCAACAGACAGGGTATCCACAGCACTCTTTGCTGTGTTTCGCACATAAATCAGGTACTCTTTCTCTGCTGTGAGTCCTTCCACGGGTACTTCCGTGACGGATGCATCCATGACAAATGCCTGTATCTGACCCAGACTGTCCGGGATGCAGAGTTTGCTCTGCATCTGCGTCAATGCCTCCGCTTTTTTCTGCTCATTTTCCTTCACACATCCGGCAAGCCAGCCGTCCGCGCTGTTAAGCCCCACTTCCACACAGGCAGCTTCCAGGTTTTTCTTCCACTGGGATGCATTCGTTCCGAGCGCGGCCTTGACTGCGGCATCGTTTTGGTCATAAGGGATAATATACACCTCCGTATACTGTCCCGTGGTATTGGCTTTCCATGTGACGGAAAGGCTCTTATCCTGCAACCCGGTTACCTTGACGCTGCCGGGAGCAGCGACTTCCTTTACGACAATCTTCGCGCTTTTGAACACCTTCTTTGTTCCGGTATCCGCACCATTTTCCGCGGTCACGGTAATGTTGGCGCTCCCTGCGTTCAATGCCGTTATTGCGCCGGTAATGCGGTTTACGCTGAGGACTTCCGGATTGCTTGAGGTAAAGGAAATCTGGGTGCTGTCCATGTCATATTTTTTGTTAATGGTCACGCTGACATTCTGTGACTGTCCTACATACATGGTAGTCTGTAAACCGTTAAAAGCAAGGCTCTTTGGCGGCTCTGCCGTAGCGGACAGGCTCTGCAAAATGCAGCCTTCTTTCGCACATACGGTAATGGTCTGCGTCCTTGCACTTCCCCACGAAACCGTAAATGTACGGTCTGTACCTGCTGTCATGGGCACCACCAAATAGACGCACGCCGCTTTTTTCGTATTCTCTTCTTCTACGACATAGGCAGAAGGAAGCGCGCTTCCTTCCGCACCACCATTCTCTGCCGTCGTTTCTATTACGCTGATGTTTTCTTTCTTCACATGGGCGGTACCTCTGATAGAAGCCGCTGCTTCCGCCTTCAGGATGGCATAATTGCCCTCATTGTCAAACGTGCCCGAAATGTTGGAATCGCCGACAAGCTCCGCTCCCTCCGGCAGCACGACATTGGAAGACCAGGCTACCGCATCATATTCCGCCTTCACAACAGTGCTGGCAGCATTGCCCGTAATCAGCGGGGAGGAGGTCTCCACGCCGTAGGCGGCTTCTTCTTTTACGGTCACGTAGGACTTTGCAGGTTCCTCGTATGTCAGTCCGGAAAAGTCAAAGGCATAGGTCTTTGCCTGATATATGGAGTCATCCCCGTCCGTATCGAAATCCAGTTCCACGTTCAGTTTTGTATCCGTGTCCGCGCCCACCTTCACAAGGAAGTTAATCCGGTTGTCATTGTTTTTGTTGGTGCTGTCCGTTATCCAGATAATTTTTCCATCCTCTGAAGCCGGGTTAGCTTTTGTCAGAACGAATATCTTTGCTTCCGATTGTCCGCCCGGAATCAGGGTAATTTTCACGCTGCCGTTTTCATCGAAACTCGCTTTATCTGCGGTCAAACTGACAGCAAGGAAATATCCGTCTGCAGCACCTGCCTCAGAGGCGTCATAACCCAGATGGGAGGTACAGCCTTCCATATATTTCAGAGTGCCCGTGACCTTGATGGTATTTCCGGATATACTGTAGGTGCCCTTCATACGCGCCGCGGTGGAGGTCATGCCGGAATCCAGCGCCGTCAGCTGGGCGTCCGTCATGGCTACCGCCGCCTTTAAGGCGCTGGTTTTCGCTCCGCCGTAAGGCGTTTTGGATGCGCCGGATAAATAATAGCTCTTGAAACGGGTGTTGAAGCAGCTCTGCAGATTGTTGCTGCCGCTTACTTTTTCTGCAAGGAACACCCTCGCATTCGTATCCACGTGATACCACTTGCTTCCGACCTTTACCAGATTCCATGCATGGGCGCTTATTGAATCCGGTGTAAATGAATCCGCTTTATAGGTTGTATCTGCAAGCAGCTTGCAGGGAAGCCCAAGCTCCCTGCAGAGACGCATATAAAGAAGCGCATATCCCTGACAGGTTGCCTTTCCGTCATGCAGGGCAGAATAAGCCGTATGCCAGTACCCTTCGTATGTGCCAATATAAGCAACATGATTTACCACGTAATCATAGGCAGCTTTCGCTTTTGCATAATCGGAAGCATCAAGGTAATCATACAGTTCGCCTCCCGGCGTGTGCACAATCTCCTGCATTCTGCGGGTAACATAATTCTCCTGCTCTTTTGTTGTGATAAAATGGCTGTAAAAGGTAGCGGAGCCATAGCTGGTTGTACCAATTTCCGAATCCGGATCCTCATATTTCCAAACACAGTGCTCGTAGATGGCTACTCCCGGACTGCCCGGACTTCCCATATTCCAATATATGTAATCCCCCTCATAAGGCTTCATGCCCTCTCGTTCCTCATAGAAGTCCAGAGCATCCTCTAAGCACCAGCTTCCTTCTTCTTCCACGCCGTTTTCATCCACCTGATATTCAAAGGCAAGTTTTGGCGTCAGATAGAAGGTAAATTCAGGCGTTCTGTTTACCCACTCATCTCGGATAGCCTGATTAAATTTTTCTCTGTCATC
This sequence comes from uncultured Lachnospiraceae bacterium, assembly GCA_964449325.1. Taxonomy (GTDB): domain Bacteria; phylum Bacillota; class Clostridia; order Lachnospirales; family Lachnospiraceae; genus RGIG3002. Next base: position 50,812 of record CAYUYJ010000010.1, on the reverse strand, counting down.
ATAAATTTTTATAGGACATTTATTCTCATATACCACGCCTTCCTCAGCAGGCTCAATCGTTATGGGAACACGGTATTTAAAATCTCCGGCATTGGTGTTGCCGATACTTGATTCCAGATAACATTCGGTTTCCGCCGGCATCTCTTTCTTTGCCTCAATAATAATATCCCATTTTGTGTCAAAATCAACGGCAGGATAGCACAGAATATAGGAATTGTCCTCGCTATAGGAGCTTTCCTCACCGGCTTTTGCCCAAAAACTCCACCAAAAGTATTTCATGTAAGAGTTGGTCGCTCCCTGATCACGCCAGAATTGGTCAAACGCTTCCTTCGTTTCCTTGGTAAACGGCTGTGTCGTGCCGTCTTTCATCATGAACGCCATTTTAAAACGTTTGCTCTCGCCCACATGCAGGGTAAGGGAGTTTTCGGCGCTTATGATGTTATTTTCTTCGTCCAAGAGCGCCAGACCTATACAGTCGGCATAATCGCCGTCCTTTCTTGGCGTTCCATACCCCATGCCTGCATTGGTTGCAACCGGTGCACTGGTAAAGACAGTGCTCGATTGATCTACATATTCTCCACTCCGGACGAGTTTGTAGTAATAGGTTTTATTGGCGCAGGCGCTTAAGGCAACATCTGTATCAGTCCATCTCTGACTGGTGCCAAACATCTGGAAATCAAACTCCTTTGTATCGCAGAGTGTATAGGGTCCATCCTCACTTTCAGAGCGGAAAATCTGCACATAGCTTCCGCCACGAACACTATTTGTTTCAAAAGATATAGTGATACTTCCGTAATCCTGACTGATTACTTCCGCACTCGTAATGCGGGGTGATTCAACCGTAAGAGACGTCTCCACAATATTGCTGACATAGCTTGTAGAATCATAATAATTTGTCGGAACATATTCCTCAAACAGATACAGTGTGTAAGTGCCATCAGGAATATCTTTGTCTATAGACAGTTCATATGTTCCTGTAGTACAGGACATTTCCGATGAATCTGTTTTGGTTACATATCCCTGTGCGAAAATCCTGCCATCCTGAACCAACAGAGCGCTGATGCTGTTATATGCACCGCCCTCCACAAGTCCGGTGACATCAAAGGCAACGCTACTGTATTTTGTTGCGGTGTCGGGCAGATTTGCCACTTCAAAGCCTGTATCATCGGTTTTCATGACAAGAGTAAACAGCGAGTCGGAACCATTAGGGGATAAGTCAGCTGTGTCAAATGTAAAGGTCTTATAAAACTTCTGTGCCCCAGACCCATAATAGTTATAAAAAACTTTGGATGTATCCAGCGTAAGCATCGGGGTGAAGTAATATTTGTTACTGCTGTCCGTATAATATGCCTGATATATTTCTATGCTTTTTATCTGTGCATTATAGCTCCCGCCTGATATTAACATACTATAATCGGGATTCGTCTCATCCTGTCTGAGAAAAGTATCCAGACTATGTTCTGTAGTATAGTCAGTATAGTACCTGTTATCCCTTGCCATGCATTCTGTATCCGCATCGCTTGAAAAACCGTAAGAAGGTTTCAGATAATCCTCTTTAGAAGGGATGGTAATAGCGCCTTTAATGGCTTTCCTGTCATTATCGCTGAAATTCGTTCCGTTTTTGTATGTACTGTTAAGGTAGCTGTATAATCCGCAATCTTCCCACTTCCCGGATTCCGCCATTCCATAGCTTTGTGCCTCAACCGCGGGCATGTCCGCCAAAAGCAGTCCGCTGTCTGCATCCAGCACACGCCATATATTTGTATAAGTTTTACCCTTCTTATACACATCATTATTACCGTACGAAGAAGAGCCCAATTGGATGGCTGAAGGAGTATTATAATGGTAAACATTCTCATCGCCTTTACCAAATCGCACTCTTATACCGGCCCAGGTAGGCGTTGAATCACTGTATGCAGTCGGGTTGGATATTCCGCCCATTCCCAAATTTACTTGACATATCTGAGAGGAGGACGTGGCTGTCTCATATGCCGTCTGACCCAAAGAATTTACAGCCGGTTCCGGTTCTTCTGTTACTGTCTCGGTTTCGGTCTCGGTTTCCACCTCTGTTTCTATGATTGTTTCCGGTTCAGTTTCCGTTTCCGCCTCTGTTTCTATGATTGTTTCCGGTTCAGTTTCCGTAACTGACTCCGATTCGGATTCCGGTGTTGTTTCCATGTTTATTTCCGTTACGGCTTCTGTTCCAAATTCTTCTGTTTCCTGCGCTGCTTCCATGCCGGTTTCTGTTTCGGGTACTGCAACAGTTTCCGTTTCGTAATTTTCATATGCGGTACTTTCAAAATTAGAAGCATGGGCAGAGATTGGTGTCTCAAATACCATACAGGCTGATAAAAATAACGCAAAAAATCTTCTCCTCATAAGTACTCCTTCCCTTATTTACCAAAATGTCTTTCTTCCATCATATCATCGTTACTCTTCTCTCACATTATTATATAATTATACTCATCCCCACAAAAAAAAACAAGGGTACAGCAATACTGCTTTTTCCTTGTTTTTTGGGGTATACTAATATTATTTTAAACTTTTGTATTATTTCATCCTTTGACATTTACTGCAAAAATAAATCGTTCCACCCATATAGTTCGTCTTGGAAATCATGCTCCCACATTTGATACAAGGCTCCATATACGAGTTTTTTGACAACTGAACGATATACTTTCCTCTTTGTCCGTAAAAATCCTTTTCCGTATCACGTCCGCCGCCTTCTGCCATTTTTCGCATGGTTTCTCTGACTGATTCATAAACTCGTTCAAAATCCGTCTCTGTCATACTCTGCACAGGGAATCTCGGATCTAAACCGGCACTCCATGCAATATCCTGAAAAACGCCGTTTCCGAGTCCCGGAATTCTTTGTTCTGTCGCAAGAAAAGCCTTCAACGACATTTTTTTATCCGGCTCATAAAGAGACTGAAAATACGATAATGTGAAAGCATCACTTAAAACATCAGGCTTTTCCACTGCCAGTCTGTAATAGCCGTCATCCAAAGCCTCCTCCGGTAAAAACACCCCGATGATACCGTACATTTGAATAGAAACCGCGATTGCCGTATCATCGTCAAATTCCAACATAAACTGATGTTTTTTCGGACGCATCTTTTTCTCTTCATAAAACCTTGGATAAGCACCATCTGCAAAGGTAAGCATATACTGCTCCGTATATAATACGATATGTCCTCCAAAGGCTACCGCGCCGGTGACCTTTTCCCCTTCCAGCATCTCTTCATATTGTTCCTTATTCCCTTTAAAAAATGCAAATTTATGAGGACTCTGTTCCACGCACACATTGCTTATGATTTTTCCTGTTAAGGCTGCTTTCATCTGCTCTGCAAAGGTCTTACTTTCCGGATATTCTATCATGAAAACTCCTCCTGTTTTTCCTGTTTTGTTTATTTCTGCAATACATTTTTTCTATGCGCCTTCAATTTCTTCAGTGCCCAATTATAGTGACTTGACGTATTACTGATAAAATAAGAACCAAGTGTACTTCCTCCGACCCAACTAAATACTCCTTTTGAAAACAATTCTTCATTGGAAAATTCTTCTGCAAGCTTTACTATCTCAAGGTGGGATTGTGCAAGCATTTCCTTTGCTTCCTCCAAAGAAGTATTTTGATGCTTTTTCCAAAAGAAAACATTCAGTTCTCCGTATGTTTTCCAATTATAAGGTTTCGGCAGAAAGGGTTTATCTTCACCGTTTCTGTTTGCCTCCACCCACTGTAACGTCAACTGATGCCATTCATATAAATGAATGAGAATATCCCGCAAATTTTTATCTCTTTTCCAGTGTGCCTCCTTTTTCTTCTCATTCCCCGAAAAATCAAAAGGGGTTTCTAACTCCTGCTCTGTCATAGATGCAATCCACGTATTTAACTCCTGAAAGCAATCTTGTGCCGCTTCCAATAAATCTTTTTTTGCTGCCGGTCTTCCCATCTTTTTTCTCCTTCCAAATACTTTTTGTACTCTTTGAATCATCATACCATTTTAATGTTGACAACGGTATGTCAGGTTTATTCTGCTTTTTTACTTATGATATGGCTCCCCATTGATAATCCGATATCCTCTGTATATCTGCTCTAGCAAAATCACCCGCATAAGCTGGTGGGGAAACGTCATATCCGAAAAACTAATCTTCCTGTCTGCCCGTCTGCTCACGCTCTCATGCAGACCAAGAGAACCTCCAATCACGAACTGAATATGACTTTTCCCGGAAATACCAATATTCTCTATCTGCTTTGCAAAAGCAGGAGAATCCAGTCTCTGACCCAAAATTTCCAATGTATAAACAAACGCATCCTCCTTCACATATTTCAGGATGCGTTCTGCTTCTTTTTCTTTAATTGCTTCTTCCTCTGCTGCACTTGCCTTATCAGGCGTTTTCTCATCCATTACCTCGAGGATTTCCAGCTTACAATATTTTGAAAGTCTCTTTTCGTATTCTGCAATCGCTTCACGAAAATACTTTTCTTTTATCTTTCCCACCGTTATCAGTGTGATTTTCATACTTTCCCTTTCTGCCTAAACGGCCCTTCCTCCGTTATTATGCTTCTTTTTCAAAAATCTCCGGATAAATCTCGTCCACAAAATGTTCCAGATATGCTTCATCCAAATTCAGGAATTTTTCACCAATCAGCTTTTTCATGATTTCGGTTCGTCTGAAATACTTCATTTCTTCCTCTACGACTCTGTCTTCCTCGCTCAAAAGTTCATCTACCTTTGCCGCACGCATATCTGCCAGACACCATTTTCTGATTTCCTCCGTTAAACTGTCTTCTTTTCGTGCTTTTTCCGCAAAAATTCTGGAAGAGCGCAAAGATACAAAACCCATGACCAAAAACAGCACAAAAAGAGCTCCCATTACACCATAAACCATATACTTTGATGTGGTATTCAAATTCAAATCAATAACACCTGCCATGCAAAGGATAATCACAAGGATCCCTACACTGCCCACCAACAGCAGTGTAAATGCAGAGGACTTATTATCTTCAGCCTTAGCCGCGCTGTTCTGATAAACACCGGAATAATTTATCTGCACGGAATCCGACTCACTTTCTTCTACAAGAACATCATCTGATTTACTGTACTCCAAAAACTCTTTCAGTTTCTGCATCTGTTCCTGTTCTCCAAAAATAACGGCTTTTCGCTCGTCCGGATTATCAACCAATGCAACCTTGCAATCTGCACATTCCTTTATTCCCTCTACATATTCATTTTTACACTTAGGACACCACGGCATTTTGAATACCTCCATCATACATTTTATATAATTTTATGAAAATCCTACAAGTAATTTTAACTAAACAGATTTTTTTGCAACAATATGCTTATACTGTCTTATTGTACATCAAAAAAGGAGATGCGTAAACATCTCCTTTCAAAAAGCCAAAATATTATCAAATATTCTTAAAACTCATAATCCATGCAAGTCCGGTTTTCCGTCACACTTCCGACGAATTTCCCTGCTTCCATATGTGCCGGATGTACCTGATACGATTTTAACGCTTCTTCCGTTTCAAAGGTACTGATTAAAGCAATATCCCGATTGCTGGATGCAATTTCATTTTTCACAACCTGAATTTCAACTGCACCTTCCACAAGAGGCTTAATTGCTTCCAGTTCCTTTTTCATCCGTTCCGCTGCCTGTGCTTTCTCTTCCTCCGTCATACCTTCTTTAAAGTTCCACAAAACAATATGCTTTACCATGATACATCACCTTTCTTCCTATTTGGAAAGATACTCATCAATTCCCTTTGCACCGGCTTTTCCCGCACCCATAGCAAGAATAACGGTAGCCGCACCTGTTACCGCATCACCGCCGGCATAAACACCTTCTTTGGTTGTCTTACCGAACTCTTCGTCAGCAACAATACATTTCCATTTGTTGACTTCCAGTCCTTCCGTTGTAGAAGAAATCAGCGGATTCGGAGATGTACCGAGAGACATAATGACAGTATCCACGTCCATAACAAATTCAGAATCCGGCTTTACAACCGGTCTTCTTCTACCCGACTCATCCGGTTCGCCAAGTTCCATTTTCACACATTTGATACCGCAAACCCAGTTGTTCTCATCCTCTAAGATTTCTACCGGATTCGTCAGAAGATCAAAAATGATTCCCTCTTCTTTTGCATGATGTACTTCTTCCACACGTGCCGGAAGCTCTTCTTCACTACGACGATATACAATGTGTACCTCCGCACCAAGACGAAGTGCGGTTCTTGCCGCATCCATAGCTACGTTACCGCCGCCTACGACAGCTACCTTTTTACCTCGCATAATCGGTGTGTTGGAATTTTCATCAAAGGCTTTCATCAGATTACTTCTTGTCAGATATTCATTTGCTGAAAATACACCGTTTGCCTGCTCACCCGGAATTCCCATGAATTTCGGAAGTCCGGCACCGGAACCGATAAATACGGCTGAAAATCCTTCGTTTTCCATCAACTCATCAATCGTAACGGATTTACCTACTACCACGTTTGTCTCAATCTTAACGCCAAGTGCCTTTACGTTTTCAATTTCCTGTTTTACAACCTTTTCCTTCGGAAGACGGAATTCCGGAATACCATAAACCAAAACACCGCCTGCTTCATGAAGGGCTTCAAAAATGGTTACATCATAACCCATTTTCGCAAGATCTCCCGCACAGGTAAGTCCTGCAGGACCGGAACCGATAACAGCCACCTTTTTGCCTTTTTTCTCTTTTGCTCCCTCCGGCTTAATACCCATTTCTCTTGCCGTATCCGCCACAAAACGCTCCAGCTTACCGATAGAAATCGGCTCACCCTTGATGCCACGGATACACTTTCCCTCACACTGGCTTTCCTGCGGACATACACGGCCACAGACTGCCGGAAGTGCAGAGGATTCACTGATAACCTTATAAGCCTCTTCCACGTTTCCGTTTTTCACCTGCTCAATAAATCCCGGAATATTAATGGCTACCGGACATCCCTTGATACACTGTGCATTTTTACAGTTAATACATCTGGAAGCCTCTTCCATCGCTTCTTCTTTGTTATATCCTAAACAAACTTCTTCAAAGTTTGTTGCTCTTTCCTTTGCATCCTGCTCTCTTACAGGCACTTTCTTTAAAACGTCCATTTTTAAACCCTATCCTTTCACTGTCTGCCAACTTATTTATCACTGCAATTTCCGCATCCGCCATGATGAGTTGCGCCTTCTTTTGCTTTTAAGAAAGCTCTTCCTTCTGCCGTCTTATAAATCTGCTGGCGTTTCATTGCTTCGTCAAAGTTTACTTTATGTCCGTCAAATTCCGGCCCGTCAACACAGGCAAATTTCACTTCTCCACCGACAGTCACACGACATGCACCGCACATCCCAGTTCCGTCTACCATAATCGGATTTAAGCTGACAATCGTAGGAATCCCTAACTCTTTTGTCTGTAAGCAGACAAATTTCATCATAATCATCGGGCCGATTGCCACGCAGACATCATATTTCTTTCCTTCTTCCACAAGGTCTTTGATTGTCTGTGTTACCATACCGCTTCTTCCGTAAGAACCGTCATCCGTTGTAATATAAAGATTTCCGGCAACGGCTTTCATTTCTTCTTCCAATATTAATAACTCTTTTGTCTTTGCCCCCACAATAACATCGGCATCGATACCATGTTCATGAAGCCATTTTACCTGCGGATAAACCGGTGCAGTTCCAACACCACCTGCCACAAACAGCATTTTTTTCTTTTTCAGTTCATCCAAATCTTCCTTAACAAATTCGGATGCACAGCCTAACGGTCCTACAAAATCATGGAAGCTGTCACCTGCTTTCAATTCAGACATCATTTGCGTCGCTCCGCCGACAATCTGGAACACAATTGTAACAGTTCCCTTTTCTCTGTTGTAATCACAAATCGTAAGCGGTATTCTTTCTCCCTCTTCATCCTTGCGGACAATGACAAACTGTCCCGGATTACAGGATGAAGCCACTCTCTTTGCCTCCACTTCCATAAGGAAAATATTCGCAGTAAGTTCTTCTGCTTTTAAAATTTTATACATCTTTATTTTTCCTCCCATAGTCTTAGTACGCGTTATTACTTTACTGTAAAAAAGCATTGATAATATCATACGTTACTTTGTCGAAAAACGCAATAACATTTTCATGATTCTTTCATTCTTCCAAAAAAGGTACAAAATAATAATTCCATTGTTCATCCAATCCGATATCGCCACAGGCACCGGTTACAATGTTTACACCGAAAATCCGTCCCGTCTTTGACTGGTTTTCCGCCAAATCTTCATAGTATTCATAAATAAAATAATAATCCTGTCCGTCCGCTATCCGGTTTACCGACCCAAATTTATTAATATACCTGCCTTGAATTCCTTCCTTTCGTCCGTATAAATCCAATATATACCCTTGATTCAGCAGTGCATGGGAAAGTTTTTCCAATGCATCATTCACCGTATATTGGGCATTCAATTTCAAATTGTAAGTCCTCGTAACAATTTCCCCGGTTACCCCTTCCTTGCTGTAAGAAATAAATTTGAATATCGAATTCCCAAGCGGCATGGAAATCGGCTCCGTATACTGAGTACTGTCACGATTCGGTTCGCTTCCGTCGATTGTATAATAAACCAAACAGTCCTCCGGCACGGTTACTTCAATCATACACGGTTCCGTATATTCGCCACTGTATACATTAATTTCCGGTGCATTCGGTACAGTTAATTCAATGATGTAGGTTTTTGAAACCACTTCACTCCTGATACCATAGTCATTAACAAAAAAAGCTTTTATTTCATAGGTTCCCGTTTCCAGAAAAATCGGCGTGGTATAGACCGCACTGTTTTCGTCCGGCTCATTTCCGTCCATGGAATAATAAATCTTACCGGAAGTATTACTGCTTAACTTTAGCGGAATAATTTCCTGGTAATTTCCTTCTACATAACTAAATTCCGGCGGATATGCCATATAATTCTGATAGGTATAAATAATGTCCTGATTGGTACAGGCAAGCATCAAATCATTAATGGACTGATAATCCTTCCGCTCTTTATAAATACTTATGATTTTGCTGTAGGCACTTTCTATATCTTCTTCCGGAAATCCCGGTGTTAGTGCTACATTTTTCAAAGTAATTATTGCATCCTCTTCCTTTCCCATCCGGTAATAATAATCTGCCATCAGGAAAAAAATGTCCGCATCCGTACCATCCAGATTCTCAGCTTCCTTTAAACATACTACCGCCTCTTCGTACTGTCCTTTATCCGCATACTCTATAGCACGACTCATTTGATACCCTTTAGAATTATGCTGATACAAAAAAAACAAAAACAGAAATAAACAGATTATCATCACCGTAGCGAGTGCCGTACAGGAAAGAAACAGCTTCCTGTTAGACAACAATTTTTCAAACAAATGCGGATCATCCCCCAGAAAATCTTCTTCAGATTCTCGCTCCGGTTCATCATCCTTTTCTTCTTTTTGTGTCAGCTCTTCTGCTAATGTATTCAGTGTCTCCGATATGCTGTTTTCAATCTCCGGTTCAAAATCCGGTACGATTCGTATTTCCATTCCGCAGCTTTCACAATATAATTGATCCTCCTGCATTTCAAATCCACAATTCGGACATTTCATGGGAATCACCCTTTCTACATTTTAGCTGATTCCACACAGTTATTCATCAGCATCGCAATTGTCATAGGTCCAACGCCTCCCGGTACCGGGGTAATGGCACTGCAAAGCGGCTCCACCGACTCAAAATCCACATCGCCGCAAAGCTTATTCTCTGCATTTCTGTGAATTCCGACATCAATCACAACAGCTCCTTCTTTTACATATTCTGCGGTAATAAATTTCGGTTTTCCGATTGCCACAACGAGGATATCTGCCCGCTTACAGATTTCTTTCAGATTTTTTGTTCGGGAATGCGCCACCGTTACCGTACCGTTTTCCCGAAGCAACAGCAGGGACATTGGTTTTCCTACAATATTACTTCTGCCAACTACCACACATTCTTTTCCTTCGATTTCAATACCGCTTCTCTTCAAAAGCTGAATAATACCTGCAGGTGTACAAGAAACAAAGCCCGGCTGACCGATACATAACGCTCCTACGCTCTGGGGATGGAAACCATCCACATCCTTTTTCGGAGAAATGGCTTTGATGATTTTGTCCTCATCAATGTGCTTTGGCACCGGAAGTTGTACCAAAATACCGTTTACATCCGCTCTTTCATTTAACTCACCAATCAGTTTCAGCAACTCTTCCTCCGTTGTTTCTTCAGGAAGCTCATAGGATAACGAGTTCATCCCAATAAACTCACATGCTTTTTTCTTATTATTTACGTACACAGAGGATGCCGGATCATTTCCTACCTGAATTACCGCAAGACAAAGTTCCTTCCCATCCTCCTTTAACTTTGCTACCTTTTCCTTTAATTCCTCTTTAATCTGACTCGAAATTGCTTTGCCGTCAATAAGCTTTGCCATAGTAATATCCTTTCCCTTTCTCTAGAACAATCCTGTGATTACACCGTCTTCGTTTACATCAATGTTGTAGGCTGCCGGTTGTTTTGGTAATCCCGGCATCGTCATCACCGCACCGGTTAGCACTACTACAAAGCCCGCACCCGCAGAAACATAAGCCTCACGCACCGATACCTCAAAGTTCTCCGGTCTGCCGAGAAGAGAAGGATCATCTGACAAGGAATACTGTGTCTTAGCCATACAAACCGGAAGATTCCCGAAACCAAGTTCCTCTAACTTGGCAAGCTGCTTGGAAGCATTCCCCACATAAGTTACTTTATCCGCACCGTAAATTTCTCTGGCAACTGTTTCGATTTTTTCCTTCAAAGAAAGAGAATCCTCATAAAGTACCTCAAAATTGCTCTGCTTTGTTTCCAATGTCTTAAGCACCTTGTTTGCAAGCTCAATGCCGCCTTCTCCGCCTTTTTCCCAAACCTCGGAAATAGCAAATTCACAGTTTCTTTCCTCACAGAACTGTTTTACATAATCAATTTCCGCTTCCGTATCGGTAACAAAAGCATTTAACGTTACAACAACCGGTACTTTATATTTATGTAAATTTTCAATGTGTTTTTCCAAATTCACAATACCTTTTTTCAATGCATCCAGATTTTCCGTATTCAAATCCGCTTTGGCAACACCGCCGTTATATTTCAACGCACGTACCGTAGCCACAAGTACTACCGCATCCGGTTTTAAGCCTGCCATACGGCACTTAATGTCAAAGAATTTTTCCGCACCAAGATCTGCACCAAAGCCTGCCTCGGTAATACAGTAATCTGCCATCTTTAAAGCGGTCTTTGTGGCTCTTACGGAGTTACAACCGTGGGCGATATTGGCAAAAGGCCCACCATGTACCAGTGCCGGAGTATGCTCTAAGGTCTGAATAAGATTCGGCTTTAATGCATCCTTTAACAAGGCTGCCATGGAGCCTACTGCATGTAAATCTGCCGCGGTTACCGGCTCTCCCGCAAAATTATAGGCTACCACCATACGCCCCAGTCTCTTCTTTAAGTCCTCCATATCGGAAGCCAGACACAAAACTGCCATAATTTCGGAAGCCACCGTAATAACAAAATGGTCTTCCCTGACTGTACCATCCATTTTATTTCCAAGTCCCACCACAATATTACGAAGCACCCTGTCATTCATATCCAGACAACGTTTCCATACAACCTGTCTTGTATCAATTCCTAATTCGTTGCCTTGTTGAATATGATTATCAAGTAACGCTGCAAGAAGATTATTCGCAGAAGTAATTGCATGAAAATCTCCCGTAAAATGCAGATTCAAATCCTCCATGGGAACTACCTGTGCATAGCCGCCTCCTGCCGCACCGCCTTTGATTCCGAAGCAGGGACCAAGGGAAGGCTCACGCAAGGCAATAATGGCTTTCTTTCCCAGCTTTCCGAAAGCCTGCCCAAGACCTACACTGGTGGTTGTTTTTCCTTCGCCTGCCGGTGTAGGATTAATAGCCGTTACAAGAATTAACTTTCCATCCGGATTGTCCTTAATCCGCTCCATATACTCGTCCGAAATTTTCGCTTTATACTTTCCGTATAATTCCAATTCATCCGGTGATACATCAAGTTTTTTGGCAATCTCCGTAATCGGCTCCATTACTGCTTCCTGTGCAATCTGAATGTCTGTTTTCATAATATTCTCCTTCCTTGCATTCCTGCTTTGCTAACTTATCAATATTCTTCCAGATACTGCTCGAACTGCTCCATACTCATAAGAACTTTTCTGGGCTTTGTTCCTTCTTCTTCTCCCACAACACCTGCTTCACAAAGCTGATCCATGATACGTGCTGCACGATTAAATCCGATTTTAAAAACTCTCTGCAACATACCAATGGATGCTTTATCCTTCTCTATAATAAACTTACCTGCCTCTTCAAAATACTGGTCACGTTCCGCACCGCCTCCTTGTGCAGCACCTGCACCCGAAACTCCGATATTTTGAATTTTCTCCTGAATATCTTCATTATATGTATTTCCTAATGTCTGGTTTTTCAAGAAATCCACCACATCGGAAACTTCCTTATCCGATACGAAAGCACCTTGAATTCGTGCCGGTTTCGGATATCCCTGAGGATAAAAGAGCATATCTCCTTTTCCGAGAAGCTTTTCCGCGCCGTTCATATCCAGAATGGTACGGGAATCTACACCACTGGAAACCGCAAACGCGATACGGCTCGGCATATTCGCCTTAATCAGACCGGTAATAACATCTACGGAAGGTCTCTGGGTTGCGATAATCAAATGAATCCCTGCCGCTCTTGCAAGCTGTGCCAGACGACAGATAGCTTCTTCCACTTCTCCTGCCGCAACCATCATCAAGTCAGCAAGCTCGTCGACAATAATGACAATCTGAGGCATTTTTGCCGGAGCCTCTTCATCCCCGGCTTCCCGCATACTTTCTACCTTCTTGTTATAACCTTTTAAATCACGGACATTGAAATCTGCAAATTTCTTGTAACGGTCTGTCATTTCCGCAACACCCCACTGCAATGCTGCGGCAGCTTTCTTCGGCTCCGTCACAACCGGAATCATCAAATGAGGAATTCCGTTGTATACACTCAGTTCTACCACCTTCGGGTCTACCATAATCAATTTTACATCATCCGGATGTGCTTTATATAAAATACTCATAATAATTGTATTGATGCAAACCGATTTACCGGAACCGGTGGAACCGGCAATAAGCATATGTGGCATCTTAGCAATGTCCGTTACGATGACCTTACCACCGATATCCTTCCCTACCGCAAAGGCAAGATTGGAAGGAAACTCTTTAAACTCCTTAGTTTCCAATAAATCCCGCAGTGCCACCATACTGTTTTCCTTGTTCGGCACCTCGATTCCTACGGCTGCTTTTCCCGGAATCGGAGCTTCAATACGAATATCCGTAGCAGCAAGATTTAGCTTAATATCATCTGCAAGCCCCACAATTTTGCTGACCTTTACGCCCTGCTCCGGCTGTAATTCATACCGGGTAACAGAAGGCCCCTGACTGATATCGGTAATAGTAACCCGCACCCCAAAGGTATTCAAGGTCTGCTGCAGTCTGGTTGCCGTCTCCCGCAGGGTGTTCATGGAATCCCCGCCTTTTGCCGTTCCCTTCTGTAATCTGGAAAGAGGTGGGAAAATATATTTCTTCGGTACTTTTTTCCGGGCTGCCGCTATATCAGAAGCAAGTGCGGCATCTGCCATACCATTCGCCGTTTCCTTGACTGCAGGCTTCGCCACCGGACGGGGTCTTGCCTGTGTCTGCACCGGTTCTTCGTAAGGTTCTGCTTCAAAAACATCTTCCGCATTATCTTCAACCGGAAATTCTTCTTCGGAATAAAACTCATCCTCATAACTCTCCTCGGCATAATCTGTCCGCGGGAGCTCATAGGGCTCGTCATAAGCTTCTTCCTCTACAGGTATTTCATTCAAAGACACCTGATGTGCCGTGTGAATATTGATTTTTTCAAAATCCGGCACCGGATTATAAGCACTCTGTCTGTTCCTGCCTTTATCAATACTCTCTACAGGTATATCCGCCAAATCATCTATCATAATTTCATGGATATCGTCCCGGCTTTCTTCTTCCTGTTGTTCTTCCTTCAGGGCTGTATCCAGCATGACACCCGATACTTTTTTATCCATTCGCAGAATTTTCTCATTTTCCTTTTCTTCTTCCCTTAGCTTGCGTCTTTCTGCATTTTCTTCCCTGCGCCGTACCATTTCCTCTCTTCTTGCCATAGCACGTTCTCTTCTGCGGTCCGCATCGTCTCTGGAAAGTTCCATCACCCTGTGGCTTCCATTCACAACACTGTCCACAAAGGATTTTTCCGTAATAATTACCATGCAGATAATTCCGGCAACAATCACTATTAAAACCGTACCTACCATGGACAAAAAATGATACAAAACATACGCTACACTTCCGAATAAAACACCACCGCCGTTTTTCTTATCGGCACAGCGGGAAAATATTTCTCCCACATTATAGGTACTTTCTGCGGAAAGACTTCCGGAAAATAATTCAAACACAACCCCAAGAAGAAGACACAGTACTGCCCCTGCCAAAAGCTTTCTTCTGGCAATCCGGTTTCCCTGATTAATCGTTCCGAATGCGATAGCAAGAAATAACACGATGGGGGCTGCATAAGCGAGCAGTCCGAATAAACCGAACATCACTTCGCTAATAGCATTTCCTGCCGTTCCGATTACACCGAAATTGCACAAAAATAAAATTACGGCTATGGCAAATAAGCCAATCATCAGAATATCATAAGCAACTGCTCCGTCCATCGGTTCCGGAGCGGGTTTTCTGCCTCTCGTATTCTTGCCTGTTCCTCTATTGGTACTCTTCCTTGTTCCTGCTTTGGAGGAAGATGAATTTCTACTGTTTTTTGATTTGCTGCCTGTCCCAGCTGCCATACAAACTACCTCTTTCTACATTTTCATCCTAACCTAGTTAGTATAGCAAAAAATTTTTTAGTTGTCATCCATTAGATAATGTAAATGTTCCATTGCCTCCTTGATACCGCCTACCTCATCAATAATCCCTTCTTCCACGGTTTCTGCTCCAACCAGAATGGTTCCAACATCCTTCGTCAACATTTTTGTCTCCATCATTAATTCCTCCATCCGTTCCTTCCGAATCCGACAATGCTCACAAACAAAACCGGTAATCCGGTTCTGTATCTGCATAAAGTAATCAAAGGTCTGTGGCACACCAATTACCATGCCGTTCATACGCACCGGATGAATGACCATCGTTCCGGTAGGAACAATGAAAGAGTAATTCGTACTGACCGCAATCGGAACGCCGATAGAATGACTTCCTCCCAACACCAAAGACACGGTAGGTTTACTCAAAGATGCTATCATTTCCGCAATGGCAAGTCCGGCTTCCACATCTCCACCCATTGTATTAAGCAGGATCAGTACACCTCCGATTTCCTCATTTTCTTCAATTGCTGCAAGCTGTGGCAGAATATGTTCATATTTTGTCGTTTTAGAATTGCTTCCCAGTATATCATGTCCTTCAATTTCACCAATTATGGAAATCAAATGAATGGCTCTTTTTCCTTCTTTCCCCTCTAAGGTAAGTTGTCCGGTTTCTTCAATACGCTTATCACCATGCTCTTCTTCCTCTCTCTTTTCTTTCCTCAATTCCTCCGTTGACTTCTTTTCTTTCTTTTCGTCGTTTTCTTTCCCGTTTTTCCCTTTATGATTTTTTCCGTTTCCCATTTTTATGCAACCTTTCCTTGTAATTAAAAAGGAACCTTTCGGTTCCTTTTTAGGTTGCTCATAATTTCTAAAAGTATTACTGCAAATCAAAATCATCATCATCACTTGTTTCGATGTCATATTTCATTAATTCATTATCCGGTTCAAAACCGTAATTCATCGTCTTTTTTACATGTTTTTTCGGAAGAGGAAGCGGGTTTTCAATAAAATGAATCTCCTGTTTCTTTTCTTCCGGTTGTAAAACCGTTTGTTCTACCACCATTTCTGCTCCTTTACGTTTTACGGTTTCCTCGTTCTTTCCTGTTATCATAACAGAAAACACACCAATTGCAACAAGTATAGACCAGTAAGCCGTTGTCAATAACTGATAACTCATGTTTTGTTTTCCAAAAGAAACGAAACAGACAAGGATGACAATTGACAGCATATATAAACTACTGTCGTCCTCCTTTTTCCTAAAAAATCCCAACACTACCCAGCCTGCCAAACTTAAAAGGAACAAATTCCCTACTATGCTTAATTCAGGACCCGCCATGGACCAGTTCCATGAAAAGCTGTTAACATATAAATTTCCCCAGGAAAGCAACGTATTTAAAAAGTTATCTCCATTCTCCATACATTCCAGCAGGAATAATCCCGACAGCCCGCACAGCGTACTTCCGGCTACGAAGCCAAGATAGGATGCATTTTTTCCTTTCTTTCGTTTCTTGGAAAAAATGACAAACAACACTGCCACAAAAAACAACAGCCCCACGATATCCAAATAAACAAGATAACCGCAGCCAATACCGAGAAGTACCAGAAAGCCCCATACAAGCAATGTTTTTCTTCCTTTTTCTTCATATTTCTTATAGATAGAAAGTAAAAGAAACATACCGGCATATAAAAAGAAATATAAATTCTCCGGCGTTAATGAAAATATATTCCTAACCATTGCAGGAAAAAATGCCATAACCGTAAGAGAAAGAAACGCTTCTTTTTTCCCGACAAAATTTCTTACCGCAAAATAGAAACATAAAATGCCTAAAATCTGCAATACCATCTGCATCACAATTCCTACAGCCTGCTTGTTTCCAAAGAAAGCAAACAGCACAGACAGCATTCCCGTATACAGGTAAGATGCCCCATGACGGATAACAGGTATACTACCGTTTGCCCTTACCGTTGCCATTTCAAAAAACTCCAAGGTTCCAAGACATTCCGAAAAATGGTGAAAATACCAGTATATCCGCGACAAAATAGTTCCGCAAATCATGGACAATACCAAAAAAACTTCCAGCATCGTCTTTGTATGACAACTTATGGAAAGCTTACTGCCCCATTTATCCCAAATAAGACAAAGCAACCTGTAAGCACCAAAAATGCACAAAAATACAACACAAACTGCTGCAACAGTAGCATACTTATTCAATTGTAGCAGGACACACTGCGCATTGATATAAATTGCCAAATACAGGCAAAGCACAATAGAATAAACTACCCAGACAGTATAAGTAAACCAGCTTTTTTTCCATTTCATTGTTTTACTTCCCTTTGCAGTACATTTTCAATACTATTATTATGCTATTCTAACCATTAATTGCCTGTTCCAAATCCGCAATAATATCTTCCACATTTTCAATACCTACAGAAAGACGGATTAAATCCGGTGCAACTCCTGCTTCTTTTAACTGCTCATCATTCATCTGTCTGTGTGTATGGCTTGCAGGATGAAGTACACAGGTTCTGGCATCTGCCACATGAGTTACGATAGCCGCAAGCTGTAATCTATCCATCATTTCTTCTGCTGCTTTTCTACCGCCCTTTAATCCAAAGGAAATAACTCCGCAGGTTCCGTTCGGCATATACTTCTGCGCCAGTTCGTAGTATTTATTACTCTTTAATCCCGGGAAATTGACCCATGCCACTTTCTCGTTATTTTCCAAAAATTCTGCTACTTTTTGTGCGTTAAAGCAATGACGCTCCATACGAAGCGGCAGTGTTTCCAAACCAACATTTAATAAAAATGCATTCTGAGGTGCCTGAATAGAACCCAAATCACGCATCAGCTGGGAAGTTGCCTTTGTTATGTAAGCTGCCTTACCAAACTTCTCCGTATAGGTAATCCCATGATAGGATTCATCCGGTGTACAAAGTCCCGGGTATTTATCCGGATAATCTGCCCAATTAAAATTGCCGGAATCTACAATCGCTCCTCCAACACACATAGCATGTCCGTCCATGTATTTTGTGGTAGAATGCGTTACGATATCTGCGCCCCATTCAAAAGGATTACAGTTAATCGGTGTTGCAAAAGTATTGTCTACGATTAACGGTACCTGATGAGCATGAGCAAGACGCGCAAATTTCTCAATATCCAATACAACCAGTGCCGGATTGGCAATCGTCTCTGCCAATACACATTTTGTATTCGGTCTGAAAGCCTTGGTAAGCTCTTCTTCGGAAGCATCCGGATCTACTACCGTGCATTCAATTCCCATTTTTTTCATGGTTACCGTCAACAGATTAAAGGTTCCGCCATAAACGGTAGAAGACATCACCACATGATCCCCGCATTCACAAATATTAAATACGGCATAATAGTTAGCAGCCTGTCCGGAAGAAGTCAGCATCGCTGCCACACCTCCCTCCAGTTCACAGATTTTCTGCGCAACAAAATCGTTGGTCGGATTCTGCAGTCTGGTATAAAAGTATCCCTCTTCCTCCAAATCAAACAATCTTCCCATCTGTTCCGAGGTTTCATATTTAAAAGTTGTACTCTGATATATAGGAAGAACTCTCGGCTCTCCGTTTTTCGGTTTCCATCCTGACTGAATACATATGGTCTCTTTTTTCATGGCGGTTCTCCTTACTTGTTAATCATTATTCATCCCAGTTATGATATACAGCCTGTACATCATCATCATCGTCAAGTAAATCCAAGGTTCTCTGTAAATTCTTTACAGCTGTTTCATCCGTCAGTTCCACGTAATTCTGCGGAATCATGGTAACTTCTGCAGAAACAAAAGCAATACCTGCGTCTTCTAACGCTTTTCGCACTTCTTCAAAGCTGTCCGGATCGGTCAATATTTCAAAGCTGTCTTCCTCTTCCGCGAAATCTTCCGCACCGGCATCCAAAGCCGTCATCATTAAATCATCGGCTTCCATTTCGCATTCTTCTTTATCTATAATAATCTGACCTTTTTTATCAAACATAAAAGAAACGCAGCCTTGTGTTCCGATGCTACCCTGTCCTTTTGTAAATGCACTTCTTACATTGGCAGCCGTTCTGTTTTTATTATCGGTCAATGCATCAACGATAATCGCAATACCGTTTGGTCCGTATCCTTCATAGGTTACATATTCGTAGTTTACATTTCCTACATCTCCGGCCGCCTTTTTAATACCGCGTTCAATCGTATCGTTGGGCATGTTATTTGCTTTTGCCTTTGCAATAACCTGTGCCAGTTTAAAGTTGTTTGCCGGATCCGGTCCGCCTTCTTTTACCGCAACAGCAATTTCTCTTCCGATAATTGTAAAGATTTTTCCTTTTGCTGCATCATTTTTTTCTTTTTTGTGTTTAATATTCGCAAATTTTGAATGTCCTGACATTTTCTTACTCTCCTTTATCGCTCACTAACCTATCAATCATACCATTAATTTGGCTTTTCTTCAACATCTGTTCCTTCATTTTCCTGTTTTTCGGAAATCACCTCCGGTAATTTCGTCACAAGTACACTACTTATCATTTTGTTTTCCACGGTCAGAATTTTAAAGTTGTATCCACCTACATCTACAGAGAACTGCTCGTCCTCCCTCGGAATCCGTTCCATTTTGGAAATCAAAAATCCGTTCAGAGTCTCAAATTCCTCTTCTTCAAAGGAAATTTGAAGTTTTTCCTCCAGTTCCTCTAACGGCGTTTTTCCTTCAATAATATACTCATCTTCACTTTTCTGTTCAATATACTTTTCATCCTCATCATATTCATCCTGAATATTTCCTACGATTTCTTCCAGTATATCTTCCATTGCAATCAAACCTGCTGTCTGCCCATATTCATCAATTACGATTACCATCTGTGTTTTTGTAGACTGCATCGCCTTAAACAGTACATCTATATTACGAGTTTCCGGGATAACCTTTACCTCTCGCACTAATCCCTTAATTTTCCGTATCGGGACATTCACGCGGGCATCCTTATCATGAATCCGCAGGGCATCCTTCAAATGCAGAATGCCGATTACATGGTCAATATTTTCCTCATATACCGGATACCGGCTGTTACTGTGTGAAAGCATATAGCTTATCGCCTCTTTTAACGGAGTATCTCCGTCAATGGCATTAATATGCTTTCTATGTGTCATAATATCTTTTGCTTCCTTATCCCCAAACTCGAAAATATTCGTAATCATTTCCGCTTCACTGGCCTGTAAAACACCCTGTTCGTGACCTTCGTTTACCATGGAAATGATTTCCTCCTCGGTAACATCTGCATTATCCTCATTTCCGTTTATACCGAAAATTCTGAGAAATACATTCGCTGTTACCGAAACAAGCCCCGTTAAGGGAGTAAATATGAGACTTAAAAAATAAGCAATATTCACAAAAAGATTTGCCCATTTTTCCGGATATTTTGCAGCCAGCTTTCTCGGTACAATGACTCCGAAAGTCATAATCACATAAATAATAATGACAGCCGCTAAAATTGTACTATGTATGTAGGCTCCCAAAAGCGGCAGATAAAAAGCACCTATCCCGATAAAAATCAGTGTAGTTGCAAGGTACACCATATTTTCATAACGCGCCGGATTTTCTACCATTTTGCTTAACCGTTTTGACTTCTTATCCTCGCCTTCATCCCGCTCTTTTCCGTTCAATGCCGAAAGTGCCGCACCAAATCCATAGAAAAACACATTCATAAGTAACAGTATTATGAATAAAATAATACTGGCAGTAGGCCCATCATCGCCCATTATCTCATCTCCTTCAATAAAAAAATAATTACCTAAAAATATACCATTTCTATGCCTAAACGTCAAGAAAACCCGAGGGACTCTTCCGCGGGCTTTCTTTTCTCTTTCTTTATAACATTATGTAGTTAGTTCCAGACTGACTGCAAGTGCATTGTTTACCTCTTTCATAATGTTACCTTCTAAATGACAAACCTTGTCTTTTAATCGTTTCTTATCAATAGTCCGAAGCTGTTCCAGTAAAATAACGGAATCTTTTACAATTTCATACTCCTTGCTGGAAAGTTCAATATGCGTGGGCAGCTTCGCTTTATTCATCTTTGAAGTAATTGCCGCACAAATGACGGTAGGACTGTACTTATTTCCTATGTCATTCTGAATAATCAAAACCGGTCTGACACCACCCTGTTCGGAGCCGATTACCGGTCGTAAATCCGCATAATAAATATCTCCGCGTTTCATTACTTCCATTCATTCCTTCCTGAGACGGTTTCTTTCTTTTTCTTTCCCGTCCTGTCAATAGCATTGACATTTTATCAGAAAGTTATTCATAATCCGAAAAATGATTTCTGGTTTTAATCACCTTTCCATTTTTTATATACACTCTGGGGATTCGCTGTCCCAAGTCACAGGCGAGCTCATAATTGAATCTGCCGGAAAGATTTCCCAACTCTTCCATGGTAATTCTTTCATCCCCATCGTTTCCAATCAAAGTCACTTCATCCATAAGCTTCGCATCTTTTATCTCTGTCACGTCCACCATAAACTGATCCATACAGATTCTTCCCACAATCGGAGCCCGTTTTCCGTGAATCAGCACATAGCCCTTATTTGACAATCCACGGGGATAACCGTCCCCATACCCTAACGGAATCGTTGCAATTTTCGTCTCCTTATCGGCAATATAGGTTCGTCCGTAGCCGACTGCCGTACCTGCCTGAATTGTTTTGATATAAATAATCGTGCTTTTTAAACTGAGTGCAGGCTCCAGCTTCACAATTTGTTTCGATACCTGCTCCGAGGGCCAGAGTCCGTACAAGGTGATTCCCGCACGAACAACATCCATATTGGCACGCCGCATCTCCACAATACCCGCACTGTTCGAACAATGCTTTACCGCAAACTTCACGGAGAGGGTTTTTTCGGCTTTTTCACAAAATGCCTGAAATAGTTCCATCTGTTCATATGCATAGCACTTATCCGCATGGTCTGCCGTAGCAAAATGTGTAAAAATCCCTTCCACTTCAATGCCTTCCGTATGAAAAGCTTTTTCCACAAAGCGGAGACCTTTTTCATCCGGCAATATGCCAATCCGTGACATGCCCGTATCCACTTTTATATGAATCTTTATTTTTTTCTTTAATCTTATCGCTGTTTCGGAAAGCTTCCGTAACATTTCCTCCTGAAAAACAGCCGGACGAATTTCCTCTTCCGCTAACATCGGATAACCGAAAGGAAACGTATAACCTAAAATCAAAATCGGCTTTTTGATTCCTGCCATTCGTAAAATATGGGCTTCCTCGGCTGTCGCTACCGCGAAGCCAAACATATAGTCTAATGACTCCAGCTCTTTAGCAATGGGAACGGCTCCGTGACCATAACCGTCTGCCTTAATAACACCCATCATTTTTGTATTTTCATCCAGATTCGCCTTCATATGGTCCATATTCCGATGAATCTTATCTAAATCTACCGTTGCATATCCTCTTGCATATTCTGTCTTCCAATCCATCATGTTCCTCTCCCTGCTTACCTGCTATGAACGAAACAGACTGTCAAACTGCTTTATCAGATCTCCGGCAAGCAATGTATATTCGTTCTTTTCAAGAGCTGCCATATCCCCTGCTTTTCCATGAAAATACACACCAAGCACCGCTGCATCAAAAGCTCTCATTCCCTGTGCCAAAAGTCCGGTTATCATACCGGCGAGTACATCACCGCTTCCTGCCGTTGCCATGCCACTGTTACCGGAAAGGTTCAGATATACAGGTTCTCCCTTGTCACATACCACGGTTCTTGCGTCCTTACATACAAGAACACAACCGTTTTCCTCTGCATACTCTTTAGCCTCTCTGATGAAGGCTTCCTTAATATCCGAAACGCTTTTCTTACGAAGCCGTGCAAATTCTCCTGGATGAGGGGTCAAAATGACATCTCTGTTCTTTTCTATTATAGACTTTTTTAAGGAATTGTATAGCCCGAAGTTTTCGGAAAGGAGATTTAATCCGTCCGCATCTATGACAAGAGGTTTATCACATTGCTCCAATACGAATTGAAGCTTTTCTTCTGTCTCTTCATTGCATCCAAGTCCCGGCCCCAACAAAACACAGTCTGCCCATGCACAGCCCGCTTTCAGTTGCTCCTTCATTTCTTCCCTTTTTTCATACAATCCTAAAATCGCTTCCGGCAGCCGTTTTGCCAATATTTCACGATTCTCTTTTACTGTCAGAATCCGTATCATTCCGCAACCCATGCGGAATGCCGCTTCCGCACTTAAGCAACAGGCACCGCTCATTTCCCTGCTTCCTGCAATAACAAGCACCTTGCCAAAGGTTCCCTTGTTTCCGTCTTTTTTTCTTTCCGGCATAGAAACCTCGGCTTCATCCCCGAAACAAAATATATTAGGCTTTCTTCCTTCAAACCCTTCTTCCGTAATGCCAATCTGCTTTACAATCACCTCTCCGGCATATGAGCAACCGGGAAAAAGCACCAGTCCCAATTTACGATAAGCAAAGGTTACCGTAACATCTGCTTTCACGGCATCACCTAATACCGCACCGGTATCGGTATGAATGCCGGAGGGCATATCCACACTGATTTTCCATGCCGTGCTTTCCTTGATTCGCCGTACGGTCTCCAAAAAGTCGCCCTTCAGTTCTCTCGTTAAACCGATGCCGAATAAAGCATCTACAATGATATCATATTCAGCTTCCGGAAAGCCGGTGCAAATATCACCGCCATAGGCTTCCATAATCTTTACCTGTAGCTCCATAAGAGGCGAAAAACGTTCTCTTTTTCCCGCAAGAAAAAAGGTAACCTGAAACCCTTCCTGCACCAGCAGTCTTCCCACTGCAATGCCATCCGCTCCATTGTTACCTGTTCCTGCCGCAATCAGAACTTTCCCACGGTTCTTTCCATATTTTTTATGGATAGCTTCCACGATTCCGAGCGCTGCCCGTTCCATCAAGACTACCGCCGGAACGTGAAATTTTTCAATTGTATTCGTGTCACATCTGCGCATTTCTTCTGCGTTTACCAAATATTCCATACTGCCTCTATTTTTCTTCCTTAATTCCGTCAAGCGGTGAAGTCAAATCGGTTGCCTTTTTTTCCTCCATGGGATTGTACTTCATATCAAAAATTTCCAGAACCTCCGCTCCGAAAATATCATGCATATAGGAATACAACTGTTTGTTTGCATCTTCCCGCTCCTGCTTTCTGATTACATTTTTCTTTAATTCCACACGCACCGCATTAATCCATTGCGTTATTTCTTCAATTTCTCCTGTATTTTCCCGAATTTTCTTATAGCAAACTTCCATCGTAGCAAGCATAAGCTGTCTGTTCAGTTCTTCTATCCGCCCGGGAAGTGTTTCCAGTTCATTTTTATATGTCTCAAGTTTCTCGGTGCATTCCATTACAAGCCGCTTATTGGCATCAATTTTTTTATTATTCTTTTTTTCTTCAATGCCCATTCCCAGTTCATCCACGGCATTAACAATTTCTTCCATCAGCTTCTTTTTTATCTTACGCATGTCTTTTGATTCTGTATTCAGTTTTCCCTGTCTCTGAATCAGTTTATTTAATTGCGCTTCCAGACGCAATATTCTGGGACTTGCCTCCGTCTGTGTAAAAAGCTGGTGCCATTTATTATCAAGCACAAGCAATGGAATCTCTTTTCCTTCCATTGCCCTTTTATATTCCTCTTCTGTATTCGGCATAACTCCCCATCCTTTCGTTCGTGTCCCCCAACAACGAATACTTTACGAATTTTCCCGTCAAATTTCCGGCGAATTCTCACTATTATACCGGGTAATATTATAGGAAAGCTTCATCAGACTATCCGACAAGTGTACATTTTCAACCAGAATTCCTTTTGGTACATTCAAATCCACATGTGCAAAATTCCAAATCGCCTTAATTCCGTAACGAACCAATTCTTCCGCCACTGCAACCGCACTTGTCTTTGGTATGGTAAGAACGGCAATATCAATATCATTGGCCTTTACAAAAGCTTCAATGTTCTCCATAGGTTGTACCGCAATTCCACGTACTTCCTTCCCGGTCAGTGCCGGATTACAATCAAACAATCCCTTCAAAATAAAACCACGCCTTTCAAAGTTCATGTAATTGCCTATCGCCTGACCTAAGTTTCCTGCTCCTATAATAATCAAATGATGGGTCTGGTTTAACCCTAATATTTTACTGATTTCATCATATAAATATTCTACATTGTAGCCATATCCCTGCTGTCCGAATCCGCCAAAATTATTAAAATCCTGCCGAATCTGTGATGCTGTTACCTGCATCAGCTCACTCAACTCCTGCGAGGAAATACGCTCCACACCTTCATCCTTCAAATCACCCAGATACCGAAAGTACCGTGGCAGTCTGCCAATGACAGCCTGTGATATTTCTTTCTGTTCCACTGCAGTTCCTCCTAATCCATAATAAATTTATTTTATCTTAATGTTAAAATAATGTCAATGAATCAGCCGGTGTTTTTCATTCGATTTTTCACTCAAAAGAGGGATTATTTTTAGGGCTTTGTAAATTCCGCAAATTCGTATATAATGGAAAAGAAATTAAGATAATCACAAACGTAAGAAAGGCAGTACAACCCATGATATTATCCTGTCAGAACATAACAAAAGCATTTCAGGAAAAAATGATTTTACATCACGTTTCTTTTCATATTGAAGATTATGAGAAGGCAGCCATTGTCGGAATTAATGGTGCCGGAAAATCCACTCTTTTGAATATTATCACAGGAAAGCTCTCTCCCGACGAAGGATTGGTGACACTTTCCAAAGGAAAAACCATCGGCTATTTGGAGCAGCATCAGGATGTAAACAGTCCCCACACCATTTATGAAGAACTGCTTTCCGTCAAGCAACATCTTCTTACCTTAGAAGAAAAAATACGGGAAACGGAAGCAGCCATGAAATCAGCAAAAGAGAACGAGCTTACGCAGCTTTTGGACAGCTATTCTCTCCTTACTCATCAGTATGAATCCGAAAACGGTTACGCCTATAAAAGCGAAATTATAGGAGTATTAAAAGGACTAGGCTTTTCAGAGGAAGATTTTTCAAAGCCCCTGCATACCCTTTCCGGCGGTCAGAAAACAAGAGTTGCTTTGGGCAGACTCTTACTCTTAAAACCGGATTTGATTCTTTTAGATGAACCTACCAACCATTTGGATATGTCTTCTATTGCGTGGCTGGAAACCTATCTGTTGAACTATAAAGGTGCGGTTATTATTGTTTCCCATGACCGTTTCTTCTTAGACCGCATTGCCGGCAAAATTATTGAAATCGACAATACAAAAGCTACTTCCTTTACCGGCAACTACTCTGCCTATGCCGAAAAAAAGGAACAGCTTCGTATTGCTGCATGGCACGCATATTTAAACCAACAAAAGGAAATAAAGCATCAACAGGAGGTCATTGACAAGCTTCGCTCGTTTAATCGTGAAAAGTCAATCAAGCGGGCGGAAAGCCGTGAAAAAATGTTGGACAAAATCGAAGTTCTTGATAAACCGACAGAAGTTCGTTCCGATATGCGAATCACCTTAGAACCGATTATGCAAAGCGGCAATGATGTACTTTCTGTTAAAAATTTAAAAAAATCCTTCGGCTCTGCTCCTTTATTTGAACATCTGAATTTTGAAATCAAACGTGGAGAACATGTTGCCATTATCGGAGATAACGGTACCGGAAAAACAACGATTTTAAAAATCATTAATGAGCTTTTAGAGCCGGACCTCGGCACGATTACACTTGGTTCCAATGTCCATATCGGCTATTACGACCAGGAACATCACGTTCTGCATATGGAAAAAACCTTGTTTGATGAAATTTCCGATGCTTATCCATACCTTACCAATACGCAGATTCGCAATACTCTTGCCGCCTTTTTATTTACCGGCGACGATGTGTTTAAACGAATCGGTGACTTAAGCGGCGGAGAACGCGGAAGAGTTTCCCTTGCCAAACTGATGCTTTCCGAATCCAACTTTTTAATTTTGGATGAGCCCACAAACCATCTGGATATTACTTCCAAAGAAATTTTGGAAAGTGCCATAAGCGGCTATACCGGAACCGTACTCTACGTTTCCCATGACCGTTATTTCATCAACAAAACCGCAACCCGGATTTTGGATTTAGACAACCGTACATTGACGAATTACATTGGAAACTATGATTATTATTTAGAAAAGAAACAGGAACTTTCCGCTAAAGAAGTTCCCTCTTCTGCCCCCGTTTCCGAAAAGGAAACCGAAACCACCGGTGCTCTGGACTGGAAAGCACAAAAAGAAGAACAGGCAAAACAGCGCAAGAAAGAAAATGATTTAAAAAAGGTGGAAAAGGAAATTGAGGATTTAGAAATTCGCGATTCCGAAATAAATGAACTGATGACAAGCCCGGAAGTTTGCACCAATGTGGCAAAATTACAGGAATTATCGAAAGAAAAAGAAGAAATATCTGGAAAACTTGCTAAACTATATGAAAATTGGGAAGAACTGTCTGAAGAATAATTTCGGACAGTTCTTCCCTTTCCATTACTTTTTATCTCATTTTCCGGCGTATAGGTACTTACATAGCCTCATAAGTTTTGCGAATTTCCTTAATGAACGCCTCACTATTTAATACCGTTACATTCTCTAAGGAAGTAATGAGTGCCAAATCCTTTGTCATTTTCCCGCTTTCAATTGTTGAAAGTGTAGCTTTTTCCAGCTTATCAGCGAATTCCATCAATTCCTTGATGCCATCCAATTCACCACGTTTACGTAACGCCCCTGTCCATGCAAAAATAGTAGCTACCGAGTTTGTGGATGTTTCTTCTCCTGCCAGATGTTTGTAATAATGTCTCTGTACCGTTCCGTGTGCTGCTTCGTACTCATATACCCCCTGCGGTGAAACAAGTACGGAGGTCATCATGGCAAGGGAACCGAAAGCAGATGAAACCATATCACTCATAACATCACCATCATAGTTCTTACAAGCCCAGATAAATCCGCCCTTTGCTTTCATAACTCTTGCTACTGCATCATCAATCAATGTATAAAAATATTCAATGCCCGCCTGTTCAAATTTTTCTTTATATTCTGCCTCAAAAATTTCTGCAAAAATATCCTTGAAAGTATGGTCGTATTTCTTGGAAATTGTATCCTTCGTTGCAAACCATAAATCCTGTTTTGTATCGAGTGCATAGTTAAAGCATGCCTTTGCAAAACTACTGATGGAAGCATCCGTATTATGCATACCCTGAATGATGCCTGCCCCCTTAAATTCATGAATCAATTCTCTTGTCTCTGTTCCGTCTGCGGCAGTAAACACAAGCTCTGCCTTTCCCGGTCCGGCAACCTTAATTTCAGAATTTTTATATACATCACCATAAGCATGACGTGCAAGCGTAATCGGTTTTTCCCAGTTCTTTACACAAGGCTCAATTCCCTTTACTACAATCGGTGCACGGAAAACCGTACCGTCCAAAATGGCACGAATGGTTCCGTTCGGGCTTTTCCACATTTCTTTCAGGTTATACTCTGTCATTCTGGCTGCATTCGGTGTAATGGTAGCACATTTTACCGCAACTCCATATTTTTTAGTTGCCTCTGCCGATTCTACCGTTACCTTATCATCCGTTTCATTACGATGCTCTAAGCCCAAATCATAATACTCTGTCTTTAAATCAATAAAAGGAAGTAACAGTTCATCCTTAATCATCTTCCAGAGTATTCTTGTCATTTCGTCTCCGTCCATCTCTACAAGCGGGGTTGTCATTTTAATTTTTTCCATTAGCTTTCTCTCCTTTGCTGTTTTCTTTTTCTGCTTCCTTGTTTTCCTGTTTGCTAAAGACTTCATCCAGCCCGTTTTTGACCATATTTTCATAGGCATTCAGAATATGTTTATTGGCAAGTTCTTCTGCCTTTGCAGCATCCTTTGCCTTTATAGCTTCCATAATAAGACGATGCTCATGATTAGAGGCTTCTCCTCTGGCAGCAACCGAAAGTGTTTTTTTACGTACCCGGAGCACATACTGGTGGAAATCTCTTAATAAATGTTCCAGCATTTTACTGTTGCAGGCTTCATACATAATATCATGAAAACGATTATCCAGCTCTGCAATCTGCTCTAAATGCCCCTTTTTCGCATGAAATTCTGAAAGAAAGACATTTTCTTCCATTTCTTCCATCTGTTCTTCCGTAATTTCCTCCGTTGCCCATCTGGCACAAAGTCCCTCCAAAAGAGAACGAATCATGTAAATATCCTTTACATCCTCTTCGGTAATCCCGGTCACATAAGCTCCTTTGTTGGGGATAATCTGGATAAGCCCCTCCAGTTCAAGCTGTCTGAATGCCTCCCTTACCGGAGTTCTGCTTACACCAAGTTCTTCCCCGATGGCAACCTCTTTCAGTTCTTCATGCTCTTTATACTTTCCGTTCAGAATATCTTCCCTGATTTTGTGAAAAACACGTCCGCGCAGAGAATACTTATCCGTTACTTCCTGTTTCACATCATAATTTCCCATTTACTCACCTATTGTAATGTAATATTTAGTTTCTTGCAAACCTTTTCAATTCTATCAACCAATTCCTCATCAGTTAACACCGTCACACGGCCACCCGCATACTCCTCGTCAACCCACGCTTTTACTTCTTTTACAAGGTCGCTTGTCTTATCTACCTGTTTCTCATCCTTCAACTTATAATACGTGTTAATCCAGTGGGCAATTCCCGCAAGACCGGAAGTGTTGGATACCGCACATAATACCGGACGGTTCAGGAATTTCTCCGTATCAAAGATATTATAAATCTCTTCATTCTTCAAAAGTCCGTCAGCATGGATACCGGCTCTTGTCACATTGAAATTCTTTCCGACAAAAGGTGTTCTTGGCGGAATATGATAACCGATTTCTTTTTCGTAATATTCGGCAAGTTCTGTAATTACCGTAGTATCCATACCGTTTAAATCACCCTTAAGCTGTGCATATTCAAATACCATCGCTTCCAAAGGTGTATTTCCGGTTCTTTCGCCGATACCGAAAAGAGACGTATTAATTCCCGAACAGCCGTACAGCCATGCGGTAGTTGAATTAGACACTGCTTTGTAAAAATCGTTGTGTCCATGCCACTCAATCAAAGAATGGGGAACTCCTGCATGGGTATGTATTGCATAAATGATTCCCTGTACGCTTCTCGGTATAACCGCACCTGCATAGTTTACACCATATCCCATAGTATCGCAGGCTCTGACTTTAATCGGAATTTTGTATTCCTCCATCAGTTTCATCAATTCCAGACAAAACGGAACTACATAACCGTAAATATCTGCTCTTGTAATATCCTCTAAATGACATCTCGGACTGATACCTTCTTCCAGACAGTCACGGATAACACTTAAATAATGGTCCATCGCCTGTTTTCTTGTCATTTTCAATTTCAGGAAAATATGATAATCGGAACAGCTTACCAGAATACCTGTTTCCTTCATTCCGATTTCCTTTACCAGTTTAAAATCCTCTTTACTGGCACGAATCCAACTCGTCACCTCCGGGAACTGATAACCTCTTTCCATACATTTGTACACGGCGTCCCTGTCCTTTTTACTATATAAAAAGAATTCACTTGCGCGTATCATTCCATTGGGACCACCAAGTTTATGCAGATAATCAAAAATCGTCACTATCTGCTCTGTCGTATATGGTGCCCTTGACTGCTGTCCATCCCGGAAGGTCGTGTCTGTTATCCAAATTTCCTTCGGCATATTATGAGGTACAATACGGTCATTAAACGGAATTTTAGGTATTTCCGAATAGGGAAACATATTTCGGAAAACATTAGGTTTCTCCACATCATCCAAAATATACATATGTTCCTCTATCTGAAGCAAATTATTTTTTTCATTCATTGATACCGGACGATTCATAAATGTCTCATTTTCTCTCATAGCTCGTTCCTCCTCATAAATCTCAAACCGGCTTACACCATTTCTATTGCCGCTGACACATCTCGTATAATTGTATACAATCATACGAGATGTGTCAAGGGCAGTTAAGCTTTTTTCTCATTATTAAAAATATTCTTCTTTTTTCATTGAAGTGTAAATACTACTTGTACCTCACTGTTTACCGGAAGACTTCTATTATCCGAATGATATCCGTGTGCACTAAAATTCAGACGTTGAGGCTGATTTTGGACAAGATTTAAAGTAAGCGTTGTTCCTGCCATATTGGCATTTCTTGAATCATCCAATACATGTGTAACAGCATGTCCTGAGATAAAATTTTGTTCCACATATGCAGTAATCTTTACATCACTCAGTGCCTTTGCCATACCCGCCTCATATCCTTCGCTATATTTGTCATTCATTAACTGTTTTATATTACTGTCGATTGTTTGAAAAGCGGCATCCGCTGCAGTCTCTACTCCCAAGTCAGTAATGGTGGATGCCAATAAAGCTTTGCCATCACTGACATACTGAAAACACGATTCTACATCCGTTTTCAGAGTGTCAATTTCTGAAGTATTCGTGTCCACACTGCCTTTCAAGATATCCAGACTGTTTTTAACTTCCCTCATTCCGTTCTCCATATTATCTTTTATTTCAATAACATCCTTCTCCAGTTTCTTTACTGTTTCGTCGTTCTTTAACAACACGATCTCTTTTTCCGCCGCAGTTACCCTTTCCGTAAGAAGCTGAATCGTATTCTGTATCCCTGTTTTTATTTCCTGCAAACCATCGCTGTTCTCTTCCTGCAATTTTAGAAACAACGCTTTCAAATCTACAATCTGCTCATTTCCTTCTTTTTTGAATTCCTCTATCATTGCAAGCAGCTTGTCTCTTTCCGCACCGGTCAACTCTTCCAATTGAGTGAGCAATTTTTCCTGTAATGCCGCAAAAATCTCATCTCCCAATAACTCATATTCTTCCTCCGAAATAAAAACATCTCCTGCCTCTGTAATAAATTGACTAAGCCAGTCACTTTTCAAGTTATTGACCACATAGTTTAAAGCTTCCTGTATCTGCTCTTCGGTAAAGTATTGAAACAGTTCCTCCCATGTCATGTTTTCTTTATTTAGTTTTTTGGATATTTCCTTTAATATCTGCTCGGAAAGTACATCCAGTTTTTCAACATTCTCTTCTTTTTCTAAAAACTGCGGATTCAATTCACTTACCCGTTCATTTAAATATTCTTTAAGGTTTCGTTCAATAGAGACTGCCATTTCTTCTTCATTCCGATTCAAATTCCTATAATAGAGTACACCAATAAGTATACAAATTAGGAATAAGAGCCCTGTGCCTGCAATAATAAGAATTTTCCCGATCGATTTCATGTTTTCTTCCTTTCTTATGCACCCATGACTCCTAAAAAGCGACAAAAAAAGAGCCATTTTCCAAACGACTCTCTCTTAAACATCTCTTTCCTCTCAAACCCTCATTTACAGAATAACGGTTATGCATCTGTTTGTAAATAAAACTTTAGTACCAGATTTCATACCAGATTACATGATTACACAATTGTCAACATTCTTCTCACGTTTACCATGCCCCATCCCTGCTTTGTCCAAGGTTCTTTCAGGTCTACCGCACTATATACCATTCTTCGCTTTATCTCCTCGCATGCCAGTCTGCCACATTTTTGAATTAATAACGCCGCAGCACCTGTTACAATTGGTGTTGCCATGGAAGTTCCGCTTTTCTTAATATACGGTTCTACACGAAAGTTTCGATTTCTCATAGCATATCCTGCATTGCAGGAAACGATATCTGTTCCGGGTGCTACCAAATCCGGTTTTTTAATTGCGAATTTGGAAGGACCTCTTCCAGAATAACTTTCGCAAATATCTTTTCTGTTTCCGAAATATCCGCCGTCATGACACCCTACCGTAATAATATGTTTCCCTGCACCAAGCGGTGACAATGTCATAGGCTTCGGTCCGGTATTTCCGGCTGCACAAATAACCAATATATTCCTATTCCATGCCTCTTCTACCAATTCGAGCATCGCCTGCAACAATTCCGGTTCCTTCACGCTTGTTACTCCTACAGAAATATTTATCACACAAATGTTGTATGCTTCGGCACAGTCCAAAACCCACTTAAAACCGTGAATCATATCAGATAAATTTCCATCCCCTTCGGAATTTAATACTTTTCCGATAATGAAATTACATTTCGGATGAATCCCTCTGTATTTTCCGTTTGAAACTCTTCCATCTCCGCCTATACAACCCGCTACATGTGTTCCATGACCACAGTCATCGTAAATTTTCTTCCCATTGTGTACAAAATCCCTAAAATCTATAATTCTATTTTGAAAATCCGGATGATTGCTGATTCCGGTGTCTAACACCGCTACCCCTACCGGTTCGTCTATTATCTGAGGATACATTTCATCTGTACATTCTATTTGTTTTCTGACACGATACACAAAAAAATCCCCCGGCTTTTTTATTATTTTATGCCGGGAGAATTTTATTGCGAATCTCAATCTTTTATATCATTTTTATTTAATTCTTAATGAACAGTCAGCCCTGTACCATCCACAATAACAAAAGCATCATTTCCTACCACTCTTGTTTTTCCGCGAACTGTACCGTCCTCCGTTGCTTCCAGCGGATCTACATATCCGCTTCCCGAAGCATTATTGTTATTCTGTGTTTCCGCAGAAGAATTATTCTCACCGGATAGATTTTCCGGCACAGCAGACTGTTCTGTACCGTTCACATTGTCCGTATTTTCTGCTTCAAGTTCTTCTGTTTCTTCTGAAATCGGATGGTTCAATGCAAATTCATAGGCGATACTTCCTTCTTCTGCCGTAATCTTCATCTTTGTACATCCGTCAAACGCAGTGTCATCTATATAACTGACAGACGGATGTATAATTGCTTCTTCCAGACTCACACAATTTTCAAAGGCTTTTGTTTCAATACGGTACACAGAGTAAGGAATCTCAACGCCTGTCAATGCGTTACAATTACTGAAAGCATAGGCAGGAATTTCATGCAGCTTCTGACTTAATAATACCTTTTCCAGATTTTGAGCTCCCCAAAAAGCATACGGTCTGATATCCGTTACTGTAGAGGGAAAACTGTAAGAACTCTTCTTTCTTCCCGGCATCATTTCAATAACAACCGTCTTGTTCTTGTCATAAAGAACCCCTGACGAATAAGATAAATAAGGATTTTTTGATGCAATATTGACTTTTTCCAATTTCCGGCATCCTGCAAAAACGCCGTTTCCTACCGTTTTCAAATCCTTACCGAAGCTGACATTTTTCAAATTGATACACCCGGCAAACACACCGTTTCCAAGTTCTTCTACACCACTCGGAATAAACATCCGTTCTAAAGACGTACACTCGGAAAAAGCTTCATAAGAAATCTTTTTTACTGTCGAAGGAATCTTGACACTTACCAACATGGTATTACCTGCAAATGCCGCTTCCCCGATTTCCTCCACTTCAGCCGGAACGGTTACCGTACTTGCAGTTCCCTGATATTTTACAAGAACACCTTCATTTATCTGAAAATCAGCTGTAGCCGTATCTTCTGCTTTTACAACCGTTACCGGCAGATACAGGATTACTACCACTGTCATAAAAAACATCAGCAATAATGCACCTGCCGTTTTTTTCATTTTTTTCTTCATACTTCGACCTCAGCTTATGCAACCTTAACTTTCGGTGACTTTTTGTCCTTTTTCATAAACAGTATCACAGAAAGACAGGCAAGTCCCATAGATAAAAACCACTTCGGATGAATGCCGTCACCGGTCTTCGGTGTGGAATCCAGCCCTCCTGCCGTCAGGTTCTGTGTGTCTACATATACCGTATACGGTGAAAAGTGTGTTGCACGGAACGTAACACATGGCACCCCGTCAATCGTGGTAAACTTCGGTGATAAAGCTTCCAACTGGGAATTCACTACTGCCGCCGTCTTATTGTTACCTGCATACTCTCGCAGTGAATCAGGCAACGGTATCGTAATGTCAATCGTATAACCGGTTGTATCCGTAATCTTATTTGTCCCCGTTGAATCATACAAGCTGATATCCATTGCACAATAACGAATATTGTCAAGGCTTCCGTATTTATTGATTAATGCGGCCTCCACTGCAGCTGTTGCTTCTGCCGTTTCCGAAATCTTTACAATATAACTGTCCTTGGAACCATTCACCTTAGCTGCTGCTAAATCCGTATCGGAAATACCCGGTCTTGTAATAATAACTTTTGTACCGTTCGTACTGTTGTTCCGATTGCTTGAAGAACCGGAACTGTTACCGCTTACCGAGCTGTTATTCTTATTACTGCTTGAGGATTTATCATCCTCATACACTGCCGTAACTTTTACATCAGCACCTGGCATTTTGAAAGACGTTGCTGCTACTCTGTTACTTGCCAGTGTTGCATTATTGGTATCAACCACCCATTCTTTGAATTTTTTACCGGTTGCAGGATTGTTAGCAGCGATAATAACATCTGCATCTTCCACGTAGCTTCCGCTTCCGCTTCCGTTAATTACTGTTAAAGTATAGAGTTCGGAACTGTCACTGTCACTACTGTTATTATTTCCATTATTGTTATTGCTACTGCCATTATTATTACCAGTATTACCATTGCTACCGGAACCATTACCGCTGACCGAACCGCTTCCGCTTGAACCACCGCTAAAAGTAGCTACGAAAATCGCATCATCTGTAATCTGATCCAATGAAATTCCGGAAGTAATGCACTTCCAACCGGCAAACTTATATCCGCTTCGTTTAGGTTCTGTCTGTGCATCTAAAAACGGCCGAACGGACTGTCCATCCTGTACTGTTGTTTTATAGAGTTCTTCATAATCATAATTCAAAAAGCGAACCGTATGCTCATACTCGTTATATACCTCAAAACCAATATAATTATCCTGTGTATAACGCTGTGCAGAAGAATTCTCGTAACTCTTAATTACCACTGTTGCTAACGGATCCTGTTTACTGTTACCATGCTTAAAAGCATTCTGATGAATATACACTTCTCTTGCAGGAATAGTAACATGAATAGATTCCAAATCCACAAACGCATCTTCTTCAATATAGTTTACCGAGGAAGGAAGAACTACATTCTTTAAGGATGTACACCCTTTAAAACATTCCTTCGGAACCCTGGTAAGAACTGTATTCCCTTTCATATTCACACTGATAACTTTATCACAGTCTATAAATGCACTTTCTTTGATTTCAGAAACCTGAGCAAGCTTCGGATCATTTGATACAGAAACCTCAAAATTTCCACTGGTTCCTCTGGACGGCAGACATTCTACCAATGTATAGGTGCCATCTCCGTTTGCTGTATAGATAATATCATTCTCACAGACAATCGTGTCATTTCCAATTACTTCTTCTAATGCCGTACAGCCTCTGAACGGTGCAACACCGATTTCCTTACAAGCTGCTCCCAAGTCAACTTTCTGCAATCTTTCACAACTGTCAAATGCATAATCAGGAATTGAGGTTACCGAAGTCATCGTAATGGATTCTACACGGTCATTACCATTGGGGTTCTTCTCCCACTGCGCTGCTTCATCCACATTTGTATAATCTTCATAATAACCACTGAACAGACCGGGAACCGCACCTTCTGCAGTACTCATACTTGCATACATAACCGCTTCTCTGGAATTACTTGGGTTTGTTATTCTGCCGCCTACATAAGTTGCAATACTGGTATTGTTTGCCTGTGCATTGTAAAATGCAGGCGAATCAATAGACGTAATACCTGACGGAATTACAACATTATATGCCGCATTAACATATTCCACATCTTCAGCATCTGCAAATACCTTTGCCGGATCTGTACCATTCGGTACCTCTCCCGCCGTTCCCTTTTCATATCTTCCTGTAATACTGTAATCATCCACACTCGACATACCGTATTTTTCAGCTTTTTCCTTACGATATTCTTCATTATCCGCATCCAGATGTTCATAAATCGGATAGAAAATCAACGGTGTGACAGTTGTACCTTCTTCCGAAGCTGCCCTGTCATAAATCGTTCCCTGGTCTGCCGGTGATAGACCTTTATAAAGTACTCGAAGCCCCGCATCGCTCAATTCATTTTCTGCTTTCATTGCCCAGTCAAAAGGAGCAAATCCACTTTCGATTTTACCATGGAATGTAAGCCCTATCGGACTTGCGGTAACATTTTTGCTGAATGCTTTATCTCCAATAGTTACTTTATCCATAGCAAAATATACGTCTGTCAGCTTATCACAGCCCTCAAATGCACTTGCTCCAACAGATGTAACAGAATTGCCAAGATAAACACTTTCTAAATTTTTAAAATCTTTAAAAGCTTCCTTATCAATACCGGAAATCGTGTTATCCTGTACCTCAAGGCTTACCGCCCTGTCTTTTACTCCATCAAAACATCCTTTTGCAATGGATTTAACGGAAACTCCATTATAATTTCCTTTGATAACAATTTTAACGGCTCCGGTAGTATTTCCGGGTGTATATTCTTCCAAAGCCTGCGTTTTGGTATTAATCAAATAATAATCCGTAACTTCTGTTCCGAAGTCATCTTCATAGGTATAGGCTACTTCATAATAAGAAACGCCGTTTACCGTAAATTTATAGGTAAGTCCCGGTTCATGTGTACGTGCCGACTCTCTCGGTCTTGCATAAACATCAGAATTCCTATAATCTGTGGAGCCGTCACGGGTTGCAGGTCCTTCTATATAGAAATCATCCGACTTAACACTGACAAAAGCATTGTTCGGAAATTTCAAAAACGGTCCGCCGATTTTCACCCAACTCAGATTGGAACATCGTCTAAAGAAAGCTGCTCCCAAAGTTTCCGGTCCGGTTCCGCCATAGGATGCCGGGAGCGTACATTCTTTCAGATTTGTTCTTCCTTCCAACACCGAATCCCCAAAATAGTTGACATTTGCCGGGAACTCGATACTTGTCCAGTTTCCTCCTATATTAACAGTAGAAGGAACCGCAAAAGCACCTTCTCCAATAGACTGCGTCATAGTGGAAAATACCACGTTGCTCAGCGATGGACAATTATAAAAAGCAAAATCGTCAATTTGGTTTGGTGCTGTTACCCCACCCATATTCACACCGGATAAAGCATTACATCCAACAAATGCTCCCGTTCCGATTTCACTTAGGGAGGTAGGTAACTCAATAGACGGCAACGTTGTACAATTTGCAAACGCTTCCGTTCCGATTTTTTCCACATTACTGATTTTTACACTTGATAAACTTCCGCATCCTTTAAAAGCTCTGTTTCCGATATTTTTAATACCATCTCCAAGTTCAATACTTCTTAAAGCGGATACATTTTCAAAGGCACTGTTACCGATTCCCACAATACTGTCCGACAGAATTAAAGTATCTACATTAATAGCATTACCGCCTGTTGCTGCGCCTGAATTATCAAAGGTATTCGACGAGAATGCCCCGTTTGCAATATACAGTATGTTGTAAGACTTGTCTGTCCTTGCCCAAAACTCCTGCGTTGTCGGATTAAATGGCACATATTTTGTAACATTAGTATTATCCGCATTTTTTCCTACAATAACAATTTGCGCCTTATACCCTGCTGTTCCGTTACCAGACACTATTGTTCTATTATTTGTCGCCAAATCACAAGCATACACATCCAAAGCATACTGTGTCACATTGTCAATTTCACTGAAATCTGTATGATAAAAATTCGACTCTGTAACAGGATCAATTACTCCATCCCCGTTCGCATCTTTACTGTATACATTGTCCGGATGATAAATATTATACGCATACTGAAGTTGATTCTTATCCAACATATATGCCTGTACTCCGACTGTTGTTTCATCAAACTGATCGTAATTTGCCACGACATTAGCCGGTATGGTAAGCTTTCTGTTTGGCGGAGTATAATCAGAATTATATCCCGAAATAGCATTCTCACCATTGGTAGCTGTTGCAATTTTATATATCTTATCCATTCGATAAGATGCTCCATTATCCAAAGACACGATTTCATACCCAAACTGTTCCGTACCCGCATCAACCTGAATCCCCAGATTAGGCACATCAACCGGACTAGCAGGATATTCCACCTCTTCCAGAGTGTCCGGTGCAGATGACGGTGTTGTTCCGCCGGTTGCCGACACACTGTCTACCGGAATCGCAGCAACAAGCAATGCCGTCGCCATAAACATTGCCGAGATACTTTTCCGTATCGCCCGTTTCATCTTTCTATTCATTCTTTTCTTAGGTGTTTTCTTTGCCATCGTAAACTCTCCTCTTTCAGATAGTAAATTTTAATTTACCTTCTTCGCCACCACAACAAACCTTCCGTCCTTCTCACTGTTGTCACAGGTTGACAAGGTAAGAAGCCTGTCCCCATAGCTTGCTGTTACTCCTGTATCATACAGAGATATTGCACTCATTTCCTCCATATTGGAAGCAAACTCTTCCGGCGAACTTGCATCAAAAAACTGATAATACTTAAATACAATTTCATTCTCATTATATACTTTGGAACGGAACACATACATAATCTGATAGGTTCCTTTTTCGTAAATCGTATCAAACAGAATGGTTGGATGTTCCTCATAATAAGATTTTTTGCTGTATTTATCCAATCCCCCGAACATTGCACCGGATTTCATATGATGTCCGTAAATAATCAGGTTCGTACTGGGTTTTAAAGCATCACAATCCTTGTCCATAAAAATAGAACCGTTTTTATCATACTCCTGCTCCAAATTGTGGTCCAAGTAATATTCATTGTTCACAGTCTGCATAACAGGATAATTAATATTTGTATCGGCAATTTCTACCCATCCGATTAGACTTTTATTCTTATTATGTAAATCTATGTATTCTTCCAAAATTTCCCGTTTAACTTCTTCCGTCTGTGTATTGTCTGCCTGTACAGAATGGATGTACTTGTTTCCCGAATTTTGTTTTACATCTGCCCATTCATCATAGGTTGCTTCTGTCCTGTCCGTAAAATAACAATACACGCCGAAATACCCAAAAGATGTTATCGCTAACAGGCTGCAAACCAGAATAATCCATTTTCTGCGTCTTTCCCTCTGCTGCAACTGCCAAAGGATTTCCACCTGCATCTTCTTGTCATATTCCTCAAAATTCTTTCCTTCTTTCTTTCTCCCTTTTTTTTCTGTCTTTTGCACAGATTTTTTCTGTTTCTTCTTTTTTGCATCCGGCACTGCATTTTTTGCCATCTGCTCTATCTCATAAATGAAATCATCCCCAACCATTGTTTCAAACCGGATTCTTCCGCTTTGAAGTTCTTTATGCAAAGCAGACACTTGATTGGGATCATCCAATTTATAACGTGTTTTTAATGTATCAATTTTCCTTTCATCCCTGCAGGCAGCTTCATAATCCGACCTTGTCCTGAACTGCCTTCCGGCAACGTTCCATCCGCCTGATGCCATAGTAAAAACTTCTCCTTTTACAAGCTGTTAGTCTCCAAAATTCTTCTCATACATCTTCTATTTTACTATATCTCACAATAAATTCAAGCATTTTGTCGATGAAATGTCCACAATAATCCAATTTTCAAAGCAGAAATAACATTTTCACTTCATCCTTCAACAAAAAGTTTTAAACATTCACCATCAAGCTACCGCTTCAAATTGACCATCTACAAAAAATAATAAATAAAATTAAATCTTTATAAACTCGTTGCATAATTTAGTTCTTTTATGTATACTTTAATTAGTAGGTGGGCTATATGCCTATCATGTGGACTGACACATAAAATCCGAAATTCTTTCCGGACTTCGGGTGCCGGACAGTTGGCTGGCAACGGAAAAACCAGAATTGCTTATCGGACTTTGGGTGCCGATCAGTTGGCGGACAACAGAAAAATCAGTCGTTAAAGGAAGGTGTCATCTGCTATGGCAGTAGAACCTTCCTTTTAAATTTACTAAAATACCAATAGATGCAAGGAAATAATCAGATTATGACTAAGAAACAATCTATAGATATCATCACAAAATGCGCAAAACAATATCAGCAATATTTAGAAGGTAATCAAGTTGTATTTGTCTATCGTGACAAGAATAACCATTCAAACTATACTACTGTAAGATTTCATTCACACAACTTCCTTCATTTTACAGGCGTATCCCCCAGAAATGGGTTAACTGCAAATGACTTTTATCGTTATGCCTTGAAAAACCGATTAGGCAAAAATGATTTTTCATTTAAAAATAACCACACAACCGAACTTAAGCTTAAAATACTTGATACCATAATGAATATTGATACTAAAGCCCGTATGATTGGGAATTATACCGGTCCTCACCTTGAACTATATACGGAAAAAGTTACCGGTACAACTACCGCCTGTCTTGGACTTATTCAAAGCAAGGATTATTACATACCAAACAGCGTACTAAGCGAAGATATCCGCTCAATCGTTTCAAAACCACCCGGCAAAATCTATGCTATATTTAAAAAAACTATCAACTCTGATTTATATACACAGTTAACTTACAAATCTAAAAATATGAGCATTACAAAAAAATGCCTTCCCAAAGAACTGGTTAAAGAAATAGAACCATCTCTCTTAGAAGACTATGATAATGCATCAGTACTCAATTGATTATCAAACGGAATGACTCCTCAAAATTCCTTCTCCCGATAGTTTTATCAGATATCTTCCTGACTTACATGTTGCTTAACTCCTTCATCAAAATTACAGAGTATTCTCCAGTGGTCTTATTAAAGGATATTTTGGTGTTACCAACTTGCAAAACTTTGTCAATAAAAGAGATAAAAATATTTTATTTTTTTCCGGAAACACTGACAGGCCATACTACATAAGATATACCATAAAACAAACAACGCGGAGGTAAATCATGAGTGATTTAACTGCAACACACTGCGGATGCAATAACGCAGTAAACAATATGGGATGTGGATGTGGAAGCTGGATTTGGATTATTATCTTACTGTTCTTCTGCAACGGCAACAACGGATGTGGATTTTTTGGTTCCGGCAATGACTGTGATAACAACAACTGCTGCAACATTATCTGGATTCTCATTCTCCTGTGTTGCTGTGGTAATGGCTGTGGCAACAACGGATGCTGCTAATCTGTCTGCTATAAACACTTCTCACCAAATAGGCTCTTCCAAGAGCCTATTTTCTTTTCATAAACCATGATTTTCTTTCATAAAATGGTATGACAGATGAAAAGGAGAACACATGGACACAAAACAACAAGACAAAATTGCAGCATTTGATACTTTGTATACAACTAATCATATTCAAATGCTGAAAATTATCCTTCCGATTGTCAGCAAACAATTCCGGCATAAACTTGCCGCTATGATTAAATATATGGAATTTCAATACACACTTTCCCTTGCTAATTCTGCATCATACTCTTTCAACATTTGTGCAGAATCCGAAAAAACATCCTTCGACTTTAGTAAGCTGTGTGACGAACTTTATCCCTTCTGCACCGAAAAAGAACAGGGAATGCTTAAAAATATAAAAAATATGCAAGGTCTTTTTCAGCAGTATAAAGAATTGGAATCCATGATGTCTATGATGAAAGAGATATTCCCCGATGCCGGTGGTTTTGGAAACGGAGGCACTTCCGAATCCGGCAATCTGTTTTCACCGGATATGCTTATGAATCTTCTGTCACCGGAACAACAAGAACTATTTTCCATGTTTCAAAATAAGGAGGACTAACCATGGAACACCCTATCTGGATGGATGACCCTGCCATCGCCAATATTTCTTCTGAAAAACTTGAATTTTTACAATCTCTTGTAATAGAGAGCAAAGGACTTTCCCAAAAAGAAATGTTTCCTTTTCTCATGTCTGTTATGAAAAAAGCAAGGGAACAAAATCTTCAGTTTCAAGAAGGAGAAATGCAGCTTTTGATTCAAACCATAAAAAAATACAGCTCCGAAGAAGAGCTTGCAACCATTGACAAAATGGTAACAGCAAGAAAGAAGGGTTAATCCCTTCCTTCTTCTGCCTTCCGAAAAACAATCATTGCTTTGAACAAATCGCCGTCCAGATAAATATGAAATTTTCCGCTTTGTGCTTCTGTCAGATTCTTAGCAATGGAAAGTCCCAGTCCGCTTCCCTCCGTACTTCTGGAAACATCCCCACGTATAAAACGTTCCGTCAGTTCGTCCGCATTGATATTAAGGGGCTGTGCTGATATGTTTTTCACAGTAAGAACTACGTTTGTATCTTTCCCTTCTTTTTCTTCTTTTCCGTCAATATAAACCCGGGTTCCGGTCATAGCATATTTGAAAATATTATTAAACAGATTTTCTATTACACGCCACATTCTTCTACTGTCAGCATCAATGTACAATGCTTTTTTTTCAAAAGTCACAACCGTCTGCAGTTCTTTTGTCTCAAATTTTTCGGAAAATTCTCCGATTGCCTGATTCAAAAGTTCCACAATATTAATCTGCTCAA
Source organism: uncultured Lachnospiraceae bacterium (assembly GCA_964449325.1). Lineage (GTDB taxonomy): Bacteria > Bacillota > Clostridia > Lachnospirales > Lachnospiraceae > RGIG3002. The sequence continues at coordinate 7,413 of CAYUYJ010000010.1, read as the reverse complement.
TATGCAGGGTAATATTTCCGGAAGAAATTTTAGAAGCTTCCACCAAATCATCTGTCAACTGTTTTAAACGCTGTGATTTGCTGTCCAGAACCTGAATATAGTTCTTCACTTTTTCATCCTGAATATCTTCCCGTTTCAGTAAATCAACATAATTAATAATAGATGTAAGCGGCGTTTTAATATCATGGGAAACATTCGTAATCAAGTCCGCTTTCAACCGCTCATCCTTCATACTTGTTTCCACGGCCTGTCTGATACCGTCACCGATACTGTTTACTGCCTCTGCCAGAATCTTATTTCCTCCGTAAAGCTTTGTCATATCCACTTGATAATTCAAATCTCCGTTTCGGATTTCAACGATTCCGTCGATGATCTTTTGCTTGTCAACATTGTTTTTAAATAAAAGCCATCCTACTGCTGCATCAATAATCCCAAGCAAAAACACAACCCCGATACTTCTTAATTTAACTGCAAACACCATGCCAATCACATTCATTCCAATTAAGGCGCAGTAAGGAACCAGGCTCTGCAGGACAATAGGAAGATTTCCATACATAGTTTTTATGGCTCCTGCCACTCGAAGCATCACTTGCCGGTAGAACCATCTGCACAATATATATGTAAAACTGCCCTTCCACAAATTATGTACTTTACATCTTCGGATAAAGCTGTAGCCCAACAGACTGAGCACTGTGCTCACTATGCATGTTTCAATGGCAACGGTTTTCAAAATAAGCTGATTGCTTACCTGCCGCCATGCAAGCATGTCATAGGTAAACATCAAAAGAATTACCATCAGCCCTGCCGCCATACCACAGATAATCAGCCAGATTTCCGTAGGAATCTGCTCAAATTTTGCAGCACATATCTGTACCCTGCTCTCTCCTTCCTCAGTTTCTGCCGTTACCTCCCGTCTTCCGGTATATGTACACTGCACAAGAAAAAGCAATCCATAAATTACAATACAGGCAATTGCTCCACTCATATATTCCCACCAGTTTGGCAAAAAGGTATTATAGGCATACTCTGCTTTTGCAAATATATCCTCTGCCTGATACGAATCATCCACAGCAATCCAGATTTTTGTATTCTCATTGTAAGCATAATTATACTCATCCATCAACTGCAAAAAATATTCTTCAGGAACACCGGTATTCGTATAGTATTCCATATCATAAGGGCTGTAATAAATATTCTTATGAAATCCCGAAAAGAAATGATTGATTGTCTCATCCCTAAATTCCTTCAGGGTCGCATTGGTAAAATATACATTTTTTCCGTCCACAAGCATTTCCATACAATATAGCAGATTGGAATTTTCCAGACTGTAAGAATTTTCATAATCCAGATATTCCTTATAGTTATAATACAAACTGCTTGCTGCCTCAGCAATGTTATCGCAAAGCTGATAATATTCTTCCCAAGTAGATACCAGTTCCTGCGGAGTCTTTCCGTCTATCGTCTTGTATCGGCTCGTGAGTATTGTCTGATACAAGGAGTCCTCATACTCATAGTCTGCTTCGTCCACATCCGTTATCGCAATCGCCACTGTTTCTTCTGTCGTCTCCAACTGCGGAGTATAGTCTGTAACCATAGTTTCTCCATTTTCTTCGGAAATAATGACAACTCCATCTTCCACCACTGTTTCTGAAACATTCTCTGCATTTCTCCAGTGGGAAATATTCGTGGCAGCCGGTACTCTTTCCGGATATTCCTCCTCATCTACATTTCGAGGATGAAATCCGGTTGTATATGTTCCCTCATACTGTGTATAAGTAGTTGCATTTGCCAGAAAATCTTCCATCTCTGTTTCGGACTCAAACACTTTTCCGGTATATTCAAAACCGTACTTGCCCCATTTCAGTAAATCCTCCAGCCGGTATTTTGCTGTCACATATTTACCTGAAAGCTGTTCTGCACGATTTACATAAGCCGTCACATCAATTTCCTTATGACCGTCAAATTCTCCTTCCGTTTCCAGTTGGCTCTTGATAACACTCATGCGCACCGCATCACGGATTCCATGCTCCAGTACGGTAGCAAAAACATCGGATTCCTCAAACTCAATCTCGCCATATTCAAGCGGATTCAAGAAAAATCTGCTTCTTCCAAACCCATCATTTACATCTATCATGGAACTGACTGTCACAATGGTAATGCATGCTGCCGCAATCACTGCCACAATCTGCTGTATGACAAACAAAAATATTTTATTTCCTGTCGATAATGCTTTTCTTTTACTCATTACACATCTTCCTATTGTTTTTCAATCTTGTAGCCTACACCCCAGACCACCTTCAAGTATCTCGGTTCCCTTGGATTGATTTCAATTTTTTCCCGAATATGTCTGATATGTACCGCTACCGTGTTATCTGCTCCAATTGCATCTTCGTTCCAGATGCTTTCATAAATCTGATTAATGGAAAATACCCTGCCCTGATTTTTTACCAATAAAAGCAGAATGTTATACTCAATAGGTGTTAATTTTACCGCTTCGCCGTCTACCGTCACTTCTTTGGTATCATCATTCATGCAAAGTCCGCCTACCACATACATGGAATTGTTATCCGCATTCAGATTTCCCAGACTGGTATATCTTCGTAAATGAGATTTTACCCGTGCTACAAGTTCCAAAGGATTAAAGGGCTTTGTCACATAATCATCCGCTCCGATATTCAACCCCAGAATCTTGTCTGCATCCTCGGATTTTGCTGAAAGAATAATAATCGGAATACTGCTGTACTCTCTGATTTTCAGTGTGGCATGAATTCCATCCAGTTTCGGCATCATAATATCAATAATCAATAAATGGATATCTTCCCGCTTTAGTACCTCGATTGCCTGTTCGCCGTCATAAGCTTTAAAAATCTGATACCCCTCCTGTAACAAATAGATTTCTATTGCTTCCACAATTTCTTTATCATCATCGCATATTAAAATGTTTGCCATTTTTTCTCTCCTTCTCGTCCCTACAAGTATTAAATCATGTTTATATTAACACATAAATATATTTTTCTTTAATTTTTTCTTAATAAAAAACCTTCCGTTTTTGTTTCAGAAGGTTCTTTCAGGCTTTTTTTGAATAATTTTCTTTTATCGGACTTCCGCTGTATCCCTGTCCGTCTATCCGGTTTCCAAGATTTGTATACTCGCCGTTTTTATTATAAGAATCCAATAAATGAGCATTGCTCATCTCAAACCATTCCATTTCTTTTTCCTGCTGTCCCGGACGCTCTTCTTTGTTTTCTTCAAAGGAATCCTTTTGCCGGCTCTTTGCCATTTCCTTCATTCTTTTTAAAAAAGCATCCTTCCTTGCTTCAAAACGTTCTCTTGCCAGTCCGGTCTTAATCTTTAACGTCGGAACTGCCGCAGAAAGCTTCCATTTCTCCGGTTGTGCACTCTCATTTCTTTTTATCGGCGTTTTCATATCCGCAACACTTTCTATTGCCTGTAAACTGACTCCGACCGTTGTTACTGTACCGTGTCCGTTTTGTAAATCCGCTCCCTTTTCTACACCTGTATTCTGTTTGTCATTTCCGGTTTCTCCGGAAGTATTCCAAATTCCCCTAAGCAAACCGATTCCGTTTCCCAAAAGCTTTTTTATGCCTGACGAGACTCCGTCAAACAGGGAAACTTCTGTCCCGGCAGGCTGCGTATTTGCAGCCTGTCCGGCACTTTTCATATCCGCATCCGTATCCAGCCGGTTCCCCGAATGCTTGTGTACACAATTGGATAAATTGTGCTCCTGACCGGTAGTACGCGTATCATATGAACCTACATTATGAATCATAAAATGCCCCCATTTATGAAACTACAATTCTTCTGAAATTCTTCTTTCCCCGTCTTACAATGATGCCTTCTCCTTCAAATTCTGCCATTTCAAAGGATTTTTTGATATCTGTTACTTTTTCATCTGCTACGGTTACACCGCCCTGTTCCACTGCACGTCTTGCTTCGGAGCGGGAAGCAGTCAGACCGCTCTTTACAAGAACAGCCAAAATATCAATCTTACCTTCTTCAAAATCCGCTTCGGTCAATTCGCTTGTAGGCATATCCGCAGTATTGCTTCCTCCTCCAAACAATGCCTTAGCACTTTCCTGGGCTTTATTTGCCTCTTCCTCACCATGTACAAGTTTCGTAAGTTCAAAGGCAAGAATTTCTTTTGCGGTATTTAACTGACTGCCTTCCCACTTGTCCATTTCCTCAATCTGCTCTAAAGGCAGGAATGTCAGCATACGCAGGCATTTTAATACATCTGCATCCGCTACGTTTCTCCAGTACTGGTAAAATTCAAAAGGAGATGTCTTATTCGGGTCAAGCCATACCGCGCCTTTTTGCGTCTTGCCCATCTTCTTTCCTTCGGAATTTAAAAGCAGGGTAATTGTCATGGCATACGCATCTTTTCCCAGTTTTCTACGAATTAATTCGGTTCCGCCAAGCATATTGCTCCACTGGTCATCTCCACCAAACTGCATGTTACAACCATATCTTTCGTACAGGGACAAAAAGTCATAGCTTTGCATAATCATGTAGTTAAATTCTAAGAAACTTAAACCCTTTTCCATTCTCTGCTTGTAGCATTCTGCGGAAAGCATACGGTTTACACTGAAATGAGCCCCGATATCACGGATGAATTCAATATAATTCAAATCCATAAGCCAGTCGGCATTGTTAACCATTAAAGCTTTTCCTTCGGAAAAATCAATAAAGCGGCTCATCTGCTTCTTAAAGCATTCACAGTTATGTTCAATGGTTTCCTTCGTCATCATGGAACGCATATCTGTCCTTCCCGAAGGGTCTCCAATCATAGCCGTACCACCACCGATTAATGCAATCGGCTTATTTCCTGCCATCTGTAACCTTTTCATTAAACAAAGTGCCATAAAATGTCCTACATGAAGGCTGTCAGCGGTAGGGTCAAAACCGATATAAAACGTTGCCTTTCCATTGTTAATTAAATCCTTGATTTCTTCCTCATCGGTAAGCTGGGCTAACAGCCCTCTTTTCTGCAATTCTTCAAATACTGTCATGTTCTCTCTCCTATCTTTATTTTTATTGGTTGTATCTGCTTTGTCAAGTCCTTTGCTATCATTCGTTCCTTTTCGGTCATGAAATTATACATGTACCAAAAAACCTCGTCCTCTACAAACGTAAAGGACGAGGTTAAAACCCGTGTTACCACCTTTATTCACAAACAACTCACATTGTCTGCCTTAGCAAGTACAGCCGAAGCGATACTCCTGCGTGCTAACGGACACAGCTTCCGTCACATCCTACTTTTCTTTCGGTGTGCAGCTCCAAGATGTATTCCCACTAAACTTCCGATGCGCCTCTCATCCTCCGGCAACTTTCTGTTTCTTTCGTTTACTGGTACTTGTTCTTTTCACAGCTTTTACAATATAGCCAAATTCTAGCCTATGTTCTTTCTTTTGTCAAGCACATTTAAATCTTAAACCGCTTTACAATCTCATTCAGTTGTTTTGCAAACTCTGCATTATCCTCTGCCTGCTGTCCCGTATCACCCGCAAGTCCAACCATATCCGTTGCCTTTGATGCAATATCTGTAACACTGATAGCCGCTTCATTTACAGTCGTATTGATACCTTGAATGGAAGCTGTAATATCTTCAATATTTTGTCCAAGTTCTTCAATGGAATCGCTGATGGTCTTCATACTATCGGAAAATCTTGTTGCATCCGCGCTATATTCTTCACTTACACGAATGAAATTCTGATAATCTCCGATTACGGTCTCTTCCATAAAACGAATCATCTGTTCCAGACATTTTTCCATACTTTCTGCGGCATCCTTCACGCCCGCCACAATGGCAGAAATGCTGTTTGCGGTTTCCGTAGACTGAGATGCCAGATTACCGATTTCACCTGCAACTACCGCAAATCCCCTTCCTGCTTCACCGGCTCTTGCTGCTTCAATGGAAGCATTTAAAGAAAGAAGCTCGGTCTGGCTTGCGATTGCTGTAATGGCATCGGTTAATTCATTAATCCGTCCGATTTCTTTTGCTTTTACAATAGCTGCATCAGATTCTTTTTTCACCTGTGAATATATCTCTTTGGTTTTTCGGTCAGCACTTTCTGTATTTTTCTTTAAGCCTTCCGCCTTTTCAATAATTGCTTCCGCATCCTTTTCACCGGATATAGTAAGTTCTCCGATTTTTTTTGCATTTTCATCAATATAACTCATTTTTTCATCAATAATTGCCGTTGCCGCTGAAGTTTCTTCCATACTGGCAGCCAGTTCCTGACTGGTGGCAGAGTTATCGCAGGAATTACTGTTAAGCTGTTCTACAATTTGGCTTAATCCACCTGCATTGTTCTTCAGTTTATCCGCAACAACATCCAACTGTCCAATAATGCCGCTGATATTAGTTCGCATAATTTCCAGAGAATGGCTCATAACAGCCGTTTCCCCTTTACCCTTGGCAAGCAGCCTGCTTGCTTTGCTATCCGTAAAATCATAATCCGCATTTTTATCGATTACACCGGTAAGTATCTTAATAGGTCTGACAATACTTCTGGAAATGAGCCATGCACCTATTATCACAATAATCACCGTCATCACCGCACAAATTGAACTCTGACGGATATATTTATAAATCGGGTACAAAGCTACCCATTTATCTGCTGAAATAACAAGAATACTGTTTGTACCGTCTACGATAGCATAGCTTGCCAGCTTCTCCTCTCCTTTAAACAGATATTCTACGGTTTTGGCTTCCGGGACTACACCACCTTTTAGCTGATTCACCACTCCGGTTACTACCTCATTCTCTACAGGCTGTCCAATCTTTTCTGCTGAAGGATGGTACAGCATGATTCCGTCACAATCCACTAAATAACAATAACTTCCCTCGACACCTTCTACCGTAATACCACCGAGCAATGCCGTCAGTTCATCAGTTTCCGGCATCTCATTTCCGTTATTTTTGATTTTCATCTCCATTTCCGACGCATAAGCCATTGCCAGTGACTTCATATTAGACTTAACGGAATTTCCCAAAAATTTCTGAAACAGCGGAATACCGGTCCACAAACAAAAGAAAATGGAAATCGCCGTTGCTACAAGAACAAGAATCATAATTCTTGTCTGTATTCCGCGAAACATCCCTACTTTTTTCTTTTCCACAACCTTCTCCAAAATTTCTTCTGCCTTATTCTCCAGTTCTTCGCGATTCATTTTATGACTGTTTTCTGTTTTTTGTACACGTTCCCGCGTAGTTTCTCTACTCATGTACCTCTCCTCCTTGCGGTTCATATAACAATATATTACATCATATTCAGATTATTTTCACTATTTTCATGCATTTTATTGTGATTTTTTTGCATTTTATCTTATACAATGTAAAAAAGTGTCTTCGACACTTCAACCCCCTAGCCCCCATTCATGGGGGAATTA
>CAYUYJ010000009.1:0-109343 GCA_964449325.1 uncultured Lachnospiraceae bacterium | reverse complement strand
CCTCTACTTGCATCCTGTTTTTTGAAAAATTTTTTAATTAACTTAATGACATTGAGTATTGAACTTCCTTTTTTATATAGCTATAATAAACAAGTGTTTAAGGGGAAAAGAGAACAAATATTACTTTTTTCTTCAGAAAGGAAATGATATGAGCGAGATGAGTAAAGATGCAACAACTGAAAAAGAAGTAAAAAAAGCTGAAAAGTTAAAGCAGAGAGAAGAAGAGCGTGCCGCATATGAAGAGCAGCTTAAAAACCCTGACCTAAGTAAAAAGGAAAGAAAAAAGATACAAAGAAAGTTAGAGGAATTAGAACCTTTTAGCTGGAAAAAGGAAATATTCAGCTGGGTTAGAATTTTTATTGTGGCAGTGATTATAGCCTTTTTAGTGAATAATTATGTAATTATTAATGCCAATGTTCCAAGCGGTTCTATGGAAACGACCATCATGACAGGTGATAGAATGGTTGGAAACAGGCTTTCATATCAAATTGGTGATATACAAAGAGGAGAAATTGTTATTTTCAAATTTCCTGATGATGAAAGTCAGCTTTTTGTAAAGAGAGTTATTGGTCTTCCGGGAGATAAAGTAGTTATTAAAGAAGGGAAGATTTACATTAACGATTCGGAAACACCTTTAGAAGAAGACTATTTACCGGAAGAGTGGAAAGTTGGAAATGATGCAAGCAATCTTCCGGATGGTGTGAACGAGTATAATGTACCGGAAGGGTGCTATTTCCTTATGGGAGATAACAGAAACATTTCCAATGATGCAAGATACTGGAATATCAAATACGTTAAAAAAGAGAAAATTATAGCGAAAGCTTTGTGCGTATACTGGCCTTTGTCACATGGGAAAATTTTACAGTCAGCGGATTATGACACCGAAAGCTGATAATAATCAAGTTTGGAGACGATTGTAAAACCTGTGGATTTATATAGTCTGTATGCAGGAACATTGCCTTTCGTTACGTGGAGTATTATTTTAAATATTCCCTGAACTTTAAGATAATTACATAGACAATGAATTAAAGGAATACCGAGACCTAAGCCGCGGTATTCTTTTTTTATTTCAACATCTCCTAACATACAATAAGAATTATCAACAATAGATATGGTACAGGTTCCTATTTTTACACTGTCATTAAAAAATGTACAGTTCCAAATATCAGGAGCAATTTCCTGACTGTCAAGCGATAATTCTGAGGAAAAAATATCTGTATCAGTAAATTCTAAAATCATTTTACATTCCGTATTTAAATGTAAAAAATTGTAGTGATGTAATATGTCTACAGAATGTGTGCAGTCCGGATTTACCAAAAGGGAGACAGAAGTACTGCGAAATTCCTCTTTCACTTTTTTTAGCAGGGCAGAAAAGATACCTTGTCCTCTAAATTCAGGTAGTACGAATCCACAAGCTTCAAACTCCGTTTCAGAAATTCCAGACAGAGAAATAAAGCCGATTATGTTGTTCTCAGAGTCCGTACAATAAAAAAATCCATGATGACTAAAGAGATACTCTTCATCTTCTTCATAAAAGAAAGGATTAATCAGATTGTCATAAGAATTGCATAAGTCAACAATCTTATGGAGATATGAATAATATTTTTGGGGAACTAATGGTAAGTGTTTAAAGTGCATTATTGCATCCTCCTTAATATATATCAATATTATCAGCCAAAACCGGAAAAAACAACTGTTATATAAAGCTAATCATTAGAAGAATTAAAACAATAATGAAAGAAAAATTGCATTCCGATTTTTGCTATGGTAAAATTGAAGTCATTGTATGAAATAGTATATGGGAGTTGAAAATACATGACACAGAATATTAATTTGAAAAACATAAAAATAAGAATAGGAAATATGCATCCAATAATGTATTTTTTAATATTATCTATTTCAACATTTTTTTTAGTAGAGATTCTAAATGACGATATGTGGTTTTTTGAGGAACAGAAGTTTAGAATATTATTTATGCTTATAAATATAGTGGTTTATTGGGTAATATATCTTTTTACATATGCAGTTACGTGTAGCGTCAAAGTGACTAGTATTGTATGGTTGAGCATATTTAATATAGTCGGAATGGCTAATTATTTTGTGTGTGAATTTAGGGGAGTTGCATTACGGTTATCGGATTTTTTTTCTGTGGGAACGGCAGCAAATGTGGCATCTATGTATAAATTTAAAATTGGCAAGGCACATATTATATGGGTGTTAATCTTAAGTATAGTTATTGTGTTTGTTAAAGTGTATTTGGAAAATAAAAAAGAAATTGAAAAAAGTACAATAAAGTATAGAATTTCGGGAGTAGCATTGTGGAGTTTTATTTTGATAATGATAGTTGGATTTGACTACTCAGAACTTGGAGTAAACACTTTTGATGGATGGAATTATGGGGGATATGTTTTATACTTTCTAGATACGATGTCATTACATGGTATAAAAGAACCAGAAGGATACGAAAGGGAAAAATACGGAGATGTTGGAAGAATAATTGAAAATATTGAAGATAAAAATTTGCCCAATATTATAGTTATAATGAATGAAAGTTTTTGTGACCCTCAGAGGATTATAAAGTTTGATACAAATACAGAGCCTTTACCATTCTTTCATAAGATTATTCAAGGTGACAATATTATAGAAGGTGATGCATATGTTTCCGTTTATGCGGGAGGAACAGCAAATACGGAAATGGAATTTTTGACTGCATCATCTTTAGGTTTTTGGGGAACTAATGATACATGTTATTCAATAGGTTATAAAAACGATTTGAATGTTTTGCCAAATTGGCTGAATGAATTAGGGTATGAAACATATGCAATGCATCCTGCAAATGGAGACAACTATTCAAGGAGAATTGTTTATGAAAAAATGAGGTTTAAGAGAAAAGAATTTGTTGATGATTTTTTAAAGTTTGGAGTTGAAACTGTTAAGTGGTCTAAAGCAAATTCTTATATAAAAGATTTTGTTAATGATAGCGAGGATTATAGAGTAGTTAAAAGCATTATAAATGAACAGACAAAACCTGTATTCATATTTAATACTACAATTCAAAACCATGGTGATTATAATTGGAGAGGGATAGATGATGTGAAAATAACAAACAAGATGTCAGATTCAGAAAATTTTTCCTTAGTTAATGAATATTTAACACTGCTCAATCAGTCTGATAAAGCACTGGAAGAATTAATAACAAATCTCAAATCCTTGGATGAAGATACAATTGTATTGTTTTTTGGAGATCATCAGCCCTATATTACCAGTATACTATATGATGAACTATCTCCAGATATGTATAAAAAAGATTATTTTAATGTTCCATTTTTTATATGGGCAAATTATGATATTAAAACAAAGCATAACGTAAAGACAAGTATAAATTATCTTCAGAATATTCTTTTGGAATCATCAGAAATTGGATTAGTTAATAAGTATCAGCAGTATGTGACAGAGGTTCAGAAAGAATATCCTATATTATCTCCTGTATATACAGAGGATAAAGATGGAAACGAGGTTGATTTTTATGAAATATTTGAAAAAAACGCAATGATAAAGGAGTATTATAAGCAGGCGTATAAATTGATTTATGATTCTGAAGAAAAATAATTAAATAGAGGTAATAATATGATTAGAATTGGTTCTCATGTTGGAATGAGTGGAAAAGAAATGATGTTGGGCTCTGCAAAGGAGGCAGCTTCCTATGGAGCGAATGTTTTTATGGCATATACAGGGGCACCACAGAATACACGTAGAAAAGATATCAATGAACTGAATATTGATGCAGCGTGGAAATATATGGAAGAGCATGGAATTGATGAAGTAGTCATTCATGCTCCATATATCATAAATTTAGCAAATACGGTAAAATCGGAAGTGTTTGAGCTTGCAGTTGAATTTTTGGCAAAGGAAATTGAACGCGCACAGGCAATAGGAGCAAAAAGCATGGTACTTCATCCGGGTTCTCATGTGGGAGCCGGAGTGGATGCAGGAATTGCAAAAATCATAGAAGGATTAAACGAAGTACTTACTGGAGACATGAAGTTGAAGATAGCATTGGAGACAATGGCAGGAAAAGGCAGCGAGATAGGAAGAAATTTTGAAGAACTGGCAAGAATCTATGATGGAGTGAAGCATAACGATAAACTGAGAGTGTGCTTTGATACATGTCATGTTAATGACAGCGGATATGATTTAGTGAATGATTTAAGCCAAACTTTTGAAAAGTTTGACAAAATTCTTGGAACAGATCAGATTTCAGTAATTCATGTAAATGACAGTAAAAATCAACTAGGGGCAGGAAAAGATCGTCACGAAAATATTGGAAAGGGATATATTGGTTTTGATACGCTCCATGAAATCGTACATTTACATGAATTTGAGCAAGTACCAAAGATATTAGAGACACCTTATATTAAAGATGAAAATGATAAGAAAAAGTCATATCCTCCATATAAGGAAGAAATAGAAATGTTAAAAAGGTAACAATCATGGATAATTTAATTTACAGTTTAAATGCAACAGTTCCGGTGTTTATTGTAATTATAGTAGGTTATTTTCTTAAGAGAATAGGATGGATGACACCGGATTTTATAAGGATAGCAAATAAAATAAACTTTACAATTACACTTCCGATGCTTCTGATTCAGGATTTAATAAATACGGATTTCAGAGCGGAATTTGATATACAGTATGTTTTATATTGCATGATAGTTACATCACTGTGCTTTTTCCTGATATGGATAGGAGCAAAGTTTTTTCTTAAAGATAAAACATTAGTGCCTGAATTTGTACAGGGCTCATTCAGGGGAAGCGCTGCGGTGCTGGGAACAGCTTTTGTTGTAAACATGTATGGGAATACAGGACTGGTTCCGTTAATGATTATTGGAGCAGTTCCGCTTTACAATATATATTCAGTAATTGTGCTGACAATTGAGAGTCCGAAGAAAGAGCAGTTGGACGGCTCACCGCTAAAAAATACAATTAGAGGAATCGTTACAAATCCAATAATTTTAAGTATCATAATTGGTGTATTATCATCTGTTTTTAGAGTAGATTTTCCGGTAATGGTAGATAATACTATTGGAAATTTTGCAAAAATGGCAACACCCCTTGCTTTATTAGCTATTGGGGGTTCATTTGAATTTTCAAGTGCACTGAAGAGACTGACACCTGCCGTAGTGGGATCAACAATAAAATTAGTCATCATGGCTGCAATATTTTTGCCGGTGGCAGTGTGGCTTGGATATAGAGATGCGAAACTTGTAGCATTGGTAATTATGCTTGCATCACCAACAACTCCAAGTTGTTTTATAATGGCTAAAAATATGAGATGTGAAGGAACGTTAACAAGCAGTATGATTGTAATTACAACAATGATGTCAGCGTTTACAATAACGGCGATTATATTTATACTGCGGACAATGGGATATTTATAGCAGGCAATCAATTCGATTCGCGAATTGATTACTAAGATTAGGAGGATTTTATTCATGAAGAGAGTAGAGCAGAAAGTGGAAGACACATGGTGCATGGAAGATATGTTTGAAAGTGACGAATTCTGGGAAGAAGAGTTCGGGAGACTTCAGAGAATGATTTTCCAGTACGAGGATTTTGAGGGAACTTTGGCAGAAAGTGCGGACAGATTGCTTGAGTACCTGAAATTTAATGATGAGACAAATCTCTTGATGGAGAGAATTTATGTGTATGCTACGCAAAAATATCATCAGGATATGGCAAACGGAAAATATCAGGAATTTTCTGCCAGAGCACAGAAATTAATGGTTGAAATGAGTGGTATCAACGCATTTGCGGAACCTGAAATATTGGAAATGACGACAGAAAAGATAAACCGGTTTTTTAACGAAAATAAAGAGCTTGAAACATACAAGAGGTTTATCAGTGAGATTTTAAGAAACAAAGAACATACATTGGATAAAAAGACGGAAACTATTCTTGCAAAAAGCAGACAGATGGCAAATGCAGCAGATAATATTTATTCCATGTTTAACGGTGCAGATATTAAGTTCCCTACGATTACAAATGAAGTGGGAGAAGAAGTGGAGATAACGCACGGAAATTTTGTTCCCCTTATGGAAAGTACAGATAGAAATGTAAGGGAGGCAGCTTTTAAGGCGGTCTACAGTACTTACGGGAAAATGAGAAATACGGTTGCCGCTATGTTTGGTGCGAATTTAGACCAGGCACATTTCTATTCTCAGGTGCGAGGATTTTCCTCAGCACAAGCTATGTATTTGCATGGAAGCAATATTCCTGAAAGTGTGTATGACAATTTAATTGATACGGTTCATAAAAATCTGGATAAGATGTACAAATATGTTTCTTTGAGAAAGAAAATCTTAGATGTGGATGAACTTCACATGTATGATTTGTATGCGCCGATTGCCAAAGCACCTGATACAAAATATTCTTTTGAGGCTGCAAAAGATATTGTCATGGAAGGACTGGCTCCTATGGGAGAAGAATACCTTGAGGTATTGCAGAAAGGCTTTGATAATCGATGGATAGATATATATGAAAATGAGGGAAAGAGAAGTGGAGCGTACTCATGGGGAGCATATGGTACACATCCCTATGTCTTATTGAACTATCACGGAACGTTGGATCACGTATTTACACTGGCACATGAAATGGGGCATGCCCTTCATTCGTACTTTTCTGATGCAAATCAGCCATATGTAAATGCGGGTTACAGAATCTTTGTTGCAGAAGTTGCATCAACATGTAATGAATCTCTTTTGATACATCATTTGCTTAAGATAACTGAGGATAAAGAGGAAAAGGCATATTTGATAAATCATTTCTTAGAGCAGTTTAAAGGAACGTTATATCGTCAGACGATGTTTGCGGAATTTGAGAAAACAGTTCACAGCATTGTTGGAAACGGAGAAGGAGTTACTGCGGACAGATTGTGTGAGATTTATTACAACTTAAATAAAGAATATTTTGGAGATGACATTGTTGTAGATAAAGAAATAGAGCTGGAATGGGCAAGGATACCACATTTTTACAGACCATTTTACGTGTATCAGTATGCGACGGGGCTTTCAGCAGCCATCGCACTGTCTAAAAGAATCATGGAGGAAGGAAAGCCGGCTGTGGACGATTATATGAAATTCCTGACAGGCGGAAATTCAAAAGACCCAATTGAACTGTTAAAGATGGCAGGTGTTGATATGACAAGTCCAAAACCTGTGGAAACTGCATTGGAGTTATTTGGCGAATTGCTTGAACAGCTACAGGAATTAGTTGAATAGAGTAAGCATGACAGGTAATAAATATGAATAAAATTGAAATATTAAAAAGTGAATTGGTTAACATAAGGGGAGCGATATTTGATTTAGACGGAACATTGCTTGATTCTACCTGGGTGTGGGATCGGGTGGATGTTGAGTTTCTTGGAAAAAGAGGATTTGAAGTTCCGAAGGATTATGCTGACAAAATTGCTCATATGGATGCAGACCGCTCTGCGAGGTATACGATTGAAAGGTTTGGATTAAATGAAACAGTAGACGAGGTTGTGTCAGAGTGGTTTGATATGGTGAAGGATAAATATGCCTATGAGGTACAGTGTAAAGAAAATGCAGTACAATGTGTGAAATCGTTGTACAATATGGGAGTTAAAATTGCCATTGCAACAGCATCAGACCTTGTCTTGTTTGAAGAAACCTTAAAACGAACGGGCTTGGACAAATATATATCTTCTATAGTAATGGTGAAAGAAGTAGAACGAGGAAAAGCTTTTCCTGACGTTTACTTGGAGGCTGCGAGAAGACTTGGAACAGAACCAAAGCAGACAATTGTTTTTGAAGATATTGTGGCAGGAATCTGTGGGGCAAAAAAAGGTGGATTTAAAACTGTTGCAGTGTATGAAAAGCGTTCGGAAAAGGATTTGGACAAAATAAAAAGAGAATGTGAATTTTACATAAACAGTTTCACAGAACTGTTGTAAATATAAAAGTGAAAGAGAGGTAGTTATATGAATCCGGCAGCATTATTTAAAATAAAAGGAGCGTGGGAGAAATTTAGCAGTAATCACCCAAAACTTATGTCGTTTTTCAATGCGGCAAATGCAAAAGGTATTGTGGAGGATACCGTTATTGAAGTGAAAATAAGTTATCCTGATGGGCAGGATTTGACAACGAATGTGAAAATCAAACAGGAAGATTTAGAGTTATTTGCCCAAATACAGCAGATGGTAAAATAATATAAAAAAGCATCTTTGTGTAAGAAAGTTCAAATTTTTATTTTTAAGAAAGTATTCTGGCAATATTAGAGAAAAACATTCTGTATTTGCTTTGGAAAAAATCTGCAAAAATCTGAAAAAAAATCTGAAAAAACAAAAAAGTTGTTGACAATAACCAATTCTTATAGTATATTAATTCTTGCATTTGTGATGCGCGCGAGTGGCTCAGTGGTGGAGCACCTCCTTGCCAAGGAGGGGGTCGCGGGTTCGATCCCCGTCTCGCGCTTTTTTAATTTAAGAAATGCAAGTACCTTTCGTATGGTACTTGCATTTTTGTTTTCTTTATCTCCAATTATTGCTCCACGCTGTCCGCCTTCTTAATCTTGTAAATCCTACGAAGTGACTCATTAATCCGCTCTTCCGAAATTGTTCCGTCCTGTACTGCCTGTAATACTCCGTTATAAGCAGTTTCAAAATCCTCCGGCATAAGCAGCATATCCGCTCCTGCCTGAATTGCCTTTATTGCTGCTTCATCGGCAGTATAATAATCGGTTATCGCTTTCATATTCAAGGCATCCGTAATGATAACTCCTTCAAATTCCAACTCATTTCGTAACATCCCGACAACATCTTTGGAAAGGGATGCCGGTGTATTGTCTCCTGCCAGTGCCGGCGCGGATACATGACTTACCATTACAAAATCCGCTCCTGCATCAATCCCTGCCTTAAATGCCGGGAACTCTACAGACTGAAATTCTTCCAATGAACGCTCTGTTACTGCCATTCCGTCATGCGTATCCTCTACCGCACCTCCCAATCCGGGAAAATGTTTCAGACAAGAGCTTACCTTATTAGCTTCCAGACCGCTTACAAGAGACGGCACCATTGATGCAACCACATTGGCATCCGTACCAAAGGAACGGGTACCAATGGCATTGTCTTCACCGGTCAATACATCCGCAACCGGAGCAAAATCCAGATTGAATCCGATTCTTGCAAGGTATGCCCCTATGGTATTTCCGGCATCATAGGCTTTCTGCGGGTCACCGCTTGCTCCAATATCCGCCATGGAACCTACCTTTTCCACTTCAATGCTGCTTTTTGCAACCCGACTGACTTCTCCGCCTTCCTCATCCACCGCAAGAAATATCGGATATTTACTATACATTTTTGTATTGGCAAGCATTTCCGTAAACTGCTCCTCAGACTGGATATTCTGTGAAAAATATACCAGACCACCCACAGCATACTTGCTTAATGCCTCTCTCGTACCATCACCGGCTTTAATCGCTTTATCTACTCCGGTCAATGCTTCCGGTGTAATAACAAAAAGACCTGCTACTTTATCCTCTAACGGCATAACCTCTATACATGCTTCCACAATTTCATCTAACGGATCAATCTCCGGTACTACCGTCTCCGGTTCGGAAATCGTTACCGGCTCTTCCTGCTCTGCCAAAGACTCCAGCTGCGCTGCCAGCTCCGCTGCCTGCTTGTTATCAGAGGCTTTCTTGGCAAAATAACTGATACCGAACACGGTGCCTCCTGCTATTCCAAGCACGATAACCGCAAGGGAAACATAACAAATAATCTGATTTCTGATTCTTCTTCTATGTCGAAACTCTCTCCGGTCCAATTCTTGCTTTTCATCCATACTGTCAAAACTCCTTTCATAATCTTCCGAATTTCTTCGGACACTCCTGTTTCCATAATACCCTAATTTATCCTTTTTTTCCACAGGAAATGAAAGGAATACAGAAAATATTAATGATTTTGGTAAAAAACTTCTGCTTGTATTACCGTTTTCCTACACATGACGAAGCGGGTATCGACTTTCTTTACAATCAATACCCGCTTCTAAACTATGCTATCCAATGGATTATACCTCCAACTTCCCATCTCTCGTATTCTTCCCCTTTTTCCTTCGTACCACCTGTACTGTAACGGTCAAATTTTTTTATTTTTATTTTTTCTCTTTGTACTTCGTTACTTTTTCTCTTGGTTCTGATTACGATTATGTACTTCGTTTTCTTTTGTTCCCTATTCATTTGTACTTCAAATTGGATTTTAAATTACGTTTCCGGTGGACCGTACCTCTCTTTCTATAGATTCATCTATGTAAAACTTTCGTATTCGGTAGATGTAATCTATGTAATTTCTTTTGATGATTTTATTATAATCAAAGGTCTTTTATTTGTCAATACATTTTCCTTGTTTTTTTATTATTTTTTTATTTTATCCTTTCGTGCTTCCTTTTATCTGTTTTCTCGATTTTTGTTTTCATAATTTTCTGTCAATAGCTTCTGCTCCTGTTTTTCGCGCAATGATTTTTCGAGCAAAGCATTTCATATCTTTGCTCGTCAGTCACTACACGAAAATGGAATTCCTTTGTGCAAATCTGATAAATAATAATTCATTGTATTAATTCTGCTTTTATCTTATAATACATCTAAGACTTTACAGAATTTCTTTAATTTTCGCCATTTCTACACAATTTTCTATAGGAGGAATAATTTATGACGCACAAACAGGAAGCTTTCGCCACCGCAGCTGAAAGCATTATTAAAAATTTGGAAAAAAGAGGCATGGAAGGTTACTTTTTTGAGGATAGTGCATCCTGCGTAAATGCCATTTCCGACCTGATTCCCGCCGGCAGCATCATCTCATGGGGCGGCAGCGAAACCATTAAAGAATGCGTGCTGATGGATGCACTCAAGCGGGGCGAATATGAACTGATTGACCGTTTGAGTGCCGCAACACCGGAAGAAAGCCGTCTGCTTTATTCCAAAGCAGTGCTTGCAGACTACTATCTGATGAGTACCAATGCCATTACATATGACGGCGAACTGGTAAATATTGACGGTAACGGAAACCGGGTTGCCTGTCTGATTCACGGTCCTAAAAACGTAATTATTGTAGTAGGCATGAATAAGTTTTGTACAAATGTGGAGGAAGCCGTAAACCGGGTTCGCAATAGTGCTTCTCCTGCCAATGCCAAACGTTTAAACCGCCAGACACCTTGTAACTTCACCGGCCATTGTGGTGACTGTCTTTCTCCCGACTGCATGTGTAATCAGATTGTGGTGACGAGAAGAAGCGGACAAAAGGGTCGTATCAAAGTATTCTTTGTTGCTGAAAATCTCGGTTATTAAAAAATATTACCCTCAAACGTTTTCTTATTACTAAACAAAGGCAGTTCCTTTCATCAGGACACTGCCTTTGCTTTCAACTGACAGCACTTTTCTTTGTTTTAGCAGCTTTTTTGTATCCTGCAAGAATTCCTACCACTTCTTCATGGCTTCCGAATGGTTCAAACTCATTTGAAACAGAAACAATCGTAACAGACACTAACGGGAATGACTCTACCACACCATGCCTGTTGCATGCCGTAATGCATTGTTTTATTCTATCCTCTTCTTTATAGAGCATGTGGGCTCTCTCCTCAAATTCTTCTCTGATTTTCTCAGAAAATGCAGGCGACGGATAACCTTCACATATCATTACAAAATCATCACCGCCGATATGCCCTACAAAATCATTTTCACTTGCTTTTTCTTTCAGAATATCTGCCAGGATACGGATAACCTCATCTCCCTTTTCAAAGCCATATACATCATTAAAGGCCTTGAAATTATCCAAATCAAAGTAAAAGATTGTATATTCTTCTCCGGATTCTACGCTGTTTTTCACTTCCATGTCAATGATGATATTCCCCGGAAGTCCCGTCAGCGGATTCGCGGATTTCGCCAAATCAACATCTATTTCCATTGCCTTTTTTAATAAATCCTGAATGGTAACAATTCCCAAGTATTTATCATCCTCTTTTACCACAATAAAGTCATAGAGAGTATCGGTTTCCCTTTCCATCGCAATTTTGGCAACACTGCTGATAGAGGTCATTGCATCCACCAGAAGAAAATTTTTATCTGCCAAATCTCCGATATTTTTCTTACGATAAAGCGAAAATCCATATTGCCCGCTCATTTTTTTAAACAATTTTTCTCTGGTTATGACGCCTATTACCTGTTCCTTCTCTACCATGCATATTCCCACTACTTCTTCATGCTGTTTCATATATGTAAAAACAGATTCCACGGTTACATAAGGTGCCACCGTCAATCCGTTTGTGACAAGATTTTTAATGTAATATCTTTTCACACCCAGATGATTATTTGCATGATTATGTTGATTCTTTTCCAAAATTTCCTCTACAACAGGCCGATTGCAAAATTGCAGTTCTTTAGCCGGTTTAGCCAGATAGAAGCCCTGCCCGGTGACAGACTGCAAATACGGTTAAGTCCTGCATATCCTGCTCCTACATCATCAATGGCAATTTGATAATTCTGCATTTTATAATGATTGATTGCCTCCTGAAAGCTGATTTCATTTTCAATCCGTTCCCGTTCCGTTATCTCAAAAACAATGCGTTCCGCTTCAATACCATACCGTTTTGTATATTCCCTTGTAAACCCTACCCGAAATTTTTCATCATGTAACACTTTGGGATTTACATTGATAAAAATTTTTCCGTTATACTGTTCAAAGTTCTCCTTCTGCTGAAAAATCTCATGCAAAATGGCACGTCTGCACACCTGCTCCAACTGCCAGATATGCCCACTTTCTTCCGCACATCGAAACAGTTCCTCCACATTATCAAACACTCCGGGGCGTTCCACTCTGCTTAAGGCTTCAAATCCAAGTACACTTCCATCCCTAAGTGAAATAATAGGCTGAAAAACCGGCGTAATACATCTGTTTACAACAATGTCTTCTAATTGACTTTGCCGTTCCATGTCTGTCATATTTTTTTAATAAATCCTTTCTCCACTAATTACAATTATGTATAAAAGTATACCTTCTTCCCAAACAGCCTTTCTATCTTCTCAAAGTAAAATGGAACAAAAATATATGTAAAATTTAAAAAGAAGAACCTATAGATATCAGTATCCATAAGTTCTTCTCTCTACACTTTTATTTACAAGACTACTTATAACTGGGATATGACAAATATGTCATAAATTGCTTTAATCGCTGCCTCAAAATCACTGTTGGCTACACCAATAATAATGTTTAACTCACTGGAGCCCTGGTCAATCATTTTGACATTGACATTCACATGGGCAAGGGCGGAGAAAATTCTTCCTGCAGTACCGCGGGTTGCACGCATGCCGCGTCCTACTACCGCAATCAGTGCCAAATCCGATTCGATATCAATAGAATCCGGATTCGCCAGTCTGTGAATACTTCCTACCACCTTCTGCTCCTTATGCATAAATTCGTCCTGATGCACAAAAACAGTCATAGTATCGATACCGGAGGGTACATGTTCAAAGGAAATACCGTTGTCTTCAAAAGCCTGTAATACTTTTCGCCCGAAACCGATTTCGGAATTCATCATATCCTTTTCAATATTGACTGCACAGAAGCCTTTTTTACCGGCAATGCCTGTAATAACATATTTGGATTTTTGACAAGTACTTTCCACAATCCATGTACCGTTATCATCCGGTGCATTTGTATTGCGGATATTAATCGGAATTCCCTCTTTTCTGACCGGGAAGATCGCATCCTCGTGAAGCACGGTTGCACCCATGTAAGAAAGCTCTCGTAATTCTTTATAAGTAATGGTTTCAATGCCTTCCGGATTGTCAATGATTCGCGGATCGGCAACAAGGAAACCGGATACATCAGTCCAGTTTTCATACACATCTGCCTTTACTGCCTTTGCTACGATAGAGCCGGTAATGTCCGAGCCGCCTCTGGAAAAGGTGTGAACAGTTCCATCCGGTAAAGCTCCATAGAAGCCCGGAACGACAGCACATTCTGTTTCCTCTAATCTTGCGGAAAGTACCTTATTTGTTTTTTCTGCATCGAAATCACCGTTTTCATCGAAGAAAATAACCTCTGCCGCATCAACAAACGTATATTTCAAATAATGTGCCATGATGATACCGTTTAAGTACTCACCTCTGGAAGCCGCATAATCCTTTCCGGCTTTCTTTTTGAAATTTGCATCAATCTTTTTAAATTCACTGTCCAAAGAAAGAGTCAGGGAAAGACCGCTTATGATTTCTTCATAACGGGCTTTGATTGCCTTTAACTGTTCCTTGAAGTCCTCGTCCTTCTCCGCTGCTTCATAGCACGCATATAACATATCCGTTACTTTTGTATCTTTGGAATTCCTTTTTCCCGGTGCAGAAGGTACTACAAATTTTCTTTCACTGTCGGAACGGATAATGTCACCGACTTTTTTGAACTGCTCTGCACTTGCTAATGAACTTCCACCAAATTTTACTACTTTTCTCATAACATTTTACCCTCAGTTTTAAATCTTTCTACATCTAAATATATTTACAGAAATATTCTGCTCTCTTGTTACTTCTTTTCTGACTCTATCTGGAAAAAAGATAATCTATCATTTCATGCCCCTTGGCTTTGTAGTTCCCGCTTTCTCTTCCTTCTTTTTCATTGTAATTCCATGAATGGCTCTCTTCTGCGGTACTGTCATAGAGCATATACGGCACATTGTCTGCCGTATGGGTTCTGACACGAATCGGTGTGGGATGATCCGGCAGTACTAAAAGTCTGAAATCTACATTTTTTGCCTTCAATTCCTCCACCAACGGGCCAATGACACGGCTGTCCAGATATTCAATCGCCTGTACCTTTTTCTCCACGCTGCCCTGGTGTCCCATCTCATCCGGTGCTTCCACATGGATATAAGCAAAATCATAACCATCTTCGGTAAGAGCCTTTACCGCTGCCTGTGTTTTTCCTTCATAGTTGGTATGCAGGCCACCATTTGCACCTTCCACGATTGCCACACCCATACCGGCACCTACCGCAATTCCTTTTAACAAGTCTACGGCAGAAATCATCATACCTTTTTTACCGGTCTTTTCTTCAAAAGAGGAAAGCATCGGTTTTGTGCCTGCTCCCCAGAACCAGCAGCAGTTTGCCGGATTTAAACCTTGTTTCTTTCTTTCTATATTAATAGGGTGATTTACCAGAATGTCATAGCTCTTTTTCATCATCTCATACAACGCCTTGTCTTCCGGCAAATACTGACCAATAACCTGCCCAAGAACGTCATGAGGTTGTGTCAGTTCCACAACTTCACCCTTATCCCAAATCAGACAGTGACGGTAGCTGGTACCTACATAAAATTTATAGGTATCCGTCTCCAATTCTTTTCTTACGGCATCCAGCAATACGGCACAGTCTTCCGTACTGATTTCACTTGAGCTGTGGTCGATAATCGTTCTTTCCTCAAACGGTACATCTTCCTCGGAAAGTGTTACGATATTACAACGAAGTGCAATATCCGTGTCCTTCATAGGTACTCCGATACTCAAAGCTTCCAAAGGTGAACGCCCGGAATAATATTTTTTCGGGTCATAACCCAAAACGGACAGGTTCGCCGTATCAGACCCCGGCTTCATGCCATCGGGAATGGTATGTACCATTCCTATCTCGGACTTTTTGCTAAGTACATCCATTGCCGGCGTTTTTGCATATTCCAAGGGAGTCTTGCCGGAAAGTGCCTCAATGGGCTCATCTGCCATTCCGTCTCCCAAAACTACTACATATTTCATGGTATTGCTTCCTTTCTGTATTTCCCTATTCCTCAATACGGATTCTGGAAATCATTGCTCCCAGTTTTTCTGCTTTATCTTTAAACGCTTTCTCTGTCATAACCTCTGTCACAAAACCGAATTCATTCTGCAAGGACGAAACTTTCACTACTTTTCCGTCACCGAATATTTCTTTTACCTTTGCTTCATCTGCTTTTGTACTGTCTACTCGGATAAAGAACTTACGGCTTACATGATCAATGCCGGCGAGCTTCACATCCTCATCCTCCCAGAAGCACATAATTGTCTTTCCGATATGTCTTGCACAGTCTACCACATCAGAAACTACCGCACTTGCAGTCGGAAGCTTTCCTGCACCTCGCCCGTAATACATAGAATCTCCCAACATATTTCCATGCACAAAAACAGCATTAAATACATCATTTACACTGTAAAGCGGATGCTCTCTGGAAATCAAAAACGGAGCTACCATGGCAAAATATTCATCACCCTGTTCCTTACTCATGGCAAGCAGTTTAATGGACATATCCATTTCTTTTGCATAAAGGAAGTCCGCTGCAGTAATTTTTGTAATTCCTTCTGTATAAATATCTTCATATTTTACATTTTTCAGGCACATAAGAGAAGAAAGAATCGCAATTTTGCGGCAGGCATCATAGCCTTCCACATCTGCTTCCGGATTTCTCTCCGCATAGCCTTTTTCCTGTGCTTCCTTCAGCACGGTTTCAAAATCTGCGCCTTCTTTATCCATCTTCGTTAAAATATAATTTGTCGTACCATTCAAAATACCGGTAATTCCCTCTATTTTTTCTGCTGTCAGGGAATAATTTAAAGGACGAATAATCGGAATACCGCCGCCTACACTTGCTTCAAATAAATAGTTACATTTGTTTTCCCTTGCAATACGCAAAAGTTCCGGTCCGTGGTTAGCAACCAGCTCTTTATTAGAGGTACAAACACTCTTTCCCTTTAAAAGTGCCTGCTTTGTAAAATCGTATGCGGGCTTGATTCCCCCCATCGTTTCGCAAATAATTGCCACCTCCGGGTCGTCTAAAATCACATTGACATCATGTACGATTTTTTCCTGAATCGGCTCTCCCGGAAAATCTCTTAGGTCAAGAACATATTTTACGTTCAATTCCTCTCCTGCTTTTTTGTTAATCATGTCTTTGTTTTTTTCGATGACTTCCACTACACCGCTTCCAACTGTTCCATAACCAAATACTGCTACGTTAATCATAATCCCTGACTCCTCTTCTTTTTCTCTATCTGAAAATAGCTTTCGCCTTTTCTTTTCCTACTATTCCTTTGCAATAATCTTTACATAGTGCACGCCTCTTTGCTGTTCCATTGTATCAAGCATTCTGGAAATATCTCCCGTAGTCGGCAGTACCTGCACACTTAAACTCAATGATGCAATTCCGTTAATCGGAATACTCTGATGAATCGTTAAAATATTCGCTCCAAAGTCAGCAATAATTTTCAACACATCAGACAAAAGCCCCGGCTCATCATCCATCTGAAAGGTAAGCGTAAGCGTTGTTCCCTGCGAATTATCATGAAATTGAAAGATATCATCCTTATATTTATAGAACGAACTCCTGCTGATTCCTACTTTATCCACGGCTTCCTGTATCGTCATAACTTTTTCCGATTCCAAAAGCCTTTTTGCCTCCACAACCTTTAACAGCACTTCCGGCACCGCTTTTTGCTTTACAACAAAATATCCCGTAGACTCTCCCATATTCTGTTATGCCCTTTCTTTTTGCTGCTCTGTGTATCCGCCTCACGGACACTCGTTTTTTACTGTTTTTCTTAAACGGACACTTGTATGTCACCGAAAGATATTCTAACACACTACTCCACGAAAGGCAACCGCTTTTTTCAATCTATTCAACCCTATTCAGATCTTCTCTATTCAAATTTGCTCTTTATCAAAAAAACAGACAGAACCACCGTCCTGTCTGTCCTCTCTTCACAATTTTATTCGTACCGGAAATTATCTCCTTCTTCTACGATAAGAATCATGGTCTTTCCGGTATTTAGGATGATTTCGTTGCCATTATCGTCATAATACCTCGTTGCCCCATAATCGCTTTCCTTCACCCAGTTTACATGAATTCCTTTCCCCTGTGTAAAGAACCATCCGTCCCGCGTATTATCAATACACTTAAATGCAAGATATCCCTTTTCATCTCTTGTCTCATAGTAGGTATTTTGCACAATTACATTTTTAAACTTCAACTGCTCATTATTGGAAGCATCTACATGAGGTCCGTCCTCACCTCCTGCAAGCTGCTGATACCGATAATAGTTTCCGTCTTCTTCATTATATTTAAAGTAACATTTCGTCATCGGATAACATTCCGACATATCAATGAAAGAAGCATTTACCGCATCTTCATAGTCAGCTAAAGTATTCGGATGGGAAGCATTTGTAAACTGAAAATGATTTTCATCCGTCATCCCCCGGTATTCCTTGGAATACCCATACTGTTCTATCGCCTGATTAATTCCCTCTGCAGAAATATAAGCATTATGCGGTGC
The DNA here is from genome assembly GCA_964449325.1 of uncultured Lachnospiraceae bacterium. Classification (GTDB taxonomy): domain Bacteria; phylum Bacillota; class Clostridia; order Lachnospirales; family Lachnospiraceae; genus RGIG3002. Next base: position 90,995 of record CAYUYJ010000009.1, on the reverse strand, counting down.
ACTTCTGTCAGAAGACCTGAAATAAACGCCCGATGCCGCCACGGTTCCGTTGATATTGTCTGTCGTATCTCTGCTGATAACCTCATCAATATAAAACGGTCCGCCATAATGGCACAGAATAGAATCCCATTCAAAAGACCAATAAATATAATAATCTCTTGCACTGCGCACATTACCGATTTTTTCCAGATTCTCCCAATCTTCATAAATTCCCATAAGACGGGTCATATCACCTTCTACGTTACATTCATACAAAACATCTGCCTGACTTAAGCCGTAATGCGGAACTGCGCTGATTTCATTTGGTGTCATAACTGCAATCGGCCGCTTGTCTGCAAGTGCCTCATCCACCCATTCATTTGTCAGTCTGCTTCGTACCATGCCTTCCGCAGGCGGATTTTCGTCATCGGTTACCACGTTTTCGGTACTCCCTGTTTCCGGTGCTGTCTGTTCAATCGGCTCTGCAACAGAATCCGGCGTATCCGCATTGTTTTTATCTTTATTACCGCAACCGGATAAAAACAGAGCGGAAACTATTGTAACAGAAATAAATATTTTCCGTAAGAGTACGGTCCTTTTTTTCACTCCTATTTCCTCACTTTCGTATAAAATTTCTATAAATCAGCATACTTTCCATAAAATATCCCAAACTAATCTAGATTATAGCATAGACATACAGACAAGTCATTAATTTTTGTAATTTTTCTGTCTTATTTATGTCACATATTTGCAATAATTGGAATTAGGATGTATGATAGAGTTATGTGATTTATTATAAATATTTGGAGGACTTTTTATGAAACCAATCATTGTAACCGGCTGTAATGGTCAGTTAGGACGTGCTATAAATAAACGGCTCGCAGGAAATACCGAATATGAACTCGTCAACACCGATGTGGCAGAGTTAGATATTACAAATATTGATGATGTTTTAAGCCTTGCCCGTAAGGTGCAGCCTTATGCCATCATCAATTGTGCCGCACATACCGGTGTAGATGCCTGCGAAACGGAAGCCGACAAAGCATACCGTATCAATGCTATCGGTCCGAGGAACTTAAGTATCGCAGCTACAGAAACAAAAGCAAAGCTTGTTCAGGTTTCTACCGATTATGTATTTGACGGATTCGGTAACAAACCTTTGACCGAATTTGACAAAACCAATCCGCAGGGAATGTACGGTGCAACAAAGCTTGCCGGAGAAAATTTTGTAAAGGAATTTACAAATCATTATTTTATTATCCGTACTGCATGGCTCTATGGTGAAGGAAAGAATTTTGTAAAAACCATGCTGCGTCTTTCTGAAGACAGAGATATGGTTACGGTTGTAGGCGACCAGTACGGCACCCCCACCAGTGCGGACGAACTTGCGAAGGCAATCTGTTATCTTCTCCCTACCGAAAATTACGGTTTGTTCCACGGTACTTGCGAAGGAAGTTGTAACTGGGCAGAATTTGCGGAAGAAATATTCCGTCTTGCCGGAAAAACAACACAGGTTAAACATATTTCTACTGAAGAATTCGGTGCCCCGGCTCCACGCCCGGCTTATTCGGTTTTGGAAAATTATATGTTAAAACTGACCACGGATTTTCGGTTTGCCGACTGGCATGATGCGATTGTAGAATATATGAAAACGCTTATTTAAGACACCTGCAGACAATCACAATCATGTAAACTCCGTTTTTTAAGGGACGTATGAATTCATATTTTGTTTTCACACGTCCCTTTTCAAATTTCTACAGATGCTCTTTTCCGTTGTTTTTTACGATCGACTCTCCGTTCCTTCTTTTTCGTCCGTCTTTCCTTCCCTCATAGTCTGTAATGCTTTCTTAAACTGTCCCCGGAACAGGCAGACCGTAAAAGTCACGGCAAGCACGTCAGCCACCGGCTCTGCCAGATACACTGCCATCGTCTTATCTGCAAACAATAGTGGCATAATGTAAATAAGAGGAAGCAGCAGGAAAAATTTCCTTGTCACAGCTACCAAAATGGATGCCTTGGCATTTCCCAAAGCAACAAAAGTAGTCTGACATGCCATCTGAGCACCGAAAATTCCCATGCCTGCCATATAAATACGCAGTGCCCATTTCCCGAATGAAATCAGTTCTTTATCAGGCGTAAACATTTTCACAAACAGTTGCGGAAACAACATGACCAATACCCACAAAGTCAGAGTAAATGTCAGATTAGAAAGCAAAAGCAGTTTATACGTTTTCCTGACACGATCTTCCTTTGATGCTCCGAAATTATAACTGATAATCGGCTGTGCCCCCTGCCCGAATCCCTGTACGGGGAGCATGGAAAACTGCATCACGCTTGTGAGAATTGTCATAGCACCGACTGCCAAATCCCCACCGTATTTCAAAAGTGAGGAATTGAAGCATACCATAATTACGCTTTCACTAGCCTGCATAATAAAAGGAGCAAGCCCCAGTGCCATACAAGGAAATACCACACCGGCTTCCAAGCGGAAATATTTTCTCCTTATTTTTAAAAGTGTTTTCTTTCCAATTAAAAAGGACAATACCCACACTGTTGAAATTGCCTGTGAAATTATGGTTGCCAGAGCGGCTCCCTGTACCCCCATATCCATTCCATAGATAAAAACAGGGTCTAAAATAATGTTGCACACCGCTCCAATCACAACAGAGACCATACTTGTTTTTGCAAAGCCCTGTGCCGTAATAAATGCATTCATTCCAAGGGTAAGCTGTACAAATACTGTGCCCAGAGCATAAACCTTCATGTAAGAATTGGCATAATAAATCGTATTTTCACTTGCCCCAAATGCCATCAAAAACTGTCGGTTCCACAGAAGCAGTACGGTAGTCAAAACCGCTGAAATTACAAGTTGCAACGCAAAGCAGTTTCCCAGCACTCTTTCTGCCTCATCATATTCTCCCTTCCCCATATAAATAGAAGCCTTTGGCGCACCACCCATACTGACTAATGCCGCAAATGCAGAAACAATCATAATGACCGGCATACATACTCCGACTCCGGTCAGGGCAAGGGCACCTTCCTCCGGCATATGACCGATGTAAATCCGGTCCACCATATTATAGAGAAGATTAATAATTTGTGCCGTAATCGCAGGCAGAGCCAGTTTGACAAGTAACTTGCCAACCGGCTCTGTTCCCAGAAAGTTTTTATCCTGTTGCATTTTAAACCAAAGGATATTTATCCGTCAGGCTCTGCACGATAGCGCGTGCCTCAGGAATTTTATCCTCTCCGCCTTTAATTACCATAGCAATTGCTTCCGCAATCTTGTCCATATCCTCAGTATTCATTCCTCGGCTTGTTACGGCAGGGGTTCCGAGTCTGATACCGCTTGTGACAAACGGTGACTGGGGATCGTTCGGAATCGTATTTTTGTTACAGGTAATATGTGCCTGATCCAACAGTTTTTCTACTGCCTTTCCGGTAAGACCGTAAGTTGTCAGGTCAACTAACATCAAATGATTATCGGTTCCGTCGGAAACGATTTTAATTCCTCTTTCCTGTAATCCTTTGCACAGTGCCTGTGCATTATCCATAATACCCTTCTGGTAAGCCTTAAACTCATCACTTAAAGCCTCCTTAAAGCAGACAGCCTTTGCTGCAATCACATGCATCAGCGGACCACCCTGAATTCCCGGGAAAATTGCCTTATTGAAATTGTATTTTTCAGCAGCTTCCTTGTTTGCAAGAATCATACCGCCTCTCGGTCCTCTTAACGTTTTGTGGGTTGTTGTTGTAACCACATCCGCATAGGGGAACGGACTCGGATGAAGTCCTGCTGCCACAAGACCGGCAATATGTGCCATATCCACCATAAGGACAGCACCTACTTCATCAGCAACCTCTCTGAATTTTTTGAAATCTATTGTTCTGGCATAAGCAGAAGCACCGGCAATAATCATCTTCGGTTTTGCTTCCACCGCAATTCTTCTGAGTTCGTCATAGTCAATAAAGCCTTCATCATTTACACCGTAAGGTACGATTTTAAAGTATTTACCGGAAATATTTACCGGGCTTCCGTGTGTCAAATGTCCGCCGTGGTCCAAATTCATTCCCATAATCGTATCGCCGGGCATACATACCGCAAACTGTACTGCCAGATTAGCCTGTGCTCCGGAATGAGGCTGTACATTGGCATAATCGCAACCGAAAAGTTCTTTTGCTCTTTCAATTGCAAGATTTTCTACTTCATCCACACACTCACATCCGCCATAATATCTCTTTCCAGGATATCCTTCTGCGTATTTGTTTGTAAGCGGGCTTCCCATTGCCGCCATAACTGCCTTGCTTACCCAGTTTTCAGAAGCAATCAGCTCAATATGGCTGTTCTGTCTTTCCTGTTCCTTTACAATTGCCTCCGCAATCTCAGGGTCAACGTTTCTTACTTCGTCTAAAGAATACATTTTTTCCTCCATTCTGCTCTATAACAACAAAAAGTATTTGTTGTTGATTATAGCACAGCGCAGTGGAAAAGCAAAGTACATCTCTTAAAACTTTCTTACGTTTTTCTTAATTCCGCATTTTAAGGCTTTTCTCTGATTGACGTTCCTAAAAAAGACTGCTAAAATAGCGCTAGTAAATGTAAATGAATGGTTTTGCTTGCAAAAGCAGTTAGGGGAACGATTGATATGAAAAATTTTTATCTGAAGTATAAACACATTATACCGTTACTGATTTATGGTGTGATTTATCTGGCATGGTTTGCACATCTGGAAAAAACGGTTACCAAGAACTATACTGTAATCCATACTTTTCTCGATGACTATATTCCGTTTTGTGAATTGTTTGTCATCCCGTATTTTCTCTGGTTTGGCTATGTGGCTGTAACAGTAATGTTCTTTTTCTTTACCAATAAGGACGATTACTACAAAACTTGTACTTTCTTATTTACAGGTATGACCATATTTTTAATTATTTCCACTTTGTTTCCGAATGGTCATGATTTACGTCTTACACAGATGCCGAGAGACAATATATTCACTCACATGGTAGAAGGGCTCTGGGCAACCGATACTTCTACAAACCTTTGGCCAAGTATTCATGTGTATAATTCACTTGGCGCCCATTTTGCCATTATGAAAAGCAGTCGTTTGGAAAACAAAAAGGGAATACGCATCGGTTCATTGATTCTTTGTATATCCATTATTTTGTCAACGATGTTTATTAAGCAGCATTCCGTTTTTGATGTAATAACCGGAATGATTATGGCACTTGTAATGTATCTGTTAGTTTATCACTACGATGTCCTGTTTAGTGTACGCAGACGCCGTGCCGAAAACGCACAGATTGGATAGTCTTGAACGTGCGACGTAAGGCGCACAAAAGACGGGTAAAAAGCAAATGCTTTTTGCCCGTCTTTTTTAATAACACAACATTCCTAAAAATTAAACACGGATTCCCAATCAAAATCACCGGATTCCTCTGTACTTTTCGGCCACTCACTGCACCACTCCGGGACGTTTGGATCTTCCACCCTGTCAAGACTGGGAGTATAGGGTTTAATGTCAAGAACAGGGGTATTGTCATTAGCATCAATAAATGTAATCTGAATCAAACCATGCTGATAATCAATATGAATCACTTCCACCGCTGTTAATGCAATTGGATTCGGGCGCATGGGAGATCTGGTAGCGAAAATCCCCATAATTTCGGGAGCTCTCTTATATGGTTGCTGTGTTTCCAGTACATTCCTCAACTCCTCCCTGTCGCAATCACTAAACCACCACAGAACATTAATATGGCTGAATCCCTCCAAAGCCTGTAATGCAGGGATGTATTTTTCATCCACCTGAATAAAAGTTCCGTTTTCATTGTTACAAACCTTGCCAATAGAATTGACTGTAAAATTGCTCATATTTTATCCTCCTGTTTTTTGATGTGATTACACCATACTCCCTCACACTGTGTCAGAGTCAACAGAGGCGTTGGTAATTATCTTTGTTCTAACGGAATTTGCAGTTCGGTCAGGTATTGGTCGGAATTGCTCTCATTCCAAGGTCCGCGATGTACTATCTGCCTTGTTTCTCCCTTCATCCGGTAACGACTGTTTTGTTGCAGCCAGTTTGCAAAATTCAGATAGGCACCGGCAATATTGGAAAAATCACCATATACCATAGTACATGCCATAAACGGAACAGGCTCTGTATTTCGATAAGAAAAATCACCGGTACTTTCCGCCATTTTATTGACGTGAACGCACAATTCAACATCCACATCCTTTTCCTTATATTCCTTATCATGGTAAATAGAGAATGTGTTGCTTGAAATTGCAATCTGTTTTTGTTTTGCAAATGCGGAAAGTTCTTTCCACAATGCTCCCTCTGCATAATAATCAGGTATTACTCTTCGCAAAGACAATACCTGATAACCGGGAATTGATTTGATGGAAATATTATAATGCATGTCACTTTTTCCACCTTGAATTTCCTTCTTAGCAAGGGTTATCTTTCTTAACTTTTCATGTTCATTTTGAATGGCCGCTTCTATTTCCGCATATTTCCTGTCAAGCTGCTCTATAAGAAATTCCTCGCTTTTATCAAGCACATCTGCAATCTCTGAAACGCCGAATCCACTATCCCGTAAATAAATGATTCTGTTAAGGACAGGTATTTGTTCCACAGAATACATGCGATATCCGGTCCATTTATCCACCTCAACCGGTTTCAAAAGTCCTGCTTCATCATAATATCGTAACATCCTTACAGATACCTGTGTCAATTTTGAAAACTCGCCTATTCTGAACATACTACCACCGCAAAATTAATTAAAATTAAAAAATTTCTGACAGATTTTATACCCTTCTACTGAAATCTTCCGTCCACCTTTTCCCGGCAGATTCATAGCTCTTCCCATTATTCCGTGACGAAGCTGAAAATGCAGAAGTCTGTCACTTTGCTTGATATAGTTCCAAAGCTCCTTTTTCTTCTCCAGATTTTCCTCTGTCTCGGAACGGATTAACAATACCGATGAAATCGTTGTAATGATTTCCAAATAATTAAACATATACTTTCCGAGCTTTCTGTTGTTGGAAAATAACTGCTTATGTGCCACGTAAAAATCTATCATCAGCTTATTTACACGAACCTGCTGGTCGATTCTTGAAATCATCACAGTTTCATTCACCGACTGATCTTCACGTCCGATATAGTAACGATAAAAATTCACATCCAAATAATACATATTCCTTACAAAAGGAAGTGGCTCAAATACGAAAATATTATCCACATAAAATGTCTTTTCAGGCAACCGAAGATTACATTCCTTTAAAAGCTTTGTCCGAAAAATAACCGAATGCATCAAAATATACTGTCCCTTTTTAAAATGCTTTACATCACTCCATGTAAAAATCTGATTTTCCGGCAGAGTACGATGATAACGCATAACCTTTTTCCGCTTTACACCTTCTTTTTCATAAACAAAATTGCTGATAAACATATCCAGACTTTTTTCTCCTCCGGTCAGTTCCCGAAGCGTATCCAAAATCTTTTTGTAAGCTGCTTCCTGCACCCAGTCATCACTGTCCACAACTTTAAAATATAGTCCGGTTGCATGGTCAATTCCTGCATTAACCGCTGAGCCGTGTCCGCCGTTTTCTTTATGTACTGCCTTTACGATTGTCGGATATTTCGCAGCATATTCATCGGCAATCTGTGCGGTTCTGTCCTTTGACCCGTCGTTAACAATAATAATTTCCACATCTTCTCCGCCTGCCAGCAGAGAATCCACACAGTTTTTCATATAATTTTCCGAATTATAACACGGAACGGTTACGGATAATAATTTCATACTTACTCCTTTCGTGCCCTTTTGGCACAAACATTTCCCTTATTTGTATACTCCTATTTTTTAAACTTCTCATTTCCGAGTTTAATGTTAAGATATTTTGTATAAGCGGCAAAAGCTGAAGGAATCGGATATTTTTCCTCGGTTTCCTGCGGTTCCACGAACAAAAGTCCCTGCTTTTCGCCCATGATGGGCATCAGTTCATCCACCCTTACGGCATAACCCTTCATATGCCACTCCTTGTGACTGAAGATATGCTTTGACGGTTCCAACGTCTGAATAAAAATCGGATTCAGCCCCCATTCCTTTAGGGCGGCAAGCACCTGTTCCTTCGTTTTGTATCCTTCCAAGGAAGGGAACTCATATAAACCGGCCAAAAGTCCCTTATCCGGTCTTTTACGAAGTGCCGCGCGGTTTTCATCCTTAATCAGCAGAATCGTCTTCTTTTCAATCATTCTCGGTTTCTTTCCTGCTTTTACCGGGAATTCCGATACACGGTCATTCAGGGATGCCCGACAAAAATGTTGTAGCGGACACTCCGTACACTTCGCCCTGCCGTTTGGCACGCACACCATTGCCCCTAATTCCATCATTGCCTGATTAAAATCCCCCGGCCGTTCCTTTGACATGGCTTCCTGCAAATCCTGCTCCACCCGTTTTTTTACCGCTGTACTTAAGATATCCCCCTCATCCATACGTAATCTGGCAATCACACGCAGAACATTTCCATCTACCGCAGGTACTTTTTTTCCATAAGCAATCGAAGAAATTGCTCCTGCCGTATAGCTGCCTATCCCCGGAAGCTTTAACAGTTCTTCATAGTCCTCCGGCATACTGCCGCCATACTGTTCCACAATCATCTTTGCAGCTTTTTGCATATTACGAACCCGATTGTAATAACCAAGTCCCTCCCATAATTTTAGCAGAACATCTTCATTTGCGCCAGCCAAAGAGGTAATATCCGGTAAAATCTTAAGAAATCTTTCATAATATGGCTTCACAGCCTCTACTCTTGTCTGTTGCAGCATGATTTCCGACACCCAGACATGATAGCCCGTAGGCTCCTCTCTCCACGGTAAAATCCGATGTCCCTTATCATACCACGCAAGAAGTGGCTGACTGATACGTTCCTCCACCGATAATACCACCGGAACTTCCTTTCTGATTTCCATGCTGTTTTCCGTCACAAGACAATCGAATGCCTTCACAGATACACCTGCTCTTTTCGCTTCCCGAAGAGCCGCCGCGAACTCCGGCTGTGTTGCCTCATTCGGTATGAAAAATTCCACATCCTTCATCTGTATTACAAACAGAATATAGGTATCATATCCTTCCTGCTTCGCTTTTACCAATTCCTGTACATGTTTTACGGCACGCTCCGACGGAGCATCCGGAAAGCTGACAATATTATCCTTTTCCAAGGTTACACCCTTGACTTCAATAAAGGCCTTCTTTATCTGTCCCTGCTCTTCATACTCAGCATAAAAATCAAACCGGGAGTTTTCGTAGGTTGTCTCCGGACGAAGAAGCCCCACATTCTTGAAAAGTCCTCCGGCCGCCAGCCATTCTCCTACTGCCTTATTAGGTGCATTGGAATCCATATTTACTATCCGCTTCTGCTTCCTTACTGCAACCAAATCATATGCCGTACTCCGTTTCTTTATGTTACTGTCCTTACTTTTTTGTTGCCCTGTGCTGCTTGCATTCCTTTGCAAAGCATTGTTTTCCGGCTCTGTACACTTTTCCAGATACACCTCTGCTCCCGGAAGGAGAAGTTCCTGACACCGTCCTGTGTTTTTCACATGTACCTTTTCCCTTTTTCCTTCTATTTCCACATAGGCAATAAAGCGGTTTGGGCGCTCTAAAAAGCGCCCTTTCTCTATCTTTTCATATTTCATTTTCATCCTCATATTGCCTGCAGCCTCTTCACTAAACAACTGCAAGCCTGCTTCCAATCTGCTCTATAACATAAGCGTCTTTCTCTGCTCTTTTCTGTATCGGTATCGGAACTCTTGCAGCCGGTACTACCTCCGATGCCGATATCGTATGTATGCTCTGGTCGTCAAAAAATATATGCGCGCCAAACGCTTTCAAAACCTCTTTCTTTTCTATCCCGCCAAGGAAAAATGCCTCGTCAATTCTTACTCCCCATTCCCGCAAAGTGCGTATTACCCTCTCATGGGCAGGAGCACACCTTGCTGTCACCAGTGCCGTTCGTATCGGCACTTCCTCCGGTGAAAATTCTTTTTGCAGACTTGATATTACTTTTACCAGATTGGCAAAAGGTCCTTCCATAAGCGGTTTTCTTGCGTTTACACGTTCATTTTCTTCAAAAGCATGAAGCCCATTCCTTTGAAATATACGCTCGGCCTCGTCAGAAAAAATTACGGAGTCAGCATCAAAAGCAATTTTGATTGGTCCCTTTTCCCCACTGTCTGCCACTTCCCAGCTTTCTCCGGATTTTCCGGCTGTATTCCCGCAAAGAATTCCCGCTGCTATTCCCGCATCCACTGCCGCCTGAACATCTTCCTCACACATGGAAAGAAACAAATCCGTTTTGAAGGCTTTTAAATAAGGAGCAAGCGAAGAACCGCTTGTAAGCACAGACCGAGTAATGCCAAGCCGATAATGTCTGATTGCATTAAATATTCTGAGAGAAGTGTCCGGGCTGTTTCTGGACATAATAATCACTTCTACCCTCTCTGTTCCCTCCTGCAGCTTATTCAATTCCAAAAGAGCCTTGACAAGCGAAAAACCTACGCCCGGCTTTAAAATCTCATTTTCATGAGCTACCTGATAGGCACAATAACTATCGACACCCTGTTCTTCAAAAATTCTGTTCTCCTTTGTAAGATCAAACAATGCTCTTGAAGAAATACCGACTACAATTTTGTTTTCCAACCCTGTTCCCATAACCTTTCCTCACTTCCACAGTTTCTGCTTATTCGCATTTCTTTTGGTCAGTAACGGAAAGACTATGACTTACCGCATGACATTATCTGAGGCGGTTACACTCATACTTTTCTAATGTCAGCATACAGTTTTTTAATGCTTCATATCGCTCCTCCACATCTCCGGCATTGATTTCAATATCCGATGCGGCTGCCATTGTATCAATCATCTCATTCGTAATTCTGCAATGCAGTGCGGCTAAAATATTCAGCTTTTGCTCATAACTGTCTGCGTCCAGAAATTCCATTACTAACGGGTCTATATTCAGTTCCTGTTCTTCCGATATTATCCGGACATTACCGGTTTCTGTACAATTTTCTGATTGTATATCCATTCCGGTCTCTCCCATTCCTGCAACCTTTTCAAAACGGTAATGCTGCAAAGTCTGCGGATATTTCTTCTTGTCTGTCTCACTCATAAATTCCGCAAGCGGTCTTGCATAAACCGGACAGTTTCCGTAAAGTGCCTGATAGATAACAAGTGTTTCTCCGCTTTCCGAATGCTTTGCTAAAGTAACAATCTGATAGAAATTTCCTTTAAAATGTCTGTATATTTCCTGTGGTTTTGGATTCTCGCGCATTATTTTTGCTCTGTCCTTTCTGTAAAAAGTCCTTGGTTTCACCCACTCATACTGCTTATGATTATAATCCAAAACTGAAAATTTGTCATTCTCCTATTCGTTTGAAACGACAAGAAATTCATGGTAAAATCCACACTCTTCGTCGGCAAATTGCAGACTCTTAAGGCATTCAAGAAGACTTTCTTTCTCTGCCTCCCCCAGCGCATTTATTTTACTATTATGAATTTTTACCGTATAGGTTCGGTTGCCTTCTTCATCAATGGTTTTGGTCATGTTTATTCCACTGTTTTCGTAGCCCTTTTCTTTCAAGATTGTTCGTGTGTTTTTCAAATATTCCTTTTCCATTTCATGATAAATGCTGCTTTCCGCTTTCAATTTTGATTTTGCCTGACTTTCCACCGTTTCTCCCATGAAAAATACGGTAATAACAATCAGCAGAACTGCCGCTGTCCAAAAACTTTTTCTCATAATTCCATCCTTCTTTCTCTTTGTTTTATGAGAACATCTGTTCTTGTTTGTGTAAATACAATAAAACATTTGTTCGTTTTTGTCAAGGTCATCTTTCTTGTTCCCTCAACTGCTAAACTAATAATACCTTACTAAGTGTCCAAAAAAACGGACTTTATATATAAGAGTAAAAAGAAAAAAAGAATACTGTAACATAAAATCTTTATACAATCTTTAAATTTCTCTGTTATCTTCCTCTTATAACAATCTTATATCAAAAAGAAAGGACAAAATATGAGTGCAATATTAAAAACAACCAATCTTTGCAAAACCTTTGGGAAACAGACTGCGGTAAATAAAGTTTCTCTGACCATTGAAGAAAATACGGTGTACGGACTGCTCGGCCCGAACGGTGCCGGAAAATCTACTATCCTCAAAATGGTAACCGGTATATTAAAGCCTTCCTCCGGTGCGATAGCGTTCGACTCCCACCCGTTTCATAGGGCAGACCTTGCTCAGATTGGTGCCTTGATTGAGACACCACCTCTTTATGAGAATCTGACCGCCTATGAAAATTTGAAAGTCCGCGCCACACTTCTGGGCTTAAAAGAAAGAAATCGTATAGAAGAAGTCCTTCGTCTTGTTCACTTGGACCATACCGGGAAGAAAAAATCCGGTCAGTTCTCCCTTGGTATGAAACAGCGCCTCGGCATTGCTCTTGCTCTGTTAAACCACCCCCGACTGCTCATCCTTGACGAGCCAACAAACGGACTGGACCCGTTAGGAATAGAAGAACTTCGGGAATTGATTCGTTCCTTCCCCAAGGAAGGGATTACTGTAATTTTATCCAGTCACATTCTTACCGAAGTGCAGCAGACCGCAGACCATATCGGCATACTTGCGGGCGGTGTTCTTGGCTTTCAGGGGAAACTGGACCCTAATGAAGATTTGGAACAGTTATTTATGCAAATTGTAAAAGAAAACAAAAAAGGCGGTGATTTTTCATGACAGAATCAAGACTCCCGATACTCCGGCTGCTTTATGCAGAACATTTAAAATTCAAGCGTACCTTTGTAAAATTTCTTCCGATTATTGCTCCCGCACTTACTCTGCTTATCGCGCTTGTTTTGACAGGTGACATAGCAGATGCCCTGCCTTCAGGAGCCTGGAACTGGTGGTACAGCACCATGCTTCCCGGTATGCTGTCTCTTCTTTGTTATCTGCAAATAAAAAAGGATAAAAAAATAAAATATTATCATGTAGTTTCCCTTTCTTCCCCGACAAGAAGAATCTTTTTCGGTAAATTGCTTTACTGTGCCTGTTGTCTGCTTTTTTCTAATCTGATTCTGTTTTTGGGGGCGGGCATATTGGGATTCCTGTTCGGCACAACCATTTCTCTCATGAGCGGATTTTTAGGGGCTCTGATTTTAACCATAACCTTTATATGGGAAATTCCGCTGTTATTTTTACTTAGCGACCGTTTTGGTATGTTTGTCTGTGTCTTCTCAGGCATTCTTTTATCAGAACTGGGAATTGTTCTCTTCGCACCGGAGCGTTTTTGGTGGCTGTATCCCGCTGCCTTTCCCGGCAGGCTGATGTGTCCGTTGCTTCATATTCAGCCAAACGGACTGCCCGTACCCGACAACAATCCCCTTGCAGACCCGTCCGTATATCTGTCCGGGCTTCTGCTTTCCTTAGTATGGTTTATCTTTACTACGCTGCTTGCTGATATTTATTTGAAAAGAAAGGAGACTTCATGAAACAGTTTTTTCTTTTTTTATACGCGGATTTTCAAAAAACAAAGCGACTTCCCATTCGTAAAGCACACCTTTTTATACCAATTGCCATTGCCGGAATTTTTCTTGCTTACTATTCCTTTTCCGGTTGGGATACTGTCACGAAAATCAGTGCCTATTTCCAGATACTCGGCATTGGGCTTCCCTTCCTGATTGGCTTATTTTGCGCAACAGTTGCCGAACAGGAAGCAGAAGCCGGAGGCTTCTTCGGACTGCTCTCTCTTCCTGACAAAACTGCCGCCTTTGGGAGCAAGCTGCTTCTTTTATTTCTTTCCTGCGGATTTTCCCTGTTCCTTGCCACGTTATTATTTGGCGGCGGTTATGCTTTCCTTTACGGTTCAGACGGGTTGCCCTGCACCATTTACCTTTTTGCCCCTCTTTTACTTTGGAGCAGCAGCATGTTTTTGTACCTTGTCCATTTCCTTCTGGCAGTGCGATTTTCCGGCGGACTCTCCGCAGGACTGGGAATCATGGAAAGTCTTCTTTCCGCACTGATGCTGACCGGTTTAGGTGACAGACTCTGGCTGTTTCTGCCTCCCTCATGGGGCGCAAGACTTGTTTCCCACTTACTGCTGTACAAAACCGCTTCGCGTCCGCAAACATCAGTTTTTCCGGCAGCACTGCCTGTTTGCTGCATGATTACCCTTGCTGCCCTAGCCGAATATTTTATTTTTATCCGACACTTTGAGGGACGAAAAGGAAAAGAATAGTAAAAAGCTGTTCCATTCTTTACCTTTCCCGCACTAAACTGTATAATTTGCATTATATGGGAATACCCTTTTACTTTCCGAATGTAACAATAATATAAGGAGGAAATTATGGCAAATATCCTTGCTGTTGATGATGAACCTTCTCTCTTAATTATGTTGAAAAAAATACTGGAAAAAGACGGTCATATAGTGACAACCGTAGAGAATCCTTCTGCTGTTGACACAAACCGTCTGTCTTCTTTTGATTTGATTTTACTTGACATCATGATGCCCCACACGGACGGCTTTACCTTTTTAAAGGAAATCCGTAACCGGGTAGACTGCCCTGTCATTTTTCTTTCGGCAAAGCAGGAGGAAGACAGTCTGGTATACGGTCTTGGTATCGGAGCCGATGACTATATATGCAAACCCTTCGGTGCCGCCGAGCTTCGTGCCCGGGTTGCCGCGCATCTGCGCAGAGAACATCGTGAACATACCTGTCGCCTTGCATTTGAAAATGCCTGCTTTAATCTTTCGGCAGGACAGCTAATCGTAAACGAAACCGCCATTCCTCTGACCAAAAGCGAATATCGTATTTGCGAGCTTTTGGCACGAAATGCCGGACAGGTGTTTTCCAGAGAACAAATTTATGAAAAGGTCTTTGGTTTTGACGGGGAAAGCAATGAAGCAACCATTTCTACACATATCAAGAATATTCGGCTGAAATTAGAGCCCTACCAATATGAACCGATTAAAACAGTTTGGGGGATAGGATATAAATGGGAAAAATAAAACATGAAAAAAAAATACCTTTGAGCTTATTTTATCTGAAATATTTTCTTTATCTCTTTCTCGGTGTCATTGTCATTTTAGGCAGCACCTTTCTGTTATTTAATGTACTGTGCAGCCGTGGAATAATTTATCCTGCAAATTATGCGGAAAGACAGGCTTCAGAAGCTGCCTCACTAATCCGTGATGCAGAAAACTTTCATGCTGATTTGATTCCCTCCCTGTGCCACTATGCCATTTTTGAAAGAAACGGAAATTCTATCGGTAACATGACGGAAGGTACTATCGGAGCAGATGAAGCAGAAGCTGCAAAAGCTGCCATAAATGGCACTTTATCGGATATACACGGAAATTATTACAGAGTAGTGAAACGGGATACGGAATATTGTGTTTTAAGATATCAGATTACTCCCCAGTACACCTCACAAGCTTTACGGAAGACCTTACCGTTACCGCAGAATCTTCTCTTTTTTTGCAGTATTTTTTTCATTTTACTGCTTGTGCTTTTTACCGCATTCCGTTTTGGCAGAGCGCTCCGAAAACAACTGGCTCCTCTGCTCGCTGCTACCGATAAAATCAAAAATCAGAAACTGGATTTTTCAATCGAATCCGGCAAAATTCGGGAAATCAATACAATTTTACTTGCCATGGATGATATGAAAAATGCTTTAAAAAATTCTTTGGAATCCCAATGGCAGTTGGAACAGGCAAAAAATGCCCAGATGTCGGCACTTGCCCATGACCTGAAAACCCCTTTGACTCTCATTCGCGGAAATGCTGAACTTTTAGGCGAAACCGTTCTCACCGTTGAGCAGCAGGAATATACGGAATTTATTGAAAAAAATGCCCTGCAAATGCAGGACTATGTAAAAACATTGATTGAGGTTACAAAATCTGAAGCAATTCCGTTAATTCAAAAGCAAAATGTGGAAATTGCTTTATTCTTATCCGAAGTCCGAAAACAAATGCAGGGGTTATGTGATATGTACAAACTGACACTCCTTTGGAATACCGCATATGAGAGTAAAAATTTTTCCCTTGAGCCTGTTTTGCTTACGCGAGCGCTTCTGAATCTGTGCGCAAATGCCTGTGAGCATACTCCCGTAGGAGGTACTGTAAGCTTTTCCTTTACCGAAAAGAATAACTGCTTTCTGTTTCTTATCTCCGATACAGGCTGCGGCTTTTCCAAACAAGCTCTTCTCCATGCAAAAGAGCAGTTTTTTATGGATGATGAAAGCAGAACCTCGTCCCCTCACTATGGTATGGGACTGTATATTGTCGATACCATTGTGAGGCAGCACGGCGGAACCCTGACCCTTGAAAACGAAAAAACGACACAGGGAGCAAGAGTGCTTGTTGAGATTCCTTTATAGAGCATGCAAATCGCACAATATCTCAAGAATTATTAAGAAAAGAGAAATTTATTTTTCTTCCCCAAGATACTCTTTTGTCTGTTCATCCGTAAGATCATACTGCTTCTTCACTTTTTCCGCAATCATATCCAATGGCAAATTCAATTCCCTCATAATCGCAACTGCCCCTTGTATCCCTTCACGGATACCTGTTTGAATTCCGGTTTGAATTCCCTCTTCCTTTAACTCTACCAATGCTCTGCACATATTCACCCTGCCTCCTTCTGTGAACTGCTGTTTATCTATTAATTTTTCCGATTTTGTAAAACTGATTGCCACATCATACGCGTCCTCGTCCATCTGTTGATAGGAACTGTCGTTCTCCACCAGTTTCCAAAGTTTCTCCTTGTCCTCCGAAAAGCGTATAAAATCAAATACCTGCTTTAAATCCGTCTTATATACCGAAGTATCCCGCAACTGCTTGATATCCAGTAAATTGATATGATAATCACCAACCATCTTTCTTAACGGCTCCGGAATATCAGTAAAATCCAAAATGCTATGCAGTGTCTGACCTCCATCCCAGTTGTTGCCATAGTACAAAACAAGTGTAATGCAGGGCAACAGTCTGCATTCCCTTCCGAATCCGGATAAAAACTCTGCTCTGCTGATACCTTTTTGCTTTCGAATTTTCTTTCGAAACCTTGCTACCTGGTTCTCATATTCACCGGCATCATATACCATGGCACGCAAGGGCATGAGATAACCAAGAAACAGTGCTAACCCCATACACAACACTGTCTCTTCTCACACTCACTTCTACTGTCTGTAATTTTCCAAAAACTCTCTCAATCCCGTTACAGCCTTTTTCAGCACTTCCACCTCCGGCAGATATACTACCCTGAAATGGTCGGGTTCCTCCCAGTGGAAACCGCCGCCGTGAGTCAATAACACTTTCTTCTCCTTTAAGAAATCCAATACCAGCTTTTCGTCATCCTTCAAATTGAATTTTTCTTTATCCAACTTCGGGAAAATATAAAAAGCAGCTTTCGGTTTTACCGCACTTACCCCCGGAATATCGTTCAATGCCTTGTAAATATATTCTCTCTGCTCATAAATTCGACCACCCGGTACAAGCAAGGATTTTGTCAGTTCCTCATCTTCTAACACCAGATCAATAATCGACTGTGCCGGAACATTGGAACACAGACGCATGGAAGATAATAAATTAATTCCTTCCACATAGCCTTTCACATGCTCTTTATTACCACACAGGCACATCCAACCGCAACGATAGCCTGCAATCAGATGAGATTTCGACATACCATTGAAGCTGACCGTCAGCAAATCCGGTGCCAAAGAAGCTAATGCCGTATGTTCTGCGCCATCCATAACAAGTCTGTCATAAATTTCATCTGCAAACAAAATCAGTTCATGCTCTCTTGCCAGTTCTACAATCTGCTCCAAAACATCCTTCGGATACAGTGCACCTGTAGGATTATTGGGATTAATGACAACAATTCCCTTTGTTTTATCTGTAATTTTTTTCCGCATATCCTCAATGTCAGGATACCAGTCGGACTTTTCATCGCAAACATAATGGACAGCCGTTCCACCTGCAAGCGTTACCGATGCAGTCCAAAGCGGATAATCCGGCGACGGTACCAGAACCTCATCCCCATAATCCAAAAGTCCCTGCATGGACAGAGTAATCAGTTCGCTGACTCCGTTTCCTGTATAAACATCATTCTCCGTTACCTTCTCTATTCCTTTTTTTCTACAATATTTCACAATAGCTTCTCTTGCTTTCAACAGACCTTTTGAATCGGAATACCCTTCCGTATTCGTCAGATTATCCATCATCTGTTGAATCAGTCTGTCGGAAGTCCTGAAACCAAAGGGTGCCGGATTACCGATATTCAATTTCAAAATTTCCATTCCCTGCGCAATCATTCTATTGGCTTCGTCCATGACCGGCCCTCTGATATCATAACAAACGTTGTCTAGTTTTCTTGATTTTTCATACATTTTCATAATCATTTCCTCCACTTCTGCGGACTTTGCTTCCGCTATCTGATTTCAAAATAAAAAAATAAGCCCTAACCGCAATTGCGATTAGGGCGAATAGTTATCCGTGGTACCACCTAAATTCAGAAAAATCTGCACTCACTACTACCGGTTTGAAAATACCTGATAGTGTTTCCTTTAACGCAGGATTACGTTGACGTCTACTTACGCACATCTGCTTACACAACAGCCGGCGGTTCGGGTCAAGGCTCCAAGACTGCTTCCATACTGCTTTCAGAAAGATTTTCACCAGCCATCTTTTCTCTGCACTGTCCGCGGTATGTACTCCTTCTTTTCATTGCCTTTTCTTTTTCTACTTTAATGAACTTTGTTTTTAAAACTCTTGCAACATATTATAGCATTCTGAGTTACAAGATGCAATTAATAAATTATTTTTTTGATTTCCTTTAATAAATTTTTTTTGATTTCCTTCCGCTTCTCCCTAACTGTTTTCTTTCGATTAAAATTTACATTTATCTTCTTATTTCCAGTAATTTTCTACCTTTTCTTCTGCGCGTTCTCTGCCAATGCTACATTTTTCCATAAGTTTTTCTATTGCCTTTTCTTTTGTAGTACCGAATTCTTTGCAGAGAGAGACAATCGATTTTATAGCATTTTCTTTTTCCTGTTCTTTTTCTTTCCGCTCAGCTTCTGCTCTTCGTTTCTCTGCCTCTGTATTTTTTCGTTCCTCTTCCCGTCCAATTTCCCGTTCGTCTTCTCTTATCAGCCTCATTTCCCGTTCTTCATCATATTCATAAATGCTCATCTTCACAACCTCCGCTCTCTGCTTTCGCAGAAACTCTCTTAATACGTTGTTTTCGATACAATCTTCTACTGCCTGTTCCACTGCTTCCTTTAGCGGCATGGACTTAGCATAACTTCGTATTGTTTCCACATAGGTCACATATTCCTTTAATACCATGCACTTTTCTTTCAGTTTCTCATTCATCCCCGGGTTAATGTTCAGTACCTGTACTGTCAATTCCAACTCCGGCTTGGGAAGAGGCACCTCATACGCATCCGACAACTTCAGCTCCATATGTTCTGGCTTTTCTTCCACTCCGTTGTAAAAGACTACGAACCGAGGTGTGGGAACCTGCAATTGTCTGGAACTGTAAAGGGTTTTATCCTTTGCATATACCTGCAACAAATCCGCCACATAAAGCAAATCCCGAAGAGGCAGATTCGGATTGTAGGTTGCCTGCTGTTCATACAGGTTCATCTGTTCCATTATTAGAAATGACAAGTCATTTTTCATTCCCATGTAAATCGCATTTTCCAGTGTATTAAACTCCAACTTGGAAACATCCTTGTAATCGGTTCCGTTTAAACCGTTATACAGGGACAGTGCATTTTCCGGCTTTCGGAAAAGCATCCGGTATACGGTATCCTTCTGGTTTCTTTTTGTGTTCATAGTTTTCCTCCTTTTCATATGGGAGAACTTTTCCGAACCACAATCCATCGTGCTTCTATGCCAAATGCAATACAGCCCTATATAGAAACGACAGCTTCCAAACTACCCGTTTCTGTTCTCCCGCTTTTTAGTTGTAATAAGTGTGAATTTAAAGCATGGATTCCAGAAATTTTCTTTTTTAAGAAGCGAAGTTCCTTTCAGGATTACTCACTGTCAGCCTTTAAAGAAATACTGCTCATATGTTTTTCATGATAATAACAGTATTAGGATAAGTATACTTGAATCGTTATGCTTTGGTTGGATTGTAACATAGAGAAAGACTGTGCGTCAATTCCTTTTCACAAAAGAGAGAAGCGAGAAGATTTTGATTTTCTCCTACCTCCCCATAAAGTAAAAAAATTATTCTCTCACTATTTCAAATCTTCCTTTATAAAACGAATAAACGGCAGCAAAAAACCGATTCCGGATACCAGCAGTATAATCACAATAGATAACCAAACAGGATATCCCGTGCTTTCCACACGCCCATCCAACAATAAAACCCCTGCAGTCCATGGATATAAAGCTCCCCATTTCTGATTACTAAGTGCAGCACTTCCCAGCACAATCACTGCAGAAGCAATCATGGGTGCAACAAATCCCTTTGTTTTCTGTGCAATATAAACAAAGGGTGAAGTTGTTATAAACATAATGACATTAAGCAGGAAAAAATCCGGCAGCCATTTTACTGCAGTAATCAGACCATACTCTGCCATGCCAAAGGTCACATGGCAGATGCCTGAGAAAAGCAGAATGCATGCCCATGACACAAGAGTAAGAAATAAGTCCCATAGAAACAACGTGCAGAATTTCCCCCCTATTATCTTGCTTCTTGAGATGGGGATTGGCAAAATTGTCTTCCATGTATTTTCCGCATATTCCCTGCTGAACAGATAGGAAGCAATTGCCACAGATACCATCATATTAGCCAATAGCAGCATATAAAGAATACTATCCTCATAAACCGCACTTAACCGAATTATCTGTTCCGGATGCTCCGCATGCATCTGTAAGACTTCCACAAACATCATAAACGGAACAGACACCGCCCCCAGAATACTTATGGGTATCATTTTAGAATGTCTAAGTTTATATAATTCGCAATATATTATTTTAAGCAATACCGCCACCTCCTATTAATTCAGAAAAATAATCCTCCAGATTCTCTTCGCATGCGTTGATACCGGTTACCATCAATCCGTTTTCTACCAATAATTGATTATATTTCCCCACATTTACAGTATCATCATATATCTTTATTATGTTATCCTCTGTTTCATAATCCATAATTCCGTAATGTTTCTTCAGTAATGCAGATGCTGCAATATTGTCAGAAACTGTAAATCTGATGTATTTACGCTTTCTCTTGTGAAGTTCCTCCATGTTCACTTCCTCTACCAAACGTCCTTCATTCATAACACCAATCATATCTGCAATCTGTTCAATCTCACTCAGTACATGGCTTGAAATAAAAACAGTTATTCCTTTTGTATGGCTCAGTTCACACAAAAACTGACGAATTTCCGATATTCCAATCGGGTCAAGCCCATTAATCGGTTCATCCAATATCAATAATTCCGGCTCGTGCATAATTGCAGCCGCAATACCAAGCCGCTGCTTCATTCCCAAAGAATAATCAGCAAACGGCTTCTTTTTCTCTTTATCCAATCCGACAATCGCAAGTGCATCTCTTACTGCCTCCTTGGAAATCTTTCCTTGAAGCATTGCCAGTATCTCCAGATTCTCCTGTCCCGTCAGATTTGTGTAAAAACCGGGTGTTTCTATCATTGAGCCAATCTTGTGATAAGTGTCTGACATATGCTCCCGATATCCCGCACCAAACAGGCGAATCGTTCCTTCTGTCGGACGTACAAGCTGTAACATCATTTTCATAATTGTTGTTTTTCCTGCTCCGTTCCTTCCAAGCAAACCATAAATCTTTCCTTTCGGCACATGCAGATTGACATGATCTACTACCGTAGCCGACTGATATCGCTTAGTCAGATTTTGGGTTTCCATAACGTAATCCATAAAAACTATCCTTTCCTTACATCATTTTCCGTAAATTGTTTCTTGCGGTGGCCACGGCTTTAGTATCTGATTTTTAACCCCAAAGAACAAGAAACGATTCGTCACCACATAGAAAAAGCGCTGACACTATTCGTGTCAACGCCCGTTTTTTACTTATTTCACTAAATCTATCACCATCTGATTGAATTTATCACTTTCACTCCATTGTGGATTTTCTTCCAAAACGAAAACCGGCTAAGCAATTTCTTTATAATAAACATCATTCTCCGCATTATAGAGAAATCCTGCTGACAATAAAGTATTTCTGGAAGCTTTATTTTCAGGTTCAGGTTGCACAATTATTTTCTTTGCAGCAGCATTATTTTGAATTTCATTTACTAAATTCAATACAATGCTTGTCCCCATTCCTCGTCCCAAGTAATCTGTTTCACCTATCAAATAATCAATACTGTATGTACTTTGCACATCCATACTACCATGCCACGTTTCTTCACTGCATGCATAATCATAATATTGACAGAATCCAATCGGCACTCCCTCTGCTTCTACAATAAAATGTTTAATCCAATTGTATTCCGTATCCCTATTCATTATTTCATGCAACCAATCTATAGGCTCCGTATACCATTTTGCGACATGCTCCTTATACATCCATTTTTCAATCATGCTTATATCGCAATCCTTCAATTTTCTCAAACTAACTCTGTTCATAATATCCTTCCTGCACAATCCATTTGACAGATTTGCGAAGTGCTTCAATCGTCTTCGTTTCAAGTACGCATCTTCCGTTGCAAGCCTTTGCTTTCTTTAAACGGTCTGCCAAGTCAATCTCTCCATCGCCTAATGCCAGATGATTCTTAGGCGGATTCTCACTTCCATCATGAATATGAAAATGTTTCAGTTTTTCTTTTCTTTCTAAGATAAAAGGAACATCTTTTTCTTTGGTTGCCTTGGAATGACCGATATCCCAAGTCAACACAAAACACGGAGAAGCGAGCAAAAAATCAATGGCTTTTCTCTCATATGCCAGAAATCCATCCGTATTTTCTATTGCAATTTTAATATCCGAATCCCCAATCCACATCTCACAGGACTCTCTGAAAATCCGAAAATAATCCATGTAAATCGCAAAGTCTCTGTCATACATCTGAACCTTTCGGTCCGGAAGCGTGATAAAAATACCGTGGTGCATATGCATATTGATTGTCAATGGTTGATTCAGTACACCATATTTATTCTTTAATTCCACAAACTTTTTTGCTGCCTCAATCGTTCTTCTCGTTGTCTCAAGATATGCATTCCTTACCAAAGGATTAAAATCTGCAATATTCAGGTTTTCATCTAAATGAATTGTGTAATAGAGCCCCGCATCATCTGCAGCCTTGTAAAAATCTGTTATCTCTTCCAGTTTATCAATTTGATATTCCGGGAAATTCATATTCAGTTCAATAAAACTCAGCCCTAATTCTTTGCAAAGCTTAATATTATCCGTTAACGTTTTATTCTCAATTAATGTTGGCATCCCATACTGCATTCTCATTTACCTCTTTCTGCCGGAAAATAATCGATTAAAAGCAACATAGCATACTTCTCTGCTTCTGTCGGATAACTATAGCCCTTCATCTCTGAGAACTGCTTTGCAAGTCTCCCGAATAACTCTGCTGTAGCAAATAATGCCGCTACCATATCCTCTTTATTGTAATGAGCAAAGCACTTTTCCAGTTCAGATAAAATATCCTGTTCCGCCCATCGGTCAAGGAATCTGCCATCATGCCATACATCTACATGATGTTTTGATACGGAATACACCTCTATAATTTTGCGAAGATAGTTTTTCAAGTAAGCGTCAATACACATTTTCGCTGACCACAATTCTCCGCGAAGTATCTTTTTGGATGCCCAGACGGTATGAAAAAAGAAATCATTTACCATATTGGAAAACTCGGATTCCGGTAAATCTGCCTGTGGTATTTCATGAGACACGTTCTTTTCAAGCAATTCCGTAAATCCCATCAAATCATACATTACCACATATCCTCTGTTCATAACCCAGCTTGCCACACCTTCTTTAATTGCCGTTTCAAACTGAGTCGGTGTAAATATAATCGCATCCACATCCAAAGAACCATCATATAATATTCTTCTTTCCTTTCCGCCACCAAGTGTCGGTTCCACAAAAGATATTTTTACTTTTCCAAGCTTCTCAGGCTCATCCCCATATAGCCATCCTTCTGTATCATTTGTTACAATAACTACATCTATATCAGAATACTCATCTGCTTTCACCGTATCTCTGGTTGACGAACCAATCAGAACAATTGCCTTAATATTCTCATCTTTTTTTGCAAGTTCCAGTAAATTATTTTTTATATTGAGGTATCTGTCCATTTGTGCTCCCCTTTTCACTTTTCTAATAAACTATATACATATGTATCCTGCCAAACAGGTTGACCGTTCTCATCTTTTCTGAAATAAACATTCTGTTTAAACAAAGCTTCTCTTTCAAAATTCAGGTTTTCCAGAAGTTTCCACGAGCACTCATTTCTAGGGTCGCATTCCGCATATACTCTATGTACACCAGCCTTGAATGCCGCTTTCAGAACTTCTGTAATCGCCTCTCTTGCATATCCTTTACGTTGATAATCTTTATTTACGATATATCCAAGTTCCTTGGCTTCAAAATCACGATTACCGAAATATACATTCCCGATAACCTTCCCTGTTTCCTTTAATTGAATCGCAAAAAACTCATCATTATGAACCCTGTATTCCATATGATTGCGTCCATTTTCGTATGTGATATCCGGATATGCTTCAAATTCATCCTCTTTTCTTTGGGATAAAAATTCAAACAAATCATCATAGTCACTATCTTCAAAATTTCTTAATGTCAGTCTCTCTGTCTCAATTGTTTTCATATACCCTCCCGATTTTTTATCTTTTTCCAATTAATACATTCTTTCCTTCAAAAGCAAATCCGTAACTTCGAATATGCTCTTTTTCTATACCGTGAGCAATCAACTCTGCTGCATACCGCTTCTCCTCTATCTGGCGAAGTGCTGCAGCTACAGTATCTTCCAGATTTCCTTCTCGTCTGGAATTTAATACCTTAAACTCTAAAATAAATGCATAATCTTCTTTTGGATTTCTAGGCTTTAGCACAACATCGTATCTGCCAAATCCACTTTCTCTGTTTGATGTAATGATATATTTATTTTTCAAATCCACAAGCAGTCCAAGTACAAACCCATGGTAAAAACGTTCCGGCTCATCACCTGAAGGGCGGTTTCCGGTATCAAAATAACTGAATATACTCTGTGCCACACGATTCATATATTCATTCATTGCATCTATATCATCCTG
This sequence comes from uncultured Lachnospiraceae bacterium, assembly GCA_964449325.1. Taxonomy (GTDB): domain Bacteria; phylum Bacillota; class Clostridia; order Lachnospirales; family Lachnospiraceae; genus RGIG3002. Next base: position 65,697 of record CAYUYJ010000009.1, on the reverse strand, counting down.
AAGCATAGCACTAATAAAGTCATTATAATCTTCTTCCACTATTGAAAACCAGTCATGTACCATATCCTGAAACATCAGCTTTACTTCCAAATTAGTAAGAGCCAGCTGATATTTGGGGAGCATCCCATCCTGAATATCCCTATAAGTTTCATAGGAAAGCACCTTTAAATATCCACTTGCCAACAAAAGACTCCACACTGCCTTTTCATTTCCGTCAAGTTGGCTGTATACAATCTGTTCGTCAATGACCGACTCTATGATTTCTCCACGCAACAGCATCTCAAACCGTTCTTTTATCTTACGGTTTCCCTCCCGAAGGAGTTTTCCTACCAGACTATTAGAACTTGTATTAGCCCAGTAAGTCGTAATTTTTCCTTTATCCAAGAAGTTTAAGATAGACCACGGATTATAAATATCCTTATGGCTGCCAAAAATAAAACCGTCATACCATTGCTTCACCTTCTCCTTTTCTGCGCTAAGCCCACACTCATCTAATGCTGCGAATACCTCTTCTTCCGTAAACCCAAATGCAGTCGAATATTTATCGGAAGTTGTAGTTATCACTTCCAAATTATTCAAATCCGAAAAAACCGATTCCTTACTTACTCTTGTAATACCGGTCATCAATCCACGTTCCAGCCACGGATTCGTCTTGAATGTGGAGTTGAATATGTTTCTGGTAAAAGCGACAAACTCCTTCCAAAATCCATTAACATAGGCCTCCTGCATCGGCGTATCATACTCATCCAACAAAATAATAACTTTTTTTCCATAATAGCGATACAGGTAATCCGACAATTGATATACTGCAAGAGTTGCATCATTGTCGCTCATATCAAAGGATATTCGGTCAAAATATTCTCTATCTTTTTCTGTCAAAAATTCGCTGTCTCTTAGGAATGAAAATTTCGCATATAAATTTGTTAAAAGCTGGCATATTTTATCTCTTGCGCTTCTATAATTCGTTTCCTTTACATTGGCAAAGGACAAACTGATGACCGGATATGTCCCCTGTATTTTTCTGTATTTCTCATCTTTCCAGATAGAAAGACCTTCAAACACTTCTCCACAGTCTGCATAATCAATTGAAAAAAACTGCTCCAGCATGCTCATATTCAGCGTCTTTCCAAAACGGCGCGGTCGGCTGATTAGTGTTACGCTGTCCTGCCCTTCCCACCACTCTTTAATAAAATTTGTTTTATCCACATAAAAACATTTCTTTCTAATCAAATCCCCAAAATCCTGTATACCAATCGCCACAGTCCTCGCCATAACTACCTCCTGCTGCCTACCGCCTTTATTACACGAATCTACGATACAAAGTAATATTCTTAGTATAGCGGATTTAGTCAAGTATTACAACAACACCAAAACAGAGAAACAAATGTTAATTTAAAAGCAGACGCACACTCTTTTCTACACCATAGTAGTCCCTATTTATTTCTTCCTTCAAAAAACAATGTGTCTACATATTGACCACCTACAAAGGTAGCTTCTCTTTGTACTCCCGTCATTTCCATCCCGAGTTTATACATCATACGTGCAGATGCCATATTCCCCAAGGATACGCACGTAAAGAACGAGGTACAATCTAACTCTTTTGCTGCAAAAGAATATGCAAATTGTAAAGCTCTGCCTCCGATTCCTTTCCCCCGGCTTTCCGGAGTCAGATAAATACTTGCGCTTGTTCTGTGATTTTTCCTGTCAATCCCACAAAGGTTTACGCACCCCATATATTCACCCTTTTCCTCAATAGCAAATTCGAGACGATTATCTTCCATACCATAGTTTACATGTGCAAGGGCGAAATCATCCACCACCTCTGTAAATCCCGGCATTTTCACTTCGTCATCATACATTCTGCAGATAGCACTATCAAAAATTAAATCACTCCATATAGGCGTTTTATAATCTTCAGGAACTTTTTTCTGTTTCCTGTTTACGCGTCCTCCGTCACGATATTCCGCCTCAGTCATTCCATAATAGTCTTCTGCTACCGCCACTCCGTCTTCTATGAACATATTGCTGCGATATGCCTCGTATGTGAAACCTAAATGATAAAGAAATGGTTCATTTCCAACTGCATTTGCCTTCGATGCTGCCTGCACTTTATGAAGTCGCATTTCATTGAATGCATATTCCAGCATTATCTCCATCGCCGACGTTCCATACCCTTTCCGCCGATGTTCTTCTGCTATTTCTACATATATTCCGGTTGAGCCGCCACGGACATTAATCCAGTTCAAAGAAATGTATCCCACATATTTTTTATCCGAGTTCAGAATAAGACAACAAATATCCTCTTTCGCCGGTTTTATCTTCAAAACATTTTCATATTTAACAGTATATGTAATTAACCCAATATTCCTATTTCCACTGTATAATCTGGCTTTGTATGAATTGCTCAAAATAAGTACGCACCGGAGAGTTTAGTTTCGGTCCGTGATATACTCTCATCTTTGTCACATAATCCGTCATGCCGTCTACATACACCATAATATTGGTAATAATCACATCCATTTCCAAATCCTTACGAAACCTTTTTTGCTCTATTCCTTTTTGGATAAATTCTGCCACCAATTTCATAAATTCAGCACCGGTCTGTTGTAGTCTTATCCTTGCTAAAAATGCTTCCATCTTTTGCGGATTACCACTCAAATAAACTGCTAACTCAGATCGTATCTTTCCTATAATGGGCGGACATTCTTCCATATAATCTCCCAATTGCCGAAAGATACGCTTAAGTCCTTCCTCTACATCTTCTTCCGGCGAATTTACCGAAAAATCCAGTTCCCTATAACTTGCCATAATGGTATTAATGGTTTCTATCAATAACTCATCAATATCGGAGAAATACAGATAAATCCCACCTTTGGACAGCCCTGCCTTTTTCACCACTTCCAGCATATTTATTTCGTAAAGTGGTTTTTGCTCCATAATTTCCCATGCTGCCTGAACAATCCATTTTCTCTTTTCCTGCTTGTATGCTTCTGTCACCTTCGGCATATCCGCTTCCTCCTCCCAAAATTGTCAATGGTTGTTATTTTTTCTGCCTGCAAAAAAATCAATCACCATAGTCACAATAATAACAAATACCAGCAAAATAATCGAGGGTAAAATTTCATTTGTTGCTTCCATGACTTCCCAGAAAGCATTAATCGAAGCATGAGCAAGAATCGCCATGAAAATACTTTTGGATACATAAGTTACGGAACCAATAAAAAACGACAGCATAATCGCATTGATGCAAAACCACATAAAATTCATGTTCTGCTGATTGGTTCCTTCTATAAACCATAACGGTAAATGCCATACTGCCCAGATGATACCCACACTGACTGCTGCAATAATATGCGGATATTTCTTCTCCAATTCCGGTTGTAACAAACCTCTCCATCCTATTTCTTCTAAACCACCGCCAATAATCATAGGTATAATCATAAGAAATCCTATATAAAGCGGCTGCTTTACCGGCGTCAGTCCAAAGAATACCGGAATTGCCTGAATAACCATTGCGCCTCCAATTGCATATATATACATCAAAACAGAATGCTTTGGATTCACAATACTCTTCATAAAACATTTAAATTCTTCCTTGGAACTGTTTGCCTTCTTAAGAAAAATCTCGCATATTGCCGGCATTACCCCTCCCAATACATAAAGAATGGTTCCTAACGGACTGCCAAACATAAGAAATTTCACACCAACTTTTCCTGCAATTGCTACACTTCCCCATAACAACCACGAAATCAAAAACGTACTCACTAAATATTTTTTTGTTATTGTATTCATAAAAACCTCCCTTAAAATAAATGAGACTATTCTCATTTATTTTAAGGGAGAGTTTTCCGCTTGTCAATACTAAAAATGAGATTACTCTCATTTTTTTTGCAATTTAATTGAAACTTTATCCGTTATTACAAACTTTACACTGTTTTCCGCTCTTTCGCCTGTGAACAATAATGGAAAAGCAAACAATCTGCACCAGACAAATAAGACTGCCATATACCCTTTCAAACCATGTCTTTCCCATAAGATTCATTGCAATATTTATTGTAAAGTAAACAATAAATACCCTGAGTATTACACCGGCAATTTTTTGCATTTTTTTATGCGGAAGAATGTTGGCTGCGACTGCCGTACAATACACCAGAACTACCTGTATGAGAATACTGAACACGGCAAGTACAGCTGCCTTCTCATAACTCCCCATACGTCCGCCCCCGATTAACTCATATGGCAAAATACGAAATAAAACCAGTAATTCTATGATAGTGATACTTAGGTTTGCAACAATTGCAACGATTGCGGTCATTTTTATATAATTCTTATTCTTTTTCTCCATTTTCTATGCTCCTCGTCCTGTTTTCGCTTTGTTTTCTAAATAATCTGTTTTTTCATCTTAATCGGATAGCCAAATCCCAAGAAAGACAAAAATGAAATAGGTTGCTTTTTCACTATACGAAACCCAATCTTTTCATACAGAGATTTTGCATTTATATTTTTTGATAAGACTTCTATGTAATAATTTTTATATTCAGGCAAATCAAAACAATATGTTAATAATTTCGTTGCTATACCTTTTCCTCTTGCCTCTTTTGATGTGGCCAGAGAATCAATATACAAATCGGTATCTTCTTTTACCACTTTACTTTGAAAAATCCCATTCATCTGTTTACAAATAATAGAACCCTGCATTTTTCCAAAAAGTTTTATACAAACTTCCTGCTTTAACTTTATCGGTCTAATCTTGTTAGTTGCAATCCCAACAAAACCAAGCACCCTATTTTCTTCTACATATGCATACACATACTCTTCATTTATCGCACTGCCAAACAGTTCTTGCAGGATAGACTTATCTTTTGAAAAAGTCATAAGATGTCCGAATCCTTCTATAAATATTTCAATCAGTTGTTTTTTTTGTAAATCATTCAATTCATAATACTTCACTATTTTATGTTCCATCAGCCTTTTAACCTCCCATAAGATTTTTGTGATTATACCTTATTTTCTTCTCTTTCTATAATCTCCTCATAAAAAATAATGTCATCCTGTAACCTCTTTAAGCCATAATGGAGGTCATACAGCTGGTAGTCAAAAATGTTTTGTACTACATTCGCTAATGTACTTTCCCCCGAAATATCCAACAGATGGTTTTTCAAATCCGGTTCTTGACTAATTCGTTCCACATTCATCCGAATCACATCATTTTTTATTTGTTCTATATAATCCTTTATCTGCAAAAGCTTTTTTAAGGCGCTCTGAATACTTCCCATACTGTCGCTGCAAACCGTACTAAGATTTTTCTGGATGAATGCTCTCATTTCATAGATTGTCATACTTTTTATCAGTAAAATACTCAAAATAATATTTTCCATTCTTATCTGCTCCTTTTTGCATTGCTATTAGTAACATTACTATTAGTAATGCGTTTTGTCAATAGATATTTTAACTATATTTTTCAGTCTTCTAGCTGTTAACTATAAAATTAGAGTACAAAAAAAGCCATAATGCATAATAAATCTATGCTTCATGACTTTTTTCTCCTGCTTATTCAAATCATACTATCTCACATAACAAAACGACTTCGGCTATTTCGACAATTTCCTATAACCCAGAAAACAAATTGCTTCTATTGTAAACACAACCATAATTATTACATAGAACATAATATCTACATTAATGAATGTGTATGGTAAATTGAAAAACAAATGAACAAGAACTGCATAAATCAAATTATTTTCCTTTTCCAAAATCACTGCCATAATCATGTGGATTGCCGTAACAACTACAACATTGGAAAGAACATAGATAAGCATCTCCAATCCTGATGTATAATCACTGTCTACAAACCACAAAACCGTATGCCAAAATGTCCATACAAGTCCGGTAATAATATTTCCTTTTATAAATCCGTATTTATTCTCAAAAACGGGTCTTAAATAACCTCGCCATCCACACTCTTCGCCCGTCGGCCCCGATAACATAGAAAGAATAATGCTGACAACAATCGGAAAACCTGCGTTCCGAAAAATTGAGCCAACAGAAATCCCTTTCAAGCAGGCATATGCATATGCTGCGACAAGAAAAGCAAGACCTGTAGATAATATACTTACCAAAATGAAACCAATTTTGATTTTTCCTGAAAAACTTTCCTTAAAAAACTCCTTAATTGTCTTTTCCGGACACCATTTCTTAAAACCAACAAATAAAACAATCGTTGGCGACCATGCGCAAAGATTGGACAAAATTCTCATAACAAGCGGACTTGCATGAAATATCAAAGAGGCACTTCCACAAATCCCCAATACCATTACAGCAAATGTTATGTATGCTGCAATAACATAATTCCAACCTAATCTCTGTTTTTTCTTATTCATTTCATTTCTCTCCTTTCATTAGACCGACCGTCGGTCTAATGAAAGATTAACATATTCTACCAGACCTGTCAACAGGTTGAAAAAAAATACTGATTCAACACACAACTTTCTTTATTTCACTCCGTAAATCCCCATTTGCATATAGCTATACCAAAATACATGAACATACCGAAACCCGGTCTGCTTCAACAACTGTATATGTTCCGGCACCGTTAACGGGAAATAGTTAACACCACACCTTGCATTATGCGCCTTTGCTTCAGCCTGTGTTTTTCCGTGTCTTTGTTGATATCTTCCCCAGCGAAGCAGTTCCATTTCTTTTATGTCTGAATCTTTTGGAACTACATTTTCAAAGCTGATATAGATACCACCTTTTTTCAGAGATTTATATACGTTTTCTGTTGCTCTTTTACGCTCCTCCTCATGCATATAATGATGAGACTGAATGGCTGTTACAACATCAAAAGCGGAATCAAAATCGATGGAAACAGAATTACCGCATATATACTGAATATTACATCCTTCCAATTTTTCTTTCGCCTTTTCCAGCATCTTCTCTGATGGATCAACTAACACGAACTGAGGATTCTCAAATTTTTGAAATGCTAACTTTTCCAGACTTCCTGTACCGCACCCCAAGTCCAACCAATGTATTGTTTTAAAATCACACTGCTCAATCACATCCAATGTCTGGCTATAAAACTCTGAATAATACGGAATTGTATTATTTATTTCCTTATCATATGCTCCCGCTGACATTGGAGTAGTATTATCGTTTTGCATATCTAAAACCTCCTAAACCATTATTTATAGTAGTGTTTCCAAATCAATATTTTCCCGTATTGCCCTGCACCACGCTATGGATGTTTTCGCCACTGTTATACCATAGAACAACGTAGATAATTTGTAGTAATCCTTTTTCCTATCTACCTTCTCATATAATTCCTTCTCCAGTTTTTCCAGATTCTCCAAATATTGCATGCTATCCTTTTCATACTGAAGTAATCGCTCATTTCTGGTCTGCGGGGATAATAAATCATAAAAATATATTTTAACCAGATTCTTCTTTGCGCCCTCGTTAATATCCAAAGGCACTGAAAGCCAGTCCGTAAAAGACTCTCTTCCCCTAACCGTAATCCGATATACTATTTTTTTTCTTGCCCCTTGCATATTCTCATAAGTGACGAGAAACTCCTTCTCCACCAATCGCTTTAACGCCGGATACAAACTTCCAAAGCTTGGTTTGTAAAACATACATATCTTTGTTTCTATGATTTTTTTAATATCATATCCTGTAGCATCCTGCTGACAGACAATCCCTAAAATCATATGTTCCAGCATTCAAACACTTCCTTTCAATTTTCACCAATCAGCCATTCCTTTGCTTTTTCAAAGTCATTTATAAAATTGCAGGCAAAAGGAGCCTTCCCAAGCAAAGACTTTATATTACGTTTTACAACTCCGTTGACCCCCACAAAGACAACTCTTGTAAAACGCTTTTCACCACGCAGCAATTTTTCCGTAATTGTATAAATCAATTTCTCATTAACATCTGTTTCATCAAGATTTATTGCAATCAGAGATGGAAGCGATGGTCTTCTAAACTCCAGATAATCTTTTTCAAACTTTTCTATAGCAAGCTGCGTGTATCCATAAAGACCATCTAAATGTTCAAACCATATCTCTCCACCACCAAAAAACATACTGAATGATTTCTTGTTTACTCCCACCGGTTCTCTCACTTTCCTTATTTCTCCCTTCCTATATTATATCTATTCGATATATCTTTTAGATATAATATGGAATTACAGAACTTTTGTCAAGTACTCCGGTCTATTTCTTTTTTGTTCCACTCTTACGGAAGGAAACCTCTTTTACTAAAATCACCAATGCCAATAGTCCCATTCCCAACAAGATTAAATCTTCATATGCATTAAAGAAAAAAGCCTTTACTCCGGTAAGTCCCCATATTGTCAAAAGAACCAATGCCATCAGGTTTCTGCTTTTATAGCTCTGCCAGATAATGATACCGATACACACCACCGGACAAGGCATAATATATAGTAGCATTTCGGGGAAGCTTTTCCCTTGCACTATAGAAACCAACGGATAAATCAAAACCAAAATTACCAATCCCCACTGTAATTTCGTAAACTTTTGAAATTCCTCCTGTTTGTTTCTAAATGCTTCAAAAACAAAAACAATTCCTAATAAAAGAAATAACGGAAATGCAAAATAAAACTGTATCGGTTCCGTTCCGTATACCAGAAAAAATACAAATGCAAGAAACAGGCAGACAACACCGTACATCACCTTCGGAAGCCAATTCATCTTCTCTTTTCTTGCAAGAATACATGCCAAAACCATACACACAGCCAATATCATCTGTATATATACCGTTGCCTGATTATAATTTGCTATTACATTCCAAAAACTTTGTGCATTCATCATTTATCTCCCTTTCTATTTTCTGTCAATGAACCCTTTCTCCGGTGCCCACTCACAATCACCATTCAAAAAATATCGGCAATTACAGCATTCGTCACCGTCTCCAAGTGTTTTTGTCCGTTCAAATCCATTCTGCATCATATTGGCAAACAGATAATCCATTCTGCAAATGCCCGGAAGCATTCCTTCTGCATGAAAATCTTCTGCCAGTTTTTTTATTCCGCATGCCAAAATATCAATTTCAAAACAATTATCATTTACATCTCTATATTGGATTTGCCAATCATAAGGATGTACCCCTGTTGTTTCCTGTTTCTTCACATGCACTGCTGCTTTCTTCCTAAAACTGTTAAAGTATGCTTTTCCCACTCTATGTAGAAAAACCGTCGGAATAATATGCATCATTTTTTCATTTATTGCCCAGATAATTTCTGTGATTTCTTCTTTGGAAATACCCATTTTTTCAAGTGTCAGATACCAAGCTATATAGGCGGGTGCAAACTTGTAGTTCAATACAAAAATACTTTTTCCGATGTTTGGTACTTTGGGCAATATCTCTTTCATTTTTCTCCCCGACTCATCGGAAAACTTTTGAAACCACTCCACAGAATATCTTTCAATCAAAAACTTCTTACTTCTATACATGGCTATTCGATAAATTAATTTTTCCATTATCAGTTTCCTCCTTTTTTACAGTTGCAACAGCTCTGTATACCACAAGCCATCACTCCTCACTTCGCCGGATTTACATGTACCATAATATGTTTTACCTTGGGAAAATCCCGCTCGATATTTTCATGTACTTCTTCCGCAATCTCGTGTGCTTTCTGCAAAGTGTACAATCCATTTACCTGAATCTCCACATCCACATAAATTTTATTACCGAAAATACGTGTCTGTAACAAATCAATCCCCAAAACCTCCGGATGCTTTATGACGGAGTCATAGATTTCCTTCTCGACATTCTCATCGCAGGAATGATCAACCATCTTATCCATCGCATCTTTAAAAATGTCATATGCAGCTTTTGCAATGAATACAAAAATAACCAGGCTGGCAATGGAGTCCATGATAGGAAATCCAAGCATTGCCCCGCCGATTCCGATTAATGCTCCCACAGACGATAATGCATCTGAACGATGATGCCACGCATCTGCCATCAAGGCGCTCGAATCAATTTTCTTTGCATGGTATTTTGTATACCAGTACATTATTTCCTTTGTGATAATGGATACCACTGCAGCCACCAATGCCAATGCTCCGGGTGCTTCCAACTCTCCATAATTCCCTCCGATGATGTCTTTTAAAGCCTGTACTCCTATCTCCAATCCCGTAAAAAACAATACCATCGCTAACACAATAGCTGCCACACATTCTAAGCGCTCATGCCCATAAGGATGCTCTTTATCAGAATCCTTGGATGCAAGTTTCACACCGATAAGAACCACAATTGTACTAAAAACATCCGATGCGGAATGAATTGCATCACTTATCATGGCATTGGAATTAGCCCAAATTCCCGCAAAAAGCTTAAAGACAGAGAGTAATGCATTTTGTACAATTGTAATAAAAGACACTCTGTTTGCTACTCTTGTAAATTCATTTTCTGTTACTTTGTTACATGCTGTTGTTTTGTTGTTTTCCATACTTTTCAGCCACCCTTTCTTATACATGTTTTGGAATCTGTGTAAAACACAAATTGTCGCTTAAAAAACCTTCTGAAAAAGAATTTTTCAAGTCATAATAATGCAGATAGCTCTATGGCACTAAATATGTGTGGGAATTTGTAGCGAATGCTGCTATAAAGATAAAAAAACACCCACGAATCAGTATAAGCAACTACTGTCCCGTGGATGAAAAAGATTCCACTGCCATTCTATGGCCCGACTCCTTGGCATATGCCAATGGTCTGCTCAGTTTGTACTGTAGATTTATATGCAGTGCAAAGAGTTCCTTAAGGATAGCATTAATTTCAGGGTATGTCAATAGGCATTTTTCTATAAAATAGCACATGAAAATAGCACACCTTTAAAAGTGTGCTACAAAGATAAAACATTCCTATCTCATGATCCTGTTGACTCGTATTTCCTAACACATACATTCCAGAACGCAACAGACAGACACAGGAAAACCAATGCCATGAGTATAATGGACACGCTAATCAACCACGGATTTATACTGTCAAACATTAGATTTTCCACCGGCATAGAGATGATTAGTCCGAACGGAAAGAGGAACAGAAGCATTGCCCTTATCACAGACGGATAAATCTTAATCGGATACTTTGTATAATCACGGAAATTGTACATAATCTGCATAATAAAACCGCTTCTCTTGATAATAAATGCCGGAGCTGCCGTAAATATCTTAATTCCGGTAACAATCAATGCTCCAAATATGGTGGCAATCAAAATCATTACAATCTTACCTATGTTCCAATGAATATCGCACTTTGCCCCACACAGGACAAGCATGACCGTGCCGACAATCAATTCTCCAAATGCTTCCGGCTGAAATGTCTCTGCAATCACTTGAAGCAAAATGGGATTCGGACGCAGAAAATAACGGTCCAAATCTCCCTTTTTTACCCGGAAATATGCAACACGCCACAGTTCATCCGTAAACAAATGATCAAGGGCAATCGGCATCATCGTAAATCCATATAAAAAGCCCATCTGATAGATTCCCCAACCGGCAAGACTTGGAATATTACGGATAATAAAATAAATGGAGCTGATGGAAGCCACGTTTTCCAGTAAAAAGCCAATAATTCCAATGAAAAGATCCTTTTTGTATTCCAGCCTGGAAATCAGTGACCTTGAAATACTCACCCAATATAAATGCAAATAATACTTTATCTTTTCCAACTTATTCACCTTCTAACCTCCCTGTACCGTAACCCGCTTACTCGCATGTACAAACAAAAGCTTTGCAACAATTTCAAATCCTATCCACCAGATGATATTCCTTAATACATACTGCACGGATTGTTCCATACTTGCCGCTCCCATAAGAATATACACCGGATTCTGTGTAAGTCCCGCAAACGGAAGCAATCTGCAAATTTTTCCAAAGAGTCCCGGAAAGAAAGACAAGGGTATAAATACACCCGCAAAAAAATTAATCAGGACATTCTTGGTCTGATTCAGTCCCCATGCTGCTGTTGTATAAAAGCATAATATTCCGCAAATATAGTTGATACAATCATTGAGAGCAATTGCAAACAGAGTACATAAAATGAATAGCAAAATACGCCCCAAAAATTCCATCGGAGTTCCCGGTGTCAGATACCCCATCGCAATAAAAGTGATAAAAGCCACAATATATGCCGGCAATCCAAGTATGATTACTCTTGTCATATTTGCTCCATAAGCCGTTGCCAGAAAACGAAGGCGGTAAGAAATCGGTTTAATAAAGGAAATGGCAATCGTACCATCCTTGATTTCGTCATCGATCAATCCAAGTGTCGAACTTTCCAAACACACAAATGCAAAGATGTTTGTAAATACAAAATAGACTATCATCTGCTCAAAGGAAAAACCGTTTATTGCACTACCCTCTGCGTTGGAATAAACGGCAGACCACAAAAACAGCACACAAGCCAATTGCAGAACAGATATGATTACCCATGAATAAATTGCTGCTTTGTAAGAAAGTTCTTCCATCATTCCTGCCTTAAAAAATGGAATGTACTTCTTCATCAAGCCACCTCCCCGCTGGATTTCGACGCCATTATGTCCTTGACTACATCTTCAATATTTATTTCCGATATCTGCATATCCACCGCCTTAAGCTGTCCGAAGGCATATTTTACCACTGTTTCCAATTCCAGAAGGTCAGCATCAAATTTTATGTAAAGCTTTTCCTCTGCCCATTCGTAGGTGGCTTTTCCACCAAAAGTATCAAGCATTTCCATCTTAGGTCTGTCCTTTAGCCTAAGCTCTACGGTTCGGATATTACCAAAGCGATGCTTAATGTTATCCAGCGACCCGTCATAAATCACTTTTCCCTCTTCTATCATGATAATTCTGGAGCACAGATTTTCTATATCCTGCATGTCATGTGTGGTAAGGATAACCGTCGTATTGTACTTTTCATTCATCGTTTTAATTGCCTGACGGATTTTCTCTTTTACCCATACATCCAGTCCAATGGTTGGCTCATCCAAAAATAATATATTCGGATTATGAAGCCAGCTTGCCGCCAAATCTGCACGCATTCTCTGTCCAAGTGACAGCGTACGAACCGGTTGATTTAAAAATTCCCTGATGTCCAACGTATTACAGAGAAATTCCATACGTTCCTCATATTCCTCATCACTGACTCTGTATATTTCCTTTAACACCTTAAAGGATTCGATAAGCGGAATATCCCACCATAACTGCGTCTTTTGTCCGAAAACCACACCAATTTTTTCCGCAATCTTCATACGCTTTTTATACGGCATTTCCCCATCAATCCTAACCTCTCCGGACGTTGGATTTAGTATTCCGCACATCATCTTAATCGTAGTACTCTTACCTGCTCCGTTGGAACCGATATAACCTACAATTTCTCCATCATTTATCGTAAAACTGACATTGTTTACTGCTGTCTTCTTCTCATACTCTTTTGAAAAAAGGGTTGTAATCATGCCCCATACGCCCTGCTTTCGTACAGGCTTCTTGAATTCCTTTGTCAAATTCTTTACTTCAATCATCCTTATCCTCCTGAAAACATTTCATCGATTTCCGTATCCCTAATTATAGTAGCATCATAACTAATTATATTAGTTACGTCAATATGTTTTTTCGCTTTTTTTCGTAAAACAGAAATCAACAAAAGAAGTGGCTTTTGTCACAAAGTTCTGCAACAAAAACCACTCCTCTTCTTTTATGCCTGCTCTTTATCTTTGAACTGCTCGTAAATAAACGCTATCCTGACTTAATGCTTATTTCCCATATACATCACTAATATGATTATGGACTTACCCGGATAATCAAATTACTTTGTTCCAAATACTATCGTTTATCAATAATTTTATCGATCAAGCCATAATTTAAAGCTTCTTCAGCAGACATATAATTATCACGCTCTGTAGCTATTTCAATTTCTTCAATGGTTTTACCTGTATTTTCAGCTAAAATTCTGTTTAAACGCTGTTTGCTTTTCTGCATATGGTCTGATACTATTTTTATGTCAGTTGCCTGACCTTGAACACCATTTCCGTGAATTGCAGGTTGATGTATCATAATTTCTGCATTAGGAAGTGCTATTCGCTTTCCTTTGGCTCCACCTGCCAACAAAAATGCTCCAAAACTGGCTGCAAGCCCTATACAAATTGTTGATACATCACATTTAATATATTGCATCGTATCATAAATTGCAAAGCCGGCTGTAACAGAGCCACCCGGACTATTGATGTACAATTGAATATCCTTTTCCGGATCTTGCGCCTCTAGAAAAAGCATTTGTGCAATAACCAAACTAGCCGAAACATCACTTACCTCTTCACCCAAAAATACTATTCTATCTGATAATAATCTTGAAAAAATGTCATAACTTCTCTCGCCACGACTTGTTTGTTCAACGACATAAGGAATTGTACTCATGCAACCATTCTTCCCCCTAATACATGATTTGTATCTGAAAAATGATATATAGAACCTTTCATATTAATTCTAGTCCGTTTAGGATAGAATAACCCATTTTTTCTGTATACTTGCGGAGTACACAAATATAATTGATGAAATGCCAGTGTAAAAGCCTGTTGAGAATTATAGTGTGCTTCAAAAGCTATTTCGTTAATGGGAGTTTTAGATTCAACAAGCTGTTGAGCCGCCAATGTTAATCTTCGTCCTTGTATATATTTATAGATTGTGCATCCTGTCATTTCCGCAAAAGTTCTTGCTAAATAAAACTTTGAGTAATTTAATTCTTTGGCAATTCTATTCAAAGACAAATCTTCTTTTAGGTGATTTTCTATATACTCTACCGTTTCTTTTACAATATTAGTTTCACTCATAAAATAATGCTCCTCCTTTTTGTAGAGTATAACATAGTTTTTTCATATAGTCTTAATAGAAATTGCCCAAATGAATTTTTCAAAAAGCTGCTATCTTTTTGAACCTTTTTAAAACAGATCCAACATATTATCCAAATAAATTTCTTCTCTTACCTGCAACTGATACTCCGGTTTTGTCATATAATAGAGCAAAAATTCTAAGACTATGGCACTTCCAAGTCCACGACCTTCCAGCTTAAAATTCGTAAATCCCATAGGCAAATAAAGATTCTTAATATCCTCTATTCCTATAAATCCGGGATTTTTCATTGCCTTAGAAAAACGATAGCCTTCCCCTGCATCCGGTGCTTTACAATCATGTTCAGAAAAACTTTCACCAAGATTTTTACGACTGACCGCTTCATAGCAGACTTTTCTGTCCTTACATCCAAAATAGCAGCATTCATTACATAAAAATTCCATCTTTTCTTTTAGATTAACCGGCATGGTTTTTAGCTTGTCAAAAGCTTTATTTAAGCGAAAATCCGGTACAACATATCGAAAATCTTCTCTTTTTACTTCCTCCGATAATTTCTCAAAATCTGTCAAAACTTTGGTAGTGGAAGATACAAAATAAAGTTCCGGATAATGTTTCTTTAAATACTCAAGTAACAAATCCGAATAAATAATAACGCCATTTTGCACCTTATCCTTTTGGGCAAATAACCCACACAGTACATTACATTTTTTATCCGAAAGATGCTCCTCTTTCAGTAAAGAATTACTAAAAGTAAGTCTTGCGGAAATCCCATATTCTTTCATTAATGCTAATACATCTGATACATCTGCTTCTCCAAATCCGGCTCTTCCGCCACCCCAAAGGCAGTCCGCCGGGGCACCATAAACAGAGCCTATCTCACACCAGTCATAAAAATACTCTCTGTGCTTAAAAAACAACGGCAAAAAAATCTTATATAATTCATAAAACTCAAATAACCCCGGAAGATGATAATAAGCGGTAGTTTTTGTGTTCTTTTCCATGTTTTTATCCTTTTTAACTCAGACTAAATACTATTTTATTGCCGCAATCACAGAAAATTTCTGATGTGAATATATACACTTTACTTCTCTAAAACCGTTTTTTTGAAGCATTTCTATTTCTTCTTCAAGGGAGCATTCCCTGTCTAATTTTTTCCGTCCCTGCCACCTTTCTATATCAAGTTCGGAAAGACCACTCGTTTTTATTTGATTTTCCCAAAAGGAATCAAACCAAACATTCATTTCCACTGAACCGGCACAAAATTGGTCATAATTAATAAAAAGGCCGCCCTCCGGTAATTTATTAAAAATACGAGTAAACAGTTCCTGTTTATCAGAGTCCTCCAAATGATGAATGGATAATGCCGACATAACAACGTCAAATTCCTTTGCCGGAAGTTCCTTTACATAATCCAAAATTTCATAAGTTACATTTGTAAGTCCATCAAATCTTTTTTTAGCAACCTCAAGCATTTCTCCTGCAATATCTGTTAAAACATATTCTGCCTGCGGAAAATGCTTGTACCAGAAATAATCTAAAAGACCTGTTCCTGCACCTAAATCTAATATTCTTTCAGGCTGAGTAATATTGGATGCAATGAAATGTGTTGTTCCCTCATAAAAATCATCAAAGCATGGTATAAATCTCTTGCGATTAGCATCATATTCCTTTGCAACCAGATTAAATTGTTCCTCTATATTCATTTTGATTTCTCCTCTCAAACTTTTGTTTTCCGAAAACGCTAAACCTTTTTATATATTCCCCGTAAAGTAACGCTATCAAGAATATGTCCTTCCATGACATGATATAATTCATTCAAATAAAAACCTTGTTGCAGTCCTAATACTCTATCCAGTGCAAATACATGAAGTTCATACAAATGATCCTTATCCGGCGGCGTCATTCCTCCATAGTGACAGGACAATTCCTTTGACTGCCTGCCTCCCTGAATACTTGTCCAACTGTTACACCCCTGCACAAAATCCTTCGCAGTCCGACTTTCGTCTTCTTTTAATTCCCACCGGGTGATATCCGCTGCCAGCCAGTGTATCCATGCAAAACCTTCTGTTACCGGATATGCATCCTTATCTTCCAACACCAATGCCAGTGACTTCGTTTGTAACGGTAAATCTTCTGCCCGAAACGGCAAAGAGCAATCCGGAATGCCATTTTCATTAAATTGCGTTCCTCTTGCGCCAAACCTATCCAAAATTACTCCATTTTCAATACCACTACTTGTTATTCTCATCTTTTTTCCTCCTGTTTTTGATAAAATTAATTGTAAACAAACAGAGGGAAATGTAAATTACCCACTTTTTTGTGAGTATCAATCCGGCACTATACCTTTTTGTGTTAAAATACATTCCATCCCATGACTTTTCATATAGTCAATACCAATGTGCTGTATAATTCTTATTGCTTCTAATATCTGCATCCCCATGTCTTCCGTAAGGAAATATTCCACACGAAGCGGGTATCCTTCATATATTTTCTTTTCTACAAAACCATAGTCCATTAATTCTTTCAACTGCTCTATCAACATTTTCTGCGTAATTCCCTCAATGTCTCTTTCAAGCTTTGCAAGAGAAGTGGAGCCTAGCCTCAATCGCCACAAAATAATGGTTTTCCACTTTCCTTTTATCATGTCATGCACCAATTCTAATGGGCAAGTGTATTCTTCCCGCAGTTTCACAATATCTCCTCCTATCTTTCAGTATCATATCAGTTAATATCAAGCTCCAATCTGTCTGTTATAAAAAAACGGTAATTGTTTTTGTCACAATAGTTCTGTATCTCCCGAATGACTTCTTCGTCTGTCGTATATTCCAAAAGAAATATGTCAGCCCCTTGTTTTCCGTATCTTTCAATATACTCTGTAAAATATTCATGATCTTCCTCGCCTGCTCTTCCAAAGGAATGGTCATCCCAATTTATTGAGGAAAAAACACATTCCTGATTAATCCCCGTTACAATGTCCTTCCAGTCGCCTCCGGCATCACAATATGCATCAACGAAAACATCGCCGCCATTTATGATGACATCCTTTCCGGTTGCTCTTAATCCCTCCATAATATTGGAAAGACCGTTCAAAATGTCCTTATTCGGATACTCATAATAAACATCACAATTGTCTGCAAAAAATCCATCAATTCCCTTTTCAAGCAACTCTTTTGACAGATCGCTTACTATAAAATCCTGCCATTCTTCACTTGATACATCTATCCAGCATTCTTCTTCCCAATGTTCATATTCTCCCAACAGGATACCTTCAAATAGAGCATAATAATCTCTGAAATTTTCCAAAGACCCAACATTGATATAGGAATAAACAGTATGCCCTTGTTCTTTAAAATCGGTGATATCCTGTTTGCTTATGTACTGTGCATCAATAACAATTATCTCATATTGGTCAAGTTCCTCAAGGTTCCCTTCATAATTTAAAAAAACACCATATGTATTTGTATGATTTGATGTATCCTCTGTGGTCTTGCCACATCCAACCAAAAAACTTATTGCAAAAACACTTATAAATATTAAAAAAATTTTTTTCATCTCTTCCATCCCCCTCATTACGTTACCCTATTTTCCATATTCCGTCAATTATTACAGAAAAAGAAAGCTGCCGTATTCCTACGACAGCTTTCCTTAAGCCTGCCGGCTTTCGCCTCCGGCGGCTTGCGCATTATTCTCTGCTACGCCCTGTTAGTTAGAACCTTTCATCTGTTCTTCCTGACGTTTAATCATTCTACGAACCATTTCGCCACCGATAGAACCGGCTTCTTTTGCTGTTAAGTCTCCGTTATAACCTTCCTTTAAGTTTACACCCAACTCAGATGCAACCTCTGTTTTAAAACGGTCCATAGCTGCTTTTGCCTCAGGTACTTCTACTCTGTTTGCTCTGCTTCCACTTGCCATTTTATTCACCTCCATAAGATTCTTTTTGACTATTCATCTATTTCCAAGATAAGTGGGTTCCATCACACTTATCCCGGATACTATCTTCCCTTACTCAGAGAGCCTTTTCCGTTTTCCGTGCTTTGTTATCACTTATCTTGATTTTAGTATTAGCCATATCAAAAGAATTATTATGGTAAGTTTTTCATTTTAAAATAGGATTTTTATCTCCGTTCCTTTTCCCGGTTCGCTGTTTATTTCTATCTTGGCATCATGCTTCGCAACAATGTGCTTCACAATAGCAAGTCCAAGTCCCGTTCCGCCCGTAGACTTAGAACGGCTTTTGTCTACCCGGTAAAACCGCTCAAAAATACGCTCCTGATGTTCTTTGGAAATACCGATTCCGGTGTCCTTTACTTTAAAAAACGTTCTGCCGTTTTCCTCTCCGACCTCGACATTTACCGTACCGCCCGGCACATTATACCGGATAGCATTATCACAAAGGTTATACATCAGTTCCTCTATCATATCTTTATTTGCCGTAATACTACATGGTATCCCTGAAAAGAGCAATGTAACATCATGCTTTTCTGCATTAATCTGCAACATGCTGACACAGGTTTCCGCCATCTGATATAGATTTACCGTTTCAAAATAAATGGAATTTTCAATTGCATCCAGTTCCGAAAGCTTGATAATATCATTAATCAAAGTTAAAAGTCTTTTCGCATTTTTATGGATTTCTTTGGCAAAACGTTGTATATCTGTCTCACTTGCCATTCCGTTTTCAATTAACTCCGCATACCCGGAAATCGAAGTCAGCGGAGTCTTTAATTCATGGGATACATTTGCCGTAAAATCCTGCCGCATATTGGCATTGCGCATAATATCCTCATGCTGCCTGTTGATGGTCGTTACAAAAGGCTGAAGCTCTTCATAAGTCTTTACATTTTTCATGTGCTCCATATCCTGTGCCATCTGCTCAATCGGCTTCACAATACTTTTCGTCAGAAAATGAGAAAGCACAAAACAAAGAACAAACAAGATGACAATAATGCCAAACATAAGCGGTGTCACGTTTACAAAAATACTGACAATACTGTCTGCCTCTCTTGCTACACGAAGAACGATTCCGCTCTCCAGACGTATTGCATAATAAAAGGTACTCTCCTGCAAGGTTTTTGAGATTCTGACAGACTTACCTTCTCCGCACTCCAGAGCCTGCTGTACTTCCGGACGGCTGCTGTGATTGTCCATATTTTCCGCCTGCGCATTACTGTCATAAAGTACATTACCATCTGTCTCAATCAAAGTGATACGCAAATTGTCCGAGGCAGGAGAGTACTCCTCTTCTGTCCCGGACTCCATCGGCACATTTTTTAATATATGGGTGTAAGCTTTCAAATCCTCAAATACCTGTTTTTTAAAAAGCTCGTAAAAAGCCCCGGTTACAAGTCCTAACGTAAACAAAATTGCCAAAGAGGCAATAATCATAAATTGAAGGTTAATTCTTTTCTTCACGTTCCCGCTTCCTATTCTAACAGATATCCTACATTTCGGACTGTTTTAATTCTGCTTCCTGCCGCACCAAGCTTTTGGCGCAATGTTTTGATATGCATATCCAGTGTTCGGGATTCTCCTTCGTAATCGGTTCCCCACACTCTTTCCAGAATGGTATCCCTCTTTGTGACCATTCCGGCATTCATCAAAAGAAGCTTTAATAATTCGTATTCTTTATAGGTCAAATCACAGTTCTCGCCCTCTACAGTCACTGCATGTTTTTCCACATCCAAAATAACCGGGCCAATCTGCAGTATCTTTTCCGCTTCTGCAGGTGCTGTTCTGCGGAGCAGTGCTTTGACTCTGGAAATCAGTTCCATCACCCCAAAAGGCTTGGTCAAGTAATCGTCTGCCCCCATATCCAGCCCTTTTACCTTATCAATCTCCGCTGTCTTTGCCGTTATCATTATAATCGGCAGTTTGGCTGTTTCCTTGTTTTTCCGAAGCTTGCTTAATATGGTAAGCCCATCCTCATCGGGCAGCATGATATCTAAAAGAACCAAATCCGGAAGCTTCTTAGCCAGTCTTTCCCGGAAACTTCCTGCATCGGGAAATGCTTCTATTTCATATCCGCTGTTTTTTAGTGCAAAGCATTCTATTTCACTGATATTTTTATCATCCTCTACTACATAAATCAGTGCCATATTTCCTCCTGTCCCGCTCCTTCTCATACTGTGTTCTAAGGTAGCTCATATCTTGTTTTTACCTGTTCGTATTCATGATTAAATGCTTCGTTATCTTTATTTTTTAAGGCATTCAGGTATTCATGGGTTTCAAAGCTGTCATACTTAATCTGTAAAATACTCACTGCAATATTGGAGCAGTGGTCAGAAATTCTTTCAAAACTCGTTGTAATATCCGAAAGAATAAAGCCAAGTTCAATGGTACATTTTCCTTTTCTGAGTCGCTTGATATGACGTTTTTTCACTTCTGCATTCAGACTGTCAATAACCTCCTCCAAGGGCTCAATGTGTACGGCTTTTTCACTATCATTATTTTTAAAGGCTTCTACGGATGCATCCATAATATCTCTTACTGCCCTTGAAAAGATAGCAAGCTCTTCCTCCGCTTTACTGGAAAATTCCAACTGTTTCCTGTTCATCTCCCTACATGCCTGCATAATATTCAAGGCATGGTCAGAAATCCTTTCAAAGTCACCAATGTTATGCAAGAGTAAAGAAAGGGTCTGACTATCCTTTTCAGAAAGTCCCTTGCTGGAAAGACGTACCATATAGGTTCCGAGCTCGTCTTCATATTCATCCACAGCATTTTCCAGTTTTTCTACTTCTAATGCTTTTTCTTCATCATATACATCAATCAAATCCAGTGCATAGAAAAGTGCTTTTCTTGCAGCATCTGCCATTTCGTTTGTAACATCCCGACACTGACTTGTTGCAAGACCGGGAGAATCCAGGAAACGTACGTCCAGCTTGTTCACTGCCGTATTTTCTTCCGTCTGCGCCTGCTTGTCCTCCGGAATAGTAGCATACGCTAACTTCTCTAACATCTTAGAGAAAGGAAGCAGAACCAAAGTTGCCGTCATGTTAAAAATGCTGTGAACAATGGCTATATCTGCCGGACTTGTTGCCTCACCCCAAAAGGGCAAACCGATGATACCGTTAATCAGATATACAATAATCATAAAAAACGTTGTACCAAGTATATTAAAGTACAAATGCACAATTGCCGCACGTTTTGCATTTTTATTCGCTCCGATGGAGGAAATCAGTGCAGTTACACAGGTACCGATATTTTGTCCCATAATAATCGGAAGAGCCGATGAAAAGGTAACGGAACCGGTAACACAAAGTGCCTGTAAAATACCGACCGACGCAGAGGAACTCTGAATAATTGCTGTTAAAAGAGCTCCTGCAATCAGACCTAAAATCGGATTGGAAAACATTAACAGAATTTCTCTGAATTCCGGGACATCTGCCAGAGGCTTCACGGCACCGCTCATCGTATCCATACCAAACATAAGCACGGCAAAACCGATTAAAATAGTCCCTGCATCCTTTTTCTTTTCATTATTGGAAAACATCAGCATGGCAACACCGATTATTGCCAGTACAGGTGAAAAGGAAGTAGGCTTCAAAAACTGCATGAAAATATTGCTGCTTTCCACTCCTACAAGACTTAACAACCATGATGTCACGGTTGTACCGACATTGGCACCCATGATTATACCGATTGCCTGCGACAATTTCATGATTCCGGAGTTTACAAATCCGACTACCATAACCGTTGTTGCGGAGGAGGACTGAATTACCGCAGTCACTGCCGCACCTAATAATACGGCTTTTAACGGTGTGGAGGTAAGATTCTCCAAAATACGTTCCATCCTTCCGCTGGATGCTTTCGACAAACCTTCCCCCATGACGTGCATTCCGTACAGGAACAACGCCAGTCCGCCAACCATTGTCAATACACTGAATATATCCATTTTTCTTTACTCTCCGTTTCAAAACTGTATTTCATCTTCATTTTACACAAAATCTTTGCATTCTCTTGTCATTTTACAACATATATGTAAAATATAAGGGCAATTTATGTAAAATCTATGTAAAATTTTGCAATCAATCTTCTTTATTCTTATTCATCAGATACAATATTACATCCCGCCTCGTAATAATACCGATAAACCGGTTCATTCCGTCAATCACCGGTACAAAATTCTGATTCATCACCTTATTCAGCAAATCTTCCATATCCGCTTCCGCACTGACGGGAAGGTTATCTCTGTTTCTGAGAACTGTAATAACAGGAATATCTTCTGCATCCTTTAAGGATAAATCATACCGATTTTTAATGTCCCAAAGCAAATCACCTTCCGTTATCGTACCGATATATTCCCCGGTCTTTTTTGAAATCAAAGGAATTGCACTATAACGGTGATTTTCCATTTTTTCCAATGCCTGGCGCAGACTCTCCGTATCATATAAATAAGCTACTTTACTTTTCGGTGTCAGAAAAAACAATATATTCATATACTCCGTTCCTTCCCTTTCTCTTTCGTCTGTTTTATCTTGTATACACAATCTTTTCCGCTATTTCGTCTGCTTTCTCTTTTCCTTGCAAATAAGCAACTATAGCAAGTCCAAAATCCACTGCTGCCCCCATACCTCTTGCCGTAATGATATGACCGGAAACCTCACATGGATTTTTTGTAACCTCTGCTCCTTCCAGATGACTTTCAAAGGAAGGATAACAGCATGCTTTTCTTCCCTTTAGCATTCCTCTGTGCCCTAAAATACTGGGTGCAGCACAGATTGCAGCAATCGCCTTTTTCTGCTCATAAAATTTATCCACCTGCTCCATTAGCGGTGCACAATTTTCCAGATTTGTCGTTCCGGGCATTCCTCCCGGCAAAACAATCATTTTTACCTGTTCAAAGTCAATATCCTCCAACAACGCATCCATCGTAACCGTAACTTTATGGGAACTTGTCACCTGTCTTTCTCCCGTAACGGAAACCATATCCACTTCGATTCCTGCCCTGCGCATTACATCAATTGCCGCAAGTGCCTCCACTTCTTCATAACCCGTTCCAAAAAACATACATACTTCGCTCATTTTCTTATCCTTTCCGCTCTTTTTTGTCACTTCGACAAAATGCTCTTTTTCTTTACTACAACTGTTGGCAGTGCCATTTCACTGTATTGGGTGGAAATAATCTCACTTTTGGAAATTCTGGAATAAATTCCTTTAAATTTGCCATCATACACAAACATTCCTGTAAGGTTGCTGTAATTTCGGTATTCCGCCTCCTTTTCCTGCATCAAATCCAAATTGGATGTCTCGAAAGGACGACAGAATTCCTGCAGAAGATAGCCGGTATTCATGGCATTATCTACTTTCTCTTTCCACTCCTTCTTTTCATACTCCACACCGGCAAACACTCCTTGAGAACCATAAGAATCCTCCGGCTTGATAATCCAGTTGTTTTTATTTCCGATTACATCCTCATAATCAAACCGTCCCTTCTCCAGTTTTACCGTAAAAGGTACATGTGCTTTGACATAAGCCCTCTCTTTTTCTGATAAAAATTCCTGTGTCTTCTCATCATGCAGAATTTTAAACAAAATCTTATTATGGACTATCTGCGTTCGGAATTCACCGATCAGACAGACTTTTTCTTCTCTCACTGCCTGTAAAAAGCCGGAAACCTCATCAAAATGTTTCATAATATCACTGGTAACCGCCCTTCTGTAAATGGCATCCACCACAAAACCCTCTTTGGAGAATAATCTGCCATCCCGATACTGCAGTTCCCTGATTTCCACCAGTTCTGCCCTGATTCCCTTTGCCTCAAACCGCTCCTTAAAAATCTGAAATTCCTGCTCTGTGGCATTTTCCATAAAATCCACAATTGCCACCTGCGGCTTTCCGCCTTCTCCGCTTCCCTGCCTTCCTGTATGTTCTGCGAATTCCTGATATATTCTCAAAAACTCATCCACCCATGTATCGAACAATTCAAAGGTGTGAATATCATATCTTTTTTCAAACTCCTGATAGGCTTTCGTCAGACGGATGGCTTTGTTTAACTCCCTATCCTCATTCATGGCACTGGTACCGTCCGTATTAAATTCACAAAATTTAAAATCTCCCGTTTCTTCATTATAGAAAATATCAATTCTCGCAATGGGAATACTGCTTCGATACGTTCTTTCCCTCAGAATAAGCTGTTCTAATTTTTCTTCAAAACCAAACAGCTTACGATATTCGGCATCCTCATAATAAGCGTGTATGACTTTTTCAAAAATTCCGTACAAATCCGCAATTCCCTGTTCAAAAATCTGAATGTCCTTTTCCCGGAATATTTTAGGAATATATAAGGTTCTGACACATCTTCCGTGATACTTTGCGGTAGAGTTCTGTATATATTCAAGTGCTCTTTGGGCAGAAGCATATTCCTTTTCCCGCTCCTCCAACAGACTTTGATATTCTCTGTTTATTTCTGCTAAACTTTGTTCTGTTTCCATCATTTTGCGTTTTCCTTTCCGGATTAATGTTTTTCTGCATATACAGCTTTTTTCATCAGGCAACCTGCATAACGCTTTGCCTGTGCACCACCGTAGCAGTCGACAAGCTCTGCAAGCTTCTTCACAATTTCAGACACCTTTTTGCCATAGACTTTGCCCGCAAACCCTTTTTCTATCAGTTCAAGCTTTGCCTGCTCTATCATTTCTTCGTCTGCCTTCCCTAAAAAGATACGCAGTTCCTCTCTCGCCTGTGCATGATAGAATAATGTTTTAATCCACACCGTATACTCCAGTACACAAGGTAATTCCATACTGTCTGCCATACGGATTTCTATATAGTTTTTCAGCCGTACATCCGGAAAAAACATGGATATGGCATGCTCTATTTCTTCCGTTGTCATTTCTTTGTCCGCATATATTTCACGCAGCGTTTGCTTTCCCGTAGCTGTCGCTACTCCGTTTTCATCCATAATCAGAATCGGCGGATTATGATATAAATATTCCGCATATTTCCGATAACCAAAATCTTCCGAAAATGTACCCGGAAAAATGCCGCATCTTGCTTTGTCGGTATCCATCCAGACAGCAGTACGCACCATATGCATCCCCGCCTGCTTTCCTTCAAAAACAGGACTGTTGTCGGTAAGAAGGGCAAGCACCGGAGAAAGTATACAGGCAAGTCTGTACTTTTCCACAAAATCCGCTTCATTTTCATAATCTATGGACACCTGCGTGGAAGCAGTGGCACGCATCATATTCTTTCCAAGCTTTCCCGATGTTTCAAAATACCGGTTCATATATTCATATCGCTTTTTCGGAATCAGGGAAAGTTCTTCCGCTTTCTTACAAGGATGATAGCCTGTATTTATAAGCCGGAATCCGCTCTTTTCAAGTAGTACATCCGCTTTCTTTCGGAATGCCTCATATACTGCCTGAATTTCCCCTACGGTTTCCTTTGGGGCAATGCTGATTTCCAGTTGCGCCGCCGGTTCTAAGCTAATGGAATAATCCGTACAAAAGAAACCTAACAGATGTCCATCCACCAGATATGCCCGGTCGTTTTCTTCCATAAGTGCTTCCAAAAAATGTGCCATGTCCTCATAACACATGGAATTTCCGCCCTCACCGATTACAAAATGCTCAATTTCCACTCCTGTCTTAACGCATTTGTCTTTCTCTCCGGCCTTGAAATACGCTGCCATCTTTTCCACATTTGTCTGTTCTATTGTTTTCTGTATCATTTTGATATACCAGCCTTTTCTTCCCCTGCCTTAAGGATTCCCTTTTCTGTTACAGTATACCACATTCTTCGCAGGGAGGAAGAATTTATTTACACTTTCTTTTCATACAAAACAGCGCAGAGCTTAACCAAGCCCCACGCTGCCATTTTTCCCTTCTTATTTATTCTCATTCATGTAAATAGCGACACGACTTTGAATCACCTGCACCACATCATCCACCGTCTTTTGCCCGTCAAAATAAGCTCCTGACTCCTCTAAAACAATAGACAGTACCTGCTCGTCAATGCGCTCCATACGTTCCACTTTTTCAATCAGTTCCTTGATTGCCGCAACTTCTTCCTCCTTTGCAGCATAGAGCTCTACCGTGAAATCCATTGTTCCGACTACAAACGTGGAAACTTCTGTTTTTTCTCCCGCTTCATTCGTCTCATACTGTGCCTTCATCTCCTTTTTTGCCTGTGCATCAAAAGCAGAACGCAGCACCGGAAGAAACACCGTATACTTGGTCTGATATTCTTCCTCTAAGAAGAAGCGGATAAACTCCCACGCACCTTCTTTATCGGCACATTTACTGTTCATGGCAAGAGTCATTTGTCCTCCCTTTGCCACCGAACCGCAGGGAAAACTGCTTGGATAACCGACAAACGATATATCTGTCCCGAAAATATTATGACACATCTGGTAATCCCGTACACTCATAATTCCTTCATGCATAAGCAACAGCGTTCCGTCATTGGCTTTACGCCACTCACTGGCATCGGTTTCCTGATACTCATTTTCCTTCGGAAAACGGTTACAAAATTCCAGGGTCTTTTTAAATTCGTCTGTATTAAATTCACAAAAACCTTTGTTTAAATCAAAAAATTGTGCCAGATTGTAACGCAGATAAAAATCCAATACACCGGACTTTGTCTCATGGTCAAACATTTCCACGCCATCTTCTCTTGCTTCCTCCAGCTTCATCATATCTTCCATTGTCCAGTTAAAGCCGGCACCTACATTTTCCGTCTTTCCCACCAGTGTGTCTATATAGAACTCCGGTGAAAGGGCATACAGCTTGCCATCCGTTTCCATTGCCCGCAGAATGTTATCAAAATAATCGGCACGGTTAATTTTCTGTTCGCCGTCCAGATAAGGTTTTAAATCCTCCAGCAAACCCTTCGCCGCATAAAATTCTTCCGTACCGTCTGCAATGTTGACTACATCCGGCATATTTCCGGCAATGATTTCATTTTTGAAGCGGGTAGTACCGTCCTCTGTGCCTGTACTGCTTCCGTATTCAATCATTTCTACTCTGTACTTGTCATTTGCTTTGTTGAAAGAAATAATACCTTTACGAAGCCCGCTGCTTGCTTCTACCGTTCCCAGTGTTATTACCTGTTTTTCCGCCACCTCATTCGCATCAATCTGTTGTAAAAGTGCCAGTTCGCTTCCGCCTCCGTTTCCGGTCGTGTCACTGGAAATAATACGGATACTGCCATCCTCCAATACCGAAACATACTGAATATCATCGGCAAAAATATCATTGGCAAGCCAGTTTGCAATGACCTCTGTATTTCCGCTTTCCGGGTCATATCGATACAATTCACTGTAATTCCAGAAATAAAGGTCACTTTCCGTATCCCCCGTAAAGCAGACATCGGTGTTGAAGCGGTCACTTTTATAGGTTTCTCCCCATGCTTTCTTTTCCATATCCAGCACTTTCACCACCATAGATGATTCTCCCTCATACTGCGTGGCCGCAATTTTTCCGCCGGGCAGTGTTCCGAGACTGTTTACCGTACTTCCGTCTGTGCTTACGGAAAATTCAATGTTTCCCTCCTTATCCATAACCCATACTTCCCGCAGATTTGTAAAAGCAATTTTATCCTCCGCTCCAACAGCAAGATAATATAAGTATGGAATATCGCTTCCGTCCAAAAGTTCTGTAACCTCTTTTTCCATTATGACACTACCGTCAGTTCCATAAATTGCAATCCAGTACGGTACCTGCCCCATTGACTCTTCTCCCTGACTCCAGTCTGTCCTTAAAACAACAAGATTTCCTTCGCTGCTTACGGCAAGTGCTTCCACGCTTTCTCCTTCTCCGATAGGAAGTGACACATCCGTCACATTCTTACTTTCCATGTCATATTTCTTTAATTTTACCCGATAATCGTCCTCCTCATCCCATATCAGATAATAAACAGACGTACCTGCTACTGCTACATGCCCTATCGGATTCTCCTCAGGAATGCTTTCATAAGTACCTTTATAGTAATTTCCTTCTGCCTGTACCGAAGTCTGCGTCCCTGCTACCGTCCTATTCGCATCATCGGTTTTACGCTCCTCTTTGTTCGTACCACAGCCCATGACTCCTACGGTCAATCCTGCTGCCAGCAAAAGAGCCATACCTCTTTTCCATTTTCTTTTGTTTGCTGTTTGAAGCGTTTCTTCCCTTTTCATGTTCTGTTTTCCTTTCTTTTTTTGTTTTCCGACTCTTCCCATCCACCAACTTCTTCATTCTACTTTCCGATTCTTAATTTCCCCTTTCACATTTCTTTAAGATTTTTTGTATAAATATTAATTTTCATTTTCTTACCGCATAAAACTTATCTTTCTTTGAGATATTAAATCATAATAGTAATGGTAAACCAAAATGAGAAATGAGGTATATTATGTGTCACAGACAAGGAAATAAATTATGTGTTATTCAGAAAGGGAAGCAAAGCCTTCAATATGAACGGAATGTATTTATCAAGGATAGCGCTTCTATTGTAGGAACAAAGGAAGGACAAGGGCCTTTAGGCGAACTGTTTGATATGGTAGGAAGTGATGATATGTTCGGATGCCAAAGCTGGGAGGCTGCGGAAAGTTCTCTACAACAGGACGCGGTTTACATGGCACTTGGAAAAGCCAAACTAAAGCCCTCCGATATTCGATACATCTTCGCCGGTGACTTGCTTGGTCAATCAATTGCTTCTTCCTACGGAATTATAAATTATGAAATCCCCTTTTTTGGTCTTTACGGAGCCTGCTCCACCTGCGGAGAATCCTTAAGTCTTGGCTCTATGGCTGTCTGCGGAGGCTTTGCGGACAAGGTTGTATGTGTTACCTCCAGCCATTTTGCCAGTGCAGAAAAGGAATTTCGTTTTCCGCTGGAATATGGGAATCAGCGTCCGCTCTCTGCCTCCTGGACGGTAACCGGAAGCGGTGCTTTCGTCCTGACAGACCAATGTATGGAGGGGGAAAAAGTGCGGGCACGTATTACCGGGATTACAACCGGAATTATACAGGATTATGGACTAAAGGATTCCATGAATATGGGTGCCTGCATGGCCCCTGCCGCATGTAATGTAATTTATCAGCATCTGATGGATTTCGGAAGAAGTCCCGAAAACTATGACCGCATTATCACCGGGGATTTAGGCACGGTGGGACAGGCTGCACTTTTGGAGCTGCTTCGTGACAAAGGCTTTGACATTTCCAAGCAGCATATGGATTGTGGTATTGAAATTTATGACGCCGAAAAGCAGGATACTCACGCAGGAGGTTCGGGGTGCGGCTGTGCGGCTACTGTTTTATCTGCCTATATACTGAAGCAGATAGAAGAAAAGATCTGGAATCGTATCTTGTTTGTACCTACCGGAGCACTGCTTTCCAAAACAAGCTTTCATGAAGGCAGGAATATTCCGGGGATTGCACATGGTGTGGTTATTGAGAGTGTGTAGGCATGGACTTTTTCATATCGGAATGCTATAATCTTTTCAGTTAAAGAGGAGGAAGGGTTACGCTGCCACCTTACACATTTTAACGAAAGGGAAGGATTATTTTATGGAGATTGAAAGGAAATATACGCTAAAAAAATTGCCGGCTGACTTGGAAAAATATCCTTGTCACCTGATTGAACAGGCATATCTGAATACGGAACCGGTGGTGCGGATTCGTAAGGAGGATGAGGATTACTATCTGACTTATAAGGGCAGTGGTATGATGGCAAGAGAAGAGTATAATCTTCCCTTGAACGAAACAGCTTATTATCATTTATTGGAAAAAGCAGACGGTATCGTGATTACGAAAAAGAGGTATGTTCTTCCGCTGACTGATTTTTTACCTGAGCATAAGGATGACCTTCATATTGAGCTGGATATTTTTGAAGGAGAGCTGGCTCCGTTAATGATTGCCGAGGTCGAATTTCCGACAAAGGAAATGGCAGATTCTTTTGTACCGCCGGAACTTTTTTTAGAGGATGTGACCTTTGACCCTCAATATCACAATTCCAACTTAAGCAATCGGAAAAGGAACTGACATCTCTGTCAGTTCCCCATTTACTTTAATTTTGCAGTTGATTCCTTTACTAACAGTTCCCCGGGAAAAACAACATGTTGATGCTCTTCCTTTCCGGATATAATATGGAACAGAATCTTAATAGTTTCTCTTGCCATTTCCTCAACAGGCTGGCGAAGAGTTGTCAATCTGGGAGCAATATAGTCTCCTAACTCGATTCCATCATATCCTACCACGGATACCTCCTCGGGCACTTTTAATCCGGCATCTATCAAAGCACGTAAGGCTCCGATTGCAAGACTGTCTGCAGTGGCATAAATCGCAGTAAAAGGCTCTTTACTCTCCAGAAGCTTTTTCGTTGTTTTGTAGCCGTTTTCCATCGTATACGGATCTGCACTGTCTTCGATTTTGCGGATTAAGCTGTCCTTCACCGGTATTCCTGCCGCCTTTAGCGCTTCCTTATATCCTTCCAATCGAAGCTTACCGATACTGATATCTCCCTCATCCATGGTCAATATGGCAATATTTTTATGTCCAAGTTCTAAAAGATATTCGGTAACCTTCCGGCTTTCCTTTAAATCGTCTACAGCCACATTGGAATATAAGGTCTTATTAATATTTTCCGGCGCAGAACCTGCCGTACCGAATACAAATGGTACACCCAGCTTCTGCAATTTCTCCTCTGCATGGGAAAAATAGCCACCAAGAAAAATAATCCCCCGCAGCCTTTTCTCTTTCACAAGCTCTAATGCAACATCTACCTCATCCTCATAGGATTCTACATGACGAAGCTCCATGGAATATTTCTTTTTCTGGGTTTCTTCTTCAATAATCTTTATCATCTTACTAAAGAACGGATTCGTAATACCTTTAATCAGAACCGCAATACTTTTGGCATCCGCACGTTTCAGATTTCTGGCACTGTTATTCGGAATGTAGCCGCTTTGCTGTATCACATCCATAATCATCTGCTTTGTAGCAGGATTGATATCGGGATGGTTATTGATGGCT
The DNA here is from genome assembly GCA_964449325.1 of uncultured Lachnospiraceae bacterium. GTDB lineage: Bacteria > Bacillota > Clostridia > Lachnospirales > Lachnospiraceae > RGIG3002. Next base: position 33,892 of record CAYUYJ010000009.1, on the reverse strand, counting down.
CTGGATACCGTACTTACACCTACTCCGCACCTTTTTGCCACATCCTTTATGGTAATCTCCGTCATCACCAAGTTGCTCCTCTCTATGCACGTGAATTTGTAGCTGTTTCCCCGGCAAAAATTACTCTTCTTCGGTCTCCACTGCTACCCTTCCGTAAAGCTTGCACATCTTATAAATCCTATCGGCAAGCCTTTTCGTACAATCCTTTGTGTCCATACGCCATTTCCAGTTCGTTCCCAATGTAGACGGAACATTGATTCTAGCCTCCGCACCGAGTCCTAAATAATCCTGCATCGGAATGATTGCCGTATCCGCTACACTTGCCTGTGCTGCGCGGATAAACTCCCATTCTATCTCTTCATTCGTCGTAATATTTAAGTACTTTTTCGCAAACGCTTTGTCCTTTTTATCAAAGGATTTATACCATCCAAGTGTGGTATCATTATCATGAGTTCCTGTATATACCACACAGTTACGCTCATAATTATGTGGAAGATAATCACTTTCTTCTCTGGAATCAAAGGCAAACTGTAAAATTTTCATACCCGGATAACCGCATTTTTGCACCAGTTCAATCACGGTATCGGTAAGGAATCCTAAGTCTTCGGCAATTACCTTCTTTTCCCCCAGTTTTTTCTTCATGGTTTCAAAAAGATCATATCCCGGCCCTTTTTCCCAATGTCCGAATTCTGCGGTTTCATCACCATATGGAATGAAATAATATTCATCAAAGCCACGGAAATGGTCAATACGGACAACATCATACAATTCATAGCAATAGGCAATCCGCTTCATCCACCATTCGTAACCGGTTTTTTTGTGATACTCCCAATCATACAGCGGATTTCCCCAAAGCTGTCCGGTAGCGGAAAAAGAATCAGGAGGACATCCTGCAACACCAATCGGCGTTCCGTCTTTGTCAAGCTGGAACAATTCCGGATTTGCCCATGTGTCTGCACTGTCCAGTGCCACATAAATAGGAATATCACCTACGATTTCAATCCCTTTATCATTGGCATATTTTTTCAGGTTCTTCCACTGCTTTACAAATTCATACTGTTGGAATTTGTAAAAGAGAATTTCATCGGCATTCTTTTCTCTTTCCTTTTCCAAAGCTTCCGGCTTTCTCTTCTTTAAATCATCTTCCCACTCCATAAAGCTTTTGCCGCCATGCGCATTTTTCAATGCCATAAAGAGTGCATAATCCTCCAGCCAGTATCCATTTTCCTTTGTGAATTTCTGAAAATCCTTATTCTCTTTAATGTTACTGTTCTCATATGCTTTTCTTAACACCTTAAACCGGGAATTATAGATTTTTTCATAATCCACATAGCTGCTGTTGTCACCGAAATCGTATTGATTACAGTCTTTTCTTGTCAATAATCCTTCTTCGATTAAGGTTTCCAAGTCAATATAATAAGGATTACCCGCAAAGGTGGAAAAAGACTGATATGGGGAATCCCCGTAGCCCGTCGGTCCAAGGGGAAGTATCTGCCACAGTGTCTGTCCTGCCCTTTCCAAGAAATCTACAAAGTCATATGCCTGCTTTGAAAAAGTTCCGATTCCGTATTTGGACGGAATACTGGAAATTGGTAAAAGAATACCGCTTTTTCTCATCGTTGTTTCCTCCGTTCCTGTTGCCGTTATCCTTTTACCGCACCGGCAACAACACCTTCAATAATATATTTCTGGCAAGCCAGATAGAAAATAATAATCGGTACAATAGATAATACAAGCATTGCCATTAATGCACCCATATCTTTATTACCGTTAGAGCCCACCAGCATTTGAATAACAACCGGAATCGTTTTATACTTTGTGCTGATACCGATAACCAGATACGGAAGCAAAAAGTCATTCCAAATCCACATTGCATTTAAAATAGCAACGGTAATTGCCGTGGGTTTCAAAATCGGGAAAATAACACCGAAAAATGTCTGTAACGGATTACATCCGTCTATCATTGCCGCTTCCTCGATTTCAAGCGGAATGGATTTGATAAATCCCGAAAACATAAATACGGATAACCCCGCACCAAACCCTAAATATAGAATACACATTCCGACAGGATTTTTCAATCCAAATTTATCTGCAAGTGAAGACATTGTAAACATTACCATCTGAAACGGTACAATCATAGAGAAAACAAACATGTAATACAATATCGAAGTCAGTCCGGATTTTACTCTTGTAATATAGTAAGCAGTCATCGAAGTAAAGAGAATAATCAATGCCACGGAAAAAATCGTGATAAAGAAGGACCAGCCTGCTGCTGCCAAAATACCCGTTTTTCCAATTCCTGTAACGTAGTTTTTTATTCCCACAAAGGTTTCCGCATTGGGGAAAGAAAACGGATCGGAGCTGATGAAAAACTTTCCTTTAAAAGAGTTATTCAATATAAAGAAAAGCGGGTAAAGCACAATTGCCGTAAAAATCAATAACAAAACAAAAATAATACGGTCTGCTGTTTTCTTTGAACTTGTCATTATTGTTCTACCTCCTTACTTCTTGTAAAGGATAACTGTACCAGTGCAATAAGTGCTACGATAATGAAGAACATAACGGCTTTTGCCTGACCTACGCCTTCGAAGCCTGTTTTTCCGTAAAAGGTTTCATAGATGTTTAAGGCAAGCATCTGTGTCTTACTCATCGGTGCACCTTTTGTCAAAGAAAGGTTCTGGTCAAACAATTTAAAGCTGTTTGACAATGTTAAAAATACACAAATTGTAACCGAAGACATAACCATCGGTAATTTTACTTTTATTAATGTCTGCCATCCGGTAGCACCGTCAATACGTGCCGCCTCAATCAAATCCGTAGGAACATTCTGAAGTCCTGCAATATAAATAATCATCATGTAACCAACCATCTGCCAGTTCATCAGAAGAACAAGACCGATAAATCCGTATTTCGGATGGGACACAATCGTTGTACCATACCGGTAAAGCACTGCATTAATCATCTGCTGCCATGTATAACCGAGTACGATACCACCGATTAAGTTCGGCATAAAAAATACGGTTCTGAAAAGATTCGTTCCTTTGATTTTTCTGGTCAGCAGAAGGGCAATGGTAAATGCAATTAAATTAACGGTTATTACACTGACTACCGTAAATCCTGCCGTAAAACCGAATGCACGCAGGAATCCCTGACTGCTTCCAAATGCTTTTATATAGTTATCAAATCCAACAAACGTTGCATTATCTACTGTTGTAAACTTACAAAAGGATAAATAAATACCCTGCACAAACGGAATGATAAAGGCAAACGCAAAGGCTGCCAAAGTTGGTACTGTAAATACCGGAAAATATTTCTTCAATGTTTTTTGCATACGCCTGCTCCTCCAAAGTGCCGCCATTTCCAAGAAAGCGACCTCTTTTATTTAAAAGCACTTCGCAGACCGGGCTGCGAAGTGCCTGTTTCAAAAATTACCTTCTCTATTTATTTGCATGCTATTATTTTGCAGCAGCTTTCTCTTCTGTCCATCTTGTAATTACTTTTGCAACTACGTCATCCCATGTCATGTTTCCGTTTGCATACTCTAATAAAGCAGCACCGAAATCATCTTTGAAATCCTGACTTGGGAATACTGTAAATGCCCATGAAACTGCTGTCTTTCCGCTTTCCATAGATTCCAGCATGGATTTTGCCAAAGGATCGCTAGGTTTCTCATCATCACCGAAGGTGGAGAACGGTGCAGAGTTTCCTAATTTATTTACCATATAATCTTTTCCTGCGTCAGAGGAAATCATCCAGTTTACAAAATCAATGGTAGCTTTCTGATCTGCTTCGGAAACCTGAGAGTTTACACACCAGTAGTTTTCTGTACCGATGCAAAGACCCTGATTTTCTTCACCTGCAACGCCTGTATAAATCGGCATGAATTTTACGTCTGCTTCTGTAACAACGTTTCCGTCTACATCTGCAATCTGACCCCAAGCCCAGTTACCGTTCTGAACCATTGCACACTGTCCGAGTGCAAATTCAGCCATGGAAGAAGTTACGTCCTTGCTTCCCAGTAATCCAGGTGCTACGGTAGAATTATTGATGTACAGGTCAAAAATGTTTTTCATGTTTTCTGAATAAGAGAATTCAATTTCATCTGCATCGCCAATGCCTTTATCTTTGAATTCATAATAAATCGGCAGGTTTGCAAGGTGTGTCTGCCATCTCCAGTCTTCACCCGGCATTAAGGATGTTGAAGCGAATACACCGTCAATTCCTAAATCTGCTGCTTTAGACTGCATATCTTCCACAACTGCTTTTAATGTATCAAAGTTTTTGATTTCATCAACGCTTTTTGCAACTGCACCATCCATTGCAAAATATTTCTGCATAATTGCATCGTTATAAATGATACCATATGCCTCTACGGTATAAGGAATACCATATGCTTTTCCGTCTTCGCCTGTTACTGCAAGACTCTTATCGGAAAGGTTTGCATACAAATCTGTATCTGTTAAATCCAAGCAGTAATCTTTCCAGCTTGCATAACCGACAGGACCGTTAATCTGGAATAAAGTAGGAGCATCGCTGCCTGCGATTTCAGATTTTAAAACTTCTTCATAAGTACCGCTTGCTGCTGTTACAACCTTAACTTCAACCCCTGTTTCTGCGGTATAAGCTGCAGCAATTTCCTGCCATGCTTCATCTACTTCCGGTTTGAAGTTTAAGTAGTACACTTTACCACCGTCAGCATTTGCCTGTGTGTCTGTTGCCGTACCTTCACTTGTTCCTGCTTCTGATGCAGAAGTTTCAGCAGTTGTTCCCTTGTTGTCACTTCCGCTGTCAGCGTTACCGGCATCCTTCCCACAACCCATAAGCATTGCAGAAACCATAGATACGCAAAGAAGTGTACTTAAAAGTTTCTTTTTCATAATAAAATACCTCGCCTTTCTTTTTGCTTTCCTGTTTATTGGAATCGTTCTCGGAATCGTTTTCGGTAACGTTCCCGAGAACGGTTTCATACTAACACCAATTATCTGTTTTGACAATATCCTTTTTGTAACTTTGTGACATATACGAAAATATCATTTTAAAAATTTGTGCATTTTAAACAATATTTTTACGTTTTGTACTATCCTTTTTCTTCCAAACAGAGGTCTTAAACAATTCTTAATTTGACTACACATTTTTTCTATTTTACACTAAAGCTAGTATTACCGTTTTTCTATTTTACATACAAACGGAAATACAAATTTGCGTATATTACTTTGTATTTATTCTGAATTTATTTTCATACAAAAAGGGGATTTTTATGAAGAATAGAAATTGGAAACTTTTTCTCGGCTGCCTGTTTTCCTTGTTTTTTCTTACAGGCTGTGATGCCGAATCAAAACTGCCACAAATTATCTCAGAAACGGAAGAAACGGATTCCTCTTCCGACACACTTGAGGAAGCTGCAATAAAAGAACCTCTTCCCTTTCACATACTCCCGAAGAAGCTGACGGTTCCGGGGCTACAAAAGGAATATACGTTTCTTTTCCTATCCGATACACATGTGATTGAACTGAATGGCACCGAATCCGACAAAGTCATGGAAAACGCTCTGCCTCGTATAGAGCTTTTCAAGGATATTGCCGGGATTTCATCTGCGGAGCGCTTCCCTGAATGGATAGATTATGCCAATGAAAAGGAAGTAGACATGGTGCTTTTCGGCGGTGATATTATTGATTTTCCTTCGGAGGGAAATTTGAAACTGTTAAAAGAAAATACGGATAAACTGAGCATGCCTTTTGTCTTTACTTTGGGCAATCATGACTGGACCTATCCCTGGGACTATATGACCGTTGAAGGAAGAAATACCTATCGGCCGCTGTTTCACGACTTGACAGACGGCAATCCGGCTGCCTCCGTTACAGAATACGAAGAGCTGGTTATTCTCTCTGTGGATAACAGCTCCAACCAGTTGGATGCGGCGGCACTTGCTGTCACAGATGAAGCACTTTCCCTTAACAAACCGGTGCTTGTCATCGCACATGTGCCTTTCTCAACCGAATCTCTGTTGAAAAAGGCACACGGTATTTGGAACAGCCCTGTATCTATCGGTATGGCTGACAAGGGCGGTATTTTCCCGGATGCCAATACTCTTGCTTTTCAGGAAAAAATATTGGCTGCAAATTCTCCTGTTTTCTGTATACTTTCCGGTCATGTGCACTTTTCCGATGAATCTGCTCTGACTGATTCGGTGGTACAGATTGTAAACGGAACCGGATATACAGGAGAAGGGGTGCTGCTGCAGATTAGCGGAAACTAAACTGCGGTCAACACCCCTTCTGCCTGTTTATTTTGCAAGCAGCATCATAATTTCATTGCTTCTTGCCACGAATTTTGTCATAGCTTCCGGCTCTAACGGTGCATGTTGTAATTTTGCAAGGTCATAAAGCTGCTCTGCAATCAACTTGCTGTTATCGCCGTCTTTATTTTCCATAATATACTGTACAAGCGGATGGTTCGCATTCAAAACAAGAGTTTCTCCTTCTCCCTCCGGTCCGAACATCCCCATTCCGTTCATGGAATACATCTTCATCATATCCTGCATCCGTCGGCTTTCTTCGGAAAGCGTAATCATGGACGAAATCTTCTTGTTTTTCAGCTTCTCCAGTTTTACGGCAAGATTTTCTTTTTTCAGTGCTTTCTTAATAATTTTGCCGATTTCCTCTGCCTGCTCTTCCAGTTCCTTTTCCGCTTTCTTAGAGGTTTTGGACTTGAACGTATCCGTCAGATCCGCATCAATACGCTGGAATTTGATTCCCTCGTTCTTGGCTTCAAGCTGGGAAACGAAAGGCTGGTCGATGTTGTGTGTTAAAACAACAGCATCCATTTTAGCTGCTTTAAACATATTAATGTACTGGCTCTGCTGTACTTCATCGGTTACATAATAAATAACCTTTTCTTTCTTTTCTTCTTCGCCCTCAGTATCTGTTTCACTGCTCTCGTCTGATGCATCTTCCGTCTTGCCGCTTTCCTCTACCACTTCGGCTTCGACTTTATTGCCGTTTTCGTCTACAGCCTCTGTCTTGTCTCCATTCTCTGCATCATCCGGGTCAATCTTATTCACTTCCAGACATTCCGGCAAGGTCATATACTGTCCTTCCAGATTCTTGAACAGGATATAATCCGTCATCTTTTCACAGAATTTATCATCCTTCAGACATCCGAATTTGATAAACGGACTGATATCATCCCAATATTTTTCATATTCCTCTTTTTCGGTTTTGCACATACCCGACAGTTTATCTGCAACCTTCTTGGAAATATATTCGGAAATTTTCTTTACAAAACCATCGTTCTGCAATGCACTTCTGGATACATTAAGAGGCAAATCCGGGCAATCGATGACACCCTTTAACAAAAGCAGATATTCAGGAATAACCTCTTTGATATTGTCCGCAATGAATACCTGATTGTTGTAGAGCTTAATGGTTCCTTCAATGGATTCATATTCCATATTGATTTTAGGGAAGTACAAAATACCTTTTAAATTGAACGGATAATCCATATTCAGATGAATCCAGAATAAAGGCTCCTTGTAATCGTTAAATACTTTGCGGTAAAACTCCTTATATTCCTCCTCGGTACATTCATTCGGATGTTTTACCCAAAGCGGTGTTGTCTCATTCAAAAGTTCAGGACGCTTTTTGATTTTAAATTTTTCTTCTTCATCCTCTTTTTCCGGCTTGATTGTCTCGATTACCGTATCGGTATCCAGCTTTTCTTCCGGCTTAATTGTCTCTGTCGCAGTATCATTTGCTTTGGACAGATAAATTTCCGTAGGCATAAAGGAGCAGTATTTTTTAATGACGCTTCTTGCTTCATATTCGTTACAGAATTTCAGGCAGTCTTCGTTCAGGAACAACGTAATTTCCGTTCCCACCTCTATTCTGCTGCCTTCTTCCATATCATATTCCGTACCGCCGTCACATTCCCAATGAACCGGCTTTGCTCCTTCTTTATAGGAAAGGGTATCAATATGCACCTCATCCGCTACCATAAATGCGGAATAGAAACCGAGTCCGAAATGACCGATTATCTGGTCTTCATTTGTCTTGTCCTTGTACTTTTCAATGAAATCCGTTGCACCGGAGAAAGCAATCTGATTGATATATTCTTCTACTTCATCCTCCGTCATACCAAGACCGTTATCAATGAATTTTAAGGTCTTCTCTTCGGGGTTTACAATGACCTGAACTTTTGCTTTCCAGCCCTCAGGCAATGTATACTCTCCCATCATGTCCAGCTTCTTTAATTTGGTAATCGCATCACAGCCGTTGGAAATCAATTCCCTGTAAAAAATATCATGGTCGGAATACAACCACTTTTTGATAATCGGGAAAATATTGTCACTGTTGATAGATAAACTGCCGCGTTTTGCTGCCATTTTCACACACTTCCTTTTTCTTTCTTTTTCCTTTTATTTTGCTGTGAGAAGACTAAGGTCTGCTCTGTCCCGTAACCTTTTACAGACTGAAATCTGCTCACGTTTTTAAGCGATAAGGTTATTTTAGTGCGTTCCCATTTAGAAGTCAACAGAAAATTAGCACTCATTTCCTTTGAGTGCTAATAATTTCCTATAAATGCCTTATTTACGGGGGTTCCGGATTTCTAAAATTTTTGTAAACTGATATTATACCAATTATTTTTCCTAATACACTCAGCGCAATTGTTCTTTCGGAAAAGCTGCCATCTCTCCGTCAAGCCCCAGTTTCATGTTGATATACTCTGTATCAGGCTGTTCCAATTCTACTGAAAATATTCCTCATATATATCAAAGAAATTTTTTGTAGTGACATTTGTGTCATGTATAAAGGTGACTTCCTCCCACAGTGGTTCATTCAGTTTTCTTGTCAAGGAATTGACAAACCTGTCATATTCTTCCCCAAACACTTCCTCCTTGCGCTGCTCCACAATCTTCACCTTATTTGCATCCGTTTCCTCTTTATTGAAAGTGCTGATACATTTAATGATATGATAGCCAAACTCCGTCTCCACAATATCACTGATTTCTCCGGTTCCTAAATTAAATGCTGCCTCTTCAAATGCCGGATCCATCATTCCCTTTCCAAAAGAATAGGTGGCGGTCGCATCTTCACTGTAGGTCTTAATCAGGGATTCAAAATCCTGTTCGCCGGACTGCGCTTTCTGCAACACTTCTTTCGCCTTTTCGTAGGCCTCCTGCTTTGCACTCTCTGTATATTCTACCTTTTTTCCGGTTCCGTCCAGCATATAGGTCTTTATGAGAATATGCTCCACCGTAATGGTTCTCGCTTCATCATCACTGATTTCCGGATTGATATCTTTAATAATGTACTCGTAAACCTTTGCCGCAAGAGCATATTCGGAATACAACCCTACTATGGTCTCTTCCGTAATCCCCATTTGAGAAATTTCACTCTCATTCAAACTGCTGTAATAGGCTGCTGCCGCCTGTTTCGCTGTCTGCATTTCTTCATCCGAAAGGACTACCTGATGCTGCTTCGCCAAAAGATTCATGGTTTTCACCTGTGCTATGTTTGCAAGCACCGTCTCTTTCACATTTTCTTCTAAAGTCACTCCGTCTAAATCCACTTCCCATATTTTATCCCCATAAACACTCTCATATTGATTCTGGGTAGTGGTCAGATATACCATAATTTCCGGCAGGGTACAGGACATTTTCTCGATACGGAATACTTCATCTTTATGAAACCCCGTCGTCAAAACAACCTTCGTGTCGGTGTCTGCCTTATTACCACACGCTGTCAAGCCGCCAAGACCAACAGTCAGGGCCAACAGACAAGCTGCCGTTTTTTTCATTTTGTTTCTGTTTTCTGTTTTTATTTTCCTCATACTTCTTGGTTTTCTTATCCTTCTTTTCTTTCTTTATCAGCCTACCATATTTTCTATCCGGCTGCCACTGTTGGTTTTTCTGATAACAACTTGGTTGTCAATCCGCTCCCGTAGTTCCGGTACATGAGAAATAATACCAATAAGCCTGTCCTTTTCGACCAATGAAGTCAATGCCGCACATGCCTGCTCCAAAGACTCACTGTCCAATGCTCCAAAGCCCTCATCAATAAATAATGTTTCTACCCGAATGCCTCCATTGGTACGCCCGATAACATCACTCAATCCCAATGCCAGCGAAAGAGATGCTTTAAAGGTCTCACCACCGGAAAGCGTTTTTACCGGACGTGCTTTTCCGGTATAATAATCCATCACACAAATTTCCATGCTGTCCTTACTTCTTCCGTCTGACACCTCTTCACTGCGGAACATGGTATATCTTCCGGCAGTCATTTTTTCAAAGCGGACATTGGCTGCCTCCAGTACCTGCTCGAAATATGCCGCCAACACATACTGCTCAAATACAAGCCGTTTTGCATTGTTTCCGCTTGCCAGATTGTCCAAATCCTTTACGATTCCGTATTCCCTGCTCAGGCTCTCCATACTTTCCTGTTTTTCTTTCAATGTCTGTAATATTTTCTTGATTTCCAAAATCCGTTGGCCTGTTCTTTCCCGTTCTTTGTTCCTGTTTGTCTTCTCCTGCCTGCACAAAGCAAGCTTCTCTTCCAATTCATCACTTTCTGCCGGCTCTTCCTTTATCCTTTCATAAGAGTTTACTTCCTCTTGTAAATGATTGACCAAATTAGTTAATGTTTGTAATTCTTCCTGATATTGTCGACATTCTTCTCGTAAAACGTCCTCTTCCTCTTTTCTCTCTCGATAAGAGAAAAAAGTCTGCTCATCCATCAGATGATTCTCGAATAATGCCTGTTTATAGGCATTTGTCAAGTCTGTCACCGTTTCTGACATCTCTGTCAGTTCCATGTTGACACGCCCTTTTTCCGCTTCCTTTTCCGTAAGGAGAATCTGCGCCTTTTGATAAGCCGTTGCCCGTTCTTCCAGTTCCTCTTTTTTCCTATCGGTATTCTTAAAAAACTCTGTGCTGTCCCTGTCTCCCCAGCAAATCTGTTCCTCCTGCTTCCGTTCTTCCTGCAGAATTCTTTCCAGTTTTTCTTCGTTTTTCTTTCTTTCCTTCTCTAAGGCAGTTCCTTCTGCCTGTTTTAACAACGCCTGCTCATGTACCTGAAGCATCTTTTGATTCTCTGTCTCATACTGTTCACGAAGCTTCTTTAGCGTCTTTTCGTCAATCCCGTTTTCCGTTTTCTCTGCCGGCTTCGGATGCTCTGTAGAGCCACAGACAGGGCAAGGCTTCCCTTTTTCCAGCATTTTTACTGCAATACCGATTGCCGAACGGCGATAAAATTCCTCTGCCTGTTCCAGCCTTTCCCGCCTTTCCCATACTTTTTCTTCCGCCAGAACATACTCCCCTTTCAGTTTCTCCAGTTCATCCTGCTTTTCCTTCCACAATGTCAGGCTCTTTTGCTTTTCTTCTTCACATTCCTTTTTTTCTTTCTCTACGGAAAGAAGTGCCAGAAGAGTATCCTTGTTTTGATAAAAAAACAGATTTTCCTGTAGTCTTGTTTCCAGCGTCTGCATTTCCTTTTGTAAATCTATGAGCTTCTTTTCCAGTTTTTCCTTCTGCTCTCTTTTGTTGCTTAGCTGAATATATGCCGGTTCAACAAGCTGAGCACGGCGTATCTGCTCTGCTTCTTTTTCTTTCTTTTCATACTTTTCTTTTTCTGCTTTGCACAAAGAAAGCCGTTCTTTTTGCTTTTCCAGTCTGGCTGTCGTCTCCTTTACTCTTTCAAGCTCTGCCTTTTTTAAAGCCAGCTCCTTTTCCTCCTTGTCTGCTTTTTCATAAGCCTTGTCTGCTGTCTTTTTCCGTTCCTTATCTTCCTTCAAAAGTACTTCCAAATATCGGAAAACCGCCTCATAGCTTCTGTCAGGATTGTCCAGAAGATTCTTCCATTCCTCACTGTCCTCGTGAAGAAGTTTCACATCCTCATCCATTCTATGCCGGTATTCCATAACCTCCTTATAGAGTTTACCGGATTTATTTCTAAGATTTGCCGCAAACTGTTCCACAACCGCTGTTCCGAACAGCTTTCGGAATATTTTGATTTTTTCCCCGGGAGATTCGGTCAGAAGCTTTGCAAATTCCCCCTGTGCTATCATAGAAATCTGCTTAAACTGCACATAGTCCAGCGCCAATATTTCCTGTATCTTTCTGGTTACTTCTCCCGCTCCTTCAATGCAGGAGGAATCCGGCATTGTTAAAATGGCATTTTCCCGTTCTTTCGTCCACTCCTCAGTGCCGTTTCTCCGCTTTTTCGGTCGCAGATACTCAGGATTTCGATAAATCTCATAAAGCTGTCCCTTATGCTCCATTTTTAATTTCACATAGGTTTTGGTATCTTTGTCTGCAAAATCAGAGCGGACACTGTTTTTTTCCCGCATTTGTCCGCTTAAGGTGCCGTACAGGGCAAAGCAGATAGCATCAAAAACCGTCGTCTTTCCTGCACCTGTGGGCCCGGTTACTAAGAAAAGCCCACGCGCCCAAAGTCTTTCAAATTGTAATTTTTCCAGCTGTTTATATGGTCCCCATGCTGATATTTCCAATTCTATCGGCTTCATTTATTGCCTCCGTTTTCTTCCAATGCCTTACGAACCTCCGCCCGTCTGTCTTCGTCCATTTTTTCTCCGCGTAAATTTTCATAAAACTCCTCAAACAGCTCTTCTATGGATTTCTGTTTGACCTGCTCTGCACGCTTTCCTATCGTATCGCCTTTTCCCTCATTCTTTTCCAAAATAATCTGCATGATGTTCGGGTAAACGCTGCGCAGTGTACCGATGGGGTCAATCAGTTCCTCCATATTTGTCAGGGTTGCCTGAATGTAATCCTCCGAATTTTCCAAGGCTGCGATTTCCGGCTTCAAAAGTTCCTCCAGTTTTCCCCTAATTTTGCGCATATCCCTAAGAGGATGCAGCGGACATCTTGTAACCTTCGTTTTTCCCTTTTCCATTTCTACCAAAATTACACTCTTTTCCTGCATGGTTTCCGAAAAAGAGTATTTTAAAGGTGTTCCCGCATAATATATTTCCCTTTCTCCGATTTTCTGCGGTTTATGAATATGACCCAATGCCACATAATCAAAAAAGGAAAACACCTCTGCTTTCACGTTATCAATTCCGCCCACATGCACCGGACTTTCCGAATCCGACAGCTCCGGCTCTTTTCCGGCATCCGTCACAAAAAAATGGGTCACTAAAACATATCGGTGATTGGACTCTTTATTTTCTCCCGCAAAGCCCTCTCTTTCCAAAATCAACCGTACTGCTTCATCACTGTTTTTTGCCCCTGTCTGTGCCGGTTTCACAAAGGGAAGCAGCACAAAGGTCACTATCTCGTCCTGATCTGTGAAATCCACTCTGGAAAGTTTTCCGTTTCCGTCACCGGCAATAAAAATCCGCTGTTTTTCCAGCACGGTATCCATAAAGGCAAGACGCTCCCCGGAATCATGGTTTCCGCTGATAAGCAGTACTGCAATTCCTTTTTGTGACAGTTCTGTCAGGAAAGTACCTAAAAGCGACACGGCTTCCACAGCCGGAATGCTCCTGTCATAAACATCTCCTGCTATGACAACCGCATCAACTTTTTCTCTCTCTGCAATTTGCATGATTTCCTGCAAAATATACTTTTGATCCTCCAATAAAGAGATTTCATGCAGTATTTTACCGATATGCAAGTCTCCGGTGTGTAAAAATTTCATAAAACTGCTTCCTTTTCTATATCCTAATTGCCGACAACGTCCTGCAAAGAATTTATCCAACCTATTCGATTACATTCCCATGACAGTCATACCATGTTTCTCCGTTTGTAACCACATAATCTTTGCCGGACTTGATTCTCTCTATATAATCCTGTATTCCGTTCAGTCTGGTTTTAAATGCTACGCCTGCCCCTAAAAGGTCCGTTGTATGCATATCCGATCCGGCTGTAATCGGTTTTCCGTGTTGTTTTGCATAAGCGATTGCCCTTGTATCAAAATCCGGATCGTTATGGGAAATGCTTTTGGTATTAGAGTGAGTCCCGTTTACCCCTTCCACACCATCCACATAGTCGGGATAAAGTAAAATTTCGGGAATGTACCATTCTTCTCTGTACGGATGTGCATGAATTACCATACCTCCGCCTTCTTTTACAAGCCGATACTGCTCTTCTATCGTTGCTGTTTTGATTTCAGGGTGAGCAAGCATCCATTCCTTGTCCAAACCATAAATCAAAAATTCGGTTCCCCGATAGCCCGCTTCCCAGCCGAAATATACATCCAAACCGATTTTGTCTCCTTCTTTTTTGGCTTCTTCATAGCCTTTTGCAAAATTTTCAACCCAAAATTTCCATGGAAATCCGTTGTTTATCCGGGTATTTCCGCCCCAGTTATGGTCGGTAATAATAATCCCCGTATAACCGGCTTCCTTGTAGGCTCTCGCCATCTGACTTCCACTGTTGTGGGCACAGGCACTGGCCTCCAGGGTGTGCATATGTGTTTCATATAAAAAGGGAAATTCTTCCTGTATCATGTTGTCTCCAATCTGTCAAAATGCATAAATAATCTCTTTTCTTATTTTAATCAGAATGCAGTGTTTTTACAATCTTTTTATTGCAGACTACATACGAGCCCATACGAAAAAAGCAGTGCTGTCTCCCCATAAGAAGAAACAGCACCGCTTTTCCCAAATTTCATAAATCTATGTAAATATTATTCCCCAAAAACAGCTTTATAATCAGCTTGGAATTTTGCAATTCCTGCATCCGTAAGCGGATGTTTTGTCATCTGTACAATTACATTGTACGGGACTGTGGCAATATCAGCACCTGCCAGTGCACAATCGGTAACATGTATCGGATTTCTTACGCTTGCTGCGATAATTTCGCAATCCAAATCATAAATAGCGAAAATTTCGGAAATAGTACGGATTAAATCGATTCCCGGCTGTGAAATATCATCCAGACGTCCTAAAAACGGAGAAACATAGGTAGCGCCTGCTCTTGCCGCCAAAAGTGCCTGATTTGCGGAAAATACCAGCGTTACATTCGTCTTGATTCCTTCTGCTGCCAGTACTTTCACTGCTTTTAAGCCTTCTACGGTCATCGGGATTTTCACTACCATGTTCGGATGAATCTTTGCAATTTCACGACCTTCTTTAATCATACCTTCCGCATCCACGGTTGTAGCTTTCACTTCCCCGCTGATAGGTCCGTCTACAATAGAGGTAATCTCTTTAATTACTTCTGCAAAATCTCTTCCCTCTTTTGCAATCAGGGACGGGTTGGTCGTAACACCGCAGATAACACCCATGTCATTTGCTTTTCTAATATCCTCTACATTTGCTGTGTCAATAAAGAATTTCATAGTAACCCTCCACTAAAGATAGTATGTATGTTGCTTTTTATATCTTCATTGTAACACAAAAAAATGAAAAGTCTATAGTTTTCTTTTGATTTATATAAAATATTATAGGAAAACTTAAACTACATTTTGCAAAAATATTTCCCATTTCTGTCTTGAGCAGAATATTTTAAAAAAAAGTCCAAGGTATTTCCTATACCCCGGACTTTTCTCTAAGCCACAGCTTATTTTAATTTCCAAATGTCTCTGTTGTATTCTGCAATAGTTCTGTCAGATGAGAAGAAACCTGCCTTGGCAATGTTTACAAGCATCATCTTCTTCCATTTCTGAGTATCCTTGTAATCTTCAAACATCCGGTCTTTTACTTTGATATAATCTTCTAAATCAAGTAAGGTCATGAACCAGTCTTTGTTCAGAAGTTCTTTGTAAAGTCTTTCCAGATTTTCCTTGTGTCCAACCTTTAAGGCTTCTTTACTTACGATGAAGTCAACTGCCTCTTTGATAACCGGACTCTTCTCGTAGTAATCCTTGGATACATAATCTGCTTTTTCATAGTGTTCAATAACCTGTTCGGATTTCTCACCGAAGATGTAAATATTGTCATCCCCAACAAGTTCATGAATTTCTACGTTTGCACCGTCGGAAGTACCTAAAGTTACCGCACCGTTTAACATGAATTTCATGTTACCTGTACCGGAAGCTTCCTTGGAAGCCAGAGAAATCTGCTCGGAAATATCACATGCAGGAATTAATTTTTCTGCATAGCTTACATTGTAGTTTTCTACCATTAACAGCTTCATGTACGGGCTTACTTCCGGATCGTTATTGATGATTTCCTGCATTACAAGCAGTAAATGAATAATATCCTGTGCAATTACATATGCCGGAGCTGCCTTTGCACCGAACAGGAAGGTAAGCGGTGTGGAAGGCTTTTTACCTGCTTTGATTTCCAAATATTTGTGAATAATATACAAAGCATTCATCTGCTGGCGTTTGTACTCGTGAAGTCTCTTAACCTGAATATCAAAAATGGAATCCGGGTTCAGTTCTACGCCTTCTGCCTCTTTCACATAATCTACAAGCTCCTGCTTTTTATTCTTCTTAATTGCTGCGATTGCATCAAGTACAGCCTGGTCATCCTTGAACTGTAATAATTTTTCCAGCTTGGAAGCATCCTTCTTGTAGTCCTCACCAATGGTTTTGGAAAGGAACGCTGCAAGCTCTCTGTTACATGAAAGAAGCCATCTTCTGAAGGTAATACCGTTTGTTTTGTTGTTGAATTTTTCCGGGTAAATCTTGTAAAAATGATTTAATTCCGTATCCTTCAAGATTTCTGTATGAATTGCAGCAACACCGTTTACAGAGAATCCGTAGTGGATATCAATGTGAGCCATATGCACTCTGTCATCTTCGTCAATAATCTGTACTTTCTTCTCTTCGTATTTTGCTGCCACACGTTTATCTAATTCTTTGATAATCGGCACTAATGAAGGAACTACCTTCTCCAGATATTTTAACGGCCATTTTTCCAAAGCTTCTGCTAAAATGGTATGGTTTGTGTAAGCACAGGTCTTGCTTACTACCTCAATTGCCTCATCCATGGTGAAGCCTTCCTCTTTTGTGAGGATACGGATTAATTCCGGAATTACCATGGTCGGATGTGTATCATTAATCTGGATTACCGCATGGTCATACAATTTGTGCAAGTCGTAGCCGTTTGCTTTCATTTCTTTTAAGATTAACTGTGCACCGTTGGAAACCATGAAATACTGCTGGTAAATACGAAGCAGATTTCCGGCTTCATCGGAATCATCCGGATATAAGAATAATGTAAGGTTTTTCTCGATATCTTCTTTATCAAAATCAATACCTTTTTTTACAAGACTTTCATCTACTGTTTCAATATCAAATAAGTGTAATTTGTTTACACCCTGCTCATAACCGATTACATCAATATCATATAATCTGGATGTGACAGTTCTGTCACCGAATTCCACCTTGAATGACACGTCTGTCTTATTTAACCAGGACTGCTTTTCAATCCAGTCATTCTTTTCTGCACACTGTAATTTATCATTGAATACCTGCTTAAACAGACCAAAATGGTAATTTAAACCGATACCGTCACCGGGAAGTCCTAAAGAAGCAATGGAATCAAGGAAGCATGCTGCAAGTCTTCCCAAACCACCGTTACCAAGAGACGGTTCCGGCTCGATTTCTTCGATTTTGCTTAATGCCTTTCCGTTTGCTTTTAATACTTCGTCCAGTTCGTCATAAACACCTAAGTTAATCAGGTTATTGGATAAAAGCTTACCAATTAAGAATTCTGCGGAAATGTAATAAACCTTTTTGCTTCCGCTGATAACCGGCTTTTCACCCATTAATTTCTTGGATAAATTTAAGATGCTGTAATACAGTTCACTGTCTGTACAAGCCTTAATATCTTTTCCGTAATCCTTATTTGTGATTTCCTGTAACTGCTGTTCTAAGTTCATTTTTCCTCCATTCCTGCGCGTTTCACGCATCTGCATGTTTCCTTTTAATTTATTCTTCCTGCTGCCTTTTCGGCTATCCTATATTGTCAGCAGATGATGTCCAGATATTGTAATCTTTCTATGCTGTGAGGCAGTATCAATTCCTGTCCTTCACCGCCATTCATCAGGCGATATACTTCCTTAACCGCTTCCGCTGAAATATGACTGAAATTCTGTCTGATGGTATTCATCTGTTTTCCCACATACCCCATCAGGGTTATGCCGTCAAAACCGCATACCGGACGGAAAATGTCCATCTCGGTCAATGCTTTCATTGCTCCGATAGCCATCAAATCGGAAGCACACACAACTACGTCTTTATTCTTTGCATACTGGAAAGTAATATTCCTTGCCTGCAATTCAGA
The DNA here is from genome assembly GCA_964449325.1 of uncultured Lachnospiraceae bacterium. Taxonomy (GTDB): domain Bacteria; phylum Bacillota; class Clostridia; order Lachnospirales; family Lachnospiraceae; genus RGIG3002. Next base: position 15,697 of record CAYUYJ010000009.1, on the reverse strand, counting down.
GAATTCTCCGTTCCGAATCAGAATTTGTAATTTTTTCTCCTCTACCAGTTGTTTTATGCCTTCCAAACGCCTTTCCGTTACATAACCGTTTTTCTTTCCGGCTATATATAGAATCCGCTTACAGGTATTTTCTTCTATCGTCCGCTTTGCCACATCATACTGTGCCTGTCTGTGATCAATCCAAACACAGGATGTATCGGAATTTACCATTGGTGCATCAATCAAAACGATTTTAAAGGTTCTCTCCTCAATAAGCTGATGAAGCACTTTATCATCTTTTGACATACCGTAAATCACAATTCCCGAAATATTCTGTGACTGAAAATATCGTGTGATTTCTTCCACACTCATATCCTTCAGCATGGAAAAGAATACGGTAATTACATCAATACTCATTTCCTTCGCCTGCTGAATGGCCCCGGAGAGATACTGCATATCAATTTCATCAACCGCCTGTGTCTGCGTAATCAGATTGATAAGAAGTGCTACCCTGCCGGACTGTTTTGAGGAAAGTGCTGCCGCAATGGAGTTTGGAACAAATTGCAGTTCCTCGATTGCCGCGTTGACTTTCTTCTTTGTCTCTTCACTGATATTCGGATAATTGTTCAATACCTTGGATACCGTAGAAATTGCTACGCCTGCGTGTTTTGCAACATCCTTAATTGATACCATCGCAATTCTCCTGTTATTTTCTCGGAAAACGTTTTCTGAAATCATATTACAATATCCTATGGGGTATTGTCAATACAAATTTTTTGAGTTTTTTTTGTGCAATTTTTCTATATTATTTTTTTTTGAGAAAAGATGCGAAATAAGGATGTATGGCAAAACTGTTTGGTTTGTTGTTCCATATTCCGGATATAAGATTTGCAAAATGTCCTGACGACAGTTGCCTCACAAACGGACGTAAGCGGCTGAAATTCGCCATCCTTGGCTCAGTTTCAGCCTTTCGTCGGCATCCCTGCCGCCGAATTACTGATTAAAAACAGAACATTAAGCAAATCTAATATCCTACATCAGTCACACAAACCAAACAGTTTTGCCATATGAATGTATACACATTTTGAGTAAAAAACGTTTTCTATTATGAATAAATTTTCCAACTAACTCGAATATCCACGCATCTCATAACATTTGCTCAAATGCCATCACTGGAAATTTTAGAACATAAAAGCAAGGCACTCTCCGCATCAAGAAAGTACCTTGCCCTTTGATTATCCCTCAATAACTTCAAACGTAATAGTATATTCCAGTTCTTTCACTGCCTCTGTATTAATAAACTTGTATATAATATCTTTAGCATTCTCGAAGGCCTTTTCTAAAATACCATTTTCGATAGCCCTTTGTTCCATAGCCTCTTTACTAACAGCATCAAACTCTCGAATATCATCAATTTCAATCGGATTAAATAATCCATCCTTTTCATCAAGTGTCTCAATACTTTCGTTGTCTATCTCATGAGAAAGTATTTCGGCTTTTGGAATATAGACAATAATTTCCTTTTTTATTTTGTTTTCTTCAGCTGTGACTTTACTTATATCTACACCAGCCTTAATAGAGCCATCCCATTTAGCAACAAATGACTTCGTTGTAAATGGAACGTTAATTCCAAATAATTGCTTAAGGTCTTCAAATTTGCCCGCATCAGTATATAAATACTCTATCGTTGCAAGTTCTCCAATATCTTGTATTTCTGTATTAATTAAATCAATATTAACTTCTCTTGTAGCCACTTCATGCACTACAACCGGGTCTGAAAGCCTTTCATTTTCTTCTTCCAGTTCTTTAATTATAATTTCATATTTCTCTTTAGCACTTGTATAGCCTTTGAAAAATACTGCTAATACTATGGCTAATAATACAACTACAATTATTGCACTCTTAATTAGCCTTCTTTTGTGCTCAATCAATAAACTCAATTCATTTCCTTTTTCTTTACTCATAGTATTTTTCTCCCTTTCTATGGTTAGTTTTATCATAAGAGTATTTGTAAATTTTGCGTACACTTCAGTACAATTACCATATAAAGGTATATTACTATAAAATAAGGCATTTGAGAATAACCAAATATTATACCTTCGCCTAATTGTCTGTCAACGTTACTGAAATAAAAAGAGAAAAAAGAGAAAACCTTTCAAAATTTCTGAAAGGCTTTACTAATTTTGCTAAAATGTGATTAAAAAAGCAATCTATTGGGAAAGTATAGATTTATATGCCAGTATGAATCATCATCGATATAATTGGGATTATTTCTTTCTTACCAAGTGTCTGGGAACACCGTTTACCATGTAGGGAGTAAGTTCTCCTAAGATGAGGGGCTGGGCGTAATCCACAAACTCCTGCGTCACATTTAAACCATCTGCGGTAATCCACTCTGCCGGAACACATTTTTCAAAGTTGGCAATTTCGTGGATGTCGTAGGTTCCGGTTGTGCAGTGATAAGGGAACTGATTGTCGCGAACAAGTGTTACCATAATGCCGGTTTTCCCTTCTCTTGCTGCTTCTACTGCGTCACTGCCTGCCATAAAGGCTTCATCAATATCGGTCAGGGAAGCAATATGAGTAGCGGAACGCTGCACAGTGGAAAATTCAATGGCACGGGTTTTGTAGCCTAATTCTTTGGCAATAATATCGGACAGCGTGTTGCCACAGCCGGAAAGCTGTTTATGCCCGAATACATCGGTTCCCTGATCTGTTCCGCCGAGTTCACAGACAAATCTGCCGTCTGCCAGTTTTATGCCTTCAGATACGGCAACAACGGCTGCACGTTTCGTTTCGCCTATTTCTTTCATATCTTTTACAAACTGTTGTATATCAAAAGTCCTTTCCGGCAGATAAATAGCCGCCGGACCATCACAATCGTCGTTTCTGCAAAGAGATGCTGCTGCCGTAAGCCAGCCTGCATGCCGTCCCATAATTTCTACTACACAGATGGAGGGCTTGTCCATACCGAAGGAACCATTGTCACAAATTACTTCTTTTACGGTTGTTGCAATATATTTTGCTGCGGAACCATACCCCGGGCAATGGTCTGTTACCGGCAGGTCGTTATCTACTGTTTTCGGTACACCTACAAAGCGTTGCTTCTTTCCTGTTGCCTTTGCATAATCGGATAACATTTTAATCGTATCCATGGAATCATTTCCACCGATATAGAATAAGGCCTCAATGTTGTATTTCTCCATGATACGAAATACCTGCTCATAAATCTCCTCATTTTCTTCTATGACCGGCATTTTAAAGCGACAGGTACCCAGAAAAGCGGAAGGGGTACGCTTTAAAATTTCGATGCCCATACCATCTTCCAGATATTCATCCAAATCTATGAGTTCTTCCTGCAAAAAGCCCTGTATTCCATGTTCCATACCGTATACTTTTTGTATACCCGCTCTTTTTGCTGCACTATATACACCCGCTACGGATGCATTAATGACCGCCGTAGGTCCGCCTGACTGTCCAACAACAATGTTTCCTCTCATAATCGATTATGCTCCTCCTTCTTGCCCTGACATACCTAAACATTACTCAGATTCTGTTTTTCATCGCTTTGTCCGATTTACAACACTCCTATCATACCACATTTTTTTTATCTGTCACGTATAAATTCAAATACATTTCACTTTTTCCAAAAAATATCCCCGAAAAAGCTTTTACACTCTTTCAGGGATTGAAAACTCTAAATCAAATAAACGAAATATGCTCCGTAGCACAGCAGCATTCCAATACCGCCCCACCGCTTTAATTTGTTGTCTTTATTCAAAACACATACAAGTAATAATGCTACTGTTGCGATACATACAATGCTGTCCACAAGGAAGTTTGCCTGATAAGCAACCGGTGTAATCAACGCCGACGTACCAATTACAAACAAAATATTGAAAATATTACTTCCCACAATATTTCCTACCGCAATATCAGCTTTTCCTTTGAGCCCTGCTGTAACACTTGTTACAAGCTCCGGCAGGGAAGTTCCGAGAGCTACAATGGTAAGACCGATTAAACGCTCACTCATACCAAAGATTTCCGCCAATCTGGTTGCTGCATCAACGCTGATGTTGCTTCCCACAACAATCAATACACATCCCACAAGAATCAAGGCGATCATTTTCAGAATACTTTCATTCTCTTTTGCCTCTTCACCCTCTTCTATGGATGCCTGTCCCTTTTTCGCCATGCGGAACAAATAGGAAAGATAAATAATAAACAATCCCCACAGAATCAGTCCGTCTCCTCTTCCTACCACATTGTCGGTAAGACCGATAGCCGCAAAAATCACACTGATTATGAGTACAAAAGGAATTTCGTATTTAATCGTTGACTTCTGTACGGCAAGCGGAATAATCAGAGAAGTGATTCCGAGAATCACAAGAACATTCATAATATTGCTTCCTACTACGTTACCTACAGCAATATCTGCACTGCCTTTTAAAGAAGCAGATATACTGATTGCCGCCTCCGGTGCACTGGTGCCCATCGCCACAATCGTAAGACCGATAATCAGTTGAGGGATTCCCAATTTGTCCGCAATTTTGGATGCTCCTTCCACAAACCAGTCGGCACCCTTAATCAGCATGGTAAAGCCAACCACAAGTAACAAAACCTGAATAATAATTTCCATATTTCGTTCTCCTCTTTCCTTAGTTTTTTCAATTTCTGAAATTTTACACAGTTTTTCCTTCAAGAAGTTTTCTTATTACATAAAAAAAGAGACTTTCGCACACCGACAAAGGAATACTTATCCTTTATCTGGTATGCTAAAAGTCTCGTCCTCTCAAATCCTTTGAAAGATGCACAACCACGGGAAACCCGGGGTATGTTGATTGCGCATGACAACTACTCCCTTTTAGAATAAACTTAATTTAAAATAACATATTTTGTCAGAATTTGTCAACCTGTGCGCATATACTTTTTCAATACTTTTTCACGCTTTGAATTACTTTTTACACACCTTTTAGAAGGGAACTTTATTCAACCGGCATCTCCTCGGTGGTTTCACCACTATTGTACATAGCATCCTCCATGCCGCTGATTCCTATGCAAGAAGTATCCGAAGTATCCTGTCCCCGCCGCTGTTCTTCTTCCTCCTCGTCCACGGATTTATATTTCTTCGGCTTATCATTTTCCGCAAGCATTGCTGCATTTTTTGCCATCTGGTACATCTCACTGCTGTATTCCATCAGTTTCTTTTCGTCCCTCCAAGGCACTATATCTCCATTGGCAATCCTGCGGAAAATGGTCATAATCTTTCCCACATCTTTTACATATTCTTCCGCTTCTTTGTTCTGTTCTTTCATATCTTTCATATTCTGTAACAGACTTTGCATCTGTGCGTACTTCTGTTTTGCTTCCTCAGAAATTTCTACCGTTGCTCCGCTTTTCCCTGTGAGATTTTCCTTTTTGTTGTCGGATAAACCTGCCGTCTTCTGCTGTTTAGCTGCCTGTACATTTACAGTCGTTCTTTCCTTTTGCTCCGTCTCTGTAGCCAGATTGATAACCTTCATGAAATCACCCTCCTTGATTTTCCATAAATCCGTAGGCTATATAATTTTGTATCGTCAAAAACTCCTGTTTTTTTAACGGCTATGTCATGAGAGAGTAGTCTAATGTTACCAAATATTCTGTACAAAATCAGAAGGCGGCACTACGAAACTGCATTGTGCACTGTGCAGTTTCATAGTTTAGTATTTTTATAAAAAAACCGTTTTTATTTTGCTATTACTGTCATCGTATACTCCTCTCTGCCTTCTTCAGGTGCTTAAGATATATATGTTACACAGTTAGAGACCTTTCTTTTTTCTAAAAAGTTTACTTGTTAAGCGCAACAATAAAAGAAAACTATTTTATTTTTTTGAATTAAGGTTTCTTGCATCGCTTTGGGAAAAATAATGTTCTTTTTCAAAACTGCTTTATTGAGCCATGCAAGGATTGTAAGTGTCATTCTCACTGTTTTTTAGCATATTCCTCCACTCCACACTTACCATATTCACAAAACCTTCTTTAGATGACGCTCCGAGTTCTCCTCAATTGTTTCTATATAAATTTGAGCATTTTGAAAAATAGTGAAATACTAAGATTCTTTGCCAGAAAAAAACTTGAAAAAGATGTCCAAAAATAAAAAATAATCCCACCGTGCTTATACTTTCCAGTAGGATTACATTCACTATATTCATTTTCTTATAATGTTTTCTTCAAGTAAAAATAAAAGGTTAAAACAGGAAAGTCCAGCATAACCTTTCGTTAATATAACCTTAGTGACCATGTGGTTTTTCCTGTAACTTATCCCGCTCTGAAAAAAGATCTGCATAAATGAGAGATATGAATATAGAAATCATTGGAACGAGAGTAAGCCATATCGCTTTTTCTTTTATCAGATGACATAATATGGTTGCAGCAATACCTCCCACAAAAAAGAAACCAATCATTTTTAAGTGTATCAGACTTTTTCGTATTGCGACATTATCCTTTTTATAAATATATTTTGCGATTCCAATGCCAATTTGCCTAACATGGTTTGTACAAAAGGTGGTTGCCATTGGAATGCCTTCTGCCTGACGGAAAGTGTTATACTGCATAGATGCAATAAAATTAATGGAAACCTGAACTATTTGATTCGGTACACTAAAAGGCAAACACCCTACAAGGAATAAAACTATTATTTCAAAACCAATCAGATAAGTATCCCAACGCAATAAGCCAATTTTTTTAACAAGATTTGGTAATAATTCTGATAACAGAGCTCCAACGCAGTAAGCAGTGATAGGAATCAAATAATAGAATCCATTTTCCCAATTACCTTCCCCGAACGCAACAGCCATCATTACAAAATTAGCAGTCTGAGCATTGCAGAAAACCCTGCCCCGCAAGACAAATGTATATACACCCATGATGCCGGCAGTCAGCATAAGCATTTCATAAACCCAGCTTTTTTCACAAGCCAGATACATGGATATAGTAGAATCATCTTTTTTATGATGTTTTTCTTTTTTGAATAACATTAAGATACCTCTTACCAACAGATATATTGTCCATTATCTTGCTATACACCATCTCTTTCTCCAAGATTTTCATATATATCCGTTCTGCGGTCTGAAAACAAATGCAGTTCATAACTGTCTTTTTCTACTATAATATCTTTCTCATTGCTTAAATCCAAATTAATCTCTGCTGCTATAATCTGCTCATCTTCACCTGCTTCTGCCAACAGTTTACCTGAAATATCTACAATCTGGGACCTTCCGAAAAATTTTACCCCTCTTTCTTCGCCACAACGATTGCATGAAATAAGCATAACATGATTCTCACATGCTCTTGCTCTTGACAAAAAATCACAGTGAGCCTCTCCTCCTAAAGGAAGATTAGTCGGTTGTATTACTAATTCTGCACCCTGTAATGCTAATTTTCTCATAGGCTCCGGAAATCGTAAATCATAACAAATTATCATTCCCATTTTCCCCATCCCAGAATCAAATGCTTCAATTTTTTCTCCCCTCTTTGCAAAACGATCCAATCCCAAATATGGTAAATGTGTTTTTCTGTAACTATATACTGTCCCAGTTGGCTCAATAAAAAATGCAGTATTGTAGATATCCTCCCCCTCAATTTCTACTGCGCCTACTACCATCGATGCTTGATATTTTGCAGATAACTCCTTCAGACATTTTAACTCGTCACCATCTTTTTTTATTCCTGCCTTATAACATTCTTCTATATTATTAAAGCAATAGCCCGAAACACTGGCCTCCGGAAACACAACCAATTCTGCACCCTTCTCCTCTACTGCATTTCTAAACAATTGTTCTATTTTTTTCAGATTATAATCCTTGTCAAAAATCTTTATATCAAATTGCGCAGATGCAACCATAACTTTCCTTTTATTCATAGCGATCTCCATTCCGCCGTAAAACGACAGCAAAAATAATGTTGAAAGTTTTTGACTACCTCAACTTCCTTGGTAAAATGCTTAAGAGCCCTCATTACCAAATACGTTGAGGTAAGTCACAAAATTTTCTTTATTTTAATTTACACACTTGATTATTTCAACGTTGCCTTTCTTGACAAAATCACTTTTCCGGTTCCCTTAGTTCCTACAATCTTTCCTTCTTTCGCTACCAATTCTCCACGAACATATGTCTCAACAGGCATTCCTTTAAATTCCATTCCTTCAAATGGTGTAAAATCAGACATATGATATAACTCATCTGCATGACATGTTTGCTTAGCATCCATATCAAGCACAACTAAATCTGCATCAGCGCCAACCTCAATTGTTCCTTTTTGAGGATACAACCCGAATATTTTAGCAGCATTTGTACTCATGCATGCCACTAACTGATTCAGTGAAATCCTTCCCTTTGCTACGCCTTCCGTTAAAATAACCGGGAGCATCGTCTGAATTCCAGCAAAGCCAACAACAGCTGACCAAAATTCCTGTTTATGCTTTTTGGCACACGCAGCATGGTCCGAACCAATTGTACTAATTACTCCATCTGCAACTGCCTTCCAGAGTGCCTCATTATCCTCTTTCGTACGAATAGGCGGGTTAACCTTACTTAAAATCGGGTCAGCATCTTTGCAGTTTAATGCAAGGTACTGTGGACAGGTTTCTCCATAAATGGTAACTCCCTCTGCACGTGCCCTTAAAATTTCTTCTGCAGCCTCTTTTACTGTCATATGAACCACATAAATAGAACAGCCGGTAGCTTTCGCAAATGCAACACACCTTCTGATTGTTTCCACCTCACTGATATTTGGTCTTGTATCATTCCATACAATATCTTCTCTACATTCTTTAATAAAACGATCCTTTAATCGGAAGAAAATTTCTATATTTTCCGGATGAAACAATGCAATTGCAGGTTTATTTAATTTTCCGATTTCTTCAAAGCCAAGATAAATAATACCATCATCGATACCTACCTGCGGTGGAACTACTTCGCTACCTCGATACGGAATGAAAAATTTAAAACTTGTAATTCCTCCCTCTGTTGCCATCGGAACGATTTGACTAATATGGTCATTGGTATACACAATTTCATGAAAAGTTCCATCAACATACGAATTATCCTCAAACTGTTTCTTGCGAATACCACAATGTTCCTGCATAGTGTGATCTGCCTGGCCTTCCATCAACATTACAGTTGTAACTCCACCTGCTGCTGCTGCCTGTGTAGTTGATACACACTCCTCTTCCCAATCCCAATCGGGCCATCCAATATGGCAATGCGTATCAATACATCCCGGAATAACAGGTTTTCCTCCACAATCCACAATTTTTTCTGCCTCTCCCTCAAAATCAGCTCCACCGATAGCTACAATTTTTCCAGCCTTTACTGCAATTGAACCTTTCACGGAATTGTCTGCTGTTGTAATCATTGCATTTTTTAACACTAAATCATACTTCATTGTTTTTTCCTCCTTAATTTGTTTTTTTTATAATAATTTTTAAATTATTCAATTTCACTAAAATCAATTGTGCTTACATCAAATCCCCATAAATCTGTATAGCCGTTAATATACACTTCTTGTACTCCGTCATGTGCATAGTCTGCTTTTCCTGTATCAGGATTTAACCAACCATCTACAGAATCTTTATCAATAAATGTAAGCGCATATCCAGCATCATTTGGTACTTCTTTTCCATCCAGTGCACGAATCATACAATCCACACAATGAAATGCCGTCCAAGGAACACTTTCGCCAATATCCATTGTAATTGCACCACTCTTTACATAATCAATCACATTTGGACTTCCGTCATATGAAACTGTTGGAATATCTGTCTTTCCCATCTGCTCTAGTGCCGGAATAACACGAATCAACTGGTTATCATAATATGCACAAATGAAATTAATTTCCGGATCTGCTGTTAATGCACTCTGAACCTCTTCCTGTGTTTTAGTATCCCAGTCTGTCGCTGCAATTTCTTTGATTGTAAATTTGCATCCATACTGTTCAAATTCCTTAGAAAGGTCATCATAAGCCCTTCTCATAGTAATGTCACATGGAATACCGGTACATCCAACCATTAACATATTTAAATTTTCAAATCCACCCAAATTTTTCTCTGCATAATCTAGTGCATAGTATATTTCCAAGCTGCACGCTGTATAAAAATCTGCTCCCACAGTGTAATCATCTGTAAACTGGTCACTGATATCGGCTCCATGACAGTCCATAACAAGAATTCCAGCCTCTTTTGCCGACTGTACTGCCGGTTCAATCAAAGTGACATCAACGCCACCAGCCAAATCGATAATATCATATCCCTCTGCAATCGCAATCTCGATACCCTTCGACCATCCGTCTGCTGAATTTTCTCCTTGATATATAAAAGGTTCTGCTCCTATCGCACTTAAAATAAGCTCTTCACATTTTGAAATATTATAGCTGAACTTGTTCGTTGGATCATAGGGAATAATAAATACTCTCTTTCCTGCCATAACACTTGCTGCATCCACTTTCTCCAATGAACTTTCCGTGAACTCCGGAGTTCCTGTATATGGTGCTAATATATCACTGATTTTTTTCACAACCGCATCATAATCTTCTGTTGTTTCTCCTGTTTCTGTAGCAGCAGAACTACTTGTTGATGTATTTTCTACTTCCGCATTTTCTGATGACGTAGAACTTTTTTCTCCACATCCGGTCAACAAACTGCCTATCATAGCAAGACAACAAAGACCACCCACAATTTTCCTAATTAACTTTTTTTTCATAATATTTTTTTCTCCTTTTCTTTTTTGTCTTCAAATACTGTCTTCTTACATCAGTATTCAAATTTTGAAGTATTTACAAAATGCAAAAAGAGCACGACAAAATTCATATTGGAACTTCTTCGTACCCTTTGTGTTTCTTATTATTTACTTCTCCTAAACCTTATCACTGTATATTCATAATATCAAATACATATAAAGTAGCTTTTGCATACCTTTTGGGTATAGTTATCGGTCATCATGCAAACGAAAGTTTGCATATGCAATTGAACCATGCTCATGCAAATCCAGTCCATCAATTTCTGTCCTTTCATCAACACGCAATCCAACGGTATGTTTTATAATGGAAACTACAACATATGATACAACAAATACAAAAGCAATTACTGCCAGAACACCTATTAGCTGTACCCAAAAATTACAACCCTCTCCAAAAATTCCTGCCATCAGAATACCAAAGGCTCCACAAACACCATGTACACTTGATGCTCCCACTGGGTCATCCACTTTCACTGTTTTATCAAAAAAATCAATACAAAGCACAACAATAATGCCCGCAAGTGCTCCAATCAGCAATGCTTCATAAAAATTAACTACATCACACGATGCAGTAATGGAGACCAATCCAGCAAGTACACCATTCAAGCTCATAGAGCCCTCTGGTTTTTTATACTTAATCCAGGTAGTAACCATTGCCATGACACCTGCCATTGCCGCTGAAAGTGTGGTATTTAATGCAATCTTTCCAATCGTCTCAGTCACTCCATATGTAGATCCACAGTTAAATCCATACCAGCCAAACCACAGAATAAATACACCAAGTGCTCCCAGTGGCATACTGTGTCCCGGAATGGCATTACTTTCTCCAAACTTGGTATATTTGCCAATGCGGGGTTTTAGTATATATGCCCCTACAAATGCACAAATCCCACCTACCATATGTACCACAGATCCACCCGCAAAATCATGGTATCCCATTTCAGCAAGGAAACCGCCTCCCCATGCCCAATGACCAACCATTGGATAAATCACGGCACTAATACTAAGAGAGTAAACTATATATGCAATAAACTTTGTTCTTCCTGCCATTGCTCCTGACACAATCGTTGCTGACGTAGCACAGAACATAAGATTATAAAACACAAATACTGTTAACGGCAAAACTGTTATTTCACCAACCTCGTAAAAATTCATAAATCCGCTGGTGCCAATAAATCCACCAGCATCTTTTCCATACATGATTCCGAAGCCGATTAACACATAAATAATTGCACCAATGGCAAAATCAAATATATTTTTCATGACAATATTTACCGCATTTTTGGCTCTTGTAAACCCTACTTCAAGCATAGCGAATCCTGCCTGCATAAAAAATACCAACATTGCAGCAATCATGACCCATGCCACATTTATCAGCATATCTTCCGTCATCTTTTTTTCTCCTTTCCACTACAACGCATCATTTCCACGTTCTCCTGTGCGTACTCTAATCAATTCTCCGACATCTGTAATTGCAATTTTTCCATCACCTACCTCGCCTGTCTGCAGTTCGTCCAAAACATCTTCGATGATACTATCTACATCTTCATCTGCCACAATGGTTTCCACCCTAATTTTCGGCAAGAAATTGACCTTCATTTCACCACCACGATATCTCTTTATAATTCCTTTCTGATTGCCACATCCCATTATGTTAAGAACACTCATCCCCCCCACTTTGTGACTATCCAAAAGCGCCTTAAGCTCCTCCAATTTTTCCGGTCTTGTAATAATTTCAATCTTCTTCATATAAACGCTCCTTTTTCCTATATGCCTATACCTCTGTTGCTGCTTTTTTCTCCTTTGCTTCATTACGAAGAGCCTGCTCTATCATAAATTCCTTTTTAGCTTGTGCCTTATTTACCAAAACAGAAAATAATACAGCTACAATTAGCGCACCACCATAAAATATATTCTGAATAAATGTGGGTACCCCAAGCAGTTGCAGTCCCGTAATACCGGTTTCAAGAAAATATACTGCAATTACGGTTCCGATTGGATTATATCGTCCTACTTTAATACATGTTGAGCCAAGAAATACTGCAGCAAATGCAGGCATCAGAAAATTCATTCCTGCAGAAGGATGACCTGCACCGGTTCTTCCTGAATACATTACACCAGCTAATCCGGCAATTGCACCGGATACTACAAAACACATAAAACGTACTCTCTTTACATTAATACCTGATAACTTTGCTACCTGAATCCCGTTACCTACAATCAACACTCTTTTTCCCACTGCTGTGTGCTCAAAAACATAATAAAGAAATATACTTAATATAATCACATAGAAAAATGCCAGCGTAAGTCCTCCAACCTTACTGTTAATCAAATTCTTCAAAAAATCTGACACACCACTGATAGACTGTGTATTTATCATTAAGCATAAACCGGCGATTAACGTCTGACTTCCCATAGTAACGATAAACGGATTAATATCAAACTTTGTTACAATAAATCCATTGAAAGCACCTGCTGCAATGCCTACCAAAATCCCCATCAGCATACTTATACCAATCGGCATTCCCAAAGTAACGTTTGTATATGCAACTACCATATTGCTCAATGTCAAAATTGCCGCCACAGACATATCATAATCCCCCGCAATCAGCGGTACAAGAATTGCCATTGCCACTGCAATTCTGATAACTGCATTGGCACTTAAAATTGTACATGCATTAGCAGTTGTCGCAAAAGTATCCGGGCGCAGAATAGAAAAAACAATAATAAGAATTATCCATACTAAAACCACTGCATATTTTTGTAAAAAATCTGATTTTCCACCTTTTTGCTTTGTTTTCATATTTATAAACTCCTCCTTTTAGCTTGCTGACTCATAACAGAGCTTCGTAATATTTTCTTTTGTAATCTCATCACCGATAAGTTCACTAATAATCTGCCCCTGCACCATAATCAATACTCTATCACATATCTGCTCTAATTCTTCATAAGAAGAACTACAACAAAGCACTGTAGTGTGATTTTTCTTTACAGATTCCTCGATTAATTGATATACCTGCTGTCTTGCACCAATATCTACACCCTGTGTCGGCTCATGAAGCACCAGCAGTTCCGGTTTTTCCTGTATCCATTTTGCCAACAGAACCTTTTGTTGATTTCCGCCTGACAGTTGTCCGAGATTCATCTCTACATCATTGGGATGTACTTCATATTCATTTGCCAGCTTTTCACTCTTTTCTCTCATCTTTCTTTTTTTCAATTTTACCGGACGATAATGCTTTAACGATAACATCATCATATTGTCTTCAACCGTCAATCCTAAGATACCTCCCGCATTTGGGCGATCTGCCGGAATCAATGCCATTCCTTCTGCCACCGCATGCTCCGGATCGAATTGAGATAAGTCAATGTTTTTTCCATGTATCGTAAGCGCCCCCATATTCTGTGGTTCGTTTGCTCCAAATAACAGAAGCGGAATCTCCTCAAACCCGGAACCTGCCAATCCAGTAATTCCAAGAATCTCTTCCTTATATATATTAAAAGATTCTGAATATACCGTATTCCCCTTCAAATTAGAAATCGAAACACATGGTTCCATTTTCTTCTTTCTTCCTTTATCTGCCGATTCATAAAGTACCAAATCATTTCCAAGAATCATAGTAATAATCTCATCTTTGGTAAGTTCTTTTGTAATACCGTATCCAACATTCTCCCCATCACGTAAAACAGTAAAAGTATCAGTAAGCTCCATAACCTCATCCAAATCATGGGATACAAAGACCACACTGATTCCTTCCTTTGCAATTGTACGCACAAGCTTAAATAAAATATCCACACCCGTTCTAGGTAAAAAAACAGTCGGTTCATCCAAAACTAATACACCACGTTTCTTTTCCCGAACTACCGGATTAGCCTGTATTTCCGACACAGCTCGCAAAATTGCAAGCATTGCTTTTTCCAATGGTGACAATGTCTGTACATAGGCATTCGGCTTTATATGAAGTCCATATTTATCAAACACATTTAACATAGCTGCTTCATACTTTTTCCAATCTACTCTCAACATATTTTTAACTGCCATTTCATTTAATGTCCAATTTTCCAAAACGGTAAGGCTTGGGATTAAACCCAAATCCTGATGGACAAAGCTAATACCATAATTTTTAAATTCCCCTGGGGCAAGCGGTAATTTTACCTTTTTTCCGTTAATCCAAAGCTTACCTCCTTTATCCGGTTCATGAAATCCTGCCAATATTTTTATTAAAGTTGACTTTCCGCATCCATTCTGTCCAAGTAGTCCATGAATTTCCCCGGGCATGATAGAAAGAGTAACTCCCTTTAATGCTCTGACACCGGCAAATGTTTTGGCAATATCCTTTAAATATAATGTAGTATCCTTTTTCAAATCTATTGTATCTTCTTTTTCATCCATATTCCTTCTCCTTCCCAAACAGCATTTGCTATGAAGAAAAGGAGCCTGTCCGCACCTCTTTGTGCCAACCAGACTCCTTTGTCCTTCTTTGCTTTCTTCAATAAATTCGTGAACTGTAACCGTGCACTATTCCAGTTTTCTCACATATACCATTTTCATCTTCTTCATACCTCAAAGGTTATATATGCTTCTTTATTGAATTATCCAGAGTATAGCAAGGTCTTTTTCAAAATACAAATACATAATAAGTTTCCTTTTTATACCTTTTCGGTATATATTCTACTTCGTTTTCTTCTACACAATTGTATTAAAAAAAATCTTGCTTTTTTTCTTCTTTTGCTATAATATTTAGAAAAATCACCATTAAAAACAACCAATAATTTCCAACTGTTCAAACTTGATTGAACAGCGATTATAAATCAAAAATACGACTATCATATTGACGAAGAAGTCAGTAGATAGTCGTATTCTCATTTTTAACACAATTACATAATACTCTAAGGAGCTTCCTGTATAATTCAAATATAGGGAATTCCAAGAAAGAAGGTTGAGA
>CAYUYJ010000008.1:0-110508 GCA_964449325.1 uncultured Lachnospiraceae bacterium | reverse complement strand
AACAAGTAGGCTCCAATCTTTACATTTGAGTGGTAAAATATCTGGAAGTTAAGAAGATAAGTTGTATGAAAGCTTGGATTGAGCAAAGATTAATGTGATTGCGATGAAGAAAATAATTATTTAAAATAATGTCCCACTATTGCAAAATATGTCCCAATATGATATGTATAGTATATAAAACAATTTTGTGAAAGAGGCTGATTTTTATGAAGAAAAAAAATGTATTAAATTTAATAAAATATTATGCAGAAAAAAATGATGCGGGTTTTAGGACAGAAGCATACGAAATAGCAAGGGATTTTGATAATACAGGGGATTATCAGCTTGCAGAGTATATTATGTCACTTTTATCAAATGCTAATACTTTTGTTCCTCAGATATCTGAAAATAGATCAGCTTTCTTTGAAAAAATAGATTCTGTTGAAGATATGCTATTATTGCCGGATTGTATAACGCAAGATCTCCTTGGAGTTGTAAATGCAGTTGGAAGAAAGATGGGTATTAATAAATTCTTGTTTCAAGGGAAACCGGGGACGGGAAAGACTGAGGCAGTAAAACAGTTGGCAAGAATTTTAAACAGAGAAATCTTTATGGTTGATTTTTCTGCAATTGTTGATAGTAAATTGGGTCAAACACAAAAGAACTTAACAGAGATGTTTAAAGAAATAAATTCTTTTGTTCATCCTGAAAAGGTTATTGTGTTATTTGATGAAATAGATGCATTGGCACTGGATCGAACCAGTTCAAATGATTTAAGAGAGATGGGGAGAGTTACTTCAACACTGCTTAAGTGTCTGGATAGAATGAATGAAAATATAGTATTAGTGGCAACAACAAATTTATTTAACATGTTTGATAAGGCATTAAGTAGAAGATTTGATTCTATAATTGACTTTAATCGATATACAGAAGAAGATTTGATGGATATAGCTGAAAAAATGCTTAATTCTTATTTGGATAAAATGAAGCTGGGCAATAGAGATATTAGACTTTTCAGGAAAATAATGAGATTATCAAATCCAATGCCATATCCGGGAGAATTAAAGAATCTCCTAAAAACAGCTATTGCATTTAGCGATGTAAATGATGGGATGGATTATTTTAGAAGAATATATTATTCAGTATGTGGGGAAAAACCAGAGAATTTGTTAAAACTTCAAGAACAAGGATTTACAGTTAGGGAAATAGAGATTCTAACAAGCAAGTCTAAAAGTAGTGTATCAAGAGAATTGAAGGCGGGTGTTAATAAATGAATGGATTATTGCAGTTAAAAGGAAGATTTGAAAAACGCGGAAATGAAGGTAGGGGTCCAATAGGTTTGCCAGCAAATAAGAAAGTGACATCGGAACATATAGAAGAATTGATTAGTCAGCTTTTTAAAGTAAAAGAGTATTGGGCCGATAAGGACGATATAGCGGGACTAATTGTCAGTGTTCATTACATTCGCGTTGTAGCAAAAAGTAATCGATTGAAGACATTACTTGCAGATATCGGGAAGAAACCTGTGGATTCTATTAGAGGAGCAAAGTTTGTCACAGGACGAGATAGTCAAGGAAAGACAATTCACAAGCATGTGCTTACACATTATGTACAGGCATCCGCCATTGATAAAGCAATTAATTATTTGCATACAGTAAAGGAAATCGTGGATGCAGATTATGATG
Organism: uncultured Lachnospiraceae bacterium; assembly: GCA_964449325.1. Taxonomy (GTDB): domain Bacteria; phylum Bacillota; class Clostridia; order Lachnospirales; family Lachnospiraceae; genus RGIG3002. The sequence continues at coordinate 108,844 of CAYUYJ010000008.1, read as the reverse complement.
GATGTATAACAACTGAAGATATTGAAAAGCTTGGAACAGAAAAGAAGTATCTACATTCTGAAAAAATTGCTAAAACAAATTTTGTAAATGTAATAGTTGATTGCTATTTTGTTGAAAAATTTGATGTAGATGAGGCTAAAGAATCGATTACGGAAGAATCTATTATAACTATCTACAAAACAGATATAGAAACTAGAGAGTTATTGTCAAGGTTTGGAATCGATGTTTCAGAAAGCAAGATTATTGGTGGCACAACGGTATTGTTGACACCACCACAGGCAAGACAGTTATATAATAAAGCACCGTATCTTATTGCAATGAGTATTACAGATTTTTCAAAGATCAGTATAGAGGATGATTTGTTTGAAGATGTTGAGTTCGAAGAAGATGATGGTATTATTCCACTTCCGGGAAACGAACCAACGGTAGGTGTTATTGATACTCAGTTTAATGAAAAGGTGTATTTTCATGAGTGGGTAGAGTACATACCTATGTTGCCGGTTGATATATTAGAACCGGAGGATTATAAACATGGAACAGCAGTATCATCAATTATTGTGGATGGCCCGAGAGGAAATGAAAGATTAGATGATGGATGTGGCCGTTTCCGTGTGAGACATTTCGGCGTATCAAAGCAAAGTGGATTTAGTTCATTTGCTATTTTGCGAGAGATTAGAAATATAGTTGAAAATAATCGAGATATTAAAGTATGGAATCTTTCTTTAGGTTCTAAGACTGAGATAAGAGAGAGTTATATATCTCCTGAGGCTGCAGAATTGGATCGGATTCAAAGCGAATATGATGTTATATTTGTAATATCAGGAACCAATACCCCGGATGGGATGAAACATCCGGATATGAAGGTAGGTGCACCTGCGGATTCATTAAATTCATTAGTTGTGAACTCTGTTGATATGTCCGGAAAATCAGCATCTTATTCTAGACGGGGACCGGTACTCTCTTTTTTTCATAAACCAGATATATGTTATTATGGTGGTGATGGAACAAAAGCTGAAGAAAAAATTGCAGTATGTGCAGATGAGTTGGGCGCTATATACTTATCCGGAACATCGTTTGCTGCTCCGTGGATTACAAGAAAGTTAGCATATTTGATTTATGTTATGGGTCTCAGTAAAGAAGTAGCGAAGGCACTTATTATCGATTCAGCTGCAAAATGGGGACCAAGTGGAAATGTTTCAGACACAATGGGATATGGTGTTGTTCCAAAACATATAGATGATATTTTGAGTACATCTGATGATGAAATAAAATTCATTATTACCGGTACAACAGAAGATTATGAAACATATAACTACACTTTGCCGGTCCCAGTAGTGAATGGGAAACATCCGTATTATGCTAAAGCTGTATTGTGCTATTTTCCATACTGTGACCGAAACCAAGGAGTGGATTATACAGGAACAGAGATGGATATACATTTTGGGCGCGTGATTACGGAAAAGAAAGATGGAACCATTAAAACAAAGATAAAGTCTATTGATGATAATAAGCAGACCGAGGAAGGTCAGGTTATGTATGAGGAAGATGCAAGAAATGTATTCAGAAAATGGGACAATGTTAAGCGTATATGCGAGAAAATAAAAGATAGAAGAGTTCCCAAAAAGTCCTATGATGCAGGAATGTGGGGAATAGGAGTAATAACTAAAGAACGAGTAACGTCAAAGAATAGAAGGCCGTTGCCATTTGGTCTTGTAATCACACTTAAAGAAATGTATGGAAAAAACAGAATAGATGATTTTGCTAAAATGTGTGAAGCTAAAGGATGGTTGGTTAATCGATTGGATGTGCAGAATCAGCTTGATATTTATGCAAGAGCAGAGGAAGAGATAGAGTTCGATTAGAAAAATTGCAGTGTAACAAATCTTATTATAAAAGGGAAGTATGTAGAAACTTTGCGATATATGTTGAATAATAATTGTAAATTGGAACAGGAAGTTATAAGTATTTCTCGTTGAAAGAAGGTTGCTTTACAGTGGTACACCCCTCAACCGTACCACTCACTTTACCACTTTTGCCAAGATATGCTAAGATATGCCAAGAAACGAAAGGAAAAATAGATTATGATTAAAGTTTTATTCATCTGCCACGGCAGGAAGTTGCTTTTCTGAAAAAGGCTAGGGAAATCAAGGGGTGTGGGAGTTTGAGAGAGGATTTTTATACCGGATTTATACCAAAATTTTGAGGTTTGGGGCTGTGACATGGTTGAAAAAGAAAAGAGGAATTGGCTTTTGGGCGAATTCCTTTTTCTGAATGATCTTAATAAAAAAGAAACGAGTACCCATTTCCAGTCCGAAGACCTTACTCAGTCAAAAACCCGTTTCTTGAGTATAGGATATTTGATATAATGGGTATTGTCAAGGGAAATATATCAAAAAAAAAGATTGCAATGAACAATGCACATTTAATGAGGAGGATGTAATGTTAAAGAAAGGTTGGAATTTTATTAAAGAAAATGTTGCAGCAATTATAACAGTTGTTACTGCGATACTTACAGTTGTTTATGCGGCACTGCGACTTTGTATGTATGCTTATTGGAAAGGGTATTTTACTCGATTAAATATCGATGTAAGTATAATGAACCTTAATTTTGATAATTCAATTTTTGCAGTAATATTTGTTTCAATAATTTTATTCGTGGTTCTTTTCTTTATGTCATGGGTTTTTGAAATAATAAGCGATATCAAGAAAAAAGCAAAAGAGCGACACATAAAAGGTATTAAAAAAATACTCTATAAGATTGGAGATTTTATTAGAGGAGCATTGTTTAGCTTAATTATATTATCTATTATAAATTTACCATTGATAATGTTGTTGGTGGCGGCATCTGGGCTAAACGGTACGACAAGAAATGTGGGAACTCTATTTCTTTTGTTGTATATTATGGAAATGCTGTTTATATTTTTACAATTGATGACGACAAAACAGGATGAGAAGAAAGAAAAATCAAAAGAGAGTGCTATTGCGTTAATAGTGATAGAAGTATTAGCTTTTGTGTTGATCATACTAGCTGCAACATTTTATTACGGAAATAAGGCAATTGATAAAAAGACGTATGTTCAATTGGTAGAGAATGAAGCGTATATGATTTCATATTGCGGTGGAGAACATTATGTATTACATAAGGTGGATTATGGGGAAGAGAAAATTACCATTTACAGAAATGAGCAAAAAATAGTGGGGATTGAGGATTGTGAATATAGCATAAAGAAGGTAGAAAAAGTTATCATAGAAGATTAGTAGAGGTGACGAACAGGTAGAGATGTTGGGAAATGATTATGAAGTATGATGGAATACTATTTGGAAATGGAATGTCTATTAATTTAATTAGTCAATTAAAGAAGTATGTTCCGGTAGAAAAGCAATATATTTTGAGCATTGATAGTTTTATTATAAACTGGATAAATGGGAAGTTGACCGAAAGAGAAAATAGACAATTATACAGAGCTTTTTACGGCAATAGCAAGGATAAATGGAGACATTATGAGTCAATGAAATCTTCTTTTGCTGATTATTATGAGAAGTATGATTCTAATATTGAGTATGTTATGGGATGTTTGCTATTCAAAGATGAAGAAATAAAAGAATGTCTTCAATTTTTTCCGGCTCTATATAATATATGGCATATTATTTTGAAAGATTATCTGGAGTATTTAGGACTTGGGTGCAATATCAAGAATTTTTATCAATCTGTTTATAGTACTATTAATAACCCTTATAATATATGGACTACGAATTTTGATTTATTTGCGGAAACCATAAAAGCAAAGCACATTCATGGAAGATTTGTAGAGAATATAAAAAGCTATTCAGATGTAATATATAAACTCATAGATAATGGAGAGCGCTATTATTATAAATATATTTGGGGTCATAATGGAATAGGAAAAATGTTCTTAATAGATAAACTAAAGGCCTATCCAGATTATGACAAATATTTTGACTTTGATTTTTTTTATTCTAATAATATTAAGATTGATAAATTATTGATTTACGGAATGGGATTTAAACCTTCTGGCTTTGCGGATGAAATGAAAGTAGCTATGCCAAGATATAGCAAGCCGGCATTTGGTGCTATTATCGATGAGCATATTTTGGTGAGAATCGGTGGAATGCAAAAGTTAGGAATATTGAATCAGGTTGATATAGCATACTATGATGCAACTGAAAGAGAATATTTTGAGGATGTACTCAAAGAGACTCATGTAAAAAAATATAAACTACTTCCGTGTAGTTCATTTGATTTTTTGATAGGTGAGATGAATTGAGGAGGGTTTCTTGTGGAGTGTATAATGGAGGAAACGCATGACAGATTTTGATTTAAAACTATGCGATGTTCAGGGGAGATTATTTGTATTATCGGTGACCAATGGATATGATAGCGAGAAATTTGTAAAAACATTTATGAAATCAGTGACTGCAAAGGAGTTAGATTCCAGCTATAATTGTAAGCAATGTTTTGGAGAAGAGTATTTGTTTGATGAGGTTATTGAGAATGCTGGAGATATGTTTAAAGAGAAGGAGAAGATATATTCTTCGGAGTGCATTTATTGGATTGGGTACATATATCGATATTGGCATTATTACACGAAGGAATCAAGTAAGGAGATATATAAGCATGCACCGGTGAAGGTGATGAAGCAAAATTATGAGCAGCTTTATATGATGATACCAGAAGAGGTCATAGAAATATTAAAAGAGACAAATTGAATATGTTTACTGTAGGAGGTAGCCATGCTAGGCTATTCCGTCAGCAAGGCTCTGATTTGTAGGTGGTTATTGTCTATGGATTAGAGCCTTTCTTTATGCCTTGTAGCATGGCTACGGGTTCCTGCAGTCAACATATATGGAGGGATAAAGGGGATAGAATTATGTTGAAAGTGTTCCGTGATCGGAATACAATTGAATTATAATATACGGATAAAACAAATGTCGGAAAAGAAATTATTAGAGAATTATTGGGGCTTCATAATTGCAAAAGAGAGTGATGTAATTTGAACTGCATGATGAGTTATAAAATGGCAGGTGTGTTAAATGATAAAAAGAGTAAAAATTCTTGAATTAGTAAAAAGGGGTGAAAACTATGAGGCAATGCAAAATGATATTTCAAATTATAAAGGAATATGTGGAGTGTGGGCAATGTATGATGAAAAAGGACAGCTTTTGGAGGTAGCGCAAACTTCAGATGTATTTAAAGAACTGGATTTTGATTTGTCTTTTTTGGTGAAAAAGTATGATGAGATACCAGATGGAACCAAAAGTTATATCTCGAGAATTTTGTTTCCTGAATTTAGTAAAAGATTTGAAATTTATAAAGGACTGGGAGAGAATCGGACAAGAGCTAAGTATAGGAATATAGCGCAAACAACAAATCAAATAAACGTGTATTTGATTTGTGATGATATAGTAAATTATGAGGATAGGAATACAAGAGAGGAAATAGAATTCAAAATTGCTATAGATGAGAAAGCATTATATTGGAATGCTTTTGGAAAACAACGTAAATTAGCCAAAGATTATTATAAACAAACGTTGAAAAAAAGCAAATAGGAGAATAGTAAAAAATATTAGCTATCTTCTATAAAGTGTGCAAGGAGACTTATAGTAAAAATACAAAAGGTGAAGGGATGTTTTGCCAAGTTAAGAAAACTGATAGTATAGTATAATATGAGATGATAGTCATCGAATTATGGTGGCACAGAAATGCTACAACTGTTGTTAGTTTTTCAAAAAATTTATTAAGAGCAAATGTTCATATGGGTGAGTTGGTTTATTGTTTGCTTATTATTTGTAAGGGAGATTAGTGAATTATGAAGATAGATATTTTACAGGTTCATAAAAATTGTCTTGATTTTCTTTTAGAATGGCAACAAGAAAATAAGGATTTCTACTTTGTGCCAAGAAAGATAAACAACAAAAACAGGCTTGAACAAGGTATGTATTTCAGAGGAAACGAAGATTATATGGTTCTGACTTTTTGGGATAATGCTGACACGAAGGAGTTTATTTATAACATTAATTGGAGTTGTGACACGGATGGTGTTTCTTCGATAGAACTATCATGTAGAGATAATGATATTACTTTGCCATATGTTGTAGAGATAAAGGATATTATTGAATATACCGGAAAGAAATTTAAGGAAACAAAACAGAATAGATGGAGATATTTCTATCCAGATAAGACGAATTATCTTGATACCTTAAAGGATTTTATTCTGAATGATAAACCTTTGATTGATAAGTACCTCAGCGAACATCCTGAGAGTGGAATACCTTTGGCTAATAAAGAATTAAATGATAAGTATGTTGCATCATTGCCTGGATATAAAGGATACATAGATACTGTTCAAAAGAGCAAAAAGACAGGTGCTACAACGGTAAAGGCTTCTGATTATATTATGACTTTTCAGCACAACGCACTTTCAAATGCTATGGTTGAATACTTGAAAAAGAATGGCTTTCAAAATGTAAAAGCAGAGGACAATTATGTAGATATTTCATGCATTAATTCTGAGGGCAAGAAAATATTCTTTGAGTTAAAAACTGCTCAAACAGTTAAGGCGGCAATTAGAGAGGCAATAGGACAGCTTATGGAATATAATCATTATCCGAATGAAAATAGGGCAGAAAAGCTAATTATTGTTACTACTCATGAGCCAGAAAAAGAAGATATTCAATACTTAACTGGACTAAGAACAATTTATCATATTCCGGTGTATTACCGACAGTTTGATATGAAAGAAAAGAAGCTTTCTAATGAATACTAAATGATATGTAGGAGGGTTACTTTCGAAAAAAGGAGACATTTAGTATAAAAGCAAGATATGACGACAATATGCTTTTTCTTTAAGCGATTACTTATTTTACAGCAAAACCAGACAGGAATGTCAAGATGAGGTGGATGACTTGATAGTTTTGTCTGGTTTTGTTATTTAGATAGATTGAATTAAGTTGAATTCGGTAGTATAATGTAGGTGATTGTAGTTGATTGAAAGGAGACTGTAATGGCCAAACCAAAGAAAAACGGAACCTATTTGAATGTTTGTATAGAAACATCAATTTACGAACAATTAAATGAGCTTTGTGCAGAGGCAGGACAAAGCAAAACTGTTGCGGTTGAAAGAGCATTGACTGATTATTTGGAAGATTACAAAAAGAAGCAACAGATGCTTCGTGAACTGGAGGATAACAATGGCTAAAAATATTACATTTAAGCTAGGGGAACTTTTTTGTGGACCAGGAGGTCTTGCTTGCGGAGCATTACATTCTCATAGTGATGATGGAATTTATAATATAGAGCATGCGTGGGCTAATGATTATGATGAAGATACGTGCAAGACATATATTAAAAATATTTGTCCAGATAATCCAGAGACAGTTCATTGTGGAGATGTAAGAGACTTGGATATTGCATCGTTGGGAGAAATTGATGCTTTTTGTTACGGTTTTCCTTGTAATAGCTTCTCAAATGTTGGAGAACATAAAGGATTAGCAAATGAAAAATTTGGACAACTATATTGGTATGGAATTGAGGTTTTAAAAAGATACAAGCCTAAGTGGTTTGTTGCAGAAAATGTTTCAGGTATTCGTTCAGCTGGTTCAGGAGATTTTCAAGTGATTTTAGAGGATATGAAAGCAGCTGGTTACAAACTCACAGTCAATTTGTATAAAGCAGAGCAATATGGAATACCACAGACTAGACATAGAGTAATTATTGTAGGAATAAGAAATGACATACCCGTAGAGTTTCATGTTCCAGATCCAGCATTATATGAGAATTGTGATATTTCGTCAGAAAATGCATTGAGAGATATCCCTAAAAATGCACCAAATAATGAGATTCGCAAGCTTTCTCAAAGTGTTGCTGGAAGATTGTCATACATAAGACCAGGAGAAAATGTATGGCAAGCTGAAGAACGTTTGGGAGATGAGTTCCCAGAAGAACTAAAGATTAAAACAAAAACAAAAATTAGTCAGATTTATAGAAAATTAGATCCTAGTAAACCTGCATATACAGTTACGGCTGCTGGTGGAGGTGGAACATATATGTATCATTGGACGGATCGAGAGTTGACAAATCGAGAAAGAGCAAGAATACAGACATTTCCAGACGATTATGAGTTTGTAGGAAAATATAGTAGTGTGCGAAAACAAATTGGAATGGCTGTTCCATGCAGGTTGTCAGAAATAGTAATTACGGCAGTTTTAAACAGTTTTGCGGGGATAGAATATCCTTGGGTTATTCCGAATATGAAGGAGTGATTATGATGATACCTATGTACGATGAAATTACTAAAGAGTCAACATTTATTACTTCTGATTTTGACGAACCTGTGTTATTTGCTCCAGCTAGAACTGAAATAAATACACCTTGCGATTCATTGAAAATAGTTACAGCTTTTACGGATTGTGAAAGGATTTCAACGCATATGATTCAGCTTTCAGAAGGGATGAAGAATAATCGACTTACGAAAGGAATTAGTGTTGAAATAATTTTGGGAATGACAAAATCAAGTTTATCCCAGAAAAAGCATGAAGACATTCAAAGACTTCTTAGATTTATAAATGAAGCAAAGGGAATGCCGAAAGTTTCTTGTAGATATATATGTGCTGGTCCAGAAGTTCACTCAAAGGTTTATTTGTGGAGTTATAAAGATGTGATTTTGAATGGAACAGAGGCAAATATTCCATGGAAGGCATATTGTGGTTCTTTAAATTATACAATGAATGCTTTTTACAAACGTAGAGAGAGCGTATCTCAATGTGATGCAATGGGAGCATATAAATATTATGAAGAATTACTTCCAGATACGGTAGATTGCTTTGATCCATTGGCATCAGAACGTTTGAAAAATGTAGTTAATAATGGACCGGAGGATTTTGAGGAACCTGATAATTCAGAAAGAGATTATATCCTTTATGATGGAAAAGAACCAATTGCTACTATCGAGGTATCTTTATTAAGAGCTGATGGAAGCGATACGGGATATGGTTCTGGTATTAATTGGGGCATACGGAAGAATGGAACAAAACGTAATCAAAATCAGGCATATATTCCATATAATCATCAAGATAAGGTGCCAGGCTTTTTCCCGGATAGAGAAAATCCTGATGATGAGAATTGTCCAATGTTTAAGGTAATAACTAAGGATTTTGGTTCATTCCATATGAGAATGGCTCAACAGGGGAATAAAGCACTCCATAGCGTAGAAAGTAATGCCATTTTGGGAGAGTGGATACGCAAAAAAATAGGTGCACCAGCAGGTGGATATGTTACAAAGCAAATGCTTGAACACTACGGAAGAACAACGGTTAGATTTAGAAAATATGCGGAAGGGATATATTTATTAGATTTCTAACGTGTGAAATATTATGCAAGTAGTAGTCGCTAGAAATGTTTCCAAAAACATCTACACTTAATTAAGTAAATAGATGAAAAGAATAGCATGGGTTGTTCTTTGGCGTATAGAAGAAATGCAATTGGTGTTTTCTAAAGGCAGAGACACATATTATTCTGTGAATAATAAGGCAATGGTAAGGGGGATTTGCATGGATAATTTGACCAAAGAGCAACGTCATAAAAATATGAAAAATATTCGATCAAAAGATACAAAGATTGAAGTGAAATTAAGGAAGGCTTTGTGGAATAAAGGATATCGGTATCGCAAGAATTATAAGAATTTGCCGGGAAATCCTGATATAGTGCTGACAAAATATAAAATAGCTATTTTCTGTGATGGAGAGTTTTTTCACGGGAAAGATTGGGAAGTACTAAAGCCGAAACTAGAGAAAAGCAATAACAGTGATTTTTGGATAAGTAAGATATCTCGTAATAGAGAACGGGATGATGAAATAAACAAGCGGTTATTGTTTGAAGGATGGACTGTTATCCGGTTTTGGGGTGATGACATTAAAAAACATACGGATGAGTGTGTAAGAGTGATTGAAGAGACGATATTTGACATTTTACTAGAAGAATAATAATTGCAGAGGTGTGATATGTTTACCAATAATTATAAATATAATTTCATAGATGTATTTTCAGGCGCGGGAGGGTTGTCAGAAGGTTTTTTTAATTGCAACTTTAATCCTATAGCTCATGTGGAAATGAATAATTTTGCGGCAGAAACATTAAAAACACGTTCATGCTATTATTATTTTAAGAAGACTGGAAATTTAGATTATTATTATGACTATTTGAGAGGAAATATATCGAGAGATGAATTATATGGAGCAGTTCCGGAAGAAGTTTTGGGTACGGTAATCAATGAGGAAATATCAGATAAAACGTACAAAAAAATATTTGATAAGATTGATAGGATAATGAAGCAGGATGGTGTTGATGAAGTCGATGTTTTGATTGGAGGACCTCCATGCCAAGCGTATTCGTTAGTGGGGAGAGCGTCAGCGCCAGGTGGAATGGATGAAGACCCTAGAAATGATTTATACATCCAATATGCAAGATTTCTTAATAAGTATAAGCCTAAACTGTTCGTTTTTGAAAATGTGCCAGGAATGTTGACAGCTAAAAAGGGATTAATATGGAAACGGATTCAGCAGAGATTAAAAACGGTTGGATACAATATAGAATATAAATTAGTTAATTCACATGATTTCGGTGTATTACAGAATAGAAAGAGAATTATCATAATAGGTTGGAGAAAGGACTTGGATTTAAGATATCCGGATTTTCCACGGGTTGAGGTTAATGCAATTGTAAATGACATATTGAGTGATTTACCACATTTGGAGCCGGGAGAAGAGAATAATGAATATGCGGCAAATCCAAGCGAATATTTACTTACAACAGGAATAAGAAATGAAGATGATGTTTTAACAGATCATCAAACAAGAAATATTAGAGATGTTGACAGAGATATTTATAGAATTGCCGTAGAAATGTGGAATAATAATCATAGAAGATTACGTTATACGGATTTACCCGCAGAATTACAGTTTCATAATAATAGCACATCTTTTCTTGATAGATTTAAAGTTGTCGAAGGAGATATGGAAAGTGCACATACAATGTTAGCACATATTTCTAAAGATGGTCATTATTATATACATCCAGATATCGAGCAGGCAAGGTCATTGTCTGTAAGAGAAGCTGCTAGAATACAATCATTCCCGGATGATTATTATTTTGAAGGACCCAGAACTGCGAAATTTGTTCAGATTGGTAATGCGGTGCCGCCGTTGATGGCAAGAGGCATAGCAAGTTCTATTGAAGAATTATTAGATGGATTGGAGAATTGATATGGCGGATAAAACTTTTTTTAAACCAAGAGCTCGACTGATGTTGGAATTAGGAGAACAGCTTATAAAAAATGAAAGTGTAGCCATTTTGGAAATGGTCAAGAATTGCTATGACGCATTTGCAAGAAATGTAGAGGTTAGACTTGAAAACTTGGATGATGTTGTAAATGGATTTATTGTTATTGAAGATGATGGGATTGGTATGTCAAAAGATACGATTATCAATCACTGGATGGAGCCAGCAACATCAAACAAGAAAAAGATAGTTGATGGATGCAAGGAAGCTATATGTCATAATGGTATTGTTAGGGTGCCATTGGGGGAAAAAGGAATTGGCAGATTTGGTGCCCATAAGTTAGGGAATTGTATTAAGTTGATTTCAAAATGTGAAAGTGCTGAAGGCGTACAAATGAAAGAAGTTTATTTTGAGATCAATTGGAACGATTTTGATAACGATAAGTATTTAAGTGATGTGGAAATAGAAGTTTTTGAAAGGGAGCCAGAGATTTTTCTGGGTGATTCATGTGGTACAAGAATTGAAATTAGTGGTTTGAGACATCAATGGTCAGCAAGAGAATATAGAAGTGTATATCGAAGCATATTAGCGCTTAATTCGCCATTTAAGGTGGATGATTCTTTTTCGGTGAAAATTTTCTCTAACCATCAAGATTGGGAAAAAGGACTAATTAGTTTTGAAGAATTGCAAGAAATGGCACTGTACAAGGCGAATATAGTATTAGAAAATGATATGATCACAGAGTATGCTTATGAATTTACACCTTGGAGTATATTGAGTAAGGTAAATAGTCGAAAAAGCAGTGAATATAAAAACACACCAATTTTGGATTTGGCAGATAAGAAAAAGCAGGATAGAATAAATTTAAAGCCATTTAAGATTGGGAAAGTAACAATTGAATTGAGAATATTTGATCTGGATTCTTATATTTTAAATTTAGGATTTCCTAATGAGAAGAATACACTAAAGAATTATTTAAAACAAAATGGCGGAATTGCAATTTACCGAGATAATATGAGACTTTATGAATACGGTGAGGAAAGCAATGATTGGCTGGGATTAGGTGCAAGAAGAATTAATAATCCGTCTAAGACTATAAGTGGTCGATTGGTAGTAGGTGCGGTATATTTAGATAGGCTTTCAAGTGGAGATTTGGTCGAGAAGACAAGCAGAGAAGGGTTTATAGAAAATGCGGCATATGATTGTTTTGTAAAAGCGGTTTTGTATGCAATATCTTGTGTAGAGAATGATAGAATGTTGGATAAAGCAGATTTGCGTTTGTATTATTCAGGAACGTACAAAAATCCTGTGCTTGATTCAGTTCGTAGCTTGAAGGAGACCATTGATAAAAAGATAAAAGATGAGAGTCTTCGAAAAGAGCTTAACAGTGCATTAGGAAATATAGAGAGAGAGTATATTGACATTTCTAATATGTATGTTAAGAGTTCCAGCATTGGCTTAAATATGAGCATGGTTGTACATGAGATAGACAAGATACTAAAAGAGCTGGAAAAAGGTGTGAAAGAGGAAGGTGCATCTATTCACATTAAAGGTTTGGTATCAGATTTGTCTATGAGAATTTCAAGCTATGCAGAACTAATAAAGACTACTAAGATGAAAAAGACAGAGATAATGACGCTAGTGGATTCGACATTAAATGTTTTTAAATATCGTACAAGGGCACATAAACTTGAAATAAATAGAATGCCATCGTTTAACGAAGGAAAAATTGAGTGTGCAGAAAGTCTCGTTAGAAGCGCGATAATGAATATTTTGGATAATTCAATTTATTGGCTGGAAAAATACGAAGTGGCACAAAAGAAGATACTCTTTCTAGAGTATGTGCCGGAACCGGGATTTAGAGGACTTTTAATTGTAGATAATGGAAAAGGATTTACCGTACCAAAAGACAAATTAACAATGCCGTTTATTTCTAAAAAAGAAGATGGAATGGGCTTGGGATTACACTTGGTTAGCGAAATAATGAGTACAATTGGAGGCAAATTGTTATTTCCGGATAATTTAGATTTTGAATTACCTGAGGAATATGAACAGGGTGCAGCAGTAGCACTAATATTTAAGGAGGCATAATAATTTGATACAAAAGATATTACCAAATAATGGAAAAGTGATAATTGTAGATGATAAATATGATGATGTGAAACCGATTCAAAATATACTTGCTGAAAATGGAATTCCGTATATTTTTTACGACTACACGGTATTTAAAGATGTAGAGGTGAAAAAACTGGATGCGGTAAGGATGGTGTTTTTAGATATTCGTTTAGAGGATGGAATGCAGGAAACTAAAAATATCGCATCAGTATTAGCATCAGTTATTGAAAAAATAATTTTGCCTAAAAATGGGCCATATGCGTTGGTATTGTGGACAAATGAGATTGCATTAAAGGAAGAAATCCAACAGTATTTGTTTGAATATTTGAAACCAGATGAGACGACTTTGCCTACTTATGTATGTGCGTTAGATAAGAAAGATTTCATATCAAAGCCAGAGAATGTATTAGTTGATAATATGGTCTCTCAATTAAGTGGACAGAAGATGATGAATTTTCTGATAGAATGGGAAAATGCTTCAAATTGTGTTTCTGGGAATATGATTAGACTCATGTTATATGGTCTTCAAACTAAAATGGATAATGATTCAATTGAAAAGATTCTTGTTCAATTAGCGTGTATGGAAGATTCTGGGGTGAGTGATCATAAGACGGCAGCAAGAAATGTCATACAATTTCTAGTAGAATTGCTTCGTGATAGATATTTGGAAGTGATGTCAAACGAAGAATTAATTGGAGCATTGGCTGGGTATTGGACTTTTGAATTCGGAGACAAGGAAAAAGTGAGGAGAATTCAACTGGAAATGCCTATAGAACAGAAGGCTCGGATAAATACGATGCTAAATGTTAATACATATGACGAGGCCGCAAGAAATCTTCCGGGAAAGGTTTTTATCATACCTGAAGAAAAGCTACCATTTTCTAAGTCTGATTTTAAGATTAGTACACTATCTGATTCGTGGTATGAGAATGATGAAATAGAAACGCATGGTGAGAAAGTAAAACTTAATTTAGTTCCTATAGAAATTGATATTACTCCTAACTGTGACTATGCTCAAAATAAAAATCATATGTTAAGAACGGCATTTGGTTATATGGTAGAAATTGGGAAAGTTATTAAAGATGGAGAAGCGCTGTGGGTAAATGCAAGATATTCTAATAGCTTTAAGGGTAGAGTTAAAAATGATCATGTGTATGTTACACCTGAATTTATTGTAAAGGAAAAGATTTGTGTGTTTCTAATTAATACCAAGTATATGACCATTGAAGGGAAGGATTATAGTTCGGAATTTGAATATTTAATGCGTTTCAATAGTGACATATTGGCTGAAATTCGTAAAACATCAGCAGAGATAATATCTAGGATTGGAATAAACAACTTATAAGAGGAGAATTCATGTGGCAGGTAGAGGTGATTTATATACAGTTGTTTTGTCAAGAACTTCGTTAGAATGGAGAACATATCTATTTACAGGCTCTCGAGAATAGAAATACAGATAGGGATGTTATATTTTTATATGTGACTTCTGGTCATGATGACCCAAAACTCCCTGCAACAGAATAAAGGGGGATTAAAGTTTTTTAATGTTTTTCGTGATAGGCTGACGCCTAGCTACCTCGAGATGCGGTTATCATCGTGTCAATCACGCTTAAGTTGATACTATGAAGAAAAGTCTGTAAACAAGATTCTATCGCCTTTGTGGAAGGCTTCAATTGTCAGGTTAATTTGACTTAGAGTCAGTGTCTTTTGTTTTTTGAAGCTTAACAACAGGTTCCTGCAGTCAGCATATGAGAGTAGATTACTTTTGGTCCCCGGGACCAAAAGGGTCCAATCAAGGGTTATAGGGGATACCCTAAAGCAAACGACATAGGAGTTTGGGAGTGTCAACGGCGTTGACACGTAAGCGCTGAATATTAGGGTATATCACCCGAAAAATCCGGGAGATTCCCGGATTTCCAACGCCTTATGATTGATTTACACAGCTTTCCTGAACTTTAGGGTTCCAGGGTGCCATAGTTTCAAGTTCCTCGTCAGACATGTCTTTGCTCGGTCTTGCCTCAAGAAGGTATTCCAAGTATTTCTGAGGATTCAGACCATTTGCTCTGGCGGTTTCAAGAAGCGAATAAACCATCATGCTGGCATCGGCGCCATCTGTAGTATCACAGAATAACCAATTGCGTCTCCCGACTGTTACGGGTCGGATGGAATTCTCGCTTAAATTGTTCGAAATGCTGCAGTGTCCATCCTCAAGGTAGGTCATCATATACTGCTTTTGATTTCTTGCGTAGGTCAGAGCTCTGGCAAGGCGGCTTCCGTTTGGAGCCTTCTGTTTATCAATCCACGCCAAGAAAGCCTCGACGACAGGTTTCTGATCCTTGAGACGACGGTTATATATCTGTTTGAAAGAGAGTCCTTTTTCCCGATAACTCCGTTCGTATTCAAACAGTTTATTGCAATAGAGAAAACCCTGTACGGCAGGATCAGTGTAATCCTTTTCCCTGCCCTTAGGAATAGCCTCCCGGAAATATCTTCTGATGTGCGCATAGCAGCAGCACCTTTTGAAGTCCTTCAGTTTATTGTATCCGGCATATCCGTCTACATTGATGTAGGTACCGGGTGCTGAGTTCTGAAAGAACTTCGCAGCAGCATCACCATTTCTGGTTGGGTGATACTGATAAACGATGATGGGATTTAATCCATCATCACCGGAACGGAATAACCACACATAAGATTTGGACTGTGGTCGTCGTTCCGCTTCCTTTAACACCTGAATGGGTGTTTCATCACCTGCCACAAATTTTCGCCTGATAAGAAGCCGGTGGAAATACTCAATCATTGGCGAAAAATAGTTTTGGGCACAGTAAATCGTCCAATGAGCCATGGTTCCGCGCCCTATTTGGACGCCGAACTGATTTTCAAAATCTTTCTCCTGCCGGTAGTAAGGTAATGCATTGATAAACTTTCCATACATGACATGGGCAGCCAGACCGGCAGAAACATAACTGTGAGGAACCAGTGGTGCAGCACCTTCATCTTTCACGAATTGTGGTTCCAGTGAATCCTTACAGGAAGGGCATTCATAAGTGGTTGCCAGGTAATCCACGCGTTCCAGATATGCAGGATGAAAAACAAGTTCTGTTCGGGCAAGTTCCGTTCCGATAGGAACCATCTGTGTTCCACAGACAGGACAGTTCTTTTCCTCATCCGTTAATGTATCAGGCACAACCTCTCTGTGCGGGAGATTATCAAACATCTCCTCATAGGAAGCCTTCGGCTTGCGTTCCCGTTTGTGCGCAGAAACATCTATGATTTCCGGTTCTATGATTTCGGGAATCCGGTCATCCGGCATTTCTTCGAAAAGATTTATTTGACCCGGAAAAGGAACTTTGAGTTTTTCACTGGAAGCTCCAAACAGTTTTGCTTTCAGGTAATCTACTTCAGCCTGCTTGTTGCTTAGCTCCTGACGCAGTTCTTCAATGGTTTTCTGTAAAGAATCCATTGCTTTTGTCTGTGTCATAATCAACTCATTCAGTTTTAAAATGGTATCCTTAAGCTCTATAAGCTGGATGTCTTTGGCTGAACGCGGCATGTTTTTTTCTCCTGTTTTAGATACTTTTATTATAGCACAAAACAGGCTGAAAAGCCAGTAAAATCAATGGTTTCAGGTGATTTTTAGTGCCTTCGGCTGTTCAATTTCGAGCCCGGACATTAGCCAGTCGAATTGTTGCCAGGTAATGGATTTTACCTCGGAACTGTTCCTTGGCCAGCGGTATCTGCCTTGAACTACATCGAGCCTTTTATATAAAAGGACGTACCCATCCGGTTCACGGAGTAAGACCTTAATGCGGTCACATCGTTTGCCGCAGAAAAGATAGATTGAATTTTCGTTCGGTTCCTCTTTCAGTTGATCCATCACAATGGCGCATAAGCCGTCCAGACTCTTTCGTATGTCAGTGCGGCCAGTAATGATGTAAATGTTTGCAGCACCAGAGATATCACCAAGCATGGGACATACCTCCAATATACTGAAGAGTATTTTGAACCACAGCGGTATCGGCTCCATTAAAGAGACGTATCCGTATATTCCCGCATTCAATCTCGGAGGCAATATATGGAATATTGGGTGAAGCCAGATGACTAACATTTTGCTCCATCATAGCAGGGGTAGCTGTCTCGCGTTCAACCAGGTCAAGTTTAACAACTTCCTGTCTGACAGGAACTCCTGAGACTTTACTTTCCGAATCCGGAATTGTATAGCCGGCTTTTCGCAGTTTGCTGACCCAGTTATAAAAAGTACCTGGGTTAATACCCTGTTTCTGGCACCATTGATAATCGGAAAGTCCGCTCTGGCGGCATTCCATAATCAGCTTGATTTGTTCGGGTTTTCTTACACCGTTAGGATTCATAATGATTGCTCCTTCAAGATAGAGTAAAATGCTCGCGTTTCCTAGCAATCATTATATAAGTTTTTGAAGGTGGAAAAAATTCACCCTAATATTCAGCGCTTACGCGCTGTAATCCACTTTGATTGCCTTGGGCTGATTAATATTGAGACCGGACATCAGCCAGTCAAACTCCTGCCAGGTAAGGTTCCTGACTTCGGATTTATTTCTGGGCCAGCGGTATCTTCCCTGCGACACAGAAAGCCTTTTATACAGGAGGGTCATTCCGTCAGGTTCGCGAAGAAGTGCCTTGATACGGTCGCATTTCTTCCCGAAAAAAAGATAAAGGGTACCGGATGACACACTCATAGAGAACTGCTCTTCAATAATGGCGCATAAGCCATCCAGTGACTTACGCATATCGGTGTACCCTGTCACAATGTAGATTTCTCTTACTCCTGAAATATCACCTGGCATCCGGCACCTCTCAGGGTCGAAAGGACTGTCTTAAGGAGATCTGTGTCAACACCGTTATAGATACGAATATTTATCCCGTGAACTTCGATTTCAACTGTATGTGAATTGGCAAGGTGCGCTGCAGGAATTACCTGCAAAGATTCCGGATCTTTTAATGCTAAAGGATTCGGTTCTATATCAATTCGTACCACCTCCTGACAAGGAAGCGGATTCGAAACGATATCACTGGAATGTTCACGCTCCGGGAGCGCATACGCCTTTTCCCGTAATCTATGCACGGCACAGAAAAAGGAAGAAGCAGGTATTCCTTGCTGCTTACACCACAAGGAATCAGACAAGCCGCTTCGACGGCATTTGTTAATGAGTTGGAACCATTCTTCATCAGAACGGCGTGGGCCTTGATTTTTTGCCATAACAGAATCCTCCACAATCGTAGTAAAAGTGTTTAATATACAGAGCACTTGAGTTTTGAGTCGTAGCAAAAGGCTACAACACTAACTCCATTATGAAAGATTTCTGAGGATTATTCTATCCGGGCAAAATTTAAGCGCTTACTTTTAAGAAGGTTGAAATATACCTTCTTTTTTGTAAATTGGGCATGCGAAATTTAAATAAAAATTTTGGAATTTACCTTGAAGGTTAATTGCTGATTGACAAATTGTACAGTGGATGATACTATTAATTTACCTAAAAGGTAAATCTGCGTTAAGGGGTGATTGATTGGACATAACATACAAGAATAAGAAAATTATGAAAATCTGTATGGATGCTAAAGTTGCCGATCGAACCTACGGAAATGAGATGTCAGAGAAGATTCAAATGCGAATAGATGAAATTAGAGCAGTAGATACTGTGGAGGAGATGATTCAATATCGCATTGGGAGATGTCATCCGCTATCAAATAATAGGAAAGGGCAATATGCAGTTGATTTAGTTCATCCATATAGATTAGTGTTTGAAAAACATGGCAATGAAATTCAAATTGCTCATATTATGGAAATAGTGGATTATCATTAAGTGAAAAGTGAATAGGAGGTAGCAAAATGGTGAGAAGTCGCAGTTTTATTGCAACGCCACCAGGAGCGACAATAAAAGAACAGCTTAACGACAGAGGGATGAGTCAGAAAGAGTTTGCTGCAAGGATGGATATGTCTGAGAAACATATTAGTAAGCTTATTAACGGCGAAGTTCAGTTGACTCCAGAAGTGGCTGTTAGACTTGAGATAGTACTTGGTGTGCCGGCAAAGTTTTGGAACAATTTAGAGGCTATTTACAGAGAGAAACTTATAAAGGTTGAGGCTGAAAATGCAATGGATGCAGACGAAGCTTTGGCCAAACAATTGCCATATAACGAGATGGCTAAATTTGGTTGGATTCCAGAGACCAGAGATTCAAAAGAAAAAGTAATAAATCTTAGAAAATATTTTGAAGTTGTTGAATTATCCTTATTAGAAAATACTCAAATTACAAGAATTGCATGTAGAAGACTTGCGGTAACAGAAAAGAGTGATTTGGCTTTATTAGCATGGGCTCAGAAAGCAAAAATTATGGCTCGAAGTATTGAAACTGAGCCAATAAATATCAAGGGACTTATTAATATTATTCCAGAGATAAGAAAAATGACACTTCAGAAACCAAAGGATTTTTGCCCAAGACTTAAATCATTGTTGGCAGAGAATGGAATAGCGCTTGTATTCTTACCGCATTTAAAGGGGTCTTTTTTACAAGGCGCTTCTTTCATGGATGGAAATAAAATTGTTGTAGGAATAACTGCAAGAGGAAAAGATGCCGATAAGTTTTGGTTTAGTTTGTTCCATGAACTAGGACATATTGTCTTAGGTCATATAGGAAAAGCTGATGGTACTACTTCGCAGGATGAGAGTGATGCAGATGTGTGGTCAAGGGATGAATTGATTCCGTTGGATTTATTTGATTCATTCAAGGAGACCCAGAGTTTTTCAGCAACTAGTATTCGAAAGTTTGCAAAAGAGAATGGAATTGCACCTGGAATTGTTGTAGGAAGACTGCAGAATGAGGGCTGTATAAAGCATAATATGTTGAATGAATTAAAAGAGCATTATACCATAGCTGTTTAAAGGCAATAAAAGCATCAGCGGGAGCTGGTGCTTTTATGATATTTGAGCGATGAAGAACATATTGGGAGTAATCAATACAATAAATATTGATTACTGGAAATAAAAAAGAGGTGTTCGGTTAAATGTTTGAAATCTTTTCTACAAGAGAGGTTGTTGGAGCATTTTATTTTATACTATTTATGATATTTATGTTATCAAAAAAGGAATTAAGAGCAGGGATTGTAAAGGTAATAAAATGTGCTTGTAATATAAAACTTGTGATTTCCTTTTTCCTTTTATTGGGATATATAAGTGCGTTTATTTGTATTTTTATGCGTACGCCTATTTGGAATAATGTATATATAAAGGATATAGTAATGTGGTTTTTATTCATTGGGGTTCCATACGTTTATAATGCAGCTTCGGATGGAGAAAAGAAACATTACTTTGTTGGTCTTTTTTTGAGTAATATAAAATTACTGGTAGTGTTGGAGTTTTTTGTTGGAACATTTACTTTCAGTATTATCACGGAGTTAATTATGCAACCAATATTGGCATTTCTTATTCTGTTACAGGCGGTAGCAGCAACAAAGGAAGAGTGGAAATCTGTGGTGAAGTTATTGGATGTGCTGTTGGGAATCACTGGCTTTGTAATTCTAGGTTTTACAGTTAGATCTGTGATGGGAAATTATCAAGATGTTGATCCGATAGCTACATTAATATCATTTTGTATTCCAATTGTGTTTTCTATTTTATTTGTACCATGTGCATATATACTTGCAGTGTATGCAAAATATGAAAATGTATTTACAAGGATCAACTTTGTAACCCCAGCGGAGCGGAAAATTCGTTCCAAACGATACAGGAAGATATTTGGTGTGTGTGGATTGTCCTTTAAAAAGCTGTGCGAGTTTTATAAAGAGTATATTAGAAAAATGTATTTGCAAATGAGTGATAAAGAATTTGATGAGATTATAGAGAATTTTAGAAATGCGTAAATTTAAGAAACTAGTTAGATTAGTTTTTATTAAATAGATACGAAGAGGAAAAGTAAAGATGGTAGCAGAAACGCAGGTGTTTAATAATAACTCTATATATGTATATTTTTTGTCATGTATAGTGATTTTTAGTTATCAACATTTTTCAAAACGTCAGAAGATATCGTTGATATATGCAACTACAATTGCAATGGAAATTATCTCTCAATATAGTTGGAAACTTACATCAGTTATGTTGTTTATTTCAATGTTTATTCTAGAAAAGTACTTGTCCGATGATAAGGTGAAATGTGAGTTACTTAGCAATTTTTGGTACAAAACCGTTGATTTCATATATCAGTTCATTTTTATTGATACAGGAGTATGTATTGCAATAAACGTTGTAGTATCAGGAAAGTGGGTCAGAAACTTTTTGGCTAATAAGGGAATACCTTTGGGCGTATTTTATGGCATAAATATATTTATTTTGCTAATTACAATTCATATGCTTAATACATCAAAGTTTGGCTTATGTGATTTTGGAACTATAAAGAGTTATTTTGATAAATTTGATGGCAAGAAAATAAAATGGGATAGTTATGAGCTGCAACGTAGATTTGATGTTATGATAGAGTTGGAGGATAAATCCTATTTTGATAGGAAGAAATCTTATAATTGGCTTTCTGTAGAGTTTATCAAGTACAAGATTAAAGGATATAAAACAAATAAGGAATGGAAAAAGCAATATAAAGAGAAAAAAACTTTGTGCCAAATATTGAAATGTATATGGCGGTTAATTAAACAATTTAGATTATTTAGATACATTATTAATAAAATAGAGTGTAAATATTTGGAATCCACATGGTCGGTTAAAGATGCTTTTCAACGATTGAAAAGAAAAATTCGTGGATGTTCTACTTTAGAGATGCAGCTTATACGTAATATCGGAATAGAAAAAGGTTATGGTAAGTGTGTTATACGAAGAAAATTTTTCGAGTTTTTCTATACATATCTCTTTTTTAATGGACTAAAAAGCTATTACGAAAATACTCAGAATAATAAACGTAAAGAATTTAAAAAATTTATTTTATATGTTTATTTACATTCAATTAAATTAAGTATGTTTGGTAATGATTTTAAGTCTATAAATATGCTATTTGAACAAGAACGAGTGGAAGAGTGGGACATAGATAAATTTTATGTTGCGATTCTTTCACTGACGGGGGCACCAGTTACACCGAAAAGAATGGTTTTATATCCTCATGCTATCAATAGTATAGGAATTGATTTAAATAGAGCTTTGGCTTGGCGAAATATGATTAGGGATTTGCGTATTACAGAAACAAAAAGAACAAACCTTGCTGAAGAGGAAGTAAAAAGAGTGTTTTATGTTATACAAGGTAAAATTATTCCATATATAGAAGGCGGTATATTTTATGGTCCAAATGACGGAAAAAATGATTGGCCTAGTTATGGAGAAAATAATTGTTGGAGTTTTTCAAGAACAGTGTATTGGCATATTTGGTGGGAAAAGTTTTCGAACAAAACGGGTACGGACGATGATATGATGCGAGAATATCATTCATTGTCAGATCGTACTATTACACAAGAACATTGTCAGAAGTATTTAGGGGAAGCTGAACCTGGTGCAGTTATAAGGATATGTGATGAGATAAAAGGTAACGATCGGATGGGGAAAAATCGACATTCTCAGATTTTGCTGAGCCATGATTAGAATGGAATTGCTATTTATGAAAGCGATAATCAGAATACGAGAATAGGATATTATACGTGGGAGCAATATGTTGCTAAATTCGGAAAATATAAGTATTTTAAATATATAAAGTGGCCAACGTATACTCGTGAAGAAATTTAATGGGACTAATATATTTAGTTGTTTACTTATAGCAATATTCATGTTAGCATGATTTGTCGATATTCTTTTATCTTACGAGATAAGAATACTTTGGCTGATGAAGTTTGTGTGAGTGATACCAAATGCAAATGGAGGTCTTCACGTTGGTTTATGTGTTGAGCCAACAGTATCTTTACTCTTCGGAGGAAAAAGCGAAAATGCATAAAAATGTCTTCTAGAATTTCTAGGAGGCATTTTTTTTCTGCCCAATTTAGTAATTAGCTTTTTTCAACCCAAATGTATTGTGTAAGGAGTAGATGAGAACTTACAAAAAGATACAAGAAAATTTGCAATCAGTTTTTTTTGGCTCCAAGTATTTAATAGAGGATGAATCATACATATCAAGTACTTGAGAAATTCTGAAAAAGTTGAGGAA
The DNA here is from genome assembly GCA_964449325.1 of uncultured Lachnospiraceae bacterium. Taxonomy (GTDB): domain Bacteria; phylum Bacillota; class Clostridia; order Lachnospirales; family Lachnospiraceae; genus RGIG3002. The sequence continues at coordinate 85,273 of CAYUYJ010000008.1, read as the reverse complement.
AGAAGAGGCCTGACGTGTTATAATGTTTATATGCCATGTCACGCCCTGATGTGGAGGTAGAAAATGAGCACAAAAAGACGTGACAACAAAGGAAGGGTTCTTTTGAATGGAGAAATTCAGGAAGAATCCGGAAGATATCGTTATCGATATATTGATATCTTAGGTAAAAGAAGAGAGCTTTATAGTTGGAGACTTACCGAGGCAGATCCAACACCTGCGGGTAGGCGAAGGGACAAATCACTTCGTGAAAAAGAGGAAGCAGCAATGCTATTACAGTTCAAGGGAATATCTGGTTCAGATATGACAGTTCTTGATTTGGTAGAGCGTTACATTACCCTTAAGACAGGAGTAAAGAAGTCCACACAGCGCGGGTACCAAACTGTGATAAGTAACTTGAAGAAAGAGCCGTTTGCACTTAGAAGAATTGATTCTATCAAGATTTCAGATGCAAAGCTTTTTCTAATCCATTTGCAACGAGAAAAAGGGATGAGCTACAGCTCGATTCACAACATCAGAGGTGTACTTAGACCGGCATTCCAGTTGGCAGTGGATGATGACCTTATTATGAAAAATCCTTTTGGATTTGAGATGGGTACTGTGATTCAAAACGATAGCAAGAAACGTGAAGCAATCACCACAGAAGAGAAGGAGAATTTTTTAGCTTTTGTGAGAGCCGATAATCATTATAAGCAGTACTACGATGCGTTTTGCTTACTGTTTGCGACAGGACTTCGAATCTCAGAATTCTGTGGACTTACAATCAGGGATTTGGACTTTAAAAATAAGGTGATTCATGTGAATAAGCAGTTGGTTCGTCATAGCGATATGGAATACTATATTGAGACAACCAAGACTTCCAGTGGTAAGAGAGATTTTCCGATGGATGATGAAATCGAAGCCATTTGCAGACGTATTATTCAGAATCGTAGAAAACCAAAGGTTGAGAAAGTAATCAAAGGAGCATCTGGTTTTCTATTCTATGACAAAAATGATATGCCACGAGTAGCATTACATTGGGAGAAGTATTTCGAGTATGCTGTGAACAAGTACAACCGAACTCATAAGGTTCTAATGCCTAAGATAACCCCTCATGTTTGTAGACATACGTTTTGCAGTGAGAAGGCAAAAGAAGGTATGAATCCGAAGGCACTTCAGTATCTAATGGGACATTCAGACATTGCTGTTACATTGAATGTTTATACTCATATGGGACTGGATGATGCACGTAAGGAACTAGAAAAAATGAGAGCGGTGAATCAGTAAAATACACCTCGATTTGTACACCTTTCGTACACCTTTTGCCCGAGAAAATGAGGGGAAATTTGAGAAAAAATGAAAAAATACAAAAAAAGAAACTGATTTTATTGGGTTTCACAAAACACTCGCAAATCCAGTAAAATCAACACTTTGAAAGGTTATAAAAAGATATGAAAAAGAAGATTAAAGTCCTCATGGTTTGCCACGGCAACATCTGCCGCAGCCCCCTGGCCGAGAGTCTCATGACTCACCTAATCCACCAGCACCACCTAGACCACCACTTTTACATCAACTCCGCCGCCACCAGTCGCGAAGAAATCGGCAACACACCGCACCCCGGCACCGTTGCCAAGCTCCGTCAGATGGGCATCCCCCTAATCCCGCACCGTGCCATACAGATGACTGCGCAGGATTACAAAGACTACGATTACCTCATCGGCATGGACAGTGCCAACATCCGCAATATGCAGCGGATAGCAGGCGGCGACCCGGATAACAAAATTTATAAGCTGTTATCCTTCGCAGGTTCCGGCAGGGACATTGCAGACCCTTGGTATACAGGCAATTTCGATGAAACCTATGAGGACATTTTGGAAGGCTGTAGCGCTCTTTTACAAAAGCTGCAGTTCAATCTCGTCGATTTATAAACTATCACAAACATACCTCCCAATCATTTCTGCCTGGTCAAGCTGCAACAAAATTACAAAAAAAGTGCAAGATAATACATGGCGAAGCAAAAAGGAATGGATTATAATGTGGCTGATTTGGATAAATGCAAGTGAGGTGTATTGGTATTATGACAAAAGATTTGACAGAAGGAAAACCGCTGAATCTGATTTTAAAATTTGCGGTGCCGCTTTTATTCGGACTTTTATTCCAACAGTTTTACAGTGTAATTGATACTATGATTGTGGGTAAGTTTTTGGGCTCGGAGGCGCTTGCGGCAGTAGGAAGCACCGGCTCTGTCAACTTTCTGGTAATCGGATTCTGCATGGGTGTCTGTAACGGTTTTGCGATTCCGGTAGCACAGCAGTTTGGTGCCGGAAAGGAATCGGAGTTGCGCAGATTTGTGGCAAATTCTGTATGGCTTTGTATTGTATTTGCGGCAGTCATGACACTTCTTACCACGGTACTTTGCAGACCGATTCTGGAAGTGATGCGGACACCGGATGATATTATGGAGCAGGCATACAGCTATATTTTCATCATTTTTGCGGGAATTCCGGCAACCTTCCTTTATAATATGTTGGCGGGGATTATTCGTTCTCTGGGAGACAGCAAGACACCGGTTGTTTTTTTAGCACTTTCTTCTATTATAAATATCCTTTTGGACGTGGTATTTATTTACTTTATGAAAAGCGGTGTGGCAGGGGCCGCCTATGCAACGGTGATTTCCCAGCTGGTTTCGGGAGTATGTTGTTTCTTTTTCATGAGAAAAAAATATGAGATTTTAAAGATAACCAAAGAAGAATGGCGGTTTAATTCCCATTATTCCATGCTTTTGTGCGGTATGGGGATTCCGATGGGATTACAATATTCTATTACTGCAATCGGCAGTGTTGTTTTGCAGACGGCGGTCAACTCTTTGGGAACGGTTTATGTGTCTGCCATGACGGCAGCATCGAAATTGTCCTGTTTCTTTTGTTGTCCGTTTGATGCGATGGGCTCTACGATGGCAACCTATGGCGGACAAAATGTAGGTGCAGGCAAGATTGACAGACTGGGACAGGGATTAAAAGCATGTATTCTGCTTGGTGCTGTTTACTCGGTGCTGGCGCTTGGTATTTATGTGGCATTCTCGCCGCAATTGGCATTGCTGTTTCTGGACTCCTCGGAGGTAGAGCTGATTGCCAATACGAAGCTGTTTCTTGTGGCAAACGGTTTGTTTTATTTTCCGTTGGCACTGGTGAATATTATCCGCTTTATGATTCAGGGAATGGGCTACAGCAGTTTTGCGATTTTTTCCGGTGTGTTTGAAATGATAGCAAGAACGGTAGTCGGATTTGTGTTTGTGCCGATGGTCGGTTATATAGCGGCATGCTACGCAAGTCCCGCGGCATGGATTCTGGCGGATATGTTCTTAATTCCGGCATATATTTTCTGTGTGAAGCGGTTACGGAAGCGGATGAACAGAGCGGAAGCAGTATGATGAAACAAGGGAATTTACGCAAAAAAGGAGTAAAAAGCTTAGCGAATGAAAAGAAAAAGTGTTTTGATTACAGGTGCCTCCCGTGGCATTGGAAAAGCTATTGCGATAGAATTTGCCCGGAACGGGTATGATATATATGGAACCTGCAAAAAATCCTATGAAGAAATGAAGCAGTTTTTTGGGGAATTGGAGAAAAATTATGGTATAATGGCAAAAGCATTGGAAGCGGATGCCGGTAATGCAGAGAGCATGGAAAAGGTGTTTGGCAGCATAACGGATGTAGATGTGGTGGTCAATAATGCAGGAATTTCCCATATCGGACTTCTGACAGATATGACCGTGGAGGAGTGGAACCGGGTTATCAGCACCAATCTGAGCAGTATGTTTTATGTATGTCGTTTGGCGGTGCCGCTTATGGTGCATAAAAAGTGCGGAAAAATCATCAATATTTCTTCGGTATGGGGAAATGCAGGTGCATCCATGGAGGTTGCCTATTCGGCATCCAAGGGTGGAGTAAATGCTTTTACAAAAGCCTTGGCAAAGGAGCTTGCGCCCAGTAATATTCAGGTAAATGCCATTGCCTGTGGGGTGATTGACACACAGATGAATCAGTGCTTTTCCAAGGAAGAGAGAGAAGCTTTACAGGCGGAAATCCCGGCGGACCGTTTCGGAAAGCCGGAGGAAGTGGCAGAACTGGCATTACAGTTAGCAGAAGGAAATACGTATCTTACCGGACAGATTATTACATTAGACGGTGGATGGATGTAGGAGGAAACAGAATGTACGATTTAATCATTATAGGCTCCGGACCGGCAGGTCTGTCAGCAGCGGTTTATGGAAAAAGAGCAGGACTGAATCTGCTGGTGTTAGAGCAGAGCGGCATGAGTGGAGGACAGGTATTGACAACCTATGAGGTGGACAATTATTTGGGTCTTCCGGGCATCAACGGTTTTGATATGGGCATACAGTTTCGTGCCCACGCTGACAAGCTGCAGGCAGAATTCAGGGAAGAAGCTGTGGTGCGGATTGAAGACGGCGGTGCGGTAAAAACAGTAGTGACGGACAAAAGCCGCTATGAGACGAAAACGGTGCTGATTGCTACCGGAGCTTCCCATGCCAAATTGCAGGTGCCGGGTGAGGAAGAACTGGCGGGCGTAGGGGTATCCTATTGTGCTACCTGTGATGGAGCTTTCTTTAAAAATCGTACAGTTGCTGTAGTGGGCGGCGGTGATGTTGCTGTAGAGGACGCTATTTTCCTTGCAAGAGGATGTGAAAAGGTATATCTGGTGCACCGCAGGGATGAACTTCGTGCTGCGGATATATTACAAAAAAATCTCATGGAGCTTCCGAATGTGGAAATTCTCTGGAATCATGTGGTGACTGCTATTGAAGGAGACGGACAGACGGAACGTATTCATATCCGCAGTACTCTGGACGGTACCGAGGAGGACAAAGCCGTGGATGGTGTATTTATTGCAGTCGGCATCCATCCCAACAGTGCTTTTGTGGAGGGACTTCCGGAAATGGATGAAGCCGGATATATCAAGGCGGGAGAAGACGGAAAAACAAGCATCCCCGGTATTTTTGCGGCGGGAGATGTGCGGACGAAAAGACTGCGCCAGATTATTACGGCAGTTTCCGATGGGGCAAATGCTGTTACAAGCATTCAGGATTACTTGCTTTCCAAATAGTTTGGACATGCCAATTTTAGCCAATTTTAACGAATTGTTGACAAAGTATTACAATGGTGATATATTTATTACAGTTGTAACAAATTTGTAACAAATGTTTATCATATTAACAGAATGGGATGGTAAGCATACGGAGGTTAAGATGAAACAGCAGAAACTGAAAGTAGCAGCATATGGACTTGTAACTGTCATTGCCTTTTCCGGTTTGAACATTACGGCGTATGCGGCCGGAGGCGTATCGGATGTGCTTCCTTCTGCCGGTGTAACATTAACATTGGCTAAGAATAATACAACCTTACAGACAATGAAAGACAGTGCTCCCGTTACAGAAGAAGGCGGTACACTGGAAACAAATACAGAGATAAAAAATATTGAAGAAATACAGCCTGTAGCAGAAAATGTTGAGGCAGAAACAGAAGAAGCAACAGAGGAAATGACTGCTGAGGAGGCAGAAGAAGAGAGCTTTAAGAGCCTTGTTATTGCACAGGTAACCAATTATGTGAATGTGCGCAGCACCCCCAGTGAGGAAGGCGAAATTGTAGGGAAATTATATGATAAATCCGTTGGTACTTTCCTTTCCGAGAAGGATGGCTGGTATGAAATTAATTCCGGTTCCGTGACAGGGTATGTAAAAGCTGAGTTTTGTGTAACAGGAGAAGCAGCCGTTGAACTGGCAAAGCAGGTAGGAACAAGAATTGCAACTGTTACGACCACAACCTTAAAGGTTAGACAGGAACCGAGTCTGGAAGCTACGGTACTTGGTCTGGTTCCGATTGAAGATGACTTAATTGTAACAGAAGAATTAGATGGATGGGTAAAAGTTAACATTGAAGAAGGTGACGGTTACGTTTCCACGGATTATGTTTCTTTAACTACAGAATTTGTAAAAGCAGAATCCAAAGCAGAGGAAGAGGCACGTCTTGCAAAGGAAGAGGCAGCGCGTAAGGCGGCGAGAGAAGCAGCGGCAGCAGCAGAAGCGCAGCGTGCGGCAGAAAATGCAGCAGCTTCCGCTACGGAAGCACCGACCCAGACGGTAACGGCTTCTGCCGGAAGCGGCGTAGGAACGGACGTAGCAAATTATGCGTTACAGTTTGTAGGCAATCCGTATGTATATGGTGGCAGCAGTCTTACAAACGGTACGGACTGTTCCGGTTTTGTCATGAGTGTTTATGCAAACTATGGTGTAAGTCTTCCACATTCCTCTTCTTCATTGAGAAGTTCCGGTTCGGGAGTAGAAGGCGGACTTTCCGCAGCACAGCCGGGTGATATTGTATGCTATTCCGGTCATGTCGGACTTTATATTGGTGACGGACAGATTGTGCATGCTTCTACAGCAAAGACAGGTATTATCGTATCCAGAGCAGATTACCGTCAGGTACTTGCGGTAAGAAGAATTTTCTAAGACGAGATTTTAGAAAGAAAAAGAATTTTGCATATATGTTTTATAAAGCTACTGTCATACTTCGAAACAAAACGGAGTATGGCAGTTTTTTTACATACTTTTTACGATTAGGTGATAGCGGGTTTTACATAGAAAACGCTATTATTTTTTTGCACAAAAAATTAACGGAAAAAAGTGAGGAGAAATTAGATGAAAAAAAGATTGTTGGCATTATTATTGAGTGCTGCATGTCTGTTTAGTATGGCAGGCTGTGGCAGTACAGAAAGTATAAAGGCAGAAGGTGCAAAGACAGAAACTGCAAAAACCGAAAGTACCCAAACAGCAGACAGTGCGGGAGACAATGCAGAGAGTGCCGAAAAAGAAAACAAAGAGAATAACGAAAATGCAGAGCCGCTGGAGCTTACAATGTATTTTCCGGTTTCCGTAGGCGGCGGACCGGATGCCTTAATTGATGCACTTTGCAAACAGTATCATGAAGAAAATCCGAATGTAACAGTTACACCTGTATATGCAGGAAGTTATGCAGATACGAGAACAAAGGTACAGGCGGCTATTAAGGGCGGTAATACACCGGATATGGCGATTATGTTTTCCATTGACTTATATTCTTTATTAGCAATGGATGCAATTGCAGATATGAACAGTTTTTGTCAGACGGAAGAGGATAAGGAATGGCTGAACGGATTTTACGAAGGCTTTATGATGAATAGCCGTTCCGGTGATACTACATATGGTATTCCGTGGCAGAGAAGCACGATTGTATTATATTACAATAAAGAAGCATTTGCAGAAGCCGGTTTAGACCCGGAGAAAGCCCCTTCTACATGGGAAGAGCTTGCTGATTATGCAAAGAAGCTGACAAAGACAGAGGGCGGCAGCACAAGGTACGGAATCGAAATTCCTTCAGACGGTTATGCTTACTGGATGCTTCAGACCTTCTGCGTACAGCAGAACGGCTTTAACCTGATGAACGACACAGGTACGGAAACCTATTACAATGATGAACGTGTTGCAAAGGGCTTAAAATTCTGGAAGAGTCTTGCAGAAGACGGTTCTATGCCGGAGGGAATTGTAGCATGGGCTACTACGCCGTCGGATTTTATTGAAGGAAAGACTGCGATGATGTATCACACAACAGGAAATCTGACAAACGTAAAAAACAATGCCGGGTTTGAGTTCGGTGTGGCAATGCTTCCTTCCTGTGATTCCTTCGGTTCTCCTACAGGAGGCGGTAACTTCTACATTTTCAAGGGAGTGAGTGAAGAACGTCAGCAGGCGGCTTTTGAATTTATTAAATGGATGACCGATGACGAAAGAGTAGCACAGTGGAGTATTGATACCGGTTATGTGGCAACCAGACCAAGTGCTTACGAAACAGAGCGGATGAAAGCGTATGCGGAAGAATTCCCTTACTGTCTGGTAGCAAGAGACCAGCTGGAATATGGCTACGCAGAGTTATCCACCTACAATCAGGCAGAGGTGCAGAAGGCAATTGATGATGCAATCTCTTATGTCATGACAGGGCAGCAGGAGGTAGAAAAAGCATTGGATGATGCACAGGAAACGGCAGAGAATATTTTAATAAATTATCGCTAAAAGATACTTGAGAAGACCGGCTCAGTGCAGTCGGTCTTTTTTGAAAATAAGAAAGAGAAACGCTGGAGCGGAAAGGAAAACAGAAGACGAATGGAAACAATGGAAACAGTAAGTACCGGTGCATTTGCGCCCCTGCAGTTGAGGGACAGAGAGCAGGAATACAGGCTGGCACTGGGAAAAGAAATCAAATTGAAATGGAAAAGAACTCTGACGGCGTGGCTGTTGTTATTACCCTCTGCCGTATTTTTAGTTATTTTCACCATATATCCGATTGGAAAGAGTCTGATAAACAGTTTATACAAAGATAATTTATCCACATTGACACCGGTATTTGTAGGACTTGAAAATTATGTGAATCTGATGAAGGATAAAGTGTTTTGGGAATGCTTTTTAAATAATTTTCTTGTGGCTGTCGTTACGGTACCTTGCAGTATCGGGCTGGCGGTTGCGATGGCTCTTTTTGAAAAAAGCATAAAGCATGGCAAAACCATTGTACGTCTCGGTTTTATCTATCCGACTTTTATTCCGATGGTAGCGGCGGCAAATATTTGGATGTTTATATATACACCGATTTATGGTCTGCTTGGTTACATCAATCCGGAATGGCGTTTTCTTGCAAATGAAAAAACAGCTGTCTGGGCAATTATGGTGATGCTTATCTGGAAACAGGCAGGATATATTATGTTGTTTTATATGTCAGGATTAAACGGTATTTCCAGAGAGATGTTTGAAGCGGCCAAAATTGACGGAGCATCGGGAGTGAAGCTTTTTAAGCTGATAACCTGGCCATTGTTGAAACCTACAACAATTTATGTGTTTATTATCGCCCTGACCAATGCCTATAAGATGGTAGATCATCTTTATATTATGACGAAGGGCGGTCCGGGCAATGCCACCAACATGCTGCTGTATTATATTTATCAGACCGGCTTTGATTATTGGGATACCGGAAAAGCTTCTGCCATTACGGTAATTTTGGTAGGGATACTGCTGGCAGTTACCTGTGTGAAATTTTTCCGGGATGATAAAAAGGCATACTATAATTAGGAGGTATCTATGGAAAACGTAATGATAAAACAAACTCCTCCGGTTTTATATAAAAAAGCGCCGACAATGGCAAAAGTAGGAACCGGTATCTTAAAAGTGGTTATGTTGTTTCTTTTGCTTATAAATCTGATTCCGTTACTGTGGGTAGTGAGGACTGCATTTATCGGACAGGATAAGGCGTTGGATTTGTTTGCGGTGGGGATGCCGACACTGGAGAATTTTAAAAGAGTATTGGCGGCGGCTCCCTTTGGAAAATATTACGGGAATACGATTTTTATCACGGTGGGGATTTTGCTGGTGCAGTTTATTTTTATTACATTGGCAGGATATGCCTTTGCAAGAATTGATTTTTATGGTTCTAAAGTGCTGTTTGTCATTTTTCTGTCCCAGCTTATGATTGCACCGGAGGTACTGATTCTGCCCAATTATTCCTTAATGGTAAAATGGGGACTGAATGACAGCAGGCTTGGCATTATGCTTCCCTTTTTTGCTTCGGCAATGGGAACCTTAATTGTGCGCCAGACGATTAAGACGATTCCCTATGAATTAGAGGAAGCAGCAAAGGTGGACGGTGCCGGATTCTTTTATATTTTGCGGAAGGTGTATGTGCCGCTGCTTGTTCCCGCCTACCTGTCTTTTGGTATGATATCGGCAGCATTTCAGTGGAACAATTTTTTATGGCCGCTTGTTATGACGGATTCGGTAGAAAAAAGACCCTTGTCCCTTGGGCTTGCCATGTTTGCCATGTCTTATGAAACCGGGGCACAGTGGAGTGACGTCAGTGCAGCAACGCTTCTGGTATGTGCTCCTTTATTGGTGCTGTTTATGGTATTCCAAAAACAGTTCATGGAAAGCTTTATACATTCCGGAATTAAGTAAAAATATTCCAAAATACTATTGACAGATAAAATCTTGTGCAAGATATACAAAATATAGATGAAAAACACGAAAACGGTCAAAATGTGCAAGAATTTTCCGATAAAGTTATCCACAATATTAAATCGCGTAAACACAGCATTTTTGACTTATACACTAAGTTATCCACATTTTCCACAGAAATAAAATGAGGAAAAGTGGAAAAAAGGAAGAGGAAATTCAGAACGGGCGTTTTGTGAATAGTAAACGAAAATGTATAAAGAAATACTTTCCGATGTAAATGGTAAGTAAATTTTGTCAAATTGTTGTAAAAAGAACGGGTGATGTGCTATAATGTTTGTACAACAATTAATCGGAAGGGATGATTAGCATGAAATTTATTATTAGCGGAAAAAACATCGAAGTAACAGAAGGATTGAGGACAGCAGTAGAAGACAAGATTGGCAAACTGGAAAAATACTTCACCTCCGATACGGAAGTACACGTTACATTAAGTGTAGAAAAGGACCGTCAGAAAATCGAAGTTACTATCCCGGTGAAAGGAAATATCATTCGTTCAGAGCAGGTAAGCAATGATATGTATGTTTCCATTGATTTAGTGGAAGAAATCATTGAGAGACAGCTGAAGAAGTATAAAACCAAATTGGTGGACAAGAAACAGGCGGCAGCGTTTTTCAATCAGGATTTCATCGAAAAAGATTATATGGACGAGGAAGAAATCAAAATCGTTCGTACGAAGAAATTTGATATTAAGCCGATGTATCCCGAAGATGCCTGCATCCAGATGGAACTTTTGGGACATAACTTCTTTGTATTCTGCAATGCAGAAACAGATGAGGTAAATGTGGTATACAAGAGAAAAGGTAATACATATGGCTTGATTGAGCCGGAAGTATAATTTACGGACAGGACATAACAAATTAAATAAGAAATGAGCAGAGGACTGTGGATAAAACCGCAGTCCTTTTCGTGTAATAGGAAAGTGTGCGAGCCAAGTGGTGGTGGTTAGGGAGAATGCGAAGCATTCTCTTGGAAGTGCCGCCGCCGGGCGGCACTTTTTCGTGTAATAGAATATGTAAATCGGAAACAGAATATAATAGGGTGAAAACTTTCGTGTTAAAAAGCCGTTAGAAGCGGCTTTAGCGTATGCGGTGCAGAAGAAGAGCCGCATAGAAAGGGCAGATATGGAAAAGGTGATCGGATTTTTTAAGAAAAGACGGTACGTGGGGATGTTTTTGCTGCTTGCCGGAGGTTTGAGCCTTGCTTATTACATACCGAAGAACTTATCGTTTCTTTTCCGGGAGAAGGAGACGGTGGAGACATTTAGTGAAGGGGAAACGATTAAATGGGTAGACTTCAATATTCCCTGCGAAATTCTGTGCAAAGCTTATGAAACGGATATTGCCACTTATCAGGAGGAGATTCATATCGACTGGATTGAATTGCTTGCCTATCTGGCAGCAAAAAACGGCGGCGATTTTAAAAACGGTGTGAGTGCCGAGCTGGAAAAGATTGTGGAAAAAGTAAAGAACGGAGAGACTACCATTGCAGAAGAGGGCAAGGAGTTAAAATACTATGATTATTATTACAAAGCTTATTCGGCGGTACTTGGCGCATATGTGGGAGAATATAAAATACAGACCGAGGATGAAAGCGGGAAGAAGGTATGGGAACGAAGATATGGTTTGAAGGTATTTTCACCCATTGCCAAAGGTTTTGAATACAGCGATTATGATGATTTCGGAACCTCCAGAAGCTACGGTTACTCCAGACCCCATCTTGGACACGATATGATGGGACAGGTGGGAACACCGATTATAGCCATTGAGTCCGGGGTGGTGGAGGCAATCGGCTGGAATCAGTATGGCGGTTGGCGTATCGGAATACGGAGTTTTGACACAAACCGTTACTATTATTATGCACATTTACGACAAAATTATCCCTACGCGGAAGGTCTGGAGGAAGGCAGTGTGGTGACGGCAGGAGATGTTATCGGTTATATGGGGCATACCGGCTACAGTACCAAGGAAAATGTAAACAATATCAAGGTAACACATCTGCATTACGGGATTGAACTTGTTTTTGATGAAAAGCGGAGAGAAGAAGGCAAGGAAATTTGGATAGATTGTTATCAGCTTACAAAATTTTTATATAAAAACCGGAGTGAAGTGGAAAAGGTTGGTGACACAAGAGAATGGAAGCGCAAATACGAAATGGTGGATGCCGAAGCGCAGCAGTACCGGAAGAGTGTTCAAAAGTAAAATATATGAGAATTTTGTAAATAATTATAATTACACATTGCAAAACGAAATGCCCTATGTTAAAATATAAACAATCGCAATGACAAAAAAATAACAATCATTGCAAAGCCTTTTAATATAGGCGTTTTGAGATTATGGAGGAAAAGAAAAATGGCAAAGAAAGTTGTATTAGCCGGTGCATGCCGTACCGCAATCGGAACAATGGGAGGAAGTCTTTCTACAACTCCTGCAGCAGAACTTGGTTCTATCGTAATTAAAGAAGCATTGAACAGAGCAGGTGTTGCTCCGGAAGCAGTGGATCAGGTATACATGGGATGCGTTATTCAGGCAGGTCTTGGACAGAACGTAGCTCGTCAGGCTTCCATCAAAGCAGGACTTCCGATTGAAGTACCGGCTGTTACCATTAATGTAGTATGCGGTTCCGGTCTGAACTGTGTAAACATGGCAGCGCAGATGATAATGGCAGGCGAAGCAGATATCGTTGTTGCAGGCGGTATGGAAAACATGTCTATGGCACCGTATGCACTTCCTAATGCACGTTTCGGATATAGAATGAACAATGGTACTTTGGTAGATACCATGGTAAATGACGCATTGTGGGATGCGTTCAACAACTACCACATGATTCAGACAGCAGACAATATCTGTGACGAATGGAATATTACCCGTGAAGAATTAGACGAGTTTGCATTAAAGAGCCAGCAGAAGGCAGAAGCAGCTCAGAAATCCGGTGCATTTGACAAAGAAATCGTTCCGGTAATGGTTAAGAAGAAAAAAGAAACCATAGAATTTAAGGTTGACGAAGGTCCTCGTCCGGGCTCTACAATCGAAGGACTTGCAAAGCTTCGTCCGATTAATAAAGATAAATACGTTACAGCAGGTAACGCATCCGGTATCAATGACGGTGCTGCTGCAATCGTTGTTATGAGTGAAGAAAAAGCAAAAGAATTAGGTGTTAAGCCGATGGCTGAATGGGTTGCAGGTGCTCTTGCAGGTGTAAGACCTGAGGTTATGGGTATCGGTCCGGTTGCTTCTACAAAGAAGGTTATGGCTAAGACCGGAATGAAGATTGAAGACTTCGATATCATCGAAGCAAACGAAGCTTTCGCTGCACAGTCTATCGCAGTAGGAAGAGATTTGGGAATTGATGTTGACAAACAGCTTAACCCGAACGGCGGTGCTATTGCATTAGGACATCCGGTAGGTGCTTCAGGATGCCGTATCTTAGTTACACTGCTTCATGAAATGGAAGCAAAAGATGCTAAGACCGGTCTTGCAACACTTTGTATCGGTGGCGGCATGGGCTGCTCCACAATCGTAAAGAAATACGAATAATATCATAGAGTGCCGCCTTACATGACGGCACTTTCTTCAAGAAAATGAATAAAAAGAAAGAGGAAACAAACTATGGAATTTGTTTTATACGAACAAAAGGGTGCCGTTGGTATCATCACCATCAGCCGTGAAAAAGCATTAAATGCTTTAAATTCAACCGTTCTTGATGAACTTGACAAAACACTGGATGCCGTAAACTTAGAGGAAGTCAGATGTCTGATTTTAACAGGTGCAGGTGAGAAATCTTTCGTGGCAGGTGCGGATATCGGAGAAATGAGCTCTCTGACAAAAGCAGAAGGTGAAGCCTTCGGTAAAAAAGGAAATGACGTATTCCGTAAACTGGAAACCTTCCCGATTCCGGTTATTGCAGCGGTAAACGGCTTTGCTTTAGGCGGCGGCTGTGAAATTTCCATGAGCTGTGATATCAGAATCTGCTCCGAGAACGCAGTTTTCGGACAGCCTGAGGTTGGTCTTGGAATTACACCGGGCTTTGGCGGAACGCAGAGACTGGCTCGTCTTGTCGGTGCAGGCATGGCAAAACAGATGATTTACACCGCAAGAAATATCAAAGCAGACGAAGCATACAGAATCGGTCTTGTAAATGCTGTATATCCGTTAGAAGAGTTGATGCCGGCAGCAGAGAAAATGGCAGCAGGAATCGCAAAGAATGCTCCTATCGCTGTTCGTAACTGCAAGAAAGCAATCAATGAAGGATTAGACGTAGATATGGATAAGGCAATTGTAATCGAAGAAAAATTATTCGGTGACTGCTTTGAATCCTATGACCAGAAAGAAGGAATGGCTGCTTTCCTTGAAAAGAGAAAAGTAGAAGCATTCTTAAATAAATAAAATCTAACAGTAAATAAAATCTGAAACAACCGTAGCCGTAAAAGACGGGCGGTATGCGCTAAAGCGCAGGAAGGAGAAACAATGAAAGTTGGTATTATCGGTGCAGGAACAATGGGTTCCGGTATTGCACAGGCATTTGCACAGACAGAAGGTTATGAAGTATTCCTTTGCGACATTAATGAAAAATTTGCAGCAAACGGAAAGAACAAAATTGCAAAAGGATTAGCAAAAAGAGTAGAAAAAGGTAAAATGGAGCAGGCAGCAGCTGATGCTATTTTAAATAAAATTACAACAGGTGTAAAAACAATCTGTACAGACTGTGACCTTGTTGTAGAAGCAGCTCTGGAAGTTATGGACATCAAAAAACAGACTTTCAAAGAGTTACAGGACATTTGCAAAAAGGATTGTATTTTCGCAACCAATACCTCTTCCCTTTCCATTACGGAAATCGGTGCAGGACTTGACAGACCGGTTATCGGTATGCACTTCTTCAATCCGGCTCCTGTTATGAAGCTTGTAGAAGTAATCGCAGGTTTAAATACTCCGGATGAATTAGTAGAAAAAATCAAAACCATTTCTATCGAAATCGGCAAAACTCCGGTACAGGTACAGGAAGCAGCAGGTTTCGTTGTAAACAGAATCTTAATTCCGATGATTAATGAAGCAATCGGCATTTATGCTGATGGTGTAGCAAGCGTGGAAGATATTGATACTGCTATGAAGCTTGGTGCAAACCATCCGATGGGACCTTTAGCACTCGGTGATTTGGTAGGTCTTGATATTGTACTTGCTATCATGGAAGTTCTTCAGGCAGAAACAGGTGATTCCAAATATCGTCCTCATCCGCTTCTTAGAAAAATGGTTCGTGGCGGACAGCTTGGACAGAAGACCGGAAAAGGTTTCTACGACTACAGCAAATAAAGAAAACAAAATATATCAATTTATCTAACATGGAGGAAATAGAATCATGGATTTTACTTTGAGCAAAGAACATGAAATGGCGAGAGCTCTTTTTAAAGAATTCGCTGAAAAAGAGGTAAAACCTCTTGCAATTGAAGTGGATGAAACAGAAGAATTCCCGAGAGCAACAGTAGAAAAAATGGCAAAGGCCGGTTTCTTAGGAATTCCTGTTCCGAAGGAATATGGCGGACAGGGCTGCGATATTTTAACCTATGCTATGTGTGTAGAAGAATTGGCAAAGGTTTGCGGTACAACAGCCGTTATCGTATCCGCGCATACTTCTCTTTGCTGTGACCCGATTTTAACATTCGGTACAGAAGAGCAGAAACAGAAATATTTACCGGATCTTGCAAGCGGCAAAAAGCTTGGTGCTTTCGGTTTAACCGAGCCGGGTGCAGGTACAGATGCACAGGGACAGCAGACAAAGGCTGTACTGGAAGGTGACGAATGGGTACTTAACGGTTCCAAAATCTTCATCACAAACGGTAAAGAAGCTGATGTATATGTAATCTTTGCTATTACAGGTATGGTAGAAAAACGCGGCAGAATGACAAAAGAAATCTCTGCTTTCATTGTAGAAAAAGGAACACCCGGCTTCTCCTTCGGTACAAAGGAAAAGAAAATGGGTATCCGTGGTTCATCTACATATGAATTAATCTTTACGGATTGCAGAATTCCGAAAGAGAATATGTTAGGTGCACAGGGTAAAGGTTTTGGTATCGCTATGCATACTCTTGACGGTGGACGTATCGGTATCGCTGCCCAGGCACTTGGTATCGGCGAAGGTGCTCTTGAAAGAACTATCGAATATGTAAAAGAAAGAAAACAGTTCGGACGTGCTATCGGACAGTTCCAGAATACACAGTTCCAGCTTGCAAATATGGCTACAAATGCTCAGGCTGCACAGATGCTGGTTTACAAAGCAGCATGTACAAAAGATCAGTATACCAAAGACCACAAGACCTCTTACAGCGTAGAAGCTGCACAGGCTAAGTTGTTCGCAGCAGAAATGGCTATGGATGTAACAACAAAGGCTGTTCAGTTGCACGGTGGTTACGGTTACACAAGAGAGTACGAAGTAGAACGTATGATGAGAGATGCTAAGATTACCGAGATTTACGAGGGAACAAGCGAAGTACAGCGTATGGTTATTTCTGGTAACTTACTTAAATAATATGCGTATTCTCGAAAGAACTTCGCTCGCGAAGTTCAGCGTATGGTAATTTCCGGAGCATTACTTAAGTAAGACGGTAATGACTGTGAGGGTATGTCTTATAGTTGCTATCGTATAGTAATTATCAAAATAAACAAAATAAGAATAAGGAGAAAATACAATGAAAATTGTTGTTTGTATTAAACAGGTACCTGATACAAAGGGCGGCGTTAAATTCAATCCCGATGGTACACTTGACAGAGGTGCAATGCTTACTATCATGAACCCGGATGATAAAGCAGGTCTGGAAGCAGCACTTAGATTAAAAGACGAAATGGGAGCAGAAGTAACTGTTATCACCATGGGTCTTCCGAAGGCAGAAGATGTTCTTCGTGAAGCTCTTGCAATGGGCGCAGATAAAGCAATCCTTGTAACAGACCGTGTACTTGGCGGTGCTGATACATGGGCAACCTCTACCACACTTGCAGGTGCTATCAGAAACCTTGATTATGATTTAATTATTACAGGACGTCAGGCTATCGACGGTGATACCGCACAGGTTGGACCGCAGATTTCCGAACATCTTGGAATTCCGGTAATCAGCTATGCACAGAATATCAAAGTAGAAGGTGACAGCGTTATCGTAGAACGTCAGTATGATGACAGATATCATGTATTAAAAGCAAAAATGCCTTGCTTAGTTACAGCTCTTGCTGAATTAAACGAGCCTCGTTATATGACTCCGGGCGGAATTTTCGATGCTTGCAAAGCAGACATTACCGTTTGGGGAAGAGCAGACTTAAAGGATGTAGATGATGCAAACCTTGGTTTAAAAGGTTCACCGACACAGATTGCAAAAGCTTCCGATAAGGTTCGTAAAGGTGCCGGAGAAAAGGTTACATTAGGAGCATCCGAAGCAGTTGATTACATCATTGACAAATTAAAAGTAAAACATGTAATCTAATTATTTTTTAGAATTCTTACAGTTCTCTAATGAATATAATGGAGGTTAAAAATGAACACAGCAGAATATAAAGGAGTATTTGTCTTTGCTCAGCAGGTTGATAATGAAATTAGCGGAATCGCTTTTGAATTAATCGGAAAAGGAAAAGACCTTGCAAAAGACTTAGGAACAGAAGTAACAGCAGTATTAGTTGGTTCAAATGTAAAAGCTTTAGCAGATGAATTGGCAGCTTATGGTGCTGATAAGGTTATCGTTGTAGACGATCCTGAATTAAAAGAATACAGAACAGAGCCCTATGCACATGCTCTTGCATCTGTAATTGAAAAATACAAACCGGAAATTATGTTAGTAGGTGCTACAGCAATCGGTAGAGATCTTGGTCCTCGTGTATCTGCGAGAGTACATACAGGTCTTACAGCAGACTGTACACAGCTTGAAATCGGTGATTTCCCGATTAATCCGATTCCGGGAAAAGAGCAGTTACACAATCAGTTACTGATGACTCGTCCTGCATTCGGTGGAAACACCATCGCAACCATCGCATGCCCGAACTTCCGTCCGCAGATGGCAACCGTTCGTCCGGGTGTTATGCAGAAATTACCGAAGGTAGAGGGTGCAAAGGCTGTTATCGAAGAGTTCAACCCGGGCTTCACACCGGACAACAAATATGTTGAAATTCTGGAAGTAGTGAAATCTGTAGTTGATACGGTAGATATTATGGATGCTAAAATCTTAGTTTCCGGTGGTCGTGGAGTAGGAAGCGCTGAAAACTTCAAACTGTTAGATGATCTTGCAGAAGTATTGGGTGCTACCGTAAGCTGTTCCCGTGCCGTTGTAGATGCAGGATGGAAATCCAAAGACTTGCAGGTTGGACAGACAGGTAAAACCGTTCGTCCTAACGTATATTTTGCAATCGGTATTTCCGGCGCTATCCAGCACTTGGCCGGTATGGAAGAGTCCGATTTGATTATTGCAATCAATAAAGACGAAACAGCTCCAATTTTTGATGTAGCTGACTATGGCATTGTTGGAGATTTGAACAAAATTCTTCCGGCATTAACAGAGAAATTGAAAGCAGAATTAGCTGCAAAATAAAAGGATTGCGTGTACCGTCTTATAGGTATGTGTGATATAATGAAACAGTCATTTCGACATTTCCCTTGTGGATGGATGTCGGGGTGGCTGTTTTCGATTTTAAAGAGTCACCGAAAGAAAAGGGGATGGATAGTATATGTTAGAGGCAGCGGGAATAAAAGCGTCCTACAAGGGAAATGGTTGGAAGCAGAAGAAAAAGCAGGTTTTGAAGGATATCTGTTTTACGGCGGATGCCGGACAGTGTATCGGAATCGTAGGAGCAAACGGCACGGGAAAGTCCACCCTTTTGGCGATTTTGGCAGGTGTACAGAAGGCGGAGGCGGGAAAGCTGCTCTATCATGGAAAAGACCTGCTGTTAAAAGAAAATGAAAAAGAATTGCAGAAGATAACAGGATATGTTCCACAGGAAAATCCGTTGTTGGAAGAACTGCCCGTGTGGGACAATTTGCGCCTTTGGTATCCGGATAAGAAAAAGCTGGAAAAAGAACTTTCAGAGGGGATTCTGTTTGAATTTGGATTCGGAGAAATATTAAAAACTCCTGTAAACAAATTGTCGGGTGGCTGGAAAAAGAGAGTCAGCATAGCCTGTGCACTTGCGGACAATCCTGATATTCTGATTATGGATGAACCAACAGCGGCACTGGATATGTTATGTAAACAAGACATTATAAATGATATACAAAAGCGGAAAAAACAAGGCAAAACCGTTATTTTTTCCACGCATGACGAGACAGAACTAAAAATATGTGATAAACTGTATATATTGTGTGCCGGCAAACTTAAGGAAACAATAGTGAGTATTGGTGCTAAGGAATTAATAAAGTTACAAAGGGATGAAATGGAAAGGGTTGGAGATTTATGAAAAAGGGAGCAGTTATTGGTATTATTTGCGGTATATTGGCAGTAGGGATAGCCGGAATCGGAGTCAGTGCCGCAATGATTTTGAATTCACCGTCTGTAAAGATAACACGTGGATTTACAAAGCTTATTAATGAATATGCAGACAGCGGCAGTGACGTAAAAAAAGCATTAGGCTGTGATAAATTGGACCTGCAGGAAATATCGGATAAGTATCAGGTAGTTTTTGATGCGGAAGTGTATGATGTGGAAGGTTTGGAGGATTTTTCTGTAGGGCTTGACGGATTAATCCAATGCGATTACGAAAATGAAAAAATAAAAGAGGAATTCAGTATTTCTCTTTCTTATTATGAATTGCTTTCTATGCAGTTTGCGATAGATAAGACGGATGTTTATATTGATATTCCGGCACTTTATGACGGAAGTATCTGTTTTGATTCACAAAATATTGATGAGCAGTTTAATAATTCTATTTTTAAAAATTATTTTGGAACAGAAATCGGAGAAGAATTGTCATTTGATATTTTCCAAAATAATCCCCGTACTTTGGTAAACTCCTATAGTAAGTTACCGAATGATGTCAGAAAACTGATAAAGAATGCAAAAATTGAAAAAGCAGACGATGCCCTTGTTATTCAAATCGGAGAACAGAGTGTAAATTGTAAAGGCTATGTTATTAGCATAAAAAAAGATGATATCAATGCTTTGTTAAAGTCCTATTATGAGGAGACCGGTGTTACGGAAGAGAGTTATCTGTTTGACAGCGATTTAGAAGTGCTTGTGTATATGGATAGCAAATGCAATATTAAGCAGATTCAGACAGAAGAGGATATTCGGATTGAGGGCATAGATGAGGGAATTTCCGTTGCAATTCGTTTACTTGGAGAAAAGAATGCTTTTGATGCCATGAAAGTCAAAATAGGAACAGAAGTAGAAGGCGAAGACGTTGAAATGGATTATGCCTATAGCTTTGGTATGGAAGAAAAGGATGCCGTATTGAAATTACAACTGAAAGCAAAAACCGATGAAACGGATTTGATTGGTTTGGATTATGATATTGTGTTAGATACGGAAAGCAGTGAAATGGATTTAGAGGCAGAGGTTAATATTGCCGATACGAATATGAAAATCGACGGAACAGGTGAGATGAAAGCAGATGATGCCACGAATACACTTGAAGTGAGCATTCAGGAATGTGATGTCATTGTCGACGGAGAAGAAATCGGAAGTTTTGATATGAGTATGCGTTATGAGCCGCTTTCGGAGGAAATTAATATTTCGCCGAAAAAGACCTATCCGATTTTCGAGTTTACCGAAGATGATTTTTCTTCATTTGTTTTAACATGCTATGAAAATCTGGAAGAGTACAGCAAAATGTTTGAAGGATTGGAAGACTTGTATTAAGGAAAGAATATGAAACGGATAGTGCGTTTGTTATGTGCAGAAAATAAGCGGGCATGGAAAATATTTCCCAAAATGTTTTTACAGGCAATTGTTTTGGCTCTTGTAGCCGGAACAATTGCTTTTTGCGCTGCCGGATTTTTATATCGGGGAGAGGCGGTAGAAATCCGGGTGGCTGTTGTCATGGAAGAGGAAAATCAAATGACGCAGTTTGCCTTAGACTATGTGAAGAAAACAGAAGAAAATGTGGAATTTGTTGTATGCAGCAGTATGGAAGCTTTTCAGGGATTGGAAAAAAAGGAATATGCAGCCGTGATTGTTCTTGCAAAACAGTTAATAGAGGGAATTTTAAACGGCGAAAATCCATCCGTACTTGTAGTCTGTCAGGAAGAGTTATCGGTAGCAGGAAGTTTTATAAAAGAATTGACACAGGCAGGTGCGGGAATGCTTTCGGTAGCTCAAGCAGAAATATATGCAATATATGAGCTGGCAGAGGAGTATGATGCAAAGAGCGGACTGGAAAACTTTCAGAATACGATTAATATGGACAATCTGGGGCTGGCAATGGGAAGAAGCGGACTTTTCCGGTATGAAGAGGTATCTGCGACCGGAAATTTATCCATAAAGACCTATTATGCTGCGTCTGCAGTTACTGCAATGCTGTTGTTTTTCGCCATGCCTATGGGGATGTTTTTAAAGCAGGATCATAAGAACGTATTAAGAAGCTATAAACGTATGGGAATCGGGAGCACCGGACAACAGACCATTCGTTTTTTGACGGTAATGGGTATTTACGCAGTGTTCCTTCTGGCGGGAACAGGGATTGTATTTGCTTTGGGAAAAGGTTCGGGTATGCAGATAGGAAACGGCAGTCTGCAGGCAGCCGTAACAGGTTTTTTTAGGATATGGCTGACAGCAGGAAGCGTGACGGCATTCATTTTACTTATTTATGAACTGGTAGAAAAGAAAAGCAGTGCTGTATTCCTCCTTGCCTTTCTCAGTGTAATACTTTTATTTTTGAGCGGAGGTATTGTTCCCAAAGTATTTTTCCCGGAAGGAGTGCGAAGAGCCTTTTGCTGGCTGCCCTCTGATTTCTGGTTAAAAAGTATCGGAGCGGCAATAGCGGGAAAAGAGGCAGGAGCGGATGGTATGATTAGTGTAGGCTTCGGCATCCTGTTTTTTGCGGCGGCTGTTTTTTGCAGACGGCGGAACCTAAAATAAAAGGGATGACAGGTGAGCAGATGGAACAAGGAGAAAAGCAGAAGGGAGAAGCAGAATGCGGGAAAAGGTATTACAGATAGGTGTATATTGTGTGCTTTTGTGGAAACGGATGTGGAAATTGCATAAAGTTTACTTTCTCTTTTGCCTTGCTCCTTTGGTTGTGCTTGCCCTTGAAAGTTCCCTGAAAACGGAAGAAACAAAACTCCATGTAGCAGTCTGTATGGAAAACGCGGAAGAGAAAGAAAATCCGGAAGCAGAATTGTTTGAGGAAGAATTACGGGAACGTCTGGAAGCAAAAGGGGGGATTCTTGTCTTTTCTTTTTATAACACGGAAGAGGAGGTAAGACAGCAGGTCGCTGCGGCAAAGGCAGAATGCGGTTACTGCATCGGGGAAGATTTTGTGGCAAATCTGAAGAAAAAGAGGTACAACCGTCTTATCAGAAGTTATGAATCTCCCCAAAGCTCCATGCAAAGACTTTGTGAGGAAATGCTTTTTACGGAGATTTTTACTGTCTATGAGGAAATGACCTTCGGACAGCAGGCGGCAGATTTACTAAGTGAAGAGTTAGAGAAAACAGTGGAGACCGACAGGAAAACGCAGGAAGGCGAATTCGGACAGCAGGAAGACGATGCAGGAAAGCGGAGGGAAGAACTGGTAGAGCGGGCAGAAGAATTGTTTGAAAAGTATCGCTATAACGGAAGCACCTTCCAATTTACCTATGAAAATTATAGTGGTACGGAAGGAGCAAAAACAGCAAAAGAACAGGAAAATCAGGTGACAAAAAATTCTGCAGGAGAAATAGAAACACATGGGACACAAAAAACAGGCCGAAAAATATTAAGAGGGGTTCTGGCGCTACAGATTTTTGTATGTGGTCTTTGCGGAACGATGGATACTTTAGAAGATGAAAAGCATAAGCGATTGGTACGCCTTAGGGGCGGCAGATTTTTTCGGATATTTACCATTTATCTGCCTATCTTTTTTATGAGTGCGGTAACACTGCTTTGCCTGATGGCGGAACAGCATATGCAGGGATTTGTTGAAGAAACAATAAAGCTTATACTTTATCAGCTTATTCTGATGGTGTACTGTCTGTTGTTAAAAAAAGTGTGCCGGAAAGAAGAACATCTTGCGGCAGCTATCCCGGTATTGATTTTACTGACAGTAGTAGTCTGTCCGGTATTTGTGGATTTATCGCAGTTTGTACCGGCATTCCGGATACTTGAAAAAGTATTTCCGGTGGCGTATTATTTAAGGATGTAAATTTCGTTGAAATGGAGAAAGTAAAATGGCAAAGTCAAAAGAAATCAAGACAAACGCGATGCGTATATTAGATAAAATGAAAATTCCTTATGAGCATTACACTTATGAATGTGAGGAATTTATTGACGGAATCCGGATTGCGGACAAATTGAATCTGCCTCATGAAAAAGTGTTTAAAACTCTTGTGACACAGGGAAACAGCAAGAATTACTTTGTATTTGTGCTTCCTATAGAAGAGGAACTGGATTTGAAAAAGGCGGCAAAGGCAGTGGGAGAAAAGTCTGTTGCCATGATTCATGTAAAGGATATCAATCAGATTACGGGCTATATCCGTGGCGGCTGTACTGCAATTGGTATGAAAAAGCAGTATGTGACAAGAATTGCCGTACAGGCAAAGGAACTACAGGAGATGATTGTCAGTGGAGGACGAATCGGTTCCCAGATAAAATTGGCACCGGAGGATTTGTGTAAGGCGGCAGAGGCGGAGTTTGCGGATATAACGATGGTGTAGAATCATAGATAGAAAAAACTCTCCGAAGCTGTCTTTCCATAGCATCGGAGAGTTTTAGTATATTTAATATTCCATAGCTTTCTCTTCCCCATTCATCACACGAAGTGCGCCCTGTGTTAAAGCAAGCAGTTCGTCTTCGCCCGGATAAATGGTAAACGGAGCGATAAATCCGGCTCTTTTCTTTAATTCGGAGGTTACATATTCATCATATGCAATACCACCGGTTACGATAACCTGATCAACCTTTCCTTCCAGAACACAAGCCATGGAGCCGATGTCCTTGGATACTTGTAAAAGGAATGCGCTGCGGAGCATTTCTGCTTCTTTGTCACCGGCAGCAACCTTCTTCTCCACCTCACGCATATCGTTTGTGCCAAGGTAAGCGTTAAAGCCGCCCGTTCCAACTAATTTGCTGTAGACTTCTTTTTCGGTATATTTACCGGAGAAGCACATTTTTACTAAAGCACCGGAAGGAACTGCACCGGCACGTTCCGGTGAGAAAGCACCGTCACCGTCAAGAGCATTGAATACATCAATAACTTTACCGTTTTTGTGTGCACCGACGGAAACACCGCCACCCATATGTACAACGATTAAGTTCAAATCTTCGTAATTCTTACCGGTTTCTTTTGCGTAACGCTTTGCAACCGCTTTCTGGTTCAAAGCATGGAATACGCTTGTTCTCGGAAGTTCCGGCACACCGGAGTAACGTGCAGCGGGCATCAGCTCGTCTACAACAACCGGGTCAACGATATAAGAAGGAACACTGATAGAATCTCCGATTTCTCTTGCTAAAATACCACCCAGGTTGGAAGCGTGCTGTCCCTGTTTGCCGATTTTTAAATCTTCCAACAAAGCATCACTTACTGCGTATGTACCGCCCGGAATAGGCTTTAACATGCCGCCGCGTCCTACAACTACATTTAAGGATTTGATATCAAAATCTTTTTCTTTTAACAGATTTAAAATGATGTTTTTACGAAAATCCTTCTGGTCTACGATGGAAGCATACTGTGCAATTTCCTCGGTAGAGTGTCTTAAGGTTTCTTCAAACAATAAGGTTTCATCTTCAAATACACCGATTTTGGTAGAAGTGGAACCGGGATTGATAATTAAACTTTTGATGGACATATTTATTCTCCTTTTACATATTTTTCATAGCTTCTGCCACAACAGCACCAAGAGCAATGGAATTAACTTTTGTTTCAAAATCATCGGAACGGGAAGTTAAAATAACCGGTGCTTTTGTACCTGTTAAAATGTTTCCGTTCTTAACCTGTGCAGTATGCACTAAAGTCTTATAAGTGAGATTACCGGCATGGATATCCGGGAAAAGAAGAATGTCAGCATCTCCTACAATTTTTCTGCCCTCTGCGCCTTTGTGCTGTGCAGCTTCCGGACAGATAGCAAGATCCATGGAAAGCGGACCGTCTACGATGCAGCCGGTAATTTTGCCTTCTTCGCACATTTTTGTAAGCTCTGCGGCTTCTACGGTAACAGGCATTTTCGGATTCACAACTTCTACCGCGGCAAGCGGAGCAACCTTCGGACATTCGATACCGCAAGCATGAGCGATTTCTACTGTATTCTCAATAATGTGTACTTTATCCTCCAAAGTCGGGTAGGTCATGAAAGCAACATCTGTTAAGAACAGGAGATGGTCAATACCTTTTATTTCAAATACGCAAACATGAGATAAGGTTTTTCCGGTTCTTAAGCCGACCTCCTTGTCCAATACACTCTTTAAAAAAGATTTGGTGTCAATAAGACCCTTCATATACATATTTGCTTTTCCGTCATGAACAAGTTTTACGGCAGTTAAGGCAGCCTGAAAATCATCCGGCTCATGAATAATTTCAAAACCGTCCAGATTCATGTTGATGGAAGCGGCAACCTCTCTGATTTTTGTTTCGTCACCTACTAAAATGGCATCCGCGATATTGCGGTCCTTTGCAGCCTTTACTGCTTCCAGAACGGGAGCATCCTGTGCTACGGCAACAGATACTTTCTTCATGGAGCCGGAACCGGCTTTTGCTACTAAATCATTAAATCCTTTGCTCATTCGTTTACACCTCGTACCTTTATAGAATTCATTTAATTGCAATCTTCGTTAAAATAATAACACTTTCCTATATAAAAAGCAACCGCTATTTCATTCCCGCTTTCGGTATTCGCGCGGGGAACAGCCGTGTACTTTTTTGAAGGAGTCTTTAAAATAATTCCCGTCGGTATAGCCGTTGTTCAGGGCAATCTCCGTAATGGAATGGTCAGTGGAAAGAAGCTCTAAGGTAGCATTTTTCATGCGTACGAAATTTACATATTCCTTAAACCCGATGCCCGTAATCTGTTTAAATTTTCTGGAAAAATAGGTGGGACTTAAACCGGCTACGGCAGCTACTTCTTCAAGACTTAGTGGGGAAGCAAAATTTTGGTAAATATATTTGGCAGCCTGAAGCACTTCCATATCTTTTGTACCCGTAAGTTGTAATTCTTCTGCCCCATCTATCCGATGCCGGAGAATCAGACAAAACAACTGATGCAGATAGGAAGAAAGCAGTGTGGGACTGTAGGCATCCTGTAAACGGTTTTCGGACAGCATATGCTCTAAAAGAGTCGAAAAGGCTTCTATGTATGCCGGCTGAAGTGAAAAATGACCGGACGAGGCAAATGTTTTTGAAAACTCTGTGAGGTTTTCTGTTAGTTCCGGTAAAATATGTTTCTTACTGTAATAAAGAACATAGCGGTCACAATCCTCTTCCTGCATATACAGGGTATGATGCAGATCATTGGGAGCAATCAGCATGAAATCTCCGGTACTGAGGGAATATAGGGTATCGTTTAAGAAAAAACAGCATTTTCCTGCATTTACATAAAACAGCTCATAATAGGGATGAAAGTGATCTTCCGGCATAACAAAACCTGCATCCCGGTGTTTTCTTGTTACACAAATATCTGATATGGTTGGAATTTGAATCCGCATGGAGTCTCTCCTTCTTCTTAAAGTATACTTTTCGCATATAACACAAAATCAATAAGAAACACAAAAAAACAGTATTTTATAATAAAAATCATATAAAAACAATAGAAAATACTTAAAACTTATTATATCATAGCTGATAGATAAAACAAGACAGAAGAAACAAAACAGCAGCTTAGGGTGCGGAAAAGAGGAAAAGCATGGCAGAAATAAAAGCAAATTTGTCCAAAAAAGATGAGGAATTCAGGGAGTTCAGCCTGAACGGAAACATGTGGAAGGTAGTATTGCAGGTAGGAACTCCTCTTGCTTTATACCAAAGTCTGAATCAGCTCTTTAAAATACTGGACACGATGATGGCGTCCCACATCAGTTCTACGTCCGTATCGGCAGTTGCCTATTTATCCCAGATTAATTTATTCTTGTCTGCTTTGGGTGGTGGCCTTGCTGTAGGAGCGGGAATTAAAATCAGTCTTGCCTATGGCAAAGGGGACTACAAAATGGTACGGGAAAGAGTGAGCAGCCTTTATGTCATGGTTGTCCTTCTGGGAGCAGCGGTGCTTTTGGGAATCCTTCCGTTTAATGAACAGTTTTTGAAAATGGCAGGAACACCGGCAGAATTGATTGCAGTGGGAAAACAGTATTTTGCAGTGGAATTGATTACCATGGTTGTTTCCTTTATGAATAATGTTTATATAGCCGTAGAGCGGGCAAGAGGAAATTCACACAGAATTCTCAGACTGAATATGCTTGTTATTGGTGTGAAATTGTCGTTGACAGCCTTTTTTGTGTATGTGCTTCAAGGAGATTTGGTGATGATTGCTGTCGCAACACTCCTTTCGCAGGTGAGCCTTCTTCTCTTTGCTTTGAGAAACAGTCACAGTAAAGAAGACAATGCTTTTGGTTTTTCTTTAAAAGCAGTAACATGGAAAAAAGAAGTAACGGTACCCATGGTAGCCAGTTCTATTCCGGTCATTGCGGAAAAAATGGCATTTTCCTTTGGAAAAATGGTCATTAATTCCATGAGTACCGTCTATGGGGCTTTGACTGTAGGAGCACTTGGGGTGTCAAATAATATCGGTGGTATTACGACGATGCCACAGAACGGTTTTCAGGAAGGTTCTGCCTCTATTATCAGTCAAAATATGGGGGCGGGGAACACAAAGCGTGCCATTGATGCATTTAAAAAGACATTGATAATTAATGTGATAATCGGATTTATCTTTTACACTCTTACGATTTGTTATCTGGATTTTATCAGTGGACTGTTTGCCGGTAAAGATGAAGTGTTTCACGAAATGATTAAGGGGATTTACAGGTTTGAGGCACTGGGAGCGGTAACCTTAGGAGTAAATGCAGCCGTACTTTCTCTTCTTTACGGGCTTGGGAAAACGAAGCTCACCCTTGCCATTAACTTTTCCAGAGTGTTTGTTTTTCGGATTCCGGTACTGTGGTTTTTACAGAAATTCACGAACTTCGGAAGCGAAAGTGTAGGAATTGTTATGATGGTCAGTAACATTTCCGTTGGAGTGGTGGCAGCGATTGTGGCATGGGCTGTAATACGGCAGCTGAAAAAGAGCGGGCAGCAGAAGTGTAGGGAAAGTTAAGAAAAACTTAAGTTGTTTTTAGAAAAAAAGAGGTTATAATAAAAACAGGTTTAGGATACTGTACAAGGTGGTACGGAATGTATCCGGTATGACAACGGTTATCGGAGACCAGTAGCCGTATGTAAAGCGAGAATGGAATAAGGAGGAAAAACCTGTCAAAGAAGAGATGCCAAAGGGACGAACAGGCATTGGAACGGAAGCTTTTGACAGAAGGGAAAAGAGGTCTTTTTATTTGAAAACTGAATATAGAAAAAAGAAGGTTCCAGGTTGTCTTATCGTAGTGTGTGCATTTGCATTTTCTGCCATGATTTTTACCAATTGCAGAGAGAAGCTTTCGGTAAAGGAAAGTGTGGTGGCAGAAAAGGAGAGGCAGAAACTTACATCAAGGGAGATAACGGAAAGGGAAAATGCCTATGACAAAAAAATTTTGCAAGCGCAGCCTTATGATTTCTCGGAGGTAACCATTGCTTGTCTTGGTGACAGCATTACGGAAGGTATCAACGGAGCAACAGGACAGGCGGATGGTCTGACTTATCCACAGGTACTCAAAGAGGTATTGGGAGCAGAGGAAGTATATAATCTTGGGATTGGTGGTTCTACAATTGGAGATTACTGGGCAGCTGCCATGGTAAACCGGTATATGGAAATTCCTGAGAATACAGACATTATTATCGTATATGGCGGAATTAATGATGTTTTCAGTGGTACGGATGTAACGATAGGCAATCTTGGGGAACTGGAGGATAACACCTTTTGCGGAGATTTAGATACACTGTTGGAGGGGCTTAGAATACACTATCCGACAAGCTGGTTGGTTCTTGTTACCCCGATGAATTCGGTCACTATAGAAGAAGTGCGTAAGCTGAATCCTGAAATGGAACCGATAGAAGACTATATTAATGCCATGCTGAGCCTTGCAGAAAAGTATAACGTGGACGTAATAGATTTGTTCAACCACAATTTTTTAAATTCTTATGATAAAGGTGTGTATGACGCGTATGTTCCGGGTTGTCATCCTACGGATGCAGGCTACCGGGTGCTCGGTGAGCATATTGCCAAGGAACTGATTCGGATTAGTCTGGAAAATGAGGCTGATGGGGAATATTTAGGAAAATGGAACGGTTATAGTGTATCGGGCAATGATTGACCGGAGAGTGGGAAGGGAGTTTTCTCCCTTCCATATTTTTTGCAAAATTTTTGCAAAATCTGCGCAAAAATTGCGCAAAATAATTGATTTATTTGTCAATATATAGTATAATTTGTCGGATAAGGGATTTTAAGGCGGTAAAAGTGAACATAGGGGAGTCCTAAATATGAAAGCAGTTCGGAAATTGTGTACAAAGATAAAAGAAAAGAAAGGGGCATCAATGTTATTGATTGTATGCCTTTTTTTAGTGCTTTGCGTAATGGGAATTAATCTGCTGAATGCCGCCAATTCCAATGTGACAAATACAGCTTTGGAATTGGAAAAGGAACAGACCATGCTGTATGTCAGTTCTGTTTATGATATTGTGAACGAGATGATAGAAAACGGGGAATTTTATGATGCAGTTTCGGGGGAACTAAAGGATATGTCCACTTCGGCAGGAAATACTTTTCGGGATGCCGAAGGCGAGGATATTGTTGTAGAGGTTACTTTTTCCCATGCGACCATGAATGTTTCCGCAACAGTCAATATCTTACTCAAAAACGGGAACGTTACCGAAGAATATGTGATTGAAAGCGTTTATCAGGAAGATCCGGGGATGCCGGGAAAGTATAAACGGCTGTCTTGCAGAGGATTCAAGGAATGAAAAGAAGAACGGATAAAATGCAAAAAATATTAAACATAGTTAGAGAAGAAAGAGGAGAAACTCTCTTTGAGGTAATTACCAGTATTGCTTTGTTCGGCCTTGTCATGCTGATGGTAGCGGCCATGTTTATGGCGGCGGACAAATCCATGCTTAGAAATCTGAAAACCGATGAGACAGTGGATAAAAATGTATCTGCGGTGATAGTAGGTGGTAACAGCGATTTTCCGCTGGAAGACCTACAGACACAACAGATTACCTTTCAGGAAACAGGAGGGGGAACGGCAACGCGCAGCGTACATTTGGAAAAATGCGGAGCACTTTACCGGTTCAAATAACACGTGTCAGGACAGCGAAGGAAGGAAAAGCCTATGAAAAAGAAAAACAGATGTAGCGGTACTATAGAAAAGCTTTTCCATGAAAATCTTTTCATGGAAAAACTGAAAAGTAAAAAAGGCTTTACTCTGTTGGAAATGGTACTTGCGGCAGTATTAGTTACCATCTTTTTTTCCATGGTGGCGGCACTGACTCCACTGTGGTACAAGATGTATACAAAAACAATAGAATTAAATCATGCAAGACAGATTGCAGACAGCGTTATGGGAACGATAGAGGACAAACTGCGTTTTGCCAATGGAGTAAAAATTGACGATACAGAGCCGGATGCGGCAGCAGTCAAAAGAATTACAGGTAAGAGCAACGGAAGTAAGTTTTTCATTCCGATGAAAAATACAACCAATAAAATAGACGGTCTGGTATATGATGATGCCTATTTTATGAATCACGACATTTCCTTGGATTTTTCACCGGATAATGATGCTTCACCGACAAGCTGTGTGGTGACGATTACCATAACAAAGGATACCGGAGAAGGAAAACAGACCGTATTGACAAAGACCCGGACGGTGGGATTATACGGGGAAAATTAATACATGGAGGCAATATATGGCACGTTACCGATATAAAGCAAAAGATGTAAACGGAAAAATTGTGTATGGCACGATGGAAGCCGAAAATGATACGGAATTTTATGGCAATCTGGAAAAGGAAAAGCTGTATTGTATTTCCAAAAATATCAGCCGGAAAGAATCAGCAGGCAGGGAAGGCAATGAAAAGAAGCTGAAGACAAAGACCTTGAGTATGTTCTGCCGGGAAATGGCAGTGCTTCTTGCGTCGGGTATGAATCTGCTGGCAGCGCTTCGGCTCTTATATGAAAGAGAAGAAAAGATTTATATAAAGAACAGCTATATGCGTCTCATAGAGAGTATTGAAAAGGGAGATACCTTCTATGAGGCAATGAAAAAACAGGGGGATGTCTATCCTAAGCTTTTGAAATCTATGGTTCTTGCAGGAGAGGCAAGCGGTACTATAGATGTCATTATGGAAAAAATGGCTGTCTACTATGAAAAGGAAGCTGCCCTGAAATCCAAAGTGCAGAATGCCATGATTTATCCGGTGATTCTGATGGTGGTTACGTTAGGTGTTGTTATTTTGTTGTTCACCTTTGTATTGCCGCAATTCTTTGAGATGTTTGAGGGGCAGGAAATACCGGCTATTACCGCCGTATTTATGGCAATCAGTAAATTCCTGACAAAGTACTGGTATTTACTTTTGCTTGGCCTGTTTGCAGCCGGTTGTGTTTTTAAGCTGCTGCTTGAATATGACCGTACCGGGGCAAAAATCGATAAAATGACCCTTTCTATGCCGATTTTCGGAAAACTGATAGGAAAAATTCTGATGGGACACTTTGCCAATGCCATGTGTATTCTGTATGCCAGCGGTGTCACAATCGTTAAGGCGTTGGAAATCAGCAGTGATACGATTAATAACCGCTATATTGTACAACGGCTTGTAAATGTACGGGAACAGGTAGAAAAGGGAATTGTCCTTTCCGCAGCACTGCAGAATGAGGGAATTTTTGACAAGATGTTCTGGAGTATGGTTCATATCGGAGAAGAATCGGGTAATCTGGAAACTATGTTTTACAAGCTTTCCGAATATATGGAAAGAGAATCGGAAGCGGCGGTTCAGAAAATGCTGGCAGTGATAGAGCCGATTATGCTGATTGTAATTGCACTTGTAATCGGATGCGTTGTAGCAAGTGTATTGCTGCCGATTTATAGTATGTATTCGGTTTAATATAAGAACGGAGGAGAACGATGGAACTTGCGGTAAAATTCAGTAATGAATACATAAATGTTGCAGAGCAGACAGTGAAAAAGAATGGGATAGCCGTGAAAAAATATGTTCGCGCCGCCATGCCGGATGGGGCTTTTCAGGACGGAATTGTAGTAAATACAAATTTAGTGGCGGATGCGTTAAAGAAACTGTTAAAGGAACATAAAATAGCAACGAAGAAAACGCTGCTGTGTATCAGTGGCAGTGTGGATATCATTCAGAAGGAAATAAGGATACCGAAGAGTGCGAAAAGGCACGTTCGGAAAATGTTAAAAAATGAGTTAATAAAGAGTGCGGCACTGCGGAATAATTATTTGTTTGACTATATAGCGGGCAGTGATAAGGAAGAAGATGGCATGAACACTTACAATGTATATATGCTGCCTACCGAACTGGTGCGAAATTACCAGCAGACCATGAAACGTGCCGGACTTACGTTAGAGAGAATCGAACCGGTATCTCACAGTATGGAGAAACTGGGAACACTTCTGAAAATGGAAGAAAGTGAAAAAAGGACGATTCTTGTGGATGCGGAAAAAACAGGGATGGATATTATGATGACCGGAATGGGAATTCCGAACCTTTACCGTCACATTGAAATTAAGGAAGAAACGATTGAAGAGAATGTATTTATTGTTTCTGCGATTCCAAACATCAATAACAATGATGACCCAATCGGAAGAGCAATTGATAAACTGACTGAATCCATTTCCAGACTGATGCAGTTCCAGTCACAGAACAGTCGTGGAGCAGGCGAGGTTCGGATAAAAGTATACGGAGAACTGGCAGAGCATGAAGAATTTTTGGAAAGTATGGAGAGAAGAACCGGTATCCCTACGTCCGCTTTTATGCCAGCAGATACAAAGGTGCAGATAGAAGAGAAAAAGCGGAATGAATTCTCTATGTCCTACGGTCTGGTGGGAATGACCTGCGGCAGACTGGTAGGAGAAAAGAAGGCGCTTTCTTTCATACAGCTTCAAGGGGAAGAAGATACCATGAGTATGAAGGACTATCTTCCTCTTCTTGCCGGACTTTTCTGTGTGGTAGTGCTGGCAGGCAGTTATACGGTAATGTCATGGCAAAACGGTACGGCAGAGAAGAAAAATGAAAGAATGGAGACAGAGATAGAATCCATAGAAGCTTCGGAAGAATATCAAAGAAGGCTGTCTGTCAGGGATGAGCTGATGAAGCTGAATGACTATAATGAAAACTGTCAGAACTGTATTCAGACACTGGAAGGTACGGAACGTTTTGACGCGGACATATTCCGAAAGACGGATAAACTGGTACCTGAAGGAATTACTATTGAGGGACATGAATTTGAAGGAAATCTTGTCCGCTTCCGCTGCAGTGCCGATACGCAGGAAGGTCCTGCCGCTTTTGCCAAAACGGTTACGGATGCAGGCATTTTTGAAGAGGTAAGCTATAACGGATTTTCGGCTTATGAGAACGCAGACCATGTAATCTTTTACAGTTTTATACTGGAATGCAGCAACTAGGCGGGAGGATAGGCAATGAAATTAAAGAAAAGTGAAAAGAAATTATTGCAGTTTTTCGCAACGGTTGTCATGTTTGCAGTGATATTGAAAGTATTTGTGCTCCCGGAGGCAGAAAGAAAAGTGGAGCTGGATGCGTTATATGAGGAATTGGATGCAGAACTGTTCGAGAAACAAAGGCTCATGACAGACGTTACTCTGGACGAACGGTATGAGGAAGCAGATAAGCTTGCAAAACAAAATTATGAATATTTCTATGCAATGCTAAACGGCTACAGCATTGATGAAATTATTAATGGGATTGCTTTAAAGAATCAGCTTGGTATTACAAACCTGAATATCGGGGAGTACGAAAGAGCTGCGGATGATTTTGTGGTAGAGACAGGACAGACTCTGGAGGTACTTGTTAGAAGTGTTATTAATGTGACGGTGCAGGGCGGTTATGAAGATATTTTGCAGTTTATGGATGAAGTGAATGAAAAAAGTCAGTGTCTGCGCATGAATCTGGTTGCAGTCCAGAAAAACAACAATGATGCCACCGGAATGAGAGAATATACAGCCACCTTCCGTATTTATCTTTACGGAATCGGCGTGGAAACAGAAGAAGAGTCTCCGGCACAAGAGGAGACAGAAAATTCAATGGAATAGAGCAAAATAAGCAGAAAGGATTTGGTTCCCGAACAGAGCAGATACAAGAAAACCTGCTGCCAGATACGGGCCGAAAGCGAAAGCCGTTTTTCGGTCAGCCTTTTTCCTTGCTAATTGGAAACAGCCGAAAACAGAAGCTGCAAGGCAGGCAAAGAAGAAACCGAGTAGTACAAGCTGATAGCCCAGAAAGAAACCGCATGCCGCACAAAATTTGATGTCTCCCCCGCCGAAGCCGTTGGTAAGCAGAGAGAGAAGCAGCATGGGAACACTTAACAGGAAGATGCCAATCAGCCCTTCCTTGAAAAAGGATGGAAAAAGAATGATATGCAGGATGGCAAGCCCGCTAATCCAGACAGAAAGAACATTAGGAATTTCCATCGTATGAAAATCAATGCCTGCGGTAACAAGCAGAACACTGGAAAAAATACATAAAAGCAATGCATAAAAAGTAAAGCCATAGCGCAGCACAGCCAAAAGATACAGAACCGCATTGGCAAGCTCTATAAGCGGATATTGGAGGGAAATCGGAGCTTTACAGTTTTTACATTTCCCCTTAAGAAAAAGATAACTGAGAATCGGTATCATTTCCCGGAGGGTAAGGACATGACCACATTTTGTACAGTGGGAACGCCCGGTAACAATAGATTCTTTCAATGGGATACGGCAGATACACACATTAAGAAAGCTGCCTACAATGCTGCCGATGATAAAGATATAGCAATACCAAAAATATTCCATAGTGTGTACTCCTTTTCATTTCATACTTTTGCTATTATAACACTTTGGAAAACAAGGAGGAACGATAATTTGATAAAAAATCTGAAACTGGGAGAAATCTTAATAGAAGCAGGATACATCACAGAGGAACAGCTGTCGGAAGCTCTCGCCTATCAGAAGAGCAGTGAAACGAAGAAAATGCTCGGCGACGCTTTAATTGAACTCGGATTTATTACAGAAGAAGACAAGATGCAGGCACTTTCACGAAGACTGAATATCCAGATTGTTTATGGAGAACAGTTGAAATCCAGTATTGAATCCATTGCTCTGGTGCCAAAAGAACTGGCGGAGCGATTGATGCTGATTCCGTTGAAGGTAGAGCAGGACAGTATTCTGGTAGCAACGGATAATCCGCTGAATTACTATGGCTTTGATGAATTGGAGGCTGAGACGGGAAAAAGAGTAGCGGCTTTATTGGCAGCAAAAACAGACATTCAGGAAGCCATTGAACGTAACTATGCAAACCAGAATATGTTTTCCACAATTCATGATGCACAGATAGAGTATAGCGGCACGGAGAACGGAATGGAAGAGGAAACCTCGGAATCCTTCCAACAGATGATGGAACGTGTGGACAGTTCTCCGGTAGTAAAGCTGGTAAATACCATTATTCAGCAGGCAGTGAATATGCGTGCTTCCGATATTCATATTGAGCCGAGAAAAGGAAATATCAATATCCGTTACCGTATCGACAGTGATTTGATGGAAGCCATGGTATTAAATACCAATGTATTGGTTCCCCTTGTAACCCGTTTCAAAATCATGAGTGAAATGGATATTGCAGAAAAGAGAATCCCCCAGGACGGACGTTTTCAACAAAATATCGGCGGGAAAAATATGAACTTCCGTATTTCCACCATGCCGACCATTTACGGGGAAAAAATCGTAATTCGTATTCTGGGTGATAATCAGATTAATATTGTCCGGGCAACCGAGCTTGGTATGTCTGATGAGAATTACCAAAAATTTCAGCGGCTGATTGAAAATCCTAACGGAATTCTTCTGGTAACGGGACCTACCGGAAGCGGTAAGACAACTACTTTGTATTCTGCATTGAACGAGATTGCAGTACCGGAGGTGAATGCGGTGACGATTGAAGATCCGGTGGAAAAATATGTACCGAATGTAACACAGGTGCAGGTAAATCCGAAAGCCGGACTGACCTTTGCAACAGGACTCCGTGCTCTGCTTCGTCAGGACCCGGATATCATCATGGTTGGTGAGGTCCGTGATCAGGAAACAGCCTCCATAGCAGCAAGGGCGGCAGTTACGGGACATCTGGTACTTACTACGGTACATACCAATGATGCAGCTTCAGCCTTTATGCGACTGATTGATATGGGGGTAGAGCCTTATATGGTGGCTTCTTCCGTAATCGGTGTTGTTTCACAGCGTCTGGTGAAGATGATTTGCGAGGATTGTAAAGAAGAATACGAGCCGCCGGAAGAGGAACTGTTACAGTGGGATACTTCTTATCGACCGCTGCCGGCAAAATTCTATCACGGAAGAGGCTGTCCGAAATGTAACCAGAGCGGATACAGAGGACGTGCAGCCGTCCACGAGATTATTATGATGGACAGCAAAATCCGTAGTCTTGTTATGAAAAATGCACCTTCTCAGGAAATTAAGAGAGTTGCCGCTGAGGAAGGCGGTTATACGGATTTGAAACAGAATCTGATGGACATAGTAGCACAAGGGAAGACAACCTTACAGCAAATGATTAAAGTAGCGAATTTTCTGGATTAAAGAAAGAGGGAAGTAGTATGGGAAGAATTGATGAACTGATAGGATATGCAAGAGAGCATCAATGTTCGGATATCCATCTGACCTACGGAATGGAACCGATTGTGCGGTGCAACGGAAAACTGGTAAATCTGCAAGGGTATGGAATCATGGATGATGCAGCACTGGAGGCACTTATCCGTGAAATTTTGCAGGCTGAACCGGAGAACATGGGAAGAAAGGAGAATCCGTTAGCCGATACGGATGTGTGCTATGAAACACCGGACGGGACAAGAAACCGTATTAATATTTACAGGCAGCAGAAGCATTCTGCGGTGGCAATCCGGTTACTGAATTCTCACATTCCGAGCTTGGATGAGTTGGGAATGCCACCCATATTTAAGGAACTGATGGGGGTAAGACAGGGGCTGATTTTAGTAACGGGACCTACCGGAAGCGGAAAATCAACGACTCTTGCAGCCTGTATCAATGAATTGAACCGGACGCAAAGGAAACATATTATTACGGTGGAAGACCCGGTAGAATACAAACACCAAAACCGGAACAGTGTGATTAATCAGAGGGAAATCGGTGTGGATACAGACAGCTTTGCAGAGGCATTACGAAGTGCTTTACGAGAAGACCCGGATGTGATTTTAGTAGGTGAGATGCGGGATCTGGAAACGATTTCCGCAGCCGTAACAGCCGCAGAAACCGGACATCTGGTGTTTTCCACCTTACATACGATTGGTGCGGCGGCAACGGTGGAACGTATCGTGGATGTTTTTCCGCCACATCAGCAGCAACAGATTCGGGCGCAGTTGGCAACCGTGTTAAAAGCAGTCATCTCTCAGCAGCTTGTACCCTTAGCCGATAACAGCGGCAGAGTGGCGGCGCAGGAAATTTTGCTGATTTCAGATGCAGCGGCGAATATGATAAGAGAGGACAAATGCTACCAGATGGCAACCCTGATGCAGACCGGCGCCAAATCGGGTATGCAGTCCATGGATGCCCATCTGCTTTCCCTTGTACAGCTAAACAGAATCCGTCCCGAAACGGCGGTAGAATACAGTATAGATAAGACAGCGATGCGGCAGAGACTGTCGCTTTAAAGCACAAGTATAAAAAGGAGAGAGGAACTATGCAGAGTTTAAGAAAAAAGTTAAAAGAGAAAAAGGGATTTACTTTGATTGAAATGATTATTGTTATTGCCATTATTGCCATTCTGATTGCGTTAATTGCACCGAATTTGCAGAAGTTCTTGAATACCGCAAAGCAGACTAAGGTGGATGCGGCAGCGAAGACGTTGTATACTTCGGCATCTACGTATCTGGTTGATATGTATGCACAGGGTACACCTGTTGATACAAAAAGCAAAACATGGACACAATCAAGTATTCCGCAGGATTTCTTAA
This sequence comes from uncultured Lachnospiraceae bacterium, assembly GCA_964449325.1. Lineage (GTDB taxonomy): Bacteria > Bacillota > Clostridia > Lachnospirales > Lachnospiraceae > RGIG3002. Next base: position 46,776 of record CAYUYJ010000008.1, on the reverse strand, counting down.
AGGATTACTTTAATCAGAATGAGATTAAAGAAGGGGTAACCTATGAAATTATCTTTGATGATGAGGGGAATATATTAAAAACGGAATGGCATGAAGATAATTTGGATGGGATTTATCCGAAGGGTGCGGCAAAGGAGACTCCATAAAGAAAAGCAGTCCTTAAGAAATAAAGTATCATTTTTGTGTAGGGAGGAGCACTCATATGTGTTATAAAAAGAGAAACAGGCTGCAGCAGACTCTGACAGACAAGAGGGGATTTACCAGACTGCAGACCATGATGCTGGTGGTTCTGCTTCTGGTAATCGGAGTCGTTGTTTATTATGCCTTCACAGGCTATAACCGTTCCTCTTATCAGGTAAAAGCAGACCGTACCGCCCAGAGGGTGTATGATTCGGCACAGCATTATCTGGAGATAGAGAAATCCGCGGGACGGCTGGAAAGCTTCAATGCCAATGCCTTAAAATACGGCGGCATTCTGACAACGGAAGCACAGGACGAAATTTTGAAAAGTCTCTATAAAGGCAGTCATTTTGAAGATTTTTTGATGGAATATCATAAGCAGTATAAAAACGTGCCTATCTATTACATTTTGATGGATGGGGCAGAAGCGGGCACAGAAAACCGTGACAGCAACCCGATTTTTGCCATGCTGGAATATCAGCTGATTGATGAAAATATTACAGACAATACATTTTTGATTGAATATAATGCCAATACCGGCGAAGTATTGTCCGTACTTTATAGTGAAAAAGCAGACCGTTTTTCCTATGAAGGGGATAGAGAAGGCATGGAAAATGTAATAATCCGGGATGCGGAAAGCTTAAACCACAAATGGCAGGGCTACTGTGGAGTGGCACTTGAGGATTTGACAGATTAAGCCTTAAATCCATAACAGGTTACAGGAAAGAAGTGGAAGTGAGGAAAGTATGAGCAGATTATTGGAAAGACTTTCAACAAAACTAAAAGAGCGGAAAGGTTTTACGCTGATGGAGATGATTATCGTAATTGGCATTGTTGCCATTTTATCGGCAATCATTACCGTTGGCATCAGAGGCTACATGATAAGTGCATATATGACTCGTGTAAACGATACCGCAAAGACAGTCTTTCTTGCTTCTCAGAACTATATTACGGAGCAGAAACAGTTGGGAAAACTGGATGAATTTAATCAGATGGCACTTTCCTACGGAAACAGTCTTTCTTCGGGAGAAATTGAAAATATTCTGTTGAAAAATAATACAGGAAATCCGGATTTTAATCTGGAGGAATACAGGGCAACCTACCGTACGGATAATATCCGCTATATTCTTCTGAATGCAGGAGAGGCAACGGTGGGAAGCAGCAATCCTTTGGATGTGATTGTGCGGACATATATGAATGATACGGACTTACTGGAGCATACCTTCCTGATGGAATATGATACGAAAACCGGTGTGGTTCGTGCCGTTTTCTACACGGAACAGGCAGATTCCTTTTCCTATGACGGAGCGGAGACGGACAAGTCCAATGTTATTATCCGAAACGACAAGGAGGCTCTGCGTGCAAAAAGGCAGGGTTACTATGGGGTAGAGACAACAAGTCTTGTAAAAAATGATATTGAGCTGTGGGAACCCAAAGAGGTTTTGTTAGTAAACGGAGAGCGTTTGTATTTGCAATGGCAGGAGTCTAACTATGCTTCCCCCGCAGAGCGGCTTGATGTGAACTATAAAGGAACGGAAAATGTAGATTTCGTAGCAATTACCGGACTGGAAGACTATCTGGTATATGACGTGGCAGTATGCCGCAAAACAGAAGGAGAGGGCAATGCAGAAGAGGAAGTGTTGTTTACCGTAAATGGGCTGAAAGCCGCGCAGGCACAGGGGACAACACTGGCAGAGGCGGATGCAGCCATAGGGGCAATAGAGAATCCGGTCAGATTTACCTATGACAGCAATACTAATACCTATCAGCTTCTGTTAGATGATATTGATCATAGTATTTATGATACCTATACCTTAGGAAAGGCAGCAGATGACAAAGTCACCGTGACAAGAGACGTGGTTGCGGAAGATACTCTTTTTTGTACGGTTTGTGTTCGGATAGAAGGAAATGATGATTACGACGGAGAATCTAACCGTTCCAATTCCAATGTCCAAAGTGCCAACTATGCAGGCGGTGTGGATGAAGTCGTATTCTACCGTGGGACGACAATGGAAAAAACGGTAACAGCGGGAGGAAACGGGAACCTGAATGAAGACGGTGCCAAGAAGGATGCAGCAGACGAACATCATCCTTTTTCCGTTGCTACGGCAAGACATTTGCATAATATGCGTTATGCAAAAGCGAATTCCTATTTTGTTCAGACCGCGGATATTGATTGGAAAAAGCCGGAAACGGATATGCCGGTTTCTGCCAAAGAATTTGAACCTTTGACCTTTAAGGCGGTAGGAGCAGTGGAAAACTTCGTGGAAGATACGGTCTTTTCAGGCAATTTTCAAAACGGCTGTGAAGAAGGAGATGACTTTGTCATTTCCAATCTCACAATCGAAAAACTTTCCGGTACACAACCGGAGAAAAAGGTAGGACTGTTCCGCGAAAATGCCGGTGTCATTGAAGGGATACATTTGAAGAAGGCATCTGTAAAAGGTGCCTATCTGACAGGCGTGGTATGCGGAAGCAACAGCGGAACGATTAAAAAGGTTACCATAGAAAACAGCGAAGCAGAGGCAGCCTATTATTTAGGTGGAATTACCGGCTATAATCAGACAACCGGAATCATTGAAGAAGTGAAAGCGGGTGTACGTATAACGGGGGCACTGCATACAGATTCTCCTATTTTGTGGGAAGTGGTTAATGCAGAAGAGGAAGTGACTCCGGAATGCGGCTGGTATATCGGCGGTATTGCCGGTGTCAACAACGGCAAGATTGAAAAAACGGATTTTGACAGTGTAACGGCAGGAACGAAGACGATAAGCGGAGTTTACTGTGTAGGCGGTATCACCGGCTGTAATCTGGGAAGCCTCCAAAATGTCAGTGTCAGAGCAGAAAAGATTGAAGCGTCCTGCTATGCGGGCGGTATTACCGGATATAACAAGAAGGATGCAAAGATTTTTTCGGGAAGTGTAAAAACAGTGGAAACCTCCGTAAGCGGTATGGACGCACCGACAGGAGTATCCTTTACCGGTAAGGAAATGGAGAGTGGAGAAAGTCTTGCAGCAGGCTGGTATATCGGTGGTGTAGCCGGTGTCAACCGAGGTGAGATTTCCAATATGGAAACAGGCAGTAAGACGGTTACCGGTATCAGTAATGTAGGCGGTATAGCCGGTGCAAACTTTGCAAAAGAAGGAAGTATTCTGGGGGTATTTCCCACGACAGAGGGCGGTAAGATTACCGATGTAGTGAACAACAATGAACTGAAAACCCTTAAGAAGACGGACGGTTCCCACTACGGACAGGCTGTGTCCGGCGGTGGTACGGGTGTACCTGCCGTTTACCAAAACTTCGGCGGTATTGTCGGCAGAAACGGAGAAGCTGCTGTAGTCGAAAAGTGTGAAGTAAAAACCCTTATTTTTTTGGAAAAGAATGAGACTGACCCGGAATATGTGGAAAATATCGGTGGTATTACAGGACGTAATGCCGGTGATGTAAAGGCATGTTTTTATAGAGAGTCAGAGAATCAGACAACGTCCGTGCAGGAGATGATACAGGAATGCTTTGCCGGAATTGAGAAAACAAAAGAACAGGGCGGCGGAGTGCCGGTATATTCGGGCCTGAATGTAGGCGGTATTGCAGGCTGGAATGAAGAAACCGGTCTGATTGCAGCCTGCGGATGTGAAAACGGGATAACGGGACACCGGAATGTGGGCGGTATTGCAGGTAAAAATCAAGGTACATTGTCTTACCGGGACGGCATATTTACGAATGTTTCCGTTGAAGACAGAAAAATCAGGGGACTGGTGGCAGCTACCACAGATTCGGCGGGTGGTGTTACCGGAACCAATGAGCAACAGACGATTACAGAGTATAAAAATTATGCCACGATTTTTGCTTCTTCTCTGGCAGGGGGGATTACCGGAAATAATGGTGGCATCGGAGATTACAGTTTTACACGGGAGAGAGAAGCAGCGGGGTATTATAATGAATTATTACAGCCCGGATTTGAAGCCTTGAACACCGGGATGCAGATTCAGTCCTGTGAAAACTATGGGTTTGTTTATGCTTATGAGCGTTATGCCGGTGGTATTGCGGGGATAAATTATGGGATTATTCATGCATCCAACAGCGTGGTAAAGCTGGAAGAAGTGGATTACCTGAAGGACAAACTGGCAGATGAGACTTATATGGACAGTATTGCAAATGCAGACTGTGTAGGCGGTATTGCGGGAGCAAACTTTGGTAAGATTCAGGGAAACAGCACCGTGGCAACAATTCATTCCGGTATTTTGGGTTACGATTTTGTAGGCGGTGTTGCAGGACTTAACTGCGGTGCCATTACCAGTATCCAGAAGGTAGAAGGACGGGTATGGGCAAACGGAATCGGTGCGGGCGGTATTGCCGGATTGAATACCAGTGCAGAAGCGCTGAACAACATTGCTTTTACCGAAGGAATGGAAGTCAGGGGCGGTTATTTCGTAGGAGGAATTATCGGTCTGAATATTGCGCAGGGAAACGCAGATACGGAAATCTCCCTTCTTGTAACGCGAATTGATGAGGAAACCGGAAATTCCGGTGTTGTGAAAGGAACTGCGTATGTAGGCGGTATTTTGGGTTATAATACAAGGTTACATAACGGACAGGATATGGCAGGTCTTTTTGCGGGGGAAATCAAGCCTTTAGAAAACAGTGCCTTTGATGAATATGAGCGAAAAAGCGGTGGAACGGATACCACCGAAGGGGCAACCATATTCCGTGGCTGTCAGAACCATGCGGAGGTTTATGCGAAGCGTTATCTCGGAGGAATCGTGGGCTATAATGGAGAGAAGTCGCCGCTTTATATTATAGATTCCTTAAATTATGGAAAAATTGAGGTTGTGAAGGAAAACAATGATACGGATGACGGTTACTATTTTGTAGGCGGAATTACCGGAAGAAACAGTAAGAGCGGTATCATTCATAAATGTATCAATGACGGTTCGGTTATTTCACCGAGTAAATATCTGGGCGGTATCTGTGAGGTCAATGAAGGATACGTTCAATTCTGTACGATAGGTAAGGATGAAAATTACAGTGAAAAAGGAATTACCGGAGAGCATAGCGTAGGTGGTCTGGTGGGCTTAAACAGTAATTATGTCGTACAGTGTGTTTCCAGCACCTATGCCAAGGTACAGGGCGGTAACAACACCGGAGGAATTGCCGGAACCAATGATGAGAAGGGAATCATTACCGGTGACGGAAGCAAGGCAAAGAAGATTCCCGGTGTTATTGAAGATCGCAGAGGCAGTTCTGATGTAACAGCATGTATTTCTTCGGGAACCATCATTGGTAAAGATTGTACCGGAGGAATTGCCGGCTTGAATAAGGGACAGATAGAGCTGGTTTCCTTAGGAAATACGGCAACCATAGCCGGTTACGAGTATGTAGGCGGTTTTATCGGCGATAATCAAGGGGTTATCGGTACGGCTGACGACGATGCAACCATCATCTCCGATTTGGAAAGCCATGCAAAGAGAGTAATAGGCAGAAATGAAGTGGGCGGTATTGTCGGACGACATAATGCAACGAAAATTATCAACTGTAAGAATTACAGTGAAGTACAGATAGAAACATCCTATGCAGGAAATGCAGGAGGAATTACCGGTTCGATAGCAGATGGAATTTCGATTGAAGAATGTGAAAATTACGGAATTGTTACAGGGCATAAGAATGGCTGTAAGGTAGGCGGAATCACCGGAGAAAATAAAGGTATTGTATTAGAGTGTGTGCATTTCGGAATGGCGGAAAGTGATTATTCCACCGCAGGAGGTATTGCAGGTGACAACTTTGGTACGGTGAAGAAATCCGTCAATTACGGTTCTGTAGCGGGTGCGGTTACGGTCAATGAACTGGCGGCAATCGGTGGCATTACGGGTATCAATGAGTCTGCGGGACGGATAGAAGAATGTGCTTCCAAAAATGTGAATGAAGCAGTGGGAAAAGGCTATTTAGGTACGCCGGAATCGAATCAGATTGCCGGATGTCATGTAGTTGGCGGTCTGATTGGTCATAACAAAGGGCTCTTGAGCAATACGGAAAGTGATACCCGTCTGGTAACAGTTCCGATTCGGACGAAGGAGGTTTCCTTAAACAAATCCAGAATCGGAGGAATAATCGGGAGAGACAGTTCCGGTGCGGAGCGGTTGAAGGATTATACCTTTGCAGGAACGATTGAGGTTACCAGAAATGGATCTTCAGAGAATCAGTGTGTAGGCGGCATTATCGGAGAAACCGAACAAATCAGAGGAAAAGCCATTACATTGGAGAACTGTTTGTTTGACGGCACCATAAGCGGCTATGGAAATAAGGAGAATACCGCCGTTTCGAGTGGCGGTGTCGGCGGACTTGTAGGAGTCAGTCAGGGAACGATTATTGTCTACCGAAACGAGAACGGATTTTATTCGGCAGTCACCGAAAGAGCTTTGATCGAAGGAGGAATGAATGTAGGCGGTCTTGCAGGTTCAACAAGTGCAGGGCATGAGGTACTGGTAAAAGAGACTGCAGGCAGCACGGAACAGCCCTTGTCAGTGGATAAGTACTACACTAATCTTGCTAAAGTTTCCGGCGGAGTACGCGTAGGCGGCTGCTATGGTTCTGTGAAATTTTACGGAAAAGGAAATTCCGGGAAAAATCCTTTCCGATATCACAGAAATGGGTATGATGGTGCGCCGGCAGGTGTTGCCAATGTAAGGGGAGATGCAAAATTTACCACCGTTCAGGCATTAGGAGGTATTGTAGGAAGTGCCTACCAGACCGGCGTGACGGATATTTCGGATTTGTACAACTATGGAACGATAGGAAGCCTGAATGATGCTTCTTATGTAGCAGTAGGAAAGAATATCGGTGGTATTATCGGTTCCTATGAAAAAGGAACCAGGCAGGAAATCAGCAAGATTTACAATTACGGAAGAATTTCACTGGGCGTAGAAAATGTGGGTGGATTAATCGGCAGCCTTAACGTTCCTTCTTCAACGAATTTGGCGAATGTCCATGATTGTGGCAATTATGGTGCCATTGTGTCCAAAGCAAAGGTGACCGGAGGACTTTTGGGCTATGCCAGAAGGCTGGAAGTGACCGCAGTGGAAAACCGGGGTGCGATTACCTTATTGGATGTGAAACGGGTAGCAAGCCTTACCGGAGGAATTATCGGTGACGGCGGACAGATTCAGGTAACCGGTATTACCAATTACGGTACAATTACAGATAAAAGAAGTGTCCGATATGAATATGCGGAAATCGGAGGAATTGTGGGAAGAATCAATTCCTATACCGGCAGCGACAGTATCAGTGATACGATTACGGGATGTACCAATGAAGGGGTTATCTATGCACCAAATGCCGGAAGAGTAGGTGGAATTGCCGGCTGGATTGCATCGAATACCAAGGCAGAAATCAGTAGTTGTACGAATAAGGCAAATTTGACGGCACAGGAAAGTCTTGGTGGTATCATAGGAGAAACAGCAGGGCAAAGGGTTGCGTTGATAGAAAATAACAGTAATGAGGGTACGCTTGCCGGAAAATATCGGATTGGCGGAATTATCGGAAAATTGAATATCAATGCCGGTGCATCGGCAGACAACCTTATTTATCGGGATTGTACGAATTACGGTGATATTTATCCGAATACGACCGGTGATTCTTATAATGAACAGGTGCATGAAATCGGCGGCTGTATCGGCTATTTCAAAAGCGGGACAACTGTTCGAAATTTTGTCAACGAAGGAAATATCCTGTTAACGGAAACAAGAACAAGCGGCACGAAAAATGCGACGCTGATTCATGATATAGGAGGGATTGCAGGACTCATTGGTGACAGTGGCAGAAGTGACCATGCGCCGGATTTACTTGCATGTACGAATAAAGGTACGGTGCGGTTGGAACAAATCACAAGCAGTAATATACAGCTTTATAATATTGGCGGTATTGTAGGCAGCATCAAGAGCGACGGAGCACTGGTAGAAGCCTGTGTCAACGAAATGGATTTGGATTTGTCCAATGATATACGAAACCGGAATACAACAGACTGGAACTGGTATTACAAAAACTATGCCCGTGCCCAGAAGCAGGACTATAATATCGGCGGTATAGCGGGCTTGGTAGAGGAAGATGCGAAGCTTCGGTATTGTACCAATAAAGGCAGTGTCAAGACCTCCATGAATATTGGCAGTAATGTAGGCGGTGTGGCAGGTGAAAGCCGTGGTCTGATTTATTCCTGCAAGACGGAAAACGCAAGCGGGACAGCTATCGTGTCAGGAAAAGAGGCAGTGGGCGGCATTGTTGGCTTTGCAAACGGAATTACCTGTAAGTTAGTCAGTGTTGCCGATGCTAATAATGCGGATATGGATTTGATGATAAATACGCTTGCCGTAAACGGTGAAAAGATGGTGGGCGGTGTTGCCGGAAGAGTACAATCCGCAACCATACAAAGTGCGGTGAATGTAGCAGATGTCACGAGAACGAACTGGAGTGACAAGGTTCGTCCCGAAAATGCAGCAGGCGGTATTGCCGGTTTTGCAAAAAAGGAAGGACAGCAGGGTGTGCTTGTCAATTGTTATAACTTTGGTGAGGTACATTTTGAAAGCAGTGAGGAATTTTATCTGGGTGGCGTGGTAGGCTATAGAGACCACGGAAATGATGTGCTTTCAACAGGAAGTAATGAGAAAACGGCTCTGGCAGTTAAGGACTCCTTCTACTTTAAGAACAGGACGGGTACTTCCATACCTTATCAGCAGCCGTCACAGACTTTGGCAATAGGAAACGAGCCGGAGAACGGCTATTGGCAGGACAGTAATGATCAGATGTTTGGCTTTGCCGGAACAGGTACAGCAGAGCTTCTGACAGAAGAACGTTTCCACTGGACAGAAGAAGCCTATAAGCAAATGTATCAATGCGTTCAGGGAAGCGCGCCGGGGTCTACGGCGGGATGGGACAATCTGAATACTGTTATTGGGAACGTTATCAAAAAATATAACCAGTACAAGCTGCCTGTACCGGAAACAAGCGGTGTGACGGCAGGAGAAGAGTATAATTATACCCTTCACATTACCAAGATGCCGGGCTTCTGTGAAGAAATACAGATGTTTTTGTTTGACAGTAACTGTACGGATTTTAAAGAGGAAAATGCCATTTATTCCACCGGAAGGCTCCCGGTTACCATGGATGGACAGTTGTATGACATTCCGTTCAATGTAAAAGAAATTGCCGATTATGAAAATTATGTCGGTAAACCTCTTCAGGTCGGTCTGATTGCTTATGGTTCGGAAGAAGAAACAGAAAACGGTAACATTATTTATACCGTACAGAGTGATTTGGGAAATGTATGTGACTTTATTGTAATGCCGCCGCTCCTTATCCCACAGATAGAAGAGGTAAGACAAGACGGACCACAGGTGACTTTCCGGATTACGAACTGGGAGGAATATCAAAAGAGCGCAGCCGAGATTTACAGTACGCTTCCGGCAGCGTTACAGAATTTGGAGGTTTATAAAAAACTGGTAAACGGTCTTGCTCATTTTGAGATTAAAGATAACTTTAACCAGAAGGAAAACCAGACCGGAAGCAGTATTTCCCATACATGGGAAATAGAAGCGGACAAGATTGCAGATGACGGAACCTTTACGCTGGATTATAGTACATTGGATATTTTCAATGCCAACCGTTCCACGCATCAGTATCATTATTGGGAAGTAAAAGCGATTGCGAAAAACAGTGACGGAAGTGTTATGAGGGAGGTTGTGGAAAGTAACAGCAGCTATTACCGTTACACAACATCCTTGTCCGGCAATCACAGCTTCCGGATTCAGGCGGAAGTACCGTTGAATCCTCCTACGGATTTAAAGGCAGAATATGTGGGAGGCATTGATTGGGAAAAGGATGCGGATACACCGAGTTATACCATTAGTTTTACCGCGTCCACATCACCGGAAGAAGCAATTGACCATTATCTGGTTACGGTGACGAATCCGGCGAACGGAAAGAAATGGCAGGAAACTGTGGCAGTAACGGAATTGCAGGAAGTGATTGATATAGATAGCGGCGAGCTATTGGGCAAAACAGGCAGTCTGACCATACCGAAGGAAGTGATGCTTGGAGACGGGGAAGGGCAGTTGGCAGTCAATCTCGCACCGGAAGAGGAGCCACTAAAGCTGAATTATACGATACAGGCAATAAAAAATGACAGTGACGCGGCGAAATATTTCATGGACTCCGAAGAGGCGAGTGCTGAGATTTCATTAATCAAGAAAGGTTATCCTGTGGATACCATTTCACGCAGTGTGGAGAATCCGAACGAGCCGGATAAGTGGACCTATAAATGGACGGACAGCTGGGCAGACGGAAAGGGACTTCCGAATGAAATCTACCTTGTGACACTACGCATTCAGGATGCAGACACCGGTGCAGTCACGGTGAAAGATTCCATAGAGACAACGGACAGATATTATGTTGTGGACACCACTTCTATAAAGGAGAGTGACACCATTGAAGTTTCTGTGGTAAGAAAAGGAATCGGAACAAAGGAAAACAAAAACGTGACCAGATTGAATTCAGACCCTTCTGTTCACAGCATGCAGAAAGGAAGTGCATTACCGAAAGTAAGCAATATTACAACAATCTTTGACAGAGTAGACGGAAGTGACTTGGTTTACAAGGTTGACTTTACCGTTCCGGCGGAATTGACCGCAGAGGATTGCAGTGGTTTTGTATTACAGCAGATAAATGCAAATGATACCAATGAATTGTTGGGAGAGAAGGTTACGATTGCTTATGATGAGGCAAGACCGGTAGAAATTCGGATTCCGTTTAGCGGAAATGAAGGAAAAACCTTCCGTACCGGTGTGACTGCCGTATCGAAAAATGATATTTATTCCGATTCGGCGATGGAACAGGGAATCAGTGTTACCATTCCGGCCAATAAGCTTGCTGCTCCTACTGCATTGAAGGTAACAGTTGGCGGAGAAGAACTGACGGAAAGTAGTATCGTTTCTCTTTTAGATAGCGAATTTGCATCAGCTGCTTATGAACTAAGCTGGACTTTGACGGGCAGCAGTGACATAAAACAACAGATAGTGGAACTGGTATCCGTGGATGGCGGGGGCAGTGAAACGATTGTATGGAGTGAAACAACTGCTTCTTCTACGACACAAAGTATGGCAGCGGTAGATTTATCTGCCTATGCAGGACAGATGTTAACGATGCGAGTTGCCAATATACCTGTGGATGCCTCGGTCAGTCTGCCGTCTGATGCAGCAACCTTGCGTTTGGCCGTACCGAAAAAACGGCTGCAGGCACCGACAATAGGAGAAATCACAGCAGCATTGGATGTGGATACGGATACCTATACGTTACAAGTACCGTGGACAGCCGCCGTAGCAGAACCGGCAGGCAGTGTAAACATAAAAATTGTTTCGGTTGAAACTGGAGTAGATGGTACTGAGACAGAAACCACCGTGCTGGAAAAAAGCGGTGAACCAATAACGGCTACCGGTACAGGAACGATTACGATAACAGATATTCCGAAGGAGAATGCCGGAAAGCAGATGAAGGTTTACTTAAGCTTCGGAGTGAAAACAGAGGAGGCTGTGGTATGGACGGATTCTGACGAGAATACAAAAGAATTTTCGATACAGGAACCAAACACAACAGGAACAGCAAACAATAATTCCATGATGACTTCGTCGGCGCAGAGGAATGCAATACCATCTGTGCCGATGAGGGAAGAAGAAAACGATACAGAAGAAAAAGACACAGAAGAGTAAAAAGAAGCCTTTCCAGGGAAGGGACTGCTTTGACAGGCAGACCTACCGGAAAGGCTTTTTATTAAGAGTTTTATGATTTACAGATTGAATCCGAAATATCTGACTGCGTTGTAGTAAGATATGTCCGTTATGATTTCTTTCAAAGTATCCATATCTGCCGGGAATTCTCCGTTCTCTACCCATGTGCCGATTAAATCACAAAGAATTCTTCTGAAATATTCATGTCTTGTATAGGACAGGAAGCTTCTGGAGTCGGTCAACATTCCCACAAAGCCGGAAAGATTGCCGAGATTTGCAAGAGAAATCATCTGTTCCTGCATACCCGTTTTGTGGTCATTAAACCACCATGCACTTCCCTGCTGGATTTTCGCTACTGCAGTAGAATCCTGGAAGCAACCTAAAATTGTGCCGATTGCCTGATTGTCGTTTGGATTCAGACTGTAAATAATGGTTCTGGGAAGCTCGTCGGTTTTAATTAATGCATTTAAGAAATCTGCCATCTGCGCAGAAGGAGCATAGTTGTTGATGCAGTCGTAACCGGTATCCGGTCCCAGTTTTTCAAACATGAGAGTATTGTTGTCGCGTTTACATCCGTAGTGAAGCTGCATAGCCCAGTTCAAACGGTTATATTCTCTGCCCACAAAGAGCATGAATGCGGTTTTGAATTTCAATTCCTCTTCCTTGGAAAGTTCCTTTCCCTGTAAACGTTTGCTGAAAATACCTTCCAGTTCTGCATCATCAGCAGGAACATACATTACATATTCCAAAGCGTGGTCGGAAACAGAACATCCCATGGAAGCAAAAAATTCCATACGATTTTTCAAAGCTTCCTTTAACGAAGCAAAGGAATCAATTTTTATGCCGCTTACAGAAGCAAGCTTATCCAGATAAGCTGTGTAATCCGGTTTTTCGATATTCATCGCCTTATCGGGACGCCATGCAGGAAGAACCTGTACATCGAAGGAAGCATCCTCAGCAATTTTTTTGTGCCATTCCAGAGAATCTACGGGGTCATCCGTGGTGCAGATTAAAGTAACGTTGGACTGCTTGATTAAGTTGCGTACACTCATGGATTTCTGAGCAAGCTTTTCATTACAGAGATTCCAGACTTCTTCTGCGGTGTTTTTATTCAGTACGCCGTTGTAACCGAAGTATCTTTGTAATTCCAGATGACTCCAGTGGAACAGCGGATTACCGATTGCTTTACCAAGGCACTCTGCCCATTTGAAGAATTTTTCTTTATCGGGAGCTTCTCCGGTAATGTAATATTCCTCTACACCGCAGGAACGCATGAAACGCCATTTATAATGGTCGCCGCCAAGCCACACCTGCGTAATGTTGTCAAACTGTCTGTCTTCTGCGATTTCTTTCGGATTAATATGGCAGTGATAGTCGAGAATCGGAGTTTTTTCGGCAAAATCGTGAAAAAGAGTTTTTGCCGTGTCCGTGGAAAGTAAAAAATCTTTGTCCATAAAGGGTTTCATAGTTGTTGTCCTCCATTAAATATTTTTCTATTTTTATCATGAAGAATATCATGAAAATAATGTAACAATGTCATACGGATTTTCTTCTAAAAGCGGGTAGTGCCTCTTTTCACCAGTTCTCCCGAAAACAAAATACGCTTCGGGACATCGTTGCCCGAAAGGACACCCATGAGAGAAGTTATCAGTTGCTGGCAGAGGGTTTCCAGTTTGTTGTCGATGGAAGTTAATTCCGGATCACAACAGGTTGTAAGAATGGAATTATTGTAACCGATAATGGAAAGATCCTCCGGTATATTCAGATTTTTCAGCTTTGCATATTTTAGGGCTGCCATGGCAAGGTTATCGTCTGCGGCAATGACACCGTGGAATTTGACACCTCTCTTGGAAGCGTTTACAAGTGTCTGTGTCATGGCGGCAATATCTTCATGAGAGCCTGTATAAAACTGTGTCATGGACGGGGTGACGGTGATGCCTGCTTCCGCCATGGCAGCTTTATAGCCGGAAAGCTTGTGCTTTCCGCTGTAAGAATTGGAATTATAAAAATATAAAATATCCCGGATACCGGAGGAAATCAAAGAGGAGGTTGCCTCGTACATAGAGCGGTAATCATCGGATACAATGCTGTAAACATTTGTACTGTCCAAGGCGGCATTTAAAAGCATAATCGGAACTTCCAAAGCGGCCTCACGTATGTATTTGTTGTCCTCCGGTTTTTCACCGATAAAATTGGAACCTACCAAAATAATGCTGTCCACCTTTTTGGAAAGCAGAAGCTCTAAAGATTTTTCCTTATTTTTTAAGTCATATCCGGTACAACATAAAAGGGAATCATAGCCATTGGCACGCAGACTCTGTTCGATGCAGTAAACAGCCTTGGCAAGATACAGGTCGGAAGAATCGGCACAGAGAATACCGATAGTATTCATCGTGTTTAGTCCAAGTCCCCTTGCAAATGCATTGGGGGTATAATCGTATTCCTCCATAACGGCCAGAACTTTTTTGCGCGTTTTGTCACTGACACTGCTGCTACCGTTTAATACTCTGGAAACAGTAGCGATGGAAACGCCCGCTTTTTCCGAAATATCGTAAATGGTCATCGTAAATCCTCGTTTCTTCTTCAAATTAAAAATAGGTGTCGTGTTTTATGTAAAAAAGTATCACTGCATAAGAGCATTTTCCTATTTTGTAAAAAAACATGTAAGCAGTTACATACTTTGACATTGATTATATAACAAGACGGATGTAAATTCAAGAATCTTTTCAAGATTATTCTATTGACTATTAAGAAAAATAACGTTAAAATCAAGATGTAAGTGCTTACAAGGAGACTGCCCGGATGGCAGTTCTCTGCACACGTAAGTATAATTAGTATGTAGCCGGAGAAGGGCAGAAATTAGGAGAGTGGGACAATGGAATTATTGAACAAAAGCATGACAGGAAAAAAGGAACGTCAGGTAAAAGTGTTACAGTTTGGGGAAGGTAATTTTTTACGTGGTTTTGTGGATTACATGATTGATATTGCCAATGAAAAGGGTGAATTTGACGGAGATATTGTACTGGTAAAGCCTATTGAATTCGGTTCTCTGGAAAGATTCCATGCACAGGACTGTCAGTATACGGTTTCCCTGCGCGGTATCGTGGATGGAGAAGCAAAGGTTTTAAACCGTCAGGTTACCAGTGTTGCGGATGTAGTTGACTGCTATAGTGAATATGAGAAATATAATAACTTTGCAAAATTAGATTCTTTAAGATATATTGTGTCCAATACAACAGAAGCAGGTATTGTTTATAATGATACCGACAAGCTGGAGATGAATCCTCCCAGAACCTATCCCGGTAAGTTAACCAAATTCTTATATGAAAGATATAAACATTTTAACGGTGCAGCAGACAAAGGGTTAGTGATGCTTCCGGTAGAATTGATTGATGATAACGGAATTATGCTGAAAAAATGTGTATTACAGTTTGCAGAACTTTGGAAGCTGGAAGAGGGCTTCGTAAACTGGTTGAATGAAGCGTGTATTTTCTGCTCTACTCTGGTAGACCGCATTATTACCGGTTATCCGAAGGATGAAGATACAAAACTTTGGGAAGAATGGGGTTACAAGGATGAATTGATTGTTACCGGCGAACCCTTTGCACTCTGGGTTATCGAATGTCCCAAGGATATCAGCGCAGAATTCCCGCTTGACAAAGCCGGACTTCCGGTTATTTATACGGATAACCAGAAGCCTTACAAGCAGAGAAAGGTACGTATCTTAAACGGTGCACATACTTCTTTCGTTCTTGCTTCTTATCTTGCAGGTAACGATATTGTATTGGAATCCATGAAAGACGAACTGATTTATAACTTTATGTATAAAACTATTTTTGACGAAGTCATTCCTACGCTGACTTTGCCGAAACAGGATTTGACAGACTTTGCTGAAGCAGTAATTACCCGTTTCAACAATCCGTATGTAAAACATGCGTTGCTTTCCATCGCACTGAATTCCGTTTCCAAATGGAGAGCAAGATGTATGCCAAGCTTTTTGGGTTACATAGAAGAGAAAAAAGAAATTCCGGTTCATTTGACTTTCTCACTGGCAGCATTAATGGCATTCTATACCGGTACGGAAATCAGAGAGAAAGCATTAATCGGTCACAGAGACGGACAGGAATACAACATTCTGGATGATATGCCGGTTCTGGAATTTTTCCGTGACAACAGTCAGAAGGAAACAAAAGAATTTGTACACGCGTTCCTTTCTAATGAAAGCTTCTGGGGACAGGATTTAAGTGCGCTTGCCGGTGTGGAAGAAAAGATGGTTTCCTATCTGGATGATATCAAAACTCTCGGAATGAGAAAAGCAATGGAGAAAAACTTTTAGTCTGGAGGAGCGTATGCAGAATTTCATCAAAATTCATGAAGACGATAACGTAATTGTTGCTTTAAAGGTGATTGCAGCAGGAGAAACCGTCACGATTGCCGGTGAGCAGATAGCTGCGGCAGACGAAGTACCTGCCGGACATAAAATGGCAATCCGTGATATTGCGGCAGGAGAGCCGGTTATCAAATATGGCTGTCAGATAGGATGTGCCAAAGAGGACATTAAGAAAGGACAGTGGATTCACACCCATAATGTAAAAACGGCATTGGGCGATTTGCTTTCCTATACCTATGAGCCTGTGGGGGCAAAGGAAGGGGAAAGCGAAGAACGTACCTTTATGGGATTCTTGCGTAAGGACGGAAAAGCCGGTGTCAGAAATGAGATTTGGATTGTGCCTACGGTGGGCTGTGTCAACAACATTGCTACTGCGATGGCAAAGGCAGCTACGGCAAAGGTGAAGGGAAGCGTGGAAGAGGTGATTGCATTTCCGCATCCTTACGGTTGCTCTCAGATGGGCGATGACCAGGAACATACAAGACAGATTCTTGCTGATTTGATTCATCATCCGAATGCAGGCGGTGTTCTGGTACTGGGCCTGGGCTGTGAAAACAGCAATATTGATGTATTAAAGGATTACATCGGCGAATATGACAGTGACCGCGTGAAATTCCTTGTCTGTCAGGAAAGCGAAGATGAAATGGCAGACGGACTTGCACTTTTGGAGGAACTGATTGATTACGCTTCCGGGTTTGAACGGGAACCGATTAGTGTAAGCAAACTGATTGTGGGATTGAAATGCGGCGGAAGTGACGGATTTTCCGGTATTACCGCAAATCCGCTTGTGGGTAAGTTCTCCGATCTTTTAATTTCCAAGAAGGGCACCACGATTCTGACCGAGGTACCGGAGATGTTCGGTGCGGAAACGTTGTTGATGAATCGCTGCGCAGACGAGCAGCTTTTTGAAAAAACCGTAGATTTAATTAATGATTTTAAAAATTATTTTACCAGTCATAATCAGACAATTTATGAAAATCCTTCTCCGGGGAATAAAAAGGGTGGTATTTCCACACTGGAAGATAAATCCCTTGGCTGTACCCAGAAATCCGGTTCTGCTCCGGTAAGAGGGGTACTTGCTTATGGAGAGAGGGTGGAGGCAAGAGGACTGAACCTGCTTAGCGCACCGGGAAATGATTTGGTTGCCGCAACGGCACTGGCGGCTTCCGGGGCACACATTGTTCTCTTTACTACCGGACGGGGAACTCCCTTTGCTTCTCCGGTACCTACCGTGAAGATTTCCAGTAATTCTGCACTTGCGGGAAAGAAATCCAATTGGATTGATTTTAATGCCGGAGTACTGGTGGAAGATGCGGATATGAACGAAACTGCAGAAAAGCTTTTTGATTATGTGGTAGAAGTAGCTTCCGGCAAAAAGGTTCGCAGCGAAGAGGCAGGTTTCCATGATATGGCAATTTTCAAACAAGGTGTTACCCTATAAGAAAGGAACGAGTCTACTGTGGAAATAAAATTATTGATGAAGACAGCCAGGAGTGCTGTCATTGAAATAGCAGACGGTGGAGTTTATTTCACTGAAAAGAAATATTCCCTCGTGATTAACGGAGAAACATACAAGGATACAGAACAGGTTATTACATCCGTTTATGATCTGGAGCCGGAAACGGACTATGAAGTAAAAGTGATGGATGGGGAAAAGGAGGCAGGAAAGGTTTCCTTCAAAACAAATTATGAGTTTGTAACCTTGAATGTAAAAGATTTTGGAGCAAAAGGAGATGGGGTGTCGAATGACACTCCGTTTCTGCAGGCTGCAATTTTGGCATGCCCTAAGGACGGCAGGGTGCTGATTCCGGCAGGTGTTTATAAGATTACTTCTCTGTTCTTAAAGAGTAATCTGATACTGGAAATTGCCAAAGGGGCAAAGCTTCTGGCAGATAATGACAGATGGCACTATCCTATCCTCCCCGGAAAAGTAGAAAGCTATGATAAAGCGGATGAATATCATCTCGGTACATGGGAGGGCGACCCGTATCCTATGTTTGCGGGAATTATCACAGGACTTTATGTAGAAAATGTAGTGATTTACGGAGAAGGAAGTATTGATGGAAACGCTTCCATGGAAAACTGGTGGCATGATGTGAAAGTAATGGTAGGAGCATTCCGGCCCAGAATGTTATTTTTGAATCATTGTAATAACGTGACCGTACAGGGATTGAAACTGCATGACAGTCCGTCATGGACCATTCATCCGTTTTTCAGTAATCAGCTTGCTTTTTATAATACGGTTGTGGAAAATCCAAGTAATTCTCCGAATACGGACGGACTTGACCCGGAATCCTGCAAGGACGTTATCATAGAGGGCGTTCGTTTCTCTCTGGGAGATGACTGTATTGCAGTAAAATCAGGAAAGATTTATATGGGTAAAAAATACAAAACGCCTTCCGAGAATATAACAATTCGTCAATGTCTGATGGAGAACGGGCATGGCGCAGTAACCGTAGGCAGTGAAAGTGCCGGCGGAGTGAAAAATCTGATTGCGGAGGACTGCATTTTCAGACATACGGACAGAGGCTTACGGGTAAAAACGAGACGTGGTCGGGGAGAGGATTCTGTATTGGATGGTATTATCTTCCAAAATTTGAAAATGGATCATGTGATGACTCCGTTAGTGGTAAACAGTTTCTATTTTTGTGATGCGGACGGAAAAACAGAGTATGTACAGTCCAGAGAGCCTTATCCGGTGGATGAAAGAACTCCGGTAATCAGAAAGCTTGTATTCCGCAATCTGGAATGCAGAAACTGCCATGTGGCAGCGGCCTATTTTGAGGGTCTGCCGGAGAAAAAGATAGAAGAAATTTATATGGAAAATATCCGGTTTGATTACGCGGACAATCCGAAGTCGGGCTTCCCGGCAATGGCAGAAGGCGTAGAGGAGTGCAGCAGACGGGGAATTTTTGCATCCAATGTAGAAAAGCTGACGATGAAAAATGTAACCGTAAGCGGACAGGACGGCGAAGCAGAAAAATTACTGCATATTGATGCGCTGGAAAGATAACAGGAAAAGAAAAAGAAAGCTGAGGAAAAGCTATGCAGATTGGAATACGTTTACATGATACGAAACAGCTGCCTTTGGAGGAAAGAGTAAAAAATGTAAAGGAGCAGGGATTTACCTGTGCTCATCTGGCGTTATCCAAGGTGATATCGGACTATTCGGTAGCGGATAGTGCACTGACACCCGGCTTTGCCATGTATCTGAAAAATCTGTTTCGGAAAAATGACGTGGATATTGCGGTACTTGGCTGCTATTTGAATCTGGCAAATCCGAATGAAGAAAAACTTAAGAGTGTGACAGAAAGATATTTATCCCATATCCGGTTCGCTTCTATATTAGGCTGCGGAGTGGTAGGAACGGAAACCGGTAATCCGAATGAAACCTATACTTACGAGGAAGGACGAAGCCACAGTGAGGAAGCATTGGAGACGTTTATCACAAATTTAAGACCGGTTGTGGAATATGCGGAAAAAATGGGCGTGATTCTGGCAATTGAACCGGTATTTACGCATATTGTATGTAACCCCTTACGTGCAAGGCGAGTGTTGGATGAAATTGCATCCCCGAATCTCCGTATTATTTTGGATCCGGTGAATTTGCTTCATATTTCAAACTATCAGAACAGAGAGGCTATTATTAAAGAAGCAATCGAAGTACTGGGCGATGCTGTGGATGTAGTTCATATCAAAGATTTTCGGGTAGAAGAGAGCACACTGGTATCGGTTGCGGCAGGAACCGGTATGATGGATTATACCGATATTATCCGATTTATCAAGAATGAAAAGCCATACATTCATGTTACATTGGAAAATACCAATCCGGACAATGCGGTATGGGCAAAAGAATTTATTCAAAAGCAATGGGAAAACGCTTAGAATGATACTTTTTGTAAAAATGAATAAGGAATAGTGTAGTTTTGTTCATTTTATGGTTACTTTTTCCAGTTTACACAAAATGGAACAGAATAATAAATAAAAAAAATAAAAAAAATGAAAAAAAATAGTGCATTTTTTGGAGGGTTGTGTTACAATCAATGTAAGCACTTACATGTGCTTACAAAAATTAATACTTTTTGAATAGGAGAGGAAAAGATGAAAAGAATGAAAAAGTTTTTAAGCTTAGGTCTTGCATCTGTAATGGTATTGTCTATGGCAGCATGTGGTTCTAAAGAAACAACTACAGAATCCACAGCAGAGACAACAGCAGAAACAACTGCAGAGACAACAGCAGAAACAACAGCAGAAACAACTGCAGAAACAACTGCAGAAACAACAGATGATGCAGCAGGAGATGTTACATACGAAGAATGTACCATCAAATTCGACTGGTGGGGCGGTGACTCCAGACATGAAGCTACTTTAGCAGCAGTAGATGCATTCATGGCTAAGTATCCGGGAATCACAGTTGAAGTAAACTACGGTGCATGGACTGACTGGGAAACAGCAAGAGCTCTTGAATATCAGTCAGGAACAGGTGCAGATGTAACTCAGATCGGTTCTAACTGGATTGCAGATTATGATGCCGACGGAACAACTTTCGTTGACTTGAACACAGTATCCGATGTTCTTGACTTGAGTCAGTGGGATCAGCAGTATCTTGATATGTGTAAAGATTCCAAGGGTGGTCAGGCAGCAATTCCTGTATCTATGACAGGACGTATCTGCTACTGGGATAAGACAACATTTGATGAGGCTGGTATCGCAATTCCTACTACTGTAGAAGAATTGAAAGCAGCCGGACAGACATTTAAAGAAAAATTAGGCGATGATTACTATCCGTTAGCAATTAACCACTATGACAGAATGATTCTTATGACATTCTGGTATCAGTCTAACTACGGTAAAGAAATTATTTCTGCAGACGGTACTTTAAACGCTACAGAAGAAGAATTAAAAGCAGGTTTGGAATTCATCCAGTCCTTAGAAGATGCACATGCAATTCCGTCTATCAAAACAATTGACGGTGATGCAGCAGCAAGCTTCGATGTAAACGAAAAATTCATCAGCGGTAAATATGCAGGTATCCTTGAATGGGATTCCGCACCGGGCAAATACATCAGCGCACTTGGTGATGCTCGCGAATTAGTAGTTGGTGAAGAATTCACAGACCTTGGCGGAGCTGATACAGGTGTATTTACAAAAGTTTCCATGGCTTTAGCTATTACAAGTACATCTGAACATCCTCATGAAGCAGCTATGTTAGTAAACTTCTTAATGAACGATCCGGAAGGTATTACTATCTTAGGAACACAGAGAGGTGTACCGCAGTCTAACGTTGCTTATGAGACATTAAAAGCAGCAGATGCTCTTGATCCGGTTATCGCAGAGGCTCATGAAAAAGTTCTTGCAGCAAGCAAATACTCTTTCAGCCCGAAATTTGATGATGCATCCTTAAAGGGTGAAACATCTGCTTATGCTGATGTATTCAGTGGATTAAGCTACGGTGATTACAGCGTAGACGAAGCAGCAGCAGCCTTATATGAAGCTATGTCTGCTGTTTGCAAATAATAATAACAAAAATTAAAGAGTATCAAAACTAAGTAAAAGACCGCCGGAGCGGGTTCTTCGGCGGTCTTTTGTTTTCAAAATCAGCAGTTTATTTTAGTTGAAATGTAATAAATCGGCATAATACAAACAGAAAAGTTTTGTATCAGAAATAGGAAGGATACATAGAGGAGATTGTAAAAAGAACCGACAAATATCCCGATAGTGTTGGAAGTCTGAATGGCAGACTTTAAGTTAGAATCCGATATGTTTTGGCATATCGAAGATCAATTGAATACGAGAATAAAGCATAGAAAAATATGAGTTTCTATGTTATAGTAAATGTAGCCGGAATAGCTACAGGCTGCATTTACCGTATTACATTTAACAGATGTAATATGATACAGAATGGTGTAGATTTTGTATGAAGGAAGAGAGGTAGACTCACGGTGAAAAAATCTGGACAGACAGCTGCTTCGGCAGCAGTAAAACAACCATTCAATGCTAAGAAATTTATGAAGGAAAACATTGGTTTTGTGTTCATTATTCCTTGGCTGATTGGCTTTTTGGTTTTCAAACTTTATCCATTTGCATCTTCCCTTTTTTATAGTTTTTCTGACTATAATCTGTTTAAGGGAATCAGCGAGTACGGTATACAGAATTATGTTGATGTATTTGCCAAGACTGCAAACCGGAAAGCTTTGATTGTAACCTTTAAATATGCATTTATGACTGTTCCGCTTAAATTGATAGCAGCGTTGTTTATTGCATATATTTTGAATTTTAAAATTAAAGGTGTTAATTTCTTCAGAACTGCATATTATATTCCGTCTATTCTGGGTGGTTCCGTAGCCATTGCAGTTTTATGGAAGGCTTTGTTCAAGGATGGCGGTCTGATTCAGTCCGGCTTAGCAATATTCGGTATTGAAGCACCCAGCTTTTTAAGTGAGCCGGGATGGGCACTGTTTTGTATCTGTTTGCTTCGTGTATGGCAGTTTGGTTCGGCAATGGTTATTTTCCTTGCAGCATTAAAAGGTGTACCACAGGATTTGTATGAGGCAGCATCGATTGACGGTGCCGGCAAATGGAGACAGTTCTTTACCATTACTGTTCCGCTTATTACACCGGTTATTTTCTATAACATGGTTACACAGTTATGTAATGCGTTTCAGGAATTCAACGGACCTTATATTATCACGAACGGTGGTCCGAGAAATTCTACAACATTGATTTCCTTGTTGATTTACAACAACGCATTTAAGACCTATGATATGGGACGTGCAAGTGCGATGGCATGGGTATTGTTTATCGTTTTGGTAATCTTTACTGTGATTGCTTTCTGGAGTCAGAATCATTGGGTATATTACGCTGATGATGATGGAGGTAGATAAAAATGGCAAATACAAGTACATTAACAGGCGTTGATTATAATAAAGCAGTAAAAAGAAAACGTCTGATTCAGACAACGATTCGTTATATCGTACTTATTTTTGTTGGTTTCTTCATGGTTTATCCGCTTCTTTGGATGGTAGGAGCAACCTTCAAACCGAATAGTGAAATTTTTACAAGTGTTAATATTTTCCCGAAGAACCCTACTACGAGCGGTTATGTAAATGCAGTGAAAAGCTACGGTGGTGATATTAATATCTGGAAAGCATTGCTGAATACATATTCCTATGTTATTCCGCATGTAATCTTTACTGTTATTTCTTCTACCATTGCAGCATATGGTTTTGGTAGATTTAAGTTCAAAGGAAGAGATCAGTTATTTGCAATTTTGATTGCAACCTTATTCCTTCCGCAGGTTGTATTGAATGTACCTCAGTACGTTATGTACAATAAATTCGGATGGATTGGTTCCAAATTATATCTTCCGTTGATTGTACCGACATTGTTTGCGACAGAAACTTACTTCGTTTATATGTTAATTCAGTTCCTTCGCAATATTCCGAAAGAATTGGATGAAGCAGCAAAGATTGACGGATGTAATTATGTACAGACTTTGATTAAGGTTATTGTTCCGATGCTGATGCCGGCGATTGTTTCCTGTGCATTGTTTAAGTTCATGTGGGCAAGCAATGACTTTATGGGACCATTACTTTATGTAAATACTCCTGCTAAATATCCTGCAACGATTTTTGTTAAGCTGTCTATGGATAGTGATACCGGATTTGACTGGAACAGGGTTCTTGCAACCTCTCTGATTTCCATCATGCCTTCTATTATCGTATTCTTCGCAGCACAGAATCAGTTCGTAGATGGTATTTCAGCCGGTGGTGTAAAGGGCTAATTGTAAAAGAAAAAAGAAATTGATATAATAGAGGGTGTGGGATGATGCACCCTCTATTTTGTTATTGTAACATACGCGAAGCAGCGTGGAAACGAGGTTATAGATGCTTTCAAGAATTTTTAATTACGATAATGTAGTTTTCCGTTTTATTTTGAAGGTTGGTTACCTTTGGTGGTTGAATATTTTGTGGATTTTTTGCAGCCTTCCCATTTTTACAATAGGAGCTTCCACATCAGCGTTGATTTACAGCTGTATGAAGCTGCAAAAAAATGAAGGCTATCCGACAAGGAACTTTTTTAAATCTTTTAAAGAAAATTTTGTACAGGCAACCGGTATCTGGCTTCTTTATCTGGTTATCGGAGTAATATTAATCGGGGATTTGATTTATTGGAATCAAATGGATACCAGTAATATAAAAATAATCTGGGCAGTAACCATTGCCTGTCTGGTGCCGTATTGCCTGTCAATGTTATATGTCTTTGCGGTGCAGGCTAAGTTTATCAATCCGGTAAAAAGAACGATACAGTACTCATTTATTTTGTCTATCCGGCATTTTAAAGATACTTTTCAAATGCTGATTCTTGTGGCACTGGTTATTGCAGCGAATGTATATACGATTGTACTGGTGAATTTTATTACCTTTAATTTTGGGATTGGGGTTGTTGCATATTTCTTATCTTTTTATTATGCGAAGGTATTTAGCGGATATATTAAAGAAGAAGAACCTGTTCAGGATGAATTTGAAGCAAGGGCTTATTCCGTAGGAAATAATGTGGGAATGGGAGGTATTGCGGCGGCAGCCAATATACTTGCCGAGGAGCAGAAAGAACAGAAGCAGGACACCGATTAAGGTGTCCAGCCATCTGTTCCACCCAATACTTTTTGGCGTGTGTAATGTGTAGCTTCCTCAGTGGTTAACTGCCTGGAAAAAGCTGCCCGGTACTGAGGTGTGGCACCTTTTCCCGTGGAGTTGTATTCGGCGAAAAGAACGGTATCGTGGGAATCGGTTTTGTTCCAGTCATCCCAGCCGGAAGGACAAATATGTTCGTCCATATGACAGTTTAAATATACTACTCTGGCGAAATTACGCCAGGGACGTCCAAGATAGCAGCTTGCTTTCGGACAGTTTCCGGTCAAATTGCAATGTTCAAATACATAGCCGTATTCTTGTCCTTCTGCGGTGGAGGCAGCGGTGATGTAGCTGTATATTTTCTGTTTTTCAATTTGCTCGGCTGCGGGCTCGTCGTCGGTTTTCTGACAGAAAATCTCACAATCTTCAAAGTAGGCGGTAGCACTTCCGAAAATGAAGTCGATATCGCCGCGAATAAAACAATCATGATAATAATGTCTGCCGTTGATACGCGGAGCAAATTCTTTTGGACCGCGGAAGCCGCCGGGTTCATATGGATGGGGCGGAAGCGGAGCTGTAAAAATGGTATCCTGACTGGCAAGCATACGACAGTGGTCAAAGACAATACGGTCACCGTCCACATATAAAGCAAGTGCCTGACCAACTAATCGGCCAAAGCCGGCAGAATTTTCAAAGGTAATATTTTTGGCAGTAAAGTCGTGTGTGTCGATGAAAACGGTAGGAGTACGGAAGGTACCGCGTTTGATTCCGTCCTCTAAAATTTCGGCGGCTCCGAGATCATAAGTGATAATCGTCCCTTCGGCAGACTCTCCTTCTAAGGTGATATAAGGAGATTTTATTACCAGAAGTTCTTTATAAATTCCGTTTGCAATATGAATGGTAATCGGTTCTTCGTTATTGGAAGGTATGACAGAAAGTGCGGCTGAAATACTGGTAAAGGTATCAGCCGGACTGTTTTCTGCATTTGGGTTTACATAATAGTTTTTCATAGAGTGAAAGCCTTTCTGTTTACAGATTTTGTAACCATGTATGGGCAAGGGTAATCCATGAGGTGCATTCTGCCTGCATACCGGTTCCTTCGGGGGTGGCAGTTAATTCGTTTGCAAGTCCCAGTCCATGCTCACCGTGGGGATACATATGAAATTCTGTTGAAATATGATGTTGTCTTAATGCGCTGACAAGTAAAAGAGAATTTTCAACAGGTACACTGGCATCCGTAAAGGTATGCCATATAAATGCCTTAGGGGTGTCCTCATTTACTTGGTTTTCCAAAGACATAGATTCCTTCAATTCCTCATAACGGTCACCTAAGAGATTTACAAAGGAACCGGAATGACTGAAAGGACCGGAAGTAATTACCGGATAATTCAACATCATTCCGGCAGGCTTAAGCTGCGCGGAAGGAACGTG
This sequence comes from uncultured Lachnospiraceae bacterium, assembly GCA_964449325.1. GTDB lineage: Bacteria > Bacillota > Clostridia > Lachnospirales > Lachnospiraceae > RGIG3002. The sequence goes on along the minus strand of CAYUYJ010000008.1, from coordinate 20,377 downwards.
AAGCGCTTCTGAAAGGAAAGGCTTGGACCAGTTCATGCAAAAACTTGCTGCAAGATGTCCGCCGGCAGAACAGCCCTGTACAACAATTTTTTCGGTATCTATGTGCCATTCATCAGCTTTTTCATATATCATGGCAATAACACCGGCGAGTTCATAGAGTGCTGTAGGGTAAGTGGCAGGTGCTACGGAATATTTCACAACGATAGCGTGGTATCCCATGGAATTAAACTGCAAGGCAGTCATTTCACCTTCTCTGTCGGATAAATGCTCGTATCCGCCGCCCGGACAGATGACAATAATCGGACGTTTTACAATGCCGATTCGGTCGGAATGACTGATGAAATAAGTGACAGCACAGGCATTTGGAAGGGAGCCTTGCTGCTTTAGGGGAATCGTTTCGTAAATCATAAAAAAGCTCCTTTATTATTCAGTATAATATAAAAGAAAAATCACCCTTTATTTTAGCACTTTTGAGGCTGCAATACAAGCAACGGAGGGGAATATCCGTCTGAAATAACCTTCCGGGAGGCCTATAGAATATTTTAAGAATATTTTAAGAAAGAAAAAGAATAGACAGAAAGTTAAAAAAAGTATAGAATAGGAATAAGATTATCGGGCTACCATGGAAAATGACAAAAATGATTAGAGTATATGTAGGATGGAGACACCGGAAGAAAAGGAAATAAGGGAAGAACGATGAGGAGAATATAGTATGCAGAGAGTATTAATTGTATCAGAGACACAAAGCTATTTGCTGGCAGCATTACAGCAAAAGATAGAAGAGGCAGAATGTGAAGTGATTCATGTACATGCCAATACGGATGAGGTAAGTAAAATAACAGGAAATATAGAATTGATGTTTTTATTTGCAGATGAGGAACTTGTAGAGCAGGGACCGGGATTGACTTACTTGAAGGATAAGGCAATGGAAGAGGATATACCGATTTTTATAACAGGTGATGCCGGAGAGATTAAAGGAGTTTCAAAATATATTCCGACACATTTGATACAGAAGGAATATCCGCGTCCCATTAATGTGAATGAAGTGGCAGAAGCTATCGATGCCTATATGAAAACAGAGAGTAAGCAGAATAAAAGGAAAATTCTGGTGGTAGACGATTCCGGGGCTATGCTGAGAAATGTGAAGGGATGGTTAGAGGATAAATATCAGGTTATTCTAGCAAATTCCGGTACGATGGCGATTAAATATCTGGCAACGAACAGACCGGATTTAGTTTTACTGGATTATGAAATGCCGGTCATTGATGGCAGTCAGGTACTGGAAATGATTCGAACCGAAACCGAATTTTCGGACATCCCTGTTATTTTCCTGACCAGTAAAGGAGATAAAGAAAGTGTCATGAAGGTTATGGCATTGAAGCCGGAGGGATATCTTTTGAAGACCATGCCGCCGGAGGAGATTAAAAAGGCAGTGGATGAGTTTTTCGCAAAGCGGAAAGCAATGGATAAAATAAAGTAAAAATGGATGAATCCAAGGGAGAAGCGTTTTTTGCTTCTCCCTTTTTATGTAATAGGAAAGTGCGCGAGTCAAGTGGTGGCTGTTAGGGAGAATGCGAAGCATTCTCTTGGAAGTGCCGCCGCCGGGCGGCACTTTTTTAGCGTACATACTTTGTTTACAAAATGTTAAGGGAATATATATATCCCCTTAACTTGAATAAACAGGAAAAATCTGTTACAATATAGTTTGGTCTTTTTAGAACGACAGAAGTAGAGCCGTATTGCGGGTTTTCCCACAATATGCGTAGAAAGGGAAAAAATGAGCGTAATAGAAAAGATTTTTGGAACTCACAGTGAGCGGGAATTAAAAAGAATTGAACCGCTTGTAAAGGCGATTGAGGACTTGCGTCCTACCATGCAGGCGCTTACCGATGAGGAATTGAAAAATAAAACGAAAGAATATAAAAAACGGCTGGAAGAAGGTGCCACACTGGATGATTTGCTTCCGGAAGCCTATGCAACCGTAAGAGAAGCAGCACGGAGAGTCCTGAATATGGAGCACTATCGTGTACAGTTAATCGGTGGTATTATTCTGCATCAGGGTCGTATCGCAGAAATGAAAACCGGTGAAGGTAAGACGTTAGTATCCACTCTTCCGGCATACCTGAACGCATTAGAGGGAAAAGGTGTACATATTGTCACCGTTAACGATTACCTTGCCAAGCGTGATGCCGAATGGATGGGACAGGTGCACGAATTTTTAGGATTAAAGGTCGGCGTTGTCTTAAATGATATGAAAGCGGAAGAGCGTAGAGAGGCCTATAACTGTGACATTACTTACGTTACAAACAATGAGTTGGGCTTTGATTATCTGAGAGATAACATGGTTATTTATAAAGAGCAGCTTGTACTGCGTGATTTGCACTATGCCATCATCGATGAGGTGGACTCCGTGCTGATTGACGAGGCAAGAACGCCGCTTATTATTTCAGGACAGAGCGGTAAATCCACGAAGCTTTATGAAGCCTGTGATATTCTGGCAAGACAGCTTACCCGTGGCGAAGATATGGAAGAATTAACCAAGATGGATGCCATCATGGGAGTGGAAAGAGAAGAAACCGGAGATTTTATTGTTAATGAAAAGGATAAAGTCGTAAACCTTACGGAACAGGGTGTGGCAAAGGTAGAGCGGTTCTTCCAGATTGGAAACCTTGCAGACCCGGAAAATCTGGAAATCCAGCACAATATTATTCTGGCGCTTCGTGCCCATAATCTGATGTTCCGTGATCAGGATTATGTAGTAAAAGATGATCAGGTGCTTATTGTAGATGAGTTTACCGGACGTATTATGCCGGGACGCCGTTATTCTGACGGTCTGCATCAGGCAATTGAGGCAAAAGAGCATGTAAAGGTAAAGAGAGAAAGCAAAACTCTTGCAACCATTACTTTCCAGAACTTCTTTAATAAATTTGAAAAAAAATCCGGTATGACCGGTACTGCACTGACTGAGGAAAAGGAATTCCGAAATATCTATGGAATGGACGTTATTGAAATTCCCACAAACCGTCCTATAGCAAGAATGGATTTACAGGATGCGGTTTATAAAACCAAAAAAGGCAAGTTACATGCAATTGTGGAGGCAGTAGCAGAGGCACATGCAAAAGGACAGCCGGTACTGGTTGGTACGATTACCATAGAAGCATCCGAGGAATTGAGCGGACTTTTGAAGAAAAAGGGAATTCCGCACAAAGTATTGAATGCAAAGTTTCATGAGCTGGAGGCGGAAATTGTTGCGGATGCGGGTATTCACGGTGCTGTTACCATTGCTACCAATATGGCAGGTCGTGGTACGGATATTAAGTTGGATGAAGAAGCAAAGGCAGCGGGAGGTCTTAAGATTATCGGTACTGAACGGCATGAATCCAGACGTATTGACAATCAGCTCCGTGGACGTTCCGGTCGTCAGGGAGATCCCGGTGAATCCAAATTCTATATTTCCTTGGAAGATGACTTGATGCGCCTGTTCGGAAACGATCGTATGATTGCCATGTTCAATGCATTGGGCATTCCGGAGGATCAGGAACTTGAACATAAAACGCTCTCCAATGCGATTGAGACGGCACAGAAGAAGATAGAAAACAACAACTATGGTATTCGTAAAAATCTGTTGGAATATGATCAGGTTATGAATGACCAGAGAGAGATTATTTACGAGGAGAGAAGACGGGTATTGGACGGCGAAAGTATGCGTGATGTCATTTTCAAATGGATTACGGATATTGCCGAAAATGCCGTAGATATCTGTATTGGTGATGATGAGGATATTGCCGATTGGGATTTTGCAGAATTGAATCAGCTTTTGCTTCCTACCATTCCCTTAAAACCGGTGAATACGGCCCGTGTGGTAAAACCGAAAAAGGACAGCTTAAAGCAACAGTTAAAAGAAGAAGCAGTAAAATTGTACGAGAGCAAGGAAGCAGAGTTCCCGGAACCGGAAGCAATTCGTGAACTGGAACGTGTTATTTTGTTGAAGATTATAGACCGGAAATGGATGGATCACATTGACGATATGGATCAGCTTCGTCAGGGTGTTGGCTTACAGGCATATGGTCAGAGAGATCCGCTTGTAGAATACAGAATGAGCGGTTTTGAAATGTTTGATGAAATGGCACAGAATATTAAAGAAGAAACCATTCGTCTTTTATTCCATGTCAGAGTGGAACAGAAAGTAGAAAGAGAGCAGGTTGCCAATGTAACCGGAACAAACAAGGATGATTCCGCACAGAAGGGATCTGTAAAGAGAGAGACAGCCAAGGTTTATCCGAATGATCCGTGTCCGTGCGGAAGCGGCAAAAAATATAAACAGTGCTGTGGAAGAAAGTAAAGAAAGTAGGTGACGTTAAGTGGTAGAATTAGACCAGATGAAAACAGAATTACAAACTTATGAGACACCATTAGCGGAAGTGAGGGATTCACTTTGACTTAGCAGGTAAGTCAAAAAGGATAGAAGAACTGGAAATGGAGATGGAAGCTCCGGGTTTCTGGGATGATGCCGATAAGGCCAACGTCAAGATGAAGGAACTGAAAAATCTGAAAGATACGGTTGATACGGTCAATTCCTTAACAACCCAATATGAAGACATAGAAACTTTGATTGAAATGGGGTATGAGGAGTCACCGGAAGAAGCGGCGGCAATGGTAGAAGATATTCGGAAAGAATTGGATGCTTTTATTACCACGCTGGAGGACATTCGTATCGGAACACTTTTATCCGATGAATATGATAAATGCAATGCAATTCTGAAGTTGAATGCGGGCGCGGGAGGAACCGAAAGCTGTGACTGGGCATCCATGCTTTACCGTATGTATACGAGGTGGGCGGAGCGGAAGGGCTACAGTATTGAAGTGCTGGATTACCTTGACGGAGATGAAGCCGGTATCAAATCCGTTACCTTTCAGGTAAACGGACCCAATGCATATGGTTATCTCAAGTCTGAAAAAGGGGTACACCGCCTTGTCCGGATTTCTCCTTTTAATGCACAAGGCAAGCGCCAGACCTCCTTTGTATCTTTGGATGTTATGCCGGATATTGAAGAGGATTTGGATGTGGATATTGATCCCGGTGATTTAAGGATTGATACGTACCGAAGCAGTGGTGCCGGTGGACAGCATATTAATAAGACTTCTTCGGCAATCCGAATTACCCATTTGCCTACCGGTGTTGTGGTACAGTGCCAGAATGAACGTTCCCAGTTCCAGAACAAGGACAAGGCAATGCAGATGTTGAAGGCAAAGCTGTATCTTTTGAAAAAAGAGGCAAATGCGGAAAAGCTTTCCGATATCCGCGGAGAAGTAACCGAAATCGGTTGGGGTAATCAGATTCGTTCCTATGTTATGCAGCCTTACACAATGGTAAAGGATCATCGCACAAATGAGGAATCGGGAAATGTGGATGCGGTTATGGACGGAGCAATAGACAGCTTTATTAATGCGTATCTGAAATATATCAACTTAGAAAATAAAGAATAAACGGATGAAAAAACAGGCAGCTATGATGACTGCCTGTTTTTCATTAAGTCCATATAGAAATTTGCCATGGTGGCATTTACATAAGGTTCAATCCAAAGAAGAGCAAAACCGCAGGAGAGAATACCGAGTAAATAAAGCGGAAGAAAGCTGATGGTAATATAAAACAATCGTCCTTTATGCCCTTTCATGATTTTTGTACTGAGAGATAGCAATTGCTTTACGGAATAATGTGGAAAATCCAAAAGCAGGAAATACACTTGCGAAAATACAAGTGAGATATACACGGAAGCGATACTTCCGATAATCAGCAGGATACAGACAGGGAGTACAAATACTATGTCATAGGTATAGGTTCCTATATAAGTAAAAATATAGGCAGGTATCATGCATACGGTAGAAAGTCCGGAAACCACAAGTGTCAGCAAAAGAGCTTTATCGGGATAATGTTTAAAACCATAAAAAATATCGGAGGCTTTGCAGGGGCGATTACAGATAATATTCAAATAAATGTAAGTATTTCCCACAGCCAGTATTCCCGAAAAAAGCCCAAGAATAAAAGTGATTAACAGGTTTATGATGATGCCGAAGATAGTGGTAGTATCCACGAGCCTTACGATAATCAAATTAGGAATAAGCATTAGGACAACCATCAACAGCAATGCACCGATAACGGTAGAGTATTTTCCCAATAACTGACCTTTAGCCAATGCTTTCAGTTGGGAAGAGGATTTATAATTGTTCATAGTAACTCCAATCTGTGCATGGAATGCACGGGTAAATTCTAATCAAAATAGAACTCTTCTCCGGTTATTTCTTTATACATATCTGAAAAAGATTCACCGTAAATAGATTCATACATACTGTTAAACTGGTTGTATGCTGCTTCGTTTGTAAATACAAAATAGGTGGAACCGCCTACAATAAAAATATCCAGAATGAGTCCTACAATAGAGCAGACAATTCCTATTTTTGCAGGTCCTGCCATTTTCTTTTCATACCCTTTGGAAAGTAGTGCAAGTACAATGCTGATTCCTCCCAAAATAAATGGAAAATAGACAGTCATCATAACAGCAGAGACGATTGCTGCAATACCAAGAGCAAAAGCAGCAGTTACAAGACCGTTTGAGGGTCGTCGTGGTTTATAATAAGAATTCGGTGGCATCTGCTGAGGTGTGCCGTAAGGATTTCCATCTTGTTGATCATTTTGATTGTTATAATCCATAGTTACTCCTCTCTGCCTGAAAGGCAACAAAATCTACAACGATTCTAACACTTTTGTGAAGATAATACAAATCTTTCTTGAAATGCATACGGAGTTTCTACTATAATAAGTACAGCAGTATGCAAGCACGGCGGTACCGTGCGGAAAGAGGACAGAATGGATATTATTTTAAAGCTGAAAGAAGAATTGCAGGTAGAAAAGTGGCAGGTGGAAGCTGCCGTAAAATTGATTGATGAAGGAAACACGATTCCTTTTATTTCCAGATACCGGAAGGAGGCAACCGGGGCTCTGAATGATGAGGTGCTCCGTAACTTATTTGAAAGGCTGACCTATCTTCGAAATCTGGAGGAAAAGAAGGAGCAGGTGCTTGGAAGTATAGAAGAACAGGGCAAACTCACCGAAGAATTGAAAGAGAAAATTCTTGCGGCGGAAACCCTTGTAGTAGTAGAGGATTTGTATCGTCCGTATCGTCCGAAGAGGAAAACACGGGCAAGTGTGGCAAAGGAAAAGGGGTTAGAGCCTCTTGCCGAATTCCTTCTGGCACAGGAAACAGACAAGCCTGTTCTGGAAAAAGCCGCAGAATACATATCAGAAGAAAAGGAAGTAAAAAGTGCAGAGGAGGCCTTACAGGGAGCAAAAGACATTATTGCGGAAAGTATTTCCGATGAGGCTGACTATCGTATTTATATCAGAAACATCACTGTGGAAGAGGGAAAAATCATAAGCAGTGCCAAGGATGAAAAGGCAGAGAGTGTTTATGAAATGTACTATAATTATGAAGAACCGATTAAAAAGGTAGCCGGACACCGTACGCTTGCTTTAAACCGCGGCGAAAAGGAAAAAATATTGACGGTTAAGGTGGAGGCACCGGAAGAACGCATTTTGCAATACCTTTCCAAAAAGGTGATTACCAAAGAAAATCCTAACACTACACCGGTTTTAAAAGAAGTCATTGAAGACAGTTATAACCGTCTGATTGCTCCTGCCATTGAAAGAGAAATCCGTAATGATTTAACCGAAAAAGCGGAAGATGGTGCAATTTCCGTATTCGGAAAAAATTTAGAGCAGCTGTTGCTGCAGCCGCCAATTGCCGGAAAGGTAGTACTTGGCTGGGACCCGGCATTCCGTACCGGATGTAAGCTTGCTGTAGTAGATGCTACCGGAAAGGTGCTGGATACCAAGGTGATTTATCCTACCGCTCCGCAGAACAAGGTGGAAGAATCCAAAGCGGAATTAAAGAAACTGATTAAAAAATATAATGTTTCCCTGATTTCGGTCGGAAACGGAACGGCTTCCAGAGAATCCGAGCAGGTTATTGTAGAACTCTTAAAAGAATTGGATACTCCGGTACAGTATGTGATTGTCAATGAAGCGGGTGCATCCGTTTATTCCGCAAGCAAACTGGCAACAGAAGAATTTCCTAATTTTGATGTGGGGCAGAGAAGTGCTGCTTCCATTGCAAGAAGATTACAGGACCCGCTTGCCGAGCTTGTAAAAATCGACCCGAAATCCATTGGTGTTGGTCAGTATCAGCACGATATGAACCAGAAAAAGTTAAGTGATGCCTTAAACGGTGTAGTAGAAGACAGCGTAAATAAAGTCGGTGTAGACCTGAATACCGCTTCCGCATCCCTGCTTGAATACATTTCCGGTATTTCTAAGGTAATTGCCAAAAATATCGTAGATTATCGGGAAACAAACGGTAGATTCGTAAACAGAAAGCAGCTTTTGAAAGTGCCCAAATTAGGGCCGAAAGCCTATGAACAGTGTGCCGGATTTATGCGTATTACGGATGGAGAAAATCCGTTGGATGCTACCAGTGTACATCCGGAATCCTACGAAGCGGCAGAGAGGCTTTTGGATAAGCTTGGGCTTACTATGGAGGATGTAAAAGCGGCACAGAAAAAGGCTGCAAGTGAAAAAACTGCCGGTAAAAAAGCCGAAAACAAGGCAAAAGAAAAGCCGGTGAAAAAACAGAAACAGGTCGTAGTAAGAAATACCAATACTGCTATGGGAAAAGCACTGGCAGCAGCATTGGGAACCGTTTCCTTAGACGAAGGTGCAGGAAAGGAAAATACTGCGGCAACTGCGGTTATGGAAAAAGACACCGACCGCATCGGTAATCTGGAGCGTAAAGTAAAGGATAAGAAGAAGCTTGCAGAAGAACTTGGTATCGGAGAAATGACGCTGACAGATATTTTGAAGGAATTGGAAAAACCGGCAAGAGACCCCCGGGATGATATGCCGGCACCGATTTTACGAAGCGATGTACTGGATATGAAGGATTTAAAACCGGGGATGGTATTAAAGGGAACCGTGCGTAACGTGATTGATTTCGGTATTTTTGTGGATATCGGTGTGCATCAGGACGGTCTGGTTCATATTTCGGAAATTACAAACCGTTTCATTAAACATCCATTGGAGGCAGTCAGCGTAGGGGACATAGTAGATGTACAGGTACTTTCCGTGGATGTGCCGAAAAAGCGGATTGCACTTACCATGAAGATAAAACCATAAAGGTCGTATAGCGAAGACGAAAAAAGTGATTAAAAATCAATGGAAGAATAATGGAAGAAAACTCTTGACAGGAGAAATGTATTATGAATGGTTTATGGAAAAATATTACGGAAAATGTGGTTTTTTTGTTGGAGTTTTTGGCAGTGGTTGCTGCAATTTTTGCCGTTGCCTATATCGCTGAAAAAATTGCAAAAAAGAAAGCAGGAGAGAAGGAGCGTATTTTAAGTACGAAGAAGATTGCCATGATTGGAATGTTTTCGGCAATTGCCTCTGTTTTGATGCTGTTTGAATTTCCCATGCCCTTTGCGCCGGATTTTTATAGGTTGGATTTCAGTGAACTCCCGGCTCTAATCGGAACCTTTGCGTTTGGTCCGGTTGCAGGCGTGATGATTGAATTTTGCAAAATCCTTTTAAAATTGTTATTTAAATCCACAGACACCGCTTTTGTCGGAGAACTGGCAAACTTTGTAGTGGGATGCAGCTTTATTTTACCTGCGTCTTTGGTTTATTTATTCAAAAAGACTAAGAAAACGGCACTTGCCGGCTGTATTACCGGAACGCTTATCATGACGGTTTTCGGAACAGCATTCAACGCAGTGTATTTGCTGCCAAAGTTTTCGCAGCTTTACGGAGTACCGCTGGAAGGTCTGATTGCGATGGGAACGGATATCAATTCCCGTATTACTAATATTACTTCTTTTGTCATTATGGCGGTGGCACCGTTGAATCTGATTAAGGGTACATCGGTTTCTGTTGCGACGATGCTCGTTTATAAAAAACTTAGTCCGATTCTGAAAGCACAAAATGATATGTCGGGCAAAAAGAAAGCGGACAGCCGGGCTTAGTTTTTGCTAAGACACCCATAAAAAACAAGGTGTGAGGTCTTGAACATTCAATAGACTTTACACCTTGTTTTTGGATTGGGTTATGATTTGGTTTTGCGTACATCCTGATAATTTTTCATAATTAGCTAAAATATTACATTATTTTAAGAAAAACTTAAGAAAGATATGTGAAAATATATAGAGTTAGCATTTATACTGTAATTTAGGTTTGCAAAAAAGGGTTGGCGATGAATAAGTAGTTGACAAATAAAAAGCAATGTCTTATTGTATTATATGAATAATACAAATATACGGAGAGGAATAACATGTCTGAAAAGAAGGGGAGAAAGGAAGATAATGGAGAGTTTAGTTGAAATTCAAGACATATGTAAGATATACAATCCCGGGGAAAACGAAGTACGCGCTTTGGATCATGTGAGTTTGGAAATTAATGAAAATGAGTTTGTGGCAATTATCGGGCAGTCCGGTTCCGGAAAATCCACACTGATGAATATGCTGGGGTGTCTGGATGTACCTACCAGCGGAACATACATATTACACGGACAGGATGTTTCCAGTCTTTCGGATGATGAACTATCGGATATCCGTAATCGGGAAATCGGGTTCATTTTCCAGGGATTTAATCTGATACAGAATCTGACAGCAATGGAAAATGTGGAATTACCTTTAATTTATCGGGGAGTAGCCAAGAAGGAACGGGATGAACTGTCGGAAAGAGCCTTACAAAAGGTTGGGCTTGCACACCGAATGAATCATAAACCGGCAGAGATGTCCGGAGGTCAGCAACAGAGGGTCGCTATAGCAAGGGCAATAGCACAGGCACCGCCGATTATTTTAGCGGATGAGCCTACAGGAAATCTGGATTCCAATTCCACCAAAGAAATTATGGGGATTTTAAGGGATTTACATGCGGAAGGCAGAACAGTAATTTTGATTACGCATGATAATGAAATAGCTGCACAGGCAGACAGAGTAATTAAAATAAAAGACGGAAGGGTTGAATCGGATTCTTCCAGACAATAGGGTGAGGAGAGTAAAATGGCAGAAAAATTAAGTGAAACAGAAATCATGAAAAAGGATAAGGCAGAAATAAAAGCGCAGAAGGCGCAGGAAAGAAAAGCCAAAAAAGAAGAAAAGAAGCTGGCACGTGCCGAAAAACCGAAAATGAGTAAAAAGAAAAAACGCAGAATCATTATCGGTTCCATAGCGGGTGTATTAGTGTTGTTTTTTGTTGTTAATTCTGTTTTTGCAAAGAATACCGCAATGCCGGTTTATACAACGCAGGTTACAAAAGGAGATATTGATGAGACTGTAAGTACCAGCGGTACAGTGACAAGTGAAGAGATAAAAACATACTTTTCCCAGATTAGCGGTACAATCGGTACTATTAATGTGAAGTCCGGAGATGCGGTAGAAAGCGGAACGCAGCTTCTTGCTTTTGAAGAGGAAAGTACAGAACTTGCTAAAATGCAGGCACAGTTAAAAGCACAGGCGGATGAAGGAAACTACCAGAATTCCGTAAAACGTGCTGCAGAAAACCAGGGGAAATTTTCTGAGGCTACAACCAATCTTGCGGTGTTGGAACAGCAGATTTCTGATGAAGAAAATTATATTAAACAGCTTCAGAATGAATTAGATGAACTAAAGAGTAATTTAAGTGCTTATTATAGCGAAGCGCAGACAAATATATCTGTTTATAATATTCAGTTACAGGCTGATTTAGCAGAAGCTGAAAAAGCCGGTGATAACAATGAAGCAGATCATTTAAGAGAGGCAATTGAAGATAATAATATTGCAGCACAAAGAGTTTCGCAGCAGATTAGCCAGTTGGAAAATGACGAGCGTATCAAAGATTTGGAAAAAAGAATCAGTGATGAACAGGATAAATTGAAAGGCTATCAGGAATACAAAACAGAAATGGATAGTCAGAAAGCATCTTCTGAATCCGGAGTTATGAATGAATATCAGAAGAGTGAGCTGGAAGCAAATCACGAAATGGCTGAACTGACAGCAGCAGAAGCAGATAAAGATTATTCCTATGCAACAGGTGGTGTAACAGCAGCATTTAACGGTATTATTACGGAAATGGATGCAGTAGAAGGTTCTACTGTGGCAGAAGGAACGAAGCTTCTGACCTTGGCAAACAGTGATAAAGTAAAGGTAGATATCTCAGTTACCAAGTATGATTTAGAGAAAATTGCGATTGGACAGAAAGCGGAAATTACTGTTTCCGGACATAAATATGAAGGTGAAATTACCAAAATTAATAAAATGGCAACCTTGAACAGCTCCGGAACTCCGGTTGTAGGGGCAGAAGTAAAAATAGCAAACCCGGACGAAAACATATATCTCGGTATTGAAGCGAAAGTATTGATTCACACAGAAAGTGTAAGTCAGGTTACGGTACTTCCGGTAGAATGTGTGAATGCGGACAAGGATGGAGATTTTGTCTATGTGGTAGAAAACGGAATTGTTGTTAAGAAAAGTGTAACAGCAGGAATTTCCTCCGATACCTATATTGAAATTAAAGAAGGACTGAGCGAAGGTGAACAGGTTATTTCTTCTGTAACGGCAGGAATAGCGGAAGGTATGCCGGTTACAGCAATTCCGGTACAGTAAAGGAGAGCGGCAATGTCACAGTTATGGGAATTCATAAAAATTGCTTTGATGAATATCAAAAGCAATAAAGGCCGTTCCATTCTTACCATGTTAGGTATTATTATCGGTATTTCTTCGGTTATTATGATTATTTCCATCGGTAACGGTGTGAAAGGTCAAATTACCGGAGAACTGAACGATATGGCAGGCGGTCAGATCTATATTTATTCAAAAAGTAATGAAAACGGAGAATATATCGAATTTACTGATGAAGATTTCGATATTTTGAAGGAAAAGGTGGAGCACATTAAGGCGATTACACCAAGCTATGGATTTTCCGGAACCGTACTTGCAAAAAAGGGTAATTTTGAAGGTGTAGCAAGAGGCGGTACAGAAGGGTTGGAATATTATGAAAGTAATCCTATCGTAAAGGGAAAGTATTTTACAGCCGGTGACTACTATGCAGCTAATAAGGTCTGCGTGGTAACGGAAGGAAGTGCTATGAAGATGTTTGGTACAACCGATGTCATCGGTATGAGCATTGAGCTTACTTTGTATGGTGTTACGCAGGAGTTTACCATTGTTGGTATCAGACAGGACAATGCTGCATCTATGCTTAATATGATGTATGTGGATGACAGAGTAGAAATAGAAGTACCCCTTTCTGTATTGGGAAGTGCTTATGGATTCTATGTGGAAGGGGTAGACAGCTTCCTTGTCATTGGAGATTCTGCAGAATATTCTACTCAGATGGCGAAAGAGTGTGTCAGTGTTTTGGAGGCACGTCATAATGTCAGAGGTCAGGGCTTGATTTCCATCGAAGATTTCAATGACTATATGACACAGATTACGTCGGTGCTTGGTACAGTTACCATATTCGTTGTGTTTGTAGCAGCTATCTCCCTTTTGGTAGGTGGTATTGGTGTTATGAACATTATGCTTGTATCGGTAACCGAAAGAACAAGAGAAATCGGTATCAGAAAATCTCTTGGTGCAAGAACCAAATCGATTTTACTGCAATTTTTGTCAGAATCTGCAATTATTACGTTAATGGGCGGATTGATTGGGATAACGATTGGTGTGCTGGGGGCATTTGGAATTTGCGGACTGCTTGGATTTGCACCGATGGTTAAGATTTCAACGGTGCTGGGTGCATCCATATTCTCTTCGGCAGTGGGAATTTTCTTTGGAATTTATCCGGCGAAGAAAGCAGCGAAGCTTAGTCCGATTGAGGCACTTCGGCATGAATAAAGAGCGGCGGACGGTTTGTATATATTAGATTTACAGGAATGAGGTAAAGGCGTGACTTGCACTTTATCTCATTTTTTGTATAATAGAATTAAATATGAGGGAAATATTTAGGAAGGAATGATACGCGGCGAGATAAAAGGATTTAGAAGAAACGTCTGCGTGGATGGAGTTGGCATGGAAATTGAATTTGATGTGAAAATAGATGGGGGAGTTTTGTATGACTATATGCTGCATCATACTTATACGAGCGCACAGGGACTGTTGGGAACCGGTGTGGGAGCTCTTATGATTGTGGCATTTGCGATGCAGCACAGTGTGATTTTCCTGATTGCGGGAATTGTGATTTTGGGGTATCTCCCTTGGACTTTGTTTATAAAATCCAGACAGCAGGCATTGATGACACCGGCTTTTAAGAAACCGCTTCATTATATGTTGGATGAAGAAGGGATTACGGTGTCCCAGGATGAGTCGGAGGAAAAGCAGGAGTGGGGACAGATGTATAAAGCGATTTCCACGAACCGCAGTATTATTGTGTATACAAGCAGGGTGAATGCCTCCATTTTTCCGAAGAAGGATTTAGGGGATAACAAGGCAAAGGTAATTGAAATTATTTCAACCCATATGCCACCCGCAAAAGTAAAAATCAGAGGTTGACATCATGAAAATATACGAGACAAACAGTGCTGAGGAGACATTTGCATTAGGAAAGCAGTTAGGAGAGACGGCAAAGCCGGGGCAGGTTTTTACGTTGATAGGAGATTTGGGTGTGGGAAAAACCGTATTTACCCAAGGGGTCGCCAAGGGGCTTGACATTACGGAACCGATAAGCAGCCCTACGTTTACGATTGTGCAGGTGTACGAAGAAGGAAAAATTCCTTTTTATCATTTTGATGTGTATCGAATCGGTGATGTGGAGGAAATGGAAGAAATCGGATACGAGGATTACTTTTACGGAGATGGTGTCTGCTTTATCGAATGGGCAAATTTAATAGAGGAAATTCTGCCGGAAAGCTATACCGAGATTACTATAGAAAAAAATCCGGAGAAAGGCTTTGACTATCGTAGGATTACTTTTGATGAGAAAAAAGCAGATAAAGCAATGGTAGAAAGGAAGGGCTGACAAAATGGACACGGATATAAAAATACTGGCAATTGACAGCTCCGGACTGGTCGCTACGGTAGCCATTGTCAGTGGGAACGAATTAATTGCGGAATATACGATAAATTATAAAAAGACACATTCGCAGACGTTACTGCCGATGTTGGATGAGATAAAGAGAATGGTAGAACTGGATTTGCATTCCATAGATGCCATTGCAGTGGCAGCAGGTCCCGGGTCATTTACCGGGTTGCGTATTGGTTCGGCAACGGCAAAAGGTCTTGGACTTGCTTTGAATAAGCCGATTGTTCCGGTTCCCACGGTGGACGGACTGGCATTTAATCTTTACGGAACGGAAAAGATAGTCTGTCCGATTATGGATGCCAGAAGAAATCAGGTATACACCGGAATTTACAAGTTTGAACGGGAAGGCGGACACTATACATTGAAAACAATAAAAAAACAGTGTGCGGTTTCTATTGAAGAAATCATGGAGGCTTTAAATGAAATCGGAGAAGAAGTGATTTTTCTTGGGGACGGGGTTCCGGTTTTTAAAGACTTCCTTGCAGAGAAAATGCAGGTGCCCTATTCTTTTGCACCGGCACATATGAACAGACAGCGGGCTGCCTGTGTGGGCGTGCTCGGAATGGAATATTTCCGGCAGGGAAAAGTGCAGTCAGCTGCAGAACATGAACCGGAATATCTTCGTATGTCGCAGGCTGAGCGGGAAAAACTGGAAAAAGAGGGATAAATTGTGGTAACGTTTCGAAGAATGGAAGAAAAAGACGTGGAAACGGTCAGCAGGATAGAGGAGGAAACCTTTTCCAAACCGTGGAGCCCGGCTTCTTTTTTTGAAATGCTTAAAAGCGGTAATACTTTTTATATAGTGGCGGAAGAAGACGGAGAAATTTTAGGTTCCTGTGGTGTTTTACAGGTACTTGATGAAGGAAACATTACCAATGTGGTAGTAAAAAAAGAAAGCAGGGGAAGAGGAATCGGAACGGCGATGCTTAAGGTTTTGCTTGAAGAAGGAAACAAGCAAGGAATTTCAGCATACACGCTGGAAGTCCGGGCGAGTAACAGCCCTGCGATTCACGTCTATGAGAAACTCGGGTTTGTTTCGGAAGGAATAAGGAAGAACTTTTATGAAAAACCGAGAGAAGATGCCAATATTATGTGGAAGAGATAGGAAGAGGGAGCAGGAATTACCACTGTTTTTTATGGAAATCCCAAGCTATAATAAAGTGAAATATCTTATTTATATCAGAAATAGATGGGAGCCGAAATGAGAATTTATTTGGATGCGAAAGAGACGGAACTGGTATCCGTTATTTGTAACTGCTGTAAAAAAGAAATGTCTGTAGAAAATGGAATTTTAAAAGCAGAGGCAATACAGGTTAAGCATACGTTTGGATATTTCAGTAAGAAGGACGGACAGACGGAAAGCTTTGATTTGTGCGAAGAATGCTATAAAAAAATAACCGGAAAGTTCAAAATTCCGGTAGAACAGAAAGAAGAGACAGAACTTTTATAATTTTACGGCAGATAATTAGGAAAATGGAGACGGAAGATGTTAGATATTTGTTTGCTTGGCACTGGCGGCATGATGCCGCTGCCTTATCGGTGGCTTACGTCACTAATGGCAAGATACAATGGGAAAAGCATATTGATTGACTGCGGAGAAGGTACACAAATCGCAATGAAGGAGAAGGGATGGAGTCCAAAACCCATAGACATTATTTGCTTTACCCATTTTCATGCAGATCATGTCAGCGGATTGCCGGGGATGCTTTTGACGATGGGAAATGCGGAGCGAACAGAGCCGCTTCTGATTATTGGCCCCAAAGGGGTGACCAGGGTAGTATCCGCACTTCGTGTGATTGCACCGGAACTTCCTTTTGAGATTAAATGTCTGGAAATTACGGAAAATGAACAACAGTTTCAATTTGACGGCTTCCGAATTGAAGCATTCAGAGTCAATCATAATGTGATTTGTTATGGTTATAGTATTGTTGTGGAACGAAAAGGAAAATTCCAATTGGAAAAAGCAATGGGATTGGGAATAGAAAAGCAGTATTGGAGCAGACTGCAAAAGGGGGAAACGATTGAAACCGAACAGGGGATTCTGACCCCTGATATGGTACTCGGAGAAGAGCGGAAAGGTCTGAAGGTAACCTATTGCACTGATACGAGACCTACAGAAAGTATTGCAAGGAATGCAGTCGGTGCAGATTTGTTTATTTGTGAAGGCATGTACGGTGAGCCGGAGAAACAGGAAAAGGCAAAGGAGCATAAACACATGACCTTTTATGAAGCGGCAAAGCTGGCAAAAGCAGCAGATGTAGGAGAACTGTGGCTGACACATTTCAGTCCGTCTCTGACTTATGCGGAAGAGTTTATGCCTGAAACAAGGAAAATTTTTCCAAGAGCAGTAGCCGGAAAAGACGGGAAGAGTGTGGAACTTAAGTTTCGTGAGGACTAAAGAGAACGGAGGCGGGTCTATGCAGAGATTCAAAGGAACGAAGGGAATGCTGATTCTCATTATACTGGTATGTGGAATTATTGGCTATTACTATTACATTTCAAACCGGGAAATAAAAAAGCCGGAGACAGAGCAGAGTGTGGAGATTACTGCTGTTCAGAATGTACTTTTAAGAAATCTTGAGAGGGATTATCCGCCGACCCCGAAAGAGGTTGTGAAATATTTTGCGGAAATTACGAAGTGTCTGTATAGTGAAACATATACGGATGAAGAGTTTGAGCAGCTTGCAATGAAAATACAGGAAATATATGATGAGGAATTAGTAGCATCAAAAGATCAGGAAGCATATCTGAAAGATTTAAAAGATGATATTGCAACTTTCAGAGCCGATAAATACAAGATAACCGGCTATTATACCTCCAGCAGCGTAGACGTGGAGGAGTTTAAAGAGGATGGCTATGAATGGGCACGGTTGTATTGTACTTTTTATGTTTCCCAAGGGAAAAACAGAAACCCGAACAGTCAGGAAAGAATTTTATTAAGAAAGGATGCGGAAGGTCACTGGAAAATTTACGGATGGGATCTTGCCGAGTAACATGATCATGGATGAAAAAGAAATACAGATACTTGCAATTGAAAGCTCCTGTGATGAGACGGCAGCAGCCGTAGTAAAAAATGGTCGGGAAGTATTGTCGAATATTATTTCTTCTCAGATTGCCATACATACCCAGTACGGCGGTGTTGTGCCGGAAATTGCATCTCGTAAGCATATTGAAAAAATCAATCAGGTAATTGAGGAGGCTTTGAAGGAAGCGGGAACTACGCTGGAACAGATTGATGCTATTGCGGTAACCTATGGTCCCGGGTTGGTAGGAGCTCTTTTGGTAGGTGTTTCCGCTGCAAAAGCTATCAGCTTTGCTACAGGAATACCTTTAGTAGGTGTGCATCATATTGAAGGTCATATTAGTGCTAATTTTATAGAGAATAAAGAACTCGAGCCTCCTTTTGTCTGTCTGGTTGTTTCCGGCGGACATTCCCATCTGGTTGTGGTAAAGGATTATGGGGAATATGAAATTATCGGACGGACAAGAGATGATGCAGCAGGTGAAGCCTTTGACAAGGTGGCACGTGCGATTGGGCTTGGCTATCCGGGAGGGCCTAAAATTGATAAGCTGTCCAAGGAAGGAAATCCGGAGGCAATCCATTTTCCACGGGCAAAGGTAGAAGAAAATATGTATGATTTCAGCTTCAGCGGGTTGAAGTCTGCGGTTTTAAATTATCTAAATTCCTGTGAAATGAAGGGGGAGAGTGTCAATACTGCAGATGTAGCGGCTTCTTTTCAGAAGGCTGTGATTGATGTATTGGTAGAACACTCGCTTCATGCGGTCAAAGAATACGGATATGATAAATTTGCCATTGCCGGAGGTGTTGCCTCTAACTCTTCTTTGCGGGAAGCTTTTGAAAAAGAATGTGGAAAACACGGCATTGCATTTTACCATCCGTCACCTGTTTTATGCACCGACAATGCAGCAATGATAGGAACGGCTGGGTATTATGAATACCTCAAGGGAACGAGACATGGTTATGATTTAAATGCAGTACCGAATTTGAAATTGGGAGAACGCTAATGACAAAGAAAAAAACAGCAATTGTACTGGCTGCCGGACAGGGAAAACGGATGCAGAGCAAGGTGCAGAAGCAGTACCTGCTTCTTAAGGGGAAGCCGGTACTTTTCTATTGCCTGAAAGCACTGGAAGAAAGCTTCATGGATGAAGTGATTTTAGTGACAGGAAAAGGAGAAGAAGAATATTGCCGGAAAGAAATTGTGGAACGGTTTGGATTTAGTAAAGTAACCAAAATCGTGACAGGAGGAAAAGAGCGTTACCATTCTGTTATAAACGGAATCAAGGCTGTGGAGGATTGTGACTATCTGTTTATTCATGACGGGGCGCGCCCCTTTTTGGATGATGGTATTCTGGAAAGAACCTATGCCGGCGTACAGGTGAACAAAGCATGCGTGGCAGCAATGCCGGTAAAGGATACCATTAAAATTTCGGATGAA
Source organism: uncultured Lachnospiraceae bacterium (assembly GCA_964449325.1). Lineage (GTDB taxonomy): Bacteria > Bacillota > Clostridia > Lachnospirales > Lachnospiraceae > RGIG3002. Next base: position 814 of record CAYUYJ010000008.1, on the reverse strand, counting down.
AAAGGCTTTGCAAAAGAAACACCTAAAAGAAATCTTGTTTGGACGGTACAGACTCCGCAGGTCTTTGATTTCGCCTTAATAAAAAAAGCCTACGAAAAACTGGAGCAGGAGGAAGAGAGTCTGGGCAGAAAAGGCATACTGGTAACGGATGATGCCATGGTAGTGGAATATCTATGTGATGTGCCGGTGAAATTAATAGAGGGCAGCTATCGGAATATTAAGATTACTACTCCCGAAGATTTGAGGATAGCAGAGGCTATTTTAGAGGAAGAATAAAAGTTGAAGCAGTGGAATATATGATAAAATGGGGACATTTTTGCTCCTAATTCAAACCTCAAAAAAAGTTGTAAAAAAAATTGTAAAAAGTTGTTGACAAAAAGGAGCAATATAGATATACTAGATTTTGCGCTGACGTGAGAAACACAGGTTGGCGGCGACATGGAGAGGTATCGAAGTGGTCATAACGAGGCGGTCTTGAAAACCGTTTGTCCGAAAGGGCGCATGGGTTCGAATCCCATCCTCTCCGCTGGAGATACTTTCTCCCCGGTAATTTAATAAGCAACATATTCAGCTTGGAGAAGTACCCAAGAGGCTGAAGGGACACCCCTGGAAAGGGTGCAGGTCGTTAATAGCGGCGCGAGGGTTCAAATCCCTCCTTCTCCGTTTTGAATCAAATCATATAATAATATAGAAGATTTGGTTCGGGTGGTATTTCTGAAAAATTACCAAATCAGTAAATATGCATTGCATTTTACTAAGGAACCTTGACAAATAAACAGTAATGCAACCCTGAAAATTCCAAGAGGGATATCGG
>CAYUYJ010000007.1:0-117211 GCA_964449325.1 uncultured Lachnospiraceae bacterium | reverse complement strand
AGGTTTTATGCGACCTGCAAGTATTTTTTCTAATATTCAACTGTCAAACTCCCGAGTTGAAAAAGAATGAACAGACATACTTGACCTCTGTTTTTTACTTAACATTAATATATGAAGAAAAAAAGATTCCGCTACAAAATCTTAAAAAAATCTAAAATGAGAATAGGTATCGGTAAGAGTCATTGCAATTGCATGGAATCCATGTATAATGTAGGTAATTGTAAAATCATGGAGGATAAATCCTCTCCTCGACGGAGGGATTGGATTTTTTCTTCGAAAAAACATGGAGGATTGGGATGTTAAAGGCAGAACATTTAAATTTCCATATAACAGAAGATGGAAATGTGAAAAAAATTATAGATGATATCAGCTTTGAAGTAGGAGACGGAGAATTGTTGGTCATTACGGGACCAAACGGCGGCGGAAAGTCTACTCTTGCAAAATTGCTGATGGGGGTGGAAAAAGCAGATTCCGGTAAGCTTTATCTGGATGGTGAGGATATCAGTGATTATGACATAAATCACAGGGCGAATGCAGGTCTTGGTTTTGCATTCCAGCAGCCGCCCCGGTTTAAAGGCATGACAGTAGAAAAACTGCTTTCACTTGCAGCAGGGAAACCGCTTCCTACAAATGTCTGTTGTAAGCTTTTAAGCAATGTAGGACTTTGTGCGAAGGAGTATATTACAAGGCAGGTGGATGCAACTCTTTCCGGCGGAGAAATGAAACGGATTGAAATTGCAACAGCCATGGCAAAGGAGCACAAGCTGTGTATTTATGATGAGCCGGAAGCGGGCATTGATTTGTGGAGTTTTACGATGCTGGTAAAGCAATTTGAAAAAATACATAAAGAAAAAAAAGAAAGCATTATTATCATTTCCCATCAGGAACGGATTATTAATATGGCTGACCGTATTATGGTTGTAAAGGACGGAAAAGTGGAGAAGACAGGTTGCAAGGAAGAAGTAATGCAGGATCTTTTTATGGAAAATCCGGTATGCGGCTGTATGGAAGAGGAAGCATAGATAGGGTATTGGAAGGTTGGAAAGACGGGAAAAGAAGGCAATAGGATAAGTGGCAGATTAGGGAAAGGAGCAGTCAGAATGGTAATGGATGAAACTGCAAAAGCAGTGTTGGATGTGATAAACGGAGAAGAATTTAAGGAAGAGGGAGCTTATAATGTCCGCTACAACGGACAGGCACTCTGCCATGGAGATACAGAACATGTTAAGATTAAGAGAAAGCAGGACGGAAAACAGGGGATTGATGTGTATATCAGCGGAGAGACGAAGGGAGAACGGCTGCATATTCCGGTCGTGGTATCGGTATCGGGTATGACGGATGAGGTATACAATGACTTCTATGTTGAAGAGGGAGCGGATGTGACGATTGTGGCAGGCTGTGGCATTCATAACTCCGGGTGTAATGATACAAGACATGACGGCATACATACGTTCCATGTAGGAAAGGGAGCGAATGTCCGTTATGAGGAGAAGCATTATGGGGAAGGAGAAGGTACAGGAGAGCGGATTCTGAATCCGGTTACGAAGATCATTCTGGAAGAGGATGCTGTTTTTACGCTGGATACTTCACAGATTAAAGGAGTAGATTCTACGGTGCGTCAGACGGAGGTTGTGCTTGGAAAGGGGAGTAAGCTTTTTGCTACCGAAAAACTGATGACACATGATGCGCAGACTGCGGTATCCAATATGGACGTGGTTCTTGAGGGAGAGGGGAGCAGTGCTCAAATCATTTCCCGGTCCGTAGCAGACGGAACAAGCCGTCAGACCTTTCATCCCCGTGCTGTCGGAGAGAATATGTGTCATGCCCATATCCAGTGTGATTCTATTATTATGGATCATGCACAGGTGGCTTCTATTCCTGAGATTGATGCGAAGCATATTGATGCGGCGATTATTCATGAAGCGGCAATCGGCAGAATAAACAATGAGCAGCTTTTAAAACTGCGGACTTTGGGTATGACAGAGGAAGAAGCGGAGGCAGTTATTATTGATGCATTTTTAAATTAGAGACTTTAGTACTTAAGTACTAAAAATGATGACTGTTTCCTTGACAATGAATGATATTCATATATATAATGTATACGTTAATATCGTTTGAAGTAGAAAAGAAAAGGGCATTATATGAGTAAAAAAGTAATCGGTGCATATATCGGTACTGTTTTCATTCTTTTTCTGTTATTGATTTACATTGGAAATAATCTGATTGTAAAGAAAGATACGCAACGCCTTGCTGTTAAGTATGAAAAGATAGAAGAATGGACAAGAAGAGAGATAGAGTCAGGCGATGAAGGAAGTAAAGAAAAAACGATTGTTTATGAGTTTTTGTTGCCTGAAAAGTTACAGGGAAGAAGTAATCTTGCGATATATACTACGCACCAGAATATAAGAGTATGCATTGAAGAGGAAGAAATTTACACATTACAGTGGAGTGAAGAAAGTAATGCGTTCGGAAAGACTCCCGGAATTCACTGGAATTTTATCAGTCTTCTGGAAAAGGATTGTGGTAAAAAAGCATATGTATATGTGACATCCCCATATTCGGATACATTGGAACTTGCTCCTGATTTTTACATTGGAGATAAGGAAGCAATTTGCAGAGGAATTATCGGAAGAGAAGTGCCGGATTTTATAATAGATTTTTTACTGTTCCTGTTTGGAATTGTTCTTATTGTATTCTGGGCATGGGCTTATCGAGGAGTAAAGCAGGGATGCAGTTTGCTGTTCTTGGGATCTTTTGCAGTGATATTGGCAACATGGCTCGGAAATGATTTGCGTTCTACGATACTTATCTTATCCGGTCCTATGGTATGCATCTATCTTTCGTATATTGCTTTGATGATTTTGCCGGTTCCCTTTGTCCTTTATGGGAGAGATTTATTCTGTAAAAAGGAAGATAAGAGCGGGCTTGTATTATGTTGTTTAAGCCTTGTGCAAATAGCAGTTTCCGTTATTCTGCTTGTGTTTAGGATAAAGGATTTCCGTGAAACCTTATTTTTGGTACACGGCATACTGGTGCTTGTGTTTGCATGGGTTATTTATCATATTATAAAAGAAATCAGAGAGGTTGGTTTTAGCCGGAAGATAAAAATAAATATTATAGGCATGGCAAGTTGCGCATTTGCAGCTTTGGTTGATGTAATATTTTATTATGTAAACAAACATCAGGCAACGCAGATTTTGTGTGCTTTGACTTTCCTGATTTACATCAGCACACTTGGTATTATGGCGATGAAAGAAACCTATATTGTATTGCAGCTTGGCAAAATGGCAGAAAAATATCATAAGATGGCGTATAAGGACCACATGACAGGGTTGTATAACCGTACTGCATATGATGAAATGATGAATGATCCGGTCGTAAAGGTGAGCGGTGCCACCATTGTGATGTTTGACTTGAATAACTTAAAGAAATGCAATGATGTATACGGGCATGAGGCTGGTGACAGTTATATTATACAGAGTGCCAAGATTATTGCAGATGCGTTTGAAAATGTAGCAACCTGTTTTCGCATTGGCGGTGATGAATTCTGTGCCATTATTCCTGAAGAGAAGGTGCAGTATTGTAAAAGGGCTTTGGAGAATTTGCAGAAAAAAGTGGATGAGGCAAATGTTCCTAAAAGGGAATATAAAATTCATATTGCATATGGTTATGCAACCTTTGATAAAAAGATAGATAAGGAACTGAATGACACAAGAAGCCGTGCAGATGCATATATGTACCGCAGAAAATTTGCAATGAAGGAAGAGACGGAGTAATAAACCGGTTAAGAAAAGAATAGAAAATCAAGTAAGGCTGTCCGCGGAATGCGAGGCAGCCTTACTTGATTTGATGATAGGTTTTTCAACCTAGTCCAAATTTAATTTTTTCTTCATCAGCCATTCGGTCAGGAAGAAGAAAACGATACACAGAATAATGCTTTCTCCGAGAGAAAACCACAGCAGTGGAGGCATAAACGGATTCATCATTGTATCGGACATGGCAGTGGAATAGAAAATCGGTGCCGATACAATGGAGCTAATAATCTGTAAAATCGCATAAATTCCAATATAGCTTACAATAGAGCCAAGTACCTTATGCTTTTGGAAAAGCTGTCCTAAGGAGATGGCAGTATAAAGCATGAGAATATTGGAAACCACATTGCACAGCATGACAGGTATAAAAAGAGCCAGAAAATAAGGAAAGCTCATACCAAAGTTCTGTTTAAATTCAGAAGAGAATAACAGTTCGTGCAGCTCACGGAAAAAATCTCCTAAATTGATGCCGGCATTTGAAGCGGATAATAATCCTGAAAACAGTGCCAAAATGCTGGCGATAATTACGATTCCCGTAAGAATAGTCCAAAATATGGAATTCAGCAGCTTAGAGCAAATCAGTGCCTTTTTTGTAACAGGCAGAGTGTGCATCAGATAGCCCTCGTCAGTATACAGGTTTTTGTAAAAACGCATGGCAATATAAATAAAAATAACAAAGCTGACAGCCGAAAGCATAATCACATAAAAGACGAACATCAAACCGGAAAGTGCATTAATAATAGGGCTTGTGGACTTCCAGATTCCGGATTTTAAGGAAAGAAATCCAAACAGTGTAAATACGGCTAAAAAGATATTGATAAATGCCGGTATTTTCCACGTGGAACGCCATTCGTTTTTGATTAATTTTCCTAACATGCGAATACCTCCCTAAAATAAGCATCAACGGATTTTCCTTGTGTTTCACGGATGTTATCTACACTGGCGTGACAAAGCAGCTGACCATACCGTAAGAAGATAACTTCATCCAGAATATTCTCGATATCCGAAATCAGATGAGTGGATAAGAGAATAGTAGCATTTTCATTGTAGTTAGAAAGAATCGTCCGTAAAATATAGTCTCTGGCAGCAGGGTCTACTCCGGCAATGGGTTCATCCAGAATATACAGGTCGGCAGCCCGGCTCATCACAAGAATTAACTGTACTTTTTCTTTTGTACCCTTGGATAAGGTTTTCAATTTGGCATTGCTGTCGATATTTAAGCTTGTCAGCATGGAATAAGCTTTTTCTTTGGAAAAATCAGTATAAAAATCCTGAAAGAAGTCAATCAGCTCATGGACCTTCATGTTATTTTCCAGATAGGTTCTTTCCGGCAGATAAGAAACGACTGCTTTCGTTTCGATTCCCGGTTCTTTTCCGTTAATTAAAATGGTTCCGTGAGTGGGTGTCAACAGTCCGTTCATCATTTTGATTAAGGTTGTTTTCCCACTTCCGTTGGGGCCTAACAGACCGATGATTTTCCCATGTCCGATTTGAAGATTTAAGTTGTTTACCGGGACAGCTTTGGCATTGTAAGCCTTGGTCAGTTCCCGGATTTCTACTAATGAACTCATAAATTTCCCTCCTTTGAAGCATCCTCTAACAGTGCCACGATTTCTTCTTTTTCGTAACCTAATTCCTTCATCTTTTTAAAAAATTCCTGAATACTTATTTTTGCAAGCTCATATCGAATTCCCTTAATCATTTCTACATCCTCCGTTACAATTCTGCCGCTGGTACGCTGGGTGATAATCAGCCCGTTTCGTTCCAGTTCCGAAAAAGCCTTCTGCATTGTGTTTGGATTAACACTTGCCTGTGCGGCAAGCTCCCGTACACTCGGCAGTTTATCTCCCGGTTTATATTGACCGGATACAATTTGCATTTGAATGATTTCTACAATTTGGATGTAAATTGGCCGGTCGGAATTTAATATCCAAGCCATAAGTGTTCGCTCCTTTCTGTTAACTGTATCACTTACTTAATACAATAATATAACATTTCTGAAAAAAGTCAATAGCGAATTTACATTTATTGCACAAAGAACATAGTTAATGGTATAATTACTTTATCTATGCAGAAGAAAGGACAGTGGTGGGCTTGTGAATCAGATCATTGAACGTTTATTGAATGGAGACTTCGATTATGAAAGAGGTTCTCTGGATTTTTCGTGCCCACGTCTGGAACTGGTTATTGAAAAAGGGGAAGCTTTGGAGGACCGCTTTGTGGTATATGGTCCTCCCGGCAAGCTGACGAAAGGAAAGGTTATCACCTCGGACTATAGGATGGAATGTCCGACACCGGAGTTTAGCGGAAACGAAGAACAGATTCAATATCGCTTTCATTCGGAAGGACTGGAAGAAGGGGATGTAGTAAAAGGAGCATTTTTTGTAATTTCCAATCAGGGGGAATATTATCTTCCCTATGTTGTGACGGTTTCTCATCATGTATTGGAATCCTCTCTGGGAGGCATCAAAAATCTGTTTCATTTTGCCAATCTTGCAAAGACAAACATGGAAGAGGCAATGACACTTTTTTATTCTCCCTACTTTAAGCAGATATTAACCGGAAATGACAGACAGTTTCTTAAGGTTTATGAGGGGCTTTCCAAATACAAAGGAAACAGGCAGAACATGGAAGAATTTCTGCTTGTCATTAAGAAAAAGCAACAGACGGAATATTTATTGGAGGAAAGCAACATCCGTGTGGAAAACCCGGAAGGGATAAGTGAAGGACAGCTTTCCATTACAAAAAACGGTTGGGGTTATACGTGCTTGCAGGTGGAAACAGAAGGGGACTTTCTCTTTGTGGAAAAAGAAGTCATTGGGGATGATGATTTCTTGGGAAATTACTGTAAACTGTCCTATTATATTGATGCTGACAAAATTCATGCCGGAAAAAATTACGGGTCCATTCGTCTGTATAATGCCTATGCGGACATTACTGCCTGTATTTCGGTGGTTGCCGGTGAAAGCCACCGGACACGCAGAAACAGAGAGCGGGAGAGGAAAAAAACAATCTATGAAATGATGCAGTATTATCAGGCACTGCGTCTGAAAAAAATCGGTACTTCTGTCTGGCTTTCTGAGACAAAAAAGCTGGTGGAAAGGCTTCTTTCTTTTGATGATAAGGATGTGGCATCCAGACTGTTTCAGGCACAGCTTCTGATTACACAAGAGCGGTACAATGAGGCAAAATGGATTTTGGACAGGGTTCGCAATTACTATTCGGGAGAGGTTTCCAATCCGGTTTTGTACAGCTATTATTTGTATCTGACAACCTTGTATAACCGGGAAGAGGCATATGTCGATGAAGTGGCTTCTTTTGTGGAACAGATTTACAGGGAGAATACCGGGAACTGGAGAATCGCGTGGCTCTTATTGTATTTATCGGAGGAGTTTAGTAAAAATCCCCGGAAAAAATGGATGTTTCTGGAGGAGCAGTTTTGCTTTCACTGTAAAAGTCCGGTGATCTATGCGGAAGCGGCATTGCTGATTTTAGCTAATCCCGCGATTTTAATGAAATTAGGAGATTTTGAATTGCAGGTACTTCGGTATATGGCAAGGCAGAAAGTATTGACAGCAGAGGTAACCATACAGGTGCAGTATCTTGTGCAAAAAGAAAAAGAGTATAAAGAAAGTTACTTTATTCTGTTGCAGGCTTGTTATCAGATAAGACCGGATGAAGAACTGCTGCTTGCTGTCTGCACCTTATTGATTAAAGGAGGATGTCATGGCGAAAAGTATTTTCCCTGGTATCAGGCAGCGGTGGAGAAGGAATTGCGAGTAACAAAGCTGTATGAATACTATATGATGTCTATTGATTTGGAATATGAAAAACCGATTCCGAAGATGGTAGCAATGTATTTTTCCTATCACAGTGATCTGGATTACGAACGGAATGCGTTTTTATATTCTAATATACATAAATACAGGGAAGAAATGCCGGAGGTTTATCGGGCATATGAAATGAACATAGAAAAGTTTGTGGAGGAGCAGATTTTAAAGGAACACATGAATCGAAATCTGGCGTATCTTTACAAGAATTTTCTGACTCCCCGGATGCTGTCGGAAGATGTCGCTTGTGCATTGGCAAAGCTTTTGTTTGTTCATCAGATAGAAACAGAACAGAAAAATATGCGGAAGGTTATTGTGTACCATACAGGAGAGGCTGTGGAAACAGAATATCCGATTGTGAACGGAAAGGCGCAGGTTCCTCTATATGACAGTGAATATGTGTTGCTGTTTGAGGATGATAAACAAAACCGCTACCAGGCAAGTGTACCATATACTATGGAAAAGTTTATGCTTCCGGGAAAGCTTGCCAAGATGATTGTGCCCTATGTAAAAGGACAGACCGAATTTGCAACTTTTGTATGTGAAAGCAGCAATCATTTTGTGACCATTACTGAGGAAAATCTGCCCTTCTTTCTGGAACTTCTTGAAGATGAAAGGACGGAAGCGGATTATAGGAAAGAAATCAGTTTAAAACTGGTGCAGTTTTATTATGAAAATGACTGTATCCGGGAACTGGACGATTATTTGGAAACGATAGGAAATGAAGGACTGGAGCCGAAAGAGCGGGCAGAATTTTTGCATATCTTTGTGATGCGCGGTTTTTATGAAAAGGCATATGAATGGATACGGGACTTTGGCATGGAGAGTATCGATGCCAAGATACTTGTGAGGCTTTGCGACAGGCTTTTGGAAAGAGAAGAATATGTGGATGAACCGCTGATGTGCAGGATGATTATGCAGGCGTTTAGAAGCGGCAAGTATAATGAAGCCATGTTGCAGTATCTGATGAAAAACTTTGAAGGGATGACAAAGGAACTGCGTAATATATGGAAAGCGGCTGTGGCTTTTGATTTGGATCAGTATGAAATCACGGAGCGTATACTTCTGCAGATGTTATACACCGGCTCTTATGTCGGTGAAACCATGGATATTTTCAAGTCTTATGTGGCAGATAACGGAAAAATAGCAGTAGAACTTGCTTTTTTGTCGCAGGGGGCATATGACTATTTTGTAAAAGAAAAGCTGGTGGAAGAGTACCTGTTCGAGGAAATTATTCGTCTTTACAGGTTGGGTGAAAAGATTCCGTTCATATGTAAACTTGCTCTGACCAAATACTATGCGGACGAAAAAGGGGAACTGGAGCAGGTAAAACAGAATGTGACAAAACGGGAAACCGTGGAGCAATTTCTTACAGAACTTGTAGAGAAGGGAATAGCACTGGGGTATTTTAAGGAATATGCGGAAATTTTCCCGATATTGAATCAGTTTAGCGACAAAACGATTATTGAATACCGGGCACATCCAAGCAGTAAAGCTATGTTGCATTATGTGATTGAAAGAGAGGAAGGAGAGCAGGGAGAATACCGGACGGAGGAAATGAGAAATATTTTCGGTGGGGTATGTGAAAAGGAATTCGTGCTTTTCTTCGGAGAAACATTGCAATATTATATTATGGAAGAACGGGATGGAAAAGAGCAGTTGACAGAAAGTAATTCCATTCAGAAAAGTGATATTATGGAAGAAGGGTCACAGACGAAATTTCCCATGATTAATGATATGGTAATCAGCAAAACATTACAGGATTACGATACGGTGGATGCGCTTTTAGAAGAGTATTATTTGCAGGAGTATCAGAATGAAAACCTGTTTTTTCTGCACTAAAAGGGTGAGGGAGAGAAAGAATGGCAAAATATAATACGAAGCTTGCCGTAGGCTATGATCTCGGTGATTTGGTTTCCCAGATCAGTTACAGCTTTCTGGATGAAGCGGAACCTGAGACGTTGTCTACGGTTGCGGGAGGGGAAAACTATAATATACCAACCATGCTTGCCAAGCGGTTAAATGTAAACCAGTGGTTCTACGGGAAAGATGCAAAGAAGGCAGCACAGGACGGAGACGGAATTCTGGTGGAAAACCTGCTAAGCCTCGCTCGTGCCGGAGAACCTGTGACGATAGAAGGAGAAACTTTTGAACCGGCAGCGATGCTTGCTTTGTTTATGAAGCGGACCATGTCGCTGTTATCCATGATTGCTCCGATAGAAAAAATTGAGGTTTTTGTAGTAACGGTGGAAACACTGGACAGAGATATGATTGAAATTCTTAATCGGGCAGTGGCGGGAATCGGGCTAAAAACGGATAAAATTTATTTTCAGTCCCACATGGAAAGCTTTTATTACTATACGATTTTTCAACCGAAAGAGCTTTGGATGCATCAGGTGCTTTTATATGATTTCACGGAAAAATATATGAAAGCCTATCGAATGGAATGCAATAAAAGAACCACGCCGGTAGTGGTATTTATTGAAGAACAGGATTTCCCATCGATGGTGCGGGAAGAATTCCCGGCACAGGAAGAAGAAAAAGTACAGCTTGCCGGACAGATGGACAAGCATTTTTTTAGTATTGTGGAAGAAACCGAAAGAGAACGTATTGTGTCTTCTGCCTATTTGATTGGGGAAGGATTTTCCGGGGACTGGGCAAAGCAGTCTTTAAAGCTGTTGTGTAGAAATAAGCGGGTTTTTCAGGGAAATAACTTATACAGCAAGGGAGCCTGCTACAGCGGTGTAGAGAAAATAAATCCCGGTGAAAATGGCAAAGCCCATGTATTTTTGGGAAATGAAAAGTTAAAATCCAATATTGGCATGAAGGTGCTGAGGCAGGGCGAGGAATCCTATCTTGCGCTTTTGGATGCCGGTATCAACTGGTTTGAGGCGATGAAAGAATGTGAGTTTATTCTGGAAAGCGGTAACACGGTCTCTGTTCTCATTACGCCTTTAAACGGCAAAGGAATACGGGAAATGGTGTTGCATATGGACGGACTTTTGGAAAGACCGGAGAAAACGACAAGAATCCATATGAAAATTTATATGAACGAAGAACATGAGGCGGTAGTGGAGTTTACCGATTTAGGCTTCGGAGAATTGTTTGCCGCTACGGGACAAGTGTGGAAGGAAACCTTTGAGGTATAGCAAAAAGGAGAGAAAACGTGGGCAGAATTTTGTTGTGCATAGGAAAACGTGCAGAGAATCCTTATTTTTTTGACAAAACCTGTCAAAATCTATATTCTATAGAAGAGTTATGTTATGTGCTTGGTGAAAATGCCTATCTTTTGGATGAAGAGATTGTGGACAGGCAGCTGGTGAAGTGGATTGAGCAGGAGTGCGGCTTGGCGGAACTGGCAAGAAATTTAAATGTATGTATCAATCAAAAAGCATCCATAGCCGCTTTTGTCGGGACAATTTTTCAATATACAGGCTATTATTCCAAAGACCAGACATGGAAGCTGGAAGGGGTTCTGAAAAACGGAAGAAATTTGAGTCTTTATGAGAGAAAGAAGGCTAAGGCAGATTCTCTTGTAAAGAGGCGGAAGTTTGCTTTGGCAGTTACGGAATACGACAGTCTGATAAAGGAAATGCCGGCGCAGGAGGAAGAACTGCGGGCAAAGGTACACCACAACAAAGGAGTGGCACAGACAGGGCTGTTTGCTTATGAATCTGCTGCGGCAGAGTTTTTGAAGGCTTACGAGCTTTTGGGAGAGGAAGAGGATTATCTGTCCTATCTGGCGGCAAAACGCCTTTCCCTGAAGGAACAGGAATATATCCGTTTTGTGGCAGAGCATCCGGAGGCATATGAACCGTCTCTGACGTTAGAACGAAGGATGAATCAGATTATGGAGCAATGGGAGAGGTCAAAAGAACGGGAGTACATGGATGTGCTTCTTCATGATAAAGAAAACGGAAACAAAAGTCTTTACTACAAGGAAGTGGAAAAACAAATAAGCGGGTTAAAGCAGGAATATCGGGACTGTGTAACAAATTAACCCGAAGGCACACGGGAGGAAGCGAACATGAATTTATTGCAAAAGCTGATGTGGTGGAAAAAGAAAGAACCCATTTCCGAAGAGATTGAAGAAGAGAATTGGGAAGATACCGTCCTTGACAGAAAGCAGATTAATATCAAAAAGGAAGAAGACAGGGAGCGTTATGTCAGAACCTGCTGTGAGCAGATTGCGGATGCTTCCAAAGAAATGGAAAATCTGACCTATGAATATGGTCTTGTGACTTCTTATCTTAAGGATATTGAAGAAATTGAAGCATTACCGTTAGAACAACGCGAAGAACTGAATGAATACGCTGAAAAAATCGTAAATCTGGAAAAAATACAGGAGAGCTACACGAAGACGGCAAAGCGGATGACGGATGTAAAATTCCGCCAGATGGAAGCTTTGGAGGATGAGGTACAGGAGGGCTACAAAAAAATCAAAGAAGCCGAAGAATACCGGACTCTTGTGAAGCAGGATTTACAGCGCCTTGATGGGGAGCGGCATGCTTATCAGTACCGCAGGACAGAACTGCGGGAGACGTTGGTAAATGCAAGGGGAATGTCGCAGATTTTACTTATAGCAGCGGCAGCCTGTATGGTGGTGCTTCTTGTTTTACAGTTCGCTTTAGAGATGAACGTAAAAATCGGGTATATGCTGACGGCAGCACTGGTGGCGGTGGCTGTTACTTACTTTTATGTCCGTTACAGTGATGCACAGAAGGAATTGCAGAGGGTAAACGCAGGTATTAACCGGTTGATTCTGCTACAGAATACCGTAAAGATACGATATGTAAACAATAAAAATTTACTGGATTATCTGTATTTGAAGTATAAGGTGGAGAGTGCTTCCGAACTGGATTTTCTTTGGCAGAAATATCAGGAAGAGGTGGCAGAACGGGCGAAACAGGCGGAAACAGAAGAAGAATACAATTTCTATCAGAAAGAACTTTTGCATACGCTTTATCAGTATCATCTGAAGGATCCGAATATCTGGGTACATCAGGCACTTGCATTGATTGACAATAAGGAAATGGTGGAAATACGGCACAGCCTTATTGAAAGAAGACAAAATATCCGTAAGCAGATGGATTATAATACCGGTATTGCGAGAAACGCACAGGAAGAAATTAAGGACATTGCCGATAAATACCCCCAATACTCAAAAGAAATTATGGATGTAATCAGTGAGTATGAAAGAGCATTCTCTTGATTTCTTATTTTGAGTGCGATATAATGGGCGCATGGGCGATTGCCTAACAGTACGAACGGAAAGGTTGAGGAAGCAAATATGAAAAAACTGGAACAACTCTATGAAGGAAAAGCAAAGAAAGTATTTACAACAGATGATCCTGATATTTTAATCGTGGATTACAAGGATGATGCAACCGCATTTAATGGCGAGAAAAAAGGAACCATTATGGGTAAGGGTGTTATCAATAACCGTATGACAAACCATGTTTTTAAGATTTTGGAAAAGGAAGGTGTTCCCACACATCTTGTTGAGGAATTAAGCGACAGAGAAACCGCAGTAAAGAAGGTGGAAATTGTTCCCCTTGAGGTTATTATCCGTAATGTGGCAGCAGGAAGCTTTTCCAAGAGATTAGGGGTACCGGAAGGAACTCCTTTTGCAGAACCGACCATCGAGTTCAGCTACAAGAACGATGAATTGGGCGATCCGTTAATCAACTCCTATTTTGCAGTAGCTTTAGGGCTGGCAACATGGGAAGAAATCGAAACAATCAAAAAATATGCATTTAAGGTAAACGAAGTATTAAAGGCATATTTCTTACAGGCAGATATTAAGTTAATCGACTTCAAGATTGAATTCGGACGTTACCACGGAGAAATCATTCTTGCAGACGAAACATCACCGGATACCTGTCGTTTGTGGGACGTAAACACCAACGAAAAATTGGATAAAGACCGTTTCCGCAGAGATATGGGAAATGTAGAGGAAGCATATAACGAAGTATTCAAGCGTTTGGGGTTGGCATAGATGTCGGAAAACATTTACATTCAAACAGAAAATGATGAGAAGCTGAAGGAAGAGTGTGGTGTTTTCGGAGTTTACGATTTTGACGGAAATGATGTGGCATCCACGATTTATTATGGACTTTATGCCTTGCAGCACAGAGGTCAGGAAAGCTGTGGTATTGCGGTAAGTGATACGAAAGGGCCAAAGGGTAAGGTGTTAAGCTATAAAGATATGGGGCTTTTAAACGAAGCCTTTACACCGGAAAGACTGGAGAGCCTAAAGGGTGATATCGGTGTGGGACATGTTCGTTATTCCACGGCGGGAAGCAGTACAAGAGAAAATGCGCAGCCGCTGGTACTCAATTATGTAAAGGGTACTTTGGGCCTTGCTCATAACGGAAATCTGATTAATGCACCGGAACTTCGCCGGGAACTGGAATATACCGGAGCTATTTTTCAGACGACCATTGATTCCGAGGTCATTGCTTATCATATTGCAAGAGAACGATTGAATTCCAAAACCGTGGAAGAAGCGGTTGGCCGTGCCATGAAGAAAATTAAAGGAGCCTATTCTTTGATAGTCATGTCACCGAGAAAACTGATTGGAGCAAGGGATCCTTTCGGATTCAGACCGTTATGTATCGGTAAACGTGACAACGCTTATTTTCTTGCGTCCGAGACCTGCGCTCTGGATACGGTTGGCGCACAGTTTGTGCGTGATGTGGAACCGGGAGAGATTGTTACGATTTCTCCGGAGAAGGGTATTGAATCCGACAAGAGCCATTGTATCAGCAAAGAAGAACATGCAAGATGTGTCTTTGAGTATATTTATTTTTCCAGACCGGACAGTCATATTGACGGAGTAAGTGTGTATAATTCCAGAATTTTAGCAGGAAAGTTTCTGGCAATGGATTCGCCGGTAGAGGCTGATTTGGTTGTAGGCGTACCGGAGTCCGGCAACTGTGCTGCCATGGGATATGCGATGCAGTCAGGCATTCCTTACGGAACTGCTTTTGTGAAAAATTCTTATGTAGGGCGTACTTTCATTAAACCGAAGCAGAAGACAAGAGAGAGCAGTGTGCAGGTAAAGCTGAATCCGATTAAGGAAGTAGTAAACGGAAAACGAATCATTATGATTGACGATTCCATTGTACGTGGTACAACCTCTGACCGTATTGTGCGGATGCTTCGTGAAGCAGGTGCAAAGGAGGTACATATGCGTGTCAGTTCGCCGCCGTTTTTGTACCCTTGCTATTTTGGAACCGATGTTCCGGCAAGTGAGCAGTTGATTGCTTACAATCATTCGGTAGAGGAAATCAGTAAGATTATCGGCACCGATTCTCTTGCTTATTTAAGGATTGAAAGACTCCATGAAATCGTAAATGATTTGGGCGTCTGTCAAGGCTGTTTTACAGGAAAATACCCAATGGAACCTCCCAAAGAAGATATTCGCGGAGAGTTCGACAAATAGAAAGGATAGATTTATGAGTACAGACAGATATCAGAGTCCGCTTTCCGAGCGTTATGCAAGTAAGGAAATGCAGTATATTTTCTCACCGGATATGAAATTCCGTACATGGAGAAAATTGTGGATTGCCCTCGCGGAAACAGAAAAAGAATTAGGGCTTGCCATTACCGACGAGCAGATAGAAGAGTTAAAGGCTCATGCTGATGATATCAACTATGATGTGGCAAAAGAAAGAGAAAAACAGGTTCGTCATGATGTGATGAGCCATGTGTATGCTTATGGTGTACAGTGTCCTAAGGCAAAAGGAATTATCCATTTAGGAGCAACCTCCTGCTATGTAGGAGATAATACCGATATTATTGTTATGACAGAGGCCTTGAAGCTGGTAAAGAAAAAACTGGTAAATGTCATTAAGGAACTGGCTGATTTTGCAGAGGAGTACAAAGCACAGCCGACTCTTGCGTTTACTCATTTCCAGCCGGCACAGCCGACTACCGTAGGAAAAAGAGCAACACTTTGGTTACAGGAATTTTTCTTGGATTTAGAGGATTTGGATTATGTTCTTTCCAATATGAAGTTGCTTGGTTCCAAAGGAACTACAGGTACACAGGCTTCCTTCTTAGAACTGTTTGACGGCAATCAGGAAATTATCGATAAAATCGACCCGATGATTGCAGAAAAAATGGGCTTCAAGGAATGTTTCCCCGTATCGGGACAGACCTATTCCCGTAAAGTGGATACGAGAGTGGCAAATGTGCTTGCGGGTATTGCAGCAAGTGCACATAAAATGTCTAATGATATCCGTCTCTTACAACATCTGAAAGAAGTAGAAGAGCCTTTTGAAAAGAGTCAGATTGGTTCTTCGGCAATGGCTTACAAGAGAAACCCGATGCGTAGCGAGCGTATTGCTTCTCTTTCCAGATATGTGATGGTAGATGCCTTAAATCCGGCAATTACCTCGGCAACCCAGTGGTTTGAAAGAACCTTGGATGATTCCGCAAACAAGCGTTTATCCATTCCGGAAGGCTTCCTTGCTATTGACGGCATTTTGGATCTTTGCCTGAATGTAGTAGACGGACTGGTAGTATATCCGAAGGTGATTGAGAAGCGTCTCATGAGTGAACTTCCGTTTATGGCAACCGAGAACATCATGATGGATGCCGTAAAAGCCGGTGGTGACAGACAGGAATTACATGAAAAGATTCGTACCCTTTCCATGGAAGCAGGCAGAAATGTGAAGGTGGAAGGAAAAGAGAATAATTTGTTAGAGCTTATTGCAGCAGATCCGGCGTTTAATATGACACTGGAGGATTTGCAGAAGACGATGGAGCCGTCACGTTATGTTGGACGGTCTAAGGAGCAGGTAGAAAGCTTCCTGAAAAATGTGATTCGTCCGGTTTTGGAAGAGAATAAGGATTTGCTTGGAGTGAAGGCTGAGATTAATGTATAGGATTTTATTTTGGTAAAGAAAAGAGAGGCTTACAGGTTGGTATGACTTGTAAGCCTTTTGGTATGGGCTGTCATCTGCAAAAGATTTCGATAGCTTTTGTTACGAATGCAGCGGTTCCTTTTCCGCCTGCGCGGTCAATATTATCCTTAAATTCATCACTTGCGGAATACATTTTGCCCAAACCGGATAAGATGGAGGGAGTACAGGTATAAAAATGATTGGAAATATAATCCTGTAGTTTCTTTACCTGTGCCTGTACTGCTGTATCTGCAGGGGATTTATCCGACAGTTGTCCAAACTCGTGAAAAATCTCCATCAGTCCGCGAAACATGGTCTTGTTGTCTGCATCATTTCGAGTTTTGTCTTTGATTTCAAATTCCCGATAAGCATTGGTGTTTCCCCATTGTTCTTTAGCTCTCTTTTTGTATTCATCAATTTTGGCGGTATCAAATACTTGAAAATCCCTCTTTTTTTCTCCTGTTGTTTGGAGTTCACGGGCAAATTGAATCAAATTTTCCAGATGTTCTTTTTTTAGTAACAGCAGTTCAATCTGTTGTTCCAATACTTTACTACGATCAAAGGTATCGCTTTCCAAAATAGACATGATTGTTTTTAATGGAAATTCCAGCTCCCGAAACAGCAGAATCTGCTGTAAACGTTCCAGTGCCGTATCATCATAAAGACGGTAGCCGGACTCGGTGAAGCCGGTCGGATGTAATAGTCCGATTTTATCATAATAGTGGAGAGTACGGATACTTACTCCGGATAAGTTGCTTACTTCGTGTACGGTCATCATAAAATGTTCTCCCATATATGGTAAAATCTATTTTGCGTTCTGCACCGCCGCATTCAGCGCTGCATCAAAGGTCTGTACATTTATTGGTCCGAAGGTACTTGTCTTGTAAATCGGCACATCGGAATTAAAGCCTGTAAAATACACATATTCCGAAGTAATATTGATATCAGTATATATACCCTCCGCCACAATCTCCTGACCGCTTCCGTCAGTGTTCATGCGTTTCAAAGCAGGTTGGTCAGAGCCGCCGGACTGGTAGTAAATGATGCTGTCATATACGTTAAAGGTTTCCACTCTGTCTTCGGAAAGTGTTGTGACGGAACCATCTGTCAAAGAATAGCGGCACAGCGTATAGTCCGTTGTCAAATCCATATAGTAAACATAGTCACCGGAAACGACCGGATTCCAAATATTTCCTTCCCATACAACGGATTCGTAGTCTGTTCGGGTATCCCATGCATATAAGTAATGGTCTTTTCCCGTTCCATTGTAATAAAGCACACCATCCCTACAGGAGGCAGGATTAATCCAGTATGAGGTTAAGGTTTTTCCGCCGGATTTATTTAAGTTAATTTTGCGGAGAGTCAAAGCCGTGTCTGTATCGTAGTGGGCATAATAAACGGTATTGTTAATCAGTATTACGGTACCGGATGGATCTCTATCCAGACATACCGTATTGTGTCCGTTTAACTTGGAACGGTAAATACCATTCATGGCACCTGCAAATTTAAAGCTGTCGGAGCCGGAGCTGCTTCCCCTTTGATAATAGACCAGATATTTTCCTCCGGCATTAATGTATTCCGCATCGGCGTTATTCAGCTTTTTGATGTCGGTTTCATCGGGATTCATGCGGTAAAGGGCACCGTTATCGTAAGCATTGGAAAAGTATACCTTGCCATCGTACTCACAAAACAGTCCGCGATTATTTAAGTTTCCTGCCGTATTGCCCACGGTTCCCTCCGGTACCGGGATGGTACGATTGCTGAAAAAAGCACCAAGTGCAATAAAAATAATTAGTGCGGCAATGACAGAGATTACGATTATGTTTTTCTTTTTGTTCTGCATTCTGTTATCCGTAGCTGAAAATATATTTCAGCATTTCCTCTCTATTTTGTAAGTGGGAAAATTATTTCCTGTCAGAATAATTATAGCCGCAATTTTACTTGCTATCAAGTAGGATTTGAGATAAGATAAAGGGAAGCCGAATAAAGTGTGCGATGGGGATTTTGCGCGTGAAGCAGAAGGATAAGTACACAGGCGGGAACTTCTAAGAATTACATAAGAGAGGATACAGTTTCATGGATTTATTAGAACTACGTAAACAGATAGACAGTATTGACAAAGAAATCGTAAGCTTATATGAGCGGCGTATGGAAATTTCCAAACAGGTCGCCGATTACAAAATAGAAACCGGAAAAAAGGTGTTTGACAAGGAGCGGGAAGAACAGAAAATTGCTGCCGTGAAAGCATTGACACATAACGAATTTAACAGTCATGGGATTGAAGAGTTGTTTGAACAGATTATGTCCATGAGCCGTAAGCTCCAGTACCAGCTTCTGACGGAAAAGGGAAGTCTTGGAAGGCTTCCGTTTATTGGTGTGGAGGAATTGGAGACAAACAAGGCAAGAGTGGTATTTCCGGGTGCCGAGGGCGCATATACACAGGCGGCAATGCAGAAATTTTTCGGGGAAGAAATTAACAGCTTTCATGTAGAGACGTTTCGGGATGCGATGATTGCCATTGATGAGGGAAGCGCCGATTTTGCAGTGCTACCCATCGAAAATTCCACGGCAGGGATTGTCAGCGAAATATATGATATGCTGGTAGAGTTTGAAAATTATATTGTGGGAGAACAGATTATTCCTATCGAGCATTGTCTTATGGGAGTGCCGGGAACGAAATTGAATGACATTCAGACGGTTTATTCGCACCCTCAGTCATTGATGCAGAGTGCAGGTTATTTAAGGGAACATCCTTCATGGCAGCAGATTAGTATGAATAATAACGCTTTTGCGGCAAAACGGGTGGCAGAAATGCAGGACAAAACACAGGCAGCCATTGCTTCGGAATATGCAGCCAAAACCTATGGTCTGGAAGTATTGCAGAAGGGTGTCAATGATTTAAAAAATAACTCCACCCGTTTCATAGTGGTGACAAATCAGAAAATTTTTAAAAAGAATGCAAATAAAATCAGTATTTGTTTTGAAGTAAATAATGAAAGCGGTGCTTTATATCATATGCTGTCTCATTTTATTTATAACAATCTGAATATGAATAAAATCGAAAGCAGACCATTAGAAGGGCGAACATGGGAATATCGTTTCTTTATTGATTTTGACGGGAATCTGGCTGACAGTGCCGTGAAAAATGCGCTTCGCGGACTGAGAGATGAAGCACGAAATATGAAAATTCTCGGAAATTATTAGGAGGAAAGGACAAACATAAGGCATCTGCCTTAGGCAAAGATGGAAATGAAAACAAGCGAACTGATTGTATACAAAAATTTTGAGGACGGACAGCTGTTAGAGGATATGGAATGGCTGATGGAGCATTATGAAGATGATTATTTTAATAAAGAGGATAAAGCTGCTCTTTTTTATGACTGCATCCACGGGCTTTTGGATATGGCAGGACATCATGGCTTTTACGGGAATCTCTGGCATTGTTATCTGACTCATCTTTTGGTAAATAATGAGAACAGCTACAGTATGGCATGTGAAGTGAAAGGGGAAATAACCGGAACGATTAATCAGGCGGTATTGCATGACATTAGGATTTTCAAGGAATTTTTTGATTTCGATTTTGCACCTGTTTGTGAGGCTCTTTCCGTGGACAGCTTTGTGTTTGTGGAACAGTATGAAAGCAGTTCGGAAAAGAGCAAGGTATACAATACAAGAATCAGAGACAGAATATGTGAGCTTGCCGTGAAGTTTACGCAGGATGCCACACCGGAGGAAATGAAAAAGTCTCTGACCCAATTTTATAAAGAATACGGGGTTGGAAAATTCGGTTTACATAAATCTTTCCGGATTGAGCATACGGACGAGGGGGCAAGGATTGTACCGATTAAAAATATTGCTCATGTATATCTGGATGATATTATCGGTTATGAAATCCCAAAGCAGAAGCTGATAGACAATACGGAAGCATTTGTAAAGGGGAGAAAGGCGAATAACTGTTTGTTATTCGGTGATGCGGGAACAGGAAAATCTTCCAGCATCAAAGCCATCGCCAACGAATATTATGGACAGGGACTTCGCATTATAGAGGTATACAAGCATCAGTTTCAGGATTTGAATGATGTAATCAGCCAGATTAAAAACCGGAATTATAAGTTCATTATTTACATGGACGATTTAAGCTTTGAAGATTTTGAAATTGAGTATAAATATTTGAAAGCAGTCATTGAAGGCGGATTAGAGAAGAAACCGGATAATGTATTGATTTACGCGACTTCCAACAGAAGACATCTTGTCCGTGAAAAATTCAGTGACAAGGAGGAAAGAAGAGACGATTTGCATTCCGGCGATACAGTGCAGGAGAAGTTGTCTTTGGTATACCGGTTTGGGGTATCTATTTTCTTCTGTGCACCGAGCAAAAAAGAATTTCAACAGATTGTGTGCAGTCTGGCAAAGAAGAATCAGATTACCATGCCGGAAGAAGAACTTTTGGCAGAGGCAAACAAGTGGGAGCTTTCTCACGGCGGATTATCGGGAAGAACAGCACAACAGTTCATTGATTATTTATTGGGTAAAGAATAGAGCGGCTTTTATTGTGTATCGGGGTAATGGAGGTATCGTTTATGGCAGTAAAGACATTTGCGGCAATTGATGTGGGTTCCTATGAACTATGTATGAAAATTTTCGAAATTTCATCACGAAGCGGTATGAAGGAAGTGGATTGTATCAGATACCGGCTTGATTTGGGAACAGACACCTATGCAACGGGAAAAATCAGCTATGAGAAAGTAGAGGAACTGTGCAGGATTCTGCGGGAATTTTCGGACATCATGAAATCCTATCAGGTGGAAAACTATAAGGCATATGCGACCAGTGCTATTCGGGAGACAAGCAACAGTAGAATTGTATTAGATCAGATTAAGGTAAAAACAGGAATAGATGTGGGAATTTTAAGTAATTCGGAACAGCGGTTTCTGGATTATAAATCCGTGGCCTCCAAAGGAGAAGAGTTTAAGCATATTTTGGAAAAGGATACGGTAATTGTGGACATCGGTGGTGGAAGTATCCAGCTTTCTCTTTTTATGAAGGATAAACTGGTAGCAACACAGAATTTGCGTCTTGGTGTATTAAGATTACAGGAGCGGATGAACCATCTGAATGCCAAACAGACACAATACGAAGAATTGATTGATGAATTAATCAGCTCCCAGCTTTCCGTATTTAAGAAATTATACTTAAAAGACAGAGAAATTCAGAATATTATTCTGGTGGATGATTATCTGTCAGCACTGGTAAAAAAACGTCGGCTGAATCTGACCCGGGAAGGCTATGTGTCAGCGGATGAATATGAAAAGTTTATGTTGAAGCTGCGCAGAATGGCACCTCTCGATATTGTAAGGGAGCTGGATGTTCCGGAAGAAAACGTTCCGCTTTTAAGGATTACCACCGTTCTTGTAAGAAAAATAATCCGTATGCTGGATGCGGGACTTCTCTGGGTGCCGGGAGTAGCTTTGTGCGACGGTATTGCTTATGAGTTTGGGGAGAAAAACAAAATTACTGCTATCGACCATGATTTTGAAGAGGACATTATTGCCTGTGCACAAAATATCAGTAAACGATATATGGGAAGTAAGAGGCGTAGTGAGACATTGGAAAATATTACGCTGACGATTTTTGACAGCATGAAAAAGGTACATGGTCTTGGAAAAAGGGAACGGCTTTTACTTCGGATTGCGGCAATATTGCATGATTGCGGAAAATTTATCAGTATGATGAATCTGGCGGAATGTTCCTATAATATCATTATGTCAACGGAAATCATCGGACTTTCCCATATGGAGAGGGAAATTGTGGCAAACGTGGTGAAGTACAATCATGCTGAATTTGACTATTCCGAGTCCATTGATTATTTAACCGTTGCAAAACTCACTGCAATTTTGCGTGTGGCAAACGGGCTCGACCGCAGTCATAAACAGAAATTTAAAGATGTCAGGACGGTACTGAAAGAAGGAAATCTGGTGATTACGGTAGATACCGATGAGGATATTACGTTAGAAAAGGGATTGTTTCAGGCAAGGGCGGATTTCTTTGAGGAAGTATTCAGTGTCTGCCCTGTGATTAAGCAGAAAAAATCGATTTAGTTTTCATAAGGGAGGTGCTTTAGAATGGATAAATTTTCTAATCCCGAATATTTTACGAATCGGGAAATGAGCTGGATTTTGTTTAATAAACGTGTACTGAGTGAAGCGAAAGACAAACAGATTCCACTTTTTGAACGACTGAAATTTTTGAGTATTACAGCATCCAATCTGGATGAATTTTTCATGGTCCGGGTAGCATCGTTAAAGGATATGGTGAACGCGGGGTATAACAAGAAAGATATTTCAGGGAAAACCCCTTTAGAGCAGCTTTCCATGTTGGACAAGGCAACTCATGAGCTTGTGAGAAATCAGTATTCCACCTATAAGCGCTCTTTAGTGCCGCTTCTTTTGCAGAACGGACTGCGGGTTGTGGAGCACCACGAACAGTTAAATGAGGAAGAAGAGAAGTATGTAGACCGGTTCTTTCAGGAGAATGTCTATCCGGTACTGACTCCGATGGCTGTGGATTCTTCCAGACCTTTTCCTCTTATTCGGAATAAGTCTTTGAATATCGGAGCACTGGTGAGCAAAAAGTCGGGAAAAGAAGAGTTTGAGTTTGCTACCGTACAGGTGCCCAGCGTACTTCCGAGAATTGTTCCTATTCCGTCTGCAAACGAGGGAGAGAAGACGGTGATTCTGTTGGAAGAAATCATTGAGCGAAACATTGATAAGCTGTTTTTGAATTATGATATTCTATGTGCCCATCCGTTCCGGATTATGAGAAATGCGGATTTGACCATTGAAGAGGATGAGGCGGAGGATTTACTAAAAGAGATTGAACGACAGTTGAAAAAGAGACAGTGGGGCGAGGTTATCCGTCTGGAGGTTGAGGACGGCATAGATAAGCGTCTGTTAAAAATATTAAAAAATGAACTGATGATTTCCGATGAGGGAATTTATCACATTGATGGTCCCCTTGATTTGACATTTTTGATGAAAATGTATGGAATCGAAGGCTTCGACCACTTGAAAACACCCAAATATACCCCACAGCCTGTGCCGGAGCTCCCTGCGGGCGATGATATTTTTGAGCATATCAGACAGGGAGACATTTTGCTTCACCACCCATATGAGACTTTTACGCCGGTGGTAGATTTTATCAGGCAGGCGGCAAGGGATAAAAATGTACTTGCAATCAAACAGACCCTTTATCGGGTCAGCGGAAATTCGCCGATTATTGCGGCATTGGCGCAGGCAGCAGAAAATGGAAAACAGGTGTCGGTATTAGTAGAACTGAAAGCCCGGTTTGACGAAGAAAATAATATCGTATGGGCAAGAATGCTGGAAAAAGCAGGTTGTCATGTTATTTACGGATTGGTAGGATTAAAGACCCATAGCAAGATTACCCTGATTGTGCGCAAGGAAGAGGACGGTATACGACGTTATGTGCATCTTGGAACAGGGAATTATAATGATGCTACAGCAAAACTGTATACGGATGTGGGAATGCTTACCTGTTCAGAGGCAATCGGAGAGGATGCAACGGCGGTGTTTAATATGCTGTCCGGTTATTCCGAGCCGCTTTCGTGGAATAAGCTGGCAGTGGCACCGCTTTGGCTGAAAAAGAAATTTCTCTATCTGATTGAGCGGGAAAAGAAGCATGCTGAGGAAGGAAAAGGCGGACATATCATTGCCAAAATGAATTCTCTTTGCGATAAAGATGTGATAGCTGCTCTTTATGAGGCAAGCACAGCGGGGGTAAAAATTGAACTGATTGTTCGTGGTATCTGCTGTCTGAAGGTGGGTATTCCGGGTGTCAGCGAGAATATCCATGTGCGTTCCATTGTGGGAAATTTCTTGGAACACAGCCGTATTTTCTATTTTGAAAACGGTGGAAAAAGCGAAATTTATTGCGGCAGTGCCGACTGGATGCCCAGAAATCTGGAGCGTCGTGTGGAAATTTTGTTCCCGGTGGAAAATGAGAGCCTGAAAGAAAAGTTGATGCATATTCTGAACGGACAATTGAAGGATACCGAGAAAGCTCATGTGCTGAACAGCAAAGGGGTTTATGAGAAAGTAGACAGAAGAGGAAAGACCATATATAATTCACAGGACGCATTCTGCGAGGAAGCAATCCTTGCGGCAAAGGAAAATAAAGAATCCGCGAATCCGCGGGTATTTAAACCGGAGACACATCATGAGTAGGATAGAACAGAAGGAAATTATTTTAGCTTCGGCATCGCCAAGAAGAAAGGAACTGCTTGCACAGATCGGAATTTCTTTTACTGCACAGGTAAGCAGTGTGGAAGAAGTGATTACAAAGACAGCTCCGGAGGAAATTGTCATGGAACTGTCAGCACAGAAAGCGAAGGATGTAAAAAAGAACACGGAAGAGGATTGTATTGTAATCGGAGCGGACACTATAGTGGCATATAGTGATGGAACACAAACGTTGGTTTTAGGAAAGCCGAAAAGTGAAGAAGAGGCATTCCGGATGCTGAAGCTTTTGCAAGGCAATACCCATCAGGTATATACGGGAGTAAGTCTTTGTTTTAAAGAGCAGACACATACCTTTTATGAAAAAACGCAGGTGCAGGTGTATCCTATGAACGAAGAGCAGATTTGGGAATATATTAAAACCGGGGAACCTATGGATAAGGCGGGAGCCTATGGGATTCAGGGGAGGTTTGCCGCATTCATAAAGGGAATCGAAGGGGATTACAATAATGTTGTGGGACTTCCGGTGGGAAGAGTGTATCAAGAGTTATGTAAACTAACGGATGGCTCTGATCAGAACATCTAAATAAGGAAGAAAAGAAAAGGAGGATGCATATGCACGAATTTGATGATGCGGTTTTGCAGTGCTTTTTGGAAAACCAGTTACAGTTATTTCCCGAGAAGGTAGCGGAAACGGAGGAAGAAGCCGAAAATTTCTTAGAGGAATGTATGGCAGTAGTAGTAAACTCCGTAAAGGAAGTATGGGAATTTTTTGAAGAGGAAGGTGTGGATATGGAAGGCGCCGATGAGGAAGAAATTTTAGAGGCGGACGAAGTATTCGATATCGGTGACGGAAGATATTTGATTGTGGAAGGATAAATTCCGGCAAAAAATCATAAAGAAAGTGAAGGGAAGAAGTGCTGAGGTGATTGTCTTCCCTTCACTTTTTTATATTAAACGCTGTGATTTACTTTGAGGAATCCGCGTTTCCGGGTAATGTCTTTTTCAGATTGATTAAAATTTCTTCGGGAATTTCTAACGAACCATAGCCTATTGCCAAATCCAGCTTTGGTTTGGTGTTACCGTGAAAATCCGAGCCACCGCTTGGAAGCAGTCCGTATTTATCTGCCAGTGCTTTCATGTGCCGCTCCTCGGAAGGAGTGTAGGTACTGTAGATGCATTCCATCGCTATAAGACCGGCTTCCTTTAAGCGGTAGAGAAGCAACTCTAAACGTTTGTCACTCATATGATAAAGAGTAGGGTGAGCAAGTACCGGAATTCCGTTGGCATCCAAAATCAGCTGAATTGCCTGCATGGGAGTGACTTTTTCACGCGGTACAAAATATTTGGTGTGGTCACCAACATATTTGGCAAAGGCATCCGGCATACTTTTGACAACACCGGTGTCCAACAGATATTTTGCATAGTGTGCTCTTGTAATGACAGCATCCGGAAAAGCAGCAAGCAGTTTTTCATATGTGATATCAATGCCCGCTTTGCTCAGATTAGCACACATTTTTCTGTTTCTTTCTGTGCGGGAATCCACGAAATGCTGAATATGTTTCGTAAAAGCCACGCTATGATAGTCGATGTAGAGTCCGACAATGTGGATGTCCTTACCTTCATATTCCGTAGAAAATTCAATACCGGGAATAACCTCGATATTCCTGCCTTTTGCCGCATTGATTGCCTCATCCAACCCTTCTGTTGTATCGTGGTCGGTGAGAGCAAAGGCGCTAAGTCCTTTTTCCAAAGCATACTCAACTAATTCTGTTGGAGAGAAGCTGCCGTCGGATTTGTTGGAGTGAACGTGTAAATCTACAATATTCATAAAACCTCGAAATTAATTTTCATCATCTTCCTTGTTTGCGGTAAATACAGTTCTTTTACGAGCCATTTCATCGCTTGCAAGGTATTCGTCATAGGTAGTAATTTTATCAATCAGTGTACCGTTCGGTAAAATTTCCATAATTCGGTTCGCCGTTGTCTGAACAAACTGATGATCGTGGCAGGAGAACAACTCCACACCGGAAAATTTAATCAAGCCGTTATTTAAAGCAGTAATGGATTCCATATCCAGATGGTTGGTAGGCTCATCTAATATCAGACAGTTTGCACCGGAAATCATCATTTTGGATAACAGGCAACGCACCTTTTCACCACCGGATAAAACCTTTACTTTTTTTACGCCGTCTTCTCCGGCAAAAAGCATACGTCCAAGGAAACCGCGCACATAGGTTACATCCTTTACAGGAGAGTAGCCGGTCAGCCAGTCTACGATAGTCAGGTCGTTATCAAATTCCTCGGTGTTATCTTTCGGGAAATATGCCTGAGAAGTCGTTACACCCCATTTATAACTTCCGCTGTCCGGCTCCATTTCGCCCATCAAAATTTTGAACAGGGTAGTCTTTGCAATTTCATTGCTGCCTACAAAGGCAATTTTGTCATCATGTCCTACAATAAAGGAAATATTATCAAGTACCTTTACGCCGTCGATGGTTTTGCTGATGCCTTCTACGGCAAGCACTTCATTTCCGATTTCCCGCTCCGGTCGGAAATCAATATAAGGATATTTTCTGCTGGAAGGCTTAATGGTATCCAATTCAATTTTTTCCAATGCTTTCTTTCTGGAGGTAGCCTGCTTGGATTTGGAAGCGTTTGCGGAGAAACGGGAAATAAATTCCTGTAATTCCTTGATTTTTTCTTCCTTCTTTTTATTGGCTTCCTTCATCTGCTTGATAAGAAGCTGGCTGGATTCATACCAGAAGTCATAATTACCGGCATAGAGTTGGATTTTACCATAGTCAATGTCCGCTGTGTGGGTACATACTTTATTTAAGAAATAACGGTCATGGGAAACAACGATAACCGTATTTTCAAAATTAATCAGAAATTCTTCTAACCATGCAATGGCATCCAGATCCAAGTGGTTGGTAGGCTCATCTAAAAGCAGAATATCGGGATTACCGAATAATGCCTTTGCAAGCAGAACCTTAACCTTGTCGTTACCTGTTAAGCCGGACATCTGTGCATAGTGGATGTCGGTGTCGATACCAAGACCGTTCAAAAGCATAGCCGCATTGGACTCTGCTTCCCAACCGTCCATTTCCGCAAATTCGGCTTCCAGTTCGCTGGCACGGATACCGTCCTCGTCAGAGAAATCTTCTTTTGCATAAATAGCATCTTTTTCTTTCATAATCTGATAGAGACGTTCATTTCCCATAATGACTACGTCCATAACCGGGTAGTCATCATATTTGAAGTGATCCTGCTCCAACACGGAAAGTCTCTGACCGGGAGTGATGGTGACATCTCCGTTTGTCGTTTCAAGCTGACCGGAAAGAATTTTTAAAAAAGTGGATTTACCGGCACCGTTTGCACCGATTAATCCATAGCAGTTTCCTTCCGTAAATTTGATGTTTACGTCCTCAAAGAGAGCCTTTTTACCGATTCGTAATGTTACGTTATTTGCACTAATCATTTTAAAACCTCTGTTTTCCTATATTTTCACGATTTAAAGCCACTCTTCTTATTATACATAAAACCTTTGAATTTTCAAGGAAAATAAGTAGTAAAGGGAAGGGGAGAAATGAATTTTGTAATATTTAGACAGCGGAAGATAAAGAAATTATTAAGAATATATTCATTGGAAATAAAAGAGTACAGGTGTATAATAACAATAATTGAAGTTTTTGATAATAAAATAACAAAAGAGGCAAAACAATGACTTATTTAATAATCGGACTTATCATTCTTTTTTTAGTACTTTTATATTTGTTTGCAATTATGCCAAGGATGTTTCACAGACCGGACAAGACTTCTTTTAAGGGCGGCTATTTTGCACATCGAGGTTTGTTTGATAATGAATCGCAGGCTCCGGAAAATTCTCTTCCGGCTTTTCAAAAGGCTGTGGAAAAAGGATTCGGCATTGAAATGGATGTGCAGCTTACGAAGGACAAGGTTCCGGTTGTTTTTCATGATTTTACATTGAAAAGAGCCTGTAAAAAAGACGGTAAGGTTGAGCAGTATACCTATGAGGAATTACGGCAGTTTACGTTATTTGAATCTAAAGAGCATATTCCAACGCTGGAAGAAGTTCTGAAGGTGATTGACGGCAGAGTACCGATTATTGTAGAACTCAAAATTGAATGGTTGGATTATTCGGTATGTCCGGTTGCGGATAAAATATTGAGTCGTTATCAGGGAGCATATGCGATAGAATCTTTTAATCCGCTTGGGTTAATCTGGTATCGGAAAAATCGTAAGGAAATTGTCAGAGGACAGCTTGCCGATCATTTTCGGAAAGAGGGAACGGCAAAGGGCCCCTTTTATTTTTTGTTGCATTATATGACCATGAATTTCTTAACCAGACCGGATTTTATTGCGTATAACCATAAGTATCCGAAAAATATATCGAGACGGTTATGCCGCTATCTTTATAGGGCTACAGCGGCAGGGTGGACAATAAAAAATGAAGAGCAACTAAAAGCAGCGAAAGAAAATTTTGACTGGTTTATTTTTGACAGTTTTGTTCCGCAGGAAAAGAGCTGTCGGAAATAAAAAGAAAACAGATGGGGAAGAGAGAGCAGTAATGGAATACAGAAGGGATGAAGAATTTGATATTATTTCTTATGGGAAGAGAGACAGACAGCCGGAAAGAGCACATGGAAATCAGGTACGGACAAGCAGACAGAGGCAGAAAAATATAGCGTCTAATCGCGGGGAAAGGCAAAGAGATTATGACACGAATAATCGAGCGAGAGAACTTCGTCGGAAAAAGCGGAGAAGAAAGGTATTTATTGCGCGGTTTGTCTGCGCATTTTTTTTCTGCATTATTGTGGGAAGTGTTGCCCTGGGAATTTGCAGCGTTCTTTTTAAAAGAGAAACTACCGGGGGAAAGGCGGAAGAATTGCGGACGGTAGTAGGCAGTTGGTTCCAAAAAGGGAAAGACTGGAACATGGAAGATATGATAACAATGCTGGAGCAGAAGGGGATTAGCTGTACACAGGATTTTCTTACGATAAATGAGTATTCCAGACCGGCGGAGGAATTAAAGAAGGTAAAAAATATTTTTGTACATTACACGGCAAACCCGGGAACCAGTGCAGCGCAGAACAGAAGTTATTTTGAGAATCTTGCCGAAACACATGAAACCTCTGCCAGTGCGCATTTTATTATCGGGTACGAGGGAGAAATTGTTCAGTGTATTCCTTTAGATGAAATTGCCTATGCAGTTGCGGGACGAAATCAGGATTCCATTTCCATTGAGTGTTGCTATGTGAATGAAAATGGGCAGTTTACGGAGAAAACCTATGAAACACTGGTGCAGTTTTCTGCCCTTTTGCTGGAAAAATATGGATTGAAGGCAGAAGACTTGCGAAGACATTATGATGAGGGCGGAAAGCTTTGTCCTAAATATTATGTAGAGAATGAAGAGGAATGGAAACACTTTGTGGAAGATGTGAAAACCCGGATGCAGAGTGAAGAGGAATAGAAAGCGGTGACGAAATAAAAGTGACAGTTGAACAAAAGAGCTTCTTCTATTATAATTAGGAAAAGTTAAGAAGGTGAAGAGGGAGTGTTATGAAAAGAAAAATAAGAGGCAGTATCTTTTTGCTACTGCTGCTTTCGGTTGTTGTTTTTTTGGATGCTTGTGGGGAGAAGCATACATTTCAGGTTTCGGCATTGGAGAAACCCTATACCAATGTAAAACTTGCATCTGTGAGGGGAGAAGAGGATGTGGTTTTGGATGAGGGAGATACCAAAGAATGTATGTCTGTATTTGATGACTTGGTTTTTGTACAGACACAGTCGGGCGGAAATTTTACGGATAAAGCTTATTCACTTATTTTTTTGGATGGAGAAACGCCGGTGGATTCCATGCAGATTTCCGAAGACGGAAAAACGATTGCTTACGGTGGATTCTTTTATCAGTTGGAAGAAGAATCTTATGATATAGAAGTGATTTTAAACTGTTTTGAGAAGCAGAAGCTGTTAAATGAGGAACAAAAGAAACAGGAAGAGATGCAACAAGCCAAAGAGGTAAGCGAACAGGAGACAGAGACGGAAAGCGAATCGGAAAGTGAAACGGTTGGGACGAAGGAGGAAGAAAACGGGCAGACAGGTGAGATATTTGCCGAAGATGAGTTTGATGGGCAGTTCCCCGGGGAAAGTAAAATAATAGCAGTACATGGAGGTTGCTCCTGTGCCGTAGATTTGGACGGAGACGGAAATAAGGAAGAAATTCTGTATGAAGTGCAATCTTTTGATGGCATACATAGTGAAGTGCTTTTTTTGGTACAGACTGTTTCGGAAAACGGAGAACCGGAATATGCAGCAGCATGGCGTAATGATGAAGCGCTCCCGTTTGCGGATTTAGTGAATCCCTGTGCCGATGCTTATTATCTGACGGATTTGGACAGTACGGATTCCGGTTATGAAGTTGTCATTTTGGATTATGGAGAAAGTGCCGACCCGGTATATCATTTTATCCGTTATGAAGCGGGAGAACTGGTTTATCTCGGAGAAGTACCCTCGGACAGTACTCCTGCCGTAAAGGGTGACGGAACGGTGATTGCTTCCGGCAGACTTTCTGTTTTGCAGTCATGGAATGCTCCGTTTACATGGGTGCTGGAGAATGAAAGATTAGAACATCCTGAGGAAGAATGGTATTATCCGTATGTGAATGCTGTTATGCAGGAAAAGACCAGGCAGGTCAAGCCTGTTGTTGTGTATGCAGAGCCGGAGCCGGAGGCGGAGCAGAGGATTGTTGAGCCTTCGGAGGAAGTCATTTCTTTCGGAACAACGGACAATAAAAACTGGGTGCAGTTCTTCCGCTCGGACGGGGTTTCGGGATGGATTTATTTAAAGGACGGAAATTACTTGGAAGTGGATGGAGTAGAATACCACGACTCGGAAGTGTTTGAAAATTTGTACTACGTCGGGTAACGGAATAGAGAAAGCCCTGCTTTGACAAATCTTTTTGTTGAAGCAGGGGCTTTTTTGATATTTTGTCTCACTAAACAGAACCAGACATTCGACATTTGTATAAATTGCACAAAACGACAAAATCCGAATGCAAAAAAAATAAGCCAACCA
This sequence comes from uncultured Lachnospiraceae bacterium, assembly GCA_964449325.1. Classification (GTDB taxonomy): domain Bacteria; phylum Bacillota; class Clostridia; order Lachnospirales; family Lachnospiraceae; genus RGIG3002. The sequence goes on along the minus strand of CAYUYJ010000007.1, from coordinate 85,304 downwards.
AAAACAAACGTCTTTCATACAAAGACAAAGCCAAGATGTAATTGCTTACATTTTAATGCGTTAAAGTGATGAAAATGAAAAGATTAGGCAACATTACCGAAAATGACCAAAAGGACAAAATCATGGTGCACCGAATGGGCGCTTATGCTATAATATTTGCAGATGATAACCGCGCATTGGACAGTTTCCTTGACCAAGCGCTTCGTTTTTTGCTTGGATTGTGAATTTTTTGACACATGCAGCCGGTTATCAATAAAAATATTCAAGGAGAAAAAGCAAATGGCAAAAAAATGGGTTTACTTATTTAGTGAAGGTAACGCTAATATGCGTGAACTTTTAGGTGGTAAAGGTGCAAACCTGGCAGAGATGACAAACCTTGGACTTCCTGTACCTCAGGGCTTCACAATTACAACAGAAGCTTGTACACAGTACTATGAGGACGGAAGACAGATTAATGATGAAATTCAGGCACAGATTAACGAGTATATCGTAAAGATGGAAGAGATTACCGGCAAAAAATTCGGTGACCTTGAGAATCCGTTACTTGTATCTGTTCGTTCCGGTGCGAGAGCATCCATGCCCGGTATGATGGATACCATTTTGAACCTTGGTTTAAATGAAGAAGTAGTAGAAGTTGTAGCTAAGAAAACCGGAAATGAGAGATGGGCTCGTGACTGCTACAGAAGATTCATTCAGATGTATTCCGACGTTGTAATGGAAGTTGGTAAAAAATACTTTGAAGAATTAATCGATAAAATGAAAGCTGACAGAGGCGTTACACAGGACGTTGACCTGACAGCAGATGACTTAAAAGAATTAGCAAATCAGTTCAAAGCTGAATACAAAGAAAAAATCGGTCAGGACTTCCCGGATGATCCGAAGGAACAGTTGATGGGTGCTGTTAAAGCTGTATTCCGTTCTTGGGACAACCCGCGTGCAAATGTATATCGTCGTGACAACGATATCCCGTATTCCTGGGGTACAGCTGTAAACGTACAGGAAATGGCATTCGGTAACTGGTCTGATGAATCAGGTACAGGTGTTGCTTTCACAAGAGATCCTGCTACGGGTGAGAAAAAGCTCATGGGTGAATTCTTAATTAACGCTCAGGGTGAAGACGTTGTTGCAGGTGTTCGTACACCTCAGCCGATTGCTTCCTTAGCAGAAGTTATGCCGGAAGTATTTGAACAGTTCAAAAACGTATGCTCTACTCTGGAAAATCATTACAGAGATATGCAGGATATGGAATTTACCATTCAGGATAGAAAACTGTTCATGTTACAGACAAGAAACGGTAAGAGAACAGCACAGGCTGCTTTAAAGATTGCTTGTGATTTAGTAGATGAAGGTATGAGAACAGAGGAAGAAGCAGTAGCTATGATTGATCCTCGTAACTTGGATACCTTATTACATCCGCAGTTTGATGCAAAAGCATTAAAAGCTGCTACTCCGATGGGTAAAGGTCTTGGTGCATCTCCGGGTGCTGCATGCGGTAAAATCGTATTTACGGCAGAAGACGCTGAAAATTGGAACGCAAGAGGCGAAAAAGTTGTTCTTGTTCGTCTGGAAACATCACCGGAAGATATTACCGGTATGAAAGCTTCTCAGGGTATCTTAACCGTTCGTGGTGGTATGACATCTCACGCAGCCGTAGTTGCTCGTGGTATGGGTACATGCTGTGTATCCGGTTGCGGCGATATTGCTATGGATGAAGCAAATAAGCAGTTTACATTAGCCGGCAAAACCTTCAAAGAAGGAGATTTCATTTCCATTGACGGTTCTACAGGTAATATTTACGAAGGTCAGATTCCTACTGTTGATGCTACTATCGCAGGCGAATTCGGAAGAATTATGGCATGGGCTGACAAATACAGAAAACTGAAAGTAAGAACAAACGCTGATACACCGGCAGATGCTAAGAAAGCTCGTGAACTTGGTGCAGAAGGTATCGGTCTTTGCCGTACAGAGCATATGTTCTTCGAAGAAGACAGAATTGCAGCATTCCGTGAAATGATCTGCTCCGATACAGTAGAAGAAAGAGAAGCAGCATTAGAGAAGATTCTTCCTTATCAGCAGGGAGACTTCAAGGCATTATATGAAGCATTGGAAGGTAACCCGGTTACGATTCGTTTCCTTGATCCGCCTCTTCATGAGTTCGTTCCGACTGAAGAAGCTGACATCAAGAAACTGGCAGATGCACAGGGCAAATCTGTTGAAACAATTAAGAACATCATCAACTCCTTACATGAGTTCAACCCGATGATGGGACACAGAGGATGCCGTCTTGCCGTAACATATCCGGAAATCGCTAAGATGCAGACAAAGGCTGTTATCCGTGCAGCTATCGAAGTACAGAAAGCTCATCCGGACTGGACAGTAAAACCGGAAATCATGATTCCGCTTGTTTGTGAAATCAAAGAGTTAAAATATGTTAAGAAGATTGTTGTTGAGACAGCAGATGCTGAAATCGCAGCAGCAGGCGTTAAGTTAGAATATGAAGTAGGTACTATGATTGAAATCCCGAGAGCTGCTCTCACAGCTGACGAGATTGCAAAAGAAGCTGACTTCTTCTGCTTCGGTACAAACGACTTAACACAGATGACATTCGGATTCTCCCGTGATGATGCAGGTAAGTTCTTAGATGCTTACTATGACACCAAGATTTTCGAGAACGATCCGTTTGCAAAACTTGACCAGACAGGTGTTGGCAAATTAATGGAAATGTCCATTAAGCTTGGTAAGCCGGTTAATCCGAACCTTCATATCGGTATTTGTGGAGAGCACGGTGGAGATCCTTCATCCGTTGAATTCTGCCATAAGATTGGTTTGGACTATGTTTCCTGCTCACCGTTCCGTGTTCCGATTGCACGTTTGGCAGCAGCTCAGGCAGCTATTGCAAATAAGTAGGAGAATGCTATTTATTTCGTGTAATGCTTGATTTTTGTAAACTGATATAAGATTTTTTTCCCACTATTTACAGAAATGTAGGTAGTGGGATTTTTTTAGAAAGTTGATGCAAATCTGATTTTTTTTGATATAATTATTGTAGAAAAGTTTGATTGGAAGGAGGTAGTCCAATGCCAGCAGTGAATGTGAATATTCAGCCAGAAATAATTAGCTGGGCTTTAAGTCAAACACAAGAAGAAAAACTTGGCGATAAATTGATGAACAACATAACACAGTGGCTTAATGGTACTAAGACTCCGACCTTTAATCAGATAGAGGATTTTAGTAAGAAAGCCAATATTCCATTGGGATATTTCTTCTTGCAGACACCACCAGTAGAGCAGATTGAATTACTGGAATATCGTACTGTAGATAGTATTCAGCTTGCTAATCCAAGTCGTAATCTGATTGATACGATTCACGAAATGGAAAGTGTTCAGGATTGGATGAAGGATTACAGACAGGAGCTGGGTTTTGATGTGTTGCCTGTTGTTGGTTGTATGAAGGGTGTTAAGTATGCCAGTGTTATCGTTGATAGAATTCGTAAGGATTTAGAATTAGAAGATACTTGGTACGAGAAATGTAAGGACTCTAGAGAAGCTTTCAGCTATATCAGAGGAAAGCTGGAAGAATGTGGTGTAGTTGTGATGATGAGCGGTGTGGTAGGAAAGAATACACATCGTGCATTGGATGTAAATGAGTTCAGAGCGTTTGCTATGGTAGATGAATGGGCTCCGCTTATATTCATTAATACAGCAGATTCTAATGGTGCTAAGTTATTCTCTTTACTACATGAAATGGCTCATATCTGGCTTGGTGAAGATGATTTGTTTAATGACAGAAGAAATCGTGTGGATGGTGTGAGTGCCACGGAAGTAATGTGTAATGCAGTGGCTGGAGAATTAATTGTACCAAAGGATGTATTTCTGAATAAATGGAATGCATGCGATATTGATATGGATGTGTATGTAACCATTACTGAGTTGGCGAAGTGTTTCCGTTGTGGTGAGATTGTTGTTGCAAGAAAAGCGATGGATTGTAAGAAGATAAAGCAGGATGTGTATAATACAGTAGTTCAGACTGCAATTGATAATTACAATCAGATGAAAGAGAACAAAGAGAGTTCTGGTGGTAATTATTATAATACCATGGGTTCTCGTTTAGATGGATGCTTTGTAAGAGCGTTATGTGAAAGCATCAATATGGGTAGAAATTCTTATACAGAAGCATATCGTCTGACAAATACAAGCCGCAAGACATTTTCTGATGTGGTACAGCGTCTTGGAGTTGTGGAATGGTAGAAGAAAAGTTTTTAATTGATTCCAACTCCTTTATGGCGCCATATAGACAGTATTATGCGTTTGATTTGATACCAAGCTATTGGGACGAGCTGTCGAAGCGTACTGAGTTAGGAAAACTGGTGTTGCTTGATATGGTAAAGGACGAAATTGATAAAGGTGGAGATGATTTAGCTGATTGGGTAGGTAAGCAGAATGGGTTTGAAATCTGTAACCATGTTACGCCAGAGATTATCAGTAAGTATCAGGAAGTTTTGCAGTATGTACAAAGTTGTGGTTTGTATAAGGAACAGGCTTTACAAGCTTGGGCTCCCGGACATATTGCAGACCCTTGGTTGATTGCAGCTGCTGCGGTAAACGATTATACAATCATTACAGCAGAAGTACCATCAGGTGGTTTGAGCCCGAAGACTCCGAATAAAAATGCAAAGATACCAGATGTTGCAAAAGACTTCGGGGTTAGAACAAATAATCTGTATTATATGATGCGACAGTTAGGAATTAAGATATAGAAAATTACATAGTCATGGTTAGGAGTATTAGCTTGCATTTTTTCATGTTGCTCTGTCATGTATTCTCAAAAGATTAAAAGTGGATATCAGTTTAGATTTATTGCATCAGGAGGTACGATTATGACAATAAGAACAACAGTAAAGAGCATTATGGTGGGTACTGGCAGTTCCGGGAATTTGTACAAAAATATGCAGGAGCATGTTGGAAAGTAAAGGCTAATATGACATGAAGACGCCGCAGGTTCGAATCCTGCAATTCCCATCGGGCTACTTTGCGTAGCCCTTTTTATTTGAGATAAAGTAAGTAGAATGGAGGCGATAAAAATGAAATGCATATATTGTAATGCAGAAGATGAACTTACATATGATAATTTCTTTTTGCTTGTAAAATTAATAATCATTCCGTTTTATAACAGATATGCTGATCTAAAATGATAGAAAAGTAGACAGAAGAAGGAACAGGTATTATGCATTTACCATTTTAATATAATCCTCATTTGGAATCATTAAAGATTCCAGTTCGGTAATAGTAGCGTTTGTGAGACAACCATTGTTGAAAAATTCTATGCCGGCTTCTTTAAAACGATTTCTCTTTACATCTGCCATAGGTTTTGCATTGGGAATATTGAGCATTGGTGTTTCCGGAACAAAGATTTTGGTACAGGCAGGGAAACATTTATCGCAGGTAATGCTGACACCTTCAAAGTTTCTATCGGATGCAGGAAATCCGGCACCGCAAATAATGATGTATTTTATTCTGCCGAGGTCAACTCGTGCGACATGGGATACTTCTCCATTATGTTCTACCATATCCATTTTAACAAAGGGAATTATACGGTCCAAAACTGCTTTGATATGAGAAGGGAAACCAAAGCAGTAAAGTGGGAAACTCCAAATTACAAGGTCAACCTTCAAATATTTATCGAGTATTTCATTTTGGTCATCTTGGATAACGCATTTTCCGTCTCCGTTTTGCCAACATCCAAAGCAGCCTCTGCAAGGGGCTATGTTTTTGTCAATTACATTTATAATTTCTATTTCATTGCTTCCTGCGACATTTAAACCCTCTAAAAAAGAGTTAGTAAGTTGCATTGTGTCACTGTTCTTTTTGGGGCTGCCATTTAAAACTAATACTTTCATTGTTGTTCCTCCTTAATTTTTTGAATACATTTATCACACCAGCTAATGACAAATTCTGCATATCCTGTTCCAAAATCAACAGTCATATCCCAAAACATGGCATAAGTATCATTAGCTGTGTCACGTTTATAGAGATTTAACAAGGGCGTTAAATTATCTATATCAGTACATCTGCCTATGTGCATTTGCTTGATTTGGGTCAGTGCAGTTATAGCATCTTCTTTAGAGAGCATACCTCCGAAAAAAATTTTCATCAAAATCGGGAAATTAGGGAATTTTATATTATCAAAGTCGGAAATCCAATTTATCAGTTCTTCTCGTCCTTTTGCCGTGATGGAATAAACCTTTTTATTTGGTTTTCCGGTCTGTTCTATTTCTGTTACTTCTGCAAAGCCATTATCCTTTAATTTTTGAAGTTCTCTGTATACCTGACTTGTGTTTGCGTTCCACATAAACGAAAGTGAGTTTTTAAAAACTTCCATAATTTCATAACCGGTTCGGTCGTAATAAGATAATAATCCTAAAATACCATGTTTCAACATACCAATAACCATGCCTTCCCTTTTTTTTACTTATGTAATGCGTATTCCACTTATGGAATATAGAGGTTGATTTAATCATAATACAAAGGTGTCTTTATGTCAATAAAAATATTCTATTTGTGGAATAAAATATGACATAAATATTTTGCTGAAAAAGACAAGTTAAAAAGGATTTAGTCCTTTTTAGTTTCAAAAGTCAGGTACTCTGAGGAAGAAGTTAATTCAGAGAAAGGATGTGGAAATTATTTGATTTTCAGCGTATTGCTCCATACCTTTATGAATGGTATACTCTATGTAGCCGATTTGTAGAAATTGTTTTAGGAAAGAAAAAAGATAATTTGGGAGAGAAAAAACAATGAATGAAATAGTTACAGAAAGATTAATTATACGGAATTTTAAAGAAAATGATTGGGAAGACATATTGGAATATTTATCAGACGAAGACGTGATAAAGTATTCGCCGTATGAGAAATATAATGAAGAAATGGCAAAAATTGAGGTAAAAAAGAGAGTGGGAACGGATGATATTCTTGCGGTTTGCTTGAAAGATAATTCCAAGGTTATTGGAGAACTCATTTATGAAAAGGGTGAATTTGATGCCATGGAAATTGGGTTTTTCTTTAATCCTCAATATCAAGGGAAAGGTTACGCAATGGAGTCTGCCGGTGCTTTGATTCATTTTGCCTTTAAAACACAAGGGATACGCAGAATTACTGCAAGATGTGATTCCTTAAATGTCAAATCCGGAAAATTGCTGGAAAGATTAAAAATGCGTAAAGAAGGAGAATTGAAGAAACATATCTATTTTAAATATGATGCATTAGGGGATCCTATTTGGGCAGATACATGTTTGTACGGAATATTAAGAGATGAATGGGAGCAGGTATATTAGATGATTTTTTATTCCAAATTTGAGATGGAAGAAAAGGATTATGAAAAAGTTTGTGAAGACAAAGAGGAATGAACAGTCTGTCTGGAATGCTGGCACCGGTTCCGGGTAATGAAAGAATATCTTGTAGGTGAGATAAAATCTTAGTTGGGGAAGTAAATATGATTACAGAGAACGTGAGGTTTACGGAGGTATGATGTTATGGCTTATCAGATGATTCATATGGAAGTTGCTTACAGACTGCTGGAACAAATTCCGCAAATAGAAAATGCTGCGGAATTTGTTCTTGGTTCCGTTGCACCGGATTCCGTGCATATGCACCCGGATTTTGATATTACTATGAAGATAATTTCGCATATGTTTACAGGGTGTGGGAAGTGGAGTGACACACAGGATTATCAAAGATGGCGTAGCAATATCAAAAGTTTTTTGGGTTCGGTTATTGATGAGAAAGAAAGAACAGATTACAGAGATTTTGGAATTGGTTTATGCGTGCATTGCCTGACGGATTATTGGAACGATATTAATATTTGGAGGGAACTTCAAAAAAAGTATGTGCCTCCAATGAAACTTGAAGTGTTTAGAGAGGATTATTACAAGGAAGCACGAGGCATTGACCGGTGGCTTTATCAAAACAGTAAGAATACGGAAAACATCAGGGAAATGCTTTCAACGGCGAAAGCATTTGATGTGGGAGGGCTTGTAAAGAGAGTGTATATCGAACAACAAAGAGAACATTTATTAAATGTACAATATGATGTGGACACAGTAGATGTATCAAAATATCGATTTTTGTCAGGCGATATTATCGAAGAATTTATAGATTTTGTTGTCGATGATATTGCAAAAACAATAGTTTTCCGGTAAAAATGTCAGGTAAAAAAAGATAAATTTGCTAAGTATTTCAGAAGTATTGTTTTTATAGTATCCGGAGAGTCTTTCATATCATGCTCCGCCAATTTCATAATTACATTCCAAACAGCTCCGTTATTAAAAGCAATGACGTAATCAATCTGTTCGGCAGAAAACACTTTTGGAACGAACGGCACTGGGGTTTTGTGAGGGATTCATTTCGTTCTCCTTCCTGACACTTTTTTCTAAATTAGTGTCACTTGTTTTTGAACTATTGTTTTTGGGTATTTAAATATTATCATGTTTCTAAAAGTGACACAAGAGTATGCTTTGGGTAAGGAGATACATATGAAAATAGCGGTAAGATATCAATCAAGAGGTGGTAATACAAAGGCTGTTGCTGAAGTAATAACAAATAGTCTGGGCGTAAAGGCAGAAACGGTAAATAGTGCAATTAGTGAGTACGTAGATGTATTATTTGTAGGTGGTGGTGTCTATATGAGCAAACCGGATAAAAGTCTATGCAACTTTTGGTCAGAGCTTAATAAGGATAGTGTTGGACAAATAGTATGCTTTTCTACATCAGGTACAATGGATTCGGCTATAAAACAAATAAAGAAGATAGCGATAAATAGAGGAATGTCCGTTAACGAAAATAATTTGCGGTTAAATGATGTATGATAGCTTCATCTATGGCTGAAAAGGAGCATAGCTTTATTGGGTGAAAAATATCCTCGAATAAGCAACACATACAAACGGTACAGTACGGAAGGAATGACAGCAGCAGTAATGGAAGAAATGCTTATATGTCTTCTGATTTGCATTATTACCAGATTTCTATGGATTATGGTTAGGCGCGTTTATTGCTTACACATTTCATCTGTTAGTGCACATTGGCCAGTGTATTGTTATTAGAAAATATATACCGGCCGTCATTACCGGCATACTGTGTCTGCCCTTGAGTATGTGGCTTCTCGTAATTAGCATAAACACTTTATCCTATACAAATGGGCAGGTGCTTGTTTATGGTCTGATTGGTATTGTTTTAATAGCAGGGAATTTGAAAGTGGCACATTTGATAATGCATGCGTTTACGGAGAAAATGATAAAATAGAGGCAGAGCACTACAAAACAAAGGCAAATCAAAGAGAAAAGCAAAGAGAAGACATCATATGTCTAATAGGTAAATACGACATTTCTCGCTTTGTGTCGTGGTTATTTTTTTGCTGTTTTTGTATGCTTTTTATCGGAAGGAGGAGAATTATTGGATCAGCAGAAAATAGGGCTATTTCTAAAATCACTGCGAAAAGAAAAAGGACTTACGCAAGAAGAATTTGCAGAAATTGTTAACGTATCAAACAGAACGGTATCTCGTTGGGAAAATGGAAATAATATGCCGGACTTAGATATTCTGATTGAAATATCTGACTTTTATGAAATTGAACTTCGAGAACTACTTGATGGAGAAAGGAAAAGCGAGAAAATGAATAAAGAATTGGAAGAAACAGTATTAAAGGCGGTTGACTACACAAGTACTGAAACATCAAAGTATACCCAAAAGATACATTGGTTGTTAATGGTCGGGGTGATTCTTTGGTTTGTTTCTCAGCTAATCTCTCACACAGAACTTATTGAGATTTATGCTGTGAAGGCAAGTTCAGAGTTTATGGAAGGTGCAGCATGCGGTTTGGTTATTTTAGGAATTATAGTGACAAGTCGTTACGGACAGAAAATAAAAGCATTTAAGCGTAGATTGCTAAAAAGACAATGACAAATTGAATTTAAATTTTTCGAGCAAATAAAATTGAGTATTTACATAGCAGTCAAGTAAAGAACACTTGGCTGCTTTTTAGTTTGCGCGGGAACAGAGGTATAATAAAATGTGAGATTCAGCAAGAAATGTTAAAACTTTGGGGAGATTTCAGTATAATCAAATCGAATTTGAAGTTCCGTTTTCTATATTCGTGAGTACAAAAGTTCGTCTGTATTGCGCAGGTGTAACACCATATTTCTTTAGAAAAGCTCTTGTAAAATAGGAGTGATTATTAAAACCGCAATTGGTGGCGATATCAATGATTTTCTGCTTCGTTTCCGCTAATTGTTTTGCAGAAATCTCCAGCCGGTAATTAACCAGATAGGCAGTAAAACTCATACCGGTTAGTTCTTTGAATAATTTCATAAAATGGCTCTCTGAAAAACCACAAAGTTCAGCAGCTTGTTTTATGGTGATGTTTTGTGAAAAACTGTTTTGTACATGGTACAAAGCAGTTTTTAATTTGTCATAATTTGCCTGTAAAAGAAATGCGGTTTTGTCTGCGTTTGTACAGGCTTGGTTTAGATAATGCATAATCATAAAAAGGTTGGATTTGACAAGATATTCGCAAGTTGTATAACTGTTTCTCCTATTTTGAATTAAGGAAAGAATCAGTGGTGTTAATTGGGTATTTAATTCGGTTCCCTTCCTTTCATAACAGTTTACGCTTTTTTCGTGAGAAAGGAAAGGTTTAAGGTATTTATGATAGCAGCTGTTTTCTTCCGGTTTTTCTAAAATGGAAAAATGAAACACAATATTAAAATATTCTGCATGATGGGAATCCATCTGTTCTATGGAGTGAATCACATGGGGCATTAGAATTACAATGTCGCCTTCCTGTACATAGTATGCATTGGACCAGACTGTAATTTTGGCATATCCTTTGGTAACATAGATTATTTCTGCTTCATCATGCCAGTGGAGGGGATAAGAATGTATAAAATCCGGGATTTTCCCATGATATACGATATAAGGAAAATCGATTGTTCCGTGAATTTTAGTTTCATGCAGGAGTGTATTGGTCATGTTGGTTCACCTTTTCATGATAATAGGATTGTGTTAAAAAGTAAAGGATATAATGCTAGAATTATAACATATGGCATAATATAATGCAATTAGAGGTGAGGAAAGATGAATTTGGAAGGAATCGTTCACAGGTGTGCCTATACGGATTGCTATGCACGAAATGAAAAGGAATTGGTAATTAACATTAGAACAAATAAGGATATTACGGTAGTCAACCTGATACATGAAGATCCATATATCAACGGTGTGTCAGGAAGAAGACCGTGGTATGGAAGCAGGACATCCATGAATGTATCAATGGAACTGAAGAACTGTCTGATTTGGACTTCGATTGTTTCACCGAAATTCAAAAGATTACAATATTATTTTGAAATTGCAGATAATGATGAGAAGCGAAATCTGCTTGAGGATGGTTTGTATACGGATGATGAGATGGAAATGGAAGGTTTTATGAAACAATACTTTAAGTATGCGTGGATGAATTCTTCTGATTTATATCAGTCTCCTAAATGGGTGGAAGATACGTTCTGGTATCAGATTGTTCCGGATCGTTTTTGCCGTATCCCGGATTCCTCAAGCAAAAAGCAGTTTTCCGATTGGAACACTACGGAGAATATGAAATATAATGTGGCCTATGGGGGAAATCTTCGAGGGATCCTTAGTAAGCTTACCTATCTTCGGGATTTGGGGATAAATGGGATTTATCTTACGCCTATTTTTGAATCAACCAGTGACCATAAGTATAATACTACGGATTATCAAAGGATTGATGCAGATTTTGGCACAGAAGAAATTTTTAAGGAACTGGTAGATACGGCTCACAATTTGGGAATAAAAGTGATGATTGACGCAGTATTCAACCATTCCGGGCGGGAATTTTTTGCATGGAAAGATGTGGTGAAGAACAAAAGAGCATCAAAATATTATGACTGGTTCTTTATACAAGAGGATGATTCCTACTTTTCCTTTGCATTTGTAGATGAAATGCCAAAACTTAATACTAATAATACAGAAGTAGCAGATTACCTTTGCCAAATGTGTAAGGAATGGATTGAAAAATGGAATATTGACGGAATCAGGTTTGATGTAGGGAATGAAATTTCGCATTCTTTTATAAAAAAACTACATAGAGAATTAAAGCAAATTAAGCCGGATTTGTTTCTTTTGGGTGAAATATGGCATGACTCCGTTCAGTGGCTTCAGGGAGACGAGTATGATTCGGTTATGAATTATCCTTTTATGGAAAGTCTCAATAATTTTTTTGTAAATAAGAATCTGGATTCAAAAGATTTTATGTATATTGTAAATCGTTGTTATTCGTTATATATGTCGCAAGTGAACAGAGTGCTTTTTAATTTTTTAGATAGTCATGATGTGGGACGTGTTTATTCCAGATGCGACAATATAGACACCTTTGTTCAACAGCTTGTAATACTTGTGACAATGCCCGGAACACCTTGTATTTATTATGGAACAGAAATTGCGATGGACGGAAAATGTGGACCATACAACAGAAAGCCTATGCCCTGGGAAGATATTGAGTGTGGTAAATATGAAGCTATTATGGCAGAGGTTAAATCTCTTATTCGTATTCGAAAAAAATACAGGGCATTAAGAGGAGACCAAATACAATGGAAAAATACAAAAAGCAGACTCATCGGCTATGCAAGGCCGGGAGATGTAACTGTTGAAGTATACATAAATGCAGGTGGACAACAGATGCCAATTGATTTGCAGGAACAGGAAATAATTTTTGCACGCGGATATATGGATAATATGCTTCTTACAGGAGGTTCATTAATAGTTAGGAGGAATAAGCAATGAAAGAGATGTGTGTAAATGAAAAGTCGTACGAAATCATAAAATTGTTAGGTCACGGAAAAGGAGGGTATTCCTATCTTGTAACTGACGGAACAAAGGAATATGTGCTAAAACAAATTCACCATGAACCATGTGATTATTATCAGTTTGGAAATAAAATTGAATCAGAAATTAAAGATTATGAACGTTTGAAAAAAATTGGAATCCGCATGCCGGAGAAGTTAGAGGTTGATATTAAAAATGAAAGGATTCTAAAAGAGTATATAGAGGGAGATACCATATTTGATTATGTTTTGCGAAATGAGGTAAAACAGGATTTTATAGAGCAGATGAAAGAAATGTGTGTATGTTTATACGCTGCTAACATGAACATTGATTATTTCCCAACTAATTTTGTGGTACAGGAAGATAAGTTATACTATATTGATTACGAGTGTAATGATTATATGGAAGAATGGAATTTTGAAAATTGGGGAATTAAGTATTGGTCTCAAACAAAGGAGTTTTTGGAATATATACGCAAATCGTTAACTTGAAAGTGTCGCTACAGAGCGGCACTTTTTATTCTTACATTTCATGAAGTTTTTCGCTATTTTCCGATTTTTTAATTATATTACAAAGAAAATACAAACATTTTACGCAGAATACCTTGAAAAAATGGGAATAAGGTACTAAAATAACAGAAAATGGTGTGATTGGGAGGGGCTTATGGAGTTTGAATGGTTAAATTCTCAAATTGTGGAAGAAACCATAGAATTGGTGGTTGTCTTTAATGAGAGTGGGGATATTCTTTTTGGAAACAAAAAAGCAGGGGAGAAACTGGAATACGGGAAAGATGAACTGGTAAAGTGTAATATGACACAGATATTCAGACAGGAATTTCAAAAGGAGGACGGGGGATATTTTCCTTTTGAAAAAGAAAAGCTGTCTAGTGAAAAAGAAACTGCCATGTATCGAAAAAACAGTTCCTGTTTCTCTGTTAATATCAGAACTTTTCCGATGGAAAGAACAGGGATATATTATTTGCTGGCAGAGGATATCAGCGGGCAGAAGGATACGGATGTACGAATTCGGAAATTAAAAGAAGAGGGAGAAAGCAGCCGCAAGGCAAGAAATGAATTTAATGCAAACATTACGCACGAGCTGCGTACTCCGGTAAACGGAATCAGAGGACACGCAATGGCACTTCTTGACAAGGCGCAGGATGAGGAACAGCGTAAAACCATAGAGGTTATTTTATACTGTTGTGACAATATGTCCGCTATTATTAATAACATACTTGATTTTTCCAAGCTGGAAGCGGGCAAGTTTACAATAGAGGAAAAAGAATTTGATTTTTACAAATTAATAGATAAAGTAATTGCCACACATACCGCTGAGATAAATAAAAAAGAATTGCATCTGAGCGTGGATGTGGATGAAAATATTCCTCAGTTACTTATCGGAGATGAATTGCGAATCAATCAGGTTTTGAATAATCTTTTGTCCAATGCGGTGAAGTTTACCTCTGTAGGTTACATTAATGTTGACATTAGTAAAACGAAGCAGATGAATGATGAGATGGAATTGTTTTTCCGTGTCAGAGACAGTGGAATCGGTATTTCCAAGGAGGAACAGGACAGACTGTTTCAAAGCTTCAGCCAGGTAGATGCTACAATTACAAGACGTTTTGGGGGAACCGGTCTGGGGCTTGCCATTACAAAACAACTGGTAGAGATGATGCATGGGAACATTCATGTGGAAAGTGAAAAAGGAAAGGGCAGTACATTTTCTTTCTTCATAAAACTTCATACGAATCAGATTGTAGATGAAAATCCGGAACAGAGTGAAGTATATAAAAAATGGAGTAATTTCACCAAGGAGGAAAATCAGGAAGGCGGAGAACGCTTTTTCCAGTTCGGAGAAGAGGAGAATAGAACAGAGATTAAGAAGAGAATGGATAAACTGATTCTTTCCATTGAACTGGGTGCATGGGATAAAGCAGAGACACTTGCGGATACGATTAAAACGTTGGTTACAAAGAGTGATGATGAATTGAAAAAACAGGTATTTCGTATGGAAATGGCAATTCGGAAGGAAAATTATGAAAAGAGCATGGATGCATATGAAAAAGTGAAAGAGACACTGCAGGAAAAAATCGGTGACATGTAAAAAAGGACGGTGTTTAGATGGAGGCAGAATACAACGGAAAAGAAGTTTCTAAAATACTGATTGTAGATGATATAAGTGTGAATTTGAAAATTTTGGAAAAGATACTTACAGAGGAAGGCTATGAGGTCTTTTGTGCATTGAATGTGAAGGAAGCAATTGACTTGCTTCAAGAGACAATGCCACAGCTTATTTTGTCAGATTTGTCTATGCCGGGCGTGGATGGTCTGGAGTTTTGTAAGCTGCTAAAGAGTAGTCCCAGAACAAGGGATATTCCCTTTATTTTTATTACAGTATTGAATTCCGGTGAAGAAAAAGAACAGGCATTTTTAGCCGGAGCGGTAGACTTTATTCCGAAGCCGTTTGAGCGGATTGAAGTTGTGATGCGGGTTAACAATCAGATAAACAGTTACCGCATGAAACAGGAAATGGCGGATTATAACCGAATGATGCAAAAGCTTGTGGACGAGCAGAAAAGGCAGATTGAAGAAGAACAGGAAAATGTACTTTTTGCGCTTGCCAAGGTGGTGGAGAAGAGAGATACCAATACCGGAAACCATTTGGAAAATGTAGGCTATAATTGTAAACTTCTGGCACAGAGTCTGCAGCTTTTACCTGAATTTGAGAATCAGATAACCGATGAGTTTATTGAAACTATTGAAGCAGCGTCCAAACTGCATGATATAGGGAATATTGTTATCCCGGATGCCATTTTCCTAAAAAATACAAGTCTGGATGAGTGGGAAATGGAGGTTATTAAGAAACACACGGAGGAGGGGGCAGCAATACTGGAAGAAATCCGCAACGGAAAAGGTGTCTGCCGTTTCCTTGCAATGGCAATCAGAATTGCAAGATATCATCATGCGAATTGGGACGGAACCGGATACCCGAATTTGAAGAAAGAGGATATTCCACTGGAGGCACGTATTACTACACTGGCGAATACATTTGATGTTTTAATCGGGAAGAGATGCTATAAAGATGCCTATTCTTTGGAAGAAAGCATTCGGATTATTAATGAAGACAGTGGAAAAGTCTATGATCCTGATATTGTAAAGGTATTCAATAAGGTTTGGCGGCAGATGAAGATAGATTAAGTAGGTTATTGAGAAAAAATGTACAAAATATTTCTGGATAAAGCGCGAAATATTGACAAATATTAACAAAAGGAATATCATTATATTATGTTTGGAACCGAAACGGATAGAAAATCCCGTTGAAACGGTTGGTGTGGCACAGGAGGCAGAATATGATAACAGACAGTGAATTTCACCGAATTGTTTCATATATGAAGAGTCGCTATGGCATAGATTTGAGTCAGAAGAGAGTGCTGGTAAGCGGCAGACTGGAGAATTATCTTTTACGGAACGGATATACAGGCTATGATGACTATATGGCGAAGGTAGAGAGCAATCCGGAAGGAAATGAGGCAAAAGATCTGATTAATGTACTGACAACCAATCATACCTATTTTATGAGAGAAAATGTACATTTTGAGTATCTGAGACGGGTGGTGTTGCCTCAGATTAAGGTAAAAGCAGCCGCGGATAAGGATTTAAGGATTTGGTCAGCAGCCTCTTCTACCGGAGAGGAGCCATATACGTTGGCAATGCTTCTTATGGATTATTTCGGTATTGAGCATAGTGCATGGGATACAAAGGTGCTTGCTACGGATGTATCCACGAGAGTGTTGGAGCATGCGTCTAAGGGCGTTTACTTAAAAGAACAGATAGAGCCGCTGCCGGATAAGTGGAAGCAACGCTATTTTAAGCAGTTAAGTGAGGATGAATACAGGGTGAAGGAGGAACTGAAGAAGGAAGTGATTTTCAGACAGTTTAATCTGATGAATCCGTTCCCTTTTCGGAAAAAATTTCACGTTGTATTTTTGCGGAATGTGATGATTTATTTTGAAGATGATACGAAGTATCAATTGATTCAGAAAATATATGATTTTATGGAACCGGGAGGTTACTTGTTTATCGGAACAACGGAAGGGCTGGATAGACATAGGACAAATTTTCAGTATGTGGAGCCTTCTATTTATAGAAAGTAGAGGATGGAACGATGAAACCAATAAAAGTGCTAGTTGTGGATGATTCCATTCTGTTCCGTAATATGTTGGTGCAGGTTTTGGAATCGGACCCGAATATTCAGGTTGTGGCTCAGGCAGGAGATCCTTATGAAGCGAGGGATGCCATTATCCAGTACAAACCGGATGTGATGACATTGGATGTGGAACTGCCCAGAATGAATGGAATTGATTTTTTGAGAAGACTGATGCCCCAGTATCCGCTTCCGGTTGTGGTAATCAGCGTTTTGAATGACAAAGTGTTTGATGCCTTGGAAGCAGGTGCGGTGGACTTTGTAAATAAACCGAGAAATTTGGACAGGACACAGTTAAATAACTTTTTAAGACAAGAGCTTGTTACAAAAGTAAAAATTGCCTCTACGGCAAAAGTAGGCAGAATGAAGCGGGTGGAAACCGGTCCCGAAAACGGTAAAGTCAGTACCACAGGAAATGAGCGTATTATCGCAATCGGAGCATCTACCGGAGGAACTGAAGCAATTTTTGAAGTCATCAGAAAGTTTCGCAGAGACATTCCGGGAGTGGTCATTGTACAGCATATGCCGCCCGGATTTACTAAGATGTATGCGGAGCGGTTGAATAATCAGTGTGAAGTGGCAGTAAAGGAAGCACAGACAGGCGACAGGGTGGTGCAGGGACAGGTACTGATTGCACCGGGTGATAAGCAGATGCGCCTTGTCAGGGTTGGAGACCATTATCAGGTGGAATGCCGGGGAACGGAAAAGGTAAACGGACATTGTCCGTCTGTAGATGTGCTGTTTCGGTCTGTTGCGAGAGCAGCAGGCAAAAATGCCATCGGTGTAATTTTAACAGGTATGGGCGGAGACGGTGCAAGAGGACTTTTGGAAATGCGGGGAGCAGGCGCACAGACGGTAGGGCAGGATGAGTCGAGCTGTGTTGTATACGGAATGCCCAAAGTGGCTTTTGATATTGGGGCGGTGCAGTATCAGTTGGGAGTGTCGGCAATTGCGGGCAAGATATACAGCCTGTTGAGTATATAAGGAAAAGAAAGGAGTGTGGCGAGGATGAAGAATAGGTTGAAGATTTTATTGGCAGAAGATGATTTCGCCAGCCGCAAATTTATGGATAAGTACCTGTCACAATATGGGGAATGTGATGTGACAGTGGACGGCGAGGAGGCAGTTGATGCTTTCATGATGGCACTGGAGGACGGAGAACCGTATGATTTGGTTTGTCTGGACGTGATGATGCCGGTTCTGGATGGTTATCAGGTGTTGAAAGCAATCCGGGATATTGAGGCACAGAGAATGATATCGAAGGACAAACGGGTAAAAGTAATCATGACAACTGCGTTGAATGAGGAACGAAACGTAAAGATGGCATTTGAACTCGGCTGTGAAGCCTATTCGGGAAAGCCCATTGATGTGGAAAAATTTGAAAAGGTATTAAAGAAGCTGGGGCTGATTTAAGTGACAGAAGAAAAAATCCTTTAGAATGGAGGAAATATGGCAGAAGAATTTAATACTGACGGAATGCTTGATATGTTTTTGTATGAGAGCGGTCAGCTTTTGGAAAAACTGGAAAGCATCATTTTAGAGAAAAAAGATGAAGAATGCTTTGATGATGCCGATATCAATGAAATTTTCCGTATCATGCACACGATTAAAGGCTCATCGGGAATTATGATGTATGAGAATATTACAAAGACCTCCCATAAGTTGGAAGATGTGTTTTACTACTTAAGGGAGTCTCATCCGGATAATGTTCCCCATTTGGAACTGGTGGAAAAGGTGCTTGCGGTATCGGACTTCATTACAGGTGAGTTGGATAAGATTAAGGACGGAGAATCACCTGACGGCGATGAAAGTGAACTTTTGACGGTTTTGGATGAATTTCTAAATCGTATTAAAGGGGAGATTAAGGAACAGGGAATCCGGCTTCCGAAAGAAAATAAACATGAAGAACCGAGTCAATTTTACATTGCTCCGGTGGCGAGTGAGGACAGTCGTTTTTATCGGATTTCCATTCATTATCGAAATGATACACAGATGAGTAATATCCGTGCTTATTCTGCCACCTATGCTTTAAAAGAAGTGGCGGAGGATTTGCTGTATACACCGGAGGATATCATCTCCAATGAGGCAAGTGCAGATGTTATTTTAGCGGAAGGCTTCCATATGCTTTTGCAGACCAAGAGCACGAAGGAAGAGATTATTAAGCTGATTGACAGCTCCGAAGCAGAAAAGATTGATTTTGAAGAGATTTCGTCACAGGAATACGGTAAAGGGGTGGCGGAAATTGCACAGGGAGAAGAACCCATTGTCATTAATCTGGATGATGAAAAACCACCGGAGAAGGTGGAAAAGAAAGATCCGGTACCCGGTGATTATGTTATTAAGGCAAAGGAAACCGGAAAAGGAAAAACACTGGCGAAGAACCAGCCTAAGCAACAGAGTATCATTAGTGTAAATGTAGAAAAAATGGATGCACTGATGGATTTAATCGGTGAAATTGTGATTGCGGAAGCAGTGGTACTGCAAAATCCCGATTTAAAGGTACCGGGACTGGAACTTGGTAATTTCCAAAAAGCGGCAGCGCAGTTATCCAAAATTACAACGGAACTTCAGGAAGTCATCATGTCTATGCGTATGATGCCGCTTACCAATGTATTCCAGAAGATGAAGAGAATTGTTTTTGATGTGTCCAGAAAACTGGGTAAGGATATTGAACTGGAGGTTGTCGGAGAAAATACCGAGGTAGATAAAAATATTATTGAACACATTTCCGACCCGTTGATGCACCTTGTAAGGAATTCGGTAGATCACGGAATCGAAGAAAATCCGGCAGAAAGAACTGCTCTTGGCAAACCCGAGAAGGGGAAAATTATACTGGAGGCCAAAAATGAGGGCGGAAAGGTTTACATCAGTGTAAAGGATGACGGAAAAGGATTAAAGAAAGAGAAACTTTACGAAAAGGCATTGGCAAACGGACTGATTGGAAATAAACCGATTACCGATTTCTCGGATAAGGAAATATACCGCTTTATTACTTTGCCGGGCTTCTCCACAAAGGAAGTGATTACGGAGTATTCGGGACGAGGCGTCGGGATGGATGTCGTAGTAAAGAATATTCAGTCCATTGGTGGAAGGCTTGAAATTAACAGTGAGGAAGGTTCCGGCTCGGAAATGACTCTTATTATTCCGTTAACGTTAGCAATTATCAATGGCATTGTAGTGCAGGTAGGAGGTTCTTCTTTCGTAATTGAAACAGCTTCCATAAAGGAATTTGTGAGAGTCGGAGAGGATACTATTGTACAGGAGCCGAACGGAGAAGAGTATATTGTTTTACGAGGTGAGTGCTACCCCTTCATCCGTCTGAATGAAAAGTATCAATTACCGGATTCGCAGGAAAAAGTAGAAAATGGTATTGTTGTTGTACTGGAACATGAGGGCAGACAGATTTGTATTTTGATTGATAAATTGCTGCAGGAACAGGAAATTGTAGTAAAACCGATTCCTTCTTACATCAAGAAAGTAAAGGGATTGTCAGGCTGTACACAGCTTGGAGACGGAAGTATTGCACTGATTCTGGATATTGCGGGATTAATACAAGACGAGGAAAGGAGTTAGTACATGGCGGAAGAAATCAAAGAGGAACTGTTGGAAGAAGATTCCCAAAAAGGAAAATTCATGACGTTTAAGACGGGAAGAGAATACTTTGGTATCAGTATCAGTTATGTCAATGAAATCATTGTAATGCAGCCGATAACGGCAATACCCGAAGTAGAGGATTACATAAAAGGTTTGATAAATCTTCGTGGTAAGATTATCCCTGTTATTGATGTCCGGGTAAGATTTAAAATGGAACCGATAGAATATACGGACAGAACGTGTATTATTGTCATTAACGTAAAATCTACGGTCATTGGTCTGATAGTAGAAAAGATAGCGGAAGTGGATACCATATTGGATGATGATATTGTACCTCCGCCAACACTCGGACATAAGGAGAATGAACATAGCAAATATGTTTATGGATTGGCAAAGACGGGAGATACAGTGAAATTATTGTTAGACCCGGAGAAATTGATTAAAGACGAAGACTTGGAAGCTATTGAAGAGATACAAGAGGAAGAACAATAATAAACGGAGGAAAATACCATGAAGAAAAGAGTTTCGATAAAGAATATGACAGTGAAAGCCAAATTATATTGTTTTAGTGGAGTATTATTACTTCTTATGCTGTTGGTTGCCTTGGTGGGGATTGAGGTTACATCACTGGCAAACAGGGCTCATGTGTCACGTTATGAGAATTATGGTGTCGGTGAGTTGAAGTTAAGCGAAGCGTTCAGCAACTTCAATGAAGTAAAAGTACATCTGCGTAATCTTCTTTATTTATATGCTGATAATGAGACAAAACAGCAGTCTGAGATTACAAGCATTAATACAGCTATAAAAGAGGCAGATGAACATCTTGCAGCTTTTGCTGAAAGAATGGATGAATATGATAATAAGATTGAAGATAATTATAAGAAATGCGTTGCCTATATTGAAGAGTATGAGGCATCTGTAGAGAGAGCAATTTCCTATGTCAATAATGGTAAGTTGGAAAGTGCACGAAACGAACTGCTGACAACAGGTGTAACATCTGCCAACAATGCGGAAGCAGTATTTGATGTGATTTTGGAAGAAATGAATGATGCATCTGAGGCAGCCAGTGATTTGATTGAGACACAGATTAGTGGTCTTAGAATGATTATTATCGGAATCCTTGTTATCAGCTTTATACTTGCAACTCTGTATTGCCTTTCCTTGATTAAGGCGATTACCGTTCCGGTTGCCAAACTCTCGGAAGCATCTAAAAAGCTTGCAGTTGGCGATATTGATGTGGATTGCAGTAAAATTCATGATGATGACTTAGGGGCATTAATGGATGATTTTGCACATATGGCATCTGCGGTAAAAGAGCAGGCCAAAATTGCCGAGGCAATTTCCAAAGGTGATTTAACAATTAAGGTAGAGCCGAGAAGTGATAAGGATATTCTCGGAAAAGCCTTACAGAAGCTGGTTGCAGATAATAATGCGACACTCGGAAATATTAAAGAATCTACTATGCAGGTAACAATCGGTGCGGAGCAGGTTGCAAACGCAAGTCAGGCACTGGCACAAGGTTCTACGGAGCAGGCAAGTGCATTACAACAGGTTACAGCTTCCATGGACGAAATTGCAGAACGTACAAAAGCAAATGCTTCTGAGGCAAATGAAGCAAACAGCTTGGTACATAATGTAAAAGATATGGCAGTTTCCGGAAATGGACAAATGAAATCCATGATTCATGCTATGAATGACATTAACGAGTCTTCCGAGACTATTTCCAAGATTATTAAGGTTATTGATGACATTGCATTCCAGACTAATATTCTTGCCTTAAATGCCGCCGTTGAAGCAGCAAGAGCAGGTGTACACGGAAAAGGTTTTGCTGTAGTTGCGGAGGAAGTCAGAAATCTGGCCGCAAAGAGTGCTTCTGCAGCAAGCGAAACGGCAGAAATGATTGAAGACTCTATCCGTAAAGTGAATAATGGTACGAAACTGGCAGAAGAAACAGCGCAGTCTTTGGATGAAATTGTAGATTCCATTGATAAGATTGTTGCACTTATCAGCAATATTGCCGATGCTTCGAACGATCAGGCAACCGCGGTATCACAGATTGATCAGGCAATCGGTCAGGTATCTACGGTTGTACAGACCAATTCCGCTACCAGTGAGCAGTGTGCGGCAGCCAGTGAAGAATTATCTAATCAGGCAGCAAATCTTAGAAACCTTATGGCAAATTATAAACTGGCAGTAAGAATGCAGAGTGGATTTGCGACAGAACAGGATAAGAGTGGTGGTTACAATTCAGGTAACTATAATGAGCAGATTATTTCTTTGGATGGAGAGTTCGGGAAGTATTAAAATAGGATAGTGAAATAATGGTAAATAGGAAAGAGCGGTTCGAGTTACAGGGTAATCGAACCGCTCTTTTTGCGATAGAAAAGTACGCGAGCCAAGTGTCGGCGGTTAGGGAGAATGCGGAGCATTCTCTTAGAAGTGTCGCCGCCGGGCGACACTTTTTTAGAGGAATAGTTCCAGGAGGAATACAGCGAGACAGGAGAAAACGGCTACTTGGAAGAGACTTTTGCCGCACCATGCAAGGATGATTCCGATTAGCAAGGCCAGGAGACCTGACCACATGCTGTTGGTGGACTCCAGAATGGCAGGGAAGGTCATGACGGCAAGGGTGACGTAAGGAACATAAAATAAAAAGGAACGGATGGTTTTATTTTTTATTTCCTTACGAATAAGGGTGAGCGGAAGAACACGGATGAGGTAGCTGACTGCTGCCATGATGAAAATGTATATGTAAACGTTATGATTCATAATGAAGCTCCTTAGTTAAAATTGGGATTATCCAATAAAGGTACCGGTAAAAACCGGCTACAATGGTTTTGGATTTTAGGTATTGGTGGTGTCGGACTCCTCCTGTATGGGGAAGAGGAGGGCGGCAATGCCGGAAATGAATACCGTAAGGATGATGATGCGTATTCCTGATGAAAGGGAGGAAAGCACCGGAAGCTTTGCGAAGCAAAAGCTTAATAACATGGAAATTACAATTAAACCGGCAATAATTTTGTTTTTGCGGGCAGGTGGAATAATTATAGCAAGAAACATCCCGTAAAGGCCTACGCTTAAGGCGCTGACCACGCTTGGAGGGAGGACATTTCCGCAAAGTACACCGAGGCAGGTGCCAAGCGACCAGCCCGGAAGTGCTACTGCAATTACTCCGTAGGTATAAAATGGATTCAACTTTCCGGGGAACGCCATGGAAACACCGAATATTTCATCGGTTACATCGAAGCCGATAAGCATCCTGTGAAGCAATCCTGTTTTGTGAGAAAGCTTCTGGCTTAAGGAGCATGACATCAGTAAATAACGGGCGTTTGCCACTAAAATCATTACTGCCATCTCCAAATAACCTGCCTGTGCAGCAATCAGGGTAAAACCGGCAAATTGTCCTGCAGAAGCATTGACAAGCATACTGGTAATGGTTGCCTGGAAAGCGGTCATGCCTGCGTTTTTGGCAGCAATCCCGAGAGTAAAGGAAACGGCAAGATAGCCTAAGGATATAGGGATACCATGCTGCATTCCTTTTTTAAAACAGGTAAGATTGTCCGTTTTCATGTTCCGGTTCCTCCGTAAAACGATACTTTTGTAAAACATCAACAGCAATAGTATAAGCCTTTCCCTCGTCTTAGTCGAGAAAATAATGAAAAAAACAGTAATTCAACTTGTAGTTGAGTTTTCTATATGTTAAAATCAACTAATAATTGCTGTTCAGGTAAAGGAAAATAGAGTACAGTTTAAATACGGTGAACCGAAAAGAAGTTGCGACAAAGAAAGAACAGGCTGAAAAACAAAAGAAATGATAGAAAGGATGGAACAGCACAATTATGGGAGAAATTGTAATCGGAAATGTGATTAAAGGGTTAAGAAAAGAAAAAGGAGTCAGTCAGGAGACGCTTGCCGATATATGCGGGGTAAGTATGCAGGCTGTCAGTAAATGGGAGAACGGGCAGTCTTATCCGGATATTACCTTTTTGCCCAAATTAGCAGAATACTTTGCGGTTACCATGGATTTTCTTTTGACAGGAGTGGAGACGGAAAAGAACGCTGAAACAGAAGAAAAAGAGAAAGAAGAAAAAGAAAGACAGGCTGAAGAGCAGGACAGAAGAGAATTCTTAAAGGTTCCGCCGGATTGGGGCGAGGATGTACTCTATATTGCCCAATGCCGGAATGGAGTTGTACTTTCGGAGGAAAAATGGGAAAAAGATAAGGTTATTCGTGTCGCGTTCGATAAGGAATATGAAAAAAGCAAGGGAAGTTTACAGATTCAGATTGTCGGTAATGCAGATATTCAAGGCGATGTGGAAGCTAAGGAATTAAAAGCAGATGGTGATATAAACTGTGGAGATGTAGAAGGAAACGTAAATGCCGGTGGCGGTATGAACTGTGGTGACGTGGAAGGAAACGTAAATGCCGGTGGCAGTATGAACTGCGGTGATGTAGCAGGAAATATTAACGCCGGCGGAACAGTTAATTGTGGGGATATAGACGGAAATGCACTGGCTGGAGCCGATATTAAGTGTGGTGATATTGATGGAGATGTTACGGCAGGAGTTTCTGTTACTTGCGATGATATTGGTGGAAATGTAAGATGTATGACTGTAAATTATAAATAAATTTGCTTGCAGGAGGAAGGAAAATGTCACAGTTGAAGGTTGTTCTGGCGTATCGGTTGACAAAAGAAAAAGAAAAAACAGTACAGGAAATATGCAGGAAACAGAATATCCGTCTGAAATCGGTGACGAAAGCATTCTATAATCAGCCTCTTGGATTTTTGGCAGGAATTGCCGGAATAAAAAAGCAGCCGGGGGCTTTTTCGGGAGAAGATTTTCCGGAAGAAATGCTGGTGTTCTGTGGACTGACAGGGGAAGCACTGGACAGCTTTCTGACGGCATATAAAGAAACAGGTGTGCAGACCGTGGCTTTGAAGGCAATTGTAACACCACATAACATCTTCTGGGATTCCGTGCAGCTCTTTGAAGAGCTGCGCAAGGAACGCCAGAAAATGAGAAGAAATGATATTTCTACTAATCCATCAGATTCAAAGTAAAATCGTCCATGGTGCCCCAGCTTTTGGCATTGCATTTCATACGCACGCCAATCGTCATGGAACCGTCCGTAACGGACAGTCCTTCGATTTCGGGTATCTGCCAGTTGCCGTAGCCGTCTACCATAAAGGAGGCGGTTTTTTCTTCGCCATTTACGACCGCGTATAGCTCCATGGAAGCGGTATCGTCCACGTCGCCGCCCTGTGCATAAGCAAAGAAACGGTAGTTGCCGTTAGGTAAATCGGTCAGAGTCTGCTCCATGGAAAAGTCCATATCCGATTCCGACCAGAAATGGAAGGCGTAGTCACCGGAGTAGGCATCCGCAGCTTTTTCCTGAAAATCGGTGGGATTGGAGCCCTCCGATGTAACAACCCACATGGTCCGGTCTTCCTCCTCGAAGCTTGGATTGGTGACGTAATTTAAAAAGTCTACGGTAACATTACAGGTAACAGAGGTACCGTCCTCTAATGTACCATTAATTATGTAAGTACCGGCTGTAGAAGTGTCAATAGCATCCAGTTGCGTTGCGTCCCATGTAACGGGAACTGCCGTATTCAGAGAGCGGTTGTTATAGACTACATTGACACGCTCCGGCAACTTGAGTTCGCTGTCTATGTTGCAACCTGCACTTGGCTGTGGAACGAAATCAATTGCCGTCTCAGTAATGGTGCCGTATTGCAGATATTTGAATACATTTAAAGAAGCAAGAGGGTGTCCGGTGAAATCAAACAATGCCTGATTATCCCAGGAACAGCCGCCGTAATATTTTCCGGCGTCATTGGGGTCGTAACCTGCGGCATAACTGCTTGCCCAGCCGCTGCCATTCGTTTCCCAAAGGGTTTTATTTTCAGAAGCGGAAGGACCAACCGGAATCCATGTGCCTTCCCAGTAAAACACACCCAAAGCATCCGCTTCGGAAGCAGCGGCACAGACATCCCTAAGGGCGGTTGCCTGACTCTGTACGGAAGCAGTATATTCTTTGATTAAATCTTCTTCTCCTATGCTGTTGGCAAAACCGTCGCCGTCCTCTAATGTATAGCAATAGGAGGTTTCGGCTACCAAGGTCTGTTTGCCGTAATTTTCCCGAATGTTTGTCATCACCTTTTTCAGATTATCCAAAGTGCCGTGCCAGTAAGGATAATAGGAGAGTGCAAGAATATCATAATCTACATCATATTTTTGCAATTTTGCCAAAATCCGGTCAATACCGTCATAGTCGGAAGCATCCGTAAAGTGCAATGCAACCTGTATGTCACTTCCATAGCTTTCGGATATTTCCCGGATGGCAAGACTTCCTGCATTCATCAGTACTGCCATATCTTTATAACTTGTTTCACCGGCCATACCATTGTTTGTTTCATTTCCTACCTGAACCATGGTAACGTTCACACCGGCATCCAACATGGCAGATAAGCTCTCTTTTGTAAAGGCATAAAGAGCATCAGCTTTTTCCTCTACGGTCATACCTTTCCATGCTTTCGGGCACATCTGCTTTGAAGGGTCAGCCCAGAAGTCGGAATAATGAAAATCTATACATACCTTCATGCCGTATTTAGTAGCACGCTGTCCTAATGCGATAGCAGTTTTTACATCATTATTTCCGCCGCCGTAACCGTTTCCGCTTTCATCATAAGGATCATTCCAAACACGGATACGGATATAGTTTATACCGGACTGGGCAAGAGTTTGAAAAACGTCCTGTTCTTCGCCTGCCTCATTATAATAAACAACACCGCTTTTTTCTTCAGCCAGTACAGCAGAAGCATCCATACCCCGGATGAACTCATCAGTTATTCCTTCCACGGGTTCTATGTAAATGTCGGATTCTTCTGCGGCGGTTGGCAGAGAAAAATGGGTAATTTCAAAATTTGCGGTAGGATTACTTTCTTCAGAAGGAGCCTGTTTTTCGGAAGAAGCGTTTCCGGCAGAAGAACCGCAGGAGACTAAGGAAAGCAACAATGTTAAAGCACCAACGAGATAAAAGTACTTTTTAAGTTGAAAAAACTTCATAAAAAAACCTCCAAAATGATAAACAAATGCTATAAATAAGCTTATACCAATTTCCTTTTTAAACAAAAATCAAGATATTATACGTCTGCAAAACATAAAAAGCTTGTGAATACGCTAAGAACAAACGATTGCGCATAGTAAATTATAACATATTAGGAAGAAAACGTAAACTACAGAAAAAAGAAAAGAAAAAAGCGGGAAAAATCAACAATTGAGAGTTTTTTTAACAAGTAGATGCAGAAAATGTGGTAAAATCAAGGTGTTTATGCAAAACGCACAAAAATGATGTTGCTTACTCGTAAAAAATATACATTGACAATAAAATACAAAATTGTTATTCTGTTTTCAAGAACAAACGATTGCGCAAATGGTCGGAGAGTTCTGAAAGCTTCAATAACTGTGTAGGGCAATGAAAATTGCCGACACCAAAAACCAGGGAGGAAACAAAAATGAAGAAAAAAGCATTAGCAACCTTACTCGCCGTTGCACTTGCAGCTACTTCTTTAGTAGCATGCGGAAGTTCCAAAGAGGAAACGACAGCAGGTAAAACAGATGAAGTGAAAACGGAAACATCTGCCGAGACTACAGCAGAGACACCGGCAGAAGCACCTGCTGACAGCACATCAAGTGATGCAGTTGCAAATCTGATTGCAAACACAACAGGAACCGTAACGCTTACCGTATGGGCTTCCGAAGAAGATCAGGCGCTTACAACAACGTTACTTGATAACTTCAAGGCTCAGTACCCGGATGTTACTTTTGAGATTACCTTAGGTGCTGAATCCGAATCTACTGCAAAAGATACTATTTTA
Organism: uncultured Lachnospiraceae bacterium; assembly: GCA_964449325.1. Lineage (GTDB taxonomy): Bacteria > Bacillota > Clostridia > Lachnospirales > Lachnospiraceae > RGIG3002. The sequence goes on along the minus strand of CAYUYJ010000007.1, from coordinate 56,738 downwards.
ACAGATGTTGAAGCAGCAGCAGATGTATTCGCTTTTGCAGATGACCAGATTAACGAACTGGTAGCAGCAGGCGCATTACAGCCGGTAGCAGCTACATATACCTATGATGTAGCAGGCGAAAATGTTGCGGGCGCTGTAGAAGCAGCTACTGCTAACGGACAGTTATATGCTTACCCGATGACAGCAGACAACGGATATTTTATGTTCTATGATGGCTCTGTATTTACAGAAGAGGATGTAAAATCCTTGGAATCCATGATTACAGCAGCAAAAGCCGCAGACAAGAAAATTGCAATGGATATCTCCAATGGATGGTACATTTACTCTTTCTTCCAGGGTGCAGGATATGAACTTACCTTAAATGAAGACGGTACAAATACCTGTACATGGAATGCAACAGGCGCTACAGATGTAGCACAGGCAATCATGGATCTTTGCGCGACAAACGTATTGGTAGATATGGGTGATGAAGAAATGGCAACTGCTATTGCAGAAGGTACTGTTGCAGCATGTGTAAATGGTACATGGAGAGCAGAAACCGCTTCTGATGCATGGGGAGAGAACTACAAAGCAACCAAGCTTCCTACCTTTAAAGTGGGTGACAAAGAATGCCAGATGTCTTCTTACTCAGGATACAAATTAATCGGTGTTAATCCGTACTCTGCTAATGTAGGCTGGTCTATGCTGCTTGCAGAATACTTAACAAACAAGGAATCACAGGTAGCAAGATTTGAAGCAAGAGGACTTGGTCCCGCAAACATCGAAGCAGGTTCTACAGATGCTGTACAATCCAATCCGGCAATCGCAGCTCTGGCTGAACAGGCAGCTTATGCAACACCACAGCGTGTTGGTAACAACTTCTGGACTCCGGCAGAGACATTAGGACAGATTTTAGCTTCCGGTAATCCGGATGGCACAGATCTTCAGACATTACTTGATAATACCGTAGAAGGTATCGCTGCAGCAATTGAATAAGAAAGGCTTGCGGTAAAAAGGAATGTTTTATACCCCGCAGCTTACAGTTGCGGGGTGTTTTAAAGAGATGAGGAAAACAGTCAAATAACAAATTAACTCTGAGAGGAGTTTTTGCATGAAAAAGATAATAAATTCTATAGGTAATTATTTTAAGAAATTTGGTGAAGCCGTAGTAAAGGGCGACATATGGGTGAAATTATCCCTTCTCTTTATGGGCGCAGGTTATTTTGCAAGAAAACAGATTGTGAATGGCCTGATTATGCTTGCGCTGGAAGCGGTCTTCGGTGTTATGTGTGCATTTTACGCGTTGCCTAATCTGGCAAAATTCGGTACGCTTGGTACTGTTCAGTTTGAACAGGTTTTTGACCCACTGACGTTGACAAGTACAGTAAACGATTATGATAATTCATTTTTGATTTTATTGAATTCCATTATTTCTATATTTTTAATCGTCACTTTTATATTGGTATATATTCATAACATTAAGGTTGTTTACCGCCTGCAGCAGTTAAAGGAAAACGGGAAGCATATCAATACCTTCAGAGAAGATATTAAGGCAATGTTTAACGAGAAGTTTCATATTACTTTGATGACACTGCCTTGTATAGGAATTGTTCTGATGAATATCCTTCCGATTCTGGTACTGATTGCGGTTGCTTTTACGAACTATGACCAGCAGCATATGCCTCCGAGTGCTTTGTTTTCGTGGATTGGCTGGAAAAATTTCAAGAACCTTTTTACACGTTCTGCAACAGTAACCTTCGGCTATTCCTTTAGAAAGATTTTGGTGTGGACGCTGGAATGGGCATTCCTTGCTACGTTTACAACCTTTATCGGGGGGATTTTGCTTGCGAAGTTTATTAATAACAAAAAGACAAAGCTGCCGAAGCTGTGGAGAACCTTATTTATTATTGCGATTGCAGTACCGCAGTTTGTAACATTGCTTTTGGTTCGTAACTTCTTTGCAGATTCCGGTATTGTGAATACGATTTGTTCCGCCATCGGCCTGACAGATTTTCTGAAAAGTATCGGACTGGTAGGACAGCACTTAAGTTACATACCGTTTTTGACAAGTCCCGGTTGGGCAAAGGTTATGATTGTTATTATTAATATCTGGGTAGGTATTCCTTATCAGATGCTGATTGCAACAGGTATTTTGATGAACATTCCGGAAGATCAGATTGAAAGTGCAAGAATTGACGGTGCTAACAGTTTCCAAATTTTCGTAAAAATTACAATGCCTTACATTCTGTTTATACAGGGACCGGCACTGATTACGGACTTTGTAAAGAATATAAATAACTTTAACGTTATTTATCTGCTTACACAGGATGTGTTTGTAACTTCCGACCAGATGCTTGCAAACTCCAATGCAAAAGAAGTGGATTTGCTCGTTACATGGCTTTTTAGACTGACAAATGAATATTACAACTACAAGATGGCTTCAGTAATTGGTATCTGTGTATTTATTATCTGTGCTGCATTTACATTGGTTACATTTACGCGGATGATTAAAGGTGATAGAGAGGAGAATTTCCAATGATGAAAAAGATTATTAATCCGATTATTAGACATGCATTTTTGGTATTCCTCGCAGTCGTATGGCTGATTCCGATTGTCTGGCTGGTAGTAACTTCTTTCAGCGGATACAAAGGCATAAATACGGCACACTTTTTCCCACAGACATGGTCCTTAAATAACTATAAGGTACTGTTTGTGGAACCGGATTCCGTGGTACAGTATACGGCATGGTTTACCAATACCTTAATTATTGCGATTTTTACCTGTATTATTTCCACAATTTTCGTACTGATGGTAGCTTATACGATGAGCTGTACAAGATTTAAAGGCAGAAAGACTCTGATGAGCTTTGGCATTATTTTAAATATGTTCCCGGGTGTTTTATCTATGATTGCCATTTATTTCATTATGAAATCTCTGGGACTTACAAACAGCCACGTAGGAATGATTATCGTATATTCCGCCGGTGCCGGCTTAGGTTATCTGATTGCCAAAGGCTTTATGGATACGATTTCGGTTTCCTTAAGAGAAGCGGCAAGACTGGAAGGCGCTTCCGAAGCCAAAATTTTCTGGCGGATTATTTTACCGCTGTCAAAGCCGATTATTGTGTATACGGTTATCAGTTCTTTCTTAGTACCGTGGGGCGATTTTGTATTTGCAAAGCTGATGCTTAATTCCGGTATTTCACAGGACTGGACCATTGCAATCGGACTTTACAATATGCTGAATAAATCCTTGATTAACAAATACTTCTCCATCTTCTGTGCAGGCGGTGTTGTGGTATCTATCCCGATCTCCATTCTGTTTGTATTGATGCAGAAGTTCTATGTAGAAGGAATTGCAGGCGGCTCCGTAAAAGGTTAGCTATGGCGCTGTTAGAAATAAGATTATTTTTTAAGGAGAAAAAAGAAACATGGATAAATTTGTTGTAAACATTATTCACCGTCCGGAGATGGTACCGGAATATGCGGAGAAGGTTACGGGACACGGAAAAGAAGAGGACATCGGAAGAAAAGCTCTTCTGACGGAATCCCTGGATATTTTTAAAACACAGCAGGCAGCTGCACATAAAAACGGTCTGAAAACAACGATTCAGATGACCTATGCTTCTCTTTTTAACGAGGAAGCGATTGCACTGGCAAAAGCAGACCATGAAAAGTACGGAGATGAAATTGCGCTTTCTTTATTGGGGCTTCCCTGTAAAGAATTCCGTGAGAAATATAAAACAAAAGATTTTTGTATCTGGATGTTCTCCATGGAAGATAAAAAATCCATCGTAAACGATGTGTTTGAAAAGTTCCATGATGCATTTGGATTTTATCCGGAATCTACGGGTTCTTATTACATGGATGCGGAATTAATCAACTACATTAAAGAAAAATATCCGATGGTAAAATGTGCGGTTGCTACCTGTTGGGAGGAAGGGCCGAAAGCATATCATACCTGCAATAACTCATGGTACACCTTTATGGACGGAGGCCCGTGGGCACCATGGATTCCTTCCAAGGCAAATGTACATGCACCGGCAGCAAATGAAGCAGAGGACTCCGGAATCGTAGCAATTCCGCACCTTTCCAGAGATTTGCTTGCATGCTATGACGGGAACGGAAGCAATTTTGGAACCCATCCCCAAAATGTACTTCGCGGTATGATTTATGATACAAAAACGTGGGAATTTCCGTACTTATACAATCTGATTGATCAGTATCGTTCTCTTGCAAAATACAACAACGGTTATGCTTACAATATGATGTTTGTAGGACCGGGATGGATGAATAAAATGGGACGCTGGGAAGCTCCTTATGAATTATTGTTAAAATCCTATGAAGACGGTATGGCATATTATGGTCAGTTGAAAAAGGAAGGTAAGCTGGACGATATGACCATGGCTGAATTTGCCGATTATTACAGAGAAAAGAAAACCTACACCGAGCCGGAATGCGCACTTTGGAAGGATATTCTGTACGGTTCCGATAAGCAGTTGTTCTGGTATTGCGACCCATATATGCGTGTATGTGTCAATATGGATCAGGGCGGTGCTATTGTAGACTTAAGACCTTATGCTGCGAAATTAAACTGGCCGGTAGGTATCGGTACGAAACATGTTACAGATGCTTCCTATCCGTTCCTGATTCAGGAAAAATATCGTGCAGGTTACTTTACGCACTATGCAGGAGAAGGAACTGTAAGAAGTGCAAAGCTTACTTACAAAGGAGAAGAGGTTGATTTGTGTCTTTGCCGTACAAAAGCAAAATTCGTACAGGAAGGCAGGGTAAGAAGCCTTGTACTTGACCCGGTAGATATTGAATTCTCTGATTTGACACTGAAATTACAGTCCGTGATTTCTTTTGAAGAAGGAAGTTCTGATATAAAAATCGAAAGAAAGATTCTGGAAATGAGTAATCCGGATGCTCAAGTGGATATCAATGAATATATGGTAGCATGCTACGGTACAACAGAATATTCCGAGGATATGACTCACGTTACTCTTGGAGTTACAGACGGCAGCGAGGAGAAATCCATTGCTTACGCTTACAAATGCAGGGAAGAAGCGATGCCGGGTGCTACAAGCACATGGGCAGTCGTTCCTGAAATTGAGACAAAAGTATCACTGCTTTGTGAAGATGAAAACGCAAGCGGATATGTAAAAGAAGGGTACGCATTCTCGCCGATGTTTACCTTAGGCTATACCGCAAAATTAAAAGATAAGGAGGCGTTTGCAACATGGCTCAAGCTGGAAAAGGCAAATTAAATTACAGATGTCCGTCCTGTTTCATGAGAGATTTGGACATTGATATGTTTTATGATAAGGATAAAAAGGAATATTATTGTATCCGTTGTCAGTATACGGGAACGGAAGAGGATGTCCTTGCCAAAAATGAGATGGTACGGTTTCGTTATCGTGCCATGATGAAAAGAATTACGAATTTTGATTAAAAGCAGGAAGGTATGGAGAGCGATTCATGAGCGAGTTTATAAAAGGAATGGATATATCTACCCTCTTGGAGGTAGAGAAGTTGGGAGGAAAATTTTATAAAGATGGCACGGAAACGGAGTTACTTTCCATACTGGAAACCTATGGAGTAAATTATGTGAGACTGCGCCTTTGGAATGATCCTTATTCCGAAGACGGCAAGCCTTACGGTGCCGGTGGAAATGATTTTCAGACAACGCTTACGCTTGCCAAAAGAGCACTTGCAAAGAAGTTGGGATTCCTTTTGGATTTTCACTACAGTGATTTCTGGACAGATCCGGGAAAACAATTTATTCCCAAAGCATGGGCAGGGAAAAATGTAGAGGAGCTGGAGCAGGCAGTTTTTGACTATACAAAAGAAACTTTACTTGCACTAAAGAAAGAAGGAGCATTTCCTACCATGATACAGGTAGGAAATGAATTGACAAACGGCTTGCTTTGGCCTTACGGAAAGGTGCCGGAGTATGAAAATATTGCCAAATTTGTCAATGCAGGTATTAGGGCTGTCCGTGAAGTAGACAAGACGGTACCGATTATGATTCATCTGGATAACGGTGGCAATAATGAGCTTTACCGCACATGGTTTGATGAATTTATGAAACGGGGTGAGGAATTCCAGATTATCGGAATGTCCTATTATCCGTTCTGGCACGGAACCCTTTCGGATTTAGAATATAATATGAGAGATGTTGCCGCGCGGTATGGTAAGGACATTGTGGTTGCTGAGGTTTCCATGGGCTTTACGATGGAGGATTATCAGTCTTACGAAAGGCTTCCTGACGAAAAGAGAAAAGGGATGGCAACCAAACCGGCACTTGCGGCGAAAGTGGAATATCCTATGACACCGCAAGGACAAAGTGATTTTATGCAGGATTTCATGACAAGAATCAAGAAGGTTCCGGACAATTTGGGAAAAGGATTTTTCTATTGGGAACCGGCATGGATTCCGGTAGCTGGAAGCGGCTGGGCAACCGAAGAATCACTTCAGTATATTCAGGATAAAGGGCCCTGCGGTAATGAGTGGGCAAATCAGGCTTTGTTTGATTATGACGGCAATGCATTGCCGGCACTTACTACTATACGGGACTTTTATTAATAAAAACACAGAGCATTTCTTCTTCATAAATGTGAAAGCATCTGCATCACATTTAAAATGCTTTTGTGTCCTCTCTAGGGGGACCGGAGTTAGCACCGGTCTCCCTTTTTGCGCCTTTGTGAAAAAGGGATTGACAACAAAAAGGGAAGTGGCGAAAATAGAGACGAAACTATAGTGAAAAAGCAGGAGGTTCCGTGCAGATGACAAAGGTGAAAGAAACAGCAAAAGAGTATGGTATTTTGACCATTGCAACGCTTGTTCTTGTGATTGGTGTATATTTCTTCAAATTCCCCAATAATTTCTGCTTTGGAGGGGTGACAGGAATTGCCGTTATTTTAGGTAAGATCTTTTCCTTGACGGCAGGAACATATACGTTAATTATTAATGTGGCATTTTTGATTTTGGGATTTCTGTTTTTGGGAAAAAGCTTTGGTATCAAAACCGTATATGTTAGTCTGCTTACTTCTTTCGGACTGCAGCTTTTGGAGTGGTTTGTGCCGATGCAGGCACCGATTACGAAGGAGCCTGTTTTAGAACTTGCCTTTGCGATTATTCTTCCGGCAGCCAGTGCGGCAATTTTGTTTAATATCAATGCATCCGGCGGCGGGACGGATATTTTGGCGATGATTTTAAAAAAATATACGACCTTTGATATCGGAATGGCGTTATTCCTTGTGGATTTGCTCATTACCATTCTGGCATCCCTTGTATTTGATGCGCAGACGGGACTTTTTTCCTTTGCGGGACTTTTGGCAAAATCATTAGTCATTGATAACGTGATAGAAAGCATTAATCTTTGCAAATATTTTACGGTGGTCTGTAACGATCCGGAGCCGATTTGCGAATTTATTCAGAAAAAGTTAAACAGGAGTGCTACTATTTTTCATGCACAGGGAGCCTACAGCCACCATGAAAAAACGATTATTCTTACGGTTATGAAGCGCAGTCAGGCAGTTCAGCTTCGGAATTTCGTGAGGAAAATGGAACCGGATTCGTTTATTATGATTACAAACAGCAGCGAGATTATCGGAAAGGGTTTTCGCGGATTTAACTAGAGAGAGCGGCAGACAGGAGAGAAAATGAAGAAAATTTTGATGATAGCAACCGGAGGAACGATAGCCTCAAAATCTACGTCAGCGGGTCTGACTCCACGGCTTACCTCGGAAGATATTTTGAATTATGTACCCGGAATTATAAATATTTGTCAGGTGGAAACAATACAGCTTTGCAATTTGGACAGTACCAATATCGGACCGAAGCATTGGCTGAAAATGGCGGAACTGATAGAGGAGCAGTTTGAAATGTATGACGGCTTTGTCATCCTGCATGGGACGGATACGATGGCTTATACGGCAGCGGCTTTATCCTATCTGATTCAGAATTCCCCGAAGCCCATCGTGATAACCGGCTCCCAGAAGCCTGTGGATATGGAGGTGACCGATGCTAAGACCAACCTGTTTGACAGCTTTTCCTATGCGGCAGCAGAGGGAACGAGAGGTGTACAGATTGTCTTTGGTGGCAAAGTGATAGTGGGAACAAGGGCAAGAAAGACGAGAACGAAAAGCTACAATGCGTTCTCCAGCATTAATTTTCCGAATCTTGCCGTGATACAGGACGGTCGGAGAATGCAGTATATTTTGCCGGACGGCGAAGAAACACCTGCTTTTTACCGGACACTGGAGACAAAGGTGGGACTGTTTAAACTGACACCCGGTGTCAGCGCGGATTTTCTGGAGTTTCTTTTTTCTAAAAATGATGCGGTTATTATTGAAAGCTATGGAGTGGGTGGTATCCCTACTGGAGAAGACAGCAGGTTCCAGACAATTATAGACACCTGGATAAAGAAGGGAAAGACAGTAGTCATGACAACGCAGGTGCCCAATGAAGGCAGTGATATGACCGTTTATAAGGTAGGGCACAAATTAAAGGAACAGCTGCGTGTGCTGGAAGCTTACGACATGACGACGGAAGCGGTTGTTACAAAGCTGATGTGGATTTTAGGGCAGACGAAGGATGCGGCAAAAATCCGAAAACTCTTTTATACTACGATAAATTATGATATTCTTTATACGGATGAAGGCTAAAGAAATGCTTATGCAGTGGGTAGAGATATGATAGAAAAAGATATGGAAGAATGGATTGGGCTGCTTTGCAAGGAAGCGGGAGCAGACGGGGAGTTTCAGAAAAACTTTAGAATAAAGCTTGAGCAGGCGCCGGAAATTTATGAAGAACTGCGTTATTTTGCATATCATCAGAACTTCCTTTGCAGCTACAAAATACAGGGGATTTCCGTAGTGGATATTATGGTGTGGCAGATTGACCATTTTAAGGCAGGCATGGACAGAGGAAACTATGACATGAAATACAATCAGAATAAAATGGTACTGATGGCCTTTGATACCTTTTTGAATATGGAAAAAGAACCGGAGAGATATGTGAATGCATTTCAAAGTGAAACGGGAACGGATTATCCGGACAAGTTTTAGAGAGGAAAATAAATTAGATTGAATTTACTGACTTTAGAAAATATTACAAAAGCATATACAGAAAGAAAAGTTCTTGATAATGTAAACTTTTATCTTCAGGAAGGAGAGAAGGTAGGGATTATCGGAATTAACGGTACAGGAAAGTCTACTCTTTTGAAAATCATAGCAGGTCTGGAAGAGGCGGATGCGGGAAACGTGACAAAGGCAAACCATGTGGTAGTCCGTTTTTTGTCCCAACATCCGGTGTTTGCACCGGGAGCTACGGTACTTCAGAGCGTATTGGAAGGAAATGAAAAGAAGGAACAGGATTTTGGATTGGAGGCTTCAGCAAAAACAATGTTGAACAGGCTGGGAATCAGTGAGTTCGACAAGCGCGTGGAACAGCTTTCAGGCGGTCAGAAAAAGCGGGTGGCACTGGCAAATGTGCTGCTTTCACCGGCGGAAATACTGGTGCTCGATGAGCCTACGAACCATTTGGATACTGCTATGTCGGAATGGCTGGAGGAGTATTTGAAAAACCGGAAAGGAGCACTGGTGATGGTAACCCATGACCGTTATTTTTTGGACAGTGTGTCCAACCGGATTGTGGAGATTGACAAAGGGGCACTATACTCCTATGATACGAATTATTCCGGCTTTTTGGAAAGAAAGGCAGAACGGGAGGAAATCGCACAGGCTGAAGAACGCAAAAGGCAGACGATTCTTCGGAATGAACTGGCATGGGTGAGACGGGGTGCAAGAGCTCGTTCCACCAAACAGAAAGCAAGACTGGAGCGCTTTGAAAAGTTAAAAGAGGTGCAGGCACCGGTAACAGACGGCAAAGTGGAAATGAGTTCTTTATCGACCAGACTTGGAAAAACAACAGTGGAACTGGAGGGTATTTCCAAAGCATATGGGGAGAAAAAGCTTTTTGAAGATTTTACTTATATTTTTTTAAAAGGCGACCGGGTCGGTTTCTTAGGAGAAAATGGCTGTGGGAAGACAACGCTGATGAAAATCATTGCCGGCAGGCTTTCTACGGATGCAGGAAAGGTAACTGTGGGGCAGACTGTGAAAATCGGCTATTACACGCAGGAAATCGAGACAGAAAATAACAAAGACGATATTGCTTACATGAACCCGGAGCAGAAGGTCATTGACTATATTAAGGAAGTGGCAGAATATGTGCAGACTACGGAAGGAGTTGTGACGGCATCGAAAATGCTGGAACGTTTTCTGTTTGAAGGCAGTGCCCAGTATGGGTTGATTGGAAAGCTGTCCGGTGGGGAAAAGCGCAGACTCAACCTCTTACGGGTGCTGATGGAGGCTCCTAATGTACTGATTTTGGATGAGCCTACCAACGATTTGGATATTGAAACACTGACGGTTTTGGAGGATTATCTGGATTCCTTTGACGGTATTGTGATTACCGTTTCCCACGACCGTTACTTTTTGGATCGCGTTGTGCGTCGTATTTTTGCCTTTGAGGGTGATGGTAAGATTTCACAGTATGAAGGCGGCTATACGGATTATTTTCTGAAAAAGAGGGAACAGGAAGAAGTTACAGTGGCAACAGGAGAACCTTCTGAAGAGAAAAAAGCCGAATCCATGAAAACATGGGGTGGAAAAAGAAAACGGAAATTCAGCTACAACGAACAGAAAGAATATGATACGATAGAGAAAACAATAGCGGATTTGGAAGAAAAATTAGAAAAACTGGAGCAGGAGGTGCTTTTAGCCTCTCACGATTTCTTGCGACTGAACGAGTTGACAAAAGAGCAGGAAGAGACAAAGAAGCTGTTGGAGGAAAAAATGGACCGCTGGATGTATTTAGAGGAACTGGCGGAGAAAATAAAAGCAGAAGAAACAATATAGGGATAAATTGTTTTAGGGTATTAGTAGGGATAAAAGAAAATGAAATATGTAGGAATGTTTATCAGGAAGCTTTTGCGCTTTGTACTGAAGCCGATGTCCTTTCTTCCGGCACTTGTCGTTATGTATCTGATTACTTCTTTTTCGGCACAGGATGGAGTAACCTCTTCCCAGTTAAGCGGGCAGGTCAGTGACGGTATTGTTGCGGTCGTGAACGAAAAAATGGATTTAGGTTTTAGTGAAGAGCAGGTAGCGGAGATTTCCGAAAAAATAGAACACTATGTGAGGAAGCTTGGACATGTGACAGAATATTTTGTACTTGCGGTTTCGGTGGCGTTCCCGCTATATGTATACGGAGTTCGTGGGATTGCGTTGATGCTTGTGGCAGGGGTATTTTGTGTAGGATTTGCCGGATTGGATGAATATCACCAGTCGTTTGTGGCAGGCAGATGTCCTTCCAAAAAGGATGTACTGATTGATAGTATCGGTGTATTTATTGGAATTATTGTAACACGAATAGTAGGCTGGACGGGAAGAAAAACCATTTTTCGTCCGTTGGCAAAAAAATAAAGAATCTGTTTACGGAGGGAAAGGAAAAGATGCGTATTATTGTCGTAGGCTGTGGAAATGTAGGGGCAACTCTGGCAGAACAGCTTAGTCAGGAAGGTCATAATATTACGGTGATTGATACCAGGGAAAGACTGGTGCAGGAGTTATCCAATACCTTTGATGTGATGGGAATTATAGGGAATGGTGCAAGTTTCAGTGTACAGGCAGAAGCAGGAATCCATGAGGCAGATTTGCTCATTGCGGTGACGGGCTCCGATGAATTAAATCTTTTGTGTTGTCTGATTGCAAAAAAGGCAGGCGGGTGTCACACGATTGCAAGAGTCAGGAATCCGGTATACAGCAGGGAAATAGGCTATATTAAAGAAGAACTGGGTCTCTCTATGGTCATTAACCCGGAATATGCGGCAGCCATGGAAATCGGCAGGGTTTTGAAATTCCCCTCTGCGGTTAAGATTGATACTTTTGCCAAGGGAAGAATTGAACTGATTCGTTATCGGATTGTAGAGGGCAGTATTTTGCATAATATGCCGCTTAAGGATATTCCTACGAAACTTCATTGCGATGTGCTTGTGTGCGTGGTAGAGCGTGGGGAGGAGGTAGTCATTCCTGACGGTAATTTTGTTCTGCAGGAAAAAGATGAAATTTCCCTTGTGGCTTCCGCACAAAATGCTATGAAGCTATTTAAAAAAATGGGCGCTGCCACTACAAGAGCCAGAAATGCGATTATTGTAGGAGGCGGGGAAACTGCATTTTATCTGGCAAAACAGCTGATTGCCATGGGTGTGGAGGTCAAAATTATTGATAAGGATAAGGAACGCTGTGAAGAATTAAGTGAGCTGCTTCCGGAGGCACTGATTATCTATGGGGACGGAACTGACAGAGAACTGCTTTTAGAAGAAGGCATGGCACATACGGAAGCTTTTGTTACCTTAACAAATTTTGATGAAGAAAACATTATGCTGACACTTTTTGCCAAAAGTCTTTCCAAGGCAAAGCTGATTACAAAGGTACATCGGATTGCCTATGATGAGATTATAGATGAGCTGGATTTGGGAACGGTTATTTATCCGAAGTATATTACGGCGGAAAGTATTATTCAGTATGTCCGTGCAATGCAGAATTCTATCGGAAGCAATATCGAGACGCTTTACAGGCTCAATGATAACCGGGTAGAGGCTTTGGAATTTATCGTAAAAGAAGATTCACCGGTAGTAGGGATTCCGCTGCAGCAACTGAATTTGAAGGAGAATATTCTGATATGCTGTATCAACCATAAAGGAAACATCATTACACCCGGCGGACATAGTATTATCAGCGTGGGAGATACGGTTGTTGTTGTAACAATTATTAAAGGATTGCATGATATTAAGGACATTCTGAAATAAGAAATATCGGGAAGATAGAGAAAATAGGAGATATGATACATGGAAACAATGAATTATTCCATGATTCGCTATATTTTGTTTCGAGTTATGGAATTTGCGGGGGTATTTTTACTGTTACCCTGTCTGGTGGCGCTTATTTATAAGGAGCAGGAAGGTTTTGCCTTTTTGCTGGTGGCGGTCTGCTGTTTCCTGATAGGAGGAATCGGAAAGCACTGGAAGCCGAAAAGCAATGTTTTTTATGCAAAAGAGGGTTTTGTGACGGTATCCTTAAGCTGGATTGTATTAAGTATGGTTGGTGCCATTCCGTTTTGTTTAACCGGAGAAATTCCATTCTATGTGGATGCTGTGTTTGAGACGATTTCCGGGCTCACCACTACCGGCGGTACGATTTTAACGGATGTGGAGATACTTTCCCGTTGTACCCAGTTCTGGCGCTGTTTTACCCACTGGATAGGCGGTATGGGTGTGCTGGTGCTGATTCTGGCAATTCTGCCTTTGTCGGGCAGCTACAATATGCATCTGATGCGGGCGGAAAGTCCGGGACCGTCAGTCGGGAAACTGGTGCCGAAAGTAAAAAATACGGCAATGATTTTGTATGGTATTTATATTGTGATTACCGTTATGGAAGTGGTGCTTTTGTTATTGACGGGAATGTCCTTGTATGATTCCCTTACACTAACCTTTTCGACGGTAGGGACGGGAGGTTTTGGGGTACTGAATTCCAGTATTGCGGATTATCCTATGGCGGCACAGACGATTTTTATTGTGTTTATGATTTTGTGTGGTGTAAATTTTAATCTCTATTATCTGCTTTTGATTAAGAAGCCGAAGGAGGTATGGAAGAGTGAAGAACTGCGGCTGTATCTTGGGTTTTTGTTTGGGGTGGCACTGTTAATTGCTTTTCAAATCAGAGAACAATTTACAGGCTTTTTTCAAGCATTCCACACGGCATTGTTTCAGGCGGCATCCATAATGACCACCACAGGATTTTCCACCGTGGACTTTAATTTATGGCCGGAATTTTCCAAGACATTACTACTTCTTTTGATGTTTGTGGGGGCCTGCGCAGGAAGCACCGGCGGTGGGTTTAAGGTATCCAGATTATTAATTGTGATAAAGTCAATCCGAAATGAATTGTCTTATGTCGTACATCCGAGAAGTATTAAAAAAATCCATATGGATGGTCATTCTGTTTCGGAGAGTGTAATTAAATCCACACAGATTTATGTTATGACCTATGTGGCGATTTTTTTGCTTTCCCTGGTAGTGCTGGCTTTGGATAGATTTGACTTTGTTACCAACTTTTCGGCGGTGGCAGCAAATTTAAATAATGTGGGCCCCGGATTTGGCGTAGTAGGGCCTACGGGCAACTTTGCGGGTTATTCGGTGCTGTCGAAGATGGTGCTGATGTTCGATATGCTGACCGGAAGACTGGAGCTGTTTCCGATGTTGATTTTGTTTTCGGTGAAAACGTGGAAACGATAAAACTGTTGCATAAATGTCAACAGCAAATGGTAAGTGAGCTTATCCATGCTGTTGGCATTTATTTTTTTATGTAATAGGAAAATGCGCGAGCCAAGTGGTGGCGGTTAGGGAGAATGCGAAGCATTCTCTTAGAAGTGCCGCCGCCGGGCGGCACTTTTTTACAGGCAGACTTATTACATAAATTTTACATACAAATTACCTGAACATGATATTTTAGATATTTTAAATCTGTTAGACTCTAAAAAGTGGTAAGGAACCACACAGAAAAATATATAGGATAGGAGAATTATTATGAAAACAAGAAAATGGGCAGCTATTTTAAGTGCAGCAGTTTTGGCAGCAGTAAGCCTTACAGCATGTGGAAACAAGGAAACAGAAAGCACAAATGATGCAGCAAATACGAAACAGGAGGCAGAAGCACCGACACCTGCCGAAAGTAAAGCAGAAACAACGGCAGAGGAGCAGAATGCAGAAGCAGAAGCTCCGGCAGAAGGAGAAGAAAACGCTGATTTAAGCGGAAGCGTTTCCATGGCAGGAAGTACTTCTATGGAAAAACTGGCAAATGCAGTAGCAGAAAGCTTTATGGCAAAATATCCTAATGTAACCGTAAGTGCAGAATTCACAGGTTCTTCCGCAGGTATTGAAAGTTTACTTGCAGGCAGTGTAGATATCGGAAATTCTTCCAGAGCATTGAAGGATGAAGAAAAAACGAATGGCGCAGTAGAAAATATCGTAGCTATCGACGGAATCGCTGTAGTGGTTGACCCGGCGAACACTGTAGCAAACCTTACAAAAGATCAGTTATCAGGCATTTATACAGGTGAGATAACAAACTGGAGTGAGCTTGGCGGAGCAGACGAACCTATCGTTGTAGTAGGCCGTGAAGCAGGTTCCGGTACCAGAGGAGCTTTTGAAGAAATTCTTGGCGTGGAAGATGCATGTGTTTACGCAAATGAACTGGATTCCACAGGAGCTGTTATGGCAACCGTAGCTTCTACACCGGGTGCAGTCGGTTATGTTTCCTTAGATGTGGTAGATGACACGGTTATTGCAGTAAGCTTGGAAGGTGTAGAGGCAACTGCTGAAAACATCAAAGCAGGGGACTATTTTTTGAGCAGACCTTTTGTTATGGCTACAAACGGAGAGATTTCCGCACAGAGCGAAGCAGTTCAGGCATTGTTTGATTACCTTAATTCTGACGAAGGAAAGGAAGTAATCAAGGGTGTAGGTCTTATTACGGTAGACTAAATATACATAAAATATATTTTTAAGGGCTGTCCGGAAAAGTTGGTTCTGCGGCAGCTCTTGCCTTAAAAAAGGAGAGACAGTTTGAAAGCTCAGAAAAATTTTTCAATTGTAGGAAGCAGTAAAAATAAAGCGGTTGTAGAAGTGGTTGCACAGATTATTTTTACGGTATGTGCATTTATGGCGGTCATGGCAGTTGCGTCTATTACGATATACATGATTATTAACGGTACACCGGCACTTTTTAAGGTGGGCCCTTTGGAAATTTTATTCGGAAATGAATGGAAGCCCAGTGCAAAGACCCCCAGCTTTGGTATATTAAATGTTATTTTGACATCCATTGTAGGTACGGCACTGGCAATTTTGATTGGAGTACCAATCGGACTTTTAACAGCGATATTTCTTGCGGAGGTAGCACCGAAAAGACTGGCGGCAATTGTAAAACCGGCAGTAGAACTGTTGGCAGGAATTCCTTCTGTGATTTACGGACTTTTAGGTGTCTTGCTTTTGAATCCGCTTATTTATATATTAGAAAAAATGATTTTTGCAGGAAGCACAACGCATCAGTATACCGGAGGAAAAAATCTGATTTCCGCAGTATTAGTGCTGGCAATCATGATTCTTCCCACGGTTATTAACATTAGTGAAGCAGCACTGAGAGCAGTTCCGGGACATTTAAAGTCCGCTTCCCTTGCGCTTGGAGCATCCCATATTCAGACGATTTTTAAGGTGATGGTTCCGGCAGCGAAATCAGGTATTATTTCGGCAATTGTACTTGGTGTGGGCAGGGCAATCGGAGAAGCCATGGCAATTACCCTTGTGTCGGGAAGCGCCGTGAATCTTCCGTTACCGTTTAACTCCGTCCGTTTCTTAACAACCGCGATTGTGGCGGAGATGGGTTATTCGGCAGGAACCCACAGGCAGGTATTGTTTACCATTGGTCTGGTGCTGTTTGCTTTCATTATGGTTATTAACGTAACCTTAACCAAAATCTTAAAATCATCGGAGGTGGAAGCAAATGAATAGTCTGACTGCTAAAAGAAAAAGAGTTTCCGATACTGTGCTGTACGGGCTGATTTATTTTTCCGCCGCGATTTCGGTTGGACTTCTCGTAGGAATTATCTGTTATGTGTTTTATAAAGGTATTGGCAGTGTGAACTGGGAGTTTCTGACTACGGTAACGAGCAGCTTGAAAAAAACGGTAGGTATTGCGGGAAATATTGTTAATACACTCTATATCATTGTGATTACGTTGTTGATTGCAACACCAATCGGTGTAGGTGCAGCGATTTATTTAAATGAATATGCAAAACCCGGAAAACTGGTAAGAACGATTGAATTTACAACAGAGATTCTATCCGGTATCCCTTCCATTATTTTTGGCCTGTTTGGTATGGTGTTTTTCGGAAATACTTTTGGCCTCGGTTACAGCATTTTAACCGGTGCATTTACTCTTACACTGATGATTTTACCATTGATTACAAGAAACACGCAGGAGGCGCTTAGGACAGTACCGGACAGCTATCGGAGCGGTGCCCTCGGCATGGGAGCGACCAAATGGTATATGATAAGAACGATTTTACTTCCTTCTGCAATGCCCGGAATTATTACCGGTATTATTCTTGCAATCGGAAGGATTGTGGGAGAATCGGCAGCCCTGTTATTTACAGCCGGAAGTGACTTTAAACTTCCCAAAGGCGGAATGGGCTTTGTGGATAAGTTGTTTGAGTCCGGCGGAACTTTGACGATTCAGTTATACTTAAGTATGTCAAAGGCAGAATATGACGTGGCATTCGGCATTGCTGTTGTACTTTTGGTAATTGTGTTAGGAATTAACTTCCTGACAAAAATTTTGGCGAAAAAATTTGATGTAACGGCAAAAGAATAGGTCGGCGGAAGAGAGGAAATCTATGGAAAATTCAAAAATCATTACTACGAAATTGAACTTATTTTATGGACAAAATCATGCATTAAAGGACATTACCATGAATATAAAACCGAATGCGGTAACGGCATTTATCGGACCATCCGGATGCGGAAAATCCACTTTTTTAAAAAGCCTGAACCGTATGAATGATCTGGTAGATAATGTAAGAATTGAAGGAACGGTATTGTTGGACGGCGAGGATATTTATGACCCGAAGGTAGATACCACCCTGCTTCGCAAAAAAATCGGTATGGTGTTCCAACAGCCCAATCCCTTTCCCATGAGTATTTATGATAATGTGGCTTACGGACCGCGTATTCACGGGTTGAAAAACAAAGCAAAGCTGGATGAAATTGTGGAGAACAGTCTGCGTGGAGCTGCGATCTGGGAGGAAGTAAAGGACCGGCTGAAAAAATCCGCGCTGGGACTTTCCGGAGGGCAGCAGCAACGTCTTTGTATTGCAAGAGCACTTGCGGTTGAGCCGGAGGTACTTTTGATGGATGAACCGACTTCTGCACTGGATCCCATTTCGACCTTAAAAATCGAAGAACTGATGGAAGAACTAAAGAAGAAATATACGGTCGTTTCCGTTACGCATAATATGCAGCAGGCCGCCAGAGTTTCAGACTATACGGCATTTTTCCTGTTGGGTGAATTGGTGGAATTTGATAGTACGGACAATATTTTCGGTTCCCCCAAGGATAAAAGGACAGAAGATTATATTACAGGACGATTTGGTTGATTAGAGGAGGAGAAAATATGTCACCGAGAGTTTTATTTGAAAAGCAGCTTGCACAGTTACATAAAGATGTAGAGGAAATGGGACTTGCTGTTGAAAAAAATTATGATGGCCTCTTTGATGCACTGGCAGATAAAAATGAGGATGATATTTTAGCAATTTTAAAAAACGACCGTGTCATTAATGATATGCAGAGAGGTATTGAATCCACCTGTCTTTCCCTGATTACAAAACAGCAGCCGGTAGCAAGAGATTTACGTCTTGTTACTGCTTCCTTAAAGGTAGTGACGGACATTGAAAGAATCGGAGATCACTGTTCTGATATGGCAGAACTTTTCCTTCGTCTGGAAATGAAGGACTTGTGCAATTATTCCGGTCATATTAAGGCGATGATTGAGGAAACGAAAAAATTAGAGCATGCGGCTGTAGATGCTTTTGTGAATCGTGATGTAAGTGCGGCAAAGAAGGTTATTGACGGAGATGATGTGGTAGACGATTTGTTTAACAGAGTAAAGGAAGACTTGGTGGAACATCTGAAAAAAGAAACTGCCAATGCGGATGAATGTATTGACGTGCTTATGATTGCAAAATATCTGGAAAAAATCGGGGATCATGCAGTAAATATCGGAGAATGGGAAATTTTCCAGGAGACCGGCACCATAGCGGATGTGAGACTTTTGTAATAACACGGAAAGCAGAATATTCATACGGTGAGAAAGGTTGGTTACGAATTTTGTACGAAATAAGCCTGATTGTACTGTGCATGGTGATTGTCGGTGCAGTCATAATTTTCATGAGAAAGCGGGAAAAAAGAGAAGAACAGTTGTTTAGGATACAGGCAGAACAGGAGTTGGAAAAAGCAAGAAAAGCAATGTTGCAGGAAAAAGAAATCCGACAGGAATTTTTTGTCAATGTTTCCCATGAATTAAAAACACCTATTACTTCCATTAAAGGCTATTCGGAACTTCTGGCGCAGGGATTTGTGACAACCGAAGAGGAGCGTGAAGAATTTTACAGGCGGATTCTTTCGGAGGCAAACAGCATGTGTGAGCTGATTGAGGACAGTCTGGAAATTTCCCGTCTGGAATCCAAAGAAGTTCAGCCGAAAAGAACAACAATACGGGTATGTCTGCTGTTGGAAGAAATCATGGACAGCTTGCGACCTATGGCAGAGCAGTACCGGATTATGCTCCATAAGGAATGTGAGCCTATGACCATCTATGCGGATGTAAAGCAGATGACGACGTTGTTGAAAAATCTGATTACAAATGGCATCAAGTATAATCGTTCCGGTGGAGAAGTCTGGGTTTATGCTTTGAAACAGAATGAAAAAATGATGCTGGTTGTAAAGGATAATGGTATCGGAATCGGAGAAGAGGATCAAAAGCATATTTTTGAAAGATTCTACCGGGTAGATAAAGGAAGAAGCAAAAAAACAGGCGGAACCGGATTGGGGCTGTCTATTGTAAAGCATATTGTGAAATACAATGGAGGGACCATTGAAGTAGAAAGCAAATTGGGAAAGGGAAGCCGTTTTGTAGTATGGCTTCCTGTGATTCAAACAATGTAAAAACAGCTATTACAAAGAGACTACTGTTAATCTTTTTGTAATAGCTGTTTTTTTCCAAACTTCAGTATCCATGCTATCATAGTTGAAAAGAAAAGTCTAGTATTATTTTATTTTTTTACTATAATGATGGAGAGTAGAGAACAGGAAAGGGAGGAAACATTGTGGAAGACATAGAATGGAAACTGGAAAAAGAGCATTTTGATGAGTGCAGACAGTTGATTGCAGGTAATATTGCTGCCTATGAAAAGGAAACAGAAGAGCGGCATAAGGAAGTGCAGGAGTTGTATGAAGCGGTGCAGGCCGGGGATAACGAGTTGTATAACCAGTTGATGACCAGTGCAAGTTTAGAGGAGCACGCGAAAAACCAGCTTCGGAAAAACAAAGCGGCGCTGGAGAAGCCCTATTTCGGAAGAATTGACTATAAGGATCTGGCGTTGGAAAAAGATGAAAAAGTCTACATCGGCAAAAACGGTGTCTTTCGGAATAAGACGGAAATCGTCATTGCCGACTGGCGGGCACCCATATCGACGGTTTACTATGAAAATGAAATGGGAGAAGGAAGCTATGAAACACCGGACGGTAAGAAGCAGCAGATTGACCTGAAACTGAAGCGAAATTATGACGTGGAAAAAGGAGTACTGAAGGGATTTTATGACAGTGATGTGGCTTCCAATGATGAACTGCTCGTACAGTATTTATCCAAAAACAAGGATGCAGTGCTGGGGGACATTATCGCCACTATTCAAAAAGAACAGAATGAAATTATCCGTGCCAATCCATTTTCCAACATTATTGTGCAGGGAGTTGCGGGAAGCGGAAAAACTACCGTTGCCATGCACCGGATTTCTTATATCCTTTATAATTATAAGGAACGGTTTACCTCCAACGAATTTTGTATTATCGGCAGTAACGATATGCTCTTAAATTATATTACAAGCGGACTGCCGGAGCTAGATGTGTTTGACATAAAGCAGAAGCGGATGGATGAGATGCTGATTCATCTGTTGGAGCGGGAATACAAAGCAAAATATAAAAAAACAGAAGAAAACGGGGATGCAGAAATCAAAAGTAAGATGTCCTTTGTAAAGGGTCTGGAACGGTATTTGGAGAGAATAAGGGAAACACTTATTCCCTGTGAAAATCTGATGGATGAAGAATTGGGAAAGGTAATGTCCGACAGCGGTATACAGGAAATGCTTCATTCTTTCCCGGATTATTCCGTAAACCGTATGCTGGTATTGTTGGATGAACGGCTGACAAACCGTCTTAAGTTTCTGATTGACGATTCGGACAAGGATGAATTTAAAAAGAAATTCAAGGAAAAGTCCGCGGAGTATAAGAAATATTATCAGTCGAAAAAGATTACCCGTTCTCCGGTACAGATTTATCTTGAGTTTTTACAGGATTACGGACGAAGAACAAGAACGGAATTAAAAGAAACCATCGGACAGGTAATGAAGGAGCGGTTTGATATATATGACCTTGCGGCACTTGTGCTGATACGGTATAGGCTTTTGCAAAAGAAAGAGGACGAAGAATTCGGACAGATTTTTATTGATGAGGCACAGGATTTTGGTGTGGCACCTTACTATGTGCTTCGTACGGTACTGCCGAAATGCTTCTTTACGATTATGGGTGATGTTTCCCAGAATATTCATTACGAAAGTGGCATGAATGACTGGGAAGATTTGAAAGCATGTATGGTAACCGGCGAGAAGGACAGCTTCCGGCTGCTCTTAAAGAGTTACCGGAATACGATAGAAATTTCAGAATATGCAGGGAAGGTTTTGGAGCTTGCTTCCAATGGTGCATATAAGATTGACCCGGTTATCCGGCACGGTATTCCGGTGGATATCGCGGAAACCGGAAGTGACAGGGAACGGGCAAAGGAAGCAGCACGCATCATAGAAGAGGTTAGGAAAAGAGGTTTTTCTTCTGTTGCGATTGTGACCTTTGGAGGAACCGAAAGCGCAAAGGTGAAAAAGGAACTGGAGGCTTACACCGCAGTGATAGACGGAGAGGAAAGCGGCTTCCAGACAGGAACCATGGTATTACCGGTAGAACTTACGAAAGGTTTGGAATTTGATGCCGTACTTTTGTGGAAACCGGATATGGAGCTTGCAAAGGAAAGTCCCAAGGAAGCAAAGTTAAGATATGTGGCAGTAACGAGAGCCTTACATGAATTACACATTTTAAACTAAGAAACAGGTGCGGGGGTGAGGTTGAAAAGAGTCTGTAAGTTTGTTATACTGATTGCATTGGAAACACAGATTCGATAAGGGGAGCAGGATGAAAAACAACAAGAGATGTAAGAACAAATATAAAGTCTGCCTTATCGCTGCCGGAATGGTTTTGTGCCTGACCGGCTGCGGAAAGAGCGGCCGGGAAAATATCAAGGCAGGTATGGAAGCAGTTGCCGGTATGGAATATGAACAGGCACTTGCTTATTTTGAAAATGCACTGGCAAAGGGCGAGGACAGCCGCCTTTTGTACAGAGGACAGGGGCTTGCCTACATGGGACTTACAGAATATGAACAGGCTGCACAGTCCTTTGAAAAAGCATTGGCAAGCAGTCCGATTTTAATTGATAATCTGGATTATGACATTAATTATTATCTGGCTACCGCTTATTACAAAAACGGAGAGCCCATGAAAGCTATCGGTGTGTATGATGCCATTCTGGCATTGAAGGATACGGAGAAAACCGCTTATTTCCTGCGGGGAACCATACGGCTTGAGCAGGGAAGTTATGACACGGCAATTCAGGATTTTGATAAGACCATCGCGCTGGATAAAAAGGATTACGGACAACTGATTTCCATTTATGAGGTATTGGAACAGAACGGCTATAAACAGGTTGGACAGGAGTATCTGCAGGTAGCGGTAGAGGCAGATGAAAAGTCCATGACCGATTCCGAGAGGGGCAGAATCAGTTATTATCTGGAAGATTATGGGGCGGCAAGTACCTATCTGGAACGGGCACGGGAAAAGGGAGACGAAGAGACTATTTTTTATCTCGGGAAAACCTACGAAGCGCTCGGGGATTATAATTACGCCGCTAGCGTATACAGTGCCTATTTGGAGCAACATGCGGACAGTGAACGGATGTATAATCAGCTTGGTACATGCAGAATGAAGATGGGCAATTACGAAGAAGCACTGACAGCTTTTCAGACAGGCATGAATGTAGAGGATAATTCTTTATTGCAGACCTTGCAGTTCAATGAAATTGTGGCTTATGAGTATATAGGAGAATATAAAAAGGCAGCAGTCCTGATGGAAAATTATCTGAAAACATATCCGGGAGATGAAGCGGCAAAAAGAGAAAATGTCTTTTTGCAGACAAGATAAAGAAACCAGGTTAACATAATATCTCGTAAGAACCTTGCATAATAAGGAAAGGCGGATATTATGTAAATTTCACAAAGACAACAAGATATAGTATTCCGTATTGACTTGCCCTACTAGAAGTGGTAGAATCTTAATAATCTCGGCTAGATGAAAATACAAAAAAGAGAGAAAAGGTTTTGCAAGTTACAGGGAGGGAACGGAATGTTTCAGGTAATAAAAAGAGATGGAGAGGTTGCGGATTTTACGCTGACGAAGATTAATGATGCAATTATGAAGGCGTTTAACGCGACGAACATGCAGTACAACAATGATATTGTAGACCTGCTGGCACTTCGGGTTACAGCCGATTTTCAGGATAAAGTGAAGGAAAACGCAGTTCATGTGGAAGACATTCAGGACAGCGTGGAAAAGACTTTGGAGCAGGCAGGCTATACAGAGGCCGCAAAAGCATACATTCTCTACCGGAAACAGCGCGAAAAAATGCGTACCATGACCTCCACGATTTTAGATTATAAAGATGTTGTAAACAGCTATGTGAAGGTGGAAGACTGGCGTGTGAAAGAAAATTCCACCGTAACCTATTCCGTAGGCGGTTTAATTTTAAGTAATTCGGGAGCTGTTACCGCCAATTACTGGTTGTCTGAAATTTATGACGAGGAAATTGCGCAGGCACATCGGAATGCAGATATTCATATTCATGATTTGTCCATGCTGACCGGATATTGTGCGGGCTGGTCTTTAAAACAGCTGATTACGGAAGGGTTAGGCGGTATTACCGGAAAAATTACCTCTGCACCGGCAAGACATTTGTCTGTTTTGTGCAACCAGATGGTGAACTTCCTTGGTATTATGCAGAATGAATGGGCAGGAGCGCAGGCATTTTCTTCTTTTGATACTTATCTGGCTCCCTTTGTAAAGGTGGACAATCTTTCCTATGCAGAGGTGAAGAAGTGTATTGAAGCATTTATTTACGGGGTTAATACGCCGAGCAGATGGGGAACACAGGCTCCCTTCTCCAATATTACGTTAGACTGGACCGTCCCGGACGATTTGGCGGAATTACCGGCAATTGTCGGCGGCAAGGAAATGAACTTCAAGTACAAAGACTGTAAAAAAGAAATGGATATGGTAAATAAGGCATTCATCGAAACGATGATTGAAGGAGACGCTAACGGACGCGGTTTCCAGTATCCGATTCCTACCTATTCCATTACGAAGGACTTTGACTGGTCAGATAATGAAAACAATCGGCTATTATTTGAAATGACATCTAAATACGGAACACCGTATTTTTCCAATTATATTAATTCCGATATGGCACCCAGCGACGTGCGCAGTATGTGCTGCCGTCTGCGTCTGGATTTACGGGAACTTCGGAAGAAAACCGGAGGCTTCTTCGGTTCGGGAGAAAGTACCGGAAGCGTGGGTGTAGTAACGATTAATATGCCGCGTATTGCATATCTGTCCGCGAACAAGGATGATTTTTATCATCGTCTGAATAAAATGATGGATATTGCGGCAAGAAGCTTAAAAATCAAACGTGGAGTAATTTCCAAGCTTTTGGATGAGGGACTGTATCCGTATACAAAACGGTATTTAGGTTCTTTTGATAACCATTTTTCCACTATCGGACTGATTGGTATGAACGAGGTAGGTTTAAATGCAAACTGGCTTCGTGCGGATTTGTCTGATAAAAGGACACAGGAATTTACAAAAGAAGTATTGAATCATATGAGAAACCGCCTGTCCGATTATCAGGAGGAATACGGTGACTTATATAATTTAGAGGCTACTCCGGCAGAAAGTACCACGTATCGTTTGGCAAAGCATGACAAAAAGAGATGGCCGGCAATCAAAACTGCCGGAAAACCGGGAGATACCCCATATTATACAAACTCTTCCCATTTGCCGGTAGATTATACGGTAGATATTTTTGATGCGTTGGATATTCAGGATGAATTACAGACCTTGTATACGTCAGGCACGGTATTCCATGCATTTCTTGGAGAAAAGTTACCGGATTGGAAGGCAGCAGCAAATCTTGTACGTACGATTGCAGAGAATTATAAGCTTCCGTACTATACCCTGTCGCCAACCTATTCCATCTGTAAGGAGCATGGGTATTTGGCAGGAGAGCAGAAGACTTGTCCGATATGTGGCAGCAAAACCGAGGTGTACAGCCGTATTACCGGTTACTATCGTCCGGTACAGAACTGGAATGACGGGAAACTGCAGGAATATGCGAACCGTACTGAGTATGATATTGAGAACTCTGCATTAAAACGTCCTACAAGCAGTGTGGTCACCCTTTCTAACTTTGATGAGGATGTAACCGTGGACGTGGAAAAGCCGGAGAATATGAAATATCTGTTTGTAACCAAGACATGTCCCAACTGCAAGCTGGCAAAGCAGTATCTTGCAGGAGAAAAATATGTGGTTATTGATGCGGAAGAAAATGCCGAACTGGTTGCACGCTACAAAATCATGCAGGCACCTACTTTGGTTGTAGTGAATGAGGATTCGTTTACCAAATATGTAAATGCTTCTAATATTAAAAAGTATGTTGAGGAAAAGGCGGCAGTAACCGTTTAAGCATAAAATAGTATGAAATAGTAAGACAGCAGGCTTGCGTGGGGATAGGGATTATGTTACAATTTTTATATACGTAAAAGAGAAAAACGCGTAAGCCGTTTGGAAAAAGGGAGGTCCTGCTTATGGCAAATATTTATGTACGTGTCAGAGGTATTGTGAAAAAAGAGGATAAGTATTTATTAATTAAGCATTGGGTGGACGACCGCATTCCTGACCCGTTCTTATGGGAATTCGTAGAAGGTGAAGCAAACTTCGGTGAAGCACCGATGGATGCGGTGCAGCGTTGGATGAATGAACTTTTAGGTATGGACGGGCATGTAGAAAAAGTATTGTATACGTGGTCGAAGGTTACAGGAGATTCCCAGTGTGTAGGTATTGCTTTTCTTTGTACATTGGATGGAGATGAAGCGAATATCACCTTGACGGAAGAATACGGGGAATGGCAATGGGTTGCAAGAGAAGATTTTGAAGAATATATCAGCAACCAATATGTTTTAGATGACTTAGAAGGCGTTGAACTTTAGTGCAACGCCTTTTTAGGTGTGGTGTGTAGGCGCATGTAAAGGATAAAAGAAAAAGAGAGGATTTAAAGTATGATTAACAAGTTAGTGGCAAACATCAAAAAAACGAATGCACCAATTGTAGTAGGATTGGATCCGATGATGAAATTTATTCCGAAACACATTCAGAAAAAGGCTTTTGAGGAGTTTGGTGAGACTTTGGAAGGAGCGGGAGAAGCAATCTGGCAGTACAACAAAGCCATCGTAGATGCCGTTTATGATTTGATTCCGGCCGTAAAACCGCAGATTGCCATGTATGAGCAGTTTGGAATCCCCGGGCTTGTGGCATTTAAGAAAACCGTTGATTATTGTAAAGCCAAAGGACTTGTTGTTATCGGTGATATTAAGCGCGGCGATATCGGTTCTACTTCCGAGGCGTATGCGGTAGGGCATATCGGAAAAGTACAGGTAGGAAGTAAAAGCTATCGTGGTTTTGATGAAGATTTTGTTACGGTAAATCCTTATCTTGGTTCAGACGGTGTGAAGCCTTTTATCAACGTGGGAAAAGAAGAAAATACCGGTATTTTCGTTCTTGTAAAAACCTCCAATCCAAGCAGCGGAGAATTTCAGGACAGACCGGTTGACGGCAGACCGCTTTATGAAATCGTAGGCGAGCAGGTTGCTGCATGGGGAGCAGAACATATGGGGGATACTTACAGCTATGTAGGCGCTGTAGTAGGGGCAACCTATCCGGAGCAGGGTAAAATTTTAAGAAAAATCATGCCCAAATCCTATATTTTAGTACCGGGTTACGGTGCACAGGGAGGAAAAGGTGCAGACCTTGTGCATTTCTTTAATGAGGATGGTTTAGGTGCAATCGTTAATTCCTCCAGAGGAATCATTGCAGCATATCAGCAGGAGAAATATGCGCAGTTTGGGGAATTGAATTTTGCAGACGCTTCCAGACAGGCAGTTGAGGATATGATTGAAGATATTGGAAATGCTTTAGCAGCCAGATAGAAAATCCGCAAAAAATATTGTGCATTTCAAACGGTTGTGGTAGAATCGTGTTTGCTTGGGGAAACAGGTGAAAATCCTGTACGAGCCCGTCGCCGTGAGGCACGAAAAGAGATTAATCTTACCGAAAGCCACAGTTTCGGGACAAGTCATTGGAGAAAATCTGAGAAGACCGGTTAATACAGTGCCAAGTCGAAATATCCGAGCAAAAGGAAACCTCATAAGGAAACTGCGAGTGCCGGTTTTTGAGGGAGATTATCACAGAATATCAAAGGAGATATAAGAATGAAAATGAAACGACTGAAATCTAAGTTGTCATTTTTCCTTTGTATCGTGCTTATTGTGGCTACAGCACTGACTACAACCGGTTGTAATGACAAAAAGGAAAAGGAAACAGTAACAAGTGAGAGCGTAACAGAGAGCTTGGCAGAAACAGTTGCAGAGACGGTTTCGGATGCTAACGTGCTGGGAGAAGGCAGTACCATTTTTATGTTTTCCGTAGTAGATAAAGACGGTAACGAAGAAGTGTTTGAAATCCATACGGACAAGACAACTGTAGGAGAAGCCTTATTAGAGCTTGAATTAATTGCGGGTGATGAAAGTGAATATGGTCTTTATGTAAAAACCGTAAACGGAATTACCGCAGATTATGATAAAGACGGTGTGTACTGGGCTTTTTATGTGAATGGTGAGTATGCTCAGACAGGTGTAGACTCTACAAACATAACAGAAGGAGACAGCTACTCCTTTAAGGTAGAATAAGGTGAAATTGACAATCAAAGAAATGGCAGTGTTTGCAATGCTTGGGGCAATTATGTATGCTTCCAAAATCATTATGGAATTTGCACCTAACGTGCATCTTCTGGGTGTATTTGTGGTTGCGTTCACAGTTGTTTATCGAAAAAAAGCATTGTATCCCATTTATGTATATGTTCTGTTAAACGGTTTTTTCAGTGGGTTTGCTACATGGTGGCTTCCTTATCTTTATATATGGACAGTTCTATGGGGAGCTGTTATGCTGCTTCCGAGGAAAATACCGAAAAAGGTGCAGCCGATTGTGTATATGGTTGTATGTGCTCTTCATGGTTTTTTGTTTGGTACGCTGTATGCACCTGCACAGGCACTGCTGTACGGCTTAAACTTTGAAGGTATGATAGCGTGGATACTGGCAGGTCTTCCGTGGGATTGTATTCATGGTGTAAGTAATTTCTTTTGTGGCATTCTGATTGTCCCGATTGTTTCGGTATTGAGATTGGCAGAGAGAAATACAGAGAAAAGTGAAGGTTGAACTTTCTAAAAAAACAGAAGATGTTTGATGGTAATTACCTGAGAAATTCGCTATGCTAAGGAAAAGACTTAGTGTAGCGGATTTTTTTGTGTAATAGGAAAGTGCTTTTATGTAGTGAGAGCACAGAGCGGAATCGAAGTAGAGGAACTACTGGTATTTCACGGACTGGAGGAATTGTGGGTTGGAAAAGACCGCATTTTAAGATATCATAAGAAAAAGATGCAGGAGCCCATACAAATCAAACCGAAATCCAAACATTGCATGGCGTAGGTGTCCTTTTTGCTTAGTCACTACATAAAAAAGTGCAAATGCACAAAAAATAGTAATGGCTATTAAAGTAAAAATAATTTAATGGTAAAATGACATTACCAAAAATCGTGCAATGCACAAAAACAAGGAACTATATTATGGAGATTAAGAGAGATTCATACCTTGAACAGTTAAAGATAAGAAAAGATAACGGAATGATAAAGATTATCACAGGAATCAGGAGATGCGGCAAATCATTTCTGTTATTTGTGTTGTTTAAGAAATATTTATTGGAGAGTGGTGTAGATAATGACCACATCATTGAGATTGCTTTAGATGGTATTGAAAATGAGGAGCTGAGAGATCCAAAGAAGTGTTATCATCATATTAAAGATGTAATGAAAGATGAGCAGAAGTATTATCTGCTTTTGGATGAAGTACAGGTTATGCCACGATTTGAGGAAGTTCTGAATAGCTTGCTTCGTATCAGCAACGTTGATGTGTATGTAACTGGCAGTAATTCTAAATTTTTATCCAGCGATATTGTAACTGAATTTAGAGGCAGAGGAGATGAAATAAGAATTTATCCGTTGTCCTTTGCAGAGTTCTATGCAGCTATTGATGGAGATTATGATGATGCTTGGGAGGAATATATGATATATGGTGGCTTACCACAAGTGGCACAATTCTCTGTGGAACGCCAGAAGGCTGAGTATCTTAAAAATATTTTTACCAATGTTTATATCAAGGATGTGGTAGAGCGAAAAAGGATTCAAAATGTTGATGAAATCGGAACTTTGGTAGATATACTAGCGTCTGCCATTGGAGCACCTACCAATCCAACCAAAATATCAAACACCTTTAAAAGTGAACGAGGAATCAATTATAGCAATAAAACCATATCTAACCATATTGATTATTTGGCAGAGGCATTTTTGATTTCTAAAGCGGACCGGTATGATATTAAGGGTAGAAAATATGTAGGAGCAAATCTGAAATACTATTTTTCGGATGTTGGACTTAGAAATGCCAGACTGAATTTCAGACAGCAGGAGCCGATTCATATTATGGAGAACATTGTTTATAATGAGCTGCTTGTGCGTGGTTACAATGTGGATGTTGGTATTGTGGATGTATTTACAAAGAATAGTGAAGGAAAGAGGGTTCATAAGCAGTTAGAGGTTGATTTTGTAGTTAACCAGGGCAGTCAGAGATATTACATTCAGGTGGCTTATGATATGACCTCTGAGGAAAAGCAGACGCAGGAACTTAATTCATTTCGAAATATTCCGGATTCATTTAAGAAGATTGTTATAGTGAATGGAACGAAAAAGCCTTGGAGAAATGAGGAAGGATTCGTGTTCATGGGCATGAAATATTTTCTGCTCAATGCAGATAGTTTGGAGTTTTAGTATGGAAAATCAGATGATTTATTCCGGTATAGAAGATATGGATATAAAGTCAGGAGGCAGAGAAATGGCAACGATTGTGTATTCTAATGAAGAAGATGGTATCTGTTCCTATGACCTTTGCGAAAGTGTAAAAATTCTAAAGTTTCGAAAGCGGCGGTGAAGATAAGCTTTTTATGATTCACTGCCGCTTTAGTATTATATGTTTTTTGAAAAATGCACAAAGTATTAGTTTTTTGCAATAGATTGTGCATTTTTAGAAATGGAATACTGTGTTAATGTTGAAATAAATATATTATTTGCTTTTTGAAGTAATGAAAAAAATATATTATTTTAATATTGAAGTGTTGAAATATTTATACTTTTTGCTAAAATGAATAAAAAGAAGTATTATCATCAGAATATCAATAGACGGAAGGTGAAGATGATGTTTAAAAGAAAAGTATATGAAGAATTACTGGAATGGAAGAAAGAATGGGACGGGAAATATGCATGTTTGCTTGAAGGTGCAAGACGTGTTGGAAAGACGACAATTGCGGAGGAATTTGCTCGAAATGAATATGATTCCTATATACTGATTGATTTTTCAAATACCAGTAAGGAAATGATGAATATATTTGATGACATTTCTAAGCTTGACCGTTTCTTTTTAAGATTGCAGATGGAAGCCGGTGTAGAACTTTATGAAAGAAAATCAGTAATCATATTTGATGAGATTCAGTTGTTTCCAAAAGCGAGACAGGCAATCAAGCATCTCGTGAAGGATGGTAGATATGATTATATTGAAACTGGTTCTTTGATATCTATAAAGAAAAATGTAAAGAATATATTGATTCCATCCGAGGAACATAAGATTCATGTATATCCGATGGATTATGAGGAATTTTTGTGGGCTATAGGGGGGAATCCAAATGTTCTTGATATGGCGTACAAGAGTAATATGGAACTTGGTAACGCCGCAAATCGTAATGCTATGAGAGATTTTCGAATCTATATGGCTGTGGGAGGAATGCCACAGGCAGTAGAATGTTATATTTCTACAAATAGTATTGAGTCTGTGGATAAAGTGAAACGTGAAATACTGGAACTGTATTATGATGATTTAAAAAAGATTGATGCATCAGGCAGAATAACAGATATGTATAAATCTGTTCCTTGCCAACTTGCAGCAAAGAAGAAACATTATGCGATTACAGCAGCTACCGGAAAGCAAAAAACAAGAAAGGATGAGGAACGTCTTTTTGAGTTAATTGAGTCCGGGTTGGTATTACCTTGCTATAATGTGTTAAATCCAAGTGTTTCATTGGCACAGACAAAGGATATGAACTGTTTTAAGTTGTATTTGTCGGATATAGGACTTTTTACTACTATGCTTTTTAACGATGCACAAAATGGCATAGAAGACATTTATAAGAAATTATTGAGTGATACATTAACGGCAGATTTGGGCTATTTATACGAAAATGTAGTGGCGCAAGCCATAAAGGCCAGTGGAAGAGATTTGTATTATCACACATGGAGAAAAGAGGGAAGCACGCATTCGTTTGAAATAGACTTCCTTGTTACTGCTAAGAATAAGGTGGTTCCGATAGAGGTAAAATCTACGGTAATTAATAATCATAAATCGATTGATAACTTTGAAGTCAAATATTCAAAGCAGGTGGGAGAACGCTTCCTCTTGTCTCAAAAGGATGTAGGAAAGATTGGCACATTAAAATTGAAACCGATATATATGATTTTGTTTTTACTAAAAGACTTGCAGTAACTTAGGAAGAAAGTACGCAAGATATATCGACTTAGCTATCAAGCTATGTTATCGAGAAGAAGGCTGTCGGATGGTTTCAAAGATTATAATGGATTCCTTGGATATATATGTAGATTGGACATATTTTTGCAATGCATATATGCATGCTATTGAAAAACAAGACAGAGAGAGGTTTCTGGCAACTAATATCCGTTATCAAAGATATATGGAAACAAGAGATAGTGTGTCTGACGCAGTTGGGGAATATGTTAAAGGTAACAAAGAAAAATGCAAAGATATTTTACTCGAAGCATCAGATATATTTGATGAATTGTTTGATGAAAAATATAATCCTGCACTAGTAAATGTGTGCTTTATGGCTAGGAGAGGAGAAATTCCAGGAATAAATATTTCTGTGATAGAAGTATTAAACAAGGTAACATGGATGGGTGAGGATGCATTTCTGAATATTAATAAAGCACTTGTATATGTCGAGGAAGGAAGATGGGAAGATACAGAGAAAAATATAGTATTATTGTTGTTGACTCTTGAAAATAAAATCCCAGAAGGTATTGATATAATAAAGTTAATAGAATTTTGGAAAGCATGTAATGATATAAAGAATTTGCCTGATGAAATAAAAAAAGAATTACTGGATTTGCAAAATAAGTATTTGGTAGGGGAGTGATTTCTGTTTTTTGAAGAAGAGTTCCTAAAGAGTAGATAGTCATTTTTGTTATGTACAATTTATTTTGGCGAATAACGAAATGGCGTAGAAACCCATGTACTTGCCGGGTGCATGTTTTTTTGTGGTTCACCGCCGTTTTAGTATTATATGTTTTTTGAAAATCGCATAAAGTATTATTTTTTTGCAATAGATTGTGCAATTTTCGAAATGGTATAATTCTTGAAATACCTTGCATAATGGTAGGCAATGCCGTATACTATATATAAAGAAATGAGTGGAGGTAATTATCATGGAAGTAAGAGAATTGCGTTTACAAACAGGATTAAGCCAGAGTAAATTTGCCAAAATGTTTGATGTGCCGGTTTCTACTTTGAAAGATTGGGAACAGGAAAGAAGAAACCCTCCGGCATATGTTATAAATATGATGAGAACTATTTTACAATATAAGGGGATGCTTATCAGCCAAAGTTATGTGGAAGCATGTGATGCGAGAAGAAAGAGTGTAGAAAATGCTATGGCTATTATGTTAAGTGCTACCAATGGTCCGGATGAATTGTTTATGGAGGTTTTGGACTCCTATATCTTTGGAAAAATAACGTTGGAAGAGATGGAAGTCAGAATTGATAGATTTGAGTATTTGGGGGCGTAATATATGAGTGGTGGAAAGAATTGTTATCCGGACAGTGATGTTCTTATCAATAAATATAACATTCGTGATAAGGAGCTTTTGGAAAAAATTGAAATACAGAAGGTGTTTGCGAAGCTGTTAGGGTTGGATGTGAAGCCTACAAAGATTGCTTATACTTATGATGTTGAGCACATGGTATCCATCCACAAGTATTTATTCGGGGATATTTATGAATGGGCAGGAACATTCAGAAAAGAGAATTTGTACAAGAGTGAGCGTGTTTTGTCCGGTGCTTCCGCAGAGTATGCAGATTATCATGACATTGAGAATCGCTTAAAGAAATTATTGCAACAATATGCAGATTTAAATTGGGCGAATAGCGCGAAGAAGGGAGATGCGGTTTTTGATTTCTTATTGGAATTATGGAGCATTCATCCTTTCAGAGAAGGAAACACCAGAACTTGCATTACATTTCTGTGGCATTATTTAAAGGGAAAAGGTGTGGATTTTCAAGTGGCACTGCTGCGGAATAATCCGATGTATGTGAGGGATTCACTAGTTATGGCAAATTATGACCAGAAAGAGTACTTAAGACGGATTATATCAGATGCATTACAAGGTGAGACGCAGGAATCTGAGTATTCCATGAACGAAGAGCAATCTGGAGAGCAGTATAAAATTGCCAAAGCAGATTATGAAGCGTTTAGAGAGAAGTATTCGATAAAGAAAGACTAATGCTACAATAAGAAATAAGAGACATTTGTGAGTTCCTTGGAAATGATGGTAAGGAGAAAATCAAAGTGTATCTGATGCGGGAGCTTGGTTTGCCGGAGGCGACAGCACGGTATCAGATGCAGAGAGCCTTAGAGGATGAGGATGGAATCGTCAAGAATAGTAACAGTTCATTCATTGTTATCCACCGTCATTTTGACGAAACACAGATTCTCCCCAATTCGCTTTTCTTCAGGCTTTTTGATATACTCTTTATATCAGTGAAAAGGTGGGGAGGCATCCATAAATGGCAGGTAATTAACAGAAAGGCATGGATGATCAGCTCATGGAAGTTATGCAGAATCAGCTTTACAATGCACATCGGGAGATTGCTATCAGATGGTGCCGGGATGATGAATATGAGTATTGGGAAGAGTAATACAGAAGGAGCGGATATAAATGGATTGTGAGAAAATTGTCAGAGAATTAATTAACTATCCGAGAGAAACAAATTGGTTTGAATTTAAGGAAAACTGGTATGAGCTGAACGGGCTGGGTGAGTATATTTCTTCACTGTCAAATGTGGCAGCTTTGGAAGGACAGGCGTTTGGATATCTTATTTAGGGAGTTAATAATGATACACATGAACTGACAGGAACAAAGTTCGATTATACAGTTGATGTTAAGAACGAACCGCTGGAGCATTTTCTTGCAAGACAGATTGTTCCGGATAATAATTTTTCTTTTCATGAGTTAACACTGGATGGGAAAAGAGTTGTTGTTATGGTAGTGCCGGCAGCGTCAAAAGTTCCGACAAGTTTTGATGGAAATCGATATTTGAGAATTGGATCAAGTAAGGTAAATCTGAACAAATACCCGGAAAGAGAGTCCAATCTGCGCTACATCTTACGTGTTGGATTACCGACTATAAATAATACGGATTTTAACGGAATCAATAAAGCATCTACGATGTATTCAGTCAGGGAATTTGGCAATACCTGTTTACTACTTTCTTTGGATAAGGTGCTTGAATATGGCGATGTGTTAAATGTTCCCCAGACAGATGAGCGAAATCGTAAGGTGGAACGGAAAGAGATTTCCTTGTTTGACGCAGATGCTTTCAGAGAGGCAATCATTAATGCATTTGTTCACAACCTATGGATATCCGGAAATGCACCAATGATTACTGTGTTTAGTGATAGAATTGAAATATTGTCCAGAGGAACAATTCCTCCAGGACAAACGATGGAAGGATTTTTTGCGGGCGAATCAGTTCCGGTCAATCAGAAGTTGTCTGATATTTTCCTGCAGCTGCATATCAGTGAGCGAACCGGCAGAGGTGTACCTAAAATAACGGAAGCTTATGGTAGGGAAACTTATGAATTTCGGGAGAATTCGATTGTGGTTTCGATACCGTTTACTAGGGTATCAACTGAGGAGAATACCCCAGTCACTACCCCAGTTAGTACCCCAGTCACTACCCCGGTTGAGAGTCTGTTTGAGGATAATTCTCAAATAAAACGCATTTTGGAGTTTTGTACTTCGTCTAAAGGAATTCTTGAAATTGCAGATATGTTAGGGTATACACAAAAGAAATCGGTTAGAAAATATTTGAAACCGCTTGTCGAACAAGGTAGATTAGCAATGACAATACCGGACAGACCAAATAGCAGCAGTCAGAAGTATGTGACTGTTAGATAGGGAATTAGAAATATTATATTATTAACTGTGTAAAACCAAGGTGGCTATGGGTGTAATATCTCATAGTCATTTTTGTGTTTGGGTGTACAATAAACTATTTGGGGTACTATAATTCACGCAGTTTGTTCCGCAAAGCGGAAGGGTTTGGGCGGAGCCCGACAATGACCAAAGGGCCCGTTTGGGGTGCTTTGGTCTCTGCTTGCTACAAAGAAGTAGTGCCACTTACAGCGTATACTAGAAAGGTATGTGCATAGGCTTTTTGCTTGGATTCTGACTCTTATTGTGTATAATATATGAAAGTTTTAAAATTATATAAAAATTAAAGTTTCGAAAGTAGATGCTTGAATAAATTGCAGATAAGGTGCTATAATACAATTGGTTTCAAAATTATAAAAAAATTAAAGTTTCGAAAGCGATGAAAACATGAAGACGATTGTAAGAGAAAGATATTTAGAAAGAATAAAAGCATTAAAAGATACTCCTGACATAAAGATTATTACCGGTATCAGACGTTCCGGAAAATCTTTTTTGATGCAGGCTTACATTAATTATTTAAAAAGCGAGTTTGAAGACGTTAACATTATCTTTATCGATTTTATGGATTTGGAATTTGAAGAAATAAAGGAATATCACGCTTTGCACAAGTATGTGGAAGATAGGTACGATAAAGAAAAGAAGAATTATCTATTTGTGGACGAAGTACAGTTATGTCCGAATTTTGAGTTAGCAATCAATAGCTTATATTCAAAAAAGAAATATGATATTTATATAACCGGTTCAAATGCCTTTTTGCTTAGTGCTGATTTGGCAACTTTATTCACTGGAAGATATATAGAAATTCACATGTTTCCATTCAGCTTTAAGGAGTATTGTGAATATTATAGTGACCAAGCTGACAAGGACAAATTGTTTGAAGAATATTTTATCAAGGGAGGCTTGGCAGGTTCATATGCATACAACACTGACTTGGATAGAACAACTTATATCAAAGAAGTATATGAAACTATTGTAAATAGAGATTTAGTACAAAAATATAATTTGCCTGATACGCAGGTGCTCCGTCAGTTGAGTGAGTTTCTGATGGATAATATAGGTAATTTGACTTCTCCAAATAGAGTAAGTGATATTCTGACCGCTAATGAAGTACCGACAAATCATGTGACGATAGGAAAATATATCAAGTATTTATGTAATGCATTTATATTTTATGACATTAAGAGATACGACATAAGAGGTAAGAAATATTTGGAAACCTCGGGTAAGTTCTATATGTGTGATACGGGAATGCGTTATGCAATATTGGGTAGTCGAAATATGGATTACGGGCGGGTATATGAAAATATTGTATGCGTAGAACTTCTGCGTAGAGGATACGAAGTATATGTTGGAAAACTCTATCAAAAAGAAATTGATTTCGTTGCACAACGTGGTAGTGAGAAAATATATATTCAGGTAAGCGATAATATATCTAATCCGGATACTTTTGAGAGAGAGTATTCTCCGTTGCTGCAAATAAAGGATGCCTATCCAAAGATGATTATTGCAAGAACCAAGCATCCGAAATACACATATGAAGGAATTGAAGTGTTTGATATTGCGGAGTGGTTATTAGGAAAAGAGTAGTTTTGAATACGTGCTTTTGGGAAAGGGTGATTTCATGGATATAGAAAAGAATACTACCTATGTATGTCGCGTGGTATCGGTCAGAGACATGGCTGATAAATCAAATTTTGTAGGTGATAAATGTGCCGTTGATGTATTTGCGATATATACCAAACGACACGCTGAAATGGTTGAAAAATTCAAGGTTTTATGGTAGTATAGACGGGATATTTGATGTTTCCTTATCTAAGCTACAGCCTAAAGAGGAGGCACAAATGGGGAAATCCTTTAATGTTAAAGAATTAGGAAAAGGAATTTAACAGAGGAAAAAGGCCATTTAATAGCAAAAGTAAGGGCGGTAAGCCTTGAAAATAGGAGGTTTAAGTTATAATGAAACAGTACAAGCAGGAATTTATCGAATTCATGGTGGATTCAAATGTTTTGAAATTCGGAGATTTTACATTAAAGAGCGGAAGAAAATCCCCTTTCTTTATGAATGCGGGTTCCTATGTGACGGGAACACAGCTAAGAAAGCTGGGACAATATTATGCAAAAGCAATTCATGACAATTATGGGGACGATTTTGACGTACTTTTCGGACCGGCTTACAAGGGTATTCCGTTAAGCGTTGCTACCACAATGGCATTCAGCGAGCTTTACGGAAAAGAAATCAAATACTGTTCTAACAGAAAAGAGGTAAAAGACCACGGTGATACAGGAATCCTGCTGGGAAGCCCGATGAAAGACGGCGACAGGGTAGTCATTATCGAAGATGTTACAACCTCCGGTAAATCCATTGAAGAAACTTTCCCGATTATTCAGGCACAGGGCAAGGTGGAAATTTTGGGACTTATGGTGTCGCTAAACCGTATGGAAAGAGGACAGGGCGAAAAGAGTGCACTGGAAGAGATTAAAGAAAAATACGGCTTTGATGCCAACGCTATCGTAACGATGGAAGAAGTAGTGGAACATTTGTATAATAAGCCATATAAGGGCAAAGTTTATATTGATGACACTTTGAAAGCAGCCATTGACGGATATTATGCGCAGTACGGCGTAAAGGCATAACTGTTTGGCGGAAGGATATAAAAGATGGAAACAGAAAGGGCAGGAGGAACTTGCATGGAAGAAAAGGTATATAAAATCATGCGTGGTGCCGGTGCAATGAATATCGCACTTGGTGTTGTTACTTTAGTAGTTGGTGTGGCGAGCGGCGTATTGTTGATTATAGGCGGTTCCAGATTGTTAGCCGGAAAGTCAAAGATATTGTTTTAAATAAATGGGCATTCCTTTCGGGGAGGTGCCCATTTAGAGCGTTTATGATTAGAAGAAACAAAGGGAATTAAAGGCAGGATTGCAGGATGGGTTTTAAGAAACATTATATTTTTACGAATAAAAATTATTCGGAAAAATCAATTATGTCCACAATTTTGGGAGTAATCAGTCTGGGAGCATTATTTGCGGCAGTTTACTTTACCTTTTTGGCGGGCGGAGAAGCTATGGTAGGATATGGAGTGACCGGACTTCTGGCTGCCGTTTTTTCGGTAACGGGTCTGATACTTGGTATTATGTCCAAGCTGGAAAAGGATCGGTTTTATTTATTTTCTTATATCGGAATCGTAACGAATCTTTTGGCGATTGTAAGTATTGGTTATATGATTTATCTGGGAAATTTTGCATAACCGGAAGAAAGAAATGGATAAGGAGAATGATATTTTATGGACGAAATGATAGAAGAGCGTTTTACTTTGGCAATGGAAAGAATAAGAGATATAGCGAAAGAAGAAATGGTAGCAGAAAGCTTCTGTGATTATTTCAAAAAATGTGCCGCTTTTCTCTTAAAAATCAAGGATACTTATGAATGGACAGGAAGTGAAGCGTACAGGGAAGCAGATTTAGATACGCTGCAAAGAAAAAATAAAGAGCTGTATGAGGATATTCTGCCCGAAAACTACGAGAAATCCTATGGAAACCCCGATTATGCCACGAAGCAGCTGGGGGAGTATGGACAGTTATTTTCCTTTTTATATACGAAGCTGCGGGAAACCATTCCCTATGCTTATGAGCAGAAAAAGGAACCTATGCTGATTCGCATGGAATTGTTTTTAGAGGTGTATCAGGCTTTTGTTTATGCAAAACAGGAGAACAGAGAGCCGGACAAAAAAGAAATTGAGCAGATGATTTACTGGTTTATGAGTGATTATTCTGAGGAAATGACAGCAGAAACGATTGATAAGCAGATTAATCCGGAGGAAGATTTTGCGAGAAAAATTATTATGGAAAGTGATTTGTCCGATTTGCGTTATCTGTATCGATTCGGGGAATATATTACAGACAGTGAGGTAGAAACGGCAAAGCATCTTCTTTCTATGCCGGAAGAAAGAATAAAGCTGATGGCAGATACTTATACAGAAGGATACCGGATTGGCTTTGAAGTAACAGGCAAAGACATTTCCAAGAAGAAAACAGTAGCAGTACGTTTTTGTCTTGGCTTTGAAAGAATGATACGGCAGGCTGTGCTGAATTTTGAAAAAATCGGTTTGCAGTCCACACTTTA
Source organism: uncultured Lachnospiraceae bacterium (assembly GCA_964449325.1). Taxonomy (GTDB): domain Bacteria; phylum Bacillota; class Clostridia; order Lachnospirales; family Lachnospiraceae; genus RGIG3002. Next base: position 16,877 of record CAYUYJ010000007.1, on the reverse strand, counting down.
CCGGGCGGCAGCGGGCGTAAACAGAAACGGATATTTCGGGGCAATTCCGAACAAGCAGTATGATTTTGACCACAAAGACGATGCAGCACTATATATGGACAAACAATACATGAATCGTCGGTTGGAAGTACTGCGTGCCGGTTATGAACACCGGAAGGAACTGGCTGCGGTGTTTGGCGGACCGGCAGTGTTGGAAACCTTCGGAGAGACTCCTTTTGCACCGGAATTTAAAGAGACGGCATGCAAATTGTCCAAGGAACAGCAGAAGCTTTCCGTGGAATTTTCTTCTGCCGCAGGCAGTATTGTGAATGAGTATATCAAAGGAGAAGAACGAAGCTTTACGATTATTGCTTTCCCGACTCCGGAGGTGGGAGAAAACTATTCGGAAATATTTGATGAAATCGTAAAAATCAATACGTTGGATTATCAGTTATATCAGAAAATGCAGCAGACGATAATTGATTGTCTGGATCAGGCAGACCATGTAGTAATACAGGGCATGAACGGAAACAGAACAAATCTGACTGTTAAACTGCATGAACTGCACAATCCGGAGAAGGAATCCAATTTTGAAAACTGTGTTTCCGATGTGAATATTCCGGTAGGGGAAGTGTTTACTTCTCCGCTTCTTACCGGAACAAACGGAACGCTTCATGTGAGCCGTGTATTCCTGAATGAACTGGAATATCAAAATCTGGAAATCCGGTTAGCGGACGGATTTGTTGCGGAGTATAGCTGCAGTAATTTTGAAACAGAGGAAGAAAATAAACAATACATCAAGGATAATGTATTGTTCCATCATGATACGCTTCCTATCGGAGAATTTGCTGTCGGAACGAACACAACCGCTTATGTGGCGGCGGAAAAATATAATATAGCGGATAAATTGCCCATTCTTATAGCGGAAAAAATGGGACCCCACTTTGCGCTGGGGGATACCTGTTATTCTCATGCGGAGGATGTGAAGGTTTACAATCCCGACGGAAAAGAACTGATTGCACGGGAAAATGAAGTGGTGGAAGAGTATCGGAAAACGGATTTGTCCAAGGCTTATTTTAACTGTCATACGGATATTACCATTCCTTATGATGAATTGGGGAAACTGGCAGCAGTGACAAAGGACGGAAAGGAACTGCCGATTATTGAAAACGGACGTTTCGTACTGGCGGGCTGTGAAGAGTTGAACCGTCCTTTTGAAGAAAAACAGTAAAATACACTGTTGCATGGAATGTAAAAGTTTAGTAAACTAGTACTGTTAATGGAGTGAAAAAGGATGCCCCGAAGAGGGCATACGGATAGGAGGAGAAAATGGCACAGGTAGGAATTGTCATGGGAAGTGATTCGGATATGCCGGTTATGGCAAAGGCAGCAGATATTTTGGAGGAGCTGGGCATTTCATATGAAATGAAAATTATCTCTGCCCACAGAGAGCCGGATGTATTTTTTGAATATGCGAATACGGCAGAAGAAAAAGGGTTTAAGGTAATTATTGCGGGAGCAGGCATGGCAGCACATCTTCCGGGAATGTGTGCGGCAATTTTCCCGATGCCGGTTATCGGTATCCCAATGCACACCACATCTTTAGGAGGAAGAGACTCGTTGTATTCCATCGTACAGATGCCTTCCGGTATTCCGGTTGCTACCGTGGCAATTAACGGAGGTGCCAATGCAGGACTTTTGGCAGCCAAGATTCTTGCAACCTCGGACGCGGCTTTGCTTGAAAGATTAAAAGCATATTCCAAAGAGTTAAAAGAAGCTGTACAAAAAAAGGATGCACATTTACAGGAAGTAGGTTATAAGAACTATTAAAAATACGAATGACATACCGGAAAGAAAAATCAATAGAAGAAAATGTAAAGCCGACAAGGCAGAAATGAGGATAAAAATGGATTACAAGAATGCAGGCGTAGATATTGAAGCAGGCTACAAATCAGTGGAATTAATGAAAAAGTATGTAAAGGAGACAATGCGTCCGGAAGTATTAGGCGGAATCGGCGGTTTTTCAGGAGCCTTTTCTTTGGAAAAAATCAAAAAGATGGAAAAACCGACTTTAGTTTCCGGTACGGACGGTGTTGGAACAAAGATTAAACTCGCTTTTCTTTTGGATAAGCATGATACGATAGGTATCGACTGTGTTGCCATGTGTGTCAACGACATTGCATGTGCAGGAGGCGAACCGTTATTTTTCTTGGATTACATTGCATGCGGGAAAAATTATCCCGAAAAAATTGCTACGATTGTAAAGGGTGTTTCGGACGGCTGCATTCAGGCAGGAGCAGCCTTGATCGGCGGAGAAACTGCAGAGCATCCGGGACTGATGCCGGAGGAGGAATATGACCTTGCAGGTTTTGCAGTTGGTGTAGTAGACGAAAAAGACCTGATTACCGGAAATGATTTAAAGGACGGAGATGTGTTAATCGGTATGGCATCCTCGGGCGTACACAGCAACGGTTTTTCTCTTGTAAGAAAAGTATTTGAAATGAGCAAAGAAAGCTTGAATACATATTATGATGAGCTTGGAAAAACATTGGGCGAGGCATTACTTGCTCCTACAAAGATTTATGTGAAGGCACTGAAGTCTATTAAGGATTCCGGGGTAAGAGTAAAAGCATGCAGCCATATTACAGGCGGTGGTTTTTATGAAAACATTCCGAGAATGCTTCCTGAGGGGATCCGTGCAGTGGTAAAGAAAGACAGCTATGAAGTACCTGCAATTTTCAAACTTCTCCAGAAGACAGGAAATATTGCTGAAGAAATGATGTACAATACCTATAATATGGGACTTGGTATGATTGTTGCAGTGGATAAAGCAGATGTGGACAAAACCATGGAAGCAATTAAGGCAGCAGGAGAAACTCCTTACATTGTCGGAAACTGTGAGGCAGGAGAAAAGGGAGTAACCTTATGCTAAAGATAGTTGTATGTGTATCCGGAGGCGGCACGAATTTACAGGCCATTATGGATGCCGTTTCGTCCGGCAAAATAACCAATACAAAGATAGAGGCGGTTATCAGCAATAACCCCAATGCGTATGCTTTGGAAAGAGCAAAGAATGCGGGGATTTCAGCAGTCTGCATCTCTCCGAAAAGTTTTGAAAACAGAGAGGATTTCAATCAGGCTTTCCTGAATAAAATGGAAGAACTGAATCCGGATTTGATTGTACTTGCCGGATTTTTGGTTGTGCTGCCCAAAGAACTGATTCGTCGGTTTACGAACCGGATTATTAATATCCATCCTTCTCTGATCCCCGCTTTCTGCGGTACCGGATTTTATGGGTTGAAGGTACACGAAGCAGCATTGGCAAGAGGTGTTAAGGTAGCAGGGGCTACGGTGCATTTTGTGGATGAAGGAACCGATACGGGACCGATTATTTATCAGAAGCCTGTTATGGTAGAACGGGGGGATACACCGGAAATTTTGCAGAGGCGTGTGATGGAGCAGGCAGAGTGGCAGATTTTACCAAAGGCGATTGATGCCATTGCAAACGGCAGAATCAAAGTGTCTGACGGCAAAGTAATAGAGGAATAAAATAAACAGCGGCAGTGAACGTCTGTTAAGACATGGAGGAAAAGAGAAAATGAAGGTTTTAATCGTAGGAAGCGGCGGAAGAGAGCATGCTATTGCCGCAAGTGTGGCAAAAAGTCCTAAGGTAGATAAAATTTATTGTGCACCGGGCAATGCCGGAATCGGTCTGATTGCAGAATGCGTACCGATTGGTGCCATGGAATTTGATAAGCTGGTGGCATTTGCCAAGGAAAAAGAAATTGATCTGACGATTGTAGGAATGGATGATCCCTTGGTAGGAGGTCTTGTTGATGAATTAAACAAGGCAGGTTTGCGTGCTTTCGGACCGAAGAAAAATGCGGCAATTCTGGAAGGCAGCAAGGCATTTTCCAAAGACCTTATGAAAAAATATCATATTCCTACCGCTGCTTACGAAACCTTTGATGATGCAGATGCGGCGATTGCTTATCTGGAAAAAGCAGATTTTCCCATTGTATTAAAGGCAGACGGACTGGCACTTGGAAAAGGTGTATTGATTTGCAATTCGTTGGAAGAAGCAAAAGAAGGGGTAAAATCCATTATGCTGGACAAGCAATTCGGCTCAGCAGGAAATCGTCTTGTCATTGAAGAATTTATGACAGGACGTGAAGTATCGGTACTTTCTTTCGTAGACGGAAAGACCATTAAGACCATGACCTCTGCACAGGACCATAAGCGTGCAAAGGATGGGGACCGGGGCTTGAATACCGGTGGTATGGGAACCTTTTCACCAAGTCCCTTCTATACCGAGGAAGTAGATGCGTTCTGTAAACAGTATGTATATCAGCCTACGGTAGATGCCATGGCAGCAGAAGGCAGGGAGTTTAAAGGTATCATTTTCTTCGGACTGATGCTGACACCGAAGGGACCGAGAGTTTTGGAATACAATGCCCGTTTTGGTGACCCGGAAGCGCAGGTGGTATTGCCGAGAATGAAAAATGACCTGATTGAAGTTGTGGAAGCCTGCATTGACGGTAAACTGGATGAAATTGATTTGCAGTTTGAAGACAATGCGGCAGTTTGCGTGGTACTTGCTTCCGACGGGTATCCGGTTTCTTATGAAAAGGGGCTTCCAATCAGAGGACTGGAAAACTTTGAAGGAAAGGATGGTTATTATTGTTTCCATGCAGGAACCAAAATGACCGAAAATGGTATTGTGACAAACGGCGGAAGAGTGCTGGGAATTACGGCAAAGGGCAAGGATTTGAAGGAAGCCAGAGCTAATGCTTATGAGGCAACCAAATGGGTAGAATTTGATAACAAATATATGAGAAATGATATCGGAAAAGCAATCGACGAGGCTTAATTCTTTTGGAAACAAAGAGTCAGGTGGGATTACCGAAGGGAAGGAAGAAGGTACAATGAAGAACAAAGTGACCGTATCAGGATTAAAGAAGACGGCAAGAGTGATGTTGGGAATGATGACTTTTAGCATCTGTCTGTTTCTGTTTTCTTTTGAAAGTATGGCAGCGGAAGGCACGGTGAAACCGTCTTCGGCAAAAATCCGTAAAGAAGCGAACACTTCCAGTGAAGCACTGGCAAGCGTAGAAGCGGGAGATAAACTGTCGATTAAGGCAAAAACTACAGGAACAGACGGAAATGTATGGTATCAGGTATTTGTAGATGCCAATACGCTTGGTTTTATCCGTTCGGATATTTTGAAGGATGTGGATGGCTCGGTGGCTGAACTGGAGGTAGCTTCGGTTCAGAATACAGAGAACAGTGTACAGAGCGAACCTGCACAGGCGGTTACAACTACTGTAGAAGAAATACCACGTCAAAGTGCGACGGTTACGGGTGGTGATGTGAATGTGCGTGCCGGGGCAAGCACTTCTACCGCAAAGGTTACAACAGCCAAAAACGGAACGGCTGTTACGATAACCGGACAGGCAACAGGAGTAGACGGAAAAGTATGGTATCAGGTTACTTTTATTGATAGCGGAAATGAAATAACAGGTTTTATCCGTTCTGATTACATTGAATTGGGTGAGATTATTGAAGAAACGCCGCAAACAGAAGAACCGGCAGAACCGGAGACAGAACCGGAGCCGGTACAGACACAGAACAAGGCCTATGATACTGTATTGGAAACAAAAGAAGACGGTACACAGGAGTGGTATTTGTACGATAATGAAGCCGGATATAAATATTCCATTCCAAAGCTGATGAGTGCTACACAGGCGAATGAAGAATCCGATGCCACACTGGCAAAGCAGGTAAAGCAGCAGAAAGTGATTATCATTGTAATGATTGTGGTCATTGTGGTATTAATACTCGGTCTGACGCTCTTGTTTTTCAAGCTGCATGACGGTGGTTCTTTTGAAGACGAGGAAGAGGATGAAGAGGACTTTGAACCGGCACCGGTTCGGAGAAAGAAAGTGGAAAGACCGGCAGAACAGCCTGTGAGAAGGCCGGCACAGAACACAGCCGGACAGCAGAGGAGACCCGCGCAGAACACAGCCGGACAACAGAGAAGACCTGCGCAGGAAGGCGCAGCCCGTCCCAAACAGAGCACCGGACAGGGAGCAAGAACGGTAAGAACTGCCGAGGGAGAACCGGTAAGACGTCCGGCTAACGGACAGCAGGTTCGAAGCAGTTCGCAAAGGCGCCCGGCAGACGGTAGTGGGGCAAGAACTGCCGCTAAACCTAGACCCTCAGCAACGAATATGCCGGAACGTGAGGTGACTTATGAGGAAGAACCGAAGCCGGATGTAAAGAAAAATCAGAACGGACAATGGCATTCCAAAAACTTCCTTGCGGATGATGATGAGTTTGAATTTGAATTTTTAAATATGGACGATCCGAACAGATTGTAACTATAAGAACTGCCGGTATATGACGGCAGTTCTTTCTTAACAATTTTGTTTTAAACTAAGCGGTGAATGGATATGATAATTGAGATTGATTTTAACAGTGATGAAGCTCTTTATATGCAGCTTCGTAACCAGATTATTCTGGGAATTGCCACAAATCGGTTCCGGGAAGGAGATTCCCTTCCTTCCGTAAGGCAGATGGCAGAATCCATAGGAATTAATATGCATACGGTGAATAAGGCATATACTGTATTAAAGCAGGAGGGTTATGTAAAGGTAGACCGGAGAAAAGGTGCCGTCATTGCAGTTGATTTGGATAAGATACAGGCAATGGAAGAACTGCAGAAGGAATTGCAGGTGGTTTTGGCTAAAAGCAGCTGTAGAAATATATCCAGAGAGGAAGTACACGCTCTGATTGATGAAATCTATGAAGAATATGAAAGGAAGGGCTTTGAGTGATGCAGTCACAATTTACGGATAAAGCAAAAGCTGCGCTTATGCTTGCAGAAAAGGCAGCGAGAAACATGCGTCAGGGATATGTGGGAACGGAACATATCCTGCTTGGGCTGCTTCGGGAACAGACCGGAGTAGCAGCAAGAGTCCTGTTGGAAAACGGTGTGGATGAGGCGCAGGTACTGGAAATGATAAGAGATCTGATTGCTCCTGAAATCGGTATTTCGCTGAAAGAAAGGGATGGATATTCTCCAAGGGCAGTCAAGGTATTGGAAGAGGCACACAGACAGGCAGAACGATTTGGTGCAGAGCTTACGGGCACGGAGCATATTTTGCTTGCGTTGATAAAAGAGGGAGAAAATGTGGCAGTCCGTTTGTTAAATACCTGTGGCATTTCCACGCAGAAAATCTATGTGGATTTATTGATTGCCATGGGTGAGGACGGCGGACTTTATAAAGAAGATCTGGCAAAAAAGAACGGGAAGAAAAAGCCCGGACAGTCTACATTGGAGCAGTATAGCAGAGATTTGACTGCACTGGCAAAGGAAGGGAAATTGGATCCGGTTATCGGCAGGGAAGAAGAGATTCAGAGACTGATTCAGATTTTAAGTCGCCGGACGAAAAACAACCCTTGTCTGATTGGCGAACCGGGCGTAGGAAAAACGGCTGTGGTAGAAGGTCTTGCCCTGCGTATTGTATCCGGTGAAGTACCCTTTACGGTACAGGATAAGAGGGTGTTGACTCTGGATTTATCCGGGATGGTGGCAGGCAGCAAATACCGTGGTGAATTTGAAGAGCGAATCAAGAAGGTCATCAAAGAAGTGATTGAGGCCGGAAATGTTCTGCTTTTCTTAGATGAACTGCATACCTTAATCGGTGCAGGCGGTGCAGAGGGTGCTATTGATGCTTCCAACATTTTGAAGCCTTCTCTGGCAAGAGGAGAAATTCAGTTAATCGGGGCAACCACCATCAGTGAATACCGCAAATATATTGAAAAGGATGCAGCATTGGAGCGTCGTTTCCAGCCGGTTAATGTGGAGGAACCTTCTGTGGAGGAAGCGATTCGTATTTTAAATGGTGTAGCTCCAAAATATGAAGAACATCATCGGGTGAAAATTCGTCCCGATGCCATAGAAGCGGCAGTCCGTCTTTCTGACCGTTACATCAATGACAGAAATCTGCCGGATAAAGCCATTGACTTAATTGATGAGGCAGCTTCTGCGGCAAGGATTAAGTCAGCGCATCTGCCGGATAAAATGAAGGAACTGGCTGAACAAATTAAGAAGTTGGATGTTCAGATAGAGCGTTCCATTCGGATGGAAGCTTTTTCACAGGCAGGTGAGCAGAAGAGGGCGCAGGATGAACTGATGAAAAAGTACGAAAGAATGCGTGTCCAGCATGAGAAAAAGAGACAGGAAATGAAATATGAAATCGGGGAAAACGAAATTGCCGGTGTGGTAGCCGCATGGACGAAAATTCCGGTTAATAAGCTGACCGAAAAAGAAAGTGAGCGGCTCTTAAAACTGGAGTCTATTCTGCATAAAAGGGTTATTGGTCAATCGGAAGCAGTAACAAGTGTGGCAAAGGCAATGCGACGTGGCCGGGTCGGATTACAGGATCCGAAGCGTCCGATTGGTTCTTTCCTCTTTTTAGGGCCTACCGGTGTAGGTAAAACCGAATTAAGTAAGGCACTTGCAGAAGCCATGTTCGGTTCGGAAAATGCCTTAATTCGGGTGGATATGTCCGAGTATATGGAAGGGCATGCTGTATCGAAAATGATTGGTTCTCCTCCGGGATACGTGGGCTTTGACGAGGGTGGACAGCTCAGTGAAAAGGTACGTCGTAATCCGTATTCCGTTGTATTGTTTGATGAGATTGAAAAAGCCCATCCGGATGTGTTTAACATTCTGTTACAGGTGCTGGATGACGGACATATTACCGATTCCAAGGGAAGAAAAGTAAGCTTCAAAAATACGATTCTGATTATGACCTCCAATGCCGGAGCGCAGCGGATTGTGGAGCCGAAAAATTTAGGCTTTACAACCGGTTCGAGTGAAGAAAAAGATTATCAGAAAATGAAATCGAATGTGATGGAGGAGGTAAAGAAGCTTTTTAAGCCGGAATTTATTAACCGCATTGATGAAATTATGGTATTCCATCCGTTAAATAAGCAGGATATGAAGCAGATTATCACCCTGCTTGCACAATCTCTTTCACAACGGTGTAAGGAGCAGTTGGATATAACACTTTCGGTTTCACCGGCGTTAAAGGAACATATTGTGGAAAAATATTCCGATGCAAAAATGGGTGCACGTCCTTTAAAGAGAGCGGTGCAGAATGTAATTGAAGATAAACTGGCAGAGGAAATCCTTTCCGGTAAATTTAAAGCAGGAGATAAGGTAACGGCAGGCTTTAAAAACGGGGAAGTTGTTTTTACGGCAAAGGAAGCAAAGGAATAAATTCCGGTTTAAGAAAACAAAACATTTCATAAATTTTAAACAATAACTATAGCAAAAAAAAAACAATTATATTATACTGAAAATACAAATGAAATAGTGTCAAAAAGCACTGTAATGTATTTAGGAGGATGTAGAAGATGGCAGTAGTAGAACAGCTGCTTCGTGCGGAAGATGACGGAAGCATCAGCTTTGGCAATCATAAGCTGGCACAGAAGGCAAAATTGGAGAACTTTGAACATGCAGGTGATTTGTATAAGGTAAAGACCTACAGCACCATGACAAAATTAGAAAAAAACGGAATGTTTGTATATGAATCTGTTCCGGGTACAAGCGTATTGAATTTTAAAGAAGACGAAAACGGAGTAAGCTTTGTGGTAGAAGGAGATGAAGATGCACAGCTTACCGTAGGGCTTCAGGATGATACGGAATATGAAGTGATTGTGGACGGAACGAGTGCCGGTAAAATGAAAACCAATATGGGCGGTAAATTGAGTGCAAGTGTTGAATTGGCAGGCGTTGGCGAAATTAGTGTAAAAATCGTAAAATAACAGGATAAAGATAAGATGGCAAAAGGAAAGAAAACAACCCTGTTTTTTTGTCAGAGCTGTGGTTATGAGTCGGCAAAGTGGATGGGACAGTGTCCTGCCTGCAAGGAGTGGAATACCTTTGTGGAGGAGACTGTGACGGCTTCGACCGGTGGAATGGGCGGTTCCGTAAAGACGGAAGGAAGAAAGCGTGCCGAGGTGCAGAAACTTTCCGAAGTTTCCATGAATGAGGAAGAAAAGCTGTTGACTCATATGGGGGAACTGGACAGAGTATTGGGTGGCGGTATTGTTCCGGGGTCGTTGACTTTGGTCGGCGGAGACCCGGGAATCGGAAAGTCTACCTTGCTTTTGCAGGTGTGCAGAGAACTTGCAAAAGAGCATCGGAAGGTATTGTATATTTCCGGTGAGGAATCGTTAAAGCAGATTAAAATACGTGCTAACCGTATGGGAGAATTTGCGGACGAATTGTTGTTACTTTGTGAGACGAATCTGACTTTGATAGAAGAAACAATCCGTCAGCTTCAGCCGGAGGTTGTCATTATTGATTCCATACAGACTATGTATAATGAAAATGTTTCCGCAGCACCGGGCAGTGTATCTCAGGTGCGGGAATCTACCGGAGTGCTCATGCAGCTTGCAAAGGGCATGGGGGTTTCTATTTTTATTGTAGGACACGTAACCAAGGAAGGTACTGTGGCGGGACCGAGAGTGTTGGAACACATGGTAGACACGGTACTTTATTTTGAAGGAGACAGATACGCTTCCTACCGGATTTTACGTGGAGTCAAAAACCGGTTTGGTTCCACCAATGAAATCGGTGTATTTGAAATGAGGGAAAATGGTCTGGCAGAGGTAAAGAATCCTTCGGAATATATGCTTAACGGAAAGCCGGAAGGGGCAAGTGGTTCTGTGGTTGCCTGCTCTATGGAGGGAACCCGACCGATTCTGATTGAAATACAGGCACTTGTCTGTCCCACCAATTTCGGATTTCCGAGACGACAGGCAACCGGAACGGATTTTAACCGTCTGAACCTGTTAATTGCGGTATTAGAGAAACGGCTTTGCCTGCAGATGTCTAATTGTGATGCCTATGTGAATATCGCAGGCGGTATGAAAATTACGGAGCCTGCTATTGATTTGGGGATTGCCCTTGCGCTTGTCTCCAGCTTTAAAAACCGGTCTATTGATGAAAAGACGATTGCTTTCGGAGAAATCGGTCTAAGCGGAGAAGTACGTGCTGTCAATATGGCAGAGCAGAGAATTTCGGAGGCAAAGAAGCTTGGCTTTACAACCTGTATTCTTCCCGCAGTGTGTCTGGAAACGTTGAAAGATAAAAAAAGCAGTGTTATGGAAGGAATACATCTGGTTGGAGTGAAATCGGTGAAGGATGCCATTGATTTGATATAGTAATATATTTTTGTATGGAAAGGATGTTGTCGTAGGACAATGTCCTTTTTTTGTAATGTGCGCGAGCCAAGTGATGGAAGTTAAGGAGGGAATGAGAATTTTTATCAACAAGTGTATTGACAAAAGTTGTGCGTTAGTTTATACTAACCAATGAAAATGCAAATGAGATTCATTATCAAATAATAAACATAAGAATGAAGAATAAGGAGGCGTATGAAGATGTCATTGGCTATGGTTGGACTTGGAGAAACAAGAACAGTTTCCGAATTTCGAGGAAAAGAAGAGATGAAAAAGCATTTACAGGATTTAGGCTTTGTCAGAGGAGAAAATGTAAAAGTGGTTGGTGAAAATCCAAGCGGATTGATTCTCATGATTAAAGGCGTAAAAGTGGCATTGAATAGAGGTCTTGCATCTATGATTATTGTAGATTAAAAGATAGAGAAAATTGAGGAGGATTGAAGATGACTTTAGGAGAGTTGAAACCCGGAGAGCGGGGAAAAGTCGTATCCATCGGCGAGAAAGGTCAGATGAGGAGAAGAATTATGGATATGGGTGTAACACCCGGTGCGGAGATTAAAGTGGTAAAAATTGCACCGCTCGGAGACCCGATTGAAGTAACAATCAGAGGCTATGAATTATCTTTAAGAAAAGAGGAAGCAAAACAGATTATTGTAGAGTAAAGAAGGCAAGCTTTGCAAAAGCAGCAGAAAGAGGAGAAAAATGTCATATACAATTGCACTTGCAGGTAATCCAAACTGCGGTAAAACAACCTTATTTAATGAACTTACCGGTGCAAAACAGCATGTAGGAAACTGGCCCGGTGTTACTGTGGAAAAGAAAGACGGTATCTATAAAAAAAATAAAGAAATAAAAATTTTGGATTTACCGGGGACTTATTCCCTGTCCCCCTATTCGGCAGAGGAAATTATTGCCAGAGATGCTATCGTGAAAGAAAAACCGGATGCGGTCATAAATATTGTAGACGGTACAAGTATTGAGAGAAACCTATATCTGACACTACAGATTATGGAAACGGGAATTCCGATGGTCATTGCCCTGAATATGATGGATGAGGTAGCCTCCCGGGGGGACGTGATTGACTATAAGAAGTTTTCGGAAGCATTTGGTATTCCGGTTGTACCGATTACCGCAAGAAGCGGAAAAGGGCTGAATGAATTATTGGAAGCAGCCGTGAGTGTTGTAAAGAACAAGACAGTACCGAAGGAACTGAATATTTTTAATGACAGGATTATGTCTGCCGTTTGGGAAGTCAGCAATTACCTTGAAAAAGAAGGTGTAAAGGACAATTACTGGAAAGCTATGAAGCTGGTAGAGGAGGATGAAATCGTCATAAAAGAGCTGACGGATGCACAGGCCTCCAAAGTAAGTGACATCATAAAGAAAACAGCGGGAACAGAAGATTTGGAAGCTGTTGTGGCGGATGAAAGATATCAATACATATCTAAAGTTACAAAGGAAGCAGTTCGGAAAGCAAAATCCGGCTATACGGAAACGAAATCTGACAAACTGGACAAAATACTTACAAACAGATTTTTGGCACTGCCGATTTTTGCAGTGATTATGTATATCATGTTTGCATGTACATTCAGTGAAAATTTCCTGTTTATCCCCGGACTTGCGAGCCCAGGTGTATGGCTTGCGGGAATCGTGGAAGAACTTTGGGGCGCACTTACCGGTGCGGTAGAGGGACTGCTTGAAAGCGCAGGTGCTTCCGATTGGGTATTCGGTCTGGTAATCAGTGGTATTATGGATGGCATCGGTGCAGTGGCAGGCTTCCTTCCGCTTGTACTTGTATTGTTCTTACTGTTATCCTTCTTGGAAGACAGTGGTTACATGGCTCGTGTAGCTTTCGTTATGGATAGAATTTTCCGTAAATTCGGTTTGTCCGGACGTTCCTTTATTCCGATGCTGATGGGCTTTGGATGTTCTGTGCCGGCACTTATGGCTTCCAGAACGTTGGAAAGCGACAAGGACCGCAAAATCACAATGATGATTACACCGTTTATGTCCTGTGGTGCGAAATTACCGATTTATGCAATGTTTGCAGCAACCCTTTTTGCAGACAAAAACCAGACAGCAATAACCTTTTCGATTTATATGTTAGGTATTGTAGTTGCGGTTATCGGTGCATTCCTGCTAAATAAATTTGCTTTTAAATCCGATGCTTCCAATTTTATTATGGAACTGCCTGCATACAGAGTGCCGACCATGAAAAGTATTCTGATTCATGCATGGGAAAAGGTAAAAGGTTTTGCAGTAAAAGCAGGTACGATTATTTTCGGTTCTACGATTTTAATATGGTTACTTTCCAATTTCAATTTAAGCGGTATGTGCGATATGGAAGAAAGCTTCCTTGCTTCTTTCGGAAATGCAATTAAATGGATTTTTGCACCGCTTGGATTTGCAGACTGGAGAGCAAGTGTTGGTATTGTAACAGGATGGATTGCAAAAGAAAATATTGTTGCAACCTTCGGACAGCTGTTTGCACAGGCTGATGATGCGGCAATTGAGGCTATGATGGCAGGAGAGCAGGCACTTCCGCAACTTTCGGAAGTATTTAACGGTGTGACCGCATATGCTTATATGGCATTCAATTTATTGTGTATGCCCTGCTTTGCAGCAGTGGGCGCAATTAAGAGGGAAATGGGATCATGGAAATGGACCTTCAGAACGATTGGTTTCCAGATGCTTGTTGCGTATGTTGTTGCTCTTCTTATCCATGTAATAGGAAGTCTCATCTTCTAAAAGCTGAGACAATTATTTGAAAAAGTTTTATCCGGTCTGTTGTGTGAGAGGCAGACCGGATATGGAGAAAGACAAAAAGGAGCAGGTACTGTTCATGATGAGAGAAAAATGGGAAAGCAGACCGATTCAGACGGCAAATATGACCGGAAAGGAATATATTCTTACACAGCTTAGAAAAAAAGGACTTCGGATTACCGGTCAGAGAAAACTGATTATAGATATTATTTTGAAAAATGAATGTTCCTGCTGCAAGGAAATTTATTATGAAGCAATGAAAAGTGATAGTTCCATCGGTATTGCAACGGTATACCGTATGGTAAAAACACTGGAAGAAATAGGTGCTATTGACAGAAGAAATATGTACCGTGTTGCCTACGGAAAAAACTGTGGCAAAGAGGATGCGTGTATTGTAGCCTTATGTGAAGGAGGAACCATCAAATTAAACGGCAGAGAGTGGACTAAAGTAGTGGAAGCCGGTTTGAAAGCAACCGGATATTTGAAAAATCAGAAAATTGATAATATAATGGTATGTAGCTGTGAATGTGACGGTGAGAGCTGTTGCGGATAGGAGAGAACATGAATATAGCAGATATTATTATTGTTGTTATTATTGGGCTGGCTTTGTGCGGAATCGGATATTATTACTATAAGCGCAGCAAGTCGGGAAAAAGCGGTTGCGGATGCGGCTGTTCGGGCTGCAGTGCAAGCGGAAAATGCGGAGGTGCAAAATAAGAAATTCAGAAGGAAATGATAGTACATATTTTCTGAAAAGAGTAAGTTGCATTGCTACAATATAGAATTGTGTGGAAAAGTCAGAAAATTGACAAAAAAAACGTTTATTATCATTCTTGCAATTGGAATGTAAGATATGCTATAATAATTTTCGTTGATGGAAAACATCAAAATAGAGGAATAGTACAGCGGTAGTGCGGCGGTCTCCAAAACCGTTAACGGGGGTTCGATTCCCTCTTCCTCTGCTGAAAAGTAAGAGTGTCAAAAATGCCTATTTTACGGTGTTTTTTGGCACTTTCTTTTTGTTTTATTATGTGATATACTAAATAAAACAAAACAAATGTTCTGTTTGTTGTACTGGTTTATACTGATTTGTCCTGATTAATTCTGTCCAAAAAGATGTCCAAAAGTTGTCCAGTAGTGAAATGGAGGAATTTAGCATGAAAAAGACAAAAGAAATTGTTTTACCAAAGTTGCCTAGAGGCATGGGAAGTTATTCTTGGAACGATAATTCTCATACACTTATCAAGTACAGAAAAGTAGTCACACATAATAATGAAAAGAAAACAATAACAGTAGAGTTTTCAAGTGCGTCAGTTGCTTCGTCTATTGTCAAAGTTGCCTTTTGATATGCTGCCGTAAGACCGACAATACCACCTATTGCTAAAGTTGCCCACCCAGCAGGTGTAGTTAAAAGCCACGCACCAATAGCCTTTACATTAGCCCATACTGCTTTCGTTAGTAATCCAAATGAAGTAGTAGCAGTAGCATTTGCACCAGTAATTCCCAATGCTCCGGCAATAACAGCAGCATCCGATGCAGATAATGTACCATTGGCAACTGCTTCGTTTAATTTTGCAGTCGTAATCTCAATAGTTGCCCCTGTTTCTAATTCTTTTTCTGTAATTAAACCAGATTTTGCAAGTAATGCTTTTGCGTCTGCTTCACTATTTAATTCTGTCGCAAGACGTTCCTGAATTTGTTCTGCCGTAAGAGTTGTAGTAGAAGCAGTTAATTTCATCTGTGAAATTAATTGTTCTTTCTGCGCTTTTGATAATAACCCAGATGATAATATTGCCTGTTGGGTTGCTTTATCTAAATTAGAAAATTCCTTTATATAATTTTGGAAGGCTATTCCAGTCCCTAAAGAATCTGCCAATATATCCGCATTTAGTATTTTATTTAATTCTTTAGCAGTATTTTCTATTGTTGTTTTGAATATCGTACTTTAGTATATGGATGTGGATTCCATTGATAATTTTACTAATACGTGCTAAAATATTTACAAAAATAACGGTGGTGAACTAATATGACATTTGAAATGCCTCAAATTA
This sequence comes from uncultured Lachnospiraceae bacterium, assembly GCA_964449325.1. Classification (GTDB taxonomy): domain Bacteria; phylum Bacillota; class Clostridia; order Lachnospirales; family Lachnospiraceae; genus RGIG3002. Next base: position 825 of record CAYUYJ010000007.1, on the reverse strand, counting down.
CAACTGGATTTTTGTAGCGATTGCTTTTATATTATTATTTATTTTTGTTCTAATATATGTAATCAAAAATAATAATATAGACACAGATGTCGAATATGATGGAAATAACAAAGAATTAATAATAGAATTATGCAAAAAATATGTATGCAATAATTTAAAATGTCCATTAACGGCACATTTCTCCGATATTAATATTATTTCACAAGATAAATACGGAAGGGTTTTCATTGATGTATTCGTAGACTCTCAAAATAGTTTTGGAGCAATGGTTCGTACAAATTTAGGAGTTGTTTTATATCCATATGAAAAATCATATAAAGTAACTGATTGCGGAATATGCAAATATAGTTCTTTTAAAACAGAAAACATAATCAAAAGAATAAATAATTGGAATAAACCATTATAATAGAAGAGTAGTATAAAAGGGTGTAAATTATGTTTACATTCTTTTATTTTGCGCACTAAAAAGCACCTGCCGAAACAGGTGCCTCTTAGGGACAATATGAAAATATCGTCACACACTAAATATAGTGAATTTTGGTCGATGTGAAAACATCAACACTCTCATATAGTATGCTTATATATTAATATGATAGAAGAGAATAATTACATAAGACACCTTAGTTGGTGTCTTTGTTCTATATTCCTAACTCATTATGAAAATATTTTAAAGTAGAAAACCCATATACTCTTTGAAATTCTCTGTCATCATATTTATTAGATTTACCAAGTATGTGTTCTATGTAATCATCAATATAAGTTTGTGAATCTTTTTTGTAACAGTTCAGCCTTCAAAATTGAACCTATAAAAAATAATAGAAAAAA
>CAYUYJ010000006.1:0-149772 GCA_964449325.1 uncultured Lachnospiraceae bacterium | reverse complement strand
TCTCAACCTTCTTTCTTGGAATTCCCTATATTTGAATTATACAGGAAGCTCCTTATCCGTAGATAGCCCGTAGATTCGTTTCATAAAATACTGTGTACTGACACGCCCTTTTATTGTCACGAATCCATCAGCCTCAAGTTCTGCGTTCAGTCGTCGTATCAGTTTATAGGAATACGATAGTGAAACTCCCAGCATTTCCATTACATCATGCGCTGTCAAAAATCTCTTGTTTTCCATAAGCCAATGCCTCCTCTCTTTCGTTTTTATTATTCAGTTCATTTCTGAACGGTTTTGATATGTATTATATTAACAGTTCATTTTTGTACTGTCAATGCTTTTCATCAAAAAACATTTCATTTTTGCACTGTTAATGATATAATGTACACAGATGCATGGTTTGCACCTCGTGTCTTCGTGCATTCTACAACACTCATTCCACGAATAAGGAGCAGTTAAAATGGGCGAGAAATTCACCAGCCGGGTAGGCTATTTGATTCGAAATTTCAGAATTGCATCTGACATGACACAAAAGGAATTAGCAGATAAATGTGGATTAAACGAATCCACCATCAGAAACTATGAGCTTGGAAACAGATATCCGGATGAAGCAACTTTATTAAATATTGCAAACAATCTCGGAGTCAGCTTTTATGCATTATCTGACCCTGATGTTGCGAACATATTCAGCGCACTTCATGTACTATTTGACATGGAATGGGCATACGGACTACGACCTACTATGAAAGATGGAGAAGTTTGCTTCAAATTTGAAGAGCGGCTTCCAAGTGCCGGTCCCCGTCCACAGGAAGACCTTGATAACTTTAGAAAGATGGTTGAGTATTGGGCACTTTTACGAGATAAACTTGAAAATGATGAAATATCAGAAACAGAGTATTACCTCAAAGAGGTAAAGTACCCAATGAACCCAACAGATCCGAATAAAGAGTATACTGTTTCTTTGAATCTTGATGATGATGACAAGCTACTGGTTCAGAAAATGAATGAGGATGACGATGCAAAAGAAACTGCTAAATTGTTAAAAGACTTGTTTCCGGATTTCTCTTATGTGAAGAGGAAAAGGAAACCGAAGAAAGAGTAACCTTCGCGAAATTTACATTGTCTCTAAAAAAGATAAAGGAGAATTTAACATATGGAAATGAATCAAAATCAAATAATGGAACTATTGGATACATTATTTGAAAAATCCATAAACGGCATTCCTAAAGTAAGTCAACCTATTGATGTTTTAGCAAACGATTACTTATCAAAAAATAATTCAACAGAAAAAGCAGCAAGACAATTTATAAATTATCAAGTTGCCAAGTGTACAACTTCTGGATTTGTAACCGGATTAGGCGGACTTATTACATTACCCGTTGCCATTCCTGCGAATATCAGCAGCGTGATGTACGTTCAAATGCGTATGATTGCCTGCCTTGCATATATGGGTGGTTATGACACTAACAGCGATCAGGTACAAACATTAGTTTATGCTTGCCTTGCAGGCATTTCTATTGATCAAATAATCAAACAAGCCGGCATAAAATTTGAAACTAAATTTACTACTGCCATGGTAAAAAAGATTCCCGGTACTGTATTAACAAAAATCAATCAGAAGGTAGGATTTAGATTCTTAACCAAATTTGGAGAAAAAGGTATTATCAATATTGCTAAATTAGTGCCTGTTGTTGGCGGTGTCATTGGTGGGGGATTCGATTTAGTAGAAACCAAAGTTATTGCAAACAGAGCATACAAAATGTTTATTAAAGGGGATTTAAGTGCATTAGACGATAAAGACGGTGATGAAATCATAGATATCGAGACTGATATTATTGAAGCACCAGCAGATAAAGGTAATAATTAGCACACACAATTTGTAAAAGGAGGTATCTTGCCCATAACACCAGCAGAATGGCACTCAACATTATTTCAATTTATAGGTTTAATATTAAGCCTTGCTACATTTATTGGCTCCATAGTAGCAATATATTATACACATCAAATGGTCCAACCGAAGGGTTCAATAACAAAATAGAAGTTCTGAAACGTTCCTCGTATAGCATACGAAACTTTGAACATTTCAGAACAAGAATACTAATGGTAACTAATCAATTTAAGAGGGCGCTTGAGGGTTTATTCGTTATACCAAAAATCATAACCTTCAACTGTCAAATATAAAAACAGCTCCAAACCTAGTAATGGAGTGTGATTCAACTAACCACACCTCAACACTTAACCTAGAGCCCAAAAATGGCAGGTAATCTGAAAGATTACCTACCATTTAGAATACTCTGTATTCAATTACGATTATTCAAACTCTTGGTCTGAGAGATTTATCTGGTTGTTTTCTGGCACATATTTGTGTATTTCATTTTTCATATTTATCATATTTTGTATTTTTGTGTACTTCGAACAAAATTTTGGGAGCCACAACAGAGCCATTCTAAATAATCGCTTAAATTATTATTTTAATACTTAAATATATTCTCTATACCCAAATCTGTAGTTTTCTTGTAGTATGGAATAAAACGAAAGCAATTTTCTGCAACATCCTCTAATCCCTTATTAACAAGTTCCTTCTTCAGTTTTTCCCATAAACGATACAAATATTGAACATCGTTAACTGCATATTGTTTTTGTCTCTCAGTTAATATTTCCTTAGACCAATCAGACAATTGCTCTGATTTATCAATATCAACATTCAAGTATTCCTTTAATAGTGGCTTCAATGAATTATTATGTTCTAAACCATTTACTATTTTAGAAGCAATTTTTGTACATGCCAATTCTCCAAAACAATTCATATTAAGATGTTTCATTAAAAATGAAACATCGAAAACCGCATTATGAAAAACTTTAAGCACCTCTTTTGAATATAGCACTTCTTTTAAGTTCATATATTCACAACAACTATCATATCTAATAATTATGCTACATCCATCACAAAAAAGCTGTATAGTACAAAGTTTATCGTTTAAATAATCTAATCCTGTTGTTTCAGTATCAATACAAACATAACCCGATTCAATAAAAAAATCTTTCTCTTTTTGGGATATATCATTCTCTTTTTCAATCACTTGTAACATCAGTCTCCCTCCTCAAATTCTACCTTTTTCGCTTCCTTTATGATAGTTTCAATTTCTTCAAGATACACTTTATATAAACCTTTTTCTCCGTTGTTCTGATATATTGTATAGGGTAAAAATACACTTTTTTCCTTTGAGCTTTTACAATTTACTACTATCATTTTATTATCTATTCTGTATAAAGAATTTGTTGGTTGACCATTAAAATAGTATAATTCTATAGTACCACATTTCTTATTTTTATATGAACTATTGCTTTTTTTTGAACATTTTCCTCTTTTTTCTTTCACTTCATAATAAAGAGATTTCCATTTATCCGAAACTTCATTAATGAGTTCAACTAAATGTCCTTCTGAATAACCATAATGTTTCTCTAATGCCGGCACAAAAGGAGATGCTGGATTCAGCAAAACAACACGTAACCGACACTCAGTATTTAGTATTGTTTGCTTTATAAAATCAAAATTATTAGTCGTCCAAGTTCTTGCATAATTATGAACAATATCAATGTTAGTTTTTGCATTTTCAAATTCTTCTTTATAGTTTATATTTGTCAAAGTAGAATCAACCTTTATTAACCCTGTATCATCTATTTCCTTATCAAGACTAACCTTTTGTATCACCAATTCTATCAATGTTTTTTTTAAGTACATATTGTCAATAATTGTATATATTCCAGATACTAATAATACAGAACCTACATTACTAATTAATGAATTTCCCAACCACATACACACAATCCCAACAATTGCGCAAACAAGTGCTACTACTATATGTCTCAGCGAAAATTTATTCTCATCCTTCATATTTTCTCCTCTGCTTCATAAAAATGTTCTTAATATATAACTTATTGTATCTATTTAATTTTACCATAGTATCACCCCAAATTCTATAAACAATATTTTCGTCATAGAATTTTATCCCGCAAATGTTATACCTTGTGATTCTAACCACTCTTTTATTTTCTTTACAAGTTCGTTCAGTACGTATGCTATAATTGGGGCTAGCAAAAAGGCTTTTCCCATACTCATATATATTCTATACGTGTAAAAAATCAATAGAAACCAACAACCTGCATACAAACCAAAATCCGAATATGCGTATATGATTTTATATCTACTCAAAACTGATATATGTTTTATAAAAGTACCCGATATTCCCACAACGATTAAAATTATTCCCATAAATAAAATGAATTCTTTATATTCATACATCCAATTTGCAATTATTTTACTATATTCTTCAATTATTGGTGGTTCCTTTATTTTCTCCTCGGTCATACCATAAAATAAATCTTTTGCTGAAAAAATAGCTAAAACATTAAATTCAATTATCCAAATAATTTGCAAAATCACAAACAAATTCATTTTCTCTAACACACTTTTGGTACAATCTTTCAAAAAATCACTCATATCATCCTCCGTAAAAACTTTATATTTCTATTTATTATTGTCATTTGATTGTCACTCAACAAAAAACGAGCCAAGAAACGCCGTAAATTCGGCATTTCTTGGCTCATGTGCATTATTCAAACTCAATCGTCCCCGGCGGCTTACTAGTCAGATCATAGAACACCCGATTAACCCCTTTCACCTCGTTAATCACTCTGCTCATCACCTTCTGCAACACCTCAAACGGTATCTCCGCTGCCTCCGCCGTCATAAAATCAATCGTATTCACTGCCCGCAGTGCCACCGCATAGTCATAGGTTCTCTCATCCCCCATGACCCCCACGGAGCGCATATTGGTAAGCGCAGCAAAATACTGACCAATCGACCTGTCCAAACCGGCCTTTGCAATCTCTTCTCTGTAAATTGCATCCGCATCCTGCACAATCCGCACTTTCTCCGCCGTTACATCACCGATAATGCGGATACCAAGTCCCGGTCCCGGGAATGGCTGGCGGAATACTAACTTCTCCGGAATGCCAAGCTCCAGACCGGCTTTTCTTACTTCATCCTTGAACAGATTCCGAAGAGGCTCGATAATTTCTTTAAAATCCACGCAATCCGGCAATCCGCCTACATTGTGGTGGGACTTAATCACGGCAGATTCTCCGCCGAGTCCGCTCTCTACAACGTCAGGATAAATGGTTCCTTGTACAAGGAAATCAACGGCACCGATTTTCTTTGCTTCTTCTTCAAAAACACGAATAAATTCTTCTCCGATAATTTTCCGTTTCCGTTCTGGCTCTGTCACTCCGGCAAGCTTTCCGTAGAAACGCTCCTGTGCATTGACACGGATGAAATTGAGTTCGTAAGGACCGTTAGGGCCAAAAACTTCTTCTACTTCATCTCCTTCGTTTTTACGAAGCAAACCATGGTCAACGAATACACAGGTCAACTGGTCTCCGATTGCCTTTGCCAGCATAACCGCTGCAACGGAAGAATCCACACCACCGGACAGAGCACAAAGTACTTTTCCGTTTCCGACTTTTTCCCGAATCTCTTTAATGGAATTTTCCACAAAGGAATCCATTCTCCATGTTCCTTCACAACCGCAGACACCACGCACGAAATTGTGAAGCATTTTGGTTCCTCCCTGCGTATGCAGTACTTCCGGATGAAACTGGATTGCATACAGATTCTTTGCAACATTCTGTGTAGCTGCGATTGGACAATCAGCCGTAGATGCTACAATTTCAAAGCCCGGTGCTTCCTTCTCGATACGGTCAAAATGACTCATCCAACAGATTGACTTTTCCGGCATTCCTTCAAATAATACACCATTTTTTTCATAAGTAATCTCGGTTTTTCCGTACTCACCTTTTTCCGGTGTAATTACTTTCCCTCCGAGCACATGCATCATAAGCTGAGCACCATAACAAAGTCCCAACACCGGAATACCAAGTTCAAATAATTCCTTTGTATAGGTGGGTGAATCTGCCTCATAACAGCTATTCGGTCCACCGGTAAGAATAATTCCCTTCGGATTCATTGCCTTAATCTGCTCAATATCCGTCTTATAAGAATAAATCTCACAGTAAACATTGCATTCTCTGACACGCCTTGCAACCAGCTGATTGTACTGCCCGCCGAAATCAATGACAATTACTTTTTCCTGGAAAAACCCATTTTCCATACCCATCTATCTTGTCTCCTCCTAAAATATTCTCTCGTATTTCTTTCAACATTTAATAATTATAAATTACCCTGCATTGAAACACAAGCTGTTTTCGCACACTTCTTCAACGCTTCTTTTTCACTGCACTCTCTTCTCCTACCTCTGTCCCTCCACTCTATCCATATCCTCCATCTTCATCTGCTGTTTCCGCTCATACATATTAATGTCTGCCCGTTTCATCGTATCTCGCAGAGTTTTATCCAGTCCCTCATCAAAAATACAGAATCCCGAAGCAATTTCCATATGTAACTCATAATTCGGAATGCGAAGCTGACGAATCTGCAATTCCATCTCTTCTTTCACTTTTTCAAATTCCTGTACGGACAGATTTTCTGCAATACCACAAAATTCATCCCCGCCAATTCGGTACACATTTCCCCATTTGCTGAAGGAATCGCGAATAACCTCACTGCACACTTTAATATAGTAATCCCCCATATCATGACCGTAACTGTCATTGAACAGCTTAAGATTGTTCAGGTCAAACATAATAATTCCCATTTTTTTCGCTTTTTTCGGGCTAGGCTTATCAATATCTTTTTCAAAGCTTGCACGGTTCCACAACTTTGTCATAGCATCCATAGACGCTTCTTCCCGGATATCTTCTGCCTGTCTTCCGATAAATACCAGTTTCATGAAATCCAGAAGCAATGCCATAACTACCACCAACACATAACCTATATAGCTCAACCGGCTGTATCTTGCCACATCCGGATTATTGGTAAAATAATAACCATACATATCCATGAGAGAGGTAACAATAATGGCAATCATGAATACACAGTGCATTATATAGGTTAGTCTGTGCTCTGAGGAACGCATTTTATCCTGTCTTTCAGCAAGCAAATCCTTCACACCGTTTACTGTCACATAGCCACCCACCACAAGCATAATAATACGTGTCACGATAATTGTATCTGCAAAATCCACAAGCCCCGTAAACTGCAAAATACAGGAAATCCAAAAATCTGCTGCAGAGATAATGGCTAAGGTATTAAGTACCTTGGACTTTCCGTTATGGAACATCTTATTATCAAATATAATAAGAGGCACAACACACATTTTAAGGCACATATAGGATATTTGGCTGAATATCAGCAAATTATCAAAGAAGAATGAATAGGCATTTCCTTCAATGGCTGACCAGATTCCCCGAAACAAAGCGAACAATCCCAGCCACGGAATTCCCTCTCCAAGCATCTGATTTTTGCCGGACATCACACACACAATCAAAATGATAATTCCGATTGCAGCTCCGAACACGCTGAACCATACTGCCGGAAGTGAACCTTTCAAATAATCTGACATAATTCCTTCCGCTGTTCCCATATATAACGCCGGAATCATAACTTTATTTTTACTATAGCACTGGACAACTCGGATAGAAAAAGTCTTGCCCTCATCCTCCGGCTGCAATTCGATAAGCTTCCAACCGTTTCCGGGAGTTTTACTTTTTGCCCCCTCTTCCGGCACAAAACGCAGAATTTCTTCTCCGTCCAAATATACATATATCTGTTGCTGAAATGCAAAAAATCCAATGGTATCATAATCCGGTTCAATCTTTCCCAGGGTTCTTTGCAGAACAATTTCATTATCTCCCTTGGTTTTAACATATTCCGGAAGTTTCTCGTAGTTTTCAACAATTCCGTCCTCAGACAATATGCTCCATCCGGTGCGCATTTCCTCACATTGAATGTTTCCTGCCCTTCCCGTTTCCGTCTTTAAAAAAATCAAAAGCAAAGGTATAGCCAATGCCAAAAACAGTATTTGAATGCTGTATAATTTAAGGATTTTCACTTTTCCCATAGTTTTTTGCCATTATCCTTTCCCACTTTGTACCATGGTAACGCAACAAATAACAAACTGCTCTGAATACCCAGTCAATCGTCATTGCCATCCAGACTCCCAATAATCCCATATGAAAATAATAACTGAAAATATATGCTGTGCCAATACGGAAAACCCACATGGAAAAAATAGCTACTGCCATAGGCCATATTACGTCTCCTGCCGCACGCAACGTATTGGGCAGTGTAAATGAAGGCATCCATACAAAAATTGCCATTGTTGCATGCCATCGCAATACCCTTACGGCAAGCTCAGCCGTTTCCTCGCTCGCCTGATAAATTCCCACAAGCTGTGGTGCAAACACAATGAAGCACAGGGACAATACCGTAACGCATCCTATCGCAATCAGTATTAGTTTTTTCGTATAGTAACGCACCTGTTTATATTCTCCTGCTCCTACGCAGACCGCAGCAACAGAAAGCACGGCAAAGTTAATTGCCGTCCCCGGAAGCACATTAAAAGCCGCCAGTGCATTACAGATGGAGTTAGCTGCAATTGCATAAGTTCCGAATGTGGTTACCAGACTGAGCAGTAATATTTTTCCAAGCTGGAACAGGCTGTTTTCCAAACTGTTTGGGATACCGATATGAAGAATCTTTTTGACCAGCTCCTTATTCATTCTCCATGTAACCATACCCTTAAAGCAGATAATCCGTTTTTCCTGAAACAGCATGACCATAATAATTACCATTGCCACAAACCGGGAAACACTGGTAGCAATCGCTGCGCCCGCTACCCCTATTTTCGCACCATAAATTAGAACGGCATTTCCGAGTACATTGATACCGTTCATCAACAAAGAAATCCACATAGTAGTTCTGGAATCTCCCATGGCACGAAACAAGGCAGCGCAGGCATTATACACAGCAAGAGGACAAATGGATAACGCCGTCAGCACCAGATAAGTCTGCGCACTTGCCATAACATCCGCTTCCACTCTTCCAAAAATCAAACGCAAAAGGGGAGAATGAAAAGCAATAAAAACAAAGGTAACAGCCAATGCTGAAAAAACAGAAAACAGCACCAGCTGCCAAGCTGCTTTACCGGCATTTTCCGTATCCTTTTGTCCTAAAAAATGTCCTGCCACAACAGCACCCCCCGTAGCCAATGCAGCAAACACATTAATAATCAAAATATTGATTGTATCCACAAGGGAAACGCCGGACATAGCCGCCTCTCCCTCGCCTGCAATCATAACCGTATCGGCCAGCCCCACAAGAATAGCAAGAAGCTGTTCCAGAATAAGCGGTATTATTAATTTTCTCAAATCTTTGTTACTGTACAACATCTTTCGTTCCCTGACTGCTTCATTCATAAACAGGAAGCCTGTTTTCCTTATCTTACTATTTTATGCCTATTTCGTGCTGATGTAAATATTTTTCTCTCGTTGCGAGTCCACCCCTGATATGCCGTTCCGATTTATTTACATCCAACACCTTCCTTGCTTCTTTGGCAAGTGTAGGGTTAAGCTGCATCAAGCGCTCTGTTACATCCTTATGTACCGTACTCTTACTGATTCCAAACTGTTTTGCAGTCTGCCTTACCGTAGCGTTATAATCGATAATATAGTTGGCAATATGAATGGCACGTTCTTCGATATAATCCTTCAAAAAAAATCCCCTCGAAATACTTTTTTACATTGTATGAAGTATTCTGAAAGGTTATGCCACTATACTGTAGAACACATTAAAAAGGTAATCCCTCATCAAAGAACTCCGCATCCTCGTCTTCAAACTCAAACGACTCGAAATAATCTTTTAGGTACTTTTCGTATTCCTTCATCGCCTTGTCTATAACTTTTTTCTCTTTTTTCTTTCCTGTCACTTGATATAAGATGGAAGCAGCTGTAAACATAATATCATTTTCATCTGTGCACTTGGATTTATCCAAAATGAAACGCTCCACTAATTTTTCTGCCTCCTCAAAGGCCTTTACCTCAATAAAAGCATATACTCCGGCAGTAGCAGCCACAATATTTTCCGGTTCTTTCTGAAGCCACTTTTCACAAAACTCTGCCGACTCCTTCTTTTGACCAAGTGCTGCCATTACAGCTGCTTTTCTCATTTTAATATCAGAACCCGTATATTCAGGCCAACCAAACATATTCAGCAGATCATCACACATTTTTAGCAGAGTCTCATGCTTCTCCCGCATATCCAGCTCGTCCAGACAATCTTCTAACCAGCCTTGAATATCATATTCATAATCCGTAACCTCCTCCAGCCTCTCCAACTCAGATGCATAATTCGGATTCGTCTGTCTTTCCTCACGAACGATTTCCATCAGAAGTTCAAAAGCCTGCACCCAACAGTTGCCATCCTCTTCTACTCCAATCAAATTACTGTAACACTTTTCTGTTAATTTACCGAATTGCTTCCATTTCTTGTTTTGCATGTTATTATTACCTCACAATCTCCTATTATCAAAGCACGCCAAACAAATCTTCCCAGTTGTTACCCATAATAATACGCTCACTGGGTGTATCTGCATTGGCAAGCATATTTTCCACACGATTGGCCAACGTTACATCCACAAACCGTCCGGCGTCAATACCACGTAATTCAAAGAACAGCAACGGATTCTCATCAACCCGTGCTCCGATTCCATATAGTACTGCTGCTACATGTTTACACAGAAGCGCCCAATCCGGGCAGCTGCAGTTGAAACTGATTTCCTTGGGCTCTGGGAATAGTCCCTGCTCTCCGAGAAATATTTCTTTCAATTCTTCCGGAAAATTTCCGTTCACCAGTTGCTCCAGATTTTCAATCTTCCGGCTGCATTTTTCAATTGCACGCTGACAACGTTCCTCAGACAAGGGACTGATTCGTATTTCTATCTTATATGGTGTTTTTCTTCTTCCCTGAACCCGGGCTAGAACTTTTCCCTTTTGAATCTTCAAGTCCACCACCGCGCCTGTACGCACATACCGTTTCCCTCGTTCCAACCGGCTCTCATAATCAGCATATTTCTCCAGATTATCGCACCATGCCTGCCCCCACCAGCTTTTCACGATACTCCGTCCCTGAATGACAACCGGTTCCGGATGTTTTCCTCTGGCTTGTTCTTTCTGTATCGTCTGTCTTGCATTCTGCTTCAGCTGCACAGCATCCGGCTGGCTGAAGTTTTCACCAGTATTCCAATAGTTTCTGCTCATATCTTAGTTACTCCTTTAATCCAAATAAGCAATAACTTCATAGTCTGCTTAGACAAAGATTGTTTTTATCACAAATTTTTAGTCCAGTTTAAATATTGACAACAATTCTTCGTTACTCATTTCTGTAATCCAGCTTTCACCGCCGCTGCCAATTACATTTAATGCGAGCTCTTTCTTTGACTCAATCATCTCATCTATTTTTTCTTCAATCGTTCCTTTGCATACCAGTTTGTGCACCAGAACATTATTTTTCTGTCCAATTCGATATGCACGATCCGTTGCCTGATTTTCAACTGCAGGATTCCACCACCGGTCAAAGTGAATGACATGATTCGCATTTGTCAGGTTCAGTCCTGTTCCCCCCGCCTTCACAGACAGAACAATATAAGGAACATATGCTTCCCCCTGAAAGGCTTCTACAATCTCATTTCTTTTTGCCACAGGTGTTCCTCCATGCAGCACATAGCCGTGACAGCCAAAAATATCTGCCAGAAATCCATCCAGATAACCGGTAATCTCCTTAAACTGCGTGAATACAAGAACTCTTTCTCTCTTCTGATAAATTGTCTCGCATACTTCCCGAAGCATTTCAAACTTTCCGCTTTCCTTTGGGTCATATGCTGTCTGACCCAGATACTGATCCGGATGATTACAAATCTGTTTCAATTTTGTCAGAGAGGCCAGCACCAAACCTTTCCGTTTCATTCCATCCGATTCTTGCAGCTTCTCTGCCAGCTCCGCCACATATTTCCGGTAAAGCACTGTCTGCTTTTTGGAAAGGCCCACATAATCAATCTGCTCCAGCTTGTCAGGCAGGTCAGAAATGATTGCTTTGTCTGTTTTCACTCGTCTTAACATAAAGGGCGCAATCATAGACTTCAGCTTTGCATATCCTTCCGGATTATCCTCCAGCTTTTTACAATAATCATGAAACTCTGTAGAACTGCCCAACAATCCTTTGTTCAAAAAGTCAAAAAGCGACCAGAGATTCGTCAAATCATTTTCAATGGGTGTACCCGTCATGGCAATGCGCATCTTACTTTGCAAGGCTTTCACGCGCTTTGTCTGCTTTGCAAGTGGATTTTTGATTGCCTGAGCCTCATCCAGAATCAGGCAGTCCCACTGTATCTTTTCCAATGTTTCCAAACGCGCAACCATCCCATAGGTAGTAATGGTCAAAAAACTGTTATCCTTTATCCCGTTTCCATTTGTCTTTGCACTACTGCCATGCAGAATCTGAAATGTCATCTCCGGTGCAAATTTTTCAGCTTCCTTCTGCCAATTTCCCAATAAGGATGCCGGTACAACTAACAGCACTTGCGCATCCTTATTCATCTTTCGAAGCTTCTCCAGAAAAGCCAGTACCTGAATGGTCTTTCCCAGTCCCATGTCATCAGCAAGGCAGGCGCCAAATCCTAACTTATTCATATAATCCAGCCAAGTAAAACCGTCCTTCTGGTATGGGCGCAGCATCGCATGAAAGGTCTTAGGCACCACTGCAGACCGGATTCTTTTGGGGGTTCTGAGATCCTGCAATAATTTTGCAAGCCAAGAGCCGTTGGTCACAATCGGTCCCACATCAGCCCTCTCCGTCTCCTGACCTTTAAGTTCCATGCGCAGGGCATCAAGAAGTGTCAGACTTCCCCGATACTTTTCCATATCATCCAGCAGCCTCTGCAGCCTCGCATGGTCAACCGTAATCCATTTCCCCTTTAAAAACGCAAGTCCATCTGTCTGTTGAAGCAGGGTTTCAATCTCCTTACGGCTAAGCGGCACTCCATCCACTACAAGCTGCGGTGTCATACCCAGAATCGTATCCAGCCCCAAAAGCGGCGGCTTTTCCTCCCCAAGACTTACAGACATGGTTATTCCATATGCATTTCTCTTCCACCAGTTTGGTATCCGGCATACGATTCCGCATTCCTCAATCATCGGTACTTCTTTCAATATCTGATAAGCCTCATCCGCTGTCAGACGCAGCGGATGAAAAAGTTCGCCCTTTTCCACAAACTCTCCTATCAGCGGCGATACTTCTGAAACTCTGTTAAGGCAGGAAAGAAGCTGCAATAATTTCTCTCTATCCGTCTGATACTCTGTCAGTGCATAGGCAAGCGGCATATGACGCACTTTATCGTTCGTGTCCTTTGTGGCATAAGTTGCAAGAAACGCGAATGGATAATCCTCCTCTTTACTCTCAACCAAATGAAAGAAAATACGTTCCGGCACCTTCAGATGCTGGCTCTTATCCGCCAGATAAAGTGCAACTGTTCCCTCATAAGAGGCAATTTCTCTTGCATAAACTGACTGAAGCCGCCCAAATGCTTCCTTCAGCCACTGGCTGTTCACATACTCTGCCCCTAATGTAAATGGCACAGAGTTCAAAAGCCGCTCCATCACATTCTCATCCAAAGGCACCTGGATACGCTCCCTTGCCACTTCTAAATCCGGCTGATGAGTCAGCATCTGCTGGAATCCATTTGCAACTTGATACAGAAACACCCCTGCTGCATCCAACCATTTTGGTCTTTCCTCGAATCCAATATCATAGACCGCCTTCCATTTGTCAACCTCAAACCGCTCCTTCCATGAGATAATATCCTCTACATATTCTCCATCTCGGTTATCTAACATAAATCCTGTCTGCGTAAAACGAAAATGCAGTAGTTTCTGTTTTTCTCTATGCTTCTTATCTTGTGTTTCCATTTTGACACCTCCATGTCTGCTTCAGCGAACATCATTTCAATATTTGAAAGATATTTTCTAACTTCTATTCCTCTGTTCTCTCTAAAGCAAAACACTTTTCATTCTATTTGTACACTTGTATAAATACTACTCACTATAAAACAACTGCTTTGGGCTCTTCGGCTTCTCAGGATTTGTCATTTTCATCTTTCCACTTTCCACCAATGGCATTACATGTGTCTGTATAGCGTAAGTAATAGACGACAATCCTAAGTATTCACATATTTCTTTCCTTGTGCGTGGTGTTTTACAGAATAACAAAAGATTATTTACTTCTTCTAATTCCGGTTCAGTTCTACAGATATTTTCTGACTTATAAAACGTCACTGAAAAACTACCTCTCTCATCCGCGAACTTCGGGTCCTTAAGATGAAATTTTTCCATTTCTCTGCGAATTGTCGGTATCCCGGAATATCTATTTTCTGTAACGCGTAATGTTTCCAATGCCAACGCCAAAACAGGATTTCTCGTATCCGGCTGCATTTTCCCCAACTGGTCAACTTTAATTCTTCCGTATATACCTCCGGGATTCTTTATTTCCATCCTGTCTTCATACATAATAATTTGTATTGGCATACCTTCTGTATGAATACTATAATCGCGATGAACCAGTGCATTAATAATTGCCTCTCTGACTGCAGTAATAGGATAATCTGTCCTATCCTCACGTACCCCTGTTTCCGGACTAATAATTGTTTTATTCTTCATATTCTTTTTTACAAAACGAATTGCTTCATCAAGCATCTCTGAAATACTACCTTCAATTCGTTGATTGTCTAAAAAGCGCTCTCCCGAATCCCCAAGGCTTCCAATCTCTGTTCCCGGTACAGCGATTGCAGTAATGCATAGCTGTGGAAAATACGCCTGCGGATATGGGCTAAAAATCATCGTTGCACTCAATGTTATTTCATTATTTCTAGTCACGCTCATCAACTCATAAATACTTTCATTATCCATGTTTGATAAATTAGGTTTTCCTCTTTTAAGCAAGTCAATATATAGCGCTAATTTCTCTTGATTTAAAGACGGCAACGTTACCCTTTGCACTCCACGGATATCATCTTGGTACTTCTTTCTGTAAGCTTCATAACTATAAACCTCATATTCTGTCATAGGCTCATCACTATCGCCCACACGCGTATAAGAACCCTTCAAACGACCTTTACCTTTATAATACACCGGTCTGTCCGACAAATCGACGCCCGGAATCTCAGCTGACACAAAGGACTTTCCATCCTTTTCAACAACTGTTAACAACGGACGAACAATAGGCTCCATTTGCAAACACTGTTCATTTATCTTCTTTTGTATATCTTGCGGGTCATAAACTCCCACTTCTTTATAATCCTGCTTTTCATCAATTCCGAAAACGATGATTCCACCCTCGTCTTGATTTGAAAAACTGGACAAAGAATCATACAAATGTTGTGGGCAACCTTTTTCTGCACTCTTTAATTCAAGGGTGTTTGTTTCTGACTTCATTTTTTGAATCATTTCAAGTTTTCTAATTAATTCATCCGCCGTCATTTGAGTTCCTCCATTTCTTATTTTCTATTTTATCATCCTCTTTACTTATATACAAGAATCTCAAAAAAATATTCATGAACTCAAAATCGAACTCAAATTTTTTAAAACAATTTGAGTTCCTTTCCTTTTTTATACAACAACTCCAAAAACAAATTAAATTTCTCTAGGAGTTTTTTAATTGCTTCTGCGCATTCATTATCACAGGGAAGACGGTGATTATGCTCCTTGGAGCGCATGGCTTTGGGGAACAGGCGACGGAACCGATAACCCATTTACAGGGGAAGATGAATTTGGTGTATATTTGGAATATGTCGTTGACGTAGATACTACGGAAGTCGGCTTTATTATCAGAACAGAGAACTGGGAAAAAGATGTTGAAGACGATCAATTCATTTCCGTTGGCTCTGTTACCTCCGATACTCTTGATATATATATCGAATCAGGTGTAGCAGGTTACGAAGTGAAATAAGTAAATTTCAATAAAAGCCCAAGCTGCTGCCGGTATATTGTTTATCCGGCAGCAGTCTTTACTTTATTGTGAAATATATCTATAATTTATAGAAATCATTTTATTATACGAGAGGTTTTCATGAATTACTTTTATGAATTAGTAAAATATGATAAAAATATACCCGGTAAAATATTAATGCAGGATAAACCGGGCTGGCGCTGTAATACCACACCACACTGGCATCCGGAGCTGGAATTTGTTTATATGATTGATGGCTCACTAAAGGTAACCATTAATGGCAATGAGCAAATGATACAAAGCGGTGAATTCTATTTCTGCAATACCAAAATGATACATTCCACATCGACTCCGGACAATATATCACGCTACAGATATATTGTTTTATTGCTTTCCCACGATTTATTACTACGCTTTCATAGCGATTGTGTTTTTGATATTCCCAAGGGAACTGCCTACGATAAACTCAAAGTGCAGTTGAAGCAACTGGTGCACTTGGCAGAATTGTCCCCTTCTGAAGCCGCTGCCGGATTCGCCGATATCGAAAAGAACAAAATAATGCTGGGAATATGCCAATGAATATCTGATAAACAGTAATGCAAACATAACCGAAGCGGCACTTAGCAATGGTTTTTCCGATGTCAAGACCTATGTCAGAACCTGCAAAAGCGTTTATGGAATGACCCCATCCGCTTTTCGCAAGGCAATTCATAATGCGGAAGGTTGAGCCGGCACCCGCTCATCAAACCCGGCTCATATACTCTTCCATAATCTTCCGGATTTCCCGAAACTGCTCCTGTGTTCTTTTATTATCCGAGGGAAAAGCAAGCAACTTATCCAAATATCCCTGTTCCTTCACCACCCGCACACTTTCCGGATAAACCAGTTCAAACACAAGAGAAATATGTCCCACCACATGGTCAACGGAAGTTCTCTTAAGACTTCGCAAGGTCGCATGCTTTTCCTTCAAGCTTTCCATGACAGCATCCGTAACCTCTGCATGACGCAGTTCCTTAGTGCTCACATTATAAATTTCCTCCAACGGAAAATCCACATTCACTTTCAGAATGTCCACCTTATCTGCATCCCGTAAAATATCGGCAAATTTCTTTGTCCTCTCATCAAAGCTTTCCGGCAGGCGATACGCACTGTGATAGCGTACCGCATTTTCAATCAGCTCGTCCTCATCTCCGGTCACAAGATAATCTCTGATTTTTCCTTCTTTAAATAGGATGTCTGCCCCGTATGCCGCATGGTCGATAGACTCCGCATCATTGAAGGTCCCGAAATTTTTCAGCTGTTCAAATCTTCCTACATCGTGAAGCATTCCCGTAAGCCACGACAGTTCAGCCTCTTCTTTTGTACAGCCGATACTTTTTGCAATCTGCTCACAAAGTGCTGCTACCCGATAGGTATGTTCAATTTTCAGTCTTACCTTCTCATCTCTGCTGTTATAGTTCTCCACATATTGTTTAAATACTTCCTCTACCGTTGCCCTGTTTATCTGAAACATTTCTCTTTCCTGTCCTTTTCCATACTTTTTACCTAAAAGCATTTCCCTACTTAAAAAGTGTCGCTCTGCAGCGACACTTTTTTAATCTTCAATATCCTCATTAGCGGCTACTGCTGATACCACGGAAGCTACTACTGCAACGATTACCGCAATAATAATCACTAATAAACCGCCTGCTAATACAACAAACATTTTTCTGCCCCTTTCCTGACTGAATTAAACCGGATGATATCTGTCATGGAATTTATCCTCGCCACAACAATGACGTTCTCCGCTATCTTCGTATACTATGTAATCTCCTTCACGGATGAAAATAACACCTCTGCGGTTTTTGATGAAAGGACATACTACTCTGCCGTCTTCTTTTGTAATCTGCACAAGCCCTTCCGTTACAACCCAGCCGTTCGTAATTACCTTCGTCCATAACTCAAATCCATCTTCCATGCCTTTACCAACTTCATATTTCTTGGCTTCGACTTCAAACGGTGCTCTCGTGTACTTTTGTTTCATACCATACCTCCTAGCTGTATATTGTCTATACTTCTGCCCTTCGTTTCCCCCGGAAGTATAGCCGTGCTTTTGTATACAACTATTATACCAAACATTTTTCTTCTTGTGAATACATGAAAACGCTTTTCGCCCCGCCTTGTCCACAAGGGAATCCCCGACATATATATCGTTATACATATGCCGAGGTATTTTCTTTTTTCCTAAAACTACATGGTTCCCTGTGTAAAAAGTCCTTTTACATGCTGAATTTCCTCTTCTGTAGCTTTAGAAGCGGGTACATAGTAGGATTTTTCTCTTGCCATCTGATACAGCTCTTCCTGAGACATTTCACAGGCATTTCTGAACTGTTTCAAGGTCTGCTTTAATTCTTTGTTTTCTGTTTGCGGAATCATTTCGCCGTAGCGTACCAGTTCCCCGTTAATACTTGTCAGCGTGTCATTTACGATTACTTTTTCCTGCATTTTTTCCTCATTTCTGCGCCGCCTTTCTCCAGACATAATCAGGCTTGCATTTGCGGCGCGGGTACAAGCCCGTTCATTCAAATACATTTACTGCAAAAATTTCATTAAAGTCTGCTTATTTTCCTGTGCTGTTTTTGCACCTTTCTGAAAAAACTGTTTAATCTGCGGGTCTGTTGCACAATTTGCATACTCCTGCATTTTTGCCATGGATGTGTCATATCCGCCAATGAGATGACGAAGATTCTGTAATTCTAATTCTGAAATATTAGGCATACGATTCCCTCCTATAATTTTTTTCCTCCTTATTATGTGCATTCTTTCTCTTCCTATACTTTTTATTTTATTTTTTATTTCTTTCCTTTTCCGGTTATTGCCAAGCCCCATCTTTTCCATTAAACTTATAATAAAAATGCTGCAGACATCTGTGCAAAAATGAATCATTTTGACTTTCAAAGAGGAGAATTATGCGCATGCTCAAAACTGACTTTTCACTTCCTTTTACAGAAAAACTGGAAATGCTTCTTTCCACCACGCCCTACTGTGTTGCCGCCATTGACGGCAGATGTGGCGCCGGTAAATCTACACTTGCCAAAGAACTTAAGAAACGGTTTGACTGCAACGTCATTCATATGGATGATTTTTATCTCCCGGCTTCCCTTCGCACAAGGGAACGTCTGGAACAACCGGGCGGCAATGTACATTACGAACGCTTTATGGAAGAAATCATTTCTCCTCTTGACCAATTGAAGCGTACCCACAACCCTACTATCACGTTTGCCTATCGTGTCTTTGACTGTCATGAGATGAAATTTACCAAAACCACACCTGTTGTGGCGAAACCTCTCACGATTATTGAAGGAGTTTATTCCATGCGACCGGAATTTCGGTTTCTTTATGATACCTCGCTGTATTTGGATATTTCCGGTGAATTGCAAAAAGAAAGACTCCTGTCCCGTGTCGGGAAAGAAGCCTTTCTGTCCTTTGAAACCCGTTGGATTCCAATGGAAAACCGTTATTTTTCTCATTATCATATTGAAGAATGCTGCGAATTTACACAATTCGTCTCACAGCAAGAATCTCCCGATACTGGGCATTGCTGATTTTAATTCCGGTAGATGCCGTGCTGGCATGAACGATTTTTCCGTTGCCGATATAAATTGCCACATGTCCGGAATAGCAGATAATATCTCCGGGCTGTGCATTGGCATAATCCACTCCCGTTCCCGCATTACGTTGTGCATAGGAAGTCCTCGGAATAGAATATCCGAAATCACTGTATACACGATAAGTAAAGCCTGAACAGTCCGCACCGTTTGTCAAGCTTGTTCCTCCACTCACATAAGGATTACCGACAAACTGGCATGCATAGCTTGCAATCTGCTGTCCCGTTGCATTTCCACCGGTGCTTGCCGGAGGCGCAACACTGCCACCGGAGCTTGAACTTGTACTTGAACTGCTGCCGGAGTTAGCGGCAGCCTGCTGCGCTTTCAGTGCCTCCTCCGCCTTTCTCCGTTCTTCTTCCTGCAACGCCTTTATCTTTCTTTGTTCTTCTTTAATCTTAGCCTTATATACTGCTGCCTCTTGCTTTGCCTGTGCAATCTGCGTATCATAATTTTCAGACTCCTGCTTCTTCTTTGCAAGCAAGGTATCCATATAGGCTTTCTGGTCTTCCAATTCCTTTTTACTTGCTTCCAGTTCTGCTTTTTCTGTTTCCAGAGTCTGCTTCTCTTCCTCTAATTTCGCCCACAGTTCCTCAACTGCCGCCTTTGCCTCCTGATATTCTGCCAGTTTTCTGCGGTCATATTCATAAAGCTGTTCTATGTAATCTGCCTTATTCAGCATGTCACTAAAGTTGGAGGCCTCAAGAAAAAGCTGTAAATACGCCGTATCCCCCTGCTCGTACATATAGCGGATACGGATTTTCATTGTTTCATACTGACTTTCCTCTTCCTGCTTTGCCTTCTCGTAATCTGCCTGCGCCACTGCAATATCTGCTTCTATCTCTGAAATGGAATCCTCTTTTTCACTGATTTCATCCTCTAAAAGTTCAATACTGGTGAACATATTAATTATTTCTGCATCCAAATCACTGATTTCCTCTTCGAGAATTTCCTGTTCATTCTCCATCTCAGTAATCTGTCCTGTTACTTCCTTTAATTTTGACTGGTGTTCCTTTTGCTGCTCCTGTAACTCAGAAATGGTGGCAGCACTTACCGGTACTACCACCGAGGTAATCAGAACAACCGCTAACATACTGCTTAACAAACGGCTAATCTTTTTCTTCATGTGGACTCCTAATTTCTTTTCTCCTACAAATCACAGTTCTTTACGGTTCTCGGGAACGGAATCACATCTCTGATGTTTGCCATACCCGTCAGATACATGACACATCTCTCAAATCCTAAACCAAAGCCTGCATGACGGACCGAACCATATCTTCTCAAATCCAGATAGAAATCATAATCCTCTTTCTTTAATCCCAACTCTTCCATTCTCTTTTCCAGAACTTCCAAATTGTCCTCTCTCTGGCTTCCGCCAATGATTTCACCGATTCCCGGAACAAGACAGTCCATAGCTGCTACCGTCTTTCCGTCTTCGTTCAGTTTCATATAAAATGCTTTGATTTCCTTCGGATAATCTGTTACAAACACCGGACGCTTAAATTCCTGTTCGGTCAAATAACGTTCATGCTCGGTCTGCAAATCACAGCCCCAGAATACTTTATACTCAAATTCATCATTGTGTTTTTCCAAAATATTAATGGCTTCCGTATAGGTTACATGACCGAAATCAGAGTTCAGTACATGATTTAATCTCTCAATCAGTCCCTTGTCTACGAACTGGTTAAAGAAATTCATTTCCTCCGGTGCATTTTCCAATACATAGCGGATAACATGCTTTAACATAGCTTCCGCAAGAATCATATCATCCTTCAAATCCGCAAATGCGATTTCCGGCTCAATCATCCAGAATTCTGCGGCGTGTCTTGTGGTGTTGGAATTCTCCGCACGGAAAGTAGGTCCGAAGGTATACACATTTTTAAATGCAAACGCATAGGTTTCTACATTCAACTGTCCGCTCACCGTAAGGTTTGTCTCTTTTCCAAAGAAATCCTGACTGTAATCAATTTCTCCGTCTTCGTTTAACGGCGGATTTTTCATATCCAGTGTAGTTACCTGAAACATCTCTCCGGCACCTTCACAGTCGCTTCCGGTAATCAGCGGTGTGTGCACATAAACAAATCCCCTCTCCATAAAGAAAGTATGGATTGCATATGCACACAAAGAGCGCACCCTAAACACTGCCTGAAACGTATTGGTTCTCGGACGCAAGTGAGAAATAGTCCTTAAATACTCAAAGCTGTGACGCTTTTTCTGAAGCGGATAATCTGCGGAGGATGCACCTTCCAAAACAACTTCCGTAGCCTGCATTTCAAAAGGCTGCTTTGCCTGCGGGGTAGCTACAATTTTACCCTTTACCACAATAGCACTTCCTACATTCAGCTTGGAAACCATTTCAAAATTATCCAAAGTATCACTATATACAATCTGTAACGTCTCAAAAAAGGTTCCGTCGTTAATTACAATAAACCCAAAAGTTTTGGAGTCTCTGTTACTTCTTACCCAGCCCCCCACTGTTACTTCCTTCTCCACATATTTTTCTGTTTCGCGGTATAAATCCCTAATATCTGTTAATTCCATCCCTATTCCTTTCCGTGCCCCCTAAAGCACTTCCTTTATTTTATTGGAAATTGCGCAAGATATTTTATTCCACGGTTACCTGCGCGCCTTCTTTCAAATAATCCAAAACAGACATAAACATCAAATATTCTCTGTAATCCTCACTGATATCTGCCGGCAAATCCGCAGAAGATTCATAGCCATAGCTTTGTGCATAGGTGTTCAGTTCTGTTTCTAATGTGGCATCATCCACATTCAGATTTTCTTTGTTTGCGATTGCCTGAAATGCCATTGCCTGTTTCGCAGATGATTCTGCCCATGTACGTGTCAATGTCTCAAATTCTGCATATTCCATCCGGTATGCGGCAGAAATATAGCTTTCCAGATCCATGCTGTATCCTGCTGCCGTCTGTGCCATATTATTCAGAAAGTTGCTCTGATACTTTGCAATCAGCTCTTCCGGCAGTTCCTTATAAATGCATTCCTCTACCAGCTTTTGTATCAGTGCATCTTCCACATAAGAATCATAGGAACTGTCAAATTCCGTCTGTGCCTCCTCGGTAAGCATGTCCTTTACCGCCTGTCTGTAACCGTCTGCTGTAGGATTTTCCTCGTCCAGACTTGCTGCCATTGCATCGGTTAACTCTGCTGCCGTCGGCGCAATCCCGTTTACGGTAACGGTAAATACGGTTGCCTTTCCTGCTAAATCCGCATTTTGATATCCTTCCGGAAATGTCAGGTTTAATTCTACCGTGTCCCCCGGCATTGCTCCGATAAGTCCTTCTTCAAATCCATCAATAAAGGAATGCGAACCGATACCTAAATTTGTTCCTGCTTCAGAATCATCCGTACCGCCTTCAAATGCCACTCCGTCAAGGGTTCCCACATAGTTAATATTAACCGTATCCCCGTCTTTTACCGCTCTGTCCATAACAGCAAATTCTTTTTTGCCGCCATAAGTACTTAAACGGCTTGTAATGTAGCGTTCTACCGTATCATCATCTACCACCGGTTTTGAAACGGTTACTTCCATATTCTGATACTCATTCAAGGTAACATAATCTTCCACATTATAGTCACGAATCAACACATTCGGTGTACTCTCTCCCTGCACTGCTTCCGTACCGCTCTCCGTTTCTGCTTCCGCACTGCTCTCGATGGTCTGTGTCTGTGTTTCTTCGGTTGTTCCTTTATCTGTACCGCAGGCGCTAATCACACCCACGCTCATTGCCGTAAAAAGTAAAACTGCAATTTTTTTCTTCATGATACTAATACCTTTCTGCCTGCATTCAGGTCTTTTCTTTTTCACGCAAAGCTTCTGCCCGCCAACGCTTACTATAGCACATCCCACCCCTTAAAGCAATGGAGAAAGCAGTCGGCTGACCTGCTCCTTGATGCGGATAATCAAGGAACGACTGGCATAGATATCCTTGGTAATCAGACTGCAGTGCTCCAAATCCTTTTCAAAAATTTCCCGCATTTCCGTTGCCTTTTTTTCACTGTACACCACTGCGTTTACCTCAAAATTCAGGGAAAAGCTGCGGATATCCATATTGGCAGTCCCGTAACAGAAAACCTTGTCATCCACTATGATTCCTTTTGCATGCAGAAAACCGTTGTTGTAGGTATAGCATTTGGCTCCTGCCATAACCAGATCGCCGATGTAAGAATAAGTTGCCCAGTATACAAAAGGATGATCCGGCTTGCAGGGAATCATAATATTCACATCAATTCCCGAATAAATGGCAAGTGTCAAAGAGGTCAACAGCGCATCATCGGGTATAAAATACGGTGTCTGTATATAAATGCTCTTTTTCGCCTTTCCAATCAATCGTACATAATTATCCCTAATAATCTTCATCCGGGAATCCGGTCCACTGGATATAATCTGCATTTCACAGCCTGAATGAAAGCTCCTTGCCGTAGTTTCCAAATATTTAGGATTCATAAACAGATTCTGCTTTGCAGCATAATTCCAATCAAGCAGAAAACGAATTTCCAATTGCAGCAGTGCGGTTCCTTCAATCCGCATGTGAGTATCACGCCAGTAACCGAACTTCGGATCCAATCCGATGTATTCTTTTCCGATATTAAAACCGCCCACATATGCCACTTTATTATCTATAACCACAATTTTCCTGTGATTCCGATAATTAACACGCATTTGCAAATGCCGTAAAATTGCGGGGAAAAATTCTGCAATCATAATCCCCTGTTTCTGTAATTCCTTCCAGTATTTCGGTGATACGGAACGACATCCCATACTGTCAAAAAGAATGCGAACCTCCACTCCCTGTTTTGCTTTTTCCACGAGGACATCTTTGATACGGTTAAACAACACATCATTTTTGATAATATAATACTGAATATGAATAAATTCTTTTGCCTGTTCCATATCTTCAATCAATGCATTGAATTTTTCATTTCCATCGGTAAAAACCGTAATTTCGTTATCATCCGAAAGAACGGAAGACCCCGCCTCCAAATTAAACAATACCAAATCCGAGTATTCCGTAATCTCAGGTGCCTGTTTTTCCAGTTCCTTATTAATCAGACTATCCTCCTGTAATCTGATAATATCATTCAGACGGTCTTCGATTCCTTTTGTTTTGAACATTTTCTGCTTATGCATATCACCCCCGATTAACAGGTATAATACAAAACCTATCACCGGAATAAAATATAAAATCAGCAGCCATGTCCAGATGGACTGTGGCTCCTTTCTCTGAAAAAAAACAATGATAATTGCCAAAAACATATTAATGTATATCAGATTCGAGGAAAATACATCCCACCCAAAAACAATCCACCTAAAAACTTCTTCCATCTCTCGTACCCTTGTTTCTCTTATTTTCTAATTTTCTAATCTATTATATCCTACTTGCCTAATAAAAAAAAGAATGATACAATAAATTTTACATTAAAATCTTAGGAGGATACCCCGTGAGTACATTATCGATTGTATTATTAGTAATATTAGGTATTTTGGTTATCGCCCTGATTGCCTTATATTTTTTCGGAAAAAAAGCACAAAAAAAACAGGCCGAACAGCAGGAACAGTTAGAGGCTGCAAAGCAGACCGTCTCCATGCTTATTATTGACAAAAAGCGAATGAAACTAAAGGATGCCGGACTTCCTTCCATAGTTTTGGAACAGACTCCGAAACTTTTACGCGGCTCCAAACTTCCCATTGTAAAGGCAAAGGTCGGTCCGCAAATTATGTCTTTAGTATGTGATGAGAAAATTTTTGACTCCGTACCGGTAAAAAAAGAAGTAAAAGCTGTTGTCAGCGGTATATATATCACCGATGTAAAAGGATTACACGGAAAAACCGCACCGGTAGAACAGAAAAAGAAAGGCTTCTTCAAGCGCAATATCGAAAAGTTACAGGAAAAAGCCGGAGCAAAACCAATCAAATAGTACTTAATTTATGAGCGACAGTTGTTCCATCTGTCCTTCTTTTTCTAAAAGAAAAGATAACCCGAAAGCCTTATTCAGTAAAGACTTCCAGGTTATCTCTTTTTTATAACTCTGACAATTCCATGCCTGCTTCTCTGGCACGGATGTTCATTTGTATTTTACAGTCAGCAAGGTGTTCATAATTTACTTCCAGCGCATATTCCACATCCACCCGTATCTGTTCTTCTTCCTCCGTACAGGAAACCTTCTTGGCATCAATCCCAATCAGAATATTTCCGTAAGGCGTGGAATAGCTTGTCATGTTCTTTTTGTTTTCCTCAAACACCATATGTACATTCACAAGCCCTCTTTTGGTCAAATCCATGGAATGCTCTTTAAACTTAATGATGTTTCTTGTACTCTCGTCAAACCCTTCCGTAATTTCATCATAAATTACATAATGCTGATTATTTTTATTATAATACTCGGCAAAATTAATGGTTTCCACTTTATTTTCGTCCTGGTCCACATCAAACTGCAGTCCACGGATTGCCAGCAATACATCTTTTGTCATATTCGCAGCCTTTCTAGTATTCCTCTATGTTTATGGTTTTTGCCGAAAGAATTCCGTATTTCAAAACAGAATTGGCAAATCGTTTAAATTTTTCCGCACCGTCACTGACAAAAAAACGATACTTATTTTCTCCCAATCCGGCTTCTTTTTTATTCAGTAAATTCTCGGTTTCCAAGAGTTCCTTCAGTTCCCGCGCCGTTTCATAGGCAGGGTTTACAAGGGTAACCTTTTCTCCCATAATTCTTCCCACCGTGGAGCGGATAAGCGGGTAATGGGTGCATCCCAGAATCAGAGTATCAATATCCCTGTCAATCAGCTCCGTCAAATACCGCAGGGCAATTTCATCCGTTACCGGGTCTACCAGAAGTCCCTCTTCCACCAGCGGAACAAACAGCGGACATGCCTTACCGATTACATGAATGTTTTCGTTAATCTGCTTGATATATGTAGAATAAATCTGACTGTTAATCGTACCTTCCGTGGCAATCACGCCGATTTTACCGTTTCTGGTCGCTTCTGCCGCCACCTTGGCACCGGGTCGTACCACACCGATAATCGGTATATCAATCTCTTCTTCTATTTCATCCAGAGCGTAGGCACTTGCCGTATTGCAGGCAATCACCACAGCCTTTACATTCTGGGTTCTAAGAAAACGTACAATCTGCTTAGAATACTTGGTAACCGTATCCTTGGATTTACTTCCGTAAGGCACTCTTGCCGTGTCTCCAAAATATACGATTTTTTCATTGGGAATCTGACGCATGATTTCTCTTGCCACCGTCAGTCCGCCCACTCCTGAATCAAATACACCGATAGGTGCATTCTGAAGTTGTTCTCTATCGCTTGTCATTGACTTTATTTCCTCATTATTTTACTTTTCACAATTATTCTGTCAGGTCCGGCTTCAAACAGCCCCTTTAAAAGTTCTTCCTCTGTTTTTTCCTGCCATTCATCGCCGGTTCCGTTCTGCTGTGCTTCCAAAGCTTCTGCCGTCACCGTTGCTGCCAGTTCATAAGTTCCTTCCATAAAGCAAAGCTCGGGATAAACCAGTCCCCACCATAAAACTCCTACAAATATCAGTAAGCCAAAAGATCGAATCTGTTTCATTTTCATACTCCTTCCAAAATCTTCCTGTTTGCAAAAAGTATGGACAATGATTCCTCACTTTATTCATTTCTTAAGCTTTTTTCCTTTTTCCTGCTTTTCTAAATGAATCTGTTTCATAATGGATTTTTCCTGATTATCAATATGAAGTTTCGCCGTATCCGCAGCCGTCTTTTTGTCTTTTTTCAGAATACTCTCATAAATTATTCTATGCTCTTCTATCAGCGTGGCATGACCGCTTTCATCCTTAATATATTCAAAACGGTATCGATACATCTGCTCGGAAAGATTGTTGACAAGCTGAATCAGTCTCTGATTTCCGGTGGCCTTCACAATAATATCATGCAATGCCACATCAGCCTTGGCAATAATTCTGGCATCCTTTGTCTTGGTTGCTTCCTCAAATTTCAAACATGCCATACGGAGAGTATCCAACTCCTCGTCACTGATTCTATCACAAGCCAGCTCTACCGACAAGGCATCTAAGGTTCTTCTGACCTCCAAAACATCCTTCAAACTTTTTTCCGTGATTTCCGCTACCTCTGCTCCCCGTCTCGGAATCATGGTTACAAGACCTTCCAATTCCAGCTTCCGAATTGCTTCCCGGATAGGAGTTCGGCTCACACCCAGTTTATTGGCAAGATGTATCTCCATCAAGCGTTCACCCGGTTTTAATTCTCCGGTCAGAATTGCCTGTCTTAACGTATTAAATACCACATCACGAAGCGGCAAAAATTCATCCCCGCTCATCTGAAGATTATCATTCATGATCGTCCTCCTCTATCTGTTTCTTTATTGTCGTCACCAGAATCCGATTTGCCAAATTTTCCTTTCTTAAAAGCTCTGCCGCTTCTTCTGCCTGCGTCCTATTTTTATAAATACCGAAAACCGTAGGACCGCTTCCGCTCATCAAGGCATTTTCCGCACCATGTATCTTCATGAACTCACGGATTTGTCCGATTACCGGATACTTCTTTACCGTCACACTTTCCAGTACATTTTCCATCCGCTTTACGATACCGCTTAAATCACCGTTTTGAATCGCCTCTGTCATTCCGTCCACGTCCGGATGTTTTTCCAGAGTTTCCAGATGCAGATTTTCATAAACATATTTGGTGGAAACGCTGATGCCCGGTTTGGCAATCAGCAGATAAAAATCCGGTATTCCTGACACCGGTGTCAGAATTTCTCCGATGCCTTCCGAAAGCTGTGTTCCTCCCTCGATACAGTAAGGCACATCCGCTCCGATTTTAACCGCCAGTTCCTTTAATTCTTCCACACTAAGTCCAAGAGAAAACAGCTTATTCATCCCCCGGAATACTGCTGCTGCATCGGTACTTCCGCCTGCCATTCCTGCCGCAATGGGAATGTTTTTGTGCAAATGAATCCGAACCCCTTGTGAAAGCTTGCATTTCTCTTTTAAAAGCTTCGCCGCTTTATATACCAGATTACTTTCATCCGCCGGAAGTGTCTCTGCTGCACCTTCGTTGCCATTCTCAAAATTCCTGCCCATTTCCACGGTGGTTGTAATACCGCTTTCTGTTTTTTCTATTGTAATCACATCATATAAATCCACGGTCTGCATAATCATCTTTACGTCATGATATCCATCCGTTCTTCGCCGTACTACATCCAAAGAAAGATTGATTTTCGCATACGCCTTCAACTTAAGCTGCTCCATAATTTATTCGTCTGCCTTTCCAGCTTTTTTATATAAGAACGCGAACCAATTCCCGTTCGTTAAGGAGAATGCTCTGCATTCTCTTGTATACAAAGATTGTATTTAATTATATACAATTATTTTCAAAAAATCAACGTTAAGGGTAACATCTGAACATTTCCCTGCCGATATAAATAAAAGATAGGACATATTTCCTAAATATCCATTGATTTAAATAAGAGCAACATACCACGGAAGGTATAAGAAAGGAGTATCGCTATGAGTATGAATGTAAACGGAGTTACAGGAGTCGATGCTGCAAACGCTTATTCAGCATACAACACAACGACAAAAGCAGCGGAGAAAGAGGCAGAAACGAAAGCTGTGGAATCAACAGATAAAAAAGAGGAAGTCGGTGCTGTTTATGAACCGTCAGTTCCAACAGAAACAGACAAGACAGCAAAAACTTACAAACCGGATACGAATCTGATTGCAAAATTAAAGGCAGATGCGGACGCAAGAACCGCACAGTTCAAGAGTCTTGTCGAACAATTAATTGGCAAACAGGCTACTACCAACGGACAGGCTACCGATATCTGGTCTTTCCTTTCCAAAGGAGAATTCACTGTAGATGCCGAGACGAAAGCGCAGGCACAGAAGGATATTGCGGAAGACGGTTACTGGGGAGTTGAAAAAACCTCCGACCGCATCATTGAATTTGCCAACGCTTTGACCGGCGGTGACCCGGATAAAATCGAGGATATGCGCGAAGCTTTCAAAAAGGGATACGAACAGGCTGAAAAAACATGGGGTGGAGAACTTCCTGAAATTTCCAAGAAAACCTATGATGCCGTTATGAAGAAATTCGATGATTTGGCAGCCGGAAAAACTGCCGTTACCGAGGACAGCAACTAATCAAAAAACGCAATGCGCCGTCAAACAGATTCTTCTGTTTTGACGGCGCATCTCTGTTAACAAACCTGTTTATTCGGAACGCCCTTGTTTTACAATCAAAAGCTTATCTCCTGCCCGCACGTTTTCACTTGATAAGTTGTTAAATTCCAGAATCTGAGAAATAGGTACATAGTAACGCTTACCGATTTCCCACAATTCATCCCCGTTCTGTACTCTGTAACCGATGATACCCGGAAGTCTGTTCCGTTTATCGGAATCTGCCTCCGCTATTTTCATCTCCGTTACTTTCGATTCCGTCATATCTTCAAAAGCAAGAATGTTGAAATTGATTATAGCTTTTGCTTCAATCTCTCCGTTTCCCGACAAGGTAGCCATAACCGCAGAAAGCACCGGCTGAATTTCATAACTGCACCTGTTTTTCTCTGTGTGCAAATCTGTCTCATAAGTAAACGGAAGATATCCTTCTGTCCTCGCAAACGGCCTTTCCGCTTCTCCTGTTGCCATCAGGAGCTGCATTCTCACTGCCCCTTCTGCGGTAACGGTGCCCCCTTCCTGTCTCATTTCATCCATTTGCACCGCAGCATCCGTATGAAGAATCTGCAAAATACCGTCCGATGTTTTGGGTGCTTCCAGCTGTCCTGAAACCTTCAGCTTATCACTGTTATACAACAGTAATTTCTTGTAAAAGGAATCGCTTCTTTTCATTTCCAATTCTTTGTCAATTCCATATGCATCATCCACGTACTCTAAATTATTTTCTTCGTACAAACGGATATCCATGTTTAAAACCATTTCCAGTCCGATTGCACGCTCTTCTCCGTCAAAATCGGTACGCACTTCTATATTGGGAATTCCCTCTTCAAAACGAATGGAGGGAAGAAGTGTTTCCCGGCATCCGTAGCAGTCTATTGTGCCGCCAAAGGGAATCGTTGTTTCATAAGTACGAAGCTTTCCTTCTTCTCCCTCACTTTCATAGAGAACAAACAATTGTGCTGACCCCTGTACCGCAATCTTTTCTTCCAAAAGTTTACATTCCACATTAAGAAGCTGTACGCTGCTCCAAATAATATCCATAATATTAGGATAGTTTTGGGGCAGTTCTATTTCCTCTTTTATACGGAAAATATCCTTTGTCTGCATGACAATCTGAGCTACTTCTTTTTTCATCTTCCTGCATTCTATCGCCCCATCCGCTTCTTCATCCGTCATAATGCCGGTAACCATTTCTTCATCCCACAGTGTATTGACGCAAAGCTTAAACCCTGCTACCGCCTGTACGCTTAATTTCCTTGAGTTAATCAGACCGACCGTCATGTCCTCCAGATGGGAAAGTATATCGGCAGTATCCGTTGGTGTGATTCCTTCCATATAAGCCTGCTCTTCAAAGGGAATTTCACCGTTTATTCCGTACAGTCCTCCGGTCTCCGACCGAATCAGCAGATTATACAGCAGCTTTCCCTTCATCAACACATGATTATCAGAAGCTTTTCCTTCTTCCACCACAATGTTACCTCTGCTTAAAACAATCTCTGCGGCATCCGGTCTGCTGTCCGGGATATTGACATCGTGCTCCAAAGTAATCTGCGTACCCGTAAGACATTTTATCCGGTCCATATGTATGTTCTGCTTGATTAATTCCACAAAAAATACCTCCACACTTATTCTACCTAAGTATATTCGGTGTGGAGGTATATTATGATACCTGTCTCTCGGACTCTGTTTTCTTCTTATCGCACGCAACCAATCAGTTCCGCAATATCTTCTACTTTATTCTTTTCCATAAACCTCTCTATCCCTTCCACAACTTCCATCGTCGTATAAGGATTCACAAAGTTCATGGCACCAACGGAAACTGCTGTTGCTCCTGCCATAATAAATTCCAGTGCATCCTCGGCATTGGCGATACCGCCCATGCCGATAATCGGAATCTTCACTGCCTGCGCACACTGGTACACCATACGGACAGCTACCGGCTTCACCGCCGGGCCGGACAATCCTCCGGTTTTGTTAGCAAGAGCAAAGGTACGTCTGTTAATATCAATCTTCATACCCGTCAGAGTATTGATTAAGGAAATCGCATCGCTTCCCGCTGCCTCCGCCGCCTTTGCCATTTCTGTAATATCTGTTACATTAGGACTCAGCTTCATAATGACCGGCTGTTTTGCTTTTTTCTTTATTTGAGAGGTAATGTCAAAAAGACAATCGGCTTTTTGTCCGAAAGCAATCGCACCTTCCTTTACATTCGGGCAGGACACATTGATTTCCAACATATCCACATCTGTGTCCCCTAACTTTTCCACAACCTCTAAATAATCTTCCACCGTTTTTCCACATACGTTTACAATTATTTTAGTGTCGTACTGCTTTAAAAACGGAATGTCTCTTTCTATAAATACATCTATTCCGGGATTCTGCAAGCCGATTGCATTCAACATACCACCGTAGGTTTCCGCAATTCTGGGCGTGGGATTTCCTGCCCACGGTACATTGGCAACACCCTTGGTTACCACCGCACCAAGACGGTTCAAATCTACGAATTCTCCGTATTCCATACCAGAACCGAAGGTTCCCGAACCGGTCATCACCGGATTTTTAAATTCTACACCTGCAATTGTTACTTTTGTATTCATCAGATTTCCACCTCCCCGGCTTCAAAAACCGGTCCGTCCGTACAGATTCGTGCATTATTTACATGAGAGTGATGGTCCATGTTTTTGGTCTTACATACACATCCAAGACACGCTCCCACACCGCATGCCATTCTCTCTTCCAAAGAGATATATGCTTCAATACCCTGTTCTTCGGCATACTTTTTGATTGCACGTAACATTGGCATAGGACCGCAGGCAAAAATCACATCTGCCCCTAACCCGTTTTCCCGGATAGCATCCATCACATTTCCTTTTGTTCCGATGCTCCCGTCTTCCGTTGCAATATATACGTTACCATGCTTTTCCAAATCTTCTTTCAGAAAAAGTTTACTGTCACGGTAACCCACAATGATGTTGATTTCCCCTAGTTTATCCGTTCCGCTTTCCTTTAATGATGCAAATTGTGCCGCCAGTTCTTTTGCCAGTTCCAGCATGGGAGGAATACCGATTCCGCCACCCATTAAGAATACTTTTCTGCCGATACAATTTCCGTCCTTTTCTTCCAATCCTTTCCGAACCAGAAAGCCGTTCCCTAACACTCCTAAAACGGCAACCTGTTCTCCTTCTTTATATGCAGAAAATTCTTTCGTTCCTTTTCCCGCAATCCGATACACGATACGAAGCTGCTCCTTTTGTTTATCCACCTCACAAATGCTGATGGGACGGGGCAGCAGTGTACTTTCATTTTTCGGATATACTGCAATAAACTGTCCCGGCACTGCATCTTTTGCAAGGTCTGTTTTCAGCCACATATCAAAAATATCCGGTGCAATTTCCTTCTGTGCTGTAACTACAGCCGTTACTTTTTTCTTTTGAGTCATTCCTGTTCCTCCTGATAAACGATACTTCCGTTGCAGATAGTATAGCATACTTTTCCGGTCATTGTCTTTCCTAAAAAGGGCGAGTTAGAAGATTTGGATACGAATTTATCTGCCGTCCATTTCTTCGCCTTATCAAAAATCACCAAATCCGCAGGTGCTCCTTCTTCCATACTTCCCGCCGGCAACTGATAAAGTGCCGCCGGATTACAGGTCATCTTCTCTAAAAGCTCTGCCATAGTAAGACAGCCCTTTTCCACCAGTTCTTCTATTCCGAGGCTCAATGCAGTTTCCAATCCGATAATGCCGCTTGGTGCTTCGGTAATCTTTTTCTGCTTTTCTTCTTCACTGTGAGGGGCATGGTCAGTAGCAATCAAATCAATCGTACCATCCTTCAGCCCTTCGATAATCGCCTGACGGTCTGCCTCTTCCCGCAAAGGAGGATTCATCTTTCCTAACGTGCCATGCTCCATTGCTGCTTCCTCTGTCAGTGTAAAATGATGGGGTGTGGCTTCCGCATGAATATTACTGCCCCTTTTCTTTGCCTGTCGTACAAGCTCCACACCTTCTTTTGTACTGATGTGCTGGATATTGATGACTGCTCCGGTTTCCAAAGCAATTTCCAAATCCCTCTTTATCATGCTGATTTCCGCCTGTCTGTCCGAACCACCGATACCGAAAAATTCCGATGCCTTTCCCCGGTTAATCCCGTTATTTTCAATATATGCCGGATTTTCCTCATGAAAACTGATTGGAAGTCCGGTCTTTGCTACAGTCTCCATAGCTGCTCTTGCCATTTTTTCGTCCAGAATCGGAACACCGTCATCGGTGAAACCTGCTGCCCCCGCTTCTTTCAATTCTGACATAGGTGTCAGTTCTTTTCCGTGCATTCCTTTTGTTACCGTGGCACAGGTTTCCACATGAATTCCTGTTGTTTTTCCTTTTTCCAATACATAGTTTAAGGTTTCCACATTATCCACGGAAGGTTTTGTATTTGCCATCAGCACAACTGTGGTAAAACCGCCTTTGGCTGCTGCTTTTGCACCGGTTTCAATATCCTCCTTATAGGTAAATCCCGGATCTCTGAAATGTACATGTACATCAATCAGCCCCGGTGCCACAATCAACCCCTCCGCATCAATGACTGTCGCATCTTGAATGTCTATTTTTTCCTTCACCCGGACAATCTTCCCGTCCTGAATCAGTATATCTTTTTTTCCCTCTGTTTTGTCTTTCGGATTGATTATATATCCGTTTTTAATTAAAAGCATTTTTACTCCTCCTCAAAATACTCCTCTATATATACTTTCTGAATCTTCTCTGATAACTCTCTCATCTTCTCTATTTCCTCTTTATAGTTTTCCAGCTTAAGCCGGTATTTTCCTTCCTTCATCCATTTCACCATACTATGATTAATATCCGCAGAAAAATGTACGGTATCCATATAATTGTCCAAATTTGTTATCAGTTCTTCCTCATTCTGAAAAAAGTACATCTCCACATTCTCATAAGGAAGAAGTCGTTCTGCCACTGCTTCCGCCGCATACAAATTTTGTTCCGTCTCGCCCTTTCGGTATGTTGCATCCCACCAAAGCATAGAATACGGTGGATATAAAAACCGAAATGTGGTTTCCGGATGTTCCTTCACGACTGCTTCTAACAGGTCAATATTTTTATCTACGTTTTCTTTATATTCTGCCGCCGTAAGCATCGGCAAAACCTCCTCCGGACGGCTATAGTGCTTCAAGGCATCCTCCTTGGAAAAAGTCTTGTACTGTGCCCAGTTATAGGAAGTTCCCTCATCATAATCATCCAGATACGTCATGGCAAACAGATAGGGAATGTGTTCAAACACAACATCCTTATTCCAAACATAATTTACATCATCAAAGGGATTTTTATTATACAAATAAAGCGGCAGACTTTCGTCCGGGAAAACACGCTCCGCATCTGCCGTCAAGGCAAACAAATCCAGACTGTAATACACATTTTTTAATCCGGTATCCTTTTTCGCTTCCAAGGCTTCCCGTAAATAATACACCAAATCCACGGTAGCAGCCGAGCTCTTTATCCCCTTTATCGTTGTTCCGCCAAAGGTTTCATCAAACCAGCGGTTATTATAGTTTTCTGCCACGGAAGAACCAAGCACAATGCTGTCATAATCAAAATTACGCACCGTACCGATACACTGGTATTCTGCTTTCGTCACTACCGCTTTCAAGCTGCCCACCGGTTTATGATAATGAAAGAACGGGTCCACCAATATAACAGCTGCTCCTACAAGAAGTAACAGCATTGCAGACTGCCATATGAAATTTTTCAGAAACTTTTTCTGTTTTATTTCCATGCGTTTTCATGTATTCCTTTCCCTAAAAATTAAAATACAGGAAGGTACTTACCCCCGACAAAGACAACACTGACCATACAAAAAGTACAGACATTGCCAGTGTAAAACCGTTGCTCCATTGACTCTGTTCTACCATTTCCCGTGTCCGTTTCCTGCAAAGTGCAAACACACTGACCGTCATCACAAAAAGCAGTAACAGCAGATTCACAATAGCTAAAAGCTGCGGTGCTTTCATGGAAAGAACCTTTGTCACAATGTAAATTTCCGACACACTCATTGCCTCTGCAACTGCGAACACACTGCCGTTATATTCAAAAGAAAACAGCCTCTTCATAAATAAAAAACCATCCGCCATAGTGTCGCTTCTAAAGAACACAAAGGCAAGGCAGATATACACAAACGTAATCATCTGCCAAAAAAGCTTACCTTTATCCCGGTGACCGTTTTTCCCCATAAACAAACTGTTCACCGATACTCCCACGCCATGCAGAAAGCCCCAGAATACAAAGGTCCAGTTTGCTCCATGCCAAAGACCGCTTAACAAAAATACAATCATCGTATTAATAACAGTCCTCGCCTTTCCTTTTCTGCTTCCCCCAAGCGGTATGTATACATAGGTTGTAAAAAATCTTCCCAAAGTCATGTGCCAGCGGCGCCAGAATTCCTTAACCGACGCGGATTTATACGGCGCAATAAAATTGTCCGGAATTTCTATCCGAAACATTTTTCCGAGTCCCACCGCCATATCACAATAGCCGCTGAAATCAAAATACAGTTCAAAGGTATATCCCAGTGCCACCAGAAGTGCCGACACCGAATCCAAACCTGCAATATCCGCAAATCCGAAGTTTACGGCTTTCGCCAAAGTATCCGCAAGCAAAATCTTTTTTCCCATGCCAATCACAAAGAAAGCAATGCCCTGTGCAAAGCTACCCGCATCGAATTTTCTTTTTGACATATCCTGAAACTGCGGAACCAACTCACTGTGAAGCACAATCGGTCCCGCAATGAGCTGCGGGAAAAAAGTCACAAAATTCAGATAGTCCAACAGACTGTAATGAGGTGCATTTCCCCGGCAGCGGTCTATCACAAAGGAAAGCTGCTGAAATGTAAAGAAACTGATTCCAAGCGGCAGCAAAATATGTTTTAAAGTAAAATTCGCCGACAACAACGTATTCAGATTTTCCAGAAAGAAATCATAGTATTTGAAATAACCAAGAATACCTAAATTGACCGCACAGCCCAAAACAAGCATTCCCTTACGAAAACCTGCGCTGTCCTTTTTGGTCAGCACAAAGCTGAACCCGTAGTTGATTAGACAGCTTGCAAGAATAATTGCCAGATAGCTCACATTAAAATAGGCATAAAACCAAAGGGACATTGCCACTAAAAACGCCTGTGCCCCTTTATATTTCTCCAATTTATTCAATAAATACCAGCCCACCAGTGTCAAGGGCAAAAAAATAAATATAAAAATATAGGAATTAAACAGCATACTCTTTTCCTCTCCAATGCCTTAAGTATACGTGAAACAGAAAAAATGTACAACCTAAATCAAAAAAATCTCACACCAACCTTACTCTGATGATGTGAGATTTTCTTATGAATACCTAAAATGCCACCTTCTTATTTCCGGCAGGCTTCCCGGACGTTTTCAAATTCCTCTGCGATTTCTTTACTCGGAGGCGGTGTCAGAAGACTGACTACAATAATCATGAACAGGGCAAGCAGAAATGCCGGTAACAGTTCATAAATATTCCAATTTCCGCCCAACGGACGAATCAGATACTTCCAGACAAACACGGTAACTCCACCGGTAAGCATGCCTGCAAGTGCTCCATACATATTAGAGCGTTTCCAGAACAATGCCATCAACACAACCGGTCCAAAGGTTGCTCCGAAGCCTGCCCAGGCAAAGGAAACAATACCAAACACGGAGCTGTTCGGATCCAGTGCCAGAAAAACTGCAATGATAGAAAT
Organism: uncultured Lachnospiraceae bacterium; assembly: GCA_964449325.1. Classification (GTDB taxonomy): domain Bacteria; phylum Bacillota; class Clostridia; order Lachnospirales; family Lachnospiraceae; genus RGIG3002. The sequence continues at coordinate 112,211 of CAYUYJ010000006.1, read as the reverse complement.
TCCCACGAGACAACTTCTTGCAATAATCATTGTTGCCCGGTCAGACAGTTCCTTTTTGAAAAAGCCCTTCAAAATATTCTGAGACACACTGGAACTTGCTGCCAACAGTTGGGAATCTGCCGTTGACATCGTTGATGCCAGAATACCGGCAAGAATAATACCGGCACAGCAGGCAAATAACAGTCCGTGCTGACTTAACAGGTTTGCAATTACTACGATAATTGTTTCGGAAGCAGAGCCTTCCAAGGTAGGAATTACACCCTCTTTGGACATTGCAAGCCCAACTACCCCGATAAAAATAGCAACTGCCATGGAAATTACAACCCAAATGCTGGCAACTCTTCTGGATACAGATAATTTCTTTTCATCCTCAATAGCCATAAAACGAAGCAGAATATGAGGCATTCCGAAATAGCCAAGTCCCCATGCCAGTGTGGATACAATCATAATCAGATTGTAGCTGCTGCTTTCTCCTGTTGCCGCCACATGAGTAGCCGTCATGCTCAGGTAACCGGAAAGCTCACTCGCATTTGCTGCAACCGCATCCATGCCTCCTACACTATGTACCCCGTACATTACAACAATAAGCAGAGCCAGACTCATCACAATACTCTGGATAAAGTCTGTTGTGCTGGCAGCACTGAAACCGCCAAGGCAGGTATATAATACAATAACCACTGCGCTTACAACCATAGCAAGCTGATAATTTACACCAAACAGCGTGGAAAACAGCTTTCCGCAGGCACTAAAACCTGATGCAGTATATGGAATAAAGAAAATAACGATAATGACTGCTGCAATCAGCATCAATACTTTTTTCGTGTCCTTATCTCTGTAACGGTTACTGAAAAAATCAGGTAAAGTAATAGAGTCCTTCGCTGTTACTGTGTAAATACGAATCCTTTTTGCCACAATCAGCCAGTTGATATAGGTTCCCACTGCCAGTCCGATTGCCGTCCATGCTGCGTCACAAATACCGCATAAATAGGCAACCCCGGGAAGCCCCATCAAAAGCCAGCTTGACATATCGGAAGCTTCTGCACTCATAGCGGTAACAAAGGGGCCAAGCTTTCTGCCGCCCAGATAGAAATCCGAAACTGTATCATTCTTTTTGGAGAAAATAGCTCCTACGATAATCATGCCAAAAAGATAGATACCCATGAAAATTAAAACACCTTGTAATGCTGTTGTCATTAGTACCCTCCTCAAAAAATATTGGCTTTATCATAGCACAGCATTAATGTATTAGCAAGCTTTTCTGTTTTTCAGTTGCGTTTTCACGGGTCCTTCTTTATAATAAAGAAGTGACTAAAGTTATCAAAAAGAAGGAAAACCATTATGATACGTTTTGTTTTAGTATGTTTATTCGTTGTTCTTTTTTTAATCTGCTCTATACCGCTTATGTTTGTGGAATGGATTATCGGGAAATTCAGTATGGATGCCAAAAACCGCAGTTCTCTTGCCATCGTCAACTGGGCCTTCCGCTGCATTTTGTTTCTGACAGGTGTTAAAATAACCGTTATCGGAGAAGAAAATGTACCGCAGGATACCGCTGTACTGTATGTGGCAAACCACCGCAGCTTTTTTGATATTTTGCTGACCTATGTGCGTGTGCCTCGGCCAACCGGTTACGTTTCCAAAGTGGAACTTTTGAAGGTGCCTTTGTTACGCCAGTGGATGAAAAATCTGCATTGTCTCTTTTTGGACAGAACCGATATTAAGAAGGGAATGCAGACTATTTTAGAGGGTATCGAAAAATTGAAATCCGGCATTTCCATCTGTATTTTCCCGGAAGGAAGCCGCAGCAAGGAACCGGATACTTTTTTACCGTTTCATGAAGGAAGTTTTAAGCTGGCACAGAAATCCGGCTGTCCGATTGTTCCGATTAGTTTAAACAACTCCTCTGCTATTTGGGAGGATCATTTCCCAAAGATTAAAAAGACGCATGTTATCATTGAATACTGCAAACCGGTTTATATTAATGAACTGGAAAAAGAGGACAAAAAATTTGTAGGTGCTTATGTGCAGAAAATTATTTCCGACACCTACTTTAAAAATAAAGAGCTTCTGTGACCCAAACTGATTGAACGCGCCCATGATGCGCATACTGCAAAAGGCTGCCACATTACTGTGACAGCTTTTTCACTACATTCTCAAATTCCATACTATGGGATGCTTTGATTAATATCGTATCCTTTTCTTCCAAAAGGTTCTCCAATACTTCTTCTAATTGCCCCTGCTCAGCAAAATAATACAGCTTTGTTTCTGCTCCAAGTTCTTCTTTTTTCTTCAGGGCAGCTTCATACATGAAGCGGGAATTTTCTCCCACGCACAGCAGCATATCCACGCCATGCTCCACCGCATATTTTCCTATCCGCTCATGCAGAGCATCGGAATTTTCACCAAGTTCAAACATATCGCCAAGCACTGCCACCTTTCTGGTCAGTGCCATGTTCAGCAAATCAATTGCAGCCTCCATGGAAACCGGATTAGCATTATAGCAGTCATCAATCAAGGTATATTTATCGGCACGAATAATGTTGCTTCTGCCGCCTACCGGCTTCACTGCACTGATTCCTGCCTGAATCTGCTCTATCGTAAGTCCCATATATTTTGCCACGCTTGCCGCAGCCAACGCATTATACACCATATGCTCTCCGGGAAGCGGAATGGAAACTGCAAAACATTCTTCTGTTCCTTCTTCCATACCCTTTAAATGTATCTTTGCCTCACTTCCAAACAATCCTCGGTTTTCTATATCTGTAACGTAAGCATCATTTTTTTCAGACATACCGAAATGTATCGGTGCTTTGCCATTGTGAACCGGAACGGTAACCAGCATATCATCATCTCCGTTTACAAAAACAGCAGCATCTTTGTCCGCAAAATCAAAAATCTCTGATTTTGCCTTTAAAATACCTTCTCTTGTACCTAAAAATTCCAGATGGCACTGTCCGATATTTGTCATGACACAGACATCCGGTCTTGCAATTTTACTCAGACGATGCATTTCTCCAAAATGACTGATTCCCATTTCCAATACAGCCACCTCATGTTCCTGCCGTATTTGCAGTACAGTCAATGGTAATCCCACTTCATTATTAAAATTACCCTCTGTCTTCAAAACCCTATACTTTTGTGACAGCACACCCGCAATAAATTCCTTCGTACTGGTCTTTCCAACACTTCCGGTAATTCCCACAACACGAACCGAAAGCTGCTTCCGGTAATACTCCGCAATATCTTTTAATGCCTGAAACGAATCCTCCACAAGAATATAAGGAACGCTCTCATCCTCCGGCTCTCTTTCACAAACAACGGCAAGCGCTCCCTTCTCCATCACCTGAGGAATGAAACTGTGTCCGTCTACGCGCTCCCCTTTTGTGGCAATAAAAATATAATTTTTTTCTGCTTTTCTGGAATCAATCACAACCCCTGCCGCGCATTTTTCCAAATCTGCATTTGCCGGATGAAGCTTTCCGCCGCAGCATTCCGCAACTGACACCAATGTCATATTTCTCAATTTTCCCTCTACCTCGCTCTTCTTTTTCGATTCCATCCCGTCGTCCTGCATTAACCCTCCAGGGAAATCCGGATAATCTCTTCGCACAGATCCCCATATGAGGTCCCTTCCGCCTGCGCCTCCTGCGGAAGCAAAGATGTGGGTGTCATTCCCGGAAGAGTATTCGCTTCCAGACAGTACATCTCTCCCTTTTCATTCATCATAAAATCCATGCGGGCATAATTTTTCAACCGAAGTACTTTAAAAGCTGTTTCCGCATAGCCTTGCATTTCTTTTGTTTTTTCTTCACTTAAGTTTGCCGGACAAGTCTCAATCGTGCTGCCTGCCTGATATTTATTCTTATAATCATAAAAACCGTTTATCGGTGCAATTTCAATAATCGGAAGTGCCCTTCCTTCTATGACACCGATAGAGAATTCTCTGCCTTTAATATACTGCTCAATAATCACTTCATCATCATAACGAAATGCCTCTTCTTTTGCCTTTTCGTATTCTATCTCATTAGAGGCAATACAGACACCTACACTGGAACCGCCACAGCAGGCTTTCACCACACAGGGAAACGGCACCTCTCTCTTGTCCTCCTGCCCCTTCTTTAAGCTGATTCCCTTCGGTGTAGGTACTCCGTGCAGTTCAAACAACTCCTTGGAAAGTCCCTTGTCCATACAAAGCGCAGAACTGACATAATCGGTTCCGGTATAGCGAATTCCCATTAAATCAAAGCATGCCTGAATTTTACCGTTCTCACCGTTTTCACCATGAAGAGCCATGAAAACCACATCTGCTCTTTGACAGATGGATATTACATTTGGCCCAAAAAACATTTTATCACCATCCGGACGCAGAGCTTTTATTTTCTCAATATCAGGATTTTCTTCTTTAATTCCGACTATCTCTTTCGTCCAGTCCTCGTCACGCTCAAAAATGTCCTCTGTTTCTCCTTCATATCCCAGAAAAACATCCAAAAGGATTGCCTGATGTCCCTTTTCTTTTAAAGCACGGTATATCATAGTTCCCGAAATCAGGGAAACATCTCTTTCCGTACTGATTCCCCCTGCTAATACTACAATTTTCATATGTCATTCCTTTCTTCACAAAGCGTGAACGAGACTACGCTTTCTCTAAACATCCTATTTTATTCTATTCTACCAACAATAATTTGCTCATAAAATATAATATTCTGCTCTTTATATTGCAAAAAATGCTATTCCCTTTTATCATTCATCTCACTCAACATAAAAAGCAATACTGATTCCTGAAACCCATTGTCCATAACGGATTTCATCCCCTCTTCCTCCTCAAAGCTGCGGGTACCCACATTTTCCACATAGCACACCGCCATAGGATTGCGACCCAGAAAATAATCCAGATGATTCTCAATAACAGTCGCATACTCATGGTTGGATATAACCTTATCCACAACGGTCAAAATAACCATTCCCCACATAATCTCTTCATTTGGTTCCAAAGCAACCTGATATCCGGACTCCTTGGAACGGTTGGAAATCTCCTCCGCCTGTGCCATGATTGCTTTCATAAACGCGCTGCACAAATTAATATCTACGGGCTGTTTTGTGGAAACGTAGGTTACGGCTCCATAAACCGCTTCTCTGCTCTCTAATACAAGCTCCTCTGTAGCACCGTATTCCTTAATAAAACTATGATATTTTTGTCCGCCGGATGCACGATACAGCTCTGTTGCTGCCATAAAGCGCATGTCTTTGTCCACTTCCTGTCCGCTCTGCTCCATATGTTTCCATGCCATGTCTGCCAATTGCAGGCAGGAGGTAGCAAATACACTGTCATACTCCTTATATGTATAACTGAATTTCGCCATCGCAGCAGCATAATGAGAAACCATTTCCCAATCCTCGGAGGCAAGCACAAATTCTCCCTGCTCTGCCAAAAGCTTTGCCTGTATAAGCAGCACATCTACCAAATCAGGAATCTCATTTCCGCTTTCAGCAATTCCCATTTCATCATCAAAAGCAGCCCCATGCAGTTCGCAGGCAAGCAGCATATTCATCATTGCACGGCAGTTTTCCGATATTTCTTTCTTTTCAAGAGCCGTTTTCTCCTGCAAACCTTCACGAAAATGCTGCACATTCCCGCAAAGCAACTCCCGATATACCTCATTTCCCACAGAAAAAGTATATGAATATCCCAGAATATCCGCCTGAATATAATAGTCTCCGGGAATCCGTACCTCCTGAAAAGAACCGTAGGCAAGCTGTCCTCCCTCTTTCGTCTCATGTCCCTTTTTCATGACCTTTCCTTCATATACTTTCTGCTTTGTCTCTGCATTGTATACCCGGAAAGTATCCGGCAGATTTTCTCCGGTGAAAATCGCTGTTTTATTTGTGTCTGTTCCATATCCCACCTGATTCACAAGAATTCCCGGCAAACTCTTTGGCACTGTATACTCTATTACCGCTTCCGATTCCATCCCCTCTGCTGCTCCGTACATCATAGTACTATCCGACTGTTCCGAAGAACAGCCGGTCAAAAGCAGCAAAAGACACAGCAGAATCGCAAAAACTTTTTGTTTCACTTATTTTTACCTTTCTTTGTCAAAAAGACCTTCTTCTTTAAAACATCACCCCGAAGAGGCGATTACTGGTATTATACCTCTTTTTATCGAAAACTAAAAGCCCTCTTTACGATAGACAATTTTTCCGTTAATGATAGTACAAAAGGTTTCCGTAAAAATTTCCATGGGATTTCCCGAATAAATAGCTACATCCCCGTCTTTTCCTTCCTCCAGACTTCCCAGCCTGTCTCCCACTCCGCAAATAATTGCGGGATGAATCGTAATTGCCTTCAGCCCCTCCATCAACGGAAGCCCTGCTTTCACTGCCATCCCCGCACACAAAGGCAGTGAATTGATAATGGAAACCGGATGATCCGTAGTAACAGCTACCATTACTCCGGCTTTTTGTAATATACCCGCAGTCTTAAATGCCATATTCTGTACCTCAATCTTACTGCGACTGGCAAAATCCGGTCCCACGATGGCAGGCATACCGCTTTCCGCCACCTCCTGCGCAATCAAATGACCCTCACTGCAATGATCCAGTGTCATTCTGACATCAAACTCTTTGGCAATGCGGATTGCCGTAAAAATATCATCTACACGATGTACATGGGCTTTGATGGGTATCTCCTTTCGTAACACCGGAAGCCAGCATTCATACTGAAAATCCTCTTCAAAGTCACTGCTGCCCTTCTCTCTCTTTTCCGCATATTTCTTCGCGGCAAATAATTCCTTCCGCAGCATGCCGGCAATGGCCATTCTGGTAACAGGCATTTTCCCCTGTCCGCTGAAATTCACTTTCGGATTTTCCCCGAATGCAACCTTCATTGCCGCCGGCGCTTTCACGATTAAATCATCAATTTTTCTTCCTTTTGTCTTAATCAGGGCAAACTGTCCACCTACTACATTGGAGCTTCCCGGTCCTACCATTGCCGTGGTAATTCCTGCGCGTACCGCATCATCAAATGCCGCATCCATAGGATTTATCGCATCAATACCGCGAAGATAAGGGGTAACAGGCTCCACATTTTCATTGCAGTCATCTCCCTCCATCCCCTTTTTCTCCTCCGTAATTCCCATATGACAATGTGCCTCAATCAGCCCCGGCATGACCCAGCCGCCTCTTGCATCCAAAACGGTCAACCCCTCCTGTTCTTCTTCTATTGTAATATTTCCCACGGCTTTAATTTTTCCGTTCTCTATAAGAAGGCTGCCTCCCTGATGGATGCAGCCTGCCATAGTCATGATTTGTCCGTTTTTTATGAAAATACGATTCATGCTTTTATCGATTCTCCTTCAATATTTATTGAGGTAGCAGCGTAAGCGGATTTATCGGTGTGCCGTCTTTGGAAAGCTTCACATAGAGATTGCTGCCCTCCACACTGTAATATTTTGTAGGGGCACTTACCGTACCGATAACATCTCCTGCGGAAACATACGCTCCTTTGCTCACCTGAATATCCGCAAGCTGTCCATAAATTAATTCATATCCATTTCCCAAATCCATTCGTACCGCATTTCCGATTTCACTGTCCGTGAAAATTTCCGTAATCTGTGCATCTGCCGCTGCTACAATTGTTTTCCCTTCGGCCGCAGAAATAATAATGGCGGGATTATACTTGTACTGTGCCAGTGTGGGGAAATAAACAGTCTTGTCCATGCTGTAATTAATCAGGATTTCCCCTACCGTAGGCCATACAAGAGAGGATTCCTCCGAAAATTCCAATGCTTTCCACGTGGTAGTAGACACTGATGCGCTCTCCGAAGACTTTGATTCAGGCTCCGCACCATCCTCCTTCTGAATATCCTCCTTCGCATCCTGCGCCTCTGTCGCCTCACTTGTTTCAGAAGTCTGCGTATCCTTCTTTGCCAAATCCGTATTTTCCAATTCTCCATCTTCCAATACCGCTTCTAAATCCAAATCCATTTCATACTGTGCATCCGGATTTTGTACACTTAAAGAAGTATTCTTTTCTTCCTCAATTCCCTCTGCTTTTTCTGTTACCGTATTATTGTTTTTCTCCAAAGAACTTAAATCGACGGAATATCCGTCATCGTTTTTCTTTGTGTTATTCTCTTTTACATATACGCCGGTCAGTGTCAATGCACTTAAGACAAAAACGGAAGCCGCTAACATGATAGCGCGCTCTTTTCCTGCGCCGCCCCGCATTCTGTTTCTTTTTCTCATTTCTATAACCCTGCTCCTTTCCTCCATCTTTAAGTTATAGAAATAGTCTTGCCGAAATCTTTCCGCTTATTCAGTTTTTGATATTGCAATATTTGTAAAAAAGAAATTCAACAGTTGTATGAAATCCTGTCCCTCTTTTGCCAGTTCATTAGCGCCATACTGACTAAAACCGATGCCAATTCCTACTCCCCTTGTAACAAGCTTCACTCCACCCTCCTCAAAGGTAAGTGTAAAATCTGAGGATGGAAGCCCGAAGGTCTGACGAAACACTTCCCCGCCAACCGAAGTCTCTCCCATGTTCAGGGAAAGTACATAACCGGCACTGTCATATTTGCAGACAGGTTCACAGGCTTTCCACTCCTCAAAAGAGTGTGTCGTTCCGGTAATTTTATTTAACTTTGCCGTAAATTCATTTTTTCCAAATTCCTTTTTTTGTAAAAACTCTTCACTAAGCAAATCCGAGCCGCATTTCTTTGCAGAAAACTCCGGAAATCTCCCACCAAAACATTCTGCACCACTTCTGGTATGTCCGTTACTCAGCCTGAAATAAGATGCCCTCACAAGCACTTTTTCTTTTTCCAGATACATTCCTTTCGTTTCCGTTACCGCATCAAACAACTTCCCACAGTTTTCCTCGTATTGCTCTCCCCATTCCTCCCGATAAGAAAAAAGCAGCGGATAACTTTTACGTTCCCTGTTTTCTTCCGTATCTGCAAGAATGTTTGTCCGAAGTATGACTGCCTGTGCCTTTAAAGTCTCCGCCTCATATTCCACCGGAATCACCGCCGCCAATTCATGCAGAACCTGCCATTCCAAATCAGAATTCAAAGCCTGCTCCTGTCCTTCTTCCTCTTTTGTATTCTCTCCGTTCAAAAATATAAGTGATATGTTTACCGGAAGTATCAGCATAATACAAAAAACCATACAAATCTCCCACAAATAGGAATTTTGCATGGTTTTTCCGACTCTCCGCTTTTCCATTCCATTCCCCATACAATTTTCAATTCAATCTATTGTATGGAAAATTCTTCTCATCTATTCTTTTTATCGGCAAGGCGATTCCTATATCGCCAAATCCATATGTTGTACTGTGCCCACATTTCCATTTTCATATAGAAAAATTCCGGTGCTTCGCACTGCAGCATTGGTCTGATTAGTCTTAAGGGAATTTAACGAAAAATCACTGGAAACATTTTTCAGACAAATGGCTCCGATGCCTTTTTCCGACAAATGATACAACTGTGTCTTACCGTTTTCGTCCATACACCAAATCATCAATTTTTTCCAGATTGCATCGCCTTCATCAACCCAACCGTTGCCGTCCTCATCATACGCTGCCAAATCTTTAAATCCATCTCCACTCCCGGTTCCGAACAGCTCGCTTCCGTCATTAATCTGTCCGTCCCCATTCTTGTCCAATGCCAGATATCCGCTTTTTTCGGACATCATCGAAATCGTATCCATCACACCGTCAGCATCTATATCAAATAGGAATTTCTGGTCGGAAACCGTAGGCATCGTGGAATCCAGATTAATGACCAATGGGTCGCAAAAGGACACCACACTGGTTTCATAATTTTCATTATAATACTGCTCAAAGCTTCTGCTCATGGCAAAATGCAGATTAAAATCAATACTTCTGCCATCCGCTGTTACAACCGTACCCGTAGTCTGATATGCGGTTCGCTCCTTTTCACTGTAATAGCAGGTTTTCACGGTCTGCAGTGTTGTCTTTTGCTTTTCAGCCAGCCACTCCTGATAAGACAAATTCTGTATTTTTTCTCCGTTTAACCGTCTTTCCTTGTTACGAAACAACATATCAAGAATGTATTGGATACACTGCTGCCTGATTGTCTTCATGTCCCGTTTCTGCTCTGCTGTGGAAATCCTGTTTGCACGCAGAAAGAAGCCCGTATTCTCTGTATTGTCCGCACTTTCTGTATTCTCCGCTTCGCCTGCGTTCATCTCGTCTACATTTTCTTTTGTGCCGTCATCCTTTTGTCCGCCTACCGTGGTTTTTTCCAGTATGGTTTCTTCCACATAGCTTTGTGCAGAATATGTCCTGCTTGTATACATATCTACATTCGCTGCACTGATACGCACTTTCGTGCCTCCTTTTTGCCCCTTTTGCTTTTCCTTCCGTGGCTCCACAAAAAAGGACGGCAAATAACGGGAAAATCCTTTCTCCCAATTATTTACCGTCCGTGGCTTCATCCATATATTCATCCAGCTTTGCCGGCTAAAATCAAGCTGTCTGTACTAAATATATCGGATAGTTATTTGAAAACTTTACCTTATTCTGCGTTGTCAAAATTTATTTAATTTCTTTCACACCCTATCCTGCTGTCATGCCCGGTATTTCTACACTCTGTTGTAGTTAATCAGACATCCTTTCAAGATAATCTGGCGTTCCTCATCGGTCATTTCACCAAGTCTTAAGTCAAATTCCTTCAATCCTGTATCGCTTACCGTATATGCTTTAATAACCTCTGTTTTCTCCTCTACCGCTTTTTTGATATTCGGAATAAACAAATAATCCTTGTTCCTAAACGGAAGTTCTCCCTCTTCAATCAAGAACGGAAGCATACCCCAGTTAATCAGGTTGGAGCGGTATCTCTTGGTAGCATACTCGTTGGCAATATTAGCCCAACCGCCTAATACTTTCTGGCAGGAAGCAGCCTGCTCTCTTGCAGAACCGTCACCCGGTTTTACGGCAAAAATCGTAGAGCCAAAGCCTACATTGCCCTTTCCGACCTCCGGATACTCTTTTTTGATTGCTTCCATAATCTCTTTTAATTCCGGTTTTGCCTCAACCGGGCATTCTCCGTTCATTACCGCAGTCTGTGCTTTCTGCATATCCTTTGCAAGCGGTACGTAGTTCGGGTCTTTTCTGGAAAGTGTAAATTCTGCAAGTCCTAAAGGATTGGAGCGATAGGATGAGGTTTCACCCGACGGAATCAGTTCATCCGTTGTAGTAACCGGGTCATGAATCTCGGAAACTACACGCAGTACCATGTTTTCCGGCAGTGCTCCCATCACCGGCCAGTCCTTGATATTCGGTCCGAAATGAATCTCTACGGACGGGTCTGCCACGCCCTTGGAGTCAAATACACGGTTTGCATAAATATTAGTATCAAAATGATATTTGTATTTACCGATTTCACCGTCAAAATCCGTTGCCGGAGTCAGCACACCCTTATTTGCCGCCGTAGCCGCAATCGAACGCGCATCCATAAGAGCCACGGAAGAAATCTGACCGCTCTGCAGCTTAGATCCCTCTCTGTTCGGGAAGTTTCTTGTGGAATGACGGATACTGAAGGCATTGTTAGCCGGTGTATCTCCAGCACCGAAGCAGGGTCCGCAAAATGCAGTCTTAAGAATCGCACCGGTCTCCAAAAGCGTTGCTGCACAGCCGTTTTTCATTAATTCCATGTAAATCGGTGTAGATGCCGGATAAACACTTAAGGTAAACTCATCGGAACCGATATAACTTCCCTTCATGATGTCTGCTGCCGCACAGATATTTTCAAATCCACCGCCCGCGCAGCCTGCGATAATACCCTGATCAACCATAAACTTGCCGTTTTTCACTTTATTCTTCAAAGTAAACTCAACTGCACCGTCAAGGCTTACTGCCGCACGTTTCTCTACATCATCTAAAATGTCCATTAAGTTTGCATTTAATTCTTCTATCGTATAAGTATTGCTCGGATGGAACGGCATTGCAATCATCGGCTTAATTTCACCTAAATCGATTTCAATTACTCCATCATAGTAAGCAACCTCACCCGGATTTAATTCTTTGAATTCATCGCTTCTTGCATGAATATCATAGAATTCCTTAATCTTTTCATCTGTTTTCCAAATAGAAGAAAGACAGGTTGTTTCTGTTGTCATAACGTCAATGCCGATACGGAAATCAGGACTAAGAGAAGCAACCCCCGGTCCAACGAATTCCATAACTTTATTTTTCACATAACCATTATTAAAAACCGCACCAATAATAGCCAGAGCAACGTCCTGAGGACCTACGCCTTTTACCGGCTCACCCTTCAGATAAACACCTACCACACCCGGCATATTAATATCATAGGTCTGGTTCAAAAGCTGTTTTACAAGCTCCGGTCCGCCTTCACCCATTGCCATCGTACCGAGTGCCCCATAACGGGTATGGGAATCAGAACCTAAAATCATTTTTCCGCCACCTGCAAGCATTTCTCTTGCAAACTGATGGATAACTGCCTGATGAGGCGGAACATACATACCGCCGTATTTCTTGGCACAGGTCAGTCCAAACATGTGGTCATCCTCATTAATCGTACCGCCTACCGCACAAAGAGAGTTATGGCAATTGGTAAGCACATAGGGAATCGGGAATTTTTCCAGCCCCGATGCACGCGCCGTCTGTATAATTCCAACAAAGGTAATGTCATGGGAAGTCAATTTATCAAATTTAATTTTCAACTTGTCCATATTACCGGATGTATTATGATTTTCCAAAATTCCATAAGCAATTGTTTCTTTTGACGCAGCTTCCTTGGTCACGTCTTTGCCTGTCTTGCTTTTTACAGCAGCAAGCGCATCATTTCCGTCCGGAATAATTTCCGTCCCGTTCACAAGGTATGCTCCACCTTCGTATAATTTAATCATACGTTCCTCCTTTTTCAGTCCAAACAAATTTACTATTAATTATACTTCAACCCACTAAAGTACGCAAGTAGAAAAGTCTGCCACGATGTGATATGTCAGTTGCTACCAATTAGTTTCAATTATCCAATCTATATGGGATAGCTGAACTAATGTTATCATGTTCTAAAAGTAATCGCTCACTAATTACTTTCAAAAGATACCAATTCATTTAATGGAAAAATCGAATACGGGATTAAACATTTTTTAATATTCTCCCAATTATTTTTTATTTTTGAAATGTAACCCTCATTTCCATCCGAACTATTAAAATATGCTTTTGCTTCATTATAAGATATTCCTTGGATTCTCTTAAACTCAATTTCATATTCCAATATATATGATGAAATATCGTGCAAATTTTCCAAAAGCTCACCTATGCATTTTAGCATTATGACTTCCCTATAAAATATTGGTAGGTGCTCCTTAGTACTAATATTGCAAAAATCATTTTCTTGTCTCTGCCAATACATCATTCCATGAATAGCTCCACAGGCCATTTTCATTGCGAAATCACTTCTATCATCTACTAGCAATTCTTTCTTAACTCTTGAAATCCAATTCGCCATTTGTGTTGCAGCATAGTTATCTGCATCCCATTCTAACGTCTGAATGTCCAAACAATGCTGCTCTAATGAACCTTCATTTTTCCAAATATTACAGAGTCCCAAATGACCTTTATATATATGGGCTAATTCATGATAAAACATGCACATCATCGACATATTAAATAATATCAATTTTATATTTTCAATATTTTTCCCATCAGATACGATATTACTATAATCCATACAATAGAACATTTGATATGTTCCAATTACTAGTAATCGCGAGCATCTAATAACACCTCTGTATCCATTTGTTTCCGTCAATTCCGAACAGATTCTGAATCTTGTATCATCATATAGTTCAAACTTAACACCTTTACCTCCACACCTTAATTGTATTTCAATATTTTGAGACAAAACTTCAACAGCTTGGCGTAACATGGTTTCAAGTTTTTCTTGTTCTTCAAATTCTAAACCCATATATAGATTTTCTTTTAACAATCCCTGAGCATATGATGTTAAATTGTCACCCATAAATTCCATATCGTATTATCTCCTTACGCATTTGCCGCCAAAACAAATTCTCTTCAATTATTAAATCTGTATGGATTATCTGAACCAATGTTGTAAGTGAATTGTTATCATATATTAAACAAGCGATTCTACTTACTATTGTATCTCATCTAATATTTTATATCTTTTTATGACAATGAACATGTTTAACAGCAAAAAGAAAATCATATAATATAAAATCCAACTTAATATAGATTTTACAACCAAATCAATTACATCTATTACCATCTGAAAAACAAATGCATATATCGTAATATAAATACTAACTATTAATTCAAACAATATACTACTTCTGGTCTCTTTCAACACAATCTCATACTGTTCATTTTCCTCGTTTTTATATCCAGCCAAAACAGTTAATATAGAAAAAAACATTGTGATTAGTATTGTGATAACAACATACAATGTATTAAACGCATCTTGATTAAAATCGCTTAACTGAACGAATGAAGTAGCAAATAAAACGGGCACCCCAAAGAAAAACAAAATCTGAAGTTTTGAACCTCCAAAAATTTTCACATGCTCTTTCATTATCCCTCGTATTTTAATAAAATTATTAACTTTTTGAAAAGAATATATAATTATTAGCAACAATCCTAGCGGTAAAAGTACTCTGTATGAAATCATACTCTGCAGAACCTTCATACATACGCTCCCTTCTATCTATAGCAAATTACACGCTTCATGTATTCCTTTGCTTGTGTGCTCACAATATTCACCAATCGTTGTGTATTAATGTCTCCGTCCGCATTCTTTAAATCATCTGGAAGAGATTCAATAATACTAACATTTTCAATATTATTTAATCCAATTATGCGGTCTCTTCCTCCCATATTGATGCATAACTTTACATCATTATAATCTTTACTCTCAAATTCAAATATACGATTGCTTCCAGAAAGATATCCTCGAAGTCTGCTAATAAACCCTTCTGACAGTCTCATCTTTTCCAGAACTCTTTGCTCTTTTCCATACGCAAATCTTACATTATCTGCTGTATCAAATGAAATATTATTTCTAACCAAAAATATTTTTTTAATACTCTCTGCTTTCAACATAGTTTCGACAAATATTTCTGGCGAGATATTACCCACCCATAACATTGAATCAAATGCCTCAGAAAAATATTTTTTCATTCCCCGTATAGTTTCTGTCTTCACACCATACTGACCATAGTTCTGAAAAAACATAAAACCTTTATATACCTTTGCATTTTCAACAATTTTAGGAACTAAAATAGTCAAATAAAATTTCATCAAAGGAGCATCTGTTTCCTTCTGTTGGTATTCTACCTTTTGTGTTTCCTTATCTGTTATATTAGATTTATATCCATATCTACCACTCTCTATTTCCACCAATAAATAATCTAATTTTTCGTCGGAGCCTTGAGATATAACATCCATCCTATATAAGCGTTTTTCTTCTTTTTTGTCTTGTAACTTTTCATGTTTCTTACAATAATCCTTAAAAACTTCTATTACTCCAGAATATGTCTGACACGTCTCCACGCATGCAGTAAAATTCCCATTCAAATCTGCCACTTCTTTATTCTGATATTTTTCTCTAACCACAAAACTACAAGCCGTATAACTTATATTCCACATTCTTTTACTCCTTTGTTAATCAGATGTAACTACTCTTCCTTTGAACAATCGCTAATCCCCTTCGCATACGCATAAATTCGCTTCACCATATTTTCATTAGGCTCTTCTTTCCCCTGAATAAGCTTCGCAAATCCATTGTATGAATTGAAGCCCAGCAGATATATTGCAATCGCCATTGCAACATCTTCATCAGTTTCTCCCACCGAATGTGCAATATTTTTCAATTCCTCCAGAACCGTGTCATGAGGCACCTTTGATTCACTATTCGTTACCACATCACTAATAACCTCCGGAAGAATCATACACATCTGATAAAATGCATCCTGTTCCCCGGTAACCAGTGCATAGAACCGGTCTAAACTAACTCGACGAATTCTTCTATGCGAAACCCTTTTCTGATCTACTGTTGTTTCCCATTTAATATTCTGACTTTTTTGTGCAATAGCCTCAACTAAGAAGCAAGCACAATCATCGTCATCAAGCAACTGACTCTGCATCTTAATATATGTTTTTCCAGAAGATGCAGAATTCATAGTATTATGCTTGTTCTTCATCTCCACATATACTGTATGTACCACATCCCCATCCGGCAATACAATGCCATC
Organism: uncultured Lachnospiraceae bacterium; assembly: GCA_964449325.1. Classification (GTDB taxonomy): domain Bacteria; phylum Bacillota; class Clostridia; order Lachnospirales; family Lachnospiraceae; genus RGIG3002. Next base: position 95,951 of record CAYUYJ010000006.1, on the reverse strand, counting down.
CGGATTCTGATAGATTACATCCCAGCCACCTTCTTTTCCATTCTCAGGCACTCGACATTTATCAATGTACTGGAAAATCCTTTGATGAAAATATCCAATGTCATTATTATTGGACTTATCTCTTTGTCTAAAGATTTCATTTCCCACCATTTCTTTCCACGAGGTCTGGTAAACCGTTTTGTCAAAAATCAATTTAATTGGGTCAACAATATTCTTGTTGAATCTTTTTATATCAAATGATTCCAGTTTTTCCCCATACTTCTCTATAGTAGCTGCAACATGCTTCTTAAAGTTATCTTCTGTAATAAAGCTTAATCCCCATGATTTCATATAACCTTTTTAGTCCTTTCGTTTTTTTCAAGTAATTGCAATGAATTGTAAATTTCTCTGGCAACTTCATATGCCAGGCTTACCGGTACTGCATTTCCCACCTGCTTATACTGTGACGAAACATTTCCACAAAATTCCCACTCATCCGGGAACGTCTGGCATCTGGCATTTTCCCTTACAGTAAAAGGTCTTGCTTCAAGCGGATGACATCTTTCCGTTTGCTTCTGTGATGGTGAGGTTAAAACTGTCAGGGACGGTTCGTCCAAGCTCATCCTTCTCAAAATTCCAGTTCTTCCGCCCTCCATTTCCCAACAACTCTTCATATATTCTTTTGCCACTTCAGGGTCAATGTCTCTCCAATATCCTCCCGGCGGAACAAGTTCAAAAATCTTACGCTTCTTCTCTCCATATGGAACGCCTGGTCCTTTCGGGCAATCTAATAAAACATCTCTTAATACCGGTTTATATTCATGTGGCTTCGGGAATTGAAACTCTGTCTTATCTACCAAATCATTTCTAATTCCGATTGTAATCAATCGTTCTCTTTTCTGCGGTGCTCCATAATCCCAAGCATTCAAAACCTGCTTAACAATTGTATAGCCTGCGTTAGCAAAAATTTCGAGCATTGTAGCATATGTTTTCCCCTTATCATGAGTCAACAATCCTCTTACATTTTCAAAGAGAAACATTTTGGGCTGTAACTTTTCCAAAAACAACGCATAATGATAAAACAATGTTCCCCTTGCATCTTCAAGACCTAATCTCTTTCCCGCATAAGAAAATGCCTGGCAAGGTGCTCCTCCGGATAACAAGTCTAATTCCTCTGACTTAATTCCAAAATATTCTTCTAAGTCTAATGCTGAAATATTTGCAATATCATCATGAATAACATTCCAATTCGGGCGATTTTTCTTTAAAGTGTCAGCCGCGTCTTTATCAAATTCTATTAATCCAATTGTATTGAATCCTGCCTTTTCAACTCCTAATGCCAGTCCACCGGCTCCTGCAAACAGCTCTATTGATGTGTACATTTTTTCGTCCTATCTTTCATTTTATATTACTACGCACTAACTTCATCTACCAATTCCATAATATCATCAAGCTGACAATCGAGTGCTTTACAAATCTTATGCTTCCGTAGAAACATTGTCATTTTTACCAATTTGGGCGATCCATTTGTTGTTACTCCTGCCGTTCCACTAAATATAAGCATTACCATTGCAGATAAATTATAACAAACGCTCTTGAATTATTCAATTCGCTTTTGACATTCTCAATATACAAAAACTGCTGAATACCTTCCAAGAGGTCTGTGTTCATAGCTACAGATTCAGGCATAAGAAAACCGACAGATTACCATGTTTATTCATGGGAACCTGCCGGTTTGTGACGGCTATCTACAACAGCCGCATTATTTTATTTTTCAGTTTTTACTCTCACTTCATCCAAAACAACCTTATCCAAATGCCAGATTTCATCGACATACTGCTGAATTGTTCTGTCAGATGTAAATTTACCGGAGCAAGCCACATTGAGAATCGCACTCTTTGCCCAGCCTGCCTCATTTCTGTAAGCCTTCTCTACTTTTCTCTGTGCTTCCGCATAAGACTTGAAGTCCTTCAAGATAAAGTAAGTATCTGCTTTCGATGTACTCTGTGTATTCAACAGAGAATTATACAACGGACGGAACAGTTCCGGATCATGTGGTGCAAAAGTTCCGTTAATCAACTGCATCAATACTTTTCTTATATCCGGGTCATTGTTGAAAATTTCCATCGGGTTGTATCCACCGTAATTTTCATAACGAATAACCTCGTCAGAGCTTAAACCGAAGATAAAGGCATTTTCCTCGCCAACCTCTTCCACGATTTCTACGTTTGCACCGTCCATAGTTCCGAGGGTCAGCGCACCGTTTAACATAAATTTCATATTACCTGTACCGGAAGCTTCCTTACTTGCTGTGGAAATCTGCTCAGACACATCTGCTGCCGCAAAAATAATTTCCGCATTGGAAACACGGTAATTTTCAATAAATACAACTTTAATCTTTCCATGAATTGCCGGGTCATTATTCACTACATCTGCAACAGCGTTAATCAGCTTAATCGTAAGCTTTGCATTCCGGTACCCTGCTGCCGCCTTAGCTCCGAAAATAAAAGTTCTCGGATAGAAATCCATTTCCGGATGCTCTTTTAATTCATTGTATAAATACATAACATGAAGAATATTCAAAAGCTGACGCTTATACTCATGGAGACGTTTTACCTGTACATCGAAAATAGAACGAGGGTCTACTTCAATACCGTTGTGCTCCATAATATATTCCGCAAGTCTTACCTTGTTACGGTATTTGATATTCATGAATTCCTGCTGTGCCTTTTCATCATCCGCATACACCTTCAGCTTATTGATTTTCGGCAGGTCAGTAATCCAGTCATTTCCAACATGTTCCGTTACCCATTTCGCAAGCAGCGGATTTCCGTGTAATAAGAATCTTCTCTGTGTGATACCGTTTGTCTTGTTGTTGAATTTCTCCGGCATCATTTCATAGAAATCTTTTAATTCCTGATTTTTCAAAATCTCCGTATGCAGTCTTGCTACACCGTTTACAGAATAACCTGCTACGATAGCAAGATGCGCCATTTTGACCTGACCGTCATAAATAACTGCCATTTTACGGATTTTTTCCCGGCATACGTTCTGGTCTGCACCATACTTCTGCTCAATCTGTGCAATGAAACGACGGTTAATCTCTTCCACAATCTGATAAATTCTCGGAAGTAATCTGGAGAACAGCTCAATAGGCCATTTTTCCAAAGCTTCTGCCATAATGGTATGGTTCGTATAAGCACAAGTCTTGGTTGTTACTTCCCATGCTTCATCCCATGATAAATGATGTTCGTCCATCAAAATACGCATCAGTTCCGCAATAGCAACGGTAGGATGTGTATCGTTCAACTGGAACGTTACTTTCTCGTGGAATTTACGGATATCCTTGTGGGTACGCATATATTTTGCCACTGCTTCCTGTACGGATGCGGAAATAAAGAAATACTGCTGTTTTAAACGTAATTCTTTTCCGGCATAATGATTGTCATTCGGGTAAAGTACCTCAACAATATTCTTGGCAAGGTTTTCCTGCTCTACCGCTTTTTGATAATCACCCTTATCAAAGGAATCAAGCTGGAAGCATTCAATAGGCTGTGCATCCCAGATTCGAAGCGTATTTACAATTCCATTGCCGTAGCCCACGATAGGCATATCATAAGGAATTGCCTGTACGGACTGATACCCCTCCTGAACGAAGTTGCTTCTTCCGTTTTCATCAATATAAACGTTAACATAACCGCCGAATTTTACTTCTTTTGCATACTCGCTTCTGCGAAGTTCGAACGGATTGCCGTCTGCAAGCCAGACATCCGGTACTTCTACCTGATAACCGTCACGGATTTCCTGTTTGAACATACCGTAACGATAACGGATACCACAACCATATGCAGGATATCCCAGAGTTGCAAGAGAATCCAAAAAACATGCGGCGAGACGTCCTAAACCACCATTTCCTAACGCTGCATCCGGCTCCTGATCTTCTACTGCATTAATGTTCAGTCCAAGTTCTTTTAAAGCTTCCTTTACTTCATCATACGCCTGCAAGTTAATCAGATTGTTGCCTAATGCACGACCCATCAGAAATTCCATGGACAAATAATACACGGTTTTCGGATCTTCTTTTTCATATGCTTTCTGGGTTTCTAACCAATGGTCAATAATATCATCTTTAATCGCATAGGAAACTGCCTGAAAAATCTGCTGTTCAGTTGCTTCCTCCAACGTTTTACGATAAAGAGTTTTTACATTATATAGAACACTTCTTTTAAAAAGTTCTTTATCAAAGGTCATTTTTTTCACTTTAGCCATACAGGTTCCTCCTTCATTTGCTCCGCTATTCTATAGTATAGCCGATTTCTTTTCATTTGCAAAGTAAATTGACTGTAAATTTGCCGAAAATTGTCGAAAAATCTATACTCTCTCCATAGAAATCGTTACATTCTCACCGTTTACATTCCATTCCTTTGCTGTTTTGAAGTTTTCTCCCGCGGTCAGAACATCAGCAAGCACCTTTCCGGCAATTGCTTCTTTGTTTGCTTCCACGATAGCAGCCAGCTTCTCATTTCCGTTAACAGACACTTTAATATGGTCTGTTACCTGTAAATTTTCTTCAGATTCCTTACGCATGGTTTGGATTTTACTGATTAATTCCAGTACAAAACCTTCCTCAATCAGTGCTTCCGTCATGTTCGTATCCAATACGACCGTTACCGTATTATCTGCCTCGGAAACATAGCCCTCTTTCTGACTCATTTCAATTAACAAATCTTCTTCTGCCAAAGCAACTTCCACACCGTTCACATCAAATTTCAGTGCACCGTTTGTTTTCAACTCATCCATCGCAGAATTGCCGTCTAAGGAAGCAAGTGTTTTCTGGATGCCGCCAAGCTGTTTTCCATATTTCGGTCCAACAGTACGAAGCTGAGGCTTAAAGGTATAACTTGTGAAGTCTCTTACATCATCGGTAAAGGTCACTGCTTTCACATTCAGTTCTTCCTCGATAATTGCCTGATAAAACTCATCCAGTGCATGAGGAGCTTTAATGAACATATTGCCAATCGGCTGACGATTCTTGATGTTTGCTGCATTACGGCAGGCACGCCCCATCACAACAACCTTCAATACTTCATCCATATCCTCTTCCAGTTTTTTATCTACAAAAGCAGCATCTGCCTTCGGATAGTCACACAGATGAATACTTTCCGGTGCATTTTTATCAATACTTCTTACCAGATTCTGATAAATGTCTTCTGTCATAAACGGAATCATCGGCGCTGCCACCTTACATACAGTAACGAGAGCAGTGTAAAGGGTCATATATGCATTAATTTTATCCTGCTCCATGCCTTTCGCCCAGAAACGCTCACGACTTCTTCTGACATACCAGTTACTCATATCATCCACAAAGCTCTCCAGTGCTCTTGCAGCCTCCGGAATCCGGTAATTTTCCAGATTAGTATCCACCTCGGTAATCAAACTGTTTAATTTGGAAAGCAGCCATTTATCCATAACGGTAAGTTTGTCGTAATCCAGACTGTACTTGGTTGCATCAAACTCGTCAATGTTGGCGTACAGCACGAAGAATGCATAGGTATTCCAAAGTGTACCCATGAATTTACGCTGTCCTTCCTGTACGGCTTTTCCGTGGAAACGATTCGGCAACCATGGTGCGGAATTAATGTAGAAGTACCAGCGAATAGCATCGGCTCCGTAGGTAGCAAGTGCATCGAACGGGTCTACTGCATTTCCTTTGGATTTACTCATTTTCTGTCCGTTTTCATCCTGCACATGTCCAAGCACGATAACATTTTCATAAGGCGCTTTGTTAAATAACAGAGTGGACTCAGCAAGCAGAGAATAGAACCATCCTCTTGTCTGGTCTACCGCCTCGGAAATAAACTGTGCCGGGAACTGTTTTTCAAATAATTCCTTGTTTTCAAACGGATAATGATGCTGTGCAAAAGGCATTGCTCCCGAATCAAACCAACAGTCAATAACCTCCGGTACGCGATGCATCGTTTTCCCACATTTTTCACAAGGGAAAGTAATCGCATCAATGTACGGTCTGTGAAGTTCTACCGTCTTTGCCTCCGGATTACCGCTTAATTTTTCCAGTTCTTCACGGCTTCCAACGCAATGCATGTGACCGCATTCGCATTCCCAGACATTGAGCGGCGTACCCCAGTAACGGTTACGGGAAATACCCCAGTCCTGAATATTCTCCAGCCAATCACCGAAACGTCCTTTACCGATGGATTCGGGAATCCAGTTGATGGTGTTGTTGTTACGGATTAAATCATCCTTTACCGCTGTCATTTTGATGAACCATGATTCTCTTGCATAATAAATAAGCGGTGTATCACAGCGCCAGCAATGAGGATAGCTGTGTTCAAATTTCGGTGCATCAAAGAGCAGTCCCTTCTCTTCCAAATCCTTTAATACCATCGGGTCAGCTTTTTTACAGAATACACCTGCATAAGGAGTTTCCTTGGTCATTTCTCCTTTGCCGTCTACAAGCTGTACAAAGGGAAGGTCATATTTGCGTCCTACATTGGCATCATCTTCACCGAATGCCGGTGCAATATGAACCACACCGGTACCGTCTGTCAATGTAACATAAGTGTCACAAGTTACATAGTATGCTTTTTTGTGCTGTCTTTCACAAATTTCTTTTGCACAATCAAATAAAGGCTCGTATTCTTTATATTCCAACTCTTTTCCTGTGTAGGTTTCCAAAACCTCATAAGCCTTTACAGCGGCTTCTCCGGTTTCTTTGTTTTCTTCTTTTCCAAGCTTGCCTAACACACTGTCAAGAAGCGCCTCTGCCATATAATAGGTACAACCGTCTGCTGCCTTTACTTTTGCATAGGTTTCATTGGGGTTTACACAAAGTGCCACGTTGGACGGAAGGGTCCACGGTGTGGTAGTCCATGCAAGAATATATGCATCCTCTCCCTTCACCTTGAAACGTGCAACCGCAGAACGTTCCTTGACATCCTTATATCCCTGTGCTACCTCATGAGAGGAAAGCGGTGTACCGCAGCGAGGGCAGTAAGGTACAATTTTAAAGCCTTTGTATAAAAGACCTTTGTTCCAGATTTCTTTTAATGCCCACCATTCGGATTCAATATAATCGTCATGATAAGTGACATAAGGATTATCCATATCAGCCCAGAAACCAACCGTGCCGGAGAAATCCTCCCACATTCCTTTGTATTTCCAAACACTTTCCTTACATTTGGTAATAAACGGGTCTAAACCGTATTCTTCAATCTGTTCTTTTCCATCCAATCCGAGAAGTTTTTCCACTTCCAGTTCTACCGGAAGTCCGTGGGTATCCCAGCCTGCCTTTCTCGGCACCATGTAACCCTTCATGGTACGGTATCTGGGAATCATATCTTTGATAACACGGGTCAAAACGTGTCCGATATGAGGCTTTCCGTTTGCGGTAGGAGGCCCGTCATAAAAGGTATAGGTTTCTCCTTCTTTTCTGCTGTCCATACTTTTTTTGAAAATGTCATTGGCATTCCAAAAATCCAAGGTCTTTTTTTCGCGTTCTACGAAATTCAGGTTTGTGGATACTTTTTCGTACATTTCTTTCTTCCTTTCTTACATTAAAAAGACCCCGCCCTGTAAAAGGACGAGGTCAAATAATCTCGTGATACCACCTGTTACAAACATACTCCCCTTTTCGCCATGCCGAAATGCAGCATTTCTTTAACGGTTTTATATGCGTTCCTTTAACGGTGGAAAGCCGTCAGTTCCTACTACGTTACCCGTTTCAGACCTGCAACTCGGAAGGGATATTCAACAGCACTTACTCGTACCGGACTCTCACCCACTCCGGCTCGCTGAAACTTCGGTTACTGTCTACTGTCTTCGTCAACATCTTTGCTTATATGTTCTTTATTATAAAGCCGGACTTGTAAAAATGTCAATTCCTTAGGCTGAATTTTTACGTGATTTCTTTGTTTTCCGGTTTAAAAAATAATTTCCGATATCGGTTCACACAAGCAAAAATTTCCTGTCTTCTCGGGCGCGCAAGAGACGCACTGACCTCTCCTTTGCCAAACAGACTTTCCAGTCCGTCCCCATCAAGCTGTTTTTCCAACAAATCCACCGCCTGTACCAGTGTCTTTTTGCCGTCCAACAAGAACAACTGTAAGTATTTTAACAGCCAGCCCAGTGCCAGTGTCTGCTCTTCATCCTTAAGCTGTTCCAGATAACGCAGTTCCACCGTATTTTTGGCAAGGGAAACCTCATCTCTTCCAAACGCTTTAATTTTCAGCCGTTCTTCTCTTTTCAATGCCAAATCCGGTTTTGGCATCCGCTTATCGTTATATTGGGGGAATTTGGTCTTTTCCATCTCAAATACCGCAAATTCACCGGCTACCTTTTTCGCCTGTTCCGTAATATCATAAGGCACATACTCCTTCATCTGCACCACACAGTCAGCCACATGGAAATAAGAACCGCTGCTGCCGGCCACCAGAATCGTGGAGATTCCAAAATCCTCATACAGACTGTTGACTCGCTCGATAAACGGTGTAATCGGTTCTTCTGCTCCGTGGATTACCTGCTGCATAAGCCTGTCCCGAATCATAAAGTTGGTTGCCGAAGTGTCTTCATCAATTAAAAGCAGCCTGCTGCCGCTTTCCATAGCCTCCATCAGTCCAGCTGCCTGAGAGGTACTTCCGCTGGCATCTTCCGTAGAAAAATGTGCCGTATCCCTTCTGTTCGGTAAGTGACTGATAAACGGTGAAATATCCACATTGGAAATACTTCGTCCATCCTCTGCCCGTAATTTTACTGCACTTTCATCCGTAATGACAAGTTCTCTGCCATCACCCTTAACATGATTATATACTCCGTTCTGCAATGCCTGCAGCACCGTGGATTTTCCGTGATAGCCACCGCCCACAAAAAGCGTAATTCCTTTTCGGATTCCCATTCCGGTAGTCTTTCCCCGATTCGGCAGCTCCAGTGTCACCTGCATGGATGCCGGACTTTTAAAAGCTACCGCCTCCTTTAGCGGCTTTTCCGATACACCGCTTTGTCTTGGCAGGATAGAGCCATCCGCAACAAACGCACAAAGCCCTAACACCGGGAGCTGTGCTCTGATAAACTGCTGGTCTTCGCATAGTTCGATTGCTTCCTTTAAAGCCCCTTGGTTAATATTGCAAAAATACAGACTCTTCTTCACACAGTCCGGCAAAATTCCAAAAAGCATTTTTTCCAGTTCCTTTGCATTAATAGAGCGCCCGTTAGCCGGAAATCCCGCTTCAAAACGTACAATAACACTACTGTCGCTGATGCGGCACGCCGTCCGTTCCAAAACCTCCTGACCGCATTTAGAAACCGTCAGCAATCCGCTTTTTCCCGAACCCTTTGCCTGAAAGCTTCCTTCTGCAATCTGCCTTGCAAAAAGTCGCACCAAATGATCCTGCAGTGTCACCCGCTTTGCATAATCGCTATAATATTCCGTCGGAAATGCTGCTTTCTTCATGGGAACATGCACCGATAGTCTGGAAGGTGCCGCAAAAGGGTCTCCCTGCACATGGTCGATGGAAAGTATATAATCGCTGAAATCGTATTGTCCTCTTAGTTCCTTGTATGCCGGATAGCCGCGGTGGTCTATTGCACGTAAATTTGTTCTTAAGTCTTCTGACTTTTTCATTCCTGTTCCCTCAATTCAATCATTATTTTCTTTTTTACTTCATTCATCTTTTCTGTGAATTCACAGATTGTACTCACTTGAACCGCCAGTTTGACCCATCCCTTCACCACCGTTTTCGACCCTTCCATCTCTATTTTCTGTTTCACTTCTTCCGGAATCTCCCCTCTCTCTCCAAGCAATTCAAAAACTGTATTTTTCAACTCATCCACTCTTTCAAAATAAATCTTATCTTCCAACGTCATATATTCTGCTTTCACCTCCGAATGAAGTTTTACCTGTTCAACATAGTTATGAATTTCCCTGCACCTGCCAATATTTACTTGAATAATTGTGAAAATATTGGCGATATGCCGAGAATCAAACTATAAAAATGTAGAATGAATTTTCACAAAGATATTCCGATGTGCTTATTATATAGAGACCGTCTTCGCCTGTCAACCTGACTTTATATTCCTCCCGCCTCTGTTCGTTCCTCCTGCCTCTGCCGTCCCTGTTGCCTGCCTTGAAAAGCCGCCGCATTCTGCTATAATATTAGGAAATTACCATCACAAACTAAAAGGAGACCCTTTTCTATATGCATACGGACACTCTTTCCTTCAACTACAAACGTATCGCAGAGGGCTATGCCAAGGACCGCCCATTTCTGCATAAACACGTTATGGATTTACTGAAGGCAAAACTGAATCTGAAACAGAATTTTAAAAATGGTCTGGACGTTGGCTGTGGCGCCGGACTTTCCTCCAAGGCACTGCGCCTTGTCTGCGACCATGTAACCGGTACGGATATTTCCGCCGAAATGGTACAGGCGGCAGCGGCACTATATACGGATGAAAGTTTTACCTTTTTACAGTGCAAAGCTGAAGAACTTGATGAAACCCTCGGTTCCTTTGACATTGTCACGGCAGCCGGCGTTATCAACTGGGTTGATGAAACAATATTTTTACCGGCATTGGAAAAAATGATGGAACTGGATGGAATTCTGCTTATTTATGATTTTGGGATAACTGATGAAATGGAAGGAAATGCGAATTTTACCGACTGGTATCGGGAACAATATTTAGCAATGTTTCCAAAGCCGCCGCGGAAGGAAAATGTATGGACCGAAGCAGATGTTTCCCCCTATCATTTCCACATTATGGCGCAGGACAACTACAAAACAGGCTTTCCCATGGACAAAGAACAATTTATCCGCTTTATGCTACTGCAATCCAATGTCATTGCACAGGTTGAGGAAAAGGGAAAAACTCTGACAGATGTAAAAAAATGGTTTGAAAATACCTTAACACCTTACTTTGAGGATAACAAAAAAGAAAACCTGATTTTTGCAGGCTACAACTGGTATCTGCAAAAACAGTCCATAACGAAAGGAGCGTTTTCATGGACAGACAAAACCTGACTCTGCTCACTGATTTATATGAATTGACAATGATGCAGGGTTATTTCAAAAACAAAGACCAAAACGAAACGGTTATCTTTGATGCGTTTTACCGCAGTAACCCCTGTGGGGGAGGATATGCCATTTCAGCAGGCTTAGAGCAGGTCATCGACTATATTAAAAACCTACGCTTTGAAAAAGAAGATATCAACTATTTAAGAAGTCTTGGTATTTTTGAGGAGGATTTTCTTTCTTACCTTGCCGACTTTTGCTTTTCCGGCGATATTTATGCCATTCCCGAAGGAACGGTCATGTTCCCGAGAGAACCGATGATTAAGGTCATTGCACCGATTATGGAGGCACAGCTTATAGAAACAGCGGTCTTAAACATTTTAAACCACCAGAGCCTGATTGCCACCAAGGCTTCCCGCGTCTGCTATGCAGCAAAGGGAGACGGCATTATGGAATTCGGTCTTCGCCGTGCGCAGGGCCCGGATGCAGGAACCTACGGTGCCAGAGCGGCTGTTATCGGCGGTTGTATCGGAACCTCCAATGTCCTTTGCGGACAATTATTTGATGTGCCGGTAAAGGGTACCCATGCCCACAGTTGGATTATGAGCTTTCCTGATGAATATACGGCATTCAAAACCTATGCGAAAATGTACCCGAATGCCTGTATTTTACTGGTCGATACCTATGATACCTTAAAATCCGGTGTTCCCAATGCTATCCGGGTTTTTCAGGAAATGAGAGAGGATGGAATCTCCTTAAAAAATTACGGCATCCGTTTAGACAGCGGTGACCTTGCCTATCTTTCCAAGAAAGCGCGTAAAATGTTGGATGAAGCAGACTTTGCCGATGCGGTTATTTCTGCCTCAAATGATTTGGATGAATTCTTAATTGACAGCTTAAAAACCCAAGGTGCAAAAATTACCTCTTGGGGCGTAGGCACACACCTGATTACCTCCAAGGACTGCCCTTCCTTCGGCGGTGTTTACAAGCTTGCGGCAATTCGTGATAAATCGGGACAGTTTATTCCCAAAATCAAGCTTTCCGAAAACTCCGAAAAAATCACAAATCCCGGAAACAAAACCATTTACCGCGTCTACGAAAAAGAGTCCGGAAAAGTAAAAGCAGATTTAATATGCCTTGCCGACGAACATTTTGATGAAAACGAACCGTTGCTTCTCTTTGACCCGTTGGAGCCTTGGAAGAAAACCCATCTGGCAGCAGGCAGCTTCACACTCCGGGAAATTTTGGTTCCGGTATTTTTAAAAGGAGAATGTGTATACACTTCACCGAAAACAATGGAAATCCGCGATTATTGCCAAAACGAACTGAATACTCTCTGGGAAGAAACAAGGCGACTTGTCAACCCTCACGAAGTATATGTAGACTTATCGAGAAAGCTTTACGATATGAAAATCAATTTGCTGAATCAAATGAGTGAATCTTGAAAAACAAACTGCTGCACGGTACTTTTTCCGTGCAGCAGTTTGTTCTTCTGCATTCTTCTTACTGCTCCATCTGTCTGCCTAAGAATCCTGCCGCAGACAGAATTAATTTCTGTTCCACTTCACCCATCTTGGATTTATTATCATTTTCCACCAGCACTACCGCCCCGATTACATCTCCTTCACAAATAATCGGACTGATTGCTTCATGTACATACTCATCACTTCCATCCGTAAAGACAGAAATAAAATTCCGGTCGCCCTTCGTTGCAAGCATCATCTCACGGTTATTCATTTTTTCTTCCAATTCTTTGCTAATCGGTTTACACAGTGCCTGCTTACAGCCTCCCGCAACCGCAATAAACTGGTCCCTGTCCGCAATGAGTGCAGTATGCCCCGACACCTGTGCCAGACTGTCAGCATACTGCTTTGCAAAGGTACTCATCTCCCCAATTGGTGAATATTTCTTTAAAATGATTTCTCCTTCTCTATCCGTAAAAATTTCCAATGGGTCACTCTCCCGAATGCGTAGAGTTCTTCTGATTTCTTTTGGAATAACAATACGCCCTAAATCATCTATTCTTCTAACAATGCCTGTAGCTTTCATGTTCCTTGTATTTCCTCCATTCTCCTCTACATGATTTTGATTTGAATGTTTCAAATCATTGGATATGGAGTTAGTATGTGGAAAACGGGAAATAATATTCGTTACAGGTTCATGAAATATTTGTCCTAAATATACTCAATCGGGAGTGCAACCGATAGTCCTCTCTATCTAAGCCATAACGTCATCCTTTCGACTAATCTAAATTGTAATTTTATAATAGTCGAAATTATATACCTATAAATACTTATGAATCATTTCATCTAAACTTTCGAAAACAATGGGCTTTTCCAAATAGTCAGTAAATCCGAGACTAACATACTCTTCTCTTGCGGTTGGCGAATAATTCCCCGTTAATGCAATTACCGGAACATTTTTATAATAATCATCTATCTTGCGTAATTCATTTAATGTCTCAACACCATCCATCTCCGGCATCATATGATCCAAAAAAATCATGTTATAAACAGCATTTTTCATTATCTTCAGAGCTTCTTTCCCACTTTTTGCACAGCAGACTTCCAGCTCATATGGAGCTATTAATGCTTTAAATATATGCAAATTTATCGCTGTATCATCTACCACAAGCACCTTTTTATCCTTTACATCCAGCACATCTGTCTTTGCTTTGGATTTTTCCTTCCCGGAATCCGACAAACAAACCGGAATTTCTGTAACTTCCTTTTGCAATAATACAAACGAAAAGGTTGAACCTTTTCCATACACACTCTCTACATTTAATTGGCTGTTCATCTGAGACAGAAGTCCCTGTACAATGCTGATTCCAAGACCGGTTCCCTCCTTATTCCGGTTTTTCAAAAGATCCAGTCTTCCGTATTCCTCAAAAAGTACTTCCATATCTTCCTGCTTAATTCCAATACCGGTATCTTTAACAGTAAACCTTATGGCTACCTGTCCATTCACATCTGCCTCACGTTCCACCCAAAAAGAAACTTTCCCCCGGTCGGTATATTTATTTGCATTCGAAAGAAGATTTATCAGAATCTGAGAAATTCTTATTTCATCGCCAAATAGCCGATGTGGTACATCCTCTCCTACTTTTAGTTCAAACTCTAAAGATTTCTCTGCCATTTTAGGTTTAATCAGATTACATACTCCGCCAAGCAAATCGTCCATATTATATTCCACCGGAACAATTTCCATTTTTCCTGCTTCTATTTTAGAGTAATCCAAAACATCGTTTACAAGGCTTAGTAAATATTGGCTTGCAGCCTTTACCTCCCTCGCATAACCTCTGATGACCTCATCTTCGCAATCGCGAAGAATAACCTCATTCATTCCCATAATAGCATTAATCGGTGTCCTTATCTCATGAGACATATTGGAGAGGAATTTTGTCTTATTCTTATCTGCTTCCTTAAGTCTTTCATTCTGTTCCTCAATTGCCTTAATCAGACCCTCTTGTCGGAGTAACCGGGCAATATCCTCTGAGATGTCACGAACGGTATACACAAAGCGAGGATTTTCCCTCGAGAAATTCTTCATTCCGGCAAATTTCAGCCGACACCATATGAACTCACCCTGCATATTCATCATCTGAAGGTCTATATGAAAATGATTCTGCATTTCCAATGTGTTAATCACATTCTCCGGTGAAGATGCACGCAAAAACAACACCTTATCCTCATCTTTAAACATATTGGAAATCATTAATCTCCAGTCAGAATATTTAATATCCATGTAATCCTGTCTGGTCGCACTAACCTCTGTCGTATTTGGATTCATACAGGAGTCATTGGCAAGATTAACCATCATGGAAAACAAATAGGATTCCTGAATGGTATCAATCTTTTCCAGTTCCAACATGTTACTCTGCATAAAAGAATCTTCTTCAAAAAACATGATAATCGATTCTATTGAAGAAATTTTTAAAAAGCAGAAAAAATAACTCTTTTCTTCTCCGTTTGCTTTAAAACGAATACCACCTTGGTATTTGTCCTTTTTGAATACTTCTTCGTCGAAAAATCTTTCGTAATTACTCTTACTGTTTTCAGACTGTTGTTCATGACAAGAAAACAAAACACGATACAAATCTTTCAAAGAGCCTTCCGGCTTAAATATCTCCTTAAAAAAATCATCCCACTCAGAAACAGAATAGGTGTGTTCCGCATTATTTACCTCGACAATACAAGCAATATCTTCTGCGATAGAAGCATAAATCATGTCAAAAAACTTTTTCTTCTTATTCTCGTTTAATCCATTCATACTTTTCACCAACTTTTTCCACTTAATGTATTTCCGCCAATAAAATTCACCAATTCTTTTTTTACTTCTATTTAAAATCATTGTGCCTATTTAGAGTCAATTATTTGTTTTTATTATATCTACACCACAATTAAAAGTCTATATTTCCCTACACAAATAAAAATATTGCACAAACAATATTGAGTATGTTCAAAAAGTATCGTAAACACCATGACCGGTTCCATTACGGTTGTATCACCGCATTGTATGTAAACGGAGGTATTTTTTAACGCCTTCTTAACGTACTTTCATTGAATAATATATTTAAAAAAGATATAATCAGAAAAAGGCATAAAAGGAGCGATTATGAAGAATTTTGGCGCTAAATGGAAATTATTAAAACTTCATCATCCTAAGCTTCATGACTGGGGCATAACGTTTTTACTACAGGCAGCAGCAATCCTGCTTTCCTTCCTGTTTTTTTATCTTGTTCCGGAAAATACGGCAAACATTGCACTGATTCAAATTCTTGCTCTGGTAATTATTGCCCGGAGCACAGACGGCTATTTTTTTGGTCTTCTGTCCGCTGCTATCGGTGTCATCTGTGTAAACTATTTATTTACCTATCCTTATTTTGAGCTGAACTTTACTCTGACCGGTTATCCGATTACGTTTATCTGTATGCTGGCCATTTCCCTGATGACCAGTACCATGACAAGTAATTTGAAACAACAGTCCATTTTGCTTTCCGAACGGGAAAAACAACTCATGGAAGCAGAGAAGGAGAAAATGCGTGCCAATCTGCTTCGTGCCGTATCTCACGATTTACGTACTCCTCTTACCGGCATTATCGGCAACAGTTCTGCGTATATTGAAAACAATTCTGTTTTGGATGATGCCGAAAAGCTAAAACTGGTGCAGCATATTCATGATGATTCCAACTGGCTGCTGAATATGGTAGAAAATCTTCTTTCCGTAACCCGGATCCGCACAAGCTCCATGAATGTAACGACCTCTTTGGAGGCTGTGGAAGAGGTTGTCGGCGAAGCCATTTCCCGCTTTAAAAAGCGAATACCCGATGCAGCCGTGCAGGTTACCATTCCCGATGAATATACCCTGCTCCCCATGGATGCCATGTTAATTGAACAGGTTATCATCAATCTTCTCGAAAATGCCGCCGTACATGCCGGCAGTGATTCTCCGATTATTTTTACGGTTTCCGATTCTTCTGATTCGGTATGCTTTTCCGTACGGGATTTTGGAATAGGCATTCCGGAAGAAAAACTGAGTACACTGTTTGACGGCAGTGATTATGAAGCAAGCAAAACATCGGATGCACATAAAGGAATGGGAATCGGACTTTCCATCTGCAAAACGATTATTACAGCGCACCACGGAACGATTACTGCATGCAATCATGACAATGGTGCCGAATTTATATTTAACCTACCCAAGGAGGACAAAACAAATGAATCCTAAAATTTCTATTATACTAATAGAAGACGAACAAAATATATGCAACTTTATTGCTACTGCACTAAAAGCTTCTGACTATAAACTTACCATTGCCCACACCGGAAAAGATGGATTAAGCATGATTACTTCCCAATGCCCGGATGTCATCCTCTTGGATTTGGGGCTTCCGGATATGGACGGTATGGAAATTATCAAAAGTATCCGCACATGGTCCAGTATCCCCATTATTGTCATTTCCGCAAGAACACAGGAGCAGGAAAAGGTACTCGCTTTAGACTCCGGTGCCGATGATTACATCACAAAGCCCTTCGGTACTTCCGAGCTGATTGCCCGTATCCGTACTTCCATCCGGCACAGCAACAGACTTGCAACAGACAGTATGCTAAATACGCGCCCTTATCACGCTCAGGGACTGGTTCTTGATTTCGATAAACGACTTGTTTCTCTAAACGGAAAAGAAATTCATCTGACTCAGATTGAGTTTAAGCTGCTTTCCCTGCTTGCTAAAAATTCCGGCAGAGTATTAACGTATTCTTACATCATCGGAGAAATCTGGGGACCTTATGCCGATGACAGCAACAACCAGATTCTCCGTGTCAATATGGCAAATATCCGCCGGAAAATTGAAGAAAATCCGGCAGAGCCCAAATATGTTTTTACGGAAATCGGTATCGGTTACCGCATGCTGGAGGATGAAATGTAATCCAGATAATCGTCCTCCGAGGCAAACAACATATATCTATTCTCTACATAACCCATATAACCGCTTTCAACAGGATAACCTTTCATAAAAATTACCTTCCTTTCAGAATCAAGTTTTTGTTCTGATAAGAAGGTAACATTTTATATGTCCAAAAAAACGGACTTATTAGTTTGTTTTACGAAAGAATGTTCGACATATTATTCAAAAGTTCCTCCGTCAGCTCCAAAAGCTTCTCCGCATCTTTTTCCACCACCCCATATTTTTTATATCGATAGATAAAGCAGGGGACTCCCTTCGGACTGAATTGAAGCTTACGTTTGTACTGTTCTAACAGTGCCGGAATCTGTTCAATTTTAATTTTTGCCTCGGGATGAAGGGTGAATTTAATTTCTTCATTCCTTCCTTTAATTTCCGACATATACAACTTGTGCGCCTGAACACGAATCAGGGCAATTCGCAATAGATTTTCTACTGACTTCGGAATCTCTCCAAAGCGGTCCAGTAGTTCTTCCTTCATGTCGTCACTTTCCGCCTGATTTTCAATCCCTGCAATCCGCTTGTAAATATCCAGCTTCTGTACCTCATTGACAATATATGAAGGAGGGATATAGGCATCCACATCCAAATCTATGGTCGTTCCAAAATCCTCTATCGTAGCAATCCCTTTTAGATTTTTTACCGCCTCATTCAGCATCTTGCAGTACAAATCATAACCTACCGCTTCCATATGCCCGTGCTGCTTCTGTCCGAGCAGATTTCCCGCTCCACGGATTTCCAAATCCCGCATGGCAATTTTAAATCCGCTTCCAAGCTCAGTAAACTCCTTAATTGCCTGCAAACGTTTTTCTGCCACTTCTTTTAACATTTTATCCCGCTTATACATCAGAAACGCATAAGCATTCCGGTTCGAGCGTCCCACCCTTCCACGGAGCTGATAAAGCTGGGAAAGTCCCATGTTATCGGAGTCATGAATAATCATCGTATTGGCATTGGAAATATCCAGACCGGTTTCAATAATGGTCGTGGAAACAAGTACATCAATTTCTCCGTTGATGAAATCATACATAATCCGCTCCAGCTCATGCTCCTTCATCTGTCCGTGGGCAAATGCCACGTTTGCTTCCGGCACAAGGCTCTGCACTCGTGCTGCCACATCCGCAATATTATTGACACGATTGTATACATAATATACCTGTCCGCCTCTGGACAATTCCCGGACAATCGCCTCCCGCACCATCTCCTCATTGTATTCCATTACATAAGTCTGAATCGGCATCCGGTCATTGGGTGCCTCCTCCAGCACACTCATATCCCGAATTCCCACAAGGCTCATATGGAGTGTTCTGGGAATCGGAGTAGCCGTCAGGGTGAGCACATCCACGTTGTCTTTCATTTTCTTGATTTTTTCCTTGTGTGTCACACCGAAACGCTGCTCCTCATCAATAATCAGAAGCCCTAAATCCTTGTATTCCACATCTGACGACAAAACCCGATGCGTTCCAATGACAATATCCACCAGTCCTTTTTTCAAATCCTGCACCGTCTTTTTCTGCTCCGCCGGTGTCCGAAAACGGGAAAGTAAATCCACCCGCACCGGAAATTCCTTCATCCGCTGTGTGAAAGTATTGTAATGCTGCTGCGCCAGAATCGTAGTAGGTACCAAAAAGACAACCTGCTTTCCTTCCTGTACTGCTTTAAATGCTGCACGAATCGCAATTTCCGTCTTTCCGTAGCCAACATCCCCGCAAATCAGTCTGTCCATGATTTTACTGCTTTCCATATCCCGCTTAGTAGCTTCAATGGCATTCAACTGGTCTTCCGTCTCTTCAAAAGGAAACATCTCCTCAAATTCCCGTTGCCAGACGGTATCCTTTCCAAAAACAAAGCCCTCCTTCTGCTGCCTGATGGCATAAAGCTCCACCAAATCTTTTGCCACTTCATTGACAGCTCCCCTTACCTTGCTTTTGGTTTTGTTCCATTCCTGTGTTCCAAGTTTATTTAATTTCGGCTTTTTGGCATCCGCAGAGGCATATTTTTGTATCACATCCAGACCGGTGGCAAGAATGTAGAGATTTCCGCCATCCCGATACTCAATTTTAATATAATCCTTTACAACCTTTTCTACTTCTACCTTCTCAATGCCTTTGTAAACACCCAGTCCGTGATTCTCATGAACCACATAATCACCGACCTTCAGTTCCGCAAAGTCCTGAATTTTCTGTCCCTCGTAGGTTTTCTTTTTCTTCCGCTTCTTTTTTTCCGCACCGAATATGTCGCTTTCGGCAATCACGACGAATTTTAAAAGCGGATATTCAAAACCTTTCAATACTCTGCCGTAAAAAGTCAAAATTTCTCCCGGCGCAATTTCTCTGTCCGGATTCTCCGTATAAACGGCTGTCAGTTCATTCTCCCTCAAATCCTCCGCAAGACGTTTTGCTCTTGTACGGGAGCCGGATAAAAGAAGAACCCGGTAACCGTTCTTCTTATAGCGTTTCAAGTCCTTTACCAGTTCTTCAAAACTATTATTGTAGGAGGACATACTTCTGGCTTCCACTCCGAATTTTTTATCCGGCTTTAATATCGGATTTTTCATATCCATCATGGCAATACTGACTACCCGCATTTTCATCAGTCTTGCGGCAATTTCTTCTCTTGTATGAAGCAGTCTTGTCTGTCCCGGAAGGACATAGCCCTTCTCCAGACGATGTATCATGCTGTCCCGAAATTCCAATTCCACCGCAGAAGCATGCTCCTCAATTCTTGCCGGCTCGTCCAGAAAAACACAGCTCTTTTTCTCTTTAAAAATATCCAGAAAAGAGGCAGTTTGAGGAAAGAAATAATGAATATAGCTTTCCAGATTCACCATGGACTGAAATTCAAAAATTTCCTCTTTTAATTGCCTGATCTGTGTACGGATTCTGGCTGCTTCCTCGGTTTTAAACTGCTCCCGCAGCGTTTCGGCACATTCATCTGCTTCTTTTTCGATTTTTTCCATTCCTTTTTTCAATTCGACATCGGTCAGTATCAGCTCCGTTGCCGGATAAATACTGACCGACTCCAATTGTTCAATGGAACGCTGGCTCAAAATATCAAAGCTTCGGATAGAGTCCACCTCTTCCCCCCAAAGCTCTATACGATAAGGATTCTCCTCCGTCAAATCAAAAATATCCACAATACCGCCGCGGATGGAAAACTGCCCCGGTGCCTCCACCTGATAATTTTTCTCATACCCCATGGCAACCAGCTGCTCTGCCAACTGCTTTTCATCCACCTCGCCGCCCTTTTTTATACGGACAACATTTTTTTCCAAAACCTCCAACGGAATCTGTGGTGTCATCAATGCCGAAAAAGTAGTGATAATCGTCATAGGACGATTCTCGATAATTCTTTTCAGACACTTAATCCGTTCTGTTACAAGCTGATTTCCATGAATATCCGCCTGATAAAAAATCAAATCCTTCGCCGGATACAATCTCACATTCCTGTCATAAAATTTGTAATCCTCATAAATTTCTTTTGCTCTTAAGTCACTAAAAGTAACGATGATTTTATATTTAAAACCATCGCCCAGTCCATATATCATATGAAGCTTTTGTGAATCCACACATCCGGTCACTGAAAGATTCGCCGTGGTTTTCTCCAGTGCCTTTTTCATTTCTTCAAATGCCCCAAGTTCCTGTAGCGGAGCTGTTAAAGCACGCATAATATTATTCCTGCTCCTTCTTATTATATCGATTCATTGCAGCATCCGCGCTTTCATTCATCATGACCTGAACAGCATCCGCTGCCTTTTCTGCGCTTTTACCTATAATTTCACGTTCTTTTTCACTGAAATGTCCCAAAACATAGTCCGCAAGGTCATAGCCCTTTGGCTTTTCCCCGACTCCTACCTTAATCCGCATAAAAGTATCATGTCCCAAATGTGCAATAATATTTTTAATCCCATTATGTCCGCCGGCACTTCCCTTTTTTCTGATTCTAAGCTGTCCCACGTCCAGACTGATATCATCATAAATCACAATCAGTTCTTCCTTCTCGTCGACTTTATAATAATCTACCAGTTCTCTTACACTTTCTCCGCTTAAATTCATATATGTCAAAGGCTTCGCTAATATGACTTTCTGGCCATCCATATAACCTTTTCCAATCAGAGCCTTATGTTTCTTTTCCAAAACAGATATATCATACTTTTCGGCAATTGCATCGATTACCTGAAATCCCACGTTATGTCTTGTATTTTTATATTCGCCTGTAGGATTTCCCAAACCCACTATAATGTACATTTTTCTTCTCCATATCACTTAAATGATAAAATTCATCAGAGGTAAGCTCCTCGTTCAATACCTTAAACGCTTTCCCCTTTTCATCCACATTTATTGGTATTATAAAGCTTTCCCTCCGATTTGTAAACTAGACCAGACAGTACATAAGACAGGAAAAGATACCAAAGAGAATGCAGCCTTTTTTGACCCATTCCTGTAAAAATACATTTTCGTCACTTTCCTTCCCCAAACCTGCTCCCTGCAAAAGCTTCCCGATTAACAGTGCCTTTATCACCGAAAGCATCATATAGTACCGAAAGTCCATTGTACAGCCAAACGGATAAGAAAAATAAGAATTAATTGCAAACCCGCCAAAAAGCAGCAGCCAGACTGCCGGCACCACACTTCCTTTTATCTGTTTTCTCCGAACCAACAGCAAAATACCAAAACTTACTGCCACTACAGTCAGAAGCAGATTTAAAAACAACAAAATCGTTGGTATCACCGGTGTTATTTCATAAAAAAACTCTCCAAAAAGCTCGGATTTCAAAAGATAAACAGGCATATTACTGTCATTTTTCGGATTCGCATACGGAGTCTGCAGCAGATTTTTCATATCCGGAATAATAAAACGCTGCATCAAAGAAACCTTTCCGGTAAAAAGAGGTCCTTCTACATCCTGTGGCAGAACATAGGTCAGTCCCTGCCCGAACAGTTTCCAATTCCGCAACGAATACCATAAACCAAGGGGCAGACTGATACATCCAAAGACGGCCAGTTTTCCACATAAAAGGCGGTTTTCTTTATCAAACAGCTTTTCCACCATCACCCATAGGGTATACAGGGCAGGCACTGCACAGGAGATTTTCGTCATCATCCCCAACCCGTAAAGTAATGCAAGGATACATGTATTTTTCCATGTTGGTTCCTTTTTCCAATACAGGGTATACAATAGGGCGGACGCAATAAAGAAGAGACACAGTGCATCCTCTCCCATTCTTCCTCCCGTCAGATAAAATACCGGAGTAAACGCAATCAAAAGCATACCATATGCGGTATTTTGTTTACCAACCTCAAATTCCGCAAACAGCTTCTCTGCCACAAACATAGTTGCACAGGAGGCAAAACAGGAAACCACCTTGGCCCCGTCTACCAGCAAAAAAACATCTCCGTTTCCGATTATTGCATTCAGAATTTTTGAGCAGATTGCCCCTGCTAAAAAGAAAAAGGGCTGTTGATACAACTGTAGCTCATTACTCTCCGGCAAACGTCCTTCCAGAAGGATATGCAATAAATATCCTGCCTTCCCTGTAGCATCCGGTTCCGGTTCAAATAAATCATGAGAACGTAATGTACATGGTGTATAGAGCATATAGCCGATTCGCATCACACACCCCATAAGCAGGATAACCCGTATACAGCCATCCTTCGTTAATTTCTGTTTTCTTTTTAAAAACAATATAACAAGAAGGCAGACGATTAATAGAATCGCCATAACCATTTGTATTTCTTTTTTCTGATTCTGCAATCCCAGCCCGTTTACAAAGAGCCAGCTTACCGCTGCCGCCAAAAAAAGAACCGGGTATTTCAAACCTTCTTTCATCATCCTTTTCCCCCTTTAAATAATTACAAACTCCCAGGAACGAAGCCATTCCAGATAAATCTGCACATGATATGTGCCTACGGGTATTCCCGAAATAATCGGAAAGAACAAAATGAAAATAAATAAGGCAACTTCTATGGCAGCCGGCACCGCCTTCTTATACTTGCGCCCCAGTAAATACAAACTGTATCCCAGCATTCCGAGCATAAACAGACTGCTTGCATAATACTGATAAATAAAAACCGTACGTCTGACAAAAAACCAGGGTGCCAGCATAAACAAATAAGACAAAACCAGATAGGCTGCCTTTTTGTCCTTTTTAAACAGACTCCGGTACAGCATATGAAATACCGATATTAAGCCACCCCACCACAAAACAGGATTTCCCATCGTAACAACCAGACTGGTTTTTCCGTTTCTCAGGTTATCTGCCGCATCGATTAAAGGCATCTTATCCCAGCCCCAGGTGTACCAGTCAGAACGATAAGGGTGTTCAAATACAATATCACTATGGAAATTCAGCATGAAGAGCGAATTCTCCCACATGACCTTCCATACATTACTCTGTCCGGTTGCCAATGCCTCCGGCAAAAAGGCAAGTACATAAATTCCTAAAGGAAGCACGCCGAAAATAAGAATTCCTTCCCCCAGCATTACCCCCATATAATGACATGTTCCTCCCTCTTTTTTTGCCTGTATGGTTTCTTTTATCAAAAAAGCCAGAAAGAAAAAAGCGATTCCTGCCATCGCATAAAACCCGGTCCACTTGGTTGCCACTGCCATACCGTTAATGACCGCGCAAACAACCATCGTAACAACCAGACCCGGTGAAGGGTTTCTTCTCCCTGCTTTCCTTTCTTCTCCTGCCCGTTCTAAAATTCTCCACATAACCGCAAACATAGCAAGAATGAAAAATGCAATGATACTATCCAAGGTGGCGATTCTCGATAATGTGAAATGCATAAAATCAAGACTTAACAAAACCGTTCCCAACAAAGCAATCTTTGCATTTTTAAATATCCGGTACAAAAACCAGTACATAAGAGGCAGCATAAGAATACCGCATACAGCACAAACAAACCTCCAACCGAAGGGACATACTCCAAACAGCACTTCGCCAATGGATATAAGTATTTTACCGAGAGGAGGATGCGTTTCCTCAAACATTTCTTCTCCGTTTAAAAATTCATAAGCACTTCCCGCATAATATACTTCATCAAACATCGTTCCGGTATAATAAGTTACATCCTCCGGGAACTGTTCCTGTTCATCAAATAAAAGCGGGTACTCTTCCTTATTTACCGGTAATATTTTATTTCCCTCAGCATCGAGCAATACCATTTCATGAAAAACCGCTCTCCCGCTTCTGGAAACAATGCCAAGATATTTAATCTCTTCATCTACCTCTATCCTGTTCCATTTGTAATTTTCTTTTGCCTCCACTTCCTCTTCCAGAACAATCCACTCTTCTTTTTCACTGTCATAATAGGAAACTGCCAGAACCCTGTCTAACATATGCCCCAAATACAAATAGAGAGAATCCACCTCTCTCTCTTCTCCCAAATCCAAAACAATTTCATGGCTTCCTTCTGTATCCGGTACAATTTCCATAAAGGTTTTCGGAGCTTCCATGCTTCCCAGTCTCCAAAAAATGAACAGCCCATAAACAAAGGTAACAGCCGCCAGAATAAACAACTCCCTATAGGACGGCTTTTCTTCTTTTATCCATTCTTCCGGTTCTGTAACCGTTTCCGCTTCCGGACCGCCTTGTTCTTCTTCGCCGGCTTCTCTGCCATCATTTCTTTTCTCTTTTCTTATCAGCCGGGTTGTATGGATTCCTTCCGCCAGAAAAAGTGCAAGAAGAAACCATGACACAACTTCTAAGGTCTGTCTTACGGATACCTCAATAGAGTCAAGAAACCTGCCTGCCAAAAGTCCTGTTACAGCAAGTGCCGTGCCTGTACCTATGATGATGATCCTTTTCTGTATCTGCGCTCTGTATTTTCTCTTTCTGTCGGCTGTTTCCTGTAATTGCCTGTAGTATGCGCCTCCCACAAACAAGATAAAAATTACCGCCAGTACAATCATGGTTTCCGTACTCATCTATCCTCTTCCCCTGTTTCATCCAAAATTTTTTCTATGATAAATCTGGGTCGCCCCTTTGTTTCCAAATATATTTTCCCTATGTACTCTCCCACAATACCGAGAGCCAGCAAAATCAAACCGCCGATTGCCCATACCGATACCATTAACGTTGTCCATCCCACAATCGTCGCCCCCATAAAATGCCTTATAAAACTATATACCAACATAATCAGACTGAATAAAAAAATTACAAATCCAAGCAAAGAAATCAGACGTATCGGCTTCACACTAAACGATGTAATACCTTCCATTGCAAGCGCCATCATTTTGGGAAGCGGATATTTCGTCTTTCCCGCCAGACGTTTTCCCCTTTCATAATAAACAAAATCAGAAGGATAACCGATAAGCGGAATCACACCTCTTAAAAACAGATTCACTTCCTTAAACTGTGCAAGCCCCTCCAACGCCCTCTTACTCATCAGACGATAGTCTGCATGATTATAAACCGTATCTGCTCCGAGGAACTTCATTACTTTATAAAATCCCTCTGACGTTGTTTTCTTAAAAAAGGAATCCTGCTTCCGATTTTTCCTTACTCCATATACAATATCAATACCCGTTCGGTATTTCTCTACCATCTCCTGCATGACATCCATATCATCCTGTAAATCCGCATCCATGGAAATCACCATATCCGCCTTTTCCTTTGCCGTCATATAGCCTGCAAGCAGCACATTCTGATGTCCCCTGTTACGGCTTAAGGAAATTCCCCCAAACAAAGGATTTTCTTTATGTAACCGCTCCATGATTTCCCATGTATGATCCTTGGAACCATCATTCAAAAAAAGAACTTTGCTTTCCGGTGCAATGATTTTTTCTTCCATCATGGCTGTCATTTTCTTTTCCAACTGCCTTGCAGTTTCTTCCAAAACTTCTTCCTCATTATAGCAGGGAATGACTACATACAATATGTTTCCTCTTTTTTCCATAATCTCTCCCGGGCTTTCTTACGCCCTGATTTTTGAAAGATAAAAGGGTCTTCTCCAAGTCCTTTTCAACTCAGGGAACACCCTTTCCTAAATCTTCGGAACAAACGTTCCATTATTATTTATCCGTATAAGCTAATCCGAATGCATAGAAATATTTTGTTTCAAAAGTAATACTTCCGTCTTCATTCACTTCTGCCGGAATATTGTAGGTCTTACCATTCTCGGAAACGCAAATCATTTCATATTCTCTGCCTTCTTTTTGCAAATCCTCCGGTATACTCATGGTAATGCTGACCGGTGCTTCGCTTTCATACACGTTTCTTGCTTTTGCATACAATTCCTTCTCTGACAAGTTTTCCGCACCCTCGATAGAGCCGGTATAGAAAATACTGTAGGTTGCTCCCAGTGTATATCCGTCCTTCAACGCATTTTCCATCGCTGCTACACAAAGTTCTCCCTGCATCTCAGACATTACCCGACAGGAAGAACGGGAGGAACGTACCTCTACTTTTTCCTTGGTCACAAGAGATGCTCTTTTTATTTCATCTGCCGTTACCGGTTTCCATCTGGTATCCGGTTTTTCTTCCGGTTTTTCTTCCGGGGTTGTCTGGGTAATGACCGCTTCATCCGGTAACTCTATAACGGTTTCGGTAAGCTTTACTACTGCTTTCTGTTTCGCCACCATTGTGGTTCCGTCAGTGTATCCATACACTTTGTTACCATATCCATCTGATGTTGTCTCTGTGCGTACCTGAGTTTGCGTGTTAACCATTGTCTGTGTCATTACCACCGTCTGTGTCAACGTGGTTACAGACCTTGCCAGTACCTCGCCCATGCCGGTGCCTTCTCCTAAATACAATGCTCCGCACCATAAAAGCGGTGCTGCCACAAGCAATGCTTTTTTTACATTCTTTCTCATTTCTACTCCTCTCTGAACTTTTGCTCTTTGTTTCAGCATATTTTTTATAACTTCTTTGTGATTATAGCACAAAGAAAACAATAAAAAAACTACCCATTTGGGTAGTTTTTTTATTGTTCTATATTCTTACTCCGCCTCATCCGGCTCCAACAGAGCCTTTTCATAGCTTTCTAAGATAATTCTCTGGATATTTTCTCTTGTTCCCGAATTAATCGGATGAGCAATATCCCTGTACTCGCCGTCCGTTGCTTTTTTGCTGGGCATTGCGATAAACAATCCCTTCTCCCCTTCAATTACCTTAATATCATGAACAACAAATTCATCATCAATGGTAATTGAAACAATTGCTTTCATTTTGCCCTCTTTTGTAATTTTGCGCACTCTGACATCTGTAATTTTCATTGTGTGTCCCCCTGTCTGTCGTTATCTATCCCCGGCTGTGCGGTTCACTCATAAAACATTATATATGTTTCGTCCAACTGCACCACTGCTCTATAGAACATATCGTGCGTTTCGTTCTACCACTATCTTAATACCATTCTCACCGATATAACGGGAATTTGCCGGAATCGTATCACGGCTTTCTACGATACAATTCTCAATATATGTATTGTCTCCGATATAAACATCATTCAGGACAATGGAATTCTTAATGGTAACATTGCTTCCGATAAAGGACTCTTTAAAGATAATAGAATTCTCCACCTTACCATTAATAATACATCCACTGGAAATAAGGCTGTTCCTTACTTCTGAACCTACGTTATACTTTGCAGGCGGCAAATCATCCACCTTGGAATAAACGTCAGGATATTGTTTAAAGAAGTAATTTCTGATTTCCGGCTTCAAAAAGTCCATGTTCGTATCATAGTAATCTTCAATCGTTGCTATATTACGCCAGTAATCTTTAATCTTATAGCCGTAGATACGCTTCATATTTTTATAACGGATTAAAATATCATTTACAAAATCATATCTTCCTTCTTCCGCACATCTTTCTATCATCTCAATCAATTGTCTTCTTCTGATAACATAAATACCACAGGAAATCGTATTGGTTTTCGCCACAATCGGCTTTTCTTCAAATTCTTCTATCCTGCTGTCTTCATTCATCTTCACCGTACCGAAACGTTCAATTGCAGCTCCTTGCGGCATCTCCTTACATACAACTGTAATATCTGCTTTCTTTGCAATATGGTATTCCAGTACCGCATTGTAATCCATCTTATATACACAGTCTGCAGAAGCGATTACCACATAAGGTTCATGACTGTTTTTCAGGAAAGACAAGTTCTGATAAAGAGCATCTGCCGTTCCACGATACCAGAAGCTTCCTTCTGCCGTAACGGTTGGCGTAAATACAAACAAACCACCCTGCTTTCTTCCGAAGTCCCACCATTTGGAAGAACTTAAATGTTCATTCAAACTTTTGGCATTGTACTGGGTGAAGACACCAACCTTCTGAATATGTGAATTAGACATATTACTAAGTGCAAAATCGATGCTTCGATAGCTTCCCGCAATGGGCATTGCACCAATTGCTCTTTTCTGGGAAAGTTCTTTCATCCTATGATTGTTGCCGCCTGCTAAAATAATTCCTATTGCTCTCATAATCACTCACCTGCCTTAATTAATGCTTTTCCACTCATGAGAGAAGAATTCGGATAATCCCCAATTTCCGTACAGCCGGAAATCACGGTGTTCTTTCCTATTCTGACATTTGCCGGAATTTCACTTCTTTCTCCGATTGTTACCAATCCGTCCGTATAAATGTGTGGTGCTTTTTCGTTCGGTACTTCTTCGCCCTCTCCCATAATGACCTTATCTGAAACAGCTACATTCTCTGCGATAATTGCCTTATTTATCCTACAGCCGTAGCCGACAGTTGAATAATTCATAATAATGGAATCTCTTACTACGGTACCCTGACCAATTACAACACCACATCCGATAATGGAATTGTATACCTCTCCGTAAATTTCACTGCCTTCACCGATAATACTTCTTTCTATCTTACTGTCACCGGAAATATACTGTGGCGGTAAAATTTCACTCTTGGTATAAATCTTCCAGTATTCCTCATAAAGATTGAACTCAGGAACAATGTCAATCAATTCCATATTGGCTTCCCAATAAGAACTTAAGGTTCCTACATCCTTCCAGTAACCGTTAAATTCATAAGCATAAATCGGTTTCCCGCTTTCGTGGCAATATGGAATGACATGTTTACCAAAATCAAGACTCGGCTGATCCTTCATGGCAATCAAAGCATCTCTGAGCACCTTCCACGAGAAAATATAAATTCCCATCGATGCAAGATTACTTCTCGGGTTTGCCGGTTTCTCTTCAAATTCCGTTATTTTCTTATGTTCGTCTGCGATAACTACACCGAAACGGCTTGCCTCTTCAATTGGAACGGGCATTACAGCAATAGTTACATCCGCGTTGTTTGCTTTATGGAAATCCAACATTACTTCATAATCCATTTTGTAAATGTGGTCTCCCGATAAAATAAGAACATATTCCGGATTGAACTGCTCCATATAAGCTAAATTCTGATAAATTGCATTGGCAGTTCCCGAATACCAATCGCCTCCGTCGCTCTTTTCATAGGGCGGCAGTACCGTAACTCCTCCGATGTTACGATCCAAATCCCACGGAATACCGATACCGATATGCGTGTTTAAGCGAAGCGGCTGGTATTGTGTCAAAACTCCGACGGTGTCAATTCCCGAATTAATACAGTTGCTAAGCGGGAAATCAATTATTCTGTACTTCCCTCCAAACGAAACTGCCGGTTTAGCGACTTTGGAAGTTAAGACCCCTAATCTGCTTCCTTGTCCTCCGGCTAGTAACATGGCAATCATTTCTTTCTTTATCATGTCATCACCTCATTCTAGTCTTCTTTACACACGGAATTTGTGTACATCTAGTATAGCACACTACGTTCAGAAAGTGAATATTTATGACAAAAATTTTCAAATTATTTTTAATTTTTTGTACATATTTTCGGCTTATTTTTCATTATTTTACATTAATCCTACTTCAATTCCCACCATTCCTCTATACTATTCAGCAAAATTGTCAAATATTACCATTCATATTTGTAAATTATGCCAAATCGTCCCAAGTCTTCTATTCATTTCTGCCACTCCCTTCCGCCCCTTCGTTTTTACTCCTAAAATTCTCCGTTTTCCTCGTTGTTTTTTATGCCCATAATGCGTATAATACATGGGAAGGATTATATAAAAGAAAGCAGGTTTGTGAAATGTATCAGATCGATTTTAAACATCCCATACACATATATTTTATTGGCATCGGTGGAATCAGCATGAGCGGTCTTGCCGAAATACTTATCACCGAAAATTTCCGGGTATCCGGTTCCGATGCTCACCGTTCCGCTTTAACGGACGCTTTGGAAGAGAAAGGCGCACAAATTTTCATCGGTCAGAAAGCAGAAAATATCACACCGGATATTGACCTTGTCGTTTATACAAGTGCCATTCATCCTGATAATCCGGAATACATTGCCATGAACAGACTGCAGATTCCGTCCCTTTCCCGCGCACAGCTTCTTGGACAGCTTATGAAAAACTACAAAATGCCTGTTGCAGTCAGCGGAACTCACGGAAAAACCACAACCACTTCCATGATTTCCGAAATTTTGCTTTGTGCGGACACCGATCCGACTTTGTCCATCGGAGGAATCTTAAAGTCCATCAAAGGGAATATCCGGGTTGGAAAATCCGATTATTTCGTTACAGAAGCATGCGAATACACGAACAGCTTCTTAAGCTTTTTCCCTAAAGTTGGAATTATTCTTAATATAGAAGAAGACCATCTTGACTTTTTTAAAGATATTCAAGATATCCGCCATTCTTTTCATGCCTTTGCCGAACTGCTTTCGGAGGATGGAACTCTGATTATAAACGGCGACATTGACAACTATAAAGAAATTACAGAGGGACTTTCCTGTCGTGTCATCACCTATGGTTCTTCTCCTTCTTTGGATTATTACGCAGAAGAAATAAGCTACGATGAACTGGCTCATCCTTCCTTTACCTTAAAGAAAGGAACCGATACGGAAAGAAGCTTCTCTCTGGCTGTTCCGGGAAAACATAATATTTCCAATGCTTTGGCAGCAATTGCTCTCGCCGACCTTCTTGGTATTGAAAATAAGGATATTTCCTATGCTCTCGCACATTTTACAGGAACCGACCGACGGTTCGAGTATAAAGGTTCTCTGAACGGTGTTACTATAATAGATGATTATGCACATCACCCTACAGAAATTACCGCAACTTTGTCCGCTGCCGCAAATTATCCTCACAAATCGGTCTGGTGTGTGTTCCAGCCCCACACCTACACCCGTACAAAAGCTTTCCTAACGGATTTTGCCAAGGCTCTTTGTCTCGCCGACCATATCGTTCTGGCGGATATTTATGCGGCCCGCGAAACCGATACACTTGGAATCAGTTCCAAAACCTTACAGCAGGAAATTGAAAAACTAGGGCATGAATGTTTCTATTTTCCTTCTTTTGAAGAAATTGAAACTTTTTTGAAAAAAAATTGTATCAACGGGGATTTGTTGATAACCATGGGTGCCGGAGATGTGCTGAAAATCGGGGAAAATCTTCTCAAAAAATAGTTTTCCACAATATCCACAAAAAACAGATATTCTTATCCTCTGTTTTCTGTGGATATTTCTTTCTTTTTTTGTGGATAGATTTTGCCATCCTATGATTCATTTTTTTCGCTTATTCAAAGGCTTCCTCCATTTCTTTTTTGTTTGTTTTCTTTTTTATCCACACTTTCCACATTATCCACAATCCCCCGCAAGTCCAGTGTTTTCAAGGGTTTGCGTGAAATTGACTATTTCTTTTTTTGATGCCTTATGCTATAATGCAATTGCTTCAATCGGAGAAGCTTTGAACATGACTGATAAATGTGGGAGATAAATATAGCTATGGGCGAACTTACAATTTATAATAACAATTATATGGATTCAACTGTTGTATCCAATCTTTTTATAGATGAATATATGAAGGATGCCAACGATGCACAGTTAAAGGTTTATATTTATCTGCTGCGGGTTATGAATTCCAACAAGACGACCAGTATTTCCGATATGGCAGATTTATTTAATCATACCGAAAAGGACATTCTGCGTGCACTCAGCTACTGGGAAAAGCACCATCTGCTTTCTTTGGAATACGACTCTGCCAGAAATATTGTTGGTATCCATATGGAGGAACCCACGGGGAAAAACACGGGTGAAAATGTTTCTCTCGCTCCGGTTGTCTCCATTGTGCCTCGTACCACGCAGGAACCTGCTCCTTCCGAGAAGGTAAATGTTGCGGAAAAAACTGCTGTTAAGGAGTCAGTAGTTCCGTCCAAACCTTCTTACAGTCCGGACGAGCTTAAGAATTTTAAAAATCAGGAATCTACGGCACAATTAATTTTTATTATGGAACAATATCTGCAAAGACCCTTGTCTGTGTCCGATTTAAACACCGTTCTTTTCTTATCGGACAAGCTGCATTTTTCAGATGACTTAATCGATTATCTGATTCAGTATTGTGTAGACCGGGGTAAAAAGGATTTCCGTTATATAGAAAAAGTAGCTGTCAACTGGGCTGAGAGCGGGGTAACTACTCCTGCCGAAGCAGAAAATCATGTACATAGATATGATAAGACTACTTATGCCATTATGAATGCATTGGGCAAATCCAACGCGCCTACCCCAAAGGAGGTAGAATTTATTACCCGCTGGACCGAAGAATACGGCTTTGAAACCGATGTTATTTTTGAAGCCTGTGAGCGCACGGTACTGGCAACCGAAAACCATCGTTTTGAGTATGCGGACAAAATTCTTTCCAGTTGGAAAGCCGCACAGGTACATCATAAAGCAGATATTCAGAAAATTGATGAGCTTTATCAGAAAAAGAAAAACGCGGCTGCTTTTTCCAAGCCGGCTGCAAACAATAAATTCAACCAGTTTCAACAGCACGATTATGATTTTGATGCCATTGAACGTGCAATTTTAAGCAAGTAACTATTTTACTCAGCCAATTTTAGGGGGACAACGTTTTGCCACTGACCAATTCACAGTACGAATCCATTCTCCGTAATTACGAAGAACGACAAACCAAAAACCGCCATCTGCTTGATGCCCGCACCAAGCAGGTTTATGAACAGATAGAGGGCTACGAAGAACTGGATTCCTCTGTTGCATCCATTTCCGTAGAATGTGGAAAACGGGTACTTTCCGGTGACGATTCGGCTGTTTTGGATTTAAAACAAAAGCTTCATGAACTGGCAGAAAAAAAGAAGCAGCTTTTACTGGAAGCAGGTTTTCCTGCGGATTATCTTGTTCCCGTTTATGACTGTCCCGACTGCAAAGATACCGGCTACATAGACGGAGTAAAATGTCACTGTTTCAAACAACAGATGATTTCGATTCTTTATGAACAATCCAATATACATGAAATGTTAAAAACGGAGAATTTCTCCGCTCTTTCCTATGAATACTATTCCGGCGAAGATCTCGCCGCATTTGAACGCGCGGTGGAAACCTCCCGGAATTTTATCCGGGATTTTGATAAAGATTATCAGAATTTGTTATTTTACGGCACGGTAGGCTGCGGTAAATCTTTCCTTTCAAGCTGCATTGCAAAAGAACTGATAGAAACCGGACATTCTATTATTTATTTCAGCTCCATCGGACTGTTTGAGTTTCTTTCCCGTTATTCTTTTGACTATAAAAACAAAGAAAGCCTTTACAATGCCTTTGAAGACTTATATAATTGTGATTTGGTGATTATTGATGATTTGGGAACGGAGGTAACAAATACCTTTGTCACTTCACAATTATTTTCCTGTTTAAATGAAAGACATATCCGTAAGAAATCAACCATTATTTCTACGAATCTTTCAATTGAAGATTTACGGGACCGGTATTCGGACAGAATTTTTTCAAGAATCACCAGTAATTACAAGGTCTGCAAGTTGTCCGGTCCGGATATCAGACTAAAGAAATTATTTCAGACTAAATAACAAATAGAGATACTACATCATTATTCATTGTTAACAGAAAGTGAGGGCCTTTTCATGGCAAAGCGTGAGGAGAAAAGAAACTTAGAAACAATTCCGGTAGGTTCTTTAGGAATGATTCCTTTAGAGGGCTGCAAATCTCTTGGTGAAAAAGTAGATTACTACCTTGTAAAATGGAGAACAGAAAGAGAAAGTGAGCACAAAGACAGCCTCGCTTTTTCCGGTTATCAAAGAGATTCTTACATTTTAAATACCAAAGTACCCCGTTTCGGCTCCGGTGAGGCAAAGGGTGTCATTTTGGAATCCGTACGTGGTACAGACCTTTATCTTTTGGTTGATGTTGCAAATTATAGCTTAACCTATTCCTTATGCGGACATGAAAATCATATGTCCCCCGATGACCACTATCAGGATTTAAAACGTATTATCGCGGCTGTAGGCGGTAAAGCAAGACGTATCACGGTCATTATGCCTTTCCTTTATGAAAGCAGACAGCATAAGAGAACAACCAGAGAATCTTTAGACTGTGCACTTGCCCTTCAGGAACTGGTACACATGGGTGTAGACAACATTATTACCTTTGACGCGCATGACCCGAGAGTCCAGAATGCGATTCCGCTTCATGGTTTTGAAACCGTACAGCCTGCTTATCAGTTCATCAAAGGCTTATTACGCAACGTAAAGGGACTTCAGATTGATTCTGATCATATGATGGTTATCAGCCCGGATGAGGGCGGCATGAGCCGTGCAATTTACATCGCAAACGTACTTGGTCTGGATATGGGTATGTTCTACAAGAGAAGAGATTATACAAAAATCGTAAACGGACGTAACCCTATCGTTGCTCACGAATTTCTTGGGACAAGCGTAGAAGGTAAGGATATGATTATCATTGATGATATGATTTCCTCCGGTGAAAGCGTGTTGGAAGTTGCCGCCGCTTTAAAGGAACGCAAGGCAAACAAAATCTTCGTCTTTGCTACCTTCGGTTTATTTACAAACGGATTGGATAAATTTGACAAAGCCTATGAAGAAGGCTTAATTGACAAGGTTCTTACAACCAACTTAATATACCAGACACCGGACTTATTGAATCGTGACTGGTATATCAACTGTGATATGAGTAAGTATATTGCATATATCATTGATACTTTGAATCATGATTCGTCCATTAGTGATTTACTGAATCCAAATGAGCGTATTCAGAGAATTGTTGCGAAGTATAAAACAGGCGAGCTGGAATAGCCAGCCTGTTTTTTACTAATATAACCGAGTGTTCGAGACCTTCCACTCGTAAAACAAAACTAAAGGAGAAAAGAAAATGAAAAATCAAAACAATCAGACGGTTCCTGCAAGAATCGTCCCCTCTTATGCGCTTTTTCTTGCGCAGGCAGCAATGATTGCCGCAATCTACGTTGTGCTTACTTTTATAGCCAACGCCTTTGGACTTGCAAATTATGCTATTCAAGTCCGTTTTTCAGAGGCACTTACGATTCTGCCTTTTTTCACTCCGGCAGCTATCCCCGGGTTATTCGTGGGTTGTCTGCTCAGCAACATCTTAACAGGCTGCATGCCTCTTGACGTTTTATTCGGCAGTCTCGCCACCTTAATCGGTGCTTGCGGAACATATGCCTTACGTAAACAGAAATGGCTTGCACCCTTACCTCCCATTATTGCCAACACGATTATCGTCCCGTTTGTGCTTGCATATGTATATAAGTTTGAAGGCTCCATTCCTTACTTTATGCTCACGGTCGGTATCGGTGAAGTAATTTCCTGTGGCGTACTCGGTATGATTCTTTTGTTTGCACTTAAGCCATACGCAGGCAGACTGTTTAAAAAATAATATATTGGCTTTTATAGATGTTTTTATAATCAAAAAGGTATCCTTCGTTTTGCTTCCTTGGGATACCTTTTCTTTTTTCTATTTCGTTCAATTTTCTTCCCACTGTAACTTCTTCATCCACTACAATTGACATTTCGTCATACATTGTTCGTAATCCTGCTCCGGCATTGGCCTTGCAAAATAATAGCCCTGAATAGTGTCACAGCCTATACCCTTTAAGAAAATATACTGCTCCTCTGTTTCTACACCCTCAGCCGTAATCTCAATATTCAAATTCTGTGCCATCTGCATAACACAACGAATAATCTGCTCACCTCTGACATCATTGTAATCATCCACGAAGGATTTATCCAGCTTCATTACATCAATGGGAATCTGCTTTAACATCATAAGGGAGGAATAACCGGTTCCGAAGTCATCCATTAAAATCACAAACCCC
Source organism: uncultured Lachnospiraceae bacterium (assembly GCA_964449325.1). Lineage (GTDB taxonomy): Bacteria > Bacillota > Clostridia > Lachnospirales > Lachnospiraceae > RGIG3002. Next base: position 59,322 of record CAYUYJ010000006.1, on the reverse strand, counting down.
AGCTCATGCAATCGCTCCACCAGCTTAATAAACTCACCCTGCTTTTCAAACACGGCACTTTCTGTCACTTCAAGCTGCACACATTCAATAGGCACCTGCGTCTCTTCCAAAATCGCTTTATACTCATTGATAAATTCCGGATTATCCAAGTGTTTACGGGACAAATTAACAGAAACAGGAACAATCGGTATTCCTTTATCCATCCAACGTTTCTGCGCCAGACAGACCTCCCGGAAAACATATTTGTCCAGCTTACAAACAAATCCTGTTTCTTCCGCAAGCGGAATAAACACCCCGGGGGATACCATGCTGCCATCCGATTTTCTCCAACGCACCAGCGCTTCCGCACCTGCCAGCTTTTTTGTTACCGCATCATATTTAGGCTGATAATAGACTTCAAAATGATGATGCCTGTACGCATATTCCATCTGATCGGAAAGCTGTTTCTTCTGCAACATATTTTCCTTAATCTCATTGCTGTAAACTGCGAAAAGGCTCTCTCTTTCGCCTTTGGCTATATTGTGTGCCAGTGTAGCACTATTCAGCATATCCTCTACATCTTCGCTTGTTTTCTCAACATAATAAATTCCGAAATTAGGCTGCAGAATATATTCTGTTTCTTTTCGTACAGAATAATGCTGTATTCTTTCAATAAGCTTCTTAACACGCTCCTCAATTTCTTCTTTCTTTTCATAATTCCAAAACAAGGTAAAACTGTCTGCAATCCTGCGTGATGCACTTTCGTCATCTTCACAGCTTCCTTTCAGAAGATTCCAGATATAGCAGATAACCTTGTCACCTTCCTCATAGCCAAACAGTTCATTGATTAATTTGAAGTCATCAATATCCAGCATAATAAATGCCCATTTTTCATGAGTGTACTTTAGCCTTTTTGCTACTTCTTCCTTAAATTTCGCATAGGTATTGCCGCCTGTCAGGTCGTCTACATACAAAAGCTCCTGCATCTGTTTCTTTTTCTTATAGTCTTCTTTATATATCCAGACAACAAACAACGTATAGACTACAATCAGAATAAAGCAGATAATGTAGGTTCTGCTCATAATATAGTTCGTACGGGTTTCCATAACATTTACCGGTACAATATCCAACAGATACCAGTCACTGATATTTAGCGGTGTACAGTACATATATTTATCAACTTCATTATGAAAAAATATATTTCCGCTTTTTCCTTCTTTCAAAAGTTGTCGCAGTGTCTCTGCCGCTTCTTTATTCCCTTCATCCACCTGTTCCATGGAAACAAGAATATTGGTCATATTCTGAAAGCTTGTCTTATGTGCCGAATCCACTACTTTTGAACCATCACTCTGCACAATATAAGTATAGCCTTCTCCGTCAAACGAAGAAACGGAAAGTATCTGCTTCAGGCTGTCCACACTATAACTGGCAAACACACATCCTGTAACTTCTTCTTCGTGCAGAATTGGCACACAGAATACAATAATATCTTCCCCTTCACAATTCCCGTCAAAGGATCTGATACACTCTGTTCTCCTTTCATTGCTTCCTTGAAATAGTCCCTGTCTGATATGTCAATCACCGAATTATCTGTAGTATATGCAATGCCATCCGTACTGCAAGCTCCCATTCTGATAAAGGAATAACGATTAATGATGCGACGAAGCATATCTGCAATCTCCTCTCCCGATGACTGCTTTGATTCGCCGATGCGCTCTGCAATTTCTATCAGTGCATTCAAATCGCCCTCTATTTCTTTCTGTATAATAAGAACATTCTGACTGGAAACCTCTCGAAGCGTGTTCTGTACCTCTTCCTGAAGGTCATTTCTAAGCGTCCCCGAATACACTGTCAATAATCCAATCGTTATCGCCAGCAAAGCCGTAATATAGCCGATTTTTGATATGGATTTTTTCTTCTTTTGTTCCATAACGTACCCTCTTTATTGTCCATCCAACACATAAGTAATAAAGCAATTCCCGTTTTCTTCAAACCAGACCTTGGAGTCATTCATTCCCTTTTTATACACCGTACCCGTAATAGGATCCATTACCACAATATTCAATTCATTAAAACCGATTACCAATACTGCATTCCCATCACTCAACGTTGCCAGTACCGGAATATCTTTATTTACATAATATAGTATTGCATCTAAACTGCATCCTGTCAAATCAAGAATTTGCGCATCCGGCAGTCCGTCCTCCAGAATTTCAATTACTGTTTCTCCCTGATTCAATTGATATTCTGTATTTCTCGTAACACCTTCAAATTTCAAAATCGTGTCCAGGCAAACGGCAAGGCTGTTCTTTTCCTCCGTTATCTGACTTCCCGTAATTGCCATAATCTGATTCTTTGTACTTCGATTTCCTTTTTGCCATACATATGCACCTTTATCATTTACCACCACACCGGAAATGGAATTGGCAATATTTACTGCACTTCCCGGATTCATATAAATACCGGCTATATCACCTTTTCCGTATACGTAGTAAAACTCACCGGGCTCTGTATCTCTTCGGAATGCCAATTCCCTTCCGCCTTCAAACAAAACTTCCTTCGGTGTCAAAATCTGCAAAGATTTCGTGTCAATATTACTTTTCACCGCAATCTGCATTATTTTTTCATACTTTTCCGTTATCACCATCTCTACAAAATTATTACCCACCTCAGCAACTTCCGTACTCATAATCTGGTCGGCGGATATTTCTACATAATTTCCGTTTTCATCTTTACTTACTCTGGTTAAGGAAATCTGATTTTCTTCCAGTTCACTTCCTACCACATAAATATTATTGTGTTCGTAAGTGTGTATTACCTCCCCCTGTTCATCCTGTATCACTACCTTGTACATAGGAAAAGTGACTCTTCCCGTTTCATCCACTACGATATCATCCATTTTAGCAAGCCCATAAATCAAGTCTTCGCCCATAAAACCGAGAGGTGCTATCACTTCTCCTGAATCTGCCCGGATTTCCATCCTGTTTTTTGAATTTAAATCCATGATATTCAGCACCGTACTCCCATATCTGTTTTCGCTGTTCTGCCATGCAATTCTCGCATTGCTTTCGGAAACCTGATAGCTTCCGTCAAACAGATTGGTTGCCAATAGCTCATACGTTTTCGCTGATAAATCCACTGCGTAAATCGTCCTGTCAAGCATCATATAGAACTGATTGGTTTTGCTTACATAGGAAAGCTGTTCAACATCTGCCTTTAATATCTGCCATGATTTCGTATATGGAATATAGATTTCTTCTTCCACTGTATTCATCTGACTGTTGTACGTACATATCTGAATCCCCACTCCACCTTCGTGGCGTCCCCGATTCATATAACCATAAACAATAAATTGTACATTTCCCGTTTCATCCACACTCAGTATCCGAATGGCATTATGAGGGTACATAGTTCTTGCATCTGCGTTATTTTTATCATAGAATCCGTAAACAAGTGCAATTTTATTATCTGTCACATTATAGCTGTAAAGTCGGTTGGCATTTACAAAAGCAAAAATATTGCCGCCATCGCTCTCTTTAAACTGCACCCCCTCTTCCATGATTCCCAAGGAGATTTTATTATTTGTATAGGCCGAAGCCTTTTCATCAAAAATCTGATTCATCAATCGCTCAAAATCAAGCAGATACATACGATCCGCCGTGTATCGGACGCGATAATACTCTTCCACCTGATAATAATTTTTCGTCTTACCTTCCGACACGGAAACAAGATAGTTCAGTGTAAATGAACCGGTCTGACCCGCAATCTCCTTAATGCTTATGTCGGGCACCGTCTCTATGCAAACATCCAAATCTCCCCATGTAATCTGCGCAAAACTGGAATGAATATTGACCCTTGAAAAAGTAGTATTATCTCCTTCTGAATTGGATTCCAAATACTTTGTAAGCTCCGCTGCCGCCTCCTTGTCAAAGGTTCTTTCATGAAAGTCCTTCACAAAATGAAGTTTCTCTAATACATAATAGTCCTCAGCCAGAATCACTCTTGTATAATACCTGATCTCACCGGCTTCCGTTTCCAGAATCAAAATCAGACTGTACTCAGTTTTCGGCTCAATCAGATCTTTCAGCGTTATGGAAGCCTGAATGCTGTCCGTTTCTTCCTGCCTGTTTGTGACTTCACCATTTTCAATCAGTCTTTCACCATCCACACTTCTAAGTTCATAAAAAACGCCTGCAATATCTGCATTATATTTCTCTATTTCAAACTGTACGGTCCTTCCTTCCGGAACCACGGTAATCATATCCCTAAGATAGTTTCCCTCCATCTCCTGTGCATAACCATGAAGACAGTTTACTTTCTCACCGCTTATGTTCATATAAACAAGCGGAAACGCAGCAGGAGGCATTTCTGCCGTCATGTCTGTATTTCCCTGATTCATAACACGGCTGATAACCATAATGGAAACCAGAAACGTACAGATAAAAGCACCGGCTTTAATAAGTGACTTTTTCATTCTGATTTTTATGCCTTTCTAAATAACTCATTTAAGGTCTGTTCGCTATGCAGAAAATCCAAAAGCTTCTCTACTCCGGATTCCTTTTTCTGCTTCAAAGAATTTACCGCTTCTGCCGCCGCTCCCTGTCGTTTGACGGCACGAATCAGTAAATTCTTCGGTGTATGCTCCATATCTATAAACTCCAATATCTGTGTATCATAGCCCATTTCTTCCAACAGGTTCGCCCGAACCGCATCGGTAAGAAGTGCTGACATTCTTTCCTTCAAAATACCGTATTTCAATACCGGTTCCAACTCCCTGCAGGAAATCTGCTTATTCATTTCATGCTGACAGCAAGGCACGGACAAAATAACACCTGCTCCCCAGTGAACCGCCTTTTCCAATGCATAATCCGTTGCTGTATCACAGGCATGTAAAGTTACTACCATATCCGGTTGATAATCACCTTCAAAAGTACTGATATCTCCCCGGATAAATTTCAAAGCACTGTCATATCCAAACTTTACCGCCAATTTGTTACATTTCTCTATTACATCATCCTTTAAATCCAATCCGATAACACGAATATCATATTTATTTAAAACCTTTAAATAATAATACATGGCAAAGGTCAAATAAGATTTCCCACATCCAAAGTCAATAATGTTAACGGTCCTGTCCTTTGGAAGTATGGGCAAAATATCCCTGATAAATTCAAGATACCGGTTAATCTGTTTAAATTTATCATATTTGGCTTTAACAATCCTGCCATCCTTCGTCTGTACTCCCAGCTCTATCAGAAACGGAACCGGCTTTCCTTCCTCCAGAATATATTTTTTCACCCGATTATGGGATAAATCAATTTTCTTCTGCGTCTTATCACCTATGTTCTTTTTCGCCTTTACAGTAATTTTCCCCTTTTTGCTTACCAGCACAGTAGCCCGGAATTCTTTGTTTTCCAGCTCTCCCTGCTTAAAGTTTTCCCGAAAATCCTCCAAAAGCTTCTCTGCTAATGCCTCTTTTGAAAAATTCTCGTGAAACACCTTTGTCCCCACATAGGTCGTCTGCTGAAATTCCAGTTTACCCCTCACCAGAACCGGACGGATTTTAATTTTTTCCGCCTTGTCCGCATTTCTGGGATTACTTAAAATTATCTGATATAAATTTTCATTGATTCCGTCATGTAATACTTTTTCCAGTTGTTCCACAAAATGTTTCCTCACTCCCTACCGGGCATATCATTCTACCCGATACTTTGGTGTTCGTCAATAAATATAGCCATAGCATTTTTGCTATGACTATATTTTACTTTTCTTTCCCGAAAACCACAACTAAAATTTTAAAATCCCTCTGCGATTCCTATGACGTCTTTTATAAATTTCATAAAACAGCAAAATTTGTATCAATTCCCCAAGCTGTCCCCACTTGTCAGAATCCATATCCTGCATATCTTCTTCGCCGTTCTCATGCTTTATCTGATTTAAGATATCCTGTGCCAGACTGTATAGTCTCATTTTGTCAGGATACTCATCATATATCATACTTCCGTCGTAATCCATTTTATCCAAAAGAGAGGCAATTCTTCTCTGAATCCTCTTCGCCTCTGCCGGATACATCTGCTGTAAATACTCCAAATCCCTCTGTGCCTTATCTTCCTCCTGATAATACATCGGAAGAGGATAGGTCATGTAAAAAGGAAGAATTCTATGATTATCCATACTATTCCGTTCTTTCCTGTTTTATGATTATCATATGCACAATTCTTTTCGATGGTTTACAAAAAGCAGCCTGTTTCCAGACTGCTTTTCTTTTATTTCAGCACTTGTATACGCGTAATTGCACGTTGCAAAGAAACCTCTGCTCGTGCTACATCCGTTTCCGGAGCATGGTTTTTAATTCGTTCCTCTGCTCTTTCCTTTGCCGCTTGTGCTCTTGCTTCATCAATTTCATCCGGCCATTCGATAATCTCCGCCAGAATCGTGATTTCATCCTGCAAAATCTGGGCAAAACCTGCGTGCAACGCCGCTTCCTTTACTCCGTCATCCTGTGTAATCGTAAGAATCCCCGGTTTCACAATCACGGTTGTGGGAACGTGGTTTTTATAAACACCGATTTCCCCCTCCGTTGTATTGAATTCTACCATACTGGCTTCTTCTTCAAAAAACACTCGCTCCGGTGTAATAATTCTTAATAAAAAATTTCTGTCATCTGCCATCTGCTCACCCCTTACTTCACACGGGCAAGTACGTCATCGATGCTTCCTGCATTTAAGAAATAGCTTTCAGGAACATTGTCATGCTTACCTTCGAGAATTTCTTTAAAGCCTCTGATTGTCTCGCTGATTGGCACGTATTTTCCTTCCAGGCCGGTAAACTGTCCTGCTACGAAGAACGGCTGTGAAAGGAATCTCTGCACCTTTCTTGCTCTGGAAACGACAAGCTTATCATCCTCAGAAAGCTCATCCATACCAAGAATCGCGATAATATCCTGTAATTCTTTATATTTCTGTAAAATCTCCTGTACACCGCGGGCAGTTTTATAATGCTCCTCCCCAACAACTCTCGGATCCAAAATTCTGGAAGTAGACTCAAGCGGATCTACAGCCGGATAAATACCAAGCTCTACAATAGAACGGGAAAGTACCGTTGTTGCATCCAAATGCGCAAAGGTTGTAGCCGGAGCCGGGTCAGTCAAGTCATCGGCAGGCACATATACTGCCTGTACGGATGTAATGGAACCATCCTTTGTGGATGTAATACGCTCCTGTAAAGCACCCATCTCTGTCTGCAAGGTAGGCTGGTAACCAACTGCAGAAGGCATACGTCCCAAAAGTGCGGACACCTCGGAACCTGCCTGTGTAAAACGGAAAATATTATCAATGAATAAAAGCACATCCTTACCGCCTTTATCACGGAAATATTCTGCCATGGTAAGTCCGGTAAGACCAACTCTCATTCTGGCTCCGGGTGGTTCATTCATCTGTCCGAATACCATGGTGGTTTTGTCGATAACGCCGGATTCCATCATTTCATGGTACAGGTCATTACCCTCTCTTGTTCTTTCTCCAACACCGGTAAATACGGAATATCCGCCGTGCTCTGTAGCAATATTACGAATTAATTCCTGAATAAGTACCGTTTTACCTACACCTGCACCACCAAAGAGTCCGATTTTACCACCCTTCTGGTAAGGGCAAAGAAGGTCAACGACCTTAATACCTGTTTCCAAAAGTTCCGTCTGTGTGGATTGTTCTTTAAATTCCGGTGCCGGTCTGTGAATCGGCTCATAACTTACATCTGTCGGCGCCGGTTTATTATCGATGGGCTGACCCAATACGTTGAACAAACGTCCCAGCGTATTTTCACCTACCGGAACAGTAATCGGGGCACCGGTTGCAATCGCCTCCATTCCCCTTACAAGTCCGTCAGTAGAGCCCATGGCAATACATCTTACTGTGTCATCTCCCAGATGCTGCGATACTTCCACTACCAATTCATTCCCGTCTTTTGTCGGGATTTTGATAGCTTCATTAATTTCGGGAAGACTGCCCTCACTGAACTTAATATCCAGTACCGCACCGATAATCTGAGTGATTTTACCTTTGTTTAACTCTGCCATCTTTATTCCTCTTTCTGCTTTCTGTTAAATTCGTGAATTGCACCTGCCTATGAAATCGCATTGGCACCTGCAATAATCTCGGTCAACTCTTGTGTAATGGAGCCTTGACGGGCTCTGTTATACATAAGAGTCAGGTTATCAATCATTTCCTCAGCATTATTTGTTGCCGAATCCATTGCCTGCATTCTGGCACCGTTTTCACTTGCTGCCGACTCTACCATCGCTCCGAAAATCAGACTGGTAATATATTTCGGAATAATCATATCCAAAGCCTGATCATCCTCCGGTTCAAAGTTCATGAGCGCCTGCCCTTTCTTTTCACCGTTTTCTTCGGAAGCTTCAAATTCCACCGGCAAAAGCTTCAGAAGCTTCGGTTCATGGCTTACCGTATTCTTAAAAGAAGTATAGGCAAGATATATTTCGCCGATTTCTCCCGCTTCAAAAGCTGCCAGCAGTTCTTTGCTGATATTCATTGCATCAACATACAACGGTTCTTCAATACACTCCGAATAATCCGCTTTGATTTCATAACCGTAGCGTTTCAAGGTATCCCTGCCCTTTCCGCCCACCGCATAAATCAAAAGCTCTTCCTTTTTCAACTCACCCTGTGTAATCAGTTTGATTGCATTGGAGTTGTATCCGCCTGCAAGTCCTCTGTTAGAGGTAATCAGAATTACCGCTTTCTTCCGGGACTCACCGGCTTTCAGATATCTGTGGTCTAAATTACCTGTTTTTGCAAGCATGGACGTTACCGTATCGTACATACACTCAAAATAAGACTTCGACTTTTCTGCACGACCTTTTGCCCTTTGCAGTTTTACGGTAGAAACAAGCTTCATGGCTTTGGTAATCTGCTGGGTACTCTGAATACTGCCCTTACGTCTTTTTATGTCACGCATTGACGCCATAATGCTACCTATCCTTTCCGACAATATTACTTATCCGGTAATCTTGCCTCTTATTTCCTACCGAAATGCTTTCTTGAACTCTTCAATTGCTTTCTTTAAGGTTGCTTCCGTTTCCTCGGAAATCACCTTTTCTTCCGCAATCTTACTCGGAACCTCCGGATACTTGGTATCCAAAAACTCGAAAAATTCCGTTTCAAAACGAGTGATATCTTCTACCGGAACATCCAAAAGATATTTATTGGTTGCAACATAAATAATCAATACCTGATATTGTACCGGCATCGGTTTATACTGTGGCTGCTTCAATATCTCTTTAATTCGTTCGCCCTGTGCAAGTTTCTCCTTTGTATCCTCATCCAGCTCGGAACCGAACTGTGCAAATGCAGCAAGCTCTCTGTACTGTGCCAGCTCCGTACGAATCGGTGCCGCAATCTTTTTCATTGCTTTAATCTGTGCCGAACCACCTACACGGGATACGGAAAGACCTGCATTTACAGCCGGACGGAAACCGGAGTTAAACATTTCTGTCTCAAGATAAATCTGACCATCGGTAATGGAAATAACGTTGGTCGGAATATACGCAGAAACGTCACCTGCCTGTGTTTCAATAATCGGAAGTGCTGTTAATGAACCTCCGCCATACTCCTCGGACATACGGGCTGCTCTTTCCAGAAGTCTGGAATGCAAATAGAATACATCACCGGGATATGCCTCACGTCCCGGCGGTCTTTTCAGCAACAAGGAGAGTGTACGGTATGCAGCCGCATGCTTACTTAAGTCATCATACACAACAAGAACGTCTTCTCCGTTCTCCATCCATTCTTCACCGATTGCACATCCCGCATAGGGGGCAATATACTGAAGCGGTGCAAGCTCACTTGCAGTTGATGCAACTATGGTTGTATAACTCATCGCACCAAATTCTTCTAAAGTTTTTACTATGGAAGCTACCGTGGACGCTTTCTGTCCGATTGCTACATAGATACACTTTACACCCTGACCTTTCTGGTTGATGATAGTATCAATTGCAATTGCTGTTTTACCGGTCTGTCTGTCACCGATAATAAGTTCACGCTGTCCTCTTCCGATAGGTACCATAGAGTCAATCGCCTTGATACCTGTCTGAAGCGGAGTATCAACGGATTTTCTTGTGATAACGCCGGAAGCAACTCTCTCTATTTTACGATATTTGTTTGTCTGAATCGGTCCTTTTCCGTCAATCGGCTGACCAAGAGCATTTACGACACGTCCAAGCATAGCATCGCCAACCGGAACTTCAACAACACGGCCCGTTGTTTTTACAACGTCACCTTCGTTGATATTCTTCTGGTTTCCGAGAAGTACGGCACCTACGTTATCTTCTTCTAAGTTTAACACCATTCCGTATACTTCTCCGGGGAACTCTAACAGCTCACCCTGCATTGCATTTTCCAGTCCGTGCACACGAGCAATACCGTCTGCTACCTGAATAACGGTACCTACATCGGACACTTCCAGCTCCGATGCATATCTCTTAATCTGATCCTTAATGACAGAACTGATTTCTTCTGGTCTTAAATTCATGGATCTGTACACACCTTTCTTTTTATTAAAGCTTATTCCTTATTACAGCCTATCCCAACTGGATTTTCATAAGCTGTTTCTGAAGCTCCTCTAATTTTGTACTGATACTGCTGTCAACAACCCTGTCACCGATACGGATTACCATACCGCCGATAAGCGCCTTATCCTCAGAAAAATGCATTTCCATCTGACGGTATTTTGTTGTCTGCAACAGTCTTTCTTCAACCTGCTTTTTCTGAATCTCAGTCAAAGCTACCGCTGTTTTCACATAGGCTACTCCGATTCCTTTATATTCCTTTACCTGATTTAAGAAATACTCCAAAATAGCTTCTGCTTCACCATAACGGTCTTTTTGGATAATGAGTGTCAGGAAGCCTACAATTTCCTCCGAGATACGTCCCGAAAATACATTTTTTGCAACCTGAACCTTTTCTTCCTTTGGGATTTTGGGATGATTCATCAACTTGGTAAACTCCGCTTCACTCCTTAAAACCTCAAGAAGCCCGGAAATTTCTTCCATGAAAACATCCACTTTTCCGTCCTCGACTGCTAATTCAAATAAAGCATCTCCATATGTTTTTGAAATTAGCTTAGCCATGTGCTTTCACCTATTTCCTTCAAAGTTTCATTAATCAGGCTTTCCTGTACCGAAGTATCAATAGAAGCAGCAACAACCTTCCCTGCCATTAACGATGCGATGGAAACCATCTCTTTCTTCACGTCATCTGCTGCCTTCTGTTTTTCAAGCTCTGCTTCCTGTCTTGCCCTTTCCATAATGCGTGCGGCATCAGCCTTTGCTTCTTCTTCTATTTTTGCCGCATTAGCAAGTGCTTTCTTTCTGGCTTCGCTTAAAATTTCTTCAGCTTCTTTATCAATATCCTTTAATTTTGCTTCATATTCAAGCTTTAATTCTCTGGCTTCCTTCATGCTTTTTTCTGCACTATCCAGTTCGTCTTTTATTTTATTCTGTCTGCCTTCCAGCATTTTACGTGCCGGATTGAACAGAAAATAAGATAAGAACAGAAACAAAACAAATACTGCAATAATCATTAATGTGGCATCTGTTATAAGCTGAAAGTCCAAATTAAAAAGTCTCTCCATCTCCTGCCTCCTTTCATCCTTTCTATCCGGAAGTCCGGTTTCCCGTTTCTTATACTAACGGTTTTACGAATAAAAGAAGCATAGCTACCAACAGACCGTAAAGACCGGTTGTTTCGGCAACTGCCTGTCCAAGAAGCATGGTTGACATAACGTCAGATTTTGCACCCGGGTTTCTACCTACTGCTGCTGCTGCATGTCCTGCTGCGATACCCTGACCAACACCGGGTCCGATACCTGCGATAACTGCAAGACCTGCACCGATTGCTGAACAACCTAAGATAAAGTTCGTATTAAATTCCATTCTAATTTCCTCCTAGTAAATAAAATATTATTCAATTTTCGACTATGTTTCTGATGGATAGGCATTTGTAATATATGTCATTGTCAGCATACAGAATACATAGGTTTGGATTGCACCCGAAAACAAATCAAAATAAACATGAAGTGCAGCCGGCCAGATGGTTGCTATCCATCCGAGCAATCCGTAAATAAGAGCCATCATGATAGTTCCTGATAAAACATTGGCAAACAAACGTAATGACAAGGAAATTGGCACCGCAATTTCACTAATCACGTTAATTGGGAACCAGATTGGCAGCCATGGTGGTAATGGAGAACACATATCTACCCAAATCGACTTCAGCGAATTGTTCTTGAACTGTGTTACATGGATTAACGTAAAAGTAATCAATCCAAGTGCAAGTGTCGTACCGTAATCCGCTGTCGGTGGTCGTAGTCCGAACAATCCCGATATGTTACTAAACAGAATAAAGATGAAAATTGTGCCAATATAATTTCTGAATCTGACCGCATATTTTCCCATTACTCCTTTTGACATACCGTCCAGTTTTTCAACGATTAGTTCGACGATGTTCTGAAATGTCCCGGGCACTTCCGTAGCATGCTTCATTGCTCTGTTTGCTGCCAATGCAAAGCCCATCAGGACCAGCATTACAATAAGAATGCAGACATGCGATGTTGTTATCCACACGGTCTGACCAAACAATTCATAGGAAAAAATACCGTGAATATTGAAATCCAAATCCGCTGATAACAAAATACCCTGCTCCATACGTTCACCTCCTTACTTTATTCCATTTCCCCTTTTTTAAAAAAACGGAATAATAATTTATGAGTAAACGGCTGTAAATATGCCGCTACTTTCAACCCCATAATTCCTAAAAATGCAGCTAACGGATTGGTAAAGCCATTAATCATGGTAAATCCCATAATCAGAACAATCACCACATATCTGATAATACTCTGCGCCTGCATTTTCTTACTTGCTGTATTTTCATCATAATCCAGACTTACATCCAGACTGTGCCACATATGCAATGCTGCTGCCACGGCAGTCATAATGCCAATCCACAGCCCGCTGCTATAGGCCGCATTTTCTTCCACAAAAATGAGTCCGATAATCTGGCAGAGCAGTCCGTAAATAAGAATCCCGGTTATCAGTTCCAACAGCGTTTTATTTGCGCCTGCGATTTTCTCTCTCATAGCCGTGTTCTCCTTCTTTTCGCTCATAAACCTTTTTGGCAAATATATATACATTCCGAAAGCCTGCCAGTGCACCCACAAAAAACAGAATCACAAACCAGTAGGATGTTCCCACTTTTTTGTCTATATATAAACCAAGGAAAGAACATAGAAAAATAGGAACAAGCATATTAATTGCAAACTGCGTAATAAACGTCAGACATTGGTAAACCGAATTGCTGTATTTCATATGCTCCTTCCTTTCTCTGCAATATTTTCAAAATTACGAATATACATTGTAAATTATAACTTTTTTCGACAACAATGTCTAGTAAAACCAAGCATTTCCATACACTTTTATTTTATTGTGCAGACATATTCTGACATATAAACAAAGATGTCTACTAAAGCAAGACATTTCGATTGACTTTTCATATATTCAATAGTAGTATTTTTGACAGGAGGAATTTTATGCAAAATTTAAAGCTGTTCCGAAAACGAATTATTCCTGATGAGTGCATATTATTAAAGGATGATATCATTCTTTCCGCAAATGAAGATTTTATTATCACAAAATGGAATGCACTAAAACCCAAAAAAGACCTTCATCATGGTTATTCCTGCTATTTTTTGAAAGAAGGCTTCAAGGTCAGCAAATTTTATCGGGAAGACAATTCTCTCATGTGCTGGTATTGCGATATTGTTGACCATACGTACAATGCAGAGGAGCATTCCTATATTTTTACAGACCTTCTAGCGGATGTCATTGTGGAACCGAACGGTTTTGTCCGGGTTGTGGATTTGGACGAGCTGGCTGACATTTTGGAAAAACATGTATTAAGCGACGCTCTTTTAGGACTTGCCCTGCGGCGTTTGAACCGTCTGCTTACTATTATTTATACCGGCGGTTTTGATACCCTGACGGCGCATATTGAAAATCTGGAATAAGTAAAAGACTGTTACGGTTCAATCCGCACAGTCTTTTTATTGTCCCGTTCTCTTTAAGCAACGTCAGCTTTAGTAGAAAATATGTCCTCCTATCTGTGTTCCTGTCAAGCCTTCTATCGGTGTTCTGAAGTATACACAATTCCCTACATTTGTATTTCCCGCCATTGCCTCATCTGCTGCTTTATAGCAGCTTTCCGTAGCCCTTCCTTCCGCAAGTGCAAGCGCAAGACGCCCGCTCGCTACCGGTGAAAACTGCTTATTCTGATAGATAACACCAACCACGGTATCCGGATACACCGAGCTCAACACCCGGTTAATTACTACCGCTCCTACCGCAAGCTGCCCCGCATAGGGCTCCGCACCTGCTTCGCAATAAATCAGATTCGCAAGTAAATATCTGTCACCATCCGCAAATGTAACCTCGGATATATCCCGTTTTGCAGAAGCTGCCGCCAATTGGGAAAGTCGGATTTCCTCTGCCAGCTTTGCTTTCAGGTATTCAATATTTTCTTCCTGCTCTTTTATTTTCTGCTCGTAAGCAAGTGCCTCGGCCTCGGCTGCCGATATCTGGTCGGAATACGCCGCAATATTATTGGAGGTGGTGCTTACCAGCCCTGCCACACGGCTTTTTTCCGCCTCTGCCTTTGCTTTCAAATCTTCCAAGTCTTCTTTTTCTTCTTTAAGCCGTTGTTTTTCCTCCTCTATCGTTACAATGGTTCCCTGATATTCCTCTAACATTTTTCGGTCATATTCGGACAATTGTTCAATATAATCATGGTAATTCAGAAATTCGCCAAAATCATCCATTTGCAACAGCATTTCCAAAAGCAGAAAATCACGACTTTCATACATAAACTGTATCCGCTTTTTCATAGCGGCATACTGATCCTCTTCAATCTGAATTGCCTCATCCAGTGCCTGTTGGGTCACTTCGATTTCTAACTCCTTTGTAGAAATCTGTTGTTCCAAATCAGACAGATTATCGCTTACGTTACTTAACTGATTATTCAGGTTGGAAAGTTCTCCCTTTAAGGTATTCTGCTCTTCCTTCAGACCGTCTATGTTTTCATTGGTATTTTCCAACATTTTCTCTGTGTCTTTCTTTTCCTGCTCTGCCTGATTGAGCTTTTCCTTCGTGGAGGTCGCATAGGAAGTAAACGGAACTACAGACAGCAAAAGTGTGATTGCCAATACAATCGATATTTTCTGTTTATATTCTTTTTTCATTTACTTCACCTGCCCTTCTCTATATATCACAAAATTTCTTTTCGCCTCCCGGATTCCTACATATCCAACGTCACTTTTCTTCCTGTATGCTGATATTGATAGTAACGCACGCCCGCCGCATCCAACATTTTCTTGGAAGCCTTTGTGGACGGTGAATCCGCATACTTGTCACTGTCATAAACAATCGTCTTGATTCCTGCCTGAATAATTGCCTTCGCACATTCATTGCAAGGGAAAAGTGATACATAAATTTTAGCACCTTCCAGACTGCCGCCCCGATAATTCAGAATAGCATTCAGCTCACTATGAGTCACAAAAGGATACTTGGTTTCCATGGAATCTTCTCCCTCTCTTGCCCACGGAAATTCATCATCGGAACAACCCTTTGGGAATCCGTTATAGCCCATGGAAAGTATTTTATTATCATCACTGACAATACAGGCTCCCACCTGCGTATTCGGGTCTTTGGAGCGCATGCCGGATAGCATGGAAACTCCCATAAAATATTCGTCCCAGGATATATAGTCCTGTCTCTTCATCCTCTGCTGCCTCCTCTTTTATCTTTACCGGTTCACTTTTATCGTCCTGCTCCGTTTCAGCCCTCGAGTTTACCGATTCTCCTCTGGTGCTTTTCTTCTCCGGAAAACTCTGTATTTAAGAATGTTTCTACAATGTCCAGAGCCAGATTCGGGCCAATCATGCCGCCTCCTAAAGCAAGCATATTGGCATCATTGTGCAGTCTTGTCATTTTAGCGGAGAGGGTGTCAGAGCAAAGAGCGCAACGCACTCCCGGCACCTTATTGGCTGCAATGGAAATACCGATTCCCGTTGTACAGACTACAATGCCTTTGTCGCAACTTCCTTCTGCCACTGCCTGTGCAGCAGCACGTCCAAATTCCGGGTAGTCACAGGAAGACTTGTCCATACAGCCGAAATCCTTAAACTCAATGTTCTTCTCCTTCAGATATTTTATAATCTCCTGTTTCAAATCGTATCCACCGTGGTCACATCCCAATGCTATCATTTCTTTTCCTCCCTAAATGTTTTCTATATGATGCCCCGCTGCCTTTAACAGACGGTTCATTATGGCTTGTCCGATTCCGCTTTCCTCAAAGGCCTCCGAATAAATAACAGTCACATTCTCATCATCGAATTCCCGCAATATCCGGTAAAGCTCTCTTGCAACGGTTTCCTCTTCATTTCGGTTTCCTGCACTCTTCACGCTGTCACCATGATATCGGGAAATGGTTTCATCCGTTCCGATAATACCCACTTTTTCTCCCTTTTCCTGCATGGTCTTCGCCAGCGCATTAATCCTTTGTACTACCTCTGCTTCTTTTCCGGCAATAATTGTCAAATCCCCCTTAGGGGCATAATGTCGGTATTTCATCCCCGGTGCTTTGGGTGGTTCTTTACAATCCGCCCGCATCATGGTTTTGTCCATGGCAACAGGAACACCTAGAACCTGCTCCAGCATTTCCCTTGTAATATATCCGGGACGAAGTATCATCGGTTCTTCCTGCGTCAAATCCACAATCGTAGACTCCAGTCCGATTCCTACCTGCCCGCCGTCCAGAATCATATCAATTCTGCCATCCATATCCTCCCTTACATATCTTGCCAGAGTAGGACTTGGTTTCCCCGATGTATTGGCACTTGGTGCTGCAACATATCCTCCCGCCGCTTTAATCATTGCCAACGCCACCGGATGATTAGGCATTCTTACTGCCACCGTCTGCAGTCCTCCGGTTGTTTCAAGCGGAACAGCTTCCGACTTTTTTAAAATCATCGTAAGTGGTCCCGGCCAAAAGCTTTCAGCAAGCTTTTTTGCATTTTCCGGTATTTCCCGCACAATCGGCTTCAGCTTCTCTAACTCGGCAATATGCACAATCAGCGGATTATCCGAAGGACGACCTTTTGCTGCATAAATTTTTTGGGAGGAAGCTTTGTTGAGTGCATCTCCTCCCAATCCGTAAACGGTCTCCGTAGGAAATGCCACAAGCCCTCCATCCTTCAAAATCTGCCCTGCCTGTGCAATTACAGTCTCATCTATATTCTTTTCATCGATTACTTCAAATTTTGTTTCCATTATGAAATTCTTCTTTCCACCTGCTACCTGTTTAAATATTGCATAATTCCCAGATGAATTGCCCACGCCACTTTTTCCTGATACAATTCATTCAAAAGTGCATCTGCTTCTTCCCTGTTTGATAGAAATCCACATTCCACAATCACAATCGGGGTGGATGTTTTTTTCAAAAGATAATAACTGTCATTTGCTTTTTCGCCTCTTGTATTCTCTTTGTCCACACCTTCAATCAGCCGTTCCTGCAAAATTTTGGCCAACTCTTTTCCTTCCTCACTTGTTGCATAGTAAAACACCTGTGCCCCATGGACGTATTCCTCATGATAACTGTTTTGATGTATGCTGACCGTAACAGCCGGTGCTGTTTCTTCAATCATGGCAATTCTTTTTTTCATATCCTGTACTTTTTTGTTGGAATCCGATTCCTCATACAGCCCTGCTTCCGTCTCTCTCGTCATGATAACGGTAACGTCAGCTGCCTCCAAAAAGGTTTTTACTTTCTTTGCAATAGCCAGATTAATATCCTTTTCCAATGCCCCGTTGATTCCTACTTTTCCCGGATCAAAACCACCATGTCCCGCATCAATTACAACACAAGGTTTTTCTTTTCCTTCTTCTACTTTGCCGGAGCCCACCCTCCGGACAACTTCTTTTCCGGCATACAATACAGAAACCATGCAGAGCAAAAAAACACCTATCCTGATAAGCTGCTGTTTTTTTTCTTCCACTGTCATCCTCTAAAACCCATTGTTTTGTAACAGTATATGACAACAGCCAAAATCTTTATGCTTCTCTTTCCTTTTACTCATTCATATAATCTGCAATCAAGTCCCAGACTTCGGCATTCTCAAGGCCTAACTTCCATTCCGCAACGCCGCCGAGATGATATTGTTTCATCACACTCAATTTATCCTGTAATGCCTGCGTGTCTTCCAGCCATACCTGGTAAAACGTATCACCCTTCTGCATTTCTCCATAATTATGGGAAGTTGTCTCATTCCAATAAGTTTCTATTCCGTTATTTGCAATAAACTGGGTTGCCACATCCATTGCCACCGATTCACAGGTCACCGAACCATTTTCCGTTTTCCAGATTCTTGTATAGAACGGCACTGCATTGATGACCTTCTCTTCCGGCACTACTGCCACAGTATCAGCAATTCCGTTTCGCACAAAATCAATGGATGCAACCGGTCCCGCTTCGGTACTGCCCGAATAATATTCATCATATCCCATGATAATCACATAATCCACGAACACTCCCTGTTCTTCCCGGTTATAGTGTGCGGTATATCCGGTAGGCACATAGTTGTCCACCGAAAGTACAATCCCTTCTTTCCGGCACATTACGGAAAGTTCGCGGATAAACTGGATATAATCATCCCCCGCATCCATCGCTACCTGCTCAAAGTCAATGTTAATGCCGTCAATTCCGTAATCCTTTACTGTCTGCACCAGATTCCCAATCAGATACGTTCTTTTCGCAGTTGAAGATAAAATTGCCTTGGTGTCAATTTCCGTGCTGAAATTATCAATCAAAGCCCATACCTCCAGTCCCATTCCATGTGCCTGTTCCACATAGGAAGCGGAAGCTATATTCGTAAAGTTCCCTTCGTTGTCCGAAAGGGAAAACCATGTCGGCGAAATGACATTCACCGTCTTAGTAGATGCCATCACAGACGAAAGTGTATTGTTTGCGTCCGCAGTCCACACCTGATGCCATGCCAGATTGATTTTATGGTCTCTTGTCAGACTGGTAAATTCCGGCTCTACATAATCCGTTACCGGAATCTGTTCTGTAGTGTCTTTTTCGGAAAGTCTCTTATTTTCCACATAACCGATAACCGCATCCGCCGTTTTTACCTTGGTCCATGTTTCCATTTCCTCCAGAATGACAACTGGGTCGTTTTTTTTCACATCCTCTAAAATCTCACTTTTCACTCCGCCCTTACAGCGAACCGCCGTATCTTTCAGAATGCTTGCCGTTGTTATCTCGCCCCACTCGGTATATACCTGCAAACGATTAGGCTCTGTAAAGGCTTCATAAGAAAAATTAGTAACCTTTTTTACATAATCCGCAGCGATATACAAAGTTTCCCCTTCATAAAAAGAAATTACATAGCTTTCCTCTGCCGGGACACCATCCTGTGTAAAGCTTTTCCCGCCAATCTCTGTCCGTATGGTATCTACCGCTGTAGTATACAGCAGCAATCCCTCTGTTTTATCAACATAAAAACGGTCATTAAAATATTTGCGAACGGTTGCATAATCAAAATAGTAACTTCCGTCACGTAACAGTGCCTTTTCCTCCACTATTTCATCCTGCAGCACAATTGCCGTATCTTCCCCGCCACTTACCGCATAATATTCCTTTAAATCCGCATACTCTTTAGAGTAAGAATATTTATCCAAAAATTTTATACCAAAATACGCTCCTCCTATAATAATAATGAGGACAATCGCAACGATAACCGGAATCGCTTTTTTCATAAAATCCAGCTCCTTTCTGACTGCCCTCTATTATAGCAAACTATTTTCTTATCGTCATTATCATTTTTGACATTTTTCAAGTTTCGTCTACGCTTTTGGCTTTTTTCCGCACTACTGCCGCCTTCCTTTTCTTTCCTGCCGGAGGGGCCGTCTCCGCAATAAACTTTCATAAAAAGCTGCAGTATTGCTTCTTGTACCAAAATATTTTTTATGTAGATTTGATTTTATCATATCTGATTTCTGTCAGTTTTCCTCTTTCATTCCATACATAATCCGGCATGTAAGTCATATCCTCATTGACACAGCAGCTCACAATATCCTCCGGCGTGCTCCGTTTCCCTTCCAGATAAAGACTGGCTCCTCCCTGCACTGCTCTTTCCAGATTATGTTTTACGTTTTCTTC
This sequence comes from uncultured Lachnospiraceae bacterium, assembly GCA_964449325.1. Taxonomy (GTDB): domain Bacteria; phylum Bacillota; class Clostridia; order Lachnospirales; family Lachnospiraceae; genus RGIG3002. The sequence goes on along the minus strand of CAYUYJ010000006.1, from coordinate 39,061 downwards.
CATTTCCTGTAAAAGCATATATGTATCATCCCCCTGTTTTCCCACACAAACTATTCCAAAAGGATTTCACCGCGATATATTTAGTTTGTATTTCCATTATAGATTCATGAAAAAATGCCGATAATAAAAATAGAATACAAGAGATACCCGGACGCACAATACAAAATATAATATGCCCAAAAAACTAAAAATTTTGAATTATAAGTCTGATAAATATTTGGAAAATTAATCTTCGACCTTTGGCAAAACGTATTGACTGTGCCTGTAAGATTTCCTTTATGCTCATTTTATTTTGTGATATAATATAATGAGAAAAAAAGATTTCTGAATATGTCCTAAGGACAGATAAGTTTAAGATTAATAACTGATAAAGATAAAATATACGGACATGAACATCATCCGCAAGGCATATATTTCTATGCTGCCTCCTTTCGGTGCTGATTATCCGAAAGCATCTCTGATGGGTATTATATCCGCAACCGGAAAATATTGCAAGCATAAAATAAAAATATAAAAAATTTTTAAACACTTTTCCGCTCCTATTGACTAAGCAGGCGGAAAAGTATAAGATACTTTAAACACTAAATATATTCACGAACTCACAGATTTTGGAAACAAAAGAAAATCTATGTAGTATCTTATAGTAAGGATGTGATAGCATGAAAATAGAAAAAGTTAATGACCATCAGATTCGTTGCACTCTGACCAGAGAGGATTTGGCAGACCGCGAGCTAAAAATCAGCGAACTTGCCTATGGCACAGAGAAAGCTAAAAGCCTTTTCCGCGACATGATGCAACAGGCATCGTTTGAGTTTGGATTCGAGGCAGAGGATATTCCGCTTATGATTGAAGCTATCCCTCTGAATTCTGAATGTATCGTGTTAATTATTACCAAGGTCGAGGATCCCGAGGAACTGGATACCCGCTTCTCAAAATTTGCTCCCTCCGTTCATGACAGCGAGGATGATGAAACCGAAGACCTGTTGGAAGAACTTGCCGAGGGTGCGGACGAAGTTTTAGACTTATTCAAAAGAATCCATGAAGACACTTTGGAATCCGGAGAAAATAACGCAGAAACCCGGAAAACTCCTGTTGTCCGCAAGGAATCCGCACAGCAGACCGAACTGACAAGAATTTTTTCTTTCCGTACACTGCATGAACTTACCCGCCTTGCGCATATACTCCGTAACAGTTATCATGAGGAAAACTCTTTATACAAGGACGAAGCCGGTAATATTTATCTGCTGACTGTCTCCAAGGGTTCCCATACTCCGGAAGAATACAACAAAATCTGTAATGTTCTTTCCGAATACGGAACGCCGGAACGCCATTCCGCTTCCAGTGAAGCGTATTTAGAGGAACATTTCACTCCGCTGATTAAAAACAATGCATTACAATCGCTGGCTCAGATTTAAAGAGAAAAGGCAGAAGATTCCGTCATGAAATCTTCTGCCTTTATTTTATTATCTATGTTCCCGGCACGTAACCATTTACCGTCAAAGGATTTTTCTTATAATGCTTTCAGCTTAGACATTAATTCTTCAATATCCATCCCATGAACCATAACTGCCTCTTCCAAACTTTCTCCCTGTGCAGAAGGACAGCCCAAGCAGTGCATTCCTGCTTCCATCAAAACCGGTGCTGCTTCCGGACATGTTCTTAAAATCTCTCCGATTGTCATTTCCTTTGTTATATCTGCCATAACAACTTCCTCCATTCTTCTAAAACCTTATATTTTTACAAACCGTGAAACATTCATAGTATAATACTTTCCCCGATTTCTGGCAAGCTATTCATTGTTTATTGTTTTTTTACAAAAACATAAGTAAAATCAGCCGTTTTGTATAGAAAAAAGTACACTGCCTTACTTGACGTTTATCGATAAAATACCCTATAATAGCTTTACAGGATTAGCATATCTAATGCATGACATATTAATCTAATTCAATTTTATAGGAGGCTATTTCAAAATGAAACCAGAATGGAAAGATTTTGTAGGCGGCAAATGGGAAAACGAAGTTAACGTTCGTGACTTCATCCAGAAGAACTATCATCCTTATGACGGTGATGAATCCTTCTTAGCTGACGCTACACAGGACACAAAAGATTTGTGGGCACAGGTACTTGACTTACAGAAAAAGGAACGTGAAGCAGGCGGTGTTCTTGATATGGACACAAAAGTAATTTCTACAATTACTTCTCACGGACCGGGTTACTTAGACAAGAGCAAAGAAAAAATCGTTGGTTTCCAGACAGATAAACCTTTCAAACGTTCTTTACAGCCTTACGGCGGTATCAGAATGGCTGAAAAAGCTTGCGCTGATAACGGTTATGAAGTAGATCCTGAAATCAGTGAGTTCTTTTCTACACATAGAAAAACACACAATGCAGGATGCTTTGATGCTTACAATCAGGAAATGCGTGCTTGCCGTTCTTCACATATCATCACAGGTCTTCCGGATGCTTACGGGCGTGGACGTATCATCGGTGACTACAGACGTGTTGCATTATACGGTATTGATTTCTTAATCGAAGACAAACAGGCTCAGAAAGATTCTACAGGACGTGTTATGACAGATGACGTTATCCGTCTTCGTGAAGAATTATCCGAGCAGATGGTAGCTCTTAAAATGATGAAAGAAATGGCTGCTTCTTACGGATGCGACATTTCCAAACCTGCTACAAACGTACAGGAAGCTATTCAGGCTGTTTATTTCGGATATTTATGTGCAGTTAAAGAGCAGAACGGTGCTGCTATGTCCCTTGGACGTACTTCTACTTTCCTTGACTGCTATGCTGAAAGAGACTTAGCTAACGGAACATTTACAGAAGATCAGATTCAGGAATTCGTTGATCACTTCATCATGAAATTACGTTGCATCAAATTTGCTCGTACACCTGAATACAATCAGATTTTCGCAGGTGACCCGGTATGGGTAACAGAATCCTTAGGCGGTGTTGGTGTTGACGGACGTCCGATGGTAACAAAAATGTCCTTCCGTTACTTACACACATTAACAAACTTAGGACCTTCTCCGGAACCGAACTTAACAGTTCTCTGGTCCACAAGACTTCCTGAAAACTGGAAGAAATACTGTGCAAAGATGTCTATCCAGACCTCTTCCATCCAGTACGAAAACGATGACCTTATGAGAGTAACACATGGTGATGATTACGGTATCGCTTGCTGTGTATCTTCCATGGTAATCGGTAAAGAAATGCAGTTCTTCGGTGCTCGTGCTAACGTTGCTAAATGTTTACTTTACGCTTTAAACGGCGGTGTTGATGAAGTAACAAAGAAACAGGTTGGACCGAGATATCGTGCAGTTGAAGGCGATGTTCTTGATTATGATGATGTAATGCAGAAATTCACAGATATGTTGGAATGGCAGGCAGATGTATATGTTAATACACTTAACATCATCCACTATATGCATGATAAATACTGCTATGAAAGAGCTGAAATGGCACTTCATGACAGAGACGTAAAACGTTACTTTGCAACAGGTGTTGCCGGACTTTCTATCGTAGCTGACTCTTTGTCCGCAATCAAATACGCTAAAGTAGAAGTTGTTCGTGATGAAGATGGTATTATTGTAGACTTTAAAACAACCGGTGACTTCCCGAAATATGGTAACGATGATGACCGTGTAGACTCCATCGCACAGGAAATCGTTCATAAATTCATGACAGCAATCAGAAGACATCATACTTACAGAAACGGTGTTCCGACAACCTCTATCCTTACTATTACTTCTAACGTAACATATGGTAAGGCAACAGGTAACACACCTGACGGACGTAAGAAAGGACAGCCTTTTGCTCCGGGTGCTAACCCGATGCACGGACGTGATACTCACGGTGCAGTAGCTTCCCTTTCTTCTGTATCCAAATTACCGTTCAAGGATGCACAGGATGGTATTTCCAATACCTTCACAATCATTCCGGGTGCTCTTGGTAAAGAAGATCAGGTATTCGCCGGCGATATCGAAATTGATTTAAACAAGTAATCCGCTTATCGTCGATATCGGGATTGACTTAAATAAAATAAATAGAAACTGATTGAAAGAGAGGAACACTCAAATGGATGATAAACAAATGATTGATGATTTAGTTAAGATGTTAGATTCCGGAATGGCAGAAGGCGTCGGACACGTCAATATTGATTGTGATTCCGACAGTACAAAGGATAAATCCGTACAGACTATGGGCTGTACAGACTGTTCCAGAACACCTTTAGCATGTAGTGTTCCTACCCTTCATCAGGGTTTGGATGATTACGAATAAATCAAAGATTATTATTAATGGAGGTATATTACTATGGCAGCAAGTACAGCTCAGGTAGATAACTTAGTTTCTTTATTAGACGGTTATGCAACAAAAGGCGGACATCATCTTAATGTAAACGTTCTCAACAGAGACACTTTATTAGATGCTCAGAAACATCCTGAGAACTATCCGCAGTTGACAATCCGTGTTTCCGGATACGCTGTTAACTTCATCAAATTAACACCGGAACAGCAGGCAGACGTTATTTCCCGTACATTCCATGAATCCATCTAATTCAAGGAGCAGGAAACAATCAAAGCAATGATTGCCTTACGACATAAAAGAGACATTGGAAATTCCAACGTCTCTTTTTTATATGTTCTATTTTACAAATTTTGCAAATGTTTTTACTATATCTTTAAATATTATTGTTTCCGCATACCTTTATGCTCTCGAAATATAAAAAGAATAATCAATATCTTCTTCTGCACTTATATGATAATCCTTTTCCACATCCGAACCCCAGCTATCAATTCCGCCTACTCCTCTGACTGCTCCCAATATGGAAACCACTGTCCGTCTTGGAAGCGGAAGTTCCTCATGATGAGTTGCATTCTCCAATTCCTCTGCTGTATAAGGAATACAAGAAAACGCAAATTGACTGTCCTCTGCTGCATGAAAGCAAATTCCAAATATTTCTTCCGAACGGTCTGCATTATTTAATGTACTATTCCGATACACCTTCAGCCATTCCGTATTCATATGTACATTACAGTCCTGCGGAACCAAGTACGGAGTAACAGGAAGTCCCTTCACCTCATATATACCGGGAATCCCACCCAGCATTCTGTCAGGATAGGTTTCTCCCGAGAGTCCTTCATATTCATAAGAAACAGCTTTTGTAGGCATGATAAAACGCATACCGAATACCGGAAGCTCGGGCAAACCGGCTTTACCGTAAAAATGCACATTCACTTTTATTCTTCCGGATGCTTCTACCTCATAAGTCACATGTACATTTGTAGACGGTACAGTAATCGTCTCATAAACAAAAGTAAGCTTTACATTTTGTGCTGTTTCCCTGCCATCGAAAATATTATTGCAAGGTGCTTTGGGTTGCTCAATTTCCTTGTCATCCACCGCCACTTTTATAGTTATACAGTTCATAAACATGTCCGCTGAAAGCCACATACCGGAACGGAGATAAAACTTATTTCCCCTGTCATTATCCGTAAGTGCTCGCCAAAAGGTAGGACGAGGTGTCCGATACAACCATTCCTTCCCTTGAAGCACTAAGGATTCCAAACCGCCTGTCTGATAGGAAAAAATATAAGAAAAATCTTCTCCATGTATGCCAAGCGTTACATCTCCATAGACAAGCCGCAACCTGTTTTCCTGCTTACGATTCATACAATCCATAATAATAGCTCACCTCCTGCAACGCGGGCTTCTCCGTTCTATCCGCAAAAATAATTCCATTGCCGGAAAATTCATAATCCGCCGGCCTGTCGTCGAAGTCACCACCATAACGCAATACTTTATTTCCCGTTATTTCATCCTTTACCCAAATTGCCTGATCAATATAATCCCAGATGAAGCCTCCCTGATACATCTCAAACCGCTCCAGCAAATCCATGTAGGATTTCATACCACCCAGAGAATTTCCCATATCATGCATATACTCGCACAACAGAAAAGGCTTCTTCGGATTGTCGGAAAGATACTCAACAATCTGTTCCGGTGTAGCATACATACGGCTTTCCATATCCGAAATTTTATCCTCATATGTGCGATTATGAACAACCCCTTCATAATGTACCAACCTGCTTTTATCTTTTTCTTTAAAAAAGGCATTCATTTCAGCTATATTATCCCCTGCATAGGATTCATTTCCCAAAGACCAAAAAAGAATCGAAGGGTGGTTTTTGAAAGTTTCAAAATTCGTTCTTGCTCTGTCTAAAACAACCTCTTTCCACTCCGGAATACTGCCGGGAACATTCCATGACGGTTCTATGGCTCCCATCTTCTGCCAGGAACCATGAGATTCCAGATTCGTCTCCGACATCATGTAAATCCCATTTTCATCACAGAGAGAGTACCACAAAAGCTGGTCGGGATAATGACAGGTTCTTACTGCATTAATATGATTCTGTTTAAGCAGACGAATATCAAACTCCATCTCCTTTTCCGTAATGCATCTGCCGCTTTCCGCACTCCATTCGTGTCGGTTTACTCCGCAAATAATAAGCCTTTTACCGTTCAGAAGCATAATCTTATTTTTAATCTCTATTCTTCTGAAACCTATTTTAACAGGCACCACTTCCAGCAGATTTTTTTCCTTATCCCAAACATGAATCAGAAGTGTGTACAAATACGGATTATGATGATCCCATAAATTCACCTTTTCCAAAAACTCCTGTATCATGCTTATATTTTCTTCAGCAGGAAGGGTTTTCTGCATACAAATGTTTCCGTCTTTATCCAGTAACTGTAGTTCCACAGTTCCTTCCGGCATCTGCTCTTTCGCTCCGGAAAGCTTCAAATCCACTTCCAGTATGCCGCTTTGGTTATCCTCTGCAAGTACCGGTCTTGCCCATACATCCTCTACATGAACAGACGGCTTGGCATATAATGTTACATTACGATAAATTCCAAAGAAACGAAAGAAATCCTGATCTTCTATAAAGGCAGCGCTGCTTCTTTTATGTACCTCAACTGCGAGTAAATTATCTTTTTCTTTTATATAAGGTGTCAAATCAAATTCTGAAGGTGTAAAACTATCCTCCGCATAGCCCACAAAATGACCGTTTATCCACAGATACATTGCCTGTTCCACACCTTCAAAGCAAATGATTACTCTTTTTCCTAAAAGCTCCGGGTTCAAGTCAAACCTTTTTACATAAGAACCTACCGGATTATACTCCGCTTCACTAAAACATCCTATCATTTCCTTCTGTCCGGTTCTGCTGCCGGCCGGTCTTCTGTAAAAATGTCCCTCCCACGGATACATTGTATTGATATAATGCAGTTTATCAAATCCTGCCATTTCAATATGCCCCGGCACTTGAATCGTTGTGAAAGAACTCCGGTCAAATTCTTCCTCATAAAAGTTTTCCGGGCGTTCCCCCGCATTAACGGAATAACAAAATTCCCATTCTCCGTTCAGGCTCTGTGCCAGACTGTTTTCGTTTTTTTCAAACGCCTCTCTGCTTTCATAAAACAAATGGTCACTATGCGCCGGAAGCTGATTCACCCGAAAAACCTCAGGCATATCCAGCCACTTAATATCTGCTTTCATTTTGCACCCCCTTTGCTTATCCAAATACAATTGTATCAATCTTTTTTAACTCTTCCTCAGAGAAATGTACATTTCCGACAATACCGCAGTTATCTATAATCTGCTCCGGCTTGGAAGCTCCAATCAATACACTGGTTACCTCTCCGTCCTTCATAATCCAGCTTAATGCCATCTGTGCAAGGCTTTGCCCACGTTCCTTAGCAATTTCATTTAATGCCCTAATCTGTGCTATTTTTTCCTGCATCTGTTCTTCATGGAGAAAACGCCCATCTGTCCGAATACGACTGTCATCAGGAACACCATGCAGATAACGATCTGTCAAAAGTCCCTGTGCCAACGGACTGAAAGCAATAATTCCTTTTCCTTCCTCTACTGCAGCTTTTTTCAATCCATTCTTTTCAATCGATCGATCCAGAATGGAATAGCAATTCTGATTAATAATAAAAGGACATCCCATATCTTTCAAAATAGTCGTTGCCTTTTTCATTGTCTCACCATCATAATTGGAAATTCCTGCATAAAGTGCTTTTCCGCTCTTTACAGCTGTATCCAATGCACCCATGGTTTCTTCCAGCGGTGTATCAGGATCCATTCTATGGTGATAAAAAATATCCACATATTCAATTCCCATTCTTTTCAAGCTTTGATCGAGACTTGCCAATAAATATTTTCGGCTACCCCAGTTTCCGTAAGGTCCTTCCCACATATCGTACCCTGCTTTTGTACTGATAATCATTTCGTCCCGATAACTGCTCATTTCTTCTCTCAAAATTTTTCCGAAATTTCTTTCTGCAGCACCCGGCTCCGGTCCATAATTATTTGCCAAATCAAAATGAGTGATTCCTCTGTCAAAAGCCGTGAAACACATCGCTTTCATATTTTCATAATCACTGTTATCGCCAAAATTATGCCACAACCCCAGAGAAAGCATAGGTAACTTCAAACCACTCTTCCCTACCCGATTATACACCATAGTTTCATATCGTCCGTTTTTTGCCTTGTAATTCATTCCCATTACCTCATTTTATATAATAGTCATTTTCCCTTATTCTTTGGTTCTGTTCAAAATAAGAGAATCTACTAAAATGATACCAGTATTTTTTAGACCAATCAATAAATTTTTGTTGTTCATTTCACATGCTTATTCTTTGCAGACTTCTTCCTAATTTTATAATCTTTTTTGCTCTTTTTAGCATACATGACTAGTTTTTTAACTTTTCGGATAGTATACTTATAGTACAATACAAAAAGATAAATTATATCAAAGTACAATCAAAACTTTATCAAAATAGAACATACAGAAAGGTAATAAGAACATGAAAGGAAGAATACATTCTCTCGAAAGCTTTGGAACTGTTGACGGACCCGGTACTCGGTTTGTTGTTTTTGTACAGGGGTGCCCCATGCGTTGTGCCTACTGTCACAATCCCGATACATGGGAAATGAATGCCGGCACGGAAATGGAACCGTCCTATATTATTGAACAATACGAACGCAATAAAGAATTCTACAAGGGAGGCGGTATCACCGTAACCGGTGGCGAACCTTTAATGCAGGTAGATTTTCTGGTTGACCTTTTTACCCTCGCAAAAGAAAAAGGAATCCACACCTGTATTGATTCCTCCGGTATCGCTTACAAAAAAAATGCCAATCCTGAATGGCTGAAAAAGCTGGATCATTTAATGACACTTACCGATTTGGTTATGTTGGATATTAAACATATTGACCCGGAAAAACATAAAGAACTGACTTCCCAACCTAATGATGGTATTCTTGCCTTTGCGGAATATCTGAATGAGAAGGGTGTTGATATGTGGATTCGTCATGTTGTAGTTCCGACCATTACTGATGATGACAAATATCTGTATCAACTCGGTTACTTTATCGGACAATTCACTAATTTGAAAGCATTAGATGTGCTCCCTTATCATACCATGGGGGAAGCGAAATACGAGAAGCTGGGCATGGAATATAAGTTAAAAGGAATCCCCGCCATGGATAAAAATAAGGTTGTAGAAAAGAAGCAGGTTATTTTAGACGGTATCAAGGTACGCCGCGCAGAACTTGGTATGTAAAATTTGGTTTGCCGACAACAACTTTCCATATCTTTTTTTGAAATATACTTGTTTTCACCATTAATTTATATTACAATATGAACAGATATTGATAAATTTATATCAAATAATCGGTGAATACAAGGAGGATATTAGTATGGCATATTGTATTGGTGATGCATGTGTAGCTTGTGGAGCTTGTGAAGCACAGTGTCCGGTAGGCGCAATCAGCATGGGAGACGGAAAATTTGAAATTAATCCGGATGTTTGCATTGATTGTGGTTCCTGCGCAGGTGCTTGCCCGACAGGTGCTATTGAACAGGCATAATAGTTTCAAATGCAGATAACAACATAAAAGCTTCCTATGAATTCTATCATAGGAAGCTTTCTTGTTGTTGCAAAACCAATCTTGACCAAATCACTATTTAATAAAATATTCCACAGAGTTCTGTCCTACAAAGTTTCCGTTTTCCCCGGGAAGAATCATCACTTTTGCAGTGCCCTTCTTATTCTGATTTTCATACACACATACAAAATCTCCTTTATTAAGCTGTAAGATAATTCTTCCCACCTTCACATTAGGGATAGGCTTTATCTCCTTTCCTCTGTATGTCTGGTCAGCAATCCTCTTTATTACAGCATCCTCCAATCGAAGTGGCCTGATAGTAAATGTTTTCTCTACTGCAACGATTCTGCCGTTTATTACGTTCCCGCTAACACCTCTTTTGGCATTAGGTGTAATAATCGCCGTAGGAGCTGCATCTCCCTCTGCCTTATCGGCAGCATTAAGATTATTACGATATTTTACAGAATATGCCGTACCATTCTTGACTTCCTCTACGGAGCCGTCCGGCTGTTTCACTGTAATGGTCACCGGAGGCTTAACTTCTTTTCCGGTATAATCCCTATCCTGTATCTCAATCTGTGCTGTTCCGCTTTCCAACTGTTCAACAAGGTTCCATGACACAATTTTAAAGGAGACTTTCTGTTTTAATGTTCCGGTGTAGTTTCCCTTTCCAACAATTGTAATAGCAGCCTCCCTGCTTGTCGTTACCGCATTATTGTTGCTGTACTTTAATGTATAATCCTGATTTTCTACCAGAACTTTCGGCTCTCCGTTCACGAGAACTTCTTTATCCACCACCATCACTTTAGGCTTTACGGTATTTCCCGTGTACAGGAAATTCACACCACTATAATCCGTCAGACATACCACAGCCGGATTTCCCGTATTTACTCCTGTATTAATGTTCTTTGCAACTACATCATAGGTCAGCGTTTTACTGCCTCCATAGCTTCCTATTCCGCTTACCGTAATCGTCTTCCTTTTTCCGGCATTGATGTTCGTATTATATGAAACCTCATAATGAATGTTTTCCAGCAATGTTTCTTTATTTCTTCCGCTGCCTTTCGTTACCGTAACCGTAGGCATGGACTCACCCTTGGAACCATTGTACACAAGGTTTGATACTTTAATCGAGATTCCTTTATCCGTAATCAGATGTTCCTTCATTCGGAAGGTTACTTCTTTCATGCTCGTTTGCGCAAAATTGTTTTTTCCGGTAATCTGTACCAATCCTATTTCTTCTCCGGTTTCCGCATCTGTCTGATATGCATAGCTCAGCGAATAATCCGTGCCGTTTTTCAATGTCCGACCCATATACTTCACAACAGGTTTAGGTTCCGGTTTCTTCCCTGACACCTTCTGGTCAGAAATAGCAGCAACTTCAGCTTCATTTATATCCGCTTTTGTTATTTCAAAATTTAAGGTGATACTGCCTTTATAATTTTTTGTTCCGGTCAGAACCACTGTCGGCTTTTTCTTTATTGCCGTAGTATCTTCCGATTGCTTTGTATTATTACTATATTTGATTTTGAAATCTGTTCCCTCTGCCAATGTATGAACTGTATCGTCATCCACCTTCGCTTTCACAACAAGTGTTGGCTTTATTGCAGCTCCTGTATAGGGGAAAGAAGTGCCGGCTTCAAAAATTCCTTGTACAGCCTCATATTCACCCTCAATACCGGCAATATTTCTCGGAAGAATTTTAAAGGTTAATGTTTTACTTCCCGTATATTTTCCGATTCCCGCAAAAGTTACGCTTGCAGTTCCGGCATTCAGATTATTAGCATATCGGATAACATAATCTACATCTTTCCTCAATGTAACATCAACATACTGTCCATTTTGTTTTCTTCCTACAACAATCTCACCGTCAGCTGTTGCAAGTTGTTCTGCCGTCAGTTGATTCTTATTTTCCGCATACAGGCACTGTATCTCTTTCCCTGTATAGGTCACCGGAGCAATGGATTCATATTTCAGTTTGGAAATATCCGTTCCCTGAATCGTATAGGCCGTCTCTTTACTGCCCCGATAATTGCCCTTACCTACTACAGTTACATAAGCCGTTCCAGCCTCCTTATTGCTGTTGTAAACCAATTCATAATCTGTCCCCTGTGCAAGTTCTGTTTTCATGAACTGCACAACAACGGTGCTTGTACCGCCTTCCTCCGTCAACAGCTCAACAGATTCACTATTCGGATAATCCTCAATATTTCTCGGTGCAAATTTAACAAGTCTTCTGTTTTGATTATATTCTCCTACCGAAGCTTTAGAAATATCACCATAAATATCAAAATAGACTTGAATACTGCCGGTATACAAACCACATCCTTCAATCAGAATCGACCCCGCATCCGTTCCCATAGCGATATTATTGTGTGTTTCATCTCCGTAAGTAACGATATAATCTGTTTTATTCCTTAAAATATTTTGTCCGTTTTGCAAAGTAATTTTCGGGCTCAGTTTCTTTCCTGTATAAGCTTGAGCCGGATAGCCCTCTTCATCACATTCCGCCAAGAGCATATTGGCAATGTCAATTTTTCCTTCTTCCGACGATATCCATTTTGCTTCAATTTTAATATTACGCTGTGCATCACTAATGTCATCGGAAGCTTTTGTACGAACAGAAACAGGTCTTTCCGGTTCACCGGCAAGATACCAGCCTGCAAACCTATAACCTTGCTTTGTCGGATTTGCCGGTAATTTCAAAAATTCATTTTCTTTTATAACCGCAGTGGTGGGTTCTTTCCCGTTTCCGGAGTCTATTGTAACATGATAACTGTTACGAGCATACACGATTCTTACAAAGGTTCCTGCACCGTTTCCATCCTTTGCTTCCAAACGGATTACCGTGGTTCCCTCATGATCTTCACCGTCTATATGGTTCAGAACATAGGCATTATCAGCTGTTTTTTCCAGCGTTGCTATCTGCTCATTGGAATTCGACCAGATAATTTCCTGATTATCCGCATTCTCCGGTCCAACCGTAGCAGTCAGGAACAACTTTTGATTGCTGCTATGTATTTTTATTTCCTGTTGATCTGCTACTATTCCTTCTTCTCCCTGATTTTCCGTGTATGCAATATGTACCTCCTTTACCGGTTGAATAACCGTAACCGTACAGGAAGCAGTCAAAGCGGTTCCATCTGTTGTTTCTGCCGTAATTACCGTTGTCCCTTTCTTCTTTGCGGTAATGACTCCGTTTTCATCTACTTCTGCTACCGTGTTATCACTGCTTGTCCACGATACTTTCGTATGATCCGTATCGGCAGGCAATATGGTCGCTTCAAGTTGTAATACTCCACCCACAAGCATCTGTGCCTGTTCTCTGTCCAGCTCAATACTATTTGCAAAAACCGGCTCATATATATAGACAAATCCGCCGGCACAGTCTGCAAGCTTCTGCATATAAATGCTGCTGACTGATTTATGGATATGAAATACCGGCTTGCTGCTGAAACATTCTTCTCCAATTTGTTCTATTTTTTTAGATTTTATCGTAACCTTCTTAATACTACCCGGCTCAACAGAGCTAAAAGCTCTATCTGCAATCTCTCTTAACTCACTTCCCAGAACAATCGCCCCATCACTTGCATTTCCAAGTAAAATGCACTCACTAAAGGCTTCAATTCCTATCCTTTCTATAGTATCACTGAAAGAAAAGCTCTCCAACTGCTCACAAAGTTTAAAGGCTTCATCCGGAATTTCCGTAAGCTCTTCCGAAAGCTGAACTGTTTTTAATTTATAGCAGGCATTAAATACTGTTTTTCCCAGTTTCTTTACCCCTTTGGCATCTACGTTTTCTATTGCCATACAAGTAGTAAAGGCACATTCTCCTATCTCTTCCACACCTTCCGGTAAATACACCGTACCCGCTGCAAGTGTCTCGATTCCACCATCTTCTTCTGCCTTAGAAGCAGTAACCACTCTGCTAAGTGCCTGATTCCCGTAAAATAACCCTGCAGGCACACTCTTCAGTTCATCCGGCAATATCACGTTCTCCAAATCCGTGCAATTTTCAAACAGATATTCACCGATAGATTGTACATTTCGTAAATCTACCGTGCCCTTCAATCCCGTACTCTCAAAGGCCTCTTTTCCGATTGTCTCCACTGTGGAAGGAAGCTGAATGTGAAACAGTTCGGCATTGGAGTAGAAAGCCTTTTCTCCAATTGTTTCCAAACCTTCCGGAAGACTGACTTCCCATTCCACACCTTCATAGCCGGAACAATATTCAAAAGCGCCCTTGTCAATGGTTCTAAGTTTCATGCAGTTGCTAAGATCCAATGACACCATATCCGGATTATTAGAAAAAGCAGATTCTCCGATATAAGTCAATTGGCTGTTTTCCGGAAAAGCGATGTCGCACTTAAGTTTTGCCGACGCAAATGCATGATTTCCAATCCGCTGCAAAGATGCCGGAAAGTGAATGGTTCTATTCAAACCCGCTGACTGACAATTTACCGCCGAAAAGCCAAACTCTTCAATATATTGTAAAGTATCCGGCAATACGATTTCTGTTACCCATGGAAAAACATCCTCAAATTCCAATTCTTTACAAAAGGCTTCTTTTCCAATACCAACCACATCATAAGTCTTTCCATTCAAAAGCACAGAAGAAGGAATCACAAGTTTTTCTATACTATTGGCATTCATACTGTCCAGCTTACCCAGTCTGGTACCTGTTATTTCCACAGTTCCATTCGTTGCACCGGATGGCTCTTCCAGTATGAAATAATCAAACTGTTCATCATTTCCGATTTTTTTCCCATCTACAATATGCACCGTACAACTTGCTGTATGAAGTCTGTCCCGGTCAAAATTAAGCGTTGCTGTAATGGTTGCTGTTCCTATAGACTTTGGCTCTAATACCCCTGCCTCATTTACAGAAACTACCGAAGGATTATCGGATTCCAATGTTGTATAAGGACATATAATGCCACTATCAAGCATTAAATCCAACTGATAGTCTTCATCCTGTATTCCGATTGTGATTTCTTCCCTTCCAAATCTGAGTTCCTCTTTTTCCAGCACTCGCACATATAACTTTTCGGAAGACCCCCCATTCGCCGATTTAGCAGTCACAACTGCCGTTCCGGGCTTTAATGCATGAATTAATCCGCTTTCATCAATACTGATTATTTCTGTGCTTTCTGTTTCAAAATTCACTTCCACCCCTGACAGGCACGGAAATTTTCCCTCATCCCCCTCAAATAAAGTCAGGTATGTAAGACCAACCAGTTCAGAGTCCCCTACTATATATTCTGATGAAAAATCTGCACCTCTGTACTCTCTTGACGGACTATCGCTTTCCTCTACTTCAAAATCAAACCAGTTCATCTGTGGGCAGAAGGAAAATGCATCTAAATTATTGCACGTTATTCCACCAACACAGTCCCATGTACTGTCAAAATAAATCCACCTTTGTGCTTCGCCGTCGTATGCCATATTCCATGCGTGTCCCAGACGTTGTCCGTAAAAGTCACCACATCCGTACCCGGATATAGCCGCACAGGGAATCCCGATACTTCTTAACATGGCTTCCGACAAAGTTGCATATCCGGCGCAGACACTGTAGCGGTTTTTCAAAATAGCATAGGCAGAACCCGGACACACTGCAAATTCAATCCCATGTGGTTCCTTCCCTATCACTGTCTGTTCCAAATAAGAGCATGCATCATAATCATAGGCAATATGATAGGATACCCATTTATATACCGCTTCTATTTTTTCTCTATCTGTTGAACACCCTGCAGTGATTTCTTCTGCTTTCGCCCTAATCTCTGCCAGTTGCGCTTCTCCCAGAGCACTGTTAGCAGAAATTCTCTTCATTGCTTCTATATCTTCCTCAGTCAAAGCCTCTACTTCTTCCAGGAACATTTCATTCGTGTAGCCCGCAATAATTACCAGATTTACAGAGACCGGCTTGTATCCATCTACTTCTGCGGTGATTGTAAAATTCTTAGCTTGATTTTTAGCATGGAAATTAATCGTACCGTCTTCATTTGCCTCGTAGGATAAATACTCCGCCAACTCCTCTTGTGTCAGTTTTGTCTTTTCCTCGTAGAAGTAAAAGCTCCACCTGATATCGGAAAAAGCAAACTCTGCTTCCCCTTTTTTCACAGTCATGGTTCTGCTTTTATTCGTAGGAACTACTAACTCGGAGGTAATTTCCTGTTCTTTATAAAAAAATTGAATCGGTGAATCCTGCAGTACAACATATTCATTCAGGTTTCTGTATTCCGCATTCGGAACATAATATTTTAGCGTTGAATTTTGATAAACTTCTATCGCATCTTCCGGTACAAAAATTGTAATACTGCTGTCCTTCTCTCCAAACATCACATTACTATAATTCGTACTGTTATATCCGGCCTCAAAAATCGGAGTGGCATTCCATAATGCCGCTCTCTGCAATGTTTGAATATTAAAAGCATTCCGCATGATTGTCGTAACAGATGCCGGTATTTCCACACAGTAAATACCGGAATATTCTCCGTCACAAGCAAATGCCGACTTTCCGATACTCTGTACTCCACTCGGTATTTTTAATGTGTCCTCAAAATGGACACCATGATAAGCATAGTTTCCAATTGCTCTCACACTTGCCGGAATGTTTACAACTAAAGGCGTTGTTTCATATAAGGTACGTTGTGCATCATCATAGTAAAAGGCACCATCCCCGATTTCTTCCACCGTATCCGGAAGGATAATTTCATCTATCTGATAACTTCTATAAAAAGCGCCTCTGCCGATTTTCTTAATTCCGGCGCTCACCGTTACCTTATCGATACCCATTGTTGACCTATATTCATCCCCACCTGCACTGTTTCCCGGTTCATTCCACTCACTAAAAGTATAATCGGCAAAAGCAAAGTCACCAATTTCTGTCACAGAATAAATGGTTCCCTCATGTTCTACGGTTGCAGGAATAATCACTTCTTTTGGATTAGAGTCATTATACGTCAAATATCCGGTAGCTTCCTTTAACTTTACTGTATTTTCCTCCGTTGATAATATTTCATATGTCATATCATTCAACAGAAAAGTATCTCCTACACTGCTGCCATCCAAAGCAATCTTGTCTGCCTCCGCATCAGGAACTTCTTTTTCTTCTATTTTGGTTTTCTCAATTGTCTCAACCTCTACAGACTTTGTATCCTCTTCGGTTTCCTCAGGCTCTGCATCAGATACGCTTTCCTCACTTTCCGGAATGGTATCCGTTTCACTCGTCCCATTTTCAGCAGCCACCGTATTTTCTTCTGCTCCGTCACTTTCATTGACGTGACTTTCTTCCTTTTTCTCCTCTTCCTGCGTCTCTATGCTTTCTTCTGTTACGGTACTCTGCTCACGGATACTCTCGTCAGCCTGTATCTGTGTCTTAGAAGCTGCCAATACTTCCAAATCACATGAAGTAACCATAACCACTAAAGCCAGTAAAAATGCAAGCCCTCTTCTTTTGTTCATATGTCCCTCCTGATAATTCTGACACTATTCATTTTTCTATGCTAATAACTAAAGTATAGCACCGAGGATTCTATTTTTCCATACGAAATATACTACGTTTTTCACTACATTTTTCACTACGATTTTCACTACGTTTTTTCTTTTCCTTTTTGGGTTTAAACCGACTTCTTAACATAGTATCAATCTGCTGAAAATGCTCTTCTTCCTTTCTATTCCTTACGGATTCTCTCTCCTCTTCCCTTTCCTCCATCGTGCGGAACTGATAATCCAGTTCCTTTACAATGGAATCCCGTAGATTCTCACATAATTCATCATTATTATCCCGCACTGCCTCTGCTATCATCTGCCGAAGTAAAAGCTGCATGCGCATCACTTTATCCGCTTTGTTATCCGGCTCCAAGCTTGTCTTAGTAATGACTGAAATAATTTTCTTTCCTTCCTTCGCTTCTTTTGTATCATCTTTTTCCTCATTTTTAACATTTTTTGTCCTATTTTCCACAGGTTCTTTTCCAAATTCTTCCTCATCCTGCAACACCAGTTTAATTGCCTTTAACTGAAGACCTTTTTCCTTCAGATTCTTGATATTAATAAATCTGTTTATGTCTTCTTCCGTATAGAAACGATGTCCCAGTTCGTTTCTCTTAATAGGCAACTGTAATTCTTCCTCCCAATACCTAAGCACGTGGGATTCCACCTGCACCCTTTTTGCCGCATCCGAAATTAAGTAGTATGTCTGTTCCATTTTCAATCCCTCTTTCTTTTTCACATTTATTTATGTTTAGCAAAGAATGTTCAAAAACATATTTTCTCTGCCTTGTTACCTCCACCACGTTTATCATCTTTGTGTGTGATAAGCAGATTTGTAATGCCTTTGGCATTACACGAAAAAGAGAACGGGCCATATAAAACCTGTTCTCTTCCGTAATTTAAACTATGAAAATACAAATCCGCATTTCCGTAATTACTTTTGTAAATTTGCAAATTTGGTATAATTCGGCAGCCATGCCAATTCTACCGTACCAATCGGGCCGTTTCTTTGCTTGGCGATAATAATTTCTGCAACGTCCTTCCGCTCAGTATCATGATTATAATAATCATCACGATAAATAAACATTACCACGTCGGCATCCTGCTCAATTGCTCCCGATTCACGCAAATCGGAAAGCATTGGCCGATGGTCGGGACGCTGTTCCACCGCACGGCTAAGCTGTGACAGTGCAATCACGGGCACACTCAATTCTCTCGCCAGTGCTTTTAAAGAACGGGAAATATCAGAGATTTCCTGCTGCCTCGAATCGCTTCTTCCGCTTCCCGACATCAACTGTAAGTAGTCAATAATAATCATTCTTAAATTATGTTCCAGTTTGAATTTACGACACTTTGACCGCAAATCCGCGATACTGATACCCGGTGTATCATCAATAATCAGATTGGATTTTCCGATAACACCGGCACTTTCAATCAGGTTTTCCCACTCCGCATCCGAAAGCTGTCCGGTACGAATATGTTGGGAGTCTACATGAGATTCCAAAGAGAACAGACGATTTACCAGCTGTTCCTTGGACATTTCCAGACTGAAGATTGCTACCGTTTCATTCAGTTTAAATGCCACATGCTGGGCAATATTAAGTACGAACGCTGTTTTACCCATAGACGGTCTTGCTGCTACCAGAATCAGGTCAGAAGGCTGCATTCCTGCCGTTCTGTAATCCAAGTCAATAAATCCTGTAGCAATACCGGTTACGGCACCCTTGTTTTTGGAAGCCGTCTCTATTTTTTCCATGGCATTCATGACAACCTGTCTGATTGGCACGAATTCTCCGGTATTTCTTCTCTGCACTAAATTAAATACCTTTTTCTCGGTTTCCTCCAGAATAACCTCCAGACTTTCTTTGCCGAGATAACAGGTATTGGCAATTTCTTCATTCAGCTTTATCAGCTTGCGAAGCGTTGCTTTTTCCGCTACGATATTGGCATAATATTTAATGTTGGCGGAAGTTGGGACTGCGGTAATTAAGTCCCTGATAAATTCCAGACTGCTTACCTCGGGCGGTACATCCTTTTCCTTCAGCTTGTCCTGAAGAGTAACCAAATCCACCGGTCTGCCTTCCTCATTCAACTCTACCATGGCATCAAATAAAACACCATACTGTTTACTGTAAAAGTCATCGCCGAACAAAATCTCCGAAGCAACAACAATCGCTTCTTTATCCATAATCATGGAACCGATAACCGACTGTTCCGCCTCAATACTATGAGGCAACACTCTCTTTAAGAGCGCTTCTTCCATTGCTGCCATAAACAGTTCCCTTTCTTACGCTTCCTGTACTTTCACCTTCAGCTTTGCAGTTACCTTCGGGTGCAGTTTTACCGTCACTTCGTAAACGCCAAATGACTTAATGGCTTCGGGCATCTGAATTTTCTTTTTATCAATTTCCATGCCGCACTGTTCCTTCGCTGCCGTTGCAATTTCCTTAGATGATACAGAACCGAATACTTTTCCTCCCTCTCCCGCTTTCATCTTCACAACAACTTCTTTTGTCTCCAAGTCTTTTCCAAATGCCACAGCTGCATCATACTGCTCCTGTGCCACTTTATCCGCATTTGCTTTCTGAAGCTTCAAATCATTTAAATTTTTCGGTGTTGCTTCCACACCAAGTTTTTTCGGAAGAATAAAGTTTCTTGCATATCCTTCACTTGCCTCAATAATCTGTCCTTTTTTCCCTAATGATTTCACATCTTCCAATAATATAATTTTCATCTCAAACCTCCATTCCGCTTAATCCAGTTCACCTTCCTGAATCATTGCATCAATTGTATTTTTAATCACAACAATTGCCTCTGCAATCGATGTGCCTTCCATCTGGCAGCCCGCCACATTCATATGTCCTCCACCGCCTAATCGCTCCATAATTACCTGTACATTTACTTCATCAATGGAACGGGCACTGACATAAATCTGATTCTGGTATTCGGTCAAAATAAAGCTTGCCCTTACACCCTTGATATTCAAAAGCTCATTTGCTGCCTGTGCGCCGATAATCGTCGGGCTCTGCACTTCTTCATTAACACAAATGGAAATTGCATAATAATTCCGATAAATCTCTGCCTGACTGACCGCATCTGCCTTGGCTTTATATTCTACGGCATCTTCTCTGAACAGCTTTCTTACTCTCGTCACATCAGCGCCGTTTCTCCGAAGGAATGCTGCGGCCTCAAAGGTTCTTACACCGGTTTTTGTAAGGAAGTTATTTGTATCAATAATAATACCGGAGTACAGACAGTCTGCTTCTTCTGAACGAATTTTAATATTGTCTACGATATACTGCAAAATTTCGGATACCATTTCACATGCCGAGGAAGCATATGCTTCCACATAAGAAAGGGTGGCATTTTCAATCACTTCCGTACCCTGTCTGTGATGATCCAGTACCACAATGGATTTGCAGTATTTCAGTAACTCAGGACATTCTGTAATGCTCGGTTTATTTACATCCACCACCACAAGCACTGCATTGCCGCCTGCCAGTTCAATTGCCTGTTGGCTGTCGATAATCATGTCATCATCATATTCCGGATTATCCTGAAACATTTCTGCCAGCGGCTGCACTGAGGTAGTAACATCATTCAAAACAATGTGGGCTTTTCTGTCCAGTGTTTTTGCAATCCGGTAAATACCCACTGCCGCTCCGAAGCTGTCCACGTCTGCAATCCGATGCCCCATAATTAACACCTTATCCTTGCTTGTTATAATTTCCTTCAGTGCATGTGCCTTTACCCTTGCTTTAACACGCGTATTTTTCTCCACCTGCTGGCTTTTTCCACCATAATAGGTTACTGCCTCCGGCGATTTCACCACTGCCTGATCGCCACCTCGTCCCAAAGCCAAATCGATAGCATTTCTTGCAAATTCATAATTCTGTGCATAAGTCAAACCATTCAGACCGATACCCATACTTATGGTAACTGCCATGTCATTACCGATATTTACGGTTTTTACATCATCCAGCAAATCAAAACGGCTTTCCTGTAATTGAGAAATTGCCTTTTTACGAAGAATCACAAGATACTTATCTTTTTCTATCTTTTTACAAATACCGTCCAATGCTGCTATGTATTTATTTACCTTCCTGTCAATCAGGGCAATCAGGAGCGACCTTCTGACTTCTTCCACGCTGTCCAGCGCCTCGTCATAATTGTCCAGATAAACCATACCTACGGCAAGGCTCTGATCATCCACTTCCCGTAATGCTATCTGCAAAGCCGTCTCATCAAACAAATACATGGCAATCAGATATCCGTCATACCCATCTGCCTCAATAATATCGCTGTTTAATGCCATTTCTTTCAAAGAAATCTTCTTAAATCGGGCAATATAGTTACTCTCTTCAAAATCAAGTTCAAATTCTGTTTCCTCAACTTCATCCTCACCCGGAAGCCTGTCTCTTGTTATGGAAGGAAAAACAGATGTAATGGATTTGGAATAGCCTTTTTCCTTATGAATAACTCTTTCAAACTCCTTGTTTGTCCAAATTACCTTTCCGGTATCATCAAGCAGAGCATACGGCAATGCCAAATCTCTTAAAAGCCTTCTCTGTATCTGCCCATACTGGGTAGCAAAGCTAATCAATTCATTCATAATCACCGGCTTATTGTAAAACATAAGAGCCAGTACAATAGCAAAATAAAAAACCGTAAAACAGGTTAACAGAAGTGCTGCTTGTAAGTTCAAAAAATAAATACACAGATTTACTGCAATCAATAAAATCCCCATATACAGTGAAAACTGCAAATAGGTTTTAATCCGGCCTTTCAGCTTGATTCTGTTTTTCATTTTATTACCATGCCTTTCCATACCTGCCAATCCTCTATCAAATCAGCAAACAGCACCACGGCTGCCGCCTCCCCTATTATCATTCATATACGAATAACAGTATATCATTTTTCCGGCCAATATGCTATAAAATTCTTTTGTAGAATCCGGAGATGTTTTCTTGTTTTAAAACGGAAAATGTAGAAAGAGAAGAGTAATTCCTACTCTTCCCTCTCGTAATGACACTATTTCTAGTCTCTTCTTATCTGGAACTTCTCCATCATCTCATTCATAGTAACCGCCTGTGCACTTAATTGCTCACTGGTCGCCGAACATTCCTGTGCAGATGCCGAATTTTCTTCCACAACATCAGAAATCTGCTCGATACCCGCATTAATCTGTTTAATCATTTCTGCCTGTTGCGCTGATACCTCACTTACCTGCTCGATTTCTTGCACAATAACGCTCAATCCGCTAATTAAATCCTCCAAACTCTTTGCAGTCGAATTTACAATTTCATGGCCACTTTCTACTTCTCTTAAGGAATCTTCAATCAGTTTTCTTGTATTTTCAACCGCTTCTCCACACTGTTTTGCCAAATTTCCAATCTCATTGGCAACTACTGCAAAGCCTTTGCCGCTTTCTCCCGCTCTCGCTGCCTCTATGGAAGCATTTAGTGCAAGAAGATTGGTCTGGTCTGCAATTTCCTCAATACTCTGAATAACACCGGAAATCTGGGAAGACTTCTCGCTGATTCTCTGCATTGCCTCCCTCATACGCTCCATCTGACCGGTGCTTTCTTTTGCCTCTTCTCCCATTTGTTGTGCATTTTTTCCTACGTTTGAAGCCTCTTGTGAACTCTTAACTACTCGATCCGTAACATCCGTTACTGTGGCAAGAAGTTCTTCCACACTGCTTGCCTGATCTGTTGCTCCTTCCGCAAGATTCTGTGCGCTATCGGAGAGCTGGGAAGAACCGGACGTTACCTGTTGTGCCGCCTCCTGAATACCCAGCACTGTTTCACTAAGCCGCTGTGCAATCTTTCTCTCTGCATTCAAAATAGCCCCAAAGTCACCTATAAAGCTTTCCCTTGCATTGGTTCGTACTGCAAAATTACCATCCCCCATGGCATCCATCACATAATATATATCCTCTATAATTGTTTTTGTTGTATCTACGATATCATTCGTTGCCTTTGCAAGCAATCCGTTCTCATCTGTACGATTAATTTCCGGAACCGGAGAATGCAAATCACCTTCTGCCAGTAATTGCAATCGTTCCGTACATAACTTGACCGGTGTGCCAATCCCCTTTGCAAGTTTAATCGCAAGCCCTGATGCTACCACTGTCAAAACAACACATCCGACAGCAATAATCAATCCGCTAATTCCCACCGATACAATAAAATGACTTTGCAACTTCTCCGCTGACTCCTGCCCCATTTCACCTATTGCTTCATTTAAAAGCAAGTTTGTACATACAAAATTTACAATCATAGATAATGCCGTAAGAATCGCCAGTGCAATTGCCACAATCACAACTACATGATGCTTGATTTCCCCTTCAATCGTTTTTTTCCATTCCTTTACATCTGTCTGTGCATTTACCTCTTTTGCCATAACCTTCTCTCCTACTCGTTTGTAAAATGTCTGTCAATAAGAAAATTATAGCATTATTTGCACAATATTACAATTTATTTTACCAAAAAACCGGCTAAAAAACCGGCTACCCTTACGGATAACCGGCTCTTTTTATTAATCACATGTATAAGGCATCAAAGCAATGTGTCTTGCACGTTTAACTGCTACAGTAAGTGCTCTCTGGTGCTTTGCACAGTTGCCTGTAATTCTTCTCGGAAGAATTTTTCCTCTTTCAGATACATATCTTTTTAACTTATTTGTATCTTTGTAATCAATTACGTTATCTTTTCCACAGAATACGCAAACTTTTTTTCTTCTGCGGATTCCGCCTCTTTTTCTCATCGGAGAATCAGATTTCTCTGCTTTATTGTAAGCCATGATAATGCCTCCTATCTAAAAATCAATCTTAGTTAAACGGCAACTCCTCATCAATTCCGTCCGGAATATTCATGAAGCCGTCGCCTGCTCCCGAAGGCTCCGGTCTGCTCATACCGCCTCCAAAACCTCCGTCTGCACCGGAACTGTTCTTGCTTTCCGCAAATTCCTGTTCCTCTACAACTACGTCAGTAGTATATACTTTTACGCCATCCTTATTGGTATAACTACCAGTCTGGATACGACCTGTAATCGCAATCTTAGTTCCTTTGCGGAAATATTTCTCTGCAAATTCCCCTGCTTTACCGAATGCAACACATCCGATGAAGTCTGCGGTCTGTTGGTCACCACTGTTATTACGGCTTCCTCTGCGGTCAACCGCAAGTGTATATCTGGCAATTGCCATTGCATTTTCACCCTGTGAGTATCTCACTTCCGGGTCTCTTGTTAAACGGCCCATAAGAATTACTTTATTCATACTACTCTACTCGCTTTCTATTATGCCTCGTTCTGTTTTACGCATAAATATCTGATTACATTATCCATAATACGGATACGGCTCTCGATTTCTGCCGGAGTCGTGGAATCAGCATCGAATTGGATGAAATAGTAGAAAGCTTCTTTCATTTTCTGAACGTCATAAGCAAGTCTCTTCTTACCCCATTCATCAACGTTTGTGATCTGTCCGCCGAATCTTTCAATAAGGGCTTTCACTTTGTTGATTACTTCAGCTCTTTCATCATCTTCGATTTTTGCACTAACAACAACGGCTAATTCATATTTGTTCATGCTGTTACCTCCTTTTGGTCTCTGGCCCCCGTCTTATCGGGAGCAAGGATTTTATATCACGGAGTTATATGATAGCACGCTTTTCCCTAATTTTCAAGCCTTTTCGTTATTTTTTTGTATAAAAAATCCAGCCCGCTTCATTCCCATCAGAAAATCCTGTTTTGTCATAGAGGCTTTCCGAGCTGCTGCTTCTGCTGAAAGCATTCCATCACGCACCAGTTCGTACAGCATCCTTTGTCTTCCTAACCGTTGTCCTTCTTTTTTTCCATCTTCTATCAATTCTTCAATTGCCTGACACATATTTATTTCCTCCGTTTCCTGTTGTTTTCCTGCTCTTATGTATATCCCGTTTTGCAAACGCTTTGAGTTGGTAAGAACTCCAAGTGTCTGATAAGTCTCCTTATCTAACTGCTTACACTCTTCGTGTCTATTTACATAATTCCAAAATTCCAGTTTGTTATTTCTTCTGGCATAGAGTTCAAACAATATCCTTAACTCAGTTTGGAAGCAGTCATAATTGTTCCTCTCTGTCAGATTCAGAAAGTGCAGTGGATATTTCGGAACAAGCAATTTCATATTTTGGGCAAGATTAACATCTTCCCCAAAATCTATAATGTCATGAAGGCTCTGTGCCCCCTGCCATTTTTCTTTTCCCCAGTAAACCACCAACGTTACAACCGGCTGCAGACGATCTTTTCTGCGAATCCCCGATAAAAATTCTGCATCATTTTGAAACACTTTATCCTCTTTTGATTGTATTTTCTCATTCCTTCTATTCTGCCTTCTGATTTCTTTCAACTGTCTGTCATACTCCAGTGATTCCTGAAGCATCACACGGACAGGCATAGTGTAATCAATATGTTCCTGATTAGCAACCACCCACACTGCAAATAGTTTCCCATCTGCCGTCTGTTTCATAACGATATCATTAGTTCTTTCCAAAATGGTTTTATCCTCAGATTTTGCCTGTACCGTATTCGCATCTGTAAGCATTTCCCCACGAATAACCTGTCTGCCCTGAAAAATGCTGCCATTAAGCAAGTCCGCATATCGTCTGCCATCCGACAGATAGTCTTTTAGTGTAATATCTTTCTTTCCCATGATACCTCCTTTTTGTTTTGACAGGAGATATCCTTCCGACAAAATCTCCTACCGTATTCATTTCATATTTGGAATAAAAGCATGATTTCGTCAGAATGTCCTTTCGGACAAGACTGCCTTCTGCATACGCAAAAGGCAGATTGATATTAGATAATGAACTAAATGCTTTTGAAATAGTTTAGCATGATTTCTTTGCTTTGTCACTATTGTATAAAAATTATTTTTCACGATACATATAAATCATACCCCACAAGAATTTTGAACAGTTTCCCTATTCAACAAATAAAGTATCATAATCGTATGAAGTATAAAAATCATAAACTATGTCACAATACTCTTTATAGTTTTCCTTTGTAATTCTATGTTCACCATTGTTCATCCATTTTAAAATCTGGGAATTAATCTCTCCGCTATAATGAAGAAAATCTTTATAATTATCCAAATTACAAATTAAATCAAACTCATCAAAAAAGGAAAATATATAAACATTATCGCATTCCAGTATCAATTCCAACGCTTCTTTTTCTGCATTTAACTGCGCTTCCAAATTTCCTTTACGGTACAAGGAATCCCAATAATATATGCTATATGGTGGAAAAAAATAATAAAATTTTACTTGTGGATTCTTTTGCGCAAGATTAATTACATTTTGAGTAATATTCTCCCGCAGTTTTATATAATCTGTCTCCTGCATTTCAAATATCTCTTTAGACTTTTCCGGTCTTTTATAGCTTGCATCCAAAAATTCCTTACCAAAAGATGAAGCATCGCTCCAACTACAATACTCGTCAAAGCCAGGCGTTTTTTCTCCCTGTTTAGTATAAGCTATCACTTCCCATGTTTCACGGAATAAAACAGTCTTATTAAAAATATAATTTGTGTCATTCAACAAAAAATCATCATATAAATAATTGGGATAAGAATCAGGTTCATGTGTCAACGCATTTTTATCATCCATAAGTCGATTATAATCCAGACATCTTATAACCGTTCCAAGCTCAGGATTTGCTTTTATGGCTCTTTCAAGAGCATCATTTATTTCCTTATAACTTGCTCCCGAATAAGGTACCTTAATAGAATGTACATTATAAACCTCATCAAATTCCGTAGTCTTAAAATTTTCGACCATAGAAGTCCCTATAATTATAGCATCATATTTAAAATTTTTTGCAATGCCATCATTCTGATACCTTTGATTATTGATCGGATATTCGAGAAAATTTAACGGGGCATGATAATGAAAAAAAGGATCAATTACTGTCGTTATTGCACCGCCTATAATCAATATCAATACAGTTGTCAGTAAACAACCGATACTCCATTTTTTATATGACTTCATTGGAATCCTCCTCATCTAAAAGTTGAAATATAAAAACGTACTCATTCCCGCAAAAGAAAAGATGCACCATACCAGCAATACAGCGGTCGAGAATATCTTATAAACTCCCGGAGTAAACTTTTGCATTTTCTCATTCGCATTTGGAGACACAAATGCAAAATATCCTGCAACAATAAATGCAATTATTAAAAACAAATGCGGACATTTATCTAAAAGAGAATAAAGGTTTAGTATTCCCATAGCAGACAAAAATTCTATCAAATTAAAGCAGTCCGTTATCTCCGTACTGACTTTTCCAAAATCCAAGCGTAATATTTGATTCATTAGTTCTATTGCATCAGTAAACGTTTCTGCTCTAAAAATAATCCACGTTATGTTAATAAAAGAAAATGAAATAATCCAATTTATAAAAACCGGAACTTTCGCAAATAGCGCGCGGAATCGTCTTGTTATCACCATAAACGCTCCGTGACACAGTCCCCAGATCACAAAGGTCCACGCCGCACCATGCCATAAACCGCTAATAAAAAATACAATTAATATATTGCAATATGTCTTTCCTTTCCCTTTTCGGCTTCCTCCTAAAGGAATATAAACATATTTTGTAAGAAATCTTGTCAAAGTAATATGCCATCGGTTCCAAAATTCATCAATTGTCAATGCTTTGTATGGGGAATTGAAATTCATCGGTAAATCAATATTTAGCATTTTACCGATTCCTATTGCCATATCCGAATATCCTGAAAAATCAAAGTAAATCTGAAAAGTGTAGGAAAGTACCACAATAATTGCACTTGTAGTATTCAAACCGGAAATATTGGCATACCCCCAATTAACTGCATTTCCAAATGTATCCGCAATTAAAACTTTTTTTGCCATCCCTAATGCAAAAATATATATTCCCTTTGAAAAATTTTCCCAATTAAAATGTTTTCTTTTTTCTTCTTCAAATTGAGGAAGCAGTTCATCATGCATTACTATCGGTCCTGCAATTAATTGTGGAAAAAAAAGAACAAAGGAAGCATAATTTAGCAGACTACATTTTGATATTTCATTTCTATATGCATCTATAACAAACGAAAGCTGCTGAAAAGTAAAGAAACTGATTCCCAAAGGCAGAACAATTTCTTTTATAGGGAAATTTATACCAAACACAGAATTTACATTTGAAACAAAAAAATTATAGTATTTGAAATAAAATAGAACACCTATATTAGCTGCTATTGAAAAAAGCAAAACTACTTTCCGCAGTTCCTTTTTCTTTAACTTTACTAACAATGAATAACTGCCAAAATTATAAAAAATACTTCCCCAAATAAGAAAAAGATAGTGTACATTATAATATCCATAAAACCATACAGACATGGCTAATAAAAATATCTGCCCCCATTTTCTCTTTGAAAAATAATTTAACCCGAAATATCCCAAAATACAAATTGGCAGGAAGCCCAAAATAAAAACATATGAATTAAAAAGCATATATCATCTTTCTCCTAAGTATCTTCCAAATTCTCCATTTTATTTTCTGTTGTTGCGAAATACTACTTTTAGTCACATTTTAATACTTTAAGTAGCGTTTCGCAACCCCTCGTAGCAAAAGCTTTAATATACTAACCATTAAAAAGGAGAAGTATGAATGATAAATGGATTAAATAAACGTTTACAAATGTCCCGTATCAACTGTAATCTCTCAAGGGAACAAGTTGCTGAATTACTAAATGTATCCGAAAGCCTTATCGGATTATACGAAAACGCGAGCAGACAGCCCTCTTTAGACGCCCTCATGAAACTGGCTTCAATATATAAAGTTTCAACCGACTATTTACTCGGCTTCGAAGCAACCGGACAAGATCATTTATCCCTTTCAGGACTCACCGACAGCCAGAAGCAGGCTCTCAAACTTACCGCAAAGTGTTTTCGCAATCAAGTTCTCTAATTTCCTTAGAAACGTGCGCCGCAAGGCGCACTGCAAAAAGACCAATCATTCTTTACGAACAATTGGTCTTTTTCTATTACTATTTTGCTTCGTTAAGCTTTTTCTTTAATTTCCTTCACATTTTTTTCCACCAGCTTACGCGCTATCATAATCTGATGTCCGCACCCCAGGCATTTCAGTCTGAAATCTGCTCCAATCCGAAGCACTTCCCACTCACTGCTACCGCAGGGATGCTTTTTTTTCAATCTGACAACATTTCCTACTTTAATATCCATTACAACGCTCCAAATATTTCTCCGATACTTCCATATACAACCAAGTCTGCCTGCTTGTCTCTGGGTGTCGGTGTTTTATTTATCAAAACCAATTTGTTTCCTCTGTAATAATCAATCAGCCCGGCTGCCGGATATACCGCAAGAGAGGTCCCCCCGATAATCAGAACATCCGCATTGCTGATATAAGAAACGGATTTCTGCAACGTTTCCTGAGACAACCCTTCTTCATACAAAACCACATCCGGTTTCACAAACCCACCGCATTCACATTTCGGAACACCCTTCGAGTTTATGATAAAATTCACATCATGGAATTTTCCGCATTTCTCACAATAATTGCGTAAGACACTTCCGTGCAGTTCCAATACCTCTTTGCTTCCTGCTTTCTGGTGCAGTCCGTCAATATTTTGTGTAATGACCGCTTTCAGCTTTCCTTCTTCTTCCCACTGTGCAAGTTTTTTGTGTGCCATATTCGGTTCCGCATCGGTAAACAGCATTTTATCTCTGTAAAACCGATAAAATTCCTCACAATGATTCCGGTAGAAGGTATGACTTAAAATTGTTTCCGGAGGATAATCGTATTTTTGGTTATATAGCCCATCCACACTTCTAAAATCCGGTATTCCGCTTTCCGTGGAAACTCCTGCTCCGCCGAAAAATACAATATTGTCGCTCTCGTCAATTATTTTTTTCAACTGCTCTAATTCTTTCTCCATTTCCACAAGTATCTCCTCCAATCAGACTCTTATGCTTCCATTGATTTAACGTAACTGACAATATGTATATTATAACTCAATCTTCATAAATTGGGTAGACTTTAGCAGGATAGTTAGCCTTCTGTGTACTAAAAAGCAATACGTGAAGGCTGAACTGTTACAGGAGATAATATTAGTTAGCATACACCGAAAAAATTGCTCTCTCACATTCCCCTGCATCATTCAACCAAATGGAAATAAAAACTCCATCTTCTAAGATATCCTTCACAGCCTTCAAATCTGCTTTTGAATAAGATACCGTCATTTTCTGAATATTTCCGTTCGGAGAATATGTATACGAATTTTCTTTTATAATCATTGTCGCTTCCTTTGCAAGAGGGTAGCTTTTTACATCCACACGGGTACAGTCCTTATCATTCTTTGAAGCAGAGTTTTCTCTTAAATACACAGTAGTGTCATCAACGTCAGTACAAACTGCTTCGATATCAAAAGACTCCTTTTCTACCCCGTCTAACACCTCTTCGTTATTATACTCTATCTGCATTGGAAGCATACTTGGCGCATACAACCACAATGAAAGAACTCCACAGCAACCAAATACAGCCAGAAACAACGCTGACACCAATAAATTCCATTTTCTTGCCTTTGCAAAAAATCCAAAATATAATACTGCTCCAATCAAGGTTCCCGTTGTATTCAAAATGAAGTCATCAATATCGGTACATCCAAGTCCTACAAAATACTGTATCACTTCAACAGCCAGACTAATTCCTCCGCCAATTAATACCATCTTTCCGAAAGTCACTTTTCTGAAAAAACATGGAATCAGAATGGAAAGTGGTATAAACATTGCAATATTTCCGGCAACATTCTTAAGCCACACATCATTCGAAACGCCCTCAGCTCCCAAATCTTTCATAAACTGAAATGGTTGTAGCTGCAAATCTCGTAATTCTGTACTAAAACCGTTTTTGAACATAATGATCTTCAAAAATGCAAGAACATATACAAATGCAATACCACCAAGAACTACTTGTAACAATAAATTAATCTTATTTTTTTCATATTAAAAATCTCCTCTTATGTCTTCAACCTATCAACTATTGAAACACAACTTTGTTGCAGAAAAAATTCATCTTTGAATAAGAGGTTTCTGAACAGTTACATTGTTTTATATGCCACCCGTCAAAGTATAATAAACCACACACGCACACTCCCGCAGCATATTCGCCGGCAATAGAAATGCATAAGATTCTGCCGCAATTCCGCATACATTCCTGTATCCCAGCTTTTTGGCAAGCTTCACGCTTCTGTAAATATGAAAGTTACTGGTAACAATTCCAACATGGTCTTCTTTTATATTGATATATTCCGCACTAAACTTCAAATTCTGGTTCGTATTCACGGATTGGTCTTCCATGAAAATTCGACTCTCATCAATTCCGTTCTGTACCAAATAGTTTTTCATGCCTTCCGCTTCGCTAATCGGTTCGTCGCTTCCCTGTCCGCCTGAGACAATGACCTTCGTTTCCGGATTCCTTTCCAAATAAACAATTGCCTCATCCAGTCTGGATTGCAGAACCATACTCGGTCCGCTCGCTTTCATCTGTGCACCAAGTACAACCACATAATCCAGATTATCCTCTCCCGACTGAAAAAAGCCGGAAATAATCAAACCTTCCACATTCAGGAAAAGAAGCATTCCAACCACTGCAACCGTCAGAATAATATTTCGCATAGCCTTCGGCAGCACAATTTTACTCTTGAAAAGAACTATACCGATTCCTAAAAAGAAAAGTCCCATCGGAAGCCAGATAAAATTAAATTTTGATGCAAGTCCCGTAAATATTGCCATCAGCAGAAAGTAGACCAGACAGAATATCCCCACTGCCAGTCCAAATATTCCGGCTCCCCTTCTCCAAGTTATTTCTCTCCTTCGTTCCATATCCATTCACCCTTATTTATCACACTCTGTTCATGCATTATTTGTTGCTATGAAATCCAAATCTTCACGTTTTTGAATTCCTTTTCATCTTATAAAACAATTCTTTAATTTCCTTTTATAACTTCTTAATTTTTTCTGATATTTATATTTATGAACCTGTCGATTTATAATGAGACATTCCGAATCTCCAAACCAAATAGCACGGAATCAAAAACAGCAAGCCACCCGCAGGAAGGAACACATACCACCATGCTCCTCTGTCCAAAAGAAACAAAAGCGGATAATACTGCACTAAAGCATAGGGCACCACAAACGTACAGAGAAGCAACACCTTTTTTCCGTAAATATTAACCGGATATTTTCCATACTCTCGCGCACCATCTGTCAAAATATTCATAAATTCCAGACCTTCCAGCGTAAAAAAGCAAATGGATGCGTACATTAAGAAAATTCCGCAAAATACTGCCATTCCGCCAAGCAGCATGAAAACCACCGTCAATATCTTTGCCGCCGTCCAATGTACTCCACTCTTCACAATTCCGTAAGAAAACATCACAATTGCCTGCAGCATTCTTCCAATTCTTGTAAATTCGATTTTTTGCCCCAATACCTGAAAAATCTCATTTCGGGGACGCACCATAATTCTATCGAAAACTCCGTTTGAAATCATGGACGGGAACGTATCAAAGCCCCTCGCTATCATCTCCGCCATTGAAAATTCCATCAGTGTAATACCAAAACAAAGAAGCACATCACTGTAAGTATAGCCTTTTACGCCGTGAAACCTCCGAAACATAAAGAAAACACCTAAAAAAACATTAAACGAAACCAAAAACTGCCCAATGCAAGTCAATAAAAAAGATGCTTTATACTGCATTGCACTGCGAAATTGTATTTTAAAATAGTGGGCATACAAATGCAGCCCGTCCTTAATCCCTTCTATTATTCTCATTTTGCTTATCCTCCCTGCACCACTACCTTCTTCATGGCAAGCCTGCTCAACAGCTTTCCCACTGCCACCAGCACAAACAGCCAAAATATCTGCAAAAGAATCGCCTTTTCCATTTCCGCTCCTGTAAGGTCTCCGCTGTAAATACGGAATGACACATTCTGCATTGCTGCGAAGGGTAACAGCTCCATCACCTTTCGGATATTATCCGGGAAAAAAGGAATCGGAATGACTGCGCCCTGAAAAAATTCCACCACAGACATTGCCACCATACGCACTCCCATAGAAGAAACGGTGAAAAAACAAGTGATATAAATGAGCATACAGAAAACCACCGTCACCAATGCCCCCAAAATAAGAGTCACAAGGAATAGTAAAAAAGCCTTAACGCTGACCGGTGCCATCAATCCGTAGGGCGGTTTCAGCAAGGTACTTACTAAAAGAACCGGAAAACACCGCAGCACTACCTTGGACAATCGTACCGCAATGCTTCTTGCAAACCACATATCATAAATATGAATCGGTCTGCACAATTCATAAGAAATATTTCCATTTACAATGGATTCAAAAATTTCATTTTCCATCATCCATGCCATAAAAAGAGTCAGAAATGCCTGCTGCATCCAGACATAGGTGCAGGTTGCCTGCAAAGTCATGGGAAAGGCTTCCGCATCCGCCTCATAAAAGGCACGAAACATCAAAACTTCCATAAATCCCCACACAAACTGCGTTGCAATCCCAGCCAGCGCTGCACTTCGATATTGCAGTCCCATGGAAAAACGAAGCCGGAAAAAAGAAATATATTTTTTCATCCGTTCTCCCCTCCTTAAATATCGTATTCCCGATAGAGAGCCGCAAGTGCCTCATCCATGTTTTCATTGCCGCGTTTAATATCTTCAATGGTACCGTCCAGAAGAATCTGCCCTTTCCCAATCAGAATAATCCGCTCCGTCAGTGCTTCAATATCCTGCATATCATGAGTTGTCAATATCACGGTCGTCTTATGCAGCTTATTATGGTTACAGATAAACTCACGAACGGCAAGCTTGGAAACCGCATCCAATCCGATAGTTGGCTCGTCCAGAAAAAGAATCTTCGGACTATGTAACAGGGAAGCTGCAATCTCACAACGCATGCGCTGTCCAAGTGACAACTGCCTTGCGGGCGTTTTTAACAATTCCCCCAGATTCAGAAGTTCTGTAAGCTCTTCTTTATTTTGTTTATAAGTATTTGCCGGGATACGGTAAATATCCTTGAGAAGTTCATAAGAATCAGCAACCGGCACATCCCACCACAACTGGCTTCGCTGCCCAAACACCACGCCGATTTCTTTTACATGCCGGATACGGTCCTTCCATGGAGTCAATCCATTTATCAGACAGGTCCCGTCATCCGGTGTCAGAATACCACTCAGAATTTTGATGGTTGAGCTTTTTCCGGCTCCGTTTGGTCCGATATAGCCCACCATTTCCCCTTCTTTAATGGTAAAAGATACGTCTATTAACGCATGTACCTGTTCGTACTCCCTATGGAATACGCTTTTTAGTGCAGAGACTGCCCCTGCATTTCGTTTAGAGACTTTGTAAGTCTTGCTTACATGAGACATTTCAATCATGTTTGCTTCCTCCTGGTAGTAATATTTTGAGAATCCTTTGACACTCCAATATCTTGCCAAGTCGGTCTGCCTTTCCGTCGAAGATCAATTTCCGAATGATCTTCCCAAAGAAAACCGCAGGTAAAATAAACTGCCTTTTGACAGCCTTCTATGAAGTTGTAAGATTACACCGACGTCCACTGACGCCGAGGGTGATTATTAGACTAGCACACCTTGTCCACAAATGCAAGCAGTAATTTAGCATATGTCTCCCAAGTATGCCCGTTTGCCGCCGTCCTATATCCTGCCTCAGCTATCCGCTGCATCCTGTCTTCATCCGCCAACAGTTCACGCACCATCCCCGGCACCCCTTCTGTGTTGTTCTGTCCATAAAACAAAATATCTTTTCCGTCCGTAAAAATTTCCCGCAAATAAATACTGCTGTCGCTGATGCACACCGCACCGTTTAACTGGGAATTAAAAATCCGGTCATGAGCACCGTCCTTAAACCAAGGCATTACATTTACGGAAATTTTACTCTTTTCCAGCATTTTCAGACACCCCTCCGAGTCCATTCCGCCATGCTCTATAATATTTTCAGGATGCCTGCAATTTAGCAGATTCCATCCCTTTCCACAAGTATGTACCTGTAAGCCGCTGTCTGCAAGCTGCCGGATTACTTCTCCCCGCAGCCAAAAACGCACATATAGATCAATAAAGGTGAGATTTCCCATGGTTTCCCGGATTTCCTCTTCCGTTACTCCGGGTATCTCGTTTCTAAGATGCTCCTCTGCCATCTGCTCAATGGTTTTTTCAGAATTATCCTGCAAGTCCCGGATCATATCCATATAAAAACGGGTATATTCCTCATCAATCCGTCCAATATACTTATTGAAAGTTTCCGGCGGAGTATAGTTCCCCGTTATAATAATGTCGATAGGGCGCTCTTTTATCGGTAAAAGCGGCTTTTCCGGGTGAAGTCTCGTCCCCGCAAGAGGCAGGAATGGTCCCAGTGTAATCTCGTTCCAGTATTTTTTCATGTAGCTTTCATGATAACGGTCAATACTGATTTGAAAGTATTTCTGAGGAAGTTTTTTTAAAAATTTGTGATAATACATCGGATGGTCTACCACGATATTGAAGCAGGGAATATCATAGATATCCCAAAAAATACCGCCATCTTTTCCGTAAAATTTCTCGTCTTCTTCCAGACCGTGAAAGTTAAAAGTAATCATCATCGTATTGCCCGGCTCAATAAAGTCTCGAAGCTTTCGGAAGGAGATTTCTTCCTCCCAATAATCATAATAAAAAATCTGTTTTCCCATGCTCGCAAAGGCTTTTCCCATTTGTATGGAAAAATAACCCTGGGTTTCGATTCCGTTTATGAACATTACTATTTTTTTCATTATGCTTTATCCCTTTTCTTCCCTTTTACGATAATATTCAGTATTACAAAAATATAGAATATGAAATGTGCTATCAAAATCACTATTCCATGCAACAAGTGGTACTTTAATAAAACATTATAGCAGACATTGCAAAACATCCCAAGCTTGCTTTCACGTGAAGCGCCCCTTAAAGCTAAGCTCTAAGGGGCGCACCTCACATTTTCATCTGCTTTTTTATTGCCGGACAGCATTTCCCGACTATCCGCTATCCTTCAATTGCAATATATTGCTTCTGTTCCACCGCTTCGGCATTCTTTTTCGGGATCTCAAGCCTCAAAATACCGTCTTCAAATTTCGCTTTGACATCTTCTTCCTTCACGTCTTCTCCTACATAGAAGCTCCTCTGGCAGTGACCGGCATAACGCTCTTTCCGGATGTATTTTCCGTCTTTATCCTGCTCATCTTTGTCCAGTCCTTTTGCGGCACTGATGGTCAGATAACCATCCTCCAGTTTTGCATTAATTTCGTCTTTTTTAAAGCCCGGAAGGTCTATATCTACTTCATAACCGCCTTCTTTTTCCTTCACATCCGTTTTCATCAGGTTCTTGGCATTCTTTCCATATAAAGGATTCCGTTTGCCAAAAAAATCATCCTCAAAATCAAACGGGAAGTTCATCATCTCATCAAATAAGTTTTCTCCAAAAATACTAGGCATCATCATCATAAGTCATTCCTCCATTCTTAAGTACTGCCGCACCTTACGGCAGGTGACAATTTCTGCCATATTATTATTTTTAGAATCATGGGTTTGAGTTTTTATCTCTTTCTCTTGTTCTAGTTGTAATATAACATCTATTATTAGCACTGTCAAGCCGTGAGTGCTAATTTCACAGAAAGTTCACATTTCCCCCTATACATAAACTCAATACAAAATAAATAACCGGCTGGTGAACCAGATATATCTCAAGTGAATGCCTGCCAAGCCACTCCAATGGTGCCAGGACTTGTCGTACCAATACTCCCAATCTGTCCTTCCCTTTCATCTGTTGATAGCAAAAATACCCTGCTATGTACAAAAATATCCACGGTAAGACCGAGAAATAATCTGTGGAAAAAAAACCGGCTTCCGGGAAACCTAAATATGTCGTAACTATATTCTGATACAGCCCTTCCGGCAGTTTTATCAGCTTCCATGTTTCAAATCCCAGATACCCATTGTTGACATTTCTAAACAGCACAAACAAAAAAATGCTGGCGGTCAATCCTATCGGCGACGGGCATTTTTTTAACAGCTTCTCCAAAGGAAGCATCAAAAGAGAACATGACCCAAGCAATGTAAGGACACCAAAAACTACCCGGTTTTCGGGCATTACAAAAACAGTAACAGCCGTAATCAGTATTCCACCGATAAAGATTGTCGCTCCCCGTTTTAATTTTCTTTTTCCAAGTGACCAGCAAAAACCGGAAAGGAAAATAAAGGTCCAGCAAATACTTTGCTGCCACAAGTAGCCTGCCTCGCCCGAGTACCATTCCCAGTCTGTTCCGAAAAGATAAACCAAATCCCATACCAAGTGGTACATAATCATACTTAGCAGAGTCAGCCCACGTATTTCATCTAAAAGTAAATATCTCGTTTTCAAATTATTTCTTCCAAACGTTCTTCGTTCGATTTCCTCCTTAAAATCATTCTCTGCAAATCCGTTTGCAGTTTCGTTATCTGTATTCTACTTATCGACTTTTTCAATAAAAAGTGTAATAATAAATTTGGAAAAATGTATAGGAAAATAACGAAAGGATACGCGCCGCAATGAGCATGAACCGTATTAAATCAATAAAGAAACAAACTAATAACCGTTTTTTGAATATCTATGAGGCAGAAGCACTCCACCGTGATGGAAGCACCTCTCCTTATTTTATTGCCTCCCGTGCCCCGCAGATTGAGAACTTAAAAATTTCCACCCAAAACAATACTCCCGATGGTGTCATCATCTATGCTGTCTATGGTGAACAGAAGGATAAGCTTGTTTTAATCAGACAATTTCGTTATCCCATCAATGACTATATTTACGAATTTCCTGCCGGTCTTGTAGAGACAGGGGAGAACATGAATGCTTGTGCCATTAGGGAAATGTACGAGGAAACCGGCTTGCAGTTTCAGCCTGTCTCTGTCTCTGAAGCCTATACCAAGCCTTACTTTACCACTATCGGAATGACCGATGAATGCTGTGGTACCGTTTACGGTTATTGCACGGGTCTCCCCACAAACCATCATCAGGAAGTCGGGGAAGACATTCAGATTATTCTTGCCGACCGTGAAGAATGCAAACGAATTTTAAAGGAAGAAAAGGTCGCCATTATGTGTGCCTATATGCTGATGCACTTTATTCACACTACTGATAAAGACCCGTTAGATTTTTTGAAAGAACTGAAAGATGTATAAAAACCTCGAAAAACTTGCATTTTCGAGGTTTTTAGAAGAGGCGCCAACCAGATTTGAACTGGTGATAGAGGTGTTGCAGACCTTTGCCTTACCACTTGGCCATGGCGCCTTAGTTAACTATTTTTAATTGTAACAAATC
Source organism: uncultured Lachnospiraceae bacterium (assembly GCA_964449325.1). Classification (GTDB taxonomy): domain Bacteria; phylum Bacillota; class Clostridia; order Lachnospirales; family Lachnospiraceae; genus RGIG3002. The sequence continues at coordinate 191 of CAYUYJ010000006.1, read as the reverse complement.
GATAATTTACAGTCAACAGAAAGTTATCGACAAAATGACTCCGACGGGAATCGAACCCGTGTTACCGCCGTGAAAGGGCGATGTCTTAACCGCTTGACCACGGAGCCTTAACTCCCTGAGTAGGGCTCGAACCTACAACACCACGGTTAACAGCCGTGTGCTCTACCATTGAGCTATCAAGGATTATTCTT